>NZ_CP187232.1:2466666-3700000 GCF_049674955.1 Sphaerisporangium viridialbum | reverse complement strand
CGAGCGTTCGCTCCGGCAGCTCCTCCAGCGAGCCCTGGCCGAACAGCGCGCCCGATGCGGCGATCACCGCGGCGCACTCCTCCGCCCCGTGCAGCAGGGTCGTGAACTCCTCCGCCAGCGCCCGCTGCGCCTCACGGGCCGCAGGGCGGTCGGACGCGCTCTTCTCCAGCGCCTCGATCTCGTCCCTGGACCTGAAGCTGAAGATCTTCAGGAACTTCACGACGTCACGGTCGTCGGAGTTGAGCCAGAACTGGTAGAAGGCGTACGGCGAGGTCAGCTCGGGGTCGAGCCACACGGCGCCGCCGGCCGTCTTGCCGAACTTCGTGCCGTCGGCCTTGGTGATCAGCGGTACGGTCAGCGCGTGCACGTGGCCGCCCTCGACACGGCGGATCAGGTCGCACCCCGCCGTGATGTTGCCCCACTGGTCGCTGCCGCCGATCTGCAGCGTGCAGCCATGCCTGCGGTAGAGCTCCAGGTAGTCGTTGGCCTGCAGGATCTGGTAGCTGAACTCGGTGTAGCTCAGCCCCTCCCCCCCGAGGCGCGCCGAGACCGACTCGCGGGCGAGCATGCGGTTCACCGGGAAGTGCTTGCCGACGTCGCGGAGGAAGTCGATGGCCGACAGGCCGTGGGTCCAGTCGAGGTTGCTCACCAGGACGGAACCGGAGGACTCCGACAGGTCGATGAACTTCTCCACCTGGACGCGGATGCGCCGCACCCACTCGGCGACGACCTCGGCCGAGTTGAGCGACCGCTCCTCGCTCTTGCCGCTGGGGTCGCCGATGAGGCCGGTGGCTCCGCCGACCAGCCCGATGGCCCGGTGCCCTGCCCGCTGGATGCGGGTCAGCGTGAGGAGCGGGACGAGGTTGCCGACGTGCAGCGACGGTGCTGTGGGGTCGAACCCGCAATAGACCGTGATCGGACCCTCGGCCATCGCCACCCTCAGGGTGTCGATATCGGTGGACTGCGCGATCAGGCCGCGCCACGCAAGGTCATCGAGGATGTCGGTCACGATCCTGGCCTTCATGGTTGGTTCGACGGATACATGTACGGCTTTCGCCTTGCCTTACAGCCTGCCCGATCATCGCACCACTCCGCCACTTGAAAGCCGTTCCTCGTGATCACGATGGCGGGTCAGCTCGGACGCGTCTTGGGCACGTGCTTGCGGTACGGCGAGACGGTGGGGTCGCCGTCGATCCAGAAGCGCCAGGGGGTGTCCGCGGCGGTGGAGACGCCGGTGCGCGGGCCGGAGCGGACCAGCGCGGGGTCCACGGCGTCGCCTTCGAGGATCCGCAGGTCCAGGGAGCCCGAGCAGCAGTCGAGCCCGTTGTGCTCCCTGCCCACGCCCAGCGCCACGGCCAGTCGCGCGGGGCCGCGCGCCAGGTCGCGCTCGGGGATGGTCTGGCCGCGGCCGGTCAGCGGTGCGGCCGTACTGGGCCGGTGGCGGCGGGTGCGGGCGACCTCGGCCCCCTCGATCACCTCGCCGGCGCGCAGCAGCACCCCCGAGCCCATCCCCTCGGGCAGGCAGACGATGTTGGCGCAGAAGTGCATGCCGTACGTGAAGTAGACGTACAGGTGACCGGGCGGCCCGAACATGACGGAGTTGCGCGGGGTGCGCCCTCGGTAGGTGTGGGACGCGGGGTCCGCACCGGGCGGGCCGTACGCCTCCACCTCGGTCAGGCGCACCGCGACCGGCCCGTGCCGCAGGACCCGCCCGAGCAGGGCGGGCGCCACCTCCGGTGAGGGCCGGTCGAAGAACCGCCGGTCTAGGATCCGCTCGCCCACGCCGCCTGGCCGTCGACGATCTCCCGCAGGGCGGTCAGCTGGTCGCGGACGCGGTCGGGCGCGGTGCCTCCGTACGCCTTGCGCGAGGCGAGCGCGCCCTGGACGTTCAGCACGTCGAGGGTGCCCGGCACGCCGCCCTCGTCGCCGGGGACGGCCGGCCCGCCGGGGGTCCCCACGAAGTGCGGGGAGATCTTGGCGAGATCGTCCTCGGTGAGCTTCTCGAAGGTGGTGTCGTTGACCTGGCACCACACGACGAGGTGGCCGACCGCCTCGTGGGCGTCGCGGAACGGCACCCCCCTGCGCACCAGCAGCTCGGCCAGGTCGGTGGCCAGGGCGAAGCCGTCGGGCGCGGAGGACTCGAGGCGGGCGGTGTTCACCCGCATCGTGGAGACCAGGCCGGAGACGGCGGGCAGGACCAGCAGCAGGGTGTCGACCGAGTCGAACACCGGCTCCTTGTCCTCCTGCAGGTCGCGGTTGTAGGTGAGCGGCAGGCCCTTGAGGGTGGTCAGCAGCGTCATGAGGTTGCCGATGAGCCTGCCGGACTTGCCCCGGGCCAGCTCGGCGACGTCGGGGTTCTTCTTCTGCGGCATGATCGACGATCCGGTGGAGTAGGCGTCGTCCATCTCGATCCAGTGGAACTCCTGCGAGGCCCACAGGACGATCTCCTCGCCCAGCCGCGACAGGTGGACCCCGATCAGCGAGGCGCAGAACAGGAACTCGGCGGCGAAGTCGCGGTCGGCGACGGCGTCCATGGAGTTGGGCGCGGCGGAGTCGAAGCCCAGCTCCTCGGCGACCGCCTGCGGGTCCAGGGGCAGGGACGAGCCCGCGAGCGCGCCCGCGCCGAGCGGGGACACGGCCGCGCGCCGGTCCCAGTCGCGCAGCCGGTCGACGTCGCGGGCGATCGCGTGGACGTGCGCGAGAAGCTGGTGCCCGAACGACACCGGCTGGGCGTGCTGCAGGTGGGTCATGCCGGGGGCCGCGGTGGACGCGTGCTCCTCGGCCTGGCTCATCAGGGCCGTCTCCAGCTCGACGAGCCGCGACACGATGTAGCGGACGTGGTCGCGCAGGTAGAGCCGGAGGTCGGTGGCCACCTGGTCGTTGCGGCTGCGGCCGGCGCGCAGCTTGCCGCCGAGCGAGCCGAGACGCTCCAGTAGCCCGCGCTCGAGAGCGGTGTGCACGTCCTCGTCGGCCACGGCGGGCCGGAAGTCACCGGCCTTGCACGCCTGTTCGAGGTCGTCCAGGGCTCCGAGCATGCGCTCGAGCTCCGCCTCGCTCAGCAGCCCGGCGCGGTGGAGCACCCGGGCGTGCGCCCGTGACGCCAGCAGGTCGTACGGCGCGAGCCGCCAGTCGAACTGCACGCTGACCGACAGCCGTGTCAGCGCGTCCGCCGGACCGCCTTCGAACCTGCCACCCCAGAGCCGCATGGGCTTGCCACCCTCAGCCACCGTTCTCCTCTTCCCCAGTTCCAACGCTCAATCCGCGACCCTAGCCCAAATGGGCCTCGTCAGCCGAGACGACCGTCCCGGGCGGCGGCGATCTTGGAGGGAAGGCTCCAGAGCTGGACGAAGCCCTTTGCGAGCGACTGGTCGAACGCGTCGCCCGTGTCGTAGGTCGCCAGCGAGAAGTCGTACAGCGAAGCCTCGGAGCGGCGGCCGGTCACGACGGCCCGTCCGGCGTGCAGGGTCATGCGGATGTCGCCGGAGACGTACTTCTGCGCGTCGGCGATGAAGGTGTCGAGCGCGTCCTTGAGCGGGGAGAACCAGAGGCCGTCGTAGACCAGCTCGCCCCACCGCTGGTCGACCGAGCGCTTGAACCGGGCGAGGTCGCGCTCGACCGTGACGTTCTCCAGCTCCATGTGGGCGGTGATCAGGGCGATCGCGCCCGGAGCCTCGTACACCTCGCGGGACTTGATGCCGACGAGGCGGTCCTCGACCATGTCGAGCCGTCCGACGCCCTGGGCGCCGGCGCGCTGGTTGAGCTCGGCGATGATCTGGAACGGGGTGAGCGAACGCCCGTCCAGGGCCACGGGCACGCCCGCCTGGAAGGTGATGACGACCTCGTCGGCCTCGCGCGGCTGCGACGGGTCGGCGGTGTAGGAGTAGACGTCCTCGATCGGGGCGTTCCAGATGTCCTCCAGGAACCCGGTCTCGACGGCCCGGCCCCAGATGTTCTGGTCGATGGAGTACGGCGACTTCTTGTTGACGTCGATCGGCAGGCCCTTCTCCTCGGCGAAGGCGATGGCCTTGTCGCGGGTCCAGGCGTAGTCGCGGGCGGGGGCGATGACCTTCAGCGAGGGGTTCAGCGCGGCGAGGCCGGCCTCGAACCTGACCTGGTCGTTGCCCTTGCCGGTGCAGCCGTGCGACACGTGGGTGCCGTCGAACTCCTTGGCGGCGGCGGCCAGGTGCTTGACGATCAGCGGCCGGGACAGGGCGGAGACCAGCGGGTAGCGGTCCATGTAGAGGGCGTTGGCCTGGAGCGCCGGCACGCAGAAGTCGGCGGCGAACTCCTCGCGGGCGTCCACCACGACCGACTCGACGGCGCCGCAGTCGATGGCGCGCTTCCGGATGACCTCCATGTCCTCGCCGCCCTGGCCGACGTCGACGGCCACGGCGATGACCTCGGCGCCGGTCTGGTCGGCGAGGAAGGGGATGGCCACGGACGTGTCGAGGCCACCGGAGTAGGCGAGTACCACCCTGTCAGTCATTGCTCTGCTCTCCCAGGAAAAGGAATTTCGTAGTGGCTTGCGGGGAACGCCCGGTTCGCTCGGGTTCTGAAACTGGCCCGCATGATCGCGGGACGCCCGGCTCACACGGGCTGACTACGTCGATCGGTCAGTCTGAGCAGGGACTCCACGAGATGAGCCCCGCCCATGGGATCCCGGCTGATCACCAGGATCGTGTCGTCGCCGGCGACCGTGCCGAGGATCGCCTCCCAGTCGGCGTGGTCGAGCGCGGAGGCGAGGAACTGCGCGGCCCCCGGAGGGGTGCGCACGATCACGAGGTTCGCCGAGGCCTCGGCCGAGACCAGCAGCTCCTCGGCGACCCGTCGCAGCCGGGCAGCCGGGCTCTCGCCGGCGCCCATGCGGGTCAGCGGGATGCGCGCGCCTCCCTCGCCCGGCAGCGCGTACACCAGCGAGCCGTCGTCCGCCCGCAGCTTCAGCGCGCCCAGCTCGTCGAGGTCGCGCGAGAGCGTGGCCTGGGTGACCTCGACTCCGCTCTCGGCCAGCAGCCTGGCGAGCTCGGGCTGTGACTTGACCTTGTGGCGGTTCACCAGATCGGCGATCTTCGCGAGCCTTCCGGCCTTGGTCAGCGGGATGGTCATCGCGCCACCAGCCAGTGGAGCAGGGCCTTCTGGGCGTGCAGGCGGTTCTCCGCCTGGTCCCAGACTACGCTGCGCGGGCCGTCCAGCACCTCGGCGGTGATCTCCAGGCCGCGGTAGGCGGGCAGGCAGTGCAGCACCGTCGCGTCGGGGGCCGCCAGGCCGAGCAGCCCGGCGTTCAGCTGGTACGGCATGAGCGCGGCGACCCGCTCGTCCTTGCCGTCCTGGCCCATCGACACCCAGGTGTCGGTGGCCAGCACGTGGGCGCCGGCGGCGGCCACGGCCGCGTCCGACAGCACAGTGACCGACCCTCCGGCCGACGCGGCGATCTCGGCCGCGCGGTTGAGGATCAGCGGGTCCGGCTGGTACGCGGCGGGCGCGGCGACGCGGATGTGCATCCCCGCGGTGGCGCCGCCGAGCAGGTAGGAGTGGGCCATGTTGTTGGCGCCGTCGCCCAGGTAGGTGAGCGTCTGACCGGCGAGTGTGCCTCGCTTCTCCCGCACGGTGAGCAGGTCGGCGAGGATCTGGCAGGGGTGGAACTCGTCGGTCAGCGCGTTGACGACCGGCACCGACGACGCCGAGGCCATCGCCTCCACGCGCTCCTGGCCGAAGGTGCGCCACACGATCGCGGCGACCTGCCTTTCGAGGACGCGGGCGGTGTCCTCGATCGGCTCTCCCCTGCCCATCTGGGAGCTGCCCGCGTCGATGATCAGCGGCTGGCCGCCCAGCTCGGCGATGCCGACCGCGAACGAGATGCGGGTGCGGGTGGAGTGCTTGTCGAAGATCACCGCGACGGTCATCGGGCCCTCGAACGGACGGTAGCCGTACCGGTCCTTCTTCATGGCCTCGGCGAGGTCGAGCACCTCGGCCTGCTCCGCGGGGCTCAGGTCGTCGTCCCGCAGGAAGTGCCGGACTGCTCCCGGGGCGCCACCGTGCGGGCTCACGGGGCCACCTCCGCGAGGATCGCCGGGAAGGCCTGGAGGAAGGAGTCGACCTGCTCCGTGGTGATCAGGAGCGGCGGAGCGATGCGCACGGCGCCGGGCTGCACCGCGTTGACCAGGAACCCGGCCCGCTGGGCGGCGGCCTGGACGTCGGCGGCGCGGTCGGCGGTGAGCACGACGGCCAGCCAGAGCCCCCGGCCGCGCACCCCGGCCACCAGCGGATGGCCGATGGCGGCGATGCCGTCGCGGAGCCGCTGCCCGGTCGTGCGGACCTGGCCGAGCAGGCCGTCGCGGTCGATGGTGTCGATCACGGCCAGAGCCGCCGCCGCGGACACGGGGTTGCCGCCGAAGGTCGAGCCGTGGTCGCCCTTGGCGAAGAGCGTGCCCGCGTCGCCGAAGCCGACGCAGGCGCCGATCGGCATGCCGCCGCCCAGGCCCTTGGCCAGGGTCAGCACGTCGGGGACGATGCCGTCGTGCTGGTGGGCGAACCAGTGCCCGGTGCGGCCGATCGCCGACTGGATCTCGTCGAGCACCAGCAGCGCCCCGGCCGCGTCACAGATCTCGCGCGCGGCGGTGAAGTAGCCGGCCGGGGGCGGCACGACGCCCGCCTCGCCCTGCGTGGGCTCCAGGAACACCGCCACGCAGTCCTGGGTGATGGCCTGCTTGAGCGCGTCGGCGTCGCCGTACGGGACGAAGCGCACATCGAGCGGGAACGGCCCGAACTGGTCGCGGATGGAGGCCTTGCCGGTCAGCGAGAGCGCCCCGAGCGTGCGACCGTGGAAACCGTTGTCCGCGGCGATGAAGTACTTCCTGCCGGTGCTCCTGCCGTACTTGATGGCGAGCTTGAGCGCGCACTCGTTCGCCTCGGTGCCGGAGTTGGCGAGGAAGACGCGGCCCGGGGCCTTCAGCAGGCCGAGCAGGCGCTCGGCGAGCAGCACCTCGGGCTCGTTCACGAACAGGTTGGAGGTGTGCGCGAGCGTCGCCACCTGCCGGGACACGGCCTCCACCAGGGCGGGGTGCGCGTGGCCGAGCGAGCTGACCGCGATGCCCGCGATCAGGTCGAGGTAGCGCACGCCGTCCGCGTCCCAGAGGTAGGCTCCCTCGCCGCGTACCAGGGCCACGGGCGGGACCCCGTAGTTCGGCATGAACGCGGCCTCGAAGCGCTCCGTGAGCGACCCTGCGCCGGTCATGAGTCCACCTCGGGCACGACCATGGTTCCGATCCCCTCGTCCGTGAAGATTTCGAGCAGCACCGAGTGCGGCACCCTGCCGTCGAGCACGTGCGCCTGCGGCACGCCTCCGGTGACCGCCGTCAGGCAGGCCTCCATCTTGGGCACCATGCCGCTGGACAGGCCGGGCAGCAGCTTGGCGAGCTCTCCGGCCGTCAGCCGGCTGATCACCTCGGAGGCGGAGCCGTCCCCGGAGGCCGGCCAGTCGGCGTACAGGCCCTCGACGTCGGTGAGCACGACGAGCTTGCCGGCGTTCAGCGCGACCGCGAGCGCCGCGGCCGCGGTGTCGGCGTTGACGTTGTAGATCTCGCCGTCCTCGCCGCGCGCGATCGAGGACACCACAGGGATGCGCCCGTCGCCGAGCAGCGCCTGGACGGCTCCCGCCTCGACCCTGACGATCTCGCCGACCTGGCCGATGTCGACCTTCTCGCCGTCCACCTCGGCGTGCTTGCGCTCGGCGGTGAACAGGTGGGCGTCCTCGCCCGACATGCCGATGGCGAACGGGCCGTGGCGGTTGATCAGGCCGACGACGTCGCGGTTGACCTGGCCGACCAGCACCATGCGCACGACCTGCATCGCCTCGGGCGTGGTCACCCGGAGCCCGGCCGTGAAGCTGCTCTCGATGCCGAGCCTGTCGAGGTGGCGGTTGATCTGGGGACCGCCGCCGTGCACGACGACGGGCTTGAGGCCCGCGTGCAGCAGGAACACCATGTCGTCGGCGAAGCTCTCGCGCAGGCCCTGGTCGGCCATGGCGTGCCCGCCGTACTTGACGACGACGATCTGGCCGCGGAAGCGCTCGAGCCAGGGCAGGGCCTCGATGAGGACGGCCGCCTTGGCGTGCGCCTGGGGTCCCGCGCCGGGTGTCAGCCCCGCGCTCATGTCGAGTACGCCGAGTTCTCGTGGACGTACTCGGCGGTGAGGTCGGTGGTGTGGACGGTCGCGGAGTGCGGGCCGGCCGAGAGGTCGATCGTGATCGTCACGTCCCGGGGGCGCAGGTCGACCTTGGCGCGGTCGTCCCCGGCGGCGCCGCCCCGGCAGATCCAGATGCCGTTGATGGCGACGTTGAGCCGGTCGGGCTCGAAGACCGCGTCGGTGGTGCCGACGGCGGAAAGGACGCGGCCCCAGTTGGGGTCCTCGCCGTGGATGGCGCACTTGAGCAGGTTGGACCTGGAGACGGCCCTGCCGACGGTCACGGCGTCGTCCTCGCGGGCGGCGCCCACGACCTCGATCGCGATGGCCTTGGTGGCGCCCTCGGCGTCGACGAGGAGCTGCCTGGACAGGTCGGCGCAGACCTCGGTGACCTTCTTCTCGAACTCGGCCGGGTCGGGGCTCACGCCGGAGGCTCCACTGGCGAGCAGCAGCACGGTGTCGTTGGTCGACATGCAGCCGTCGGTGTCGAGCCGGTCGAACGTGACGCCGACGGCCCTGCGCAGCACCCGGTCGAGCTCCTCGGCCGGCACGTCGGCGTCGGTGGTGATCACGCTGAGCATGGTGGCCATGCCCGGCGCGAGCATGCCCGCGCCCTTGGCCATGCCGCCCACCATGTAGCCCTCTCCCCTGCGGAAGGAGATCTTGGTGACCGTGTCGGTCGTGCGGATCGCGTCGGCGGCGGCGAGACCGCCGTCCCTGGACAGCTGGGCGGCGGCGGTCTCGACACCGGGGAGCAGCAGGTCCATCGGCAACCGCTCGCCGATCAGCCCGGTGGAGCAGACCGCCACCTCACCGGCCGAGTCGCCGATGAGCTCGGCGACCTTCTCGGCGGTGGCGTGGGTGTCCTGGAAACCGTCGGGGCCTGTGCAGGCGTTCGCGCCGCCGGAGTTGAGGACGACCGCCCTCACCCTGCCGCCGGCGAGCACCTGCTGGGACCAGAGCACCGGGGCGGCCTTCACCCGGTTGCGGGTGAAGACCCCGGCGGCGGCCCGTGAGGGGCCGTCGTTGACGACGATCGCGACGTCGCGGGTATCACGTGACTTGAGGCCCGCGGCGACACCTGCCGCGCGGAAGCCGAGGGGTGCGGTGACGCTCACGCGTGCCCTCCTGGGATCCGTGTTGTCTGGCTGCGCTCGCTCACGGGGCGACTCCATTGAGGGGAAGGCCGAGTTCTTCTGCCAGGCCGAGGGCGAGGTTGGCGCTCTGGATGGCCCCGCCCGCGGTGCCCTTGGTCAGGTTGTCGATGGCGACGACGGCGACGACGCGCCCGGACCGCTCGTCGAGGGTCACCTGGAGCGCGGCGGTGTTGGCGCCGAGGGTCATGGCCGTCGCGGGCCAGGTGCCCTCGGGCAGCAGCCGCAGGAACGGCTCGTCCTTGACCGCCGCCTCGTACGCCTCGCGCAGCGCGGTCGCGGTGAGGCCGGGGACGGCGGGAGCGGTGCAGGTTGCGAGGATGCCCCTGCTCATCGGGGCCAGCATCGGGGTGAAGGAGACCTTCACCGGGCCTTCCGCGACCTTGGAGAGGTTCTGCGCGATCTCGGGGGTGTGGCGGTGGGTGCCGCCGACGCTGTAGGCGCTGACCGAGCCCATCACCTCGCTGCCGAGGAGGCTCGGCTTGGGCGACCTGCCGGCGCCGGAGGTGCCGCTGGCCGCGACCACCACGACGTCGGGCTGGGCGAGGCCCGCGGCGAACGCGGGGAACAGGGCGAGGGTGGCCGAGGTCGGGTAGCAGCCGGGCACGGCTATGCGCTTGGCGGTGCGCAGCAGGTCACGCTGGCCGGGCAGCTCGGGCAGCCCGTACGGCCAGGTGCCGGCGTGGGCGCCGCCGTAGAAGTGGGCCCACTCGGCGGCGTCCTCCAGCCGGAAGTCGGCGCCGCAGTCGACCACGAGCGTGTCGTCACCGAGCCGCTCGGCGACGGCGGCGGACTGGCCGTGCGGAAGGGCCAGGAAGACGACGTCGTGGCCCGCGAGGGTCTCGGCGGTCGTCTCCTCGATGACCCTGCCGGCCAGGGCGGGTAGGTGCGGCTGGTGCGCGGCGAGCGTGCCGCCCGCGCTCGAACCCGCCGTCAGCGCGCCGATCTCGATGGCGGGGTGGGCGAGGAGAAGGCGCAGCAGCTCGCCCCCGGCGTACCCGCTGGCTCCGGCGACCGCCGCCCTCATCGACCCACCTCGCATGTTCATGCACTCGCCCTCATGATTTCTATATAGAGAAAGTATGCACGCCCAAGCATCTTCATGCAAGCGAGCGTGCTCGGCGCGGCGGTCTGGAACGAGCCTCTGTTGTCCGTACCTACCGGTCGGTATCGTCACTTGGCAACGGCACCTACTCACCCCGGGAGTCACCGCGCATGACTGTCACGAACGACCAGGTCCAGGCACAACTCACCGGACCGGGCCAGCTCTTCGAGATGGACGAGGTCGAGATCCGCGGGACCAGGCTCCGGACCTGGAAGCACGCCCCGGCGACCTTCCGGGCCCTTCTGGAGAACAGCCGCTTCCACGGCGACAAGGTGTTCCTCGTGTACGAGGACGAGCGGATCACCTACGAGGAGCACTACCGGCGGGCGGCGACGCTGGCCGGGCGACTCGTCGAGGACTTCGGGGTGACCAAGGGCGACCGGGTCGCCATCGCCATGCGCAACTACCCCGAGTGGATCGTCGCGTTCTCGGCGACGCTCGCGATCGGGGCGATAGCCGTACCGCTCAACGCCTGGTGGACCACCCCTGAGCTGGAGTACGGCCTGACGGACTCGGGCGCCAAGGTCGCCGTCGTCGACGGCGAGCGCGCCGAGCGGCTGGCGGACACCGACGTCCCCCTGATCGTCACCCGCACCACCGGCGAGCTGCCCCCCGGGGCCCGGGAGTTCGCCGAGGTCCTCGGGGAGGTACGTGCCGGCGTGGCGCTGCCTGCCGTCGAGCTGGACGCCGAGGACCCGGCGACGATCTTCTACACGTCCGGGACGACCGGCCGTCCCAAGGGGGCGCTCGGCAGCCACCGCAACCTCGGCCAGTCGCCGATGACCGTCGCCTATGCCCTGCTGCGCAGCGTGGCCATGGCGGGCAAGGACCCGGCCTCGGCGGTGAGCACCCGGCGGATCACCCTGCTCTCGGTGCCGCTGTTCCACGTCACCGGCTGCTTCGCGGTCATGACCGCGACCATGTTCACCGGCGGCGGTCTGGTGCTGATGTACAAGTGGGACCCGGGGCTGGCACTTCAGCTCATCGAGCGCGAGCAGGTGACGATCCTCACCGGAGTCCCCACCAACGCCTGGCAGCTGCTGTCGCATCCGGACTTCGGCAAGTACGACATCTCCAGCCTCGGCGGGGTGAGCTACGGCGGCGCGCCGGCCCCGCCCAAGCTGCTTGAGCGCATCAACGACCAGCTGCCTCAGCGGCAGGCGTCCAACGGGTACGGCATGACGGAGACGACCGCGCTCGCGATCTACAACAGCGGGCCGACGTACCTGGCCAAGCCCGACAGCATCGGCCTGCCCCTGGCGGTCTGCGACGTGCGGATCTCCGACCCGCTCGGCAACGAGCTGCCAGTGGGCGAGGTGGGCGAGCTGTGCATGCGCGGCCCCAACGTGATCACGGGCTACTGGAACCGCCCGGACGCGACCGCGGAGACGTTCGTCAACGGATGGCTGCACACGGGCGACCTCGCGCGGGTGGACGAGGAGGGCTTCGTCTACATCGTCGACCGGGCCAAGGACATGGTCATCCGGGGCGGCGAGAACGTCTACTGCGCCGAGGTGGAGGCGGCCCTGTTCGAGCACCCCGCCATCGACGACGCGGCGGTCATCGGGATCCCGGACGACGAGCTCGGCGAGCAGGTAGGCGCGGTCGTCCGGCTCAAGCCCGGCGTGCCGGCGACCACGGAGGAGCTGCGGGAGTTCCTGCGGGGGGCGCTGGCCCCGTTCAAGATCCCGGTCCGCTTCTGGTTCCGCGACGCCGAACTCCCCCGCAACCCCGGCGGGAAAATCCTCAAAACCCACCTCCGCAAGGAGACCCTGGGCCTGTGAGGTCCCACGCAAGGAGACTCTCGGGCTCTGAAGTCCCACGAAGGAGGCGGCCGGCTCCCCGACGGATCTCCTTCTTCCGGTCCCTGGACGCGAGTGGTCAAGGGTTCGAGTCGTCTCGGCCGCACATACGTGAGAGGCCCTCCGGGATCATCCTGGAGAGCCTTTGTGATCCCCACCGCGCCGAAGAGTGTGGGTGTTCTGCCGGCGGTGTTGTTGGAGAGCAGGAACGGCTCACCCGCGCTGAAGGAGCAGGGAGACGAAACCGAGCACGCCTCTGTAGCCGTCGAGCCACATGTCGCGGTGCTCTCTCACTGCGGCGAGGGCCTGCTCACCGTCGGGGCCTGGATTGCCGGCCGCCCAGCGTGCCAGCGTGCCGGTCCACGACCACTCGTACTCGTCCCACTCGGCCAGGTCGCTCACGTGGGCGTAGACGGTCAGCCAGCCTTCGGACTCGGCGGCCTCCACCGTGCCCGCCAGGCCGGAGTATTCGCCGAGGACGTCGATGATCTCCGGAGCGGGGGGTCGTTCCCAGAAAGCCTCACCCACCAGCGCCAGCCCGCCAGGCCGTACGAACCGGGCCAGCCCGTCCATCGTCTCCTTCAAGCCGCCGAAGGCGTGGGTCGAACCCAGGCAGAGCACCAGATCGTACGGCTCGGAGGCGGAGAATTCCGCGGCGGGCATCGAGTGCAGCGAAAGCCGGTCGGACAGATCTCGCGCGCCGGCCGCCCGTTCCGCGGACGACAGGGCGTACGGCGAGATGTCCACACCGTCGGCCACGGCCGAGGGGACGAGCTCAAGCGCCCGAAGCGACCATTCGCCCTCGCCGCACCCGAGGTCGAGGATGCGGGCCCCCTCCGGCAGCGCCGCCCGGCGCAGCAACCGATCGAGGTTGGCCGCTGAGACGGGCGCGGCGATCGGGTGGTCGCGGTGGGCGATGGCACTGAGCAGTTGTCGATCCATGCCGTCCATCCTCCCGACGGGCGCAATCGATTTTGGGTCGGCCAACCGCTCTGGATCACGCCGCGCCGGGACGACGGCGCCTTCGGGTGATCTTCGGTCGGGCGTGCTCGGTGAGATCCAGGAAGATGACAGTTCTCACCCAGGGCCTGGGCCGTATGTCCGTCCTGACATGGGTCTGGACCAGGAAAATCGGTTGCCCAGTGGTCCCCCGCCCTCCACACTTGCCGCCTGTGTCCACCAGACCCGCGGGAACGCTCAAGACGCTGCTGCTCCGCCTCCGTATGGACGTGAGCCCGCTGCGCGAGTCCCGTGACTTCCGCCTGCTGCTCGGCTCTGGCGTGATCACGATGTTCGGCAGCGTGCTGACCATGGTCGCCGTGCCGTACCAGATGAAGCAGCTCACCGGCTCCTACGTCGCGGTCGGGCTGGTCAGCCTGGCGGAGTTCGTCCCGATGGTCGTGTGCGGGCTGTGGGGCGGGGCGATCGCCGACGCGCTCGACCGGCGCAAGATCGTCGTACTGTCCGAGGTCGGCCTCTGCCTCACCTCAATGCTCCTCATGGCGAACGCCCTCCTGCTCCCCCCGCAGGCGCAGATCCCCGTGCTGTACGTCGTGGCCGCGCTCTCCGCCGGCCTGTCCAGCCTGCGCGGGCCCAGCGAGCAGGCGATCATCAATCGGGTGCTCAAGCTCGACCAGATGGGCGCGGCCTTCGCCATCCAGGGCCTCGCCCGTAACGCCGGGATGATCGTGGGCCCGGCCATCGGCGGGGTCATCGTGGTGACCTTCGGCCCCGCGACCTCCTACGGCGTCGACATCGTCTCGTTCCTGCTGTCGCTGGTCCTGCTGGTCCGGGTGAGGCCGGTCACCGTCGCCAGCGACGTCGCCCCGGCCTCGCTCAACTCGATGATGGAAGGGGTCAGGTACGCCGTCGGGCGGCCCGACCTGATGGGCACCTACCTGGTCGACATCGCCGCCATGGTGTTCGCGTTCTCCAACGCGCTGTTCCCGTTCCTCGCCGACGACCTGCACGCCACCAAGGCCCTCGGCCTGCTGTACGCCGCGGGAGGCATCGGCTCGGTCATCGCCTCGGCCACCTCCGGCTGGACCAGCCACGTCCACCGCCACGGCCGGGCCGTCATCATCTCCGCCACCCTGTGGGGCGCCGGAGTCACCGTCGCCTCCGTCATGCCCAACATCTGGCTGGTCGCGGTCTTCCTGGCCGTCGCCGGAGGCGCCGACATGATCAGCGGCGTGTTCCGGGGCATCATCTGGAACCAGACCATCCCCGACGAGTACCGCGGCCGGCTGGCCGGCATCGAACTGCTGTCCTACTCCACCGGCCCCATGCTCGGCGACGCCCGGGCCGGGTTCCTGGCCCAGGCGGGCGGCACCCGCTTCTCCCTGGGCATCGGCGGCCTGCTGTGCATGGGCGCGGTCGCCGCCATGGCGGCCGTACTGCCCAAGTTCCGCGCCTACGACGCCCGCACCGACGAACACGCCCTCGCCGAACGCACCCGCCGCCAGGAATCCGCGATCTAACTGATCCCTGGCCCGGGCTGGAGTCCGTCGATCTCCGCGAGGTCGGACGGACCGCTGGTGCTCAGGTGGCGCTTTCGGTGACGCCGAGCTCCGATCGCGCGAAGGCCACGAGGTCGGCGTCGCACACCGCCCATCGCCTGCCTTTCCAGACAACCGACCAGCGAGCCTCCGCGTGGTGGTCGGACCAGAAGCACCTGCCATCGCGGCCCTTGGTGCCCGCGGCGTGGAGTGCGGGATCGTAAGGCTGAACCATCAGAACTCCCCCGTCCGGCCAGGTCACCCTCTCGTAGAACGCCATGACGTACCGGCCCTTCCGGAGATAGCCGCTGATACCGGGCCCCAATGGTAGCGACGGCAGGGCGTTCCCACAGGGACAAGCCGAGGCTTGCTAGTGCTCCCGCAGGATCCGCCGGGCGGCCACCGAGACCCGGGTCGCGGTGCACCTTGAATGCCAACCAGCATGGACGACGCACCCGAGAAGGACACCCCTCTATGCGTTGACGAGCGAGTTCACCCAGAAGCGTTCGCCGTACCGGTAACCGCTTCTCGCGTGGCGCCGGTCCCCGGCCGTCACCGTCTTCTGTCGGTGACCGTGAACTCGGCCGGCTTCTCACACGACGAGCCCACCCCAGCCGCACTTTTCTCGCACCCCTTCGTTCCGGCGGGTTGTGGTGGTGCACGTCAGGGTGGGTTTTTGTGACTCGCGTTGTGACCGGAAGTCATTTCTGGGGCGGGTGATTATCACATCGGCCATTGATCCGGTGTTGGTGCGAGCGTATGGTCCTCCCAACATCCGAGTACGCCTCATGTTTTGGGGGTTCTCTACATGCACGCACGTCTCCGGCGGACGATCACCGCGGCCTCCGCGCTGGTGATCCTCGCGCTGGCATCCCCCGTCGTGCCCGCATCGGCCGCCACTTACACCGCCGACGACTACTGCCTCGGCGAGTGCGCGGACGTGTTGCCGCCGGGCCAGAACGGCAACGCGACCCTGGTCGAGATCCTGGCCAACCAGTCACTGGGCACGATGCCACGGCACAGCAACGACCAGCTGGGCAAGTACGCCGGCCTCATCTCGGGATACACCGGGCTGACCGACGACCAGATCACCACGTTCTTCAACGACAGCTCGTTCGGCGTGCCGGCCGGGCAGGTCGAGAGCACCACGAGCCCCAGGTCGGACGTGACGATCGTCCGCGACAAGGCCACCGGCGTGCCGCACGTCACCGGGACGACCCGGGAAGGCACGATGTTCGGCGCCGGGTACGCGGGCGCGCAGGACCGCCTGTGGCTGATGGACCTGATGCGGCACGTCGGCCGTGGCGAGCTGACGCCGTTCGCCGGCGGCGCGCCCGGCAACCGCGCGCTCGAGCAGAGCGTCTGGCGGAACTCCCCCTACACCGAGGCGGACCTGCAGGCGCAGATCAACCGGCTCAGGGACTCAAGCGCCCGCGGCGCACAGCTCTACACCGACGTGCAGAACTACGTGAGCGGCATCAACGCCTACATCGGCTACTGCATGGCGAACCGGAACTGTCCCGGCGAGTACGTCCTGACCGGCCACCTCGACGCGATCACCAACGCGGGCGGGCCGCAGGCCTTCACCATGACCGACCTGATCGCGGTATCCGGAGTGATCGGCGGGCTGTTCGGCGGAGGCGGCGGCGCGGAGATGCAGTCCGCGCTCGCGCGCGTCGCGGCCCGGGCCAAGTACGGCACGACGACCGGCGACCAGGTCTGGGCGGCCTTCCGGTCGCAGAACGACCCCGAGGCCACGCTGACCCTGCACAACGGCCAGAGCTTTCCCTCGGGGAACGCGCCCGGAGGCGCCACCGGGGTCGTCCTGCCCGACGCGGCGACGACGGCGCCGGTGGACATCACCGAGAACGAGTCGGGATCGGCCACCACCTCCACCTCGTCCGCCAAGGGCGTGCTGGACGGGCTGCTCGTCGACAACTCCAAGCCGAGCATGTCCAACGCCGTGGTGGTGTCGGCCGCCAAGTCGAAGTCCGGGCATCCGGTGGCCGTCTTCGGCCCCCAGACCGGCTACTTCGCCCCGCAGCTGCTCATGCTGGAGGAGCTGTCGGGACCCGGCATCCGGGCACGCGGGGCGGCCTTCGCCGGGCTCAACCTCTACGTGCTGCTCGGACGGGGCACGGACTACGCCTGGAGCGCCACCTCGTCGGGCCAGGACATCACCGACACCTACGCGCTGCAACTGTGCGACCCGGGCGGCGGCACGGTGACCTCGGCGTCGAACTACTACATGTACCACGGCACCTGCACCGCGATGGAGACGCTGAAGAAGACCAACTCGTGGAAGCCCACCGTCGCCGACGGCACCACCGCCGGTTCGTACGACCTGGTGATGAAGCGCACGAAGTACGGTCTGGTGACCTGGCGCGGCACCGTCAACGGGCAGCCCACCGCCTTCACGGCTCTGCGCTCGACCTACCAGCACGAGGCCGACTCGGCGGTCGGGTTCCAGATGTTCAACGACCCGGCCCAGATGGGTGACGCCGCGGCGTTCAGGAACTCCGCCTCCACCATCGGCTTCGCGTTCAACTGGTTCTACGTGAACTCCTCCGACGCGGCGTACTTCATGTCGGGCAACAGCCCGGTCAGGTCGGCGGTCTCCGACCCGAACCTCCCGATGACGGCCGACGCCGCCCACGAATGGGCGGGGTACGACCCGGCCACCAACTCCGCGACCTATACGGCTCCCGCGACCCACCCGCAGACGTCCAACCAGGACTACCTGGTCAGCTGGAACAACAAGCAGGCCAATGACTACGGCGCCGCGGACGGCAACTTCAGCTTCGGGCCGGTCCATCGGGTCGACCTGCTCGACGCGCCGGTCAAGGCGGCCCTGGCGGGGTCGGGCAAGCTCGACCGGGCCGGCACCGTCAAGATCATGGCAGAGGCCGCGACGACCGACCTGCGCGGCAAGGAGGTGCTGCCGCACCTGCTCCGGGTGATCAACAGCGCGGCCGTGACCGACCCGGCGCTCGCCTCGGCGGTGTCCAAGCTGTCCGCGTGGGCCTCGGGCGGGGCCAGGCGCCTGGAGACCTCGCCGGGCAGCAAGACGTACGCGGACGCCGACGCCATCCGCGCGTTCGACGCGTGGTGGCCGAAGCTCGTCCAGGCGGAGTTCAAGCCCGGACTGGGCGACGGCCTGTACCAGTCGCTGGTCAACACCCTGCAGATCAACGAATCCCCGTCCGGCCATCAGCAGGGCGACCTCTCCAGCCTGCCCGGCTCGGCGAACGAGGCCCAGGCGCACAAGGGCTCGGCGTTCCAGTACGGCTGGTGGGGTTATGTGAGCAAGGACATCCGCTCGGTGCTGGGCGACCCGGTCGCCGGTCCGCTGGCCCAGAAGTACTGCGGGAACGGGACCGTGGCCGACTGCCGCACGGTGCTGCTGAACAGCCTGTCGGCGGCGCTCACAGAACCCGCGACGACCACCTACCCGGCGGACGACGTGTGCTCGGCGGGCGACCAGTGGTGCGCGGACGCCATCCAGCACTCACCGCTGGGCGGGGTCAAGCAGTCGCTGATCTCCTGGCAGAACCGGCCGACCTACCAGCAGGCCGTGTCCTTCCCCGCCCACCGGGGCGACCCGATCACCAACCTCGCGACCGGAGGGTCCGCGAGCGCGTCCAGCATGCAGATCCTCCCGCCCTACCCGGCGAGCAGGGCGATCGACGGCGACCCGACGACCCGCTGGGCGAGCGCGTCCAGCGACAACCAGTATCTCCAGGTGGATCTCGGCTCCGCCAAGACCGTGGCCCGGACGGTGCTGCGCTGGGAGGCCGCCTACGGCGCCGCGTACTCGATCCAGACCTCCGCCAACGGCTCGACCTGGACCACGGTCTACTCCACCACCACCGGGAACGGCGGCGTGGACAACGTGACCTTCAGCCCCACGACCGCCCGCTATGTCCGCATGCAGGGCGTGACACGCGGCACCTCGTACGGCTACTCCCTGTACGAGATGGAGGTGTACTCCAAGTAGTGGGGTGAAAGAAGAATGGCGGTGGAGTGATCCACCGCCATTCGGCCACTCCTGACTGGAGTGATCCACCGCCATTGGGCCCGTCCCCACCGGCGCCGGGCAAAGTCCGGCGCCGATGGGGCGCGTGCTAGGCGCTGCGCAGGTGGGCGCCCGTGCGCTCGGCGGCCAGGGCCACGGCCGCGTCGCGGGCCGCGGTGGTCTCCTCCACGATCAGCGTGCGGTCGGGGGCGCGGAAGCGCAGGCTGTACGCCAAGGATTTCTTGCCCTCGCCCACCTGGGATCCGGTGTAGACGTCGAACAGCCGGATCGACTCCAGCAGCGTGCCCGCCCCCGCGCGCAGGGCCGCCTCGACCTCGGCGACCGGGACTCCGGCCGGGACGACGAGCGCGACATCCTGCGTGGCGACGGGGTACGCCGAGACCGGCTGGGCCTGCGCCGCGCCGGGCAGGGCGGATTCGAGGACGCTGAGCTCCAGCTCCATCGCGCAGGTGCGGGCCGGCAGGCCGTACGCCTCGATGACGCGCGGGTGCAGCTCACCGGCGTGGCCGAGCAGCGTCTCCCCCACGTGCAGCGCCGCGCACCGGCCCGGGTGCCACGGCTCGTGCCGGTCGGCGCTGACGGTGATCTCGACGCCGGCCTCCTGTGCGACCACGCGCGCCGCCTCGACGGCGTCGGCCCAGCTCGCCGGGCGGCCCGCGCCCCACCAGCCGGACCGGTCGTGCTCGCCGGACAGCACGACGGCCAGCCGAAGCGGCTGCCGGGGAATGGCGGACGCGATGGTGGCCAGCTCGTCGTCGGTGGGCCGGCGGTCGACGCCGAGCACCGGCGCCTTCGCCGGGGCGCCCGGCTCGGGACGGTAGACCAGACCGGACTCGAACAGGGCCAGGTCGCCGAACCCCCGGCCGACGTTGCGCACCAGGGTCTTGAGCAGCCCCGGCAGCAGCGTGGTGCGCATCAGCGGCTCGTCCTCGCTGATCGGGTTGGCCAGGCGTACGGCCCGGCGCCGCGCGTCATCGGCGGGCAGCTGGAGGCCGTCGAGGTCGCGCACCCCTATGAACGGGTAGGCGAGCGTCTCGACGTAGCCGGCGGCGGCCATCGCGCGGCCGACGCGGCGGCGCAGCCGCTGGGCCTCGGTGAGGCCCGCCCCCGCGGGAGCGGCGGGCAGCACCGACGGGAGCCGCTCGTACCCTTCGAGCCGGATGACCTCCTCGGCGAGGTCGTTGGGGTCGGTCAGGTCGGGACGCCACGAGGGCGGCGTCACCGTGAGCAGCTCGGCCGGATCGGGCCTGCCCGGACTTTCGAGGACATCGGCCGGGACGGCCGAGGGCGCCTCGGCACCATCGTGCCCGGCGACCGCGCTCTCGGCGACCACCGTGCATCCGACCTGCTCCAGGCGGTGGACGACCGCGTCGCGCCCGTAGGCGATGCCCGCCACCCGGTCGGGGTGGTCGGCCGGAATGGTGATCGTGGCGGGTTCGACGTCGACGAAGGCGTGGGTGACCCCGGCGTCCGCGGTGCCGCCGCCGAACGCGACCAGCAGCTGCACCGCGCGCCAGGAGGCGTACAGGGGCAGCTCGCGGTCGACGCCGCGCTCGAAGCGGCGCGACGCCTCGCTCACCAGGTTGTGACGGCGTGACATGCGGGCCGTGCCGGTGGCCGAGAAGTGGGCCGCCTCGATGACCAGGTCGGTCGAGGCGTCGGAGATCTCGGTCTCCAGCCCGCCCATCGTGCCGGCCATCGAGATCGCGCCCGAGGAGTCGGTGATCAGGATGTCCTCGGGGTCGAGCTTGCGCACGACGTGGTCGAGGGTCTCCAGCGTCTCGCCCGGCTCGGCCCTGCGGACCACGACGGGACCGCTCAGCTTGGACCGGTCGAAGGCGTGCAGCGGCTGGCCCAGCTCGATCATCAGGTAGTTGGTGACGTCGACGGCCAGCGAGACCGGCCGCATGCCCGCGCGCGCCAGGCGGACCTGCATCCACATGGGCGTTTCGGCGGAGGGGTCGAACCCGGAGACCGAGCGCAGCACGAACCGGTCGCACGCCGAGGGGTCGGCGATCGACGCCGGGTGGGCCTCCTCGGTGAAAGTGGGCGGCTCGACGTCGGCCGGGTCGCGCCAGGGCACGCCGAAGGCGGTGGCGGTCTCGCGGGCGATGCCCCGGATCGACAGGGCGTACCCCCGGTCGGGGGTGATCTCCAGCTCGATGACGTCGTCGCGCAGGCCCAGCAGCTCGACCACGTCGGCGCCGAGATGGGTGTCGGCGGGCAGGATCAGGATGCCGCTGTGGTCCTCGCCGATGCCGAGCTCGCGCGCCGAGCAGATCATGCCGTCGGACACGTGGCCGTAGGTCTTGCGGGACCCGACCTCGAACCCGCCGGGCAGCACGGCCCCCGGGAGCGCCACCGCCACGCGGTCGCCGACCGCGAAATTGGTGGCGCCGCAGATCACCCAGCGAGGCGCGGCCTCGCCGACCTCGACCGAGCAGTAGCGGATGGGCTTCTTGAAGCCGGTGAGCTCCTCGATGGAGAGCACCTCGCCGACGACGACGTTCTTGATGTCGCCGCCGACGGACTCGATGGACTCCAGCTTGAGGCCGGCCGCGGTGAGCTTGTCGGCGACCTCGTGGGCGGTGACGGCGGGCAGGTCGACGTACTCCCGCAGCCAGGAGAGCGGGAACTTCATCAGACCTCCATACCGAAGGGGAGCGTGAAGCGCACGTCTCCCTCGACCATGTCTCGCATGTCCTCGGCGTTGTGGCGGAACATCAAGGTCCGCTCGACGCCCATGCCGAAGGCGAACCCGCTGTAGCGCTCGGGGTCGACGCCGCAGGCCACCAGCACGCGGGGGTTGACCATGCCACAGCCGCCCCACTCGATCCAGCCCTCGGACTTGCAGGTGCGGCAGGGCGGGTTGCCCGGGACGGCCGAAGCGCCCCGGCAGACGAAGCACCGGAGATCCATCTCGGCCGACGGCTCGGTGAACGGGAAGTAGTTGGGCCGGAACCGGGTCTTGATGCCCTCGCCGAACATGACCTCGGCGAACCGGTCGAGCGTGCCCTTCAGATGGGCCATCGTCAGCCCCTCGTCGACCGCCAGGCCCTCGATCTGGTGGAACACCGGGGTGTGGGTGGCGTCGAGCTCGTCGGTGCGGAAGGTCTTGCCGGGCGAGATGACGTACACCGGGAGCTCGCGCGAGAGCAGCGCGCGGATCTGCACCGGGGAGGTCTGCGTGCGCAGGACAAGGCCGGAGTCGACCGACTCCACGAAGAACGTGTCGTGCTCGGAGCGGGCCGGGTGGTCGGGCGCGATGTTGAGGGCGTCGAAGTTGAACCACTCGCCCTCCAGCTCGGGCCCCTCGGCCACCTCGTAGCCCATGGCGACGAACGCGTCGGCGATGCGCTCCTGCAGCGTCGTCAGCGGGTGCCTCGCCCCCCTTGGCACGCGGTCCCAGGGCAGGGTGACGTCGACGGCCTCCTCGACCAGGACGCGCTCGTCGCGCTCGGCCGTGAGCACGGCCTGCCGGGCGGCGAGGGCCTCGCCGATGGCCTTGCGAGCCCCGCCGATGCGCTTGCCCGCCTCGGAACGGGCCTGGGGCGGCAGCGCGCCGATCTCGCGGTTGGCCAGCGCGATCGGGGACCGGTCGCCGGAGTGCGCCAGCCGCACTTGCTTGAGTTCGTCGAGGTCGGCGGCCGCGTCGATGGCGGCCACGGCTTCCGCCTCCATGCGCGCCACCTCGTCGGCGTGCAACGGCGTCACCTCGACCGGGTCATAGGTGTTCGACAAGAGAGAGCTCCGTATCCAGGGCTTGAGCGGGCACGAGTCTAGTCCGTCCAGAGTGGCGAACCGGCCGGGGGCGAAGGGCTGTGGACAACCTCCCGCGCGCCGTCGCCGGATGTGATCGAAGCCGTTTCGATCACATGCGGGACGCGGGCGGGAAGCCGTCGCGGCTCCCGTGATCGCGTACCGGACGAAGGCGGGAAACCGTGATGACCTCCCGCGGTCGAGCGTCCGTACGCGACGCGGCCGGGCCGGCGGATGCCGGCGTGGTGAGGCCCACCGGCCGTCCCGGGCGACGCGTCAGGCGAAGTCGGGAGTGCCGGCGGGCATGGTAAATCGGAACTCGGCGCCGCCGCCGGGCGCCCGCTGCACGGTGATCGTGCCGCCGTGGGCCTCGACGAGACCCTTGACGATGAACAGGCCGAGACCGGTGCCGCCGCGGCGCCGCCCATTGCCGCGCCAGAACTGCCGGAAGACGCGCGAGGCCAGCTCGGGTGCGACACCCTCGCCCTGGTCACGCACGGACACGGCAACTCCCCACTCAACAGGCTCTACCACTATGGTCACGGTACCTCGCCCGTGGCGCACCGCGTTTTCCAGCAAGTTTCCGAGGATCTGGTCGATCTTGTCCTGATCGAGCCACATCTCAGGTAGATCACCGGGCGTTTCCAGCACGAAGCGGTCCTCCGGCTCGCCCGCGGCCACCCGACCCGCGATGATCTTACGCGCCCGGCCGGGAATGTCGACAACCTGGCGGTGGATCTGCAGGCGGCCCGACTCGATGCGCGACACGTCGAGCAGCTCGGTGATGAGCCGGGTGACCCTGTCGGCGTCGGCGTTGACGGTCTCCAGCATCACGCGCTTCTGGTCGTCGGTGAAGCGGCCCCACTTGGCGAGCAGGGTGGCGGTGAACCCCTTGACGCTGGTGAGCGGGGAGCGGAGCTCGTGGGCCACGGTGGAGACCAGGTCGGCCCGGCTGCGCTCCAGCCTGGCGCGCGCCGCCGCGTCGCGCAGGGTGACCACCACGCGGACGACGTCGCCGCCGCGCTCGGGCCTGCGCACGAAGCGGGCGGCCACCAGCAGCTCCTGGCCGCCGGGCAGGTAGAGCGAGCACTCGGGCTGGCGGCTGCGGGTGCGCAGGCCGCCGTAGGCGTCGAGCCACTTCCACCAGTCACGGCCGTCGTTGTCCCGGAAGGGCAGGACGTCGGGGAAGAGCTTCCCGACGACCGCGTGCGGGCCCGCTCCCGTGAGGCGGGACGCGGCGCGATTGAGGGCGACCACCCTGCCGCGCTCGTCGGCCACGATGACGCCGTCGGGCAGATCGTCGACCTCGATCGAACATGCGGCATCGGCGCCCCGTCGGTGGGTTTGTCCGCCGCGCACTATCGCCTCCTCGACCCTACAGGGCCGACAATAGCGGGTTTCCCGTACCGGAAGGCAGCCCTACTCTCCGCGTGGGACGGTCCCGCCGGGCAGGAATAGGTCCACGTAGGACAAAGGGGCCCTGTACGGCTGCCAGAGGGCCTACGCGGAGCGCTGGGCCCGCGCCGAGGCATAAAGGCAGACCGCGGCGGCCGTCGCCAGGTTGAGGCTCTCGGCGCGCCCGTAGATGGGCACCCGGACGACCTCGTCGGCCAGCGCGAGGATCTCCTCGGGCAGCCCCCAGGCCTCGTTTCCGAAGATCCAGGCCGTCGGCCCGGCCAGGTCGACGTCGTCGAGCGTCCTGGTGCCCGCGCCGTCCGCCGCGAGGACGCGCAGCCCCCGCTCCTTGAGATGGCGTACGGTCTCGGCCACCGGGGCGGAGGTGACGACGGGGAGGTGGAACAGGCTCCCGGCGCTGGCCCTGACGCATTTACCGTTGTAGGGGTCCACGGAGGCGTCGGTGAACACCACGGCGTCCGCCCCCGCCGCGTCCGCCGTACGCAGGACCGTGCCCGCGTTGCCGGGGTCGCGCACGTGGGCCAGCACGGCGACAAGGCCGGCGCCCTCGGCGACGCCCTCGGACAGGGGGACGTGCACGAAGCGGCAGACCGCGAGCAGCCCCTGCGGGGTGACGGTCTGGGCGAGCTCCGCCATGACCTCACCGCTCGCGGAGTGCACGGGCACCCCTGCCTGCCGGGCGGCGCCCACGATGTCGGCGTGCCTGATCTCGGCGTCCGCGGTGGTGAACAGCTCGACGGCGACGCCGGGGAGGGCGAGCGCCTCCCTCACGGCCTGCGGGCCCTCGGCGAGGAAGGAGCGGTCGCGGTCCCTGAAGGCCCGCTTGGTCAGGCGCTTCGCGGCCTTGACCCGCGGAGATCTGATATTGGTCAGCTCGGACCCGGCCACGTATCCCCCTGGTGAAACCCCTGAACCGCGACGGCGCGCGTGAGCCCCGCCACGGTGGAAATGCCGGAAAACAGTGAACGACCCGCTCCGATACAGAACGAGTCGTTCACTGGGTCGTGCGTGGGCTCAGCTCGCGACCGGCGCGTTGACGTCGGACGGCAGGGCCTTCCTCGCGGTCTCGGCCAGAGACGCGAAGGTCTGGGTGTCGTTGACCGCGAGATCGGCGAGGATCTTGCGGTCCACCTCGACACCGGCGGCCTTGAGGCCCTGGATGAACCGGTTGTACGTGATGCCGTTCGCGCGTGCCGCGGCGTTGATGCGCTGGATCCAAAGGCGCCGGAAGGCACCCTTCTTGTCCTTGCGATCACGGTAGGCGTAGGTCAGTGAGTGGAGCATCTGCTCCTTGGCCTTGCGGTACAACCGCGACCGCTGACCCCGGTAACCACTCGCCCGCTCGAGGACGACGCGGCGCTTCTTCTTGGCGTTGAGCGCCCGCTTTACGCGTGCCATTGTTCTATCTCCCCGGGGGTTCGGTTACTTGCCGAGCAGCTTCTTGATCTTCTTGGTGTCGGCATCGGACATGACGACCTCAGGCGCGAGACGGCGCGTCCGCGTGGACGCCTTGTGCTCGTTGTAGTGGGCACGGTTCGCACGACGGCGAATGATCTTGCCGCTCCCGCTGAGGCGGAACCGCTTCTTCGCACCGCTGTGCGTCTTCATCTTCGGCATGTCAGCCGTCTCTCCCTCATTCGTCCGTGCCGATATCCCGGGTCAAGGTACCCCAGTCAGGAGCGTGCCCGACCGCACTCCCTGACCCGGTCTCGGTGTCTTCTCGCATCCCGCCGAGCTGTCAGGCGGGGCGGGTCACTCCTGCGGCTCCGATGCCGACGCCATGTCGTGGTCGAGGCTCATGTCCTCGCCCTCCGCCGGATCGCCGGAGGTTCTGGCGCGAGCCGCGGCGCGCTCGGCCTTGGCCTCGGCCTTCTTCTTGTGCGGCCCGATCACCATGATCATGTTTCGGCCGTCCTGCTTGGGCTGGGACTCGACGAAGCCGAGCTCCGTGACGTCCTCCGCCAGCCTCTGCAGGAGCCGGAAGCCCAGTTCGGGACGGGACTGCTCACGTCCGCGGAACATGATCGTGACCTTGACCTTGTCCCCCGCCTTGAGGAACCGCACGACGTGACCCTTCTTGGTCTCGTAGTCATGCGGGTCGATCTTCGGCCGGAGCTTGATCTCCTTGATGATCGTGTGCGCCTGGTTACGGCGCGCCTCACGTGCCTTCATGGCGGACTCGTACTTGAACTTGCCGTAGTCCATGAGCTTGCACACGGGCGGACGAGCCGTCGCCGCGACCTCGACCAGGTCGAGATCGGACTCTTGGGCCAGCTTCAGCGCATCGCCGATGGAGACGATGCCGACCTGCTCGCCGTTCGGGCCCACGAGGCGGACCTCTGGCACGCGAATACGCTCGTTGATGCGGGGCTCAGTGCTGATGGGACCTCCTAGGTACCTGGCATTTATCCGCGTCGGTGCTTGACCGTGATGGGAGCTTCCGCGTGAATGCGAAAAGCCCCACACGTCGCGCATGCGGGGCCACCGAGCTCGGTGATCATATGACCACGAGCTCCCCGGAGGAGTCCGGTAGTGATCCTTGACCCGCCGACCCTTCGGTCGAACAGGTGGGAGGAAGACCTCCGCTTGCGCGTCCAGCAGCCATGCCGGACCGATCAAGCAGCAACATTACCACAACACCGAGTGCCCACCGAATAGTCCCCCAACCACCTTACGATCTGTGATTAGCCGGACACGGAAGGCGATGAATTGGTAGGATCCTCGTGCGGATCTAGACAGACTAGATGGAGGTCTACATGGGTCAATGGCAGTTGCAGGAGGCGAAGCAGCGCCTCAGCGAGGTGATCCGCCAGGCTCACGACGAGGGCCCGCAGGTGGTGACCCGCCACGGCGAGGAGGTCGCCGTCATCATCGACATCGCCGAATACCGGCGCCTGCGGCACGGCGCCCCCGACTTCAAGGAGTTCCTCCGCTCATCCCCTCCGTGGGACAAGCTGGAACTCCCACCCAGGGAATTCCCTCGCGAAGTCGAGCTCGGCCGGTGACCACCGGCTACCTCCTCGACACGAACGTGGTCTCCGAGACACGGAAGCGTGAGCCTGACACGCAGGTCATGGAATGGGTGGAGTCCGTGCACGGCCCCTCGCTCTACCTCAGCACGCTGGTGGTCGGAGAGGTCCGTTACGGGGCCGAGCGGCTCAGGCGGCGCGATTCCCGCCAGGCCGAGTTCATCGACGCGTGGCTGGACGCGCTATACCGCGACTTCCGTGACCGCATCATCCCGGTGACCTCGGAGGTCGCGGAGGAGTGGGGGCGGCTGCGTGCGACCTCACCCCTTCCCGCGGTCGACGGTCTCCTGGCGGCCACCGCGCTCGTACGGGGATGGACCCTGGTGACCCGCAACGTGAAGGACGTCGCGAGCACCGGGGTGCGGGTGGTCAATCCGTTCGAGCCGCTCGTCTGATGATCTCGGCCTCGCCGGCCGCTCGCACGATCTCCACCGGGACCTCCCCCCGGCCCGTGTACAGCTCCACCTGGCGTACGGCCTGGTGGAGCAGCATGGCGAACCCGCCGACCACCGTGCCGCCCGCGGCGCGCACGGCCCGTGCCAGCGGCGTCGGCCAGGGAGCGTAGACCACGTCGAACACGGCGGGAACCGCGGTGAGCGCCTCAGCGTAGGAGTCCGCCGCTCCGGCGGGCAGCGTCGAGACGACCAGGTCCACGTCGAGCGCGGTGTCGAGCTTGTCGAAGGTCTGCACGGTCAAAGCCATGCCGAGCCGCTCGGCCACCTCGGCCGTCTCCCTGGCCCGCGACGGGTCGCGGGCCACCAGCGTCGCCGACGAGAGGCCGAGCTCGCGGAGCGCGGCGAGCGAGGAGGCCGCCGTGGCGCCGCCGCCGAGGATCGTCGCCGCCCGGGGAGCCGCCGCCCCCGATTCGGTGAGCGCCTGGACGATGCCGTGGACGTCGGTGTTCTCACCGTGCCGCCCGCCGTCGCGGAACACCACGGTGTTCACCCCTCCGACCTCGACGGCGAGGTCGGAGACGGTGTCCAGCAGGGGCAGCACGGCCCGCTTGAGCGGCATGGTCAGCGACAGGCCCGCCCACTCGGGGCCCATGCCGGACAGCAGCCCGGCCAGGCCCCGCTCGTCGCACTCGATCGCGTCGTACCGCCAGCCGCGCAGCCCGAGGGCGTCGTACGCGGCCCGGTGCAGGCACGGCGAGAGGGAGTGCGCGATGGGCGATCCGAGCACGGCGGCACGCCGCTCCATCAGCCCGTCCTGTGGTTCTGGTTGAACTCCTCGGCCAGCTTGAAGAACTCCGCCTCGGAGTCGGTGAACTTGGTGATGCCCTTCTTCGGGTCGGTGGTCACGAAGAACAGCCAGGTGCCGTCGGCGGGCTTCAGCGCGGCCTCGATGGCGTGATCGCCGGGGTTCCCGATCGGGCCGGGCGGCAGGCCGAGGCGCGCGTAGGTGTTGTACGGCGACTTGCTCTTGATCTCCTCGTGGGTGGCCGCGATGCCGAACTTGTTCAGCCCGTACATGACCGTGCTGTCCATCTGGAGCATCATCTGCGGCGAGCGGTTCAGCCGGTTGTAGATGACCCGCGCGACCTTGGGCATGTCGCGCACGCTGCCCGACTCGGCCTGCACGATGCTGGCGATCGTCATGATCTCCAGCGGTGTGCGGCCCACCCGCCTGGCGCCCGCCACGAGGCCGGCGTCGTCGGCCGCGCGCTTGTAGCGCGCCACCATCGCGGCGAGGACCTCGTCGGGGCTCGACTTGGGCGAGACCTCGTAGGTGGCCGGGAAGGCGAAGCCCTCCAGCCTGCCCTTGGCGTAGGACGGGAGGTCGAGCGCCTTGGCGTCCTTGGCTGCCTTGCGGAACTCGGCCACCGGCTTGCCCGTGGCGGTCGACAGCTGCTCGAGGATCTGCGAGAGCCGAAGCCCCTCCCTCACGGTGAGGGTGGTCTGCAGCCGGCGCTTGGGGTCGAGCAGGGGGACGGCGTTGCTGGCGGCCATGCCCTTGCGCAGCTTGTACTCCCCCGGCTGGAGCGAGGCGCTCTTGCCTGCGGCGCCGATGGCGTTGACGAAGGCGCGCTCACTGGCCACGACGCCCTGGTCGACGAGGGTCTGGGCCACCTCGGTGGCGCTCTGCCCCTCCTTGATCTCAACGAGCACCTCGCCGGAGCCCTGCCCGGTGAAGTCCTTGGGGATCGCGACGCCGCGGATCCAGTTGTAGCCGTAGTAACCGCCGACGCCGAGGACGCCGACGATGATGATCATCGCGACGAAGAAGGCCACGAAGCCCTTGCGGCGCTGGCGGCGCTGACGTCGCCTGCTGCGGCTGCGTGCCGTTCTGGAGGAAGCACGAGATCGGCGCCGGGGACCTTCGTCGTCCTCGGCACCCAGCAGACTATCGAGGTCCAGATCGTTCATAGGTGCGCTCGCCAATCTCCCGGTAGGACCGGCCCGTCGTCAAGCGAGTGCCCCGAATCGGTGAGACATACCAGACAAGCCGTCGTCCCCACGCCCGGGGCCGCGCCGGCCCGGGTGACCGGGCGCGTACGGGGGGCGATGGCAGTTCCGCCGGGCATCAGTGCTGCCCGAGACGTTTGTTCAGCTCTTCTCGCAGTTTCACGAACTCACTCTCTTTGTTAGTGAATTTCGTGATTCTACGCTGTGGGTCGATCGTGACAAACCAGTACCAATCACCCTTAGCCGGACGAAGCGCCGCACGGAGCGCGGCCTCGCCGGGATTGCTGATCGGACCGGGCGGCAGCCCGGGGTGCATGTAAGTGTTGTAGGGGGTGTCGCGCTTGATCTCGGCGTGTGAGGCCACGATGCCGTGCTTGCCCAGGCCGTACATCACCGTGCTGTCCATCTCCAGCTTGGCTCCGGACGCGAGGCGATTGTAGATGACTCTGGCGATCATCGGATAATCGCTGTCCCTGCCGCCCTCGGCCTGCACGATGCTCGCGATGACCACCACGTCACGCGGGGACAGGCGGTGCTCCGCGGCCCCCGCCTCCAGGTCCACGTGGGCCGCCGCGTGCCTGAACCTGCGGACCATCGACCGCAGCAGATCGCGCGGTGTCGTGGCGGGCTCGATGTCGTAGGTGGCGGGGAACAGGAAGCCCTCGACGGTCTCCTTGGCGTACCCCGGCAGCGCCAGCTCGGCCGGCTTGGCGGCCACCTTGGCCAGCTCGGCCTCGGGCAGCCCCGATCCCTTCGACAGGCGGGCCATCGCCTCGGCCGCGCGCAGCCCCTCGGGAATCGTCACCCGCTTGCGGATCTTGGACTGCGGCGCCATGAGGAGGTCGAGCGCCGAGGCCGCGGACATGTGCTTGCGCAGGGCATAGCGGCCGGGCCGGAGGCTGCCCGACTTGCCGCGCTCCTCCACCACATTGACGAAGGAACGGGCGCTCGCCACCACGTCCGCCCGTACGAGGGCGTCGGCGACCTGCCCGGCGCTGGCGCCGGGGACGATCTCGACCACTACGGGATCAGAGCCCTTGCCGTCGAAGTCGTCGGGCCTCATCAGCGGCCCGAACAGCGCGAACGCACCGGCGAGGCCCGCGGCGACCAGCACGGCGCTGCCCCCGCCGACCAGCAGCATCAGGGCTCGTTTACCGCGCCCGGCTCGTGCCCGGCGCTCGTCGGCGCCTTCGGGCACCCGCTCGTCGCTGAAGGAGATCAGGTCTTCGGAATCGTCGCCGCCGCCCTCGCCGGGACCGGCGGGCCGGTTCACGCCGAGGGCCCGGCGCTCGATTCCCCACCGGGGCGCTGCCCCGGTGGCTCGACGGGTCTGCCCGGCGGGGCGCCGCCGGCCCGCTCGGCGTCCAGGGCGGCCTGCAGCAGCACCACGGCCGCCGCCTGGTCGACCACCGCCCGCTGGTTCTTCGCCTTGACGCCGCTGGCCCGCAGGCCCTGCTGCGCGGTCACGGTGGTCAGCCGCTCGTCGTACAGGCGGACGGGCGTGGGCGCGAGCCGTGCGGCGAGCCGCACGGCGAACTGCCGCGCCGCCGCCGCCGCGTGGCTCTCGCGGCCCGACAGCGAGGTGGGGAGGCCGACGACGATCTCGATCGCCTCGCACTCGCCGGCGATCTCGGCGATGCGGTCGAGGTCGCCCCGGCCGCGCCGCACGGTCTCCACCGGCGTGGCCAGCAGCCCCGAAGGGTCGCTGCGGGCCACGCCGACGCGGACCGAGCCGACGTCGACGCCGAGCCGGACCCCGCGCCTCACCGCACCCTCCGGGCGTGGAAGCGCGCGCGCCAGAGTCGCACGATCAGGACAGCGTCTCCCGGATCGCGTGCTCGACGGCGCCGAGCGCGTCTCCGATCGCCTCAGGACGGGCTCCACCACCCTGCGCGACATCATCCTTACCGCCACCGCCACCCCCAAGTGCCTTGGCGGCGACGCCGACCAGTCGCCCGGCCTTGAGACCCCGGGTGCGCCCCGCATCGTTCACAGCGGCGACCACGACCGGACGGTCTGCGGGCACACCGGCGATCACGATCATCGCAGCGCGGTCACCGGGGAACCGGCCGCGCACGTCGAGAGCGAGTTTACGCAGGTCATCGGGCGAAGTGCCGTCAGGCGCGCGGTGCGTGACGACCGACACGCCGTCGATGTCACGGGCGGAGGCGGCGAGCTCGCCGGCGGCCGCAAGCACCTGGGCCGAGCGGAGCCTCTCAAGCTCGCGCTCCGCCGTGCGCAGGCGGGTGACGATGCCCTCGACGCGCTCGGGCAGCTCCTCGCGGCGCGCCTTGAGCTGCTCGCTGATCTGGGCGACCAGCACGCTCTCGCGCGCGAGGAAGCGGAAGGCGTCGATGCCGACCAGGGCCTCGACGCGGCGCACGCCCGCGCCGATCGACGCCTCGCCGAGCACCTTGACCAGGCCGAGCTGGCCCGAGCTGGCGACGTGGGTGCCGCCGCACAGCTCGCGGGAGTAGTCGCCGACCTCGACGATGCGGACCTCGTCGCCGTACTTCTCCCCGAAGAGCGCCAGGGCGCCCATCGAGCGGGCCTCGCTGAGGGAGGTGTGGTAGGCGTTGACCTTGAGGTCGTTGATCAGGATGGCGTTGACCTCGTCCTCGACGTCGCGCAGGACGGTCGGCGGGACGGCTCCGGCCGCGGTGAAGTCGAAGCGGAAGCGGCCAGGGGAGTTCTCGGAGCCGGCCTGGGCCGCGCTCTCGCCGAGCGCGTTGCGGAAGCCCCGGTGGACCAGGTGGGTCGCGGTGTGGCTGCGCGAGATCGCGCGGCGGCGCTCGATGTCGATCTCGGCCAGCGCCTGCTCGCCCACGCGCAGCTCGCCGTCGCGGACCTTGCCGCGGTGCACCACCAGGCCCGCGAACGGGGACTGGACGTCCACGATGTCGACCTGCGCGCCGCCCGTGCGGATGACGCCCTGGTCGGAGAGCTGGCCGCCGCCCTCGGCGTAGAACGGGGTGCGGTCGAGGACGACCTCGACCGTGGTGCCCGCGCCCGCCGCCTGGACCGAGGCCCCGTCGACGAGCACGCCGATGACGTTCGCCTCGGCGGTGGTGTTGTCGTAGCCGAGGAAGTCGACCTTGCCCGCCCTGTCGAGCATCTCGCCGAGGACAGAGATGTCGGCGTTGCCGGTCTTCTTCGCCGCCGAGTCGGCCTTGGCGCGGTCGCGCTGCTCGTTCATCAGGCGGCGGAAGCCGTCCTCGTCGACCTGGAGGCCCTGCTCGGCCGCCATCTCGAGCGTCAGGTCGATCGGGAAGCCGTAGGTGTCGTGGAGCTGGAACGCCTGGTTGCCCGCGAGGGTCGGGACGCCCTTGCGCTTGGTCTCCTCCACGGCCGCGTCGAAGATCGCGGTGCCGGTGCGCAGGGTGCCGAGGAAGGAGAGCTCCTCGGCGTCGATCACCGTGTGGATGTGGGCGGCGTCGGCCCGGAGGTCGGGATACTGGTCGCCCATCGCCTCGATGGTGGTGGCGGCCAGCTCGTGCATGTAGCGCTCCTCGCCCGCGCCGAGGAGGCGCAGGTTGCGGATCGCGCGGCGCAGCATGCGGCGCAGCACGTAGCCCCGGCCCTCGTTGGAGGGCAGCACGCCGTCGCCCACCAGCATGACGCCGGCGCGCAGGTGGTCGGCGACGACCCGCAGCGAAACGTCGGCGCGGTTGTTCCTGCCGTAGCGGGACTTGGTGAGCTCGGCCGCCCTGTCGAGGATCTTGTAGGTGGTGTCGATCTCGTAGATGTTGTCGACACCCTGCAGGATCGCCGCCATGCGCTCGAGGCCCATGCCGGTGTCGACGCTCTTGGCGGGCAGCTCGCCCGAGATGTCGAAGTCGACCTTGCTGCGCACCGCGCTGAGCTGGAACTGCATGAAGACGTTGTTCCAGACCTCCAGGTAGCGGTTCTCGTCGGCTACCGGGCCGCCTTCCCTGCCGTACTCGGGGCCGCGGTCGTAGTAGATCTCGGAGCAGGGGCCGCCCGGGCCCGGCACGCCCATGTGCCAGTAGTTGTCGGCGAGCCCGCGGCGCTGGATGCGCTCGACCGGGATGCCGACCTTGTTGTGCCAGATGTCGTGGGCCTCGTCGTCGTCGTGGTAGACGGTGACCCAGAGGCGCTCCTCGGGGAACCCGAAGCCGCCCTCGGACTCGGGCCTGGTGAGGAGCTCCCACGCGTAGGGAAGGGCCTGCTCCTTGAAGTAGTCGCCGAAGGAGAAGTTGCCGAGCATCTGGAAGAAGCTGGCGTGCCGCGTGGTCTTGCCGACCTCGTCGATGTCGAGGGTGCGCATGACCTTCTGGGCGCTGGTCGCGCGGGGGTAGGGCGGCTTCTTCTGGCCGAGGAAGTAGGGCTTGAAGGGCACCATGCCCGCGTTGACCAGCAGCAGCGTCGGATCCTCGGCGACAAGGCTGGCCGAGGGGACGACGGTGTGTCCGCGCTCCTCGAAGAAGCGCAGGAAGCGGCGGGCGATCTCTGCCGACTCCATCTCAGCGGCCGTCCTTTACGTCGTGGTGGATTTCTCTGACACTCTCGAACCCGAACCGCTCGCGCAACTCGGTTTCCCTGCCCGCGGACAGGCGCCTGACCTCACCGGCGAACAGGCGCGCCTCGGCCGCCAGGCCCGCGGCCCGGTCGGCGGCGCGGCGAGCGACGTGGTCGGGCTTCAACGCTTGCAGCTTACGCATCACCCATACCGCGATGTACGCGCCCAGGGCCATGTAGAAGAGCCGCCGGATCACAGCCGCCTCCGCCTGTCGCCCGAGGAGCCCGAGGGGAGCCCACGGCGCCTGGCGGCGGCGCCGCGCAGGCCGTGGAGGAACGACGAGGCCTTGATCAGCGGCTTGGCGAACAGCGTGGAGGCGACGCCGGTGACCTTCATCATGTGGCCGCTGACCTCCTTCATGTTGCCCGCGATGGCCTCGACGGTCACCAGTTGGCGGTTGGTCTCCGCGACCGTGACGCTGACCTCGTCGAGCAGCGGGACGATCCGCTCGCTCAGGTCGGCGACCATCTTGGTGGTCTCGGTGAGAAGCCGGGCCAGCCTCACCAGCACCACTGCAAGAAAGCAGACCAGTATCGCCCAGAACATTGCGACGACGAGGCCGGCGACCTCTCCGGCGGTAAGCATGTCGATGCGTCCCCTCGTAGGTGACCTACGGATGTGCGGCCCGGCTGGGGCGGTGGAATGCAGAGACCCTATCGCGCCCGGGCCGGGTGCCGTCGCTCAGCACGCCACACCTGTGGACGGGCGGCGGTCACGGGCCGGCCTGTGGACGAACGGCGGTCACGGGCCGGCCTGTGGACGAACGGCGGTCACGGGCCGACCCGGGGGACGGACGGGCCCGCGGTCACGGGCGGCCGCGCAGGAACTCGCGGATCTTGGCCCACCGGTCGGCGAAGTGCGCCTCGCCGCCGTGGCGGGTGGGCTCGTAGTAGCGGCGCCCGCGGACCTCCTCGGGCGCGTAGTCCTGCCTGACCAGGCCGTGCTCGAAGTCGTGGGGGTACTGGTAGCCCTTGCCGTGGCCGAGCTTGGCCGCGCCCGGGTAGTGGGCGTCGCGCAGGTGGCCGGGCACCTGCCCGATCAGGCCGCGCCGCACGTCCTCCGACGCGGCGCCGATGGCCTTGATGACGGCGTTGGACTTCGGGGCCAGGGCGCAGTGGATGACCGCCTGGGCGAGGTTGAGACGGCCCTCGGGCAGGCCGATCATCTGCACGGCCTGGGCGGCGGCCACCGCGACCTGCAGGCAGGTCGGGTCGGCCATGCCGACGTCCTCGGAGGCGAAGATCATGATGCGGCGGGCGAGGAACCGGGGGTCCTCCCCCGCCTCGATCATGCGGGCGAGGTAGTGCAGAGCGGCGTCCACGTCCGAGCCGCGCATGCTCTTGATGAACGCGCTGATGACGTCGTAGTGCTGGTCGCCCTGCCTGTCGTAGCGCACCGCGGCCTTGTCGACGGCCTTCTCGACGGTCTCGACGCTGACCTCGCCGTCGGGGACCAGCAGCGCCGCGGCCTCCAGGTAGGTCAGCGAGCGGCGGGCGTCTCCCCCGGCCAGGCGGACCAGGTGGTCCATCGCCTCGGGCGCGAGCCGCACCCGGCCGTCCAGGCCGCGCGGGTCGCCGATCGCGCGGTCGAGGACGGAGCGGACGTCGGCCTCGGAGAGCGACTCCAGCGTGAGCAGCAGCGACCGCGACAGCAGCGGTGAGATCACCGAGAAGTAGGGGTTCTCCGTGGTGGCCCCGATGAAGGTCACCCAGCGGTTCTCAACGGCGGGCAGCAGTGCGTCCTGCTGGGCCTTGTTGAAGCGGTGGACCTCGTCGACGAACAGGACGGTCTGCCGCCCGATCATGCCCAGCTCGCGCTTGGCCTGGTCGACGGCGGCGCGGACCTCCTTGACCCCCGCGGAGACCGCCGAGACCTCGACGAACCGCCGCTTGGTCACGCCCGCGACGACGTAGGCGAGCGTGGTCTTGCCCGTGCCCGGAGGGCCCCACAGGAACAGCGACATGGGGGCCTCGCTCTCGACCAGCCGGCGCAGGGGCGTGCCCTGGCCGAGCAGGTGGCGCTGGCCGACGACCTCGTCGAGGGTGCGGGGCCGCATGCGCACGGCGAGCGGCTCCTGGCTCCTGTGGGCTTCCTCCGCCGCCGAGTCGAACAAACTGTCCACGCGTTGACACTACCGCCGATAGAGCAGGTCGACGGTGTCGTGGTGGGCGCCCCAGGTGAGCTCGAAGGTCCAGCAGCCGGGCTCGGGCACGTCGGTCGCGCTGGGATAGATCTCGCCGGGGCCCGACCCGTCGGGGAAGGTGGCGCGCACGACGGGCCGCTTGGCGCCCCTCGGATGGGCGGCGACGCGCAGTTCCTGGGAGTCGCGCGGGAGCCGCACGTACCAGAGGATCTTGTTGGAGGGGTCGGTGGCCTTGCCCGCGCGCAGCGGGTCGACGAACAGGTAGCCGAGCGCGTTGCCCTCACGGCCGAGGACGAACCGGGTGCCCGGGGCGTTCTCGGCCGCCCAGGCGGGCGGGCCGCCCGCCTGGACCGGGGTGTCCCCGCACCCGCCCTCGACCTCCACGGTGCCGCTCGCCGGCGTCGCGGGTAGGGCGGGCGCCGGGCTCTCCGTTCCACCGGCGGGTGCGGTGCACGCCGCCGTCACAAGGCACGCCATCACGATCGTTGTGCGTCTCATGCCGGTACTACCGCGCCAGGGCCGCCGAGGTTCCACGGCCCCGGGCGCGGGGCTAGCTCGCCCAGACCGCGGTCGCCCCCGTGTGGCCGGCCATGAGGACGAAGTACCCGGCGACCAGGGCGAGCACCACGGTGACCGCCGACAGCACCCCGGTCGTCACCTTGCCGAGCTTGCGGGAGGAGTAGACGAGCAGGAGCGTGGCGACGCCGAGGCCGATGACGCTCAGGAGCAGGGGGTCGGCGTAGCTCTCGTGATCGTTGATCCGCTGCCCGAGCGCCCCCTCGGCGCCGGCGAACCTGCCCTGCTTGAACGCCTCGCCGCTCTCCTTGGCGGCGAACGCGGACGCCGGGGCCGCGAGTGCCAGCAGGACCACCGGCCACGACAGGGACGGGCGCACGCGCGGGACCAGCCCGTACACCACAGAGCCGAGAGCCAGCAGGGGGATGAAGATGACGGCGGTGTGGATGATCAGGGGATGGGCGGGCAGGCCGAGGATCTCGTCGAACATGTCTTGGCTCCTGTGAAGTGGCTCGTCGTCCCCTATACGGATCCGGCGGCCCCATGGTTCTCCGGGCCGCTCGGAAGATCACGCGGGCGACCCCCTTCGCCCGCTATGACTCGATGATGTCCGTGACGGCGTCAAGCCACCGTAAGAATTCCCCAAGACAACATTCCTCGCCGCAAGCATGCCCTCGGGGAGGCAAAGGATGATCTTCGCCACCGTGCGAACTGGGCGTTTTATACAGGCTCAACGTAAAGGCGGGTACGATTCCCGAGCACATAAAGTCATCTATCGGCAAATGGAAGGCATACCGTGACCGACGTGGATCGCCAGACCCAGCTGGCACGGGAGCACCGCGAGCGGCAGGAACAGCGGGACAAGAACACCGGCGGCAGCGGCGGCACGTCCAAGCGGAACACGATCATCGGCGCCGGGGTGGGAGTCGTGGTCGTGGTGGGCGGGATCATCGCCGCGACCACGCTCATGGGCGGCAAGGACGACGCCAAGACCGGTGCGGCCGCCGCCTCGACCCCCTCGGCCTCCGTCTCCGCCTCGGCCGGGGCCTCCGCTCCGGCGGCGCTGCCCAGCTCGACGGCCGCGCCTGCCGCCGCGACCTGCTCTTACCGGAAGGACGACAGCGGGAGCCCGGCCAAGAAGGTGGGCATCCCGCCGTCAAAGCCGGACATGAAGGCGAAGACCATGACGATCGCCACCAACCAGGGCACGATCGTCATCGAGCTCGCCACCGCGGCGGCGCCGTGCACGGTGAACTCCTTCGAGTTCCTCGCGAAGAAGAACTTCTTCGACAACACCCACTGCCACCGCCTGGCGACGCCGGAGACCACGGGCCTCGGGATGCTCCAGTGCGGCGACCCGCTGGCCAAGGGCGACGGCAAGAGCAAGGACGACGGCACGGGCGGCCCGGGGTACCTCTTCGACGACGAGAACCTCGGGGGGATCGGCCTCGGAAGGGGCACGGTCGCCATGTCGCAGTCCTCGGAGGACGCCAACTCCAACGGCAGCCAGTTCTGGATCTCGTTCTCCGACGAGAACACCCAGCTGTCGGCCCAGGGAGCCGCCTTCACCCCGTTCGGCGTGGTGGTCAAGGGCATGGACATCATCGACAAGATCGCCAAGGGCGGCATCATCCCGTTCAACGGCGACCCGATGGCCGACGTCCGCGGCGAGGGCTCCAACGCCCCGAAGCTGCCGGTGATCATCAAGGACATGAAGATCTCCCGCTAGCGGTCAGCCCCTTTCATGAGCGGAGCCCCGGCGCGATGTGCGCCGGGGCTCCGCTCATGAACCGGGAACCGTGCAGGCCCGAGGCCGTCAGGCGTCCGCCGCCCTCGACACCGCGGCGGCCTTGGGAGCGCGGCTCGCGTCGACGCCGGCCTCCTTGCGCTGCTCGGGCGTGATCGGCGTGGGGGCGGCCGTCAGCGGGTCGAAGCCGGAGGCGGTCTTCGGGAAGGCGATCACGTCACGGATCGACTCGCCGCCCGCCAGCAGCATGCAGATGCGGTCCCAACCGTAGGCGATGCCTCCGTGCGGCGGCGGGCCGTACTTGAACGCCTCCAGCAGGAACCCGAACTTGCTCTCGGCCTCCTCCTTGGAGATGCCGAGCACCTCGAAGACCCGCTGCTGCATCTCGGCACGGTGGATACGGATCGAGCCGCCGCCGATCTCCATGCCGTTGCAGACCATGTCGTAGGCGTACGCCAGGGCCTCTCCAGGGTGATCCTGGAAGTTGTCGGCCCATTCGGGCTTCGGACCGGTGAACGGGTGGTGCACGGCCGTCCAGCCGGTCTGGCGGCCCACCTCGTCGAGCACCGGCTCGAACATCGGCGCGTCGACCACCCAGAGGAAGCTCCACTGGGACTCGTCGATCAGCCCGCAGCGGCGGCCGATCTCCAGGCGGGCGGCGCCGAGCAGGTCGCGCGAGGCCGACGGCGCCCCGGCGGCGAAGAAGATCGCGTCACCCTCGGAGGCGCCGGCCTCGGCGGCGAGCCCGGCGCGCTCCTTCTCCGAGAGGTTCTTGGCGACCGGGCCGCCCAGCTCGCCCCCCGGAAGGACCAGGACGTACGCGAGGCCGCGGGCACCGCGGGACTTGGCCCAGTCCTGCCAGGCGTCCAGCTCCTTGCGGGTCTGGGAGGCCCCGCCCGGCATGACGACCGCCCCGACGTACGGCGCCTGGAAGACGCGGAACGTGGTGTCGGCGAAGTAGCCGGTCATCTCGGTCAGCTCGCAGCCGAAGCGCAGGTCGGGCTTGTCGGAGCCGAAGCGGTCCATCGCCTCGCGGTAGCTCAGCCGGGGAAGCGGCGTGGGCACCTCGTACCCCACCGTCTCCTTCCAGATGCGGCCGATCAGCGCCTCGCCGAGCGCGATCACGTCGTCCTCGTCGACGAACGACATCTCGACGTCGATCTGGGTGAACTCCGGCTGCCGGTCGGCGCGGAGGTCCTCGTCGCGGAAGCAGCGCGCCAGCTGGTAGTAGCGCTCCAGCCCGCCCACCATGAGGAGCTGCTTGAACAGCTGCGGCGACTGCGGCAGCGCGTACCAGCTGCCGGGCTGCAGCCGCACGGGCACCAGGAAGTCGCGGGCGCCCTCGGGGGTCGACCGGGTGAGGTCGGGCGTCTCGACGTACACGAAGCCCTGCTCGTGCATGACCTCGTGGGCGAGGTAGGTGGCGGTCGAGCGGACCCGCAGGGCCTGGGCGACCTGCTGGCGGCGCATGTCGAGGTAGCGGTACTTCAGCCGCGCCTCCTCGGAGATCCCCCCGCCGCCCTCGATCGGGAACGGCAGAGGCGCGGACTCGCTCAGCACCTCGACCTCCGAGGCCACGACCTCGATCTCGCCCGTCGGCAGGTCGGTGTTCTCGTTGCCCTCGGGGCGGGTGCGGACCTCTCCTGCGATCCTGACGCAGTACTCCGAGCGGAGGTCGTGCGCGTGGTCCTCCTCCCGGAAGACCACCTGCGCGGAACCGGACGCGTCGCGCAGGTCGATGAAGACCACGCCGCCGTGGTCACGGCGTCGTGCCACCCACCCGGCCAGCGTCACCTGCTGGCCGGCGTGCTCCTTGCGCAGCGATCCGGCGGTGTGCGTGCGGATCATTTGTTCAGTTTCTCCTTCAGCGTCGTGACGATCTCGGCGAGTGGCACGGCGGTCTGCTCGCCGCTTGCCAAGTCCTTCACCTGGGCGGCGCCCGCGGCGATGTCCCGCTCGCCGAGGATCACCGCGTACGTGGCCCCGGAACGGTCGGCGCCCTTCATGGCGCCCTTGAGCCCCTTGCCGTCGAAGGCCATGTCGGCCGCCACACCGGCCGCGCGCAGCTCGTGGACGAGCCTGAACACGCGCCTGGCGGCCTCCTCGCCGAGCGGCACGCCGTACACGGCGACGCGGGGGGGCGCCTCGCGCGCGAGGTCCTCGGCCTCGACGGCGAGGATGATGCGGTCGACGCCCACGGCGAACCCGATGCCGGGCAGCGGCGGGCCGCCGATGTCCTCCGACAGCCCGTCGTAGCGACCGCCTCCGCCGATGCCCGACTGGGCGCCGAGCAGCGGGTGGTCGAACTCGTAGGTGGTGCGAGTGTAGTAGTCGAGGCCGCGCACGAGCCGGGGGGTGTCCTCCCAAGGCACGCCGAGGTCCTCGAGCAGCGAGCGGACCCGGTCGTGGTGGGCCTTACAGGACGCGCACAGGTGGTCGGTGATCAGCGGGGCGTTCTCGACCTGGGCCTGCACCTCGGGGCGCTTGTCGTCGAGCACCCGCAGGGGGTTGATCTCGATGCGCGCCCTGGTGGCCTCGTCGAGGTCGAGCCCGCGCAGGAAGTCCTGGAGGGCGGCGCGGTAGGCGGGGCGGCACTGCTTGCATCCGAGGGTGTTCAGCAGCAGCCGCACCCGCGTCAGCCCGAGTGCCTGGTAACCCGACCAGGCGACCGCGATGGTCTCGGCGTCGACCGCGGGGTCCTCGGTGCCGATGGCCTCCACGTTGAACTGCTGGAGCTGGCGGTAGCGGCCCGCCTGCGGGCGCTCGTAGCGGAACGCCGGGCCGGTCGTCCAGAGCTTCACCGGGAGCTGGCCGTTGTGCAGGCCGTGCTCCAGCGTCGAGCGCATCACCCCGGCGGTGAACTCGGGCCGCAGCGTGATCGAGCGGCCGCCCCTGTCGGCGAAGGTGTACATCTCCTTGGTCACGACGTCGGTCGACTCGCCGACGCCCCGGGCGAACAGCTCGGTGTCCTCGAAGACGGGAACCTCGATATAGGAGTAGCCGGCGTTCGCCGCCGCGGTGGAGAACGCCTCGCGGACCGCGAGGAAGATCGCGGAGCGCGGTGGGAAATATTCGGGTACGCCCTTGGGCGCCTGAAAGCTCATTACAGTCCCCTGGTTGGACCTGCGAACGGCACTGCCTCAGCAAGATACGGGTTCGTGGCTCGTTCGCGGCCGATCGTCGTGTGTGGTCCGTGACCGGGCAGCACCGTCGTGTCGTCCGGCAGCGTCAGGCAGACGCCGCCCAGGCTGCGCAGGATGGTCTGGTAGTCACCGCCCGGAAGATCGCTGCGGCCGATGGAGCCGGCGAACAGCAGGTCTCCCGAGAACATCACACGCTCCTCGGGAAGCCTGAACGTCACCGACCCCCTGGTATGGCCGGGAGCGTGGTCGACGGTGATGGCCATGCCCGCGATCTGGAGCACCGCCCCGTCGGACAGCTCGCGCACGTCGTCGGGCTCGGTGAAGGTGAGCCCGCCGAAGAGCTGCTGGCGCGCCAGGAGCGACAGGCCCTTGCCGGGGTCGGTCAGCAATTCGCGGTCCTCGGGGTGGATCCACGCCGGCACGTCGCGCGCTCCGCAGACCGGCGCGACCGACCACACGTGATCGAGATGACCGTGCGTGAGCAGCACGGCGACCGGCTTCAGCCGGTGCTCGCGCAGCATGTCGTCCAGGCCCGCGACAGCGTCCTGACCTGGGTCGACGATCACGCACTCCTCGCCCGCGGCGGGAGCGACGACGTAGCAGTTGGCCTGGAAGGAGCCTGCGGGAAAGCCGTCGATGAGCACGGAAACGGTCCTCGGTGTGATCGATCTCGTCAAGGAAAGCGGATGGGAATGTAACCGAAGGGTACCGGTGCGGGTCGCCGGGCTGCGAACCATTGCCGGTTGGCCGATACGATTCGCCCACTCCATAAAGGTGGCGGTCGTCCAGCGAGGCGACCAAACAGGATCAACTCGGACAGTCGGGAGGGCACAGCGGTGGCGACCGGCAAGGACCGTCAAAAGCAGCTGGCACGAGAGCATTACGAACGGCAGATGCAGCGGCGCGCCGAGCGGCAGGTCCGCACGAAGCGCATGGCGATCTTGGGCACCAGCCTGGGCGTGCTAGTCGTGGTGGGCGGCATCTTCACGGCCGTCGCGGTCATGAGCGGCGGAGACTCCAAGACAGCGGCGGCTACGGCATCGACCCCGCCCGCGGCGTCGTCGGCGCCCCCGTCCGCGGGGCCCCAGCCCAAGCCGTACGACGCGGCGGCCGGCACGTGCGACTTCGTCGCCGACAGCGGCGGCGCGCCGGCGAAGGACGTGGGCCTGCCCCCGGCGAAGGCCGACAAGTCCGCGAAGACGATGACGATCGGGACCAACCACGGCGACATCGTCGTGAGCCTGGCCGCCGACAAGGCTCCCTGCACGGTGAGCTCGTTCGCCTACCTCGCCTCGAAGAAGTACTTCGACGGGTCGAAGTGTCACCGCATGGGGCCCGCGAGCTTCCCCATGCTGCAGTGCGGCGACCCGCTGGCCAAGGCGGACGGCAAGAACCCCACCGACGGCCAGGGCGGCCCCGGCTACCGCTTCGCCGACGAGAACCTCGACGGCGCGAAGTACACCCGCGGGGTGGTCGCCATGGCCAACAGCGGGGCCAACACCAACGGAAGCCAATTCTTCATCATCTTCGGTGACCTCCAACTCCCCCCGAACTACACCCCGTTCGGTACCGTCACAAAGGGGCTCAAAATCCTCGACGATGTGAGCAAGAAGGGCGTCCTGCCCGGGGGGATGGGCGACGGCTCGGGTGCTCCCAAGGACCCGGTCGAAATCAAACACGTGACAATCTCTGGCAAGAGCTGACGTAATACAACCAAGGACGCATAGCGTCCTGGAGGCTGATTCGAGTGCGGGAGGACACGGTGAGCACCGACCCGTGGGGCCGGGTAGACGACGACGGCACCGTCTACGTTCGTACGGCTGAGGGAGAACGGGCCGTCGGGTCCTGGCAGGCCGGTGAACCGGAAGAGGCCCTCGCCTACTTCCACAGGAAGTACGACGAGCTGGCCACGCAGGTGGAACTGCTGGAACAGCGGGTCCGTGGCACCGACCTGCCACCCGCCCAGGCCGAGGCGACGATCGTCAAGCTGCGCGAGTCCATCACCGAGGCGCATGCCGTCGGGGACCTCGCGGCGCTGGAGGGCCGCCTCGCGGCCCTCACCGACCTGGTCGGCAAGCGCCGTGAGGAGGTGAAGGCCGCCCGTGACCAGGCACGCGCCCAGTCGCGGGAGATCAAGGAACGCATCGTCGCCGAGGCCGAGCGCATCGCCGAGGACACCACCCACTGGAAGTCCGGAGGCGAGCGGCTGCGCCAGCTCGTCGAGGAGTGGAAGGCCGCCGAGCGCATCGACCGCGTGACCGAGGCGGCCCTGTGGAAGCGGCTCTCCGCCGCCCGCACGGCCTTCGCCAAGCGGCGAAAGTCCTACTTCGCCGGGCTGGACGAGCAGCGCGAGTCGGTGCGCAGCATCAAGGAGCGCATCGTCAGCGAGGCCGAGGCGCTGTCGAGCTCGACCGACTGGGGCGAGACGGCGTCGGCCTACCGCGAGCTCATGCAGCGCTGGAAGACCGCGGGCCGGGCCTCCCGCGAGGCCGAGGACGACCTGTGGACCCGCTTCAAGGGGGCCCAGGACCAGTTCTTCCAGGCCCGCTCCGCGGTGTTCGCCGAACGCGACGCCTCGCTGCGCGAGAACGCCGAGGCCAAGGAGCAGATCCTCGCCGACGCCGAGCGCATCCTGCCGGTGACCGACGCCCGCGCCGCGCGGGCGGCCCTGCGCGGCATCCTTGAGCGCTGGGAGTCGGTCGGGGCGGTGCCGCGCGAGGCGAGGGACAAGCTGGAGGGCGGCCTGCGGCGCATCGACGAGGCCGTGCGCAAGGCCGAGGAGGCCGAGTGGAAGCGGTCGAACCCCGAGGCCCGCGCGCGGGCGCAGAACACCGTCGACCAGCTGCGCAGGTCGATCGAGCAGCTGGAGAGCCGCCTGGCCAAGGCCACGGCCGCCGGCAAGGACAAGGACGTCAAGGAGGCCGAGGAGGCCATCGCCGCCCGCCGCTCCTGGCTGGAGGAGGCTGAGCGCACCCTCGCGGAGTTCTCCTGACGTCGCGGGCGCTCCCGGTTCCGCCGTGCGGGGACGGCGGACGGGCTCGGCCATTCCCGGCAGTGCGCGCGGGAAAGGCGGACGGGCGGGCGGAGGAGCCCGGCCACTCCCGGTAGTGCGTGCTGGGAAGGCGGGCGGTCGAGCCCGATCTTCCCGGCCGCGCGCGTGCGCGCCCACGGCCGGGGACGATCAGTTGGTGACGCGATAGACGTCGTAGACGCCCTGGATGTTGCGCACCGCCTTCAGCACGTGGCCCAGATGCTTGGGATCGCCCATCTCGAAGGTGAACTTGCTGACCGCCGTGCGGTCGCGGGACGTGGTGACCGAGGCGGACAGGATGTTCACGTGCTGGTCGGAAAGCATGCGGGTGACGTCCGACAGCAGGCGCGGCCGGTCGAGCGCCTCCACCTGGATGGCCACCAGGAACACCGAGTCGTCGCTGGGCGACCAGCTGACCTCGACCAGGCGGTCGGGCTCGGCCCTCAACTGCTCGATGTTCGGGCAGTTGAGGCGGTGCACCGACACCCCGTGACCCCGGGTCACGAAGCCCACGATGTCGTCTCCCGGCACCGGGGTGCAGCAGCGTGAGAGCCGCACCCAGACGTCGGAGTCGCCCGCCACGATGACGCCGGCGTTGGTGCCGGTGCGCGGCCGGCCCCGCAGCTTGGTGGGCACGGCGGCCTCGGCGATGTCCTCCTCGGCGCCCTCGACCCCGCCGAGCGACTGCACGAGCTTCTGCACGACCGCCTGGGCGGCCGTGTGACCCTCTCCGACGGCCGCGTACAGCGCGGAGACGTCGGGGTAGCGCAGGTCCCTGGCGAGGGCCAGGAGGCTCTCTCCGGACATCAGGCGCTGCAGCGGGAGCCCCTGCTTGCGCATGGCCCTGCCGATGGCCTCCTTGCCGGCCTCGATCGCCGTCTCGCGGCGCTCCTTGGAGAACCACTGGCGGATCTTGTTGCGCGCCCGGCCGCTCTTGACGAACTTCAGCCAGTCGCGGGAAGGGCCGGCGTCGGGCGACTTGGAGGTGAAGATCTCAACCGCGTCGCCGTTGCTCAGCCGCGACTCCAGCGGCACCAGGCGCCCGTTCACCCGGGCGCCGATGCACCGGTGCCCGACCTCGGTGTGCACGGCGTACGCGAAGTCGACCGGCGTGGCGCCCTCGGGCAGCGCGATCACCTGGCCGCGCGGTGTGAAGACGAACACCTCCGACACCGACAGGTCGAACCGCAGCGACTCGAGGAACTCGCCGGGGTCGGCGGTCTCCTTCTGCCAGTCGAGGAGCTGGCGGAGCCAGGCCATGTCGCCGGCGGACTTCATGCGGGCCCCCGCCGGCCCGGAGATGCCCATCTCCTCCTTGTACTTCCAGTGGGCCGCCACGCCGTACTCGGCGCGGTGGTGCATCGCGCGCGTGCGGATCTGCAGCTCCACCGGCTTGCCCTCTGGCCCGATGACCGTCGTGTGCAGCGACTGGTACATGTTGAACTTGGGCATCGCGATGTAGTCTTTGAACCGGCCGGGCACGGGGTTCCATCGCGCGTGGATCGTTCCGAGCGCGGCGTAGCAGTCGCGCACCGTGTCGACCAGCACGCGGATGCCCACCAGGTCGTAGATGTCGTCGAACGCCACCTCGCGCGCGATCATCTTCTGGTAGATCGAGTAGTAGTGCTTGGGCCTGCCCTTGACCGCCGCGCGGATCTTGGCCTCGCGCAGGTCGGCGGAGACCTTCTCGATGACCTCCTGCAGGAACAGGTCGCGGCGCGGGGCGCGCTCGGACACCATGCGGGCGATCTCGTCGTAGCGCTTGGGATAGAGCATCCCGAACGCGAGGTCCTCCAGCTCCCACTTGATGGTGTTCATGCCGAGCCTGTGGGCCAGCGGCGCGAAGATCTCGAGCGTCTCGCGGGCCTTCTGCTCCTGCTTGTGCCTCGGGAGGTAGCGCAGGGTGCGCATGTTGTGGAGGCGGTCGGCGAGCTTGATGACCAGCACCCGGATGTCGCGGGACATCGCCACGACCATCTTGCGCACGGTCTCGGCCTGGGCCGCGTCGCCGAACTTGACCTTGTCAAGCTTGGTCACGCCGTCGACGAGCAGCGCGATGCTCTCGCCGAAGTCGGCGCTCAGCTCGTCCAGGCCGTACGCGGTGTCCTCCACGGTGTCGTGGAGGAGCGCGGCGCACAAGGTCTCGTCGTCGGTGCCGAGCTCGGCGAGGATCGTCGCGACCGCGAGCGGATGGGTGATGTACGGATCACCGGACTTCCGCTTCTGGTCGCGGTGGTGGTAGGCGGCGACGTCGTAGGCACGCTCGATCAGGCGCAGGTCGGCCTTGGGGTGCGTGGCCCGGACCGTCTTGAACAGAGGCTCCAGAACCGGATTCATCGCGCCACCCCATTGCCCCCCGAACCGGGAAAGCCTGCGGCGTACGGCAGGCGCCGGTTTCTCGTCCGTGCCTGCGGACATGGCTAAACCCGTATCGTCCGCGGGCGCGGAAACCGGCTCAGGGGTGTCGGTCACTTCGGGCAAGGCCACATCACGGGGCACTCAGACTCCTCACGTCGAGTCCAGATTCTCCAGTGTATCCACGCTGGGGGCACCGACCTCGCGGGAGAGGATCAGACGACCACCAGCGCGCGTACGTCGACGTCGCCCAGACGGTCACGGCCCTTGAGGAAGGCGAGCTCCATCAGCACGGAAACGCCCACGACCTCGGCGCCTGCACGGCTGACCAGCTCCACCGTCGCCCGGGCGGTGCCGCCCGTCGCGAGCACGTCGTCGACGATGAGCACGCGGTCGCCAGGGGCGAACGCGTCGCGGTGCACCTCGATGACAGCGGAGCCGTACTCCAGATCGTAGGACGCTTCGAGCGTCGCGGCAGGGAGTTTGCCCTTTTTACGGACAGGCACAAATCCAGCGCCCGCCTTGCAGGCGACCGGAGCGGCCAGGATGAAGCCCCGGGCCTCGATGCCGACGACCTTGTCGACGTCCAGTTCGTCGGCGAGCGCGTCCACCACGGCGGAGAACGCGGCGTGGTCGCCGAGCAGCGGCGTGATGTCCTTGAAGACGACACCGGGCTGGGGATAGCCGGGCACGTCCCTGATCCTGCTGAGGATCGTCGTGGTCAGGTCGGTCATGCGGGGGTCCCTTCCAGGCGGCACGCGAAGCGCCCCCGTGATACCAGTGAGATCACGGGGGCGTCGCGGGAGGTGCTGTCTATCGCTTCTTACGCTTGCTTCCGGCCACCGCGCCGTTCGCCGAGCCCGCCGAGCCCGCCGAGCCCGGGGAGCTGGCGGCGGCCGCCGGCTCCTTGCCCTTGCCGGAGGTGACGGCGTCCTTGACGGCCGAGCCGCCCTTGGTGGTGGAGAGGCGCTTGGCAATCGCCAGGTACTTCGGCTCGCGCTCCTTGAGGAGCACGAGCAGCGGGGTCGCCACGCACAGCGAGGAGTACGTGCCGACGATCATGCCGACGAACAGGGCCAGCGACAGGTCCTTCAGTGTGCCCGCGCCGAACAGCGTGGTGCCGATGAACAGGATCGCCGCCACCGGCAGGATCGCGACCAGCGAGGTGTTCAGCGACCGGATCAGCGTGTGGTTCAACGCGTTGTTGGCCGCCTGCGTGTAGGTCATCTTGGAGGTCGTGCCGAGCTTGGCGGTGACCTCCTTGATCATGTCGAACACGACCACCGCGTCGTACAGCGAGTAGCCGAGGATCGTGAGGAAGCCCAGCATGGTCGCCGGGGTCACCTCGAACCCCGACCAGGCGTAGACGCCCGCGGTGATGACCAGGTCGTGGATGAGCGCGACCACCGCGGCCAGCGCCATCTTCCACTCGAAGGCCAGCGTGAGGTAGAGGATGATCGCGATCATGAACACGATCAGGCCGATGATGGCCTTGTTGAGGACCTCACCGCCCCACGTGGCCCCGATGATCTGCTTGCTGACCTCGTTGCCCGGAATGTTGTACTTGTCGGAGATGACGTTCTGGACCCGGCTGACCTCGCTGACCGGAAGGCTCTCGGTGGTCACCCGCCAGCGGGGCCCGGCCTCCTGGACGATGACCTGGTGGACGCCCGCGTCCTCGACCGTGGACCGCACGTCCTGGATGGAGGACGACGGCGGCTTGGCGAAGCTGAAGACCGAGCCACCCTTGAACTCCACGCCGAGGTTCAGGCCCTGGAAGACCAGACCGACGATGGAGATCAGCAGAAGCACCCCGGACAGGCTGGACCAGAGCCTGTAGCGCCCGACGAAGTCGATGTCGACCTCGCCGCGGTACAGACGGCGCCCGATCACGCCGATGCGCGACATCAGCCCTCCTGCGTAACGGTCGTGCGGGCGTCGGACGACTCGCGGCTCATGCGCTCGGCGTCCAGACCCGACAGCTTGTGGCCCTTGGCGAAGAACGGCAGCTTGGCCAGCATCGCGACGAACGGCTTGGTGAACAGGAACACCACCATGACGTCGATCAGGGTGGTGAGCCCCATGGCGAAGGCGAATCCGGCCACGCCGCCGACGGCCAGGAAGTAGAGCACCAGAGCGGCGATGAACATGACCGCGTCGGCGATCAGGATCGTGCGCCGGGCGCGGACCCAGGCCACCTCGACGGCCACCCGGAGCGAGCGCCTGCCTTCCTTCATCTCGTCACGCATGCGTTCGAAGTAGACGATGAAGGAGTCGGCGGTGATGCCGATCGAGACGATCAGGCCGATGATGTGCGGCAGCGACAGGCGGAAGTTGGCGTTGTGGCCCAGCAGGACCACCGCCTGGTAGGTCAGGATCGTGGCCACCGAGAGGCTCGCCACCGCGACCAGCCCGAGACCCCGGTAGTACAGCAGGGAGTAGACCACGACCAGGATGAGGCCGATGCCGCCCGCCAGCAGGCCGCCCTGGAGCTGGTCGGCGCCGAGCGTGGAGGAGACCTCCTCGATCGAGCTCTGCTGGAACTTCAGCGGCAGCGCGCCGTACTTGAGCTGGTTGGCCAGGTCGGTGGAGGTCTTCTGCGTGAAGCTGCCGGAGATGCGGGCCTGGCCGCCGGGGATGGGCTCCTCGATGACCGGAGCGGAGATGACCACGCCGTCGAGCACCATGGCGAGCTGGTTGCGCGGCTGCGGGGCGCTGGTGATCTGCCCGGTGACCTGCGCGAACTGGCTGGCACCCTTGCTCTTGAAGTTGACCGAGACGATCCACTCGCCGGTGGTGGAGTCGACGCCGGAGGTGGCGCCGGAGACCTCGGTGCCCTTCACCGCGGCCTTCTCCAGCACGTACTTGGCGGCGCCGTCGTCGCTGCAGGCGGCGATCTGCTTCTCGGGGTCGTCCTGGACGCCCTGGCCGCGGTCCTTCTTGGTGCAGTCGAGGGTCTTGAACTGCTCGGCCACGGCGGGGTCGACGCCGGTGAGGTCGGCACCGGCCAGCGGGTCCTCGGCGGCGGGGGCGCTCGGCTGGGCGCTCGGCTCGCCGGAGGCCGCCGAGGAGCTCGGCTCGGGGGTCGGCTTGCCGCTCGGCTTCGCCTTGTCGCCCGAAGGCGCGGGCGTCGGGGCGGTCAGCGCCGAGGACAGCGCCCGGCCGGCGGGCGTGCCGCTCGGCGCGGGGTTCGCGGTCGACGACGGCTGGGTCGAGGAGGCCGGCTTCGAGGAAGCCTTGCCCGTGGGCTCCGGGCTTCCGCTGCCGGACGGCGCCGGGGTCGCGGGCGCGGTCGGCAGCTTGCCGGGCACGGCGTTGGCCGCGGCCACCGCGAGCACTTGACGGAAGCGCAGCTCGGCCGTGGTGCCGACGGTCTTGACGACCTCGTCGGTGCCCGCGCCGCCCACGGAGATGACGATGTTGTCACCCGACTTGGCGACATCGGCGTCGGCGAGGCCGGTGCCGTTCACCCGCTCGCGGATGATGTTGACGGCCAGGTCGAGGCTCTCCTGGGAGGGAGCCGCGCCGCTCTGCGTGACCGGTGACAGTGTCACCGTGGTCCCGCCGGCGAGATCGAGTGCGAACTTCGGGACGAATGCCTTCTGAAGAAGCATCGTCGCGCCCATGGCGAGGATGAGTGCCAGGAGCGCCAGGAGCACGCGTCCTGGCCTACTCTGGCTGCTGGTCGATGGGGCCACTGGTGGTCAGTTCTTTCGTCAAGGGGTTTGCGGTGAGCCTACTCAGGACTTCTGGTTAGTCGAGCCCTCGTCGCCCCTGTGCTCAGGGGTGTCGATCACCGTCTCGTCGGTGACGGTGTCCCGGACGCCTTCTCCATTGTCCACCGTCTCCTCCTCCACCGGCGTCAGCACGCGGCCGATGGCGGCCTTGGTCCACCGGGTCTCGACGCCGGGTGCGATCTCCAGGATCACGTCGTCGTCCTGGATTGCGGAGACGGTGGCGAACAGACCGGTGGTGGTCATGACACTGGTGCCCGGCGTGAGGCTGCTCTGCATCTGCGCCTGCTCCTGCTGCCGCTTGCGCTGCGGGCGGATGAGCAGGAAGTAAAAGACCACGACCAGCAAGATCAGTGGCACGAACGATCCAAGGCCCTGCACGGGGCTTCCTTCCGGTTAAGAACTGACCGGCCTGGCGCCGGATGTCTGGCGACGATCGGCACGGCCACACTCTGATCATGTCAGCGTACACAGCCAGCCAAGCCACGGAGTTTAGGCGAGCTTGTCAAACCCCGGCAACGAACCCACGCTCCGGCACGCTGGAAAGTTCCCGTTGTCACCGATCTGTGACCAGCCGATACAGCAAGCTTGAAACTTTCACCCGTCGTCGGCGGACAGTTCACACGAGCGCCGCCAGAGCAGGGCGCAAACCGGGGCGCACGGCCCGTACCAGCGGGGACGGCGAGCGCGGGGCGAAGGGGCCACCGGAGATCGCTGTAAAGTCCGCCAGTCAGGAAGGACCACGGAGATCGCGGCGACGCCCGGCCGGGGCCCGTATCGGCCGCCGAGCACCGAGACCGAATTGTCGCGAAGTTCCGGCTTCACGAGGCCCCTCAAGTGATCGTCAGGTCGTCGCCGCGCCCGGATCGTCGAAGAGCATCGGGTGGGCCATCGCGCCGAAGGCGTCCGGCGGAGGCGTGAGGCCGAGGTGGGCCCAGGCGGACGCCGTGGCGACCCGCCCCCGGGGGGTGCGGGCGAGCAGGCCCTGCCGTACGAGGAAGGGCTCGGCGACGACCTCGACGGTCTCGGGCTCCTCCCCCACGGCCACGGCCAGCGTGGACAGCCCGACGGGACCGCCCCCGAACTTGCGCAGCAGGGCGCCGAGGACTGCCCGGTCGAGCCGGTCGAGCCCTTCGGCGTCGACCTCGTAGAGGTTGAGCGCGGCCGAGGCGATATCTCTGGTGATCAGGCCGTCTGTGCGGACCTCGGAGAAGTCGCGGACCCGCCTGAGCAGGCGGTTCGCGATGCGAGGCGTGCCGCGGGACCGCCGCGCGATCTCGTGGGCCCCCTCCTCGGGAAGGTCGAGGGACAGCAGCCGCGCCGAACGGCGCAGCACCTGCTCCAGCTCGTCGACGTCGTAGAAGTCCAGATGGGCGACGAAGCCGAACCTGTCGCGCAGCGGCGCGGGCAGCAGGCCCGCGCGGGTGGTGGCGCCCACCAGCGTGAACGGGGCGATCTCCAGCGGGATGGCGGTGGCACCCGGCCCCTTGCCGACCACGATGTCGACCCGGAAGTCCTCCATGGCGAGGTAGAGCATCTCCTCGGCCGGGCGTGCCATGCGGTGGATCTCGTCGATGAACAGCACCTCGCCCTCCGACAGCGTCGAGAGGATCGCCGCGAGGTCGCCCGCCCGTTCGAGCGCGGGCCCGGAGGTCAGCCTGAGCGGCATGCCGAGCTCCGCCGCGATGATCATGGCGAGCGTGGTCTTGCCGAGCCCCGGGGAGCCGTTCATCAGCACGTGGTCGGGCGGCCGGTTGCGGCGCAGCGCGCTTTCGAGCACCAGGGACAGCTGCTCGCGCACCCGCCCCTGGCCGATGAACTCGCCCAGCCGCTTGGGACGCAGCGCCGACTCGATGGCCTGCTCGTCGCCCTCGGCGTCCGGCGACACAAGATCTCTCTCCAGGCTCATACGTGGCCCCTATCGCACGCTCAGGGCCCGCAGGGCCGCCTTCAGCAGCGCCGCGACCGCGGGGGTGCGCCCGGCGGCCAGGTCGGCGTCGGCCTCGGGGGAGACGATCGCGATCGCCTCGTCGGCGTCCCTGGCGGAGTAGCCGAGGCCGACGAGACCCGAATGCACCTGCTCGCGCCAGGCGGGCTTCTTGGCCTGCCCGTTGAGCGCAGCGGCCACGGCCGCGTCGGGTGTGCCGAGCTTGTCCTTCAGCTCGAGGATGATGCGCTGCGCCCCCTTCTGCCCGATGCCGGGGACCAAGGTGAGCGCCTTGACGTCGGCGCTCGCGACCGCGACCCGCAGGGCGTTGGGCGCGTGGACGGCGAGCATGGCCAGCGCGAGCCTCGGGCCGACGCCCGAGGCGGTCTGGAGCAGCTCGAAGACCGTGCGCTCGTCGTCGGTGCCGAAGCCGAAGAGCGTCAGGGAGTCCTCGCGGACCACGAGCGAGGTGGCGAGCCTGGCCTCCTCACCGGTGCGCAGCGTCGCGAGCGTGCCGGGAGTGCAGTGGACCAGGACGCCGACGCCGCCGACCTCGACCACGGCCGAGTCGGGGGCGATCGCGGCGACGCGCCCGGAGACGGATGCGATCACAGGGCCGCTCCCTTCGCGGATCGGGCCCGGCCCACGCCGGGCGGGCGGGCGGCCTTGGCCTTGGCGACGGCCTCGGCGAGGCGGTTCTGCGTGCCGCCCCGCCAGATGTGGCAGATGGCGAGCGCCAGCGCGTCGGCGGCGTCCGCGGGCTTTGGCATGGCGTCGAGCCGGAGAAGGCGGGTCACCATCGTGCCCACCTGGGCCTTGTCGGCGTTGCCGTACCCGGTGATCGCCGCCTTGACCTCCGAGGGGGTGTGGAGCGCGACGGGAAGGCCGCGGCGGGCGGCGCAGACGATGGCCACGGCGGAGGCCTGGGCGGTGCCCATCACGGTGCGGAGGTTGCTCTGGCTGAAGACCCGCTCGACCGCGACGGCGTCGGGCCGCACCTCGTCGAGCCAGCGCTCGATCTCGGCCTCGATGGCGACCAGGCGGGCGCCGATGTCCTCCCCCGCGGGGGTGCGCGCGACCCCGACCTTGACCAGCTCGAGCGGGGCGCCCGCGCGACCTTCGACGGCACCGAGACCGCAGCGGGTCAGCCCTGGGTCGACCCCCATCACCCGCAGCTCAGGTAGCCGCACCGGCAAGCCTCCCCAGAACGCCGAACACCTGTTCGGCCCCGAACTCTACCCCGGCCGCCCCGGCGGCGCACCACCAACACGCCGCCCCGGCAGGGGGCCGGCGGCCCCGGTCAGAAGTAGTCGAGCATGTACGGCCTGGCGGCGAAGGCGGTGCCGAGGAGCTCGTCGGTGCCGGGGGTGCCGCCCGCGAGAAGCCCGGCGCGGCGAAGGGTGCTCGTCGGGACGCCCGCGAACAGGGCGGACATGCCTCCGATGGTGAGGCGGGGCACCTCACCGCCGGGGGCCGCCGTGACGGCGGTGGCCGTGCCGGCGCCCGCGGAGATCGACAGGCGCCATGTGCCGGAGTTGGCGGGACGCTGCGGATCGTCCACCTCGACGACGGTCTCGGCCGAGATCGCGGCAGGGTAGCCGCGCAGGCCGACGGCGGCGGCCAGGTCGATGAGGCGGAACATCCAGCGGGTCTGCTTGACCGAGTCGTAGGAGCGCTCGCGCAGCAGCCACAGCACCGGGTCGTCGGGCTCGACGGCGGCCGTCACCGTCGTGGCCATGGACGAGGCCGTGCCGACGAGTGACCACAGCGCCCTCGCCGTCGCCTCCGACCCGGCCACGAGGTTCTCGACGTCGATGTCGCCGTCGTGCCAGCGGTAGACGACGAAGCCGTCGTCGGCGAGGTAGGCGAAGTCGTCCTCGTCCGAGAGCCACTGGCGGGTGATGCGCTCCTCCCAGCCGAGGGGCCCGGAGGCGCGCGTGGCGGCGTAGACGCGCTCGAGCACGCTCCTGACCTCGGGGGCGTCGTCCGGCACCATGCGCCTCAGCTTCACCCCGCCGTCGCGGGCGCCGAGCGTGCGAAGGGCCTCGGCGGGCAGGGTGACACGGCTGCGCGCCCCCGCGTGCTCCCAGCCGAGGCCGCGGTAGAGCGGGGTGGTCGCGGGGTAGAGCGCGGAGGCGACGTGGCCGAGCTCCGCGCAGCGCTCGATCGTGCCCCGCATCAGGAAGCGCCCCACGCCGCGCCCGCGCTCCTCGGGGGCGACGGTGACGCTCGCGACGCCCCCCATCGACAGCGGGCGGCCGTGCCACCACTGGTCGTAGGAGTTGATCCTGCTGGTGCCGATCAGGCGCCCGCCGTCGAAGACCCCGAGGTAACGCCCCTCGGCCAGGGACGGCGTGACCATGGCGCGCCACGGCTCCACGCTGCTCGCGGGGAGGGGGCCGAAGGCCCGCTTACGGCTGTCGAGCACGGCGTCGAGGTCGTCGGCCGTCACATCACGGATCTCCACAACGGTCAAACCTATGGCGACCGCCCGGACCTGGTCGAATCATTTCCCGCGCCGGCCTGGCCCGTTCCGTGCTGGCGAAACGGCGTCACCCCCGGCAGGGCCGGGGGTGACGGCAGGCCGCGCTAGTCGAGCTTCGCCAGGACGTCGTCGGAGACGTCGAAGTTGGCGTAGACGTTCTGGACGTCGTCGCTGTCCTCGAGGGCGTCGATGAGGCGGAAGACCTTGCGCGCGGAGTCCTCGTCGAGCGGGACGCTGAGCGTGGGCATGAAGCCGCTCTCGGCCGAGTCGTAGTCGATGCCGGCGTCCTGCAGGGCCTTGCGCACCGGGACGAGGTCACCGGCCTCGGAGACGACCTCGAAGGAGTCGCCCAGGTCGTTGACCTCCTCGGCGCCCGCGTCCAGGACTGCGGTGAGCACGTCGTCCTCACCGAGGTCGCCCTTGGGGACGATCACGACGCCCTTGCGGTTGAACATGTAGGACACCGAGCCGGGGTCGGCCATCGAGCCGCCGTTGCGCGTCATCGCGACGCGCACCTCGGAGGCCGCGCGGTTGCGGTTGTCGGTGAGGCACTCGACCAGCACCGCGACGCCGCCGGGCGCGTAGCCCTCATACATGATCGTCTGCCAGTCGGCGCCACCGGCCTCGAGACCGCCGCCGCGCTTGCGCGCGCGCTCGATGTTGTCGACCGGCACCGAGCTCTTGCGCGCCTTCTGGATGGCGTCGTAGAGGGTCGGGTTGCCCTCAGGGTCGGGACCACCCGTCCGGGCCGCCACCTCGATGTTCTTGATGAGCTTGGCGAAAAGCTTGCCGCGCTTGGCGTCGATCACGGCTTTCTTGTGCTTCGTCGTCGCCCATTTGGAGTGGCCGGACATCGGCTAGAGCTCCCTCACCATCTCGACAAAATACGAATGAACCCGCGTGTCCCCGGTCAGCTCGGGATGGAAGGACGTCGCGAGCAGAGGTCCCTGCCGGACCGCGACGATCCTATCTCCCGGCTCGGCCAGTCCCAGCACCTCGACATCCGCGCCCACCGACTCGACCCAGGGGGCCCGGATGAAGATGGCGCGCATGGGACCGCGCCCCGCGAAATCCAAGGATGCCTCAAAAGAGTCGACCTGGCGGCCGAAGGCGTTGCGGCGCACCACCATGTCGATGCCGCCGAGCGTCTGCTGCCCCTCGATGCCGCCCTCGATGCGGTCGGCCAGCATGATCATGCCGGCGCAGGACCCGTAGGCCGGCATGCCGGCCTTGACGCGCATGCGCAGCGGTTCGAGCAGCTCGAAGGCCTCGGCCAGCTTCCAGATGGTCGTGGACTCGCCACCGGGGATGACCAGCGCGTCCACCGCTTCCAGCTCCGCAGGGCGGCGGACGGCCGCGGCCCTCGCGCCCACGGCCTCAAGGGACCTGACGTGTTCACGCACGTCGCCCTGGAGGGCGAGCACGCCGATCGTCGGCGCAGAGGTCACCGGTGTTCCTCCCAATCACTGCTCGAACGCTCAGGGCGGTACGGCTCCCGAGTCGCCGGCCTGGCGGCCTTGGCCGCGGTCGATCCCGCGCGGATGCGGGCTCGACGCGGGCATGAAGCGGGCACGGCACATCGGTCCCCGTGGGGACGTGTGCGTCTCGAAAGCGTACGGCCATGCGGAACAACGCCCCAAACCGCCTGCGGCTTCCCCGGGCGAGGGCGGGCCGGGTCAGGTCTGGCGGAGCAGCCCGGGGAGCCGGTCCGCGACGACGAAGGTGGCCGCCGTCAGCACCGGGGCGCCGGGGGTGCTGACATAGCGCACGATCTTGAAGTCGGCGGTGAGCGCGGTGGGCTCTATCTTGACCATGAGGTAGCCGCGGCGCCTGAGGTGGAACTTCAGGTGCGGGTTCTTGGCCAGCAGGGAGTCCCTGGAGCGGTCGGAGTCGTGCCCGTCGCCGCCGCTGGTGACCGAGGTGACGGCGAGTTCGGTGCCCGCCAGGGGCGAGAAGGGGTCGTCGTAGTCCAGGGCGAGGTCCCCGGCCCAGTGCGAGTGCACGTCCCCGGTGAGCACGATGGCGTTGCGCACCCCCGCCTCGACCCAGCCTCGGGTGACCCTGGTGCGCGACCCGGAGTACCCGTCCCAGGCGTCCTGCCTGACCACCAGGCCCGAGTCGGGACGCTTGTTGCGCCGCCCGAAGAAGATCTGCTGGCCGATGACGTCCCACAGCGCCTTGGACTGCCGGAAGCCGTCCAGGAGCCACCGCTCCTGCTCGGCCCCGGTGATCGTACGGGCGGGGTCCGTCGACTCCGGGCACTCCTTGAAGCCGGCCGAGCCGCAGATGTACCCGTCGCGGTACTGGCGGGTGTCCAGCAGGTGGAGGGTCGCGAGGCTCCCCCACCGCAGCCGCCGGTAGAGCTGGATGGCAGGCCCCTTGGGCTGGGCGGCGCGGCGCAGCGGCAGGTGCTCGTAGTAGGCCCGGAACGCGGCCTCGCGCCGGTCGGCCGACAGCAGGTTCGTCCAGTTGTTGCGCACCTCGTGGTCGTCCATGATCGCCACCCACGGCGCCGCCGCGTGGGCCGCCCGCAGGTCGGGGTCGGTCTTGTAGAGCGCGTGCCTGCGCCGGTAGTCCCTCAGCGTCCGGGCCTCCGGCCCCTCGTGGTCGCGCACGTTGCCGCCGGGGCACTGCTGCTCGCCCTTGCCGTACTCGTAGATGTAGTCGCCCAGGTGCACGATCAGGTCCGGGCGTTCCTGCGCCATGCGGGTGTAGACGGTGAAGAGCCCGTGCTGGTAGTTGGCGCACGAGGTGACGGCCAGGTTGAGCGACCTCGGCAGCGTGCCGGGCGCGGGAGCGGTCAGCGCCCTCCCGATGGGCGAGACGTACGGCCCGGCCTTGAACCGGTACCAGTACTCGCGGCCGGGATCGAGCCCTGTGACCTCGGCGTGCACGCTGTGCGCCCAGTCGCGCACGGCCTCCTCGGTGCCGCGCCGTACGACCCTCGCGCAGGCCGGATCGGTGGCGACCTCCCAGTAGACCGGCACCGGCGCCGTGGGCATGCCCCCGAAGCCGTCGTCGGCGAGGGGCACGGGCGCGAGGCGCGTCCACATGACGAAGCCGTCGGGAGTGGGGTCGCCGCAGGCCACGCCAAGGGTGAAGGGGTCACCGAAGGTGACACGCAGAGGAGGCACCCCCGATGCCAGCCCCAACACCAGAAACGATCGCCTGTCGAGCACAAGACGATCATTAACTATTCACAGCAAACGCCGGGTATAAGGACACCCAGGTCAGAGGGGATATTTCCGGACGATCAGCATCACGCCTTCCCAGCACCGCGGAGCGCGGCGCGGGAAGGCGCGACGAGAGTTCGGAAGGCCCGTCCGGAAGGCCCGTAGAGCTACCAGCCCCGGGTGGCGAGGCGCTCGGACTCCGGAAGGTTCGCGAGGTTGATGCCGACCATGGCCTCGCCCAGGCCGCGGGAGACCTTGGCGATGACGTCGGGGTCGTCGTAGAACGTGGTGGCCTTGACGATCGCGGCGGCGCGCTTGGCCGGGTCGCCGGACTTGAAGATGCCAGAGCCGACGAAGACGCCCTCGGCGCCAAGCTGCATCATCATGGCGGCGTCGGCCGGGGTGGCGATGCCTCCGGCGGTGAACAGCACGACGGGCAGCTTGCCGGTCTTGGCGATCTCGGCGACCAGCTCGTAGGGCGCGCGCAGCTCCTTGGCGGCGGCGTAGAGCTCGGCCTCGTCGAGGACGGCCAGGCGCTTGATGTCGCCGCGGATCTGGCGCATGTGGCGGGTGGCCTCGACGACGTTGCCGGTGCCCGCCTCGCCCTTGGAGCGGATCATCGCGGCGCCCTCGGCGATGCGGCGCAGGGCCTCGCCGAGGTTGGTCGCCCCGCAGACGAAGGGCACGGTGAAGGCCCACTTGTCGATGTGGTTCGCCTCGTCGGCGGGGGTGAGCACCTCGGACTCGTCGACGTAGTCGACGCCGATGGCCTGGAGCACCTGGGCCTCGACGAGGTGGCCGATGCGGGCCTTGGCCATGACGGGGATCGAGACGGCGGCGATGATGCCGTCGATCATGTCAGGGTCGCTCATGCGCGACACGCCACCCTCGGCGCGGATGTCGGCGGGCACGCGCTCGAGGGCCATGACGGCGACCGCGCCGGCGTCCTCGGCGATCTTGGCCTGCTCCGGGGTGACGACGTCCATGATGACGCCGCCCTTGAGCATCTCGGCCATGCCGCGCTTCACGCGGGCGGTGCCGGTGACGGCGGTGTCGGTGACTTCGGGGGTGCTGCTGGACACGGTCTTTCCTCACGAGCGCGACAATGGGTTCCCGTCCATGTTAGGCGCTGATCAGCGTGGCCCTTGACGGTCCGGATCGTCACATGTTCCGGCGATCGTTGACAGGGTGTACGCCTTGGGCCCGTCCGCCGGTGAAGGCCGAGGTCATCGCCTGGTCTCCCGGGCGCCCCGGACGGGCCGCCACAGGGCCGGACGGGCTTGCCTCAGGGCTGGACGGGCTTGCGGGCCGCGAGCACGATCCACACCTGGCCCCGGCTGAACTTCATCGGCTCGCCGCCCACGGTGGTGAACATCGTGCCCGCCTTCTCCGACGAGCGCGACCATTCGGCCTTGTAGGCCTTGCCGTCGCGCAGGACGACCGCCTTGCCCGTGCCGGTCGTCTGGATCAGCGGGGTGTAGCTGCCGGTGAAGTCGTGGAACTCCGACCTGGTGGTCTTGGCGTACTGGACGACGATGGTGGGGGCGCCGAGCTGGCCGCCCTCGGCCGCCATGTCCTTCTTGCCGTCCTGCGTCACCAGCCAGCGCTTCTGGGCGGCGGACCAGGTGAACGTGAAATTGGCCGCCGGATATTTGACAGAAAATGACTTTTTGGGGGTTCCGCCCTCGGGCGCGTCGCCGAACTCCCAGCCGAGGTCCTTGGCCCGGGTGGCCTTCGGGGCACCCGCCAGCAGCTTCTTCGTGTCGGCGAACAGGTTGTACGGGGCGACCCGTCCCGGCTGCCGGAAGTACGCGCCGGGCGCCGCGCTGTCGGAGACGTCGAACAGCGACGCCTCCCTGACCAGGGGCACCATCTTGCTCTGCACGCCCGAATAGGCGAGCGCCGGCTTGCCGAACATCGGCAGCAGGTGCAGGTCGGAGATGCGCGCGCTGCGCACGGGGCCGACCTTCTCCGGGATCTTGGAGGAGAAGACCGCCATCAGACGGGTCAGCCCGCCCTCGACCTGCTCGACGAACACCAGGTCGGCGCTGCGCAGGCCGAGCTGCGGCTTGCCCGAGGAGGTGTTCTCGATCTTCACGGCGAGCACCGGCTTCCGGCTCGCCACCGGCTGCCCGGTGAACGGGTGCTCGGGCGGCGGCGAGGGGGTCGCCGCGACCGTCCCCGCGGGCTGCGCCCCCCCGGAGGCCGGCGTGGCCCCACCGGCGGACGAGCACGCCACCGCGGGCGCTAGAACGGCGGTTCCCGCCAGCGCGATGCCAATCACCCGTTTTACGCGCACAGCCCGGCTCCTCCCGATTTCTCCTAAAGCGCCACGAGCTTACCGATGGTTGGCAATAGGTTTCTGCTGGTACGCCCGAAGTTTCGTCGATTCACAGCCATGTCGGAGCAAAGCCCAGGTCATGATCCCTGCGAAACGCCAAGGAACCTTCAAGACCGCCCGCCGAGGGCGCGCGGGCGGCCGTCAGGACTGCTGGGCGAAGGACGCGGGCTCGTCGTCGTCGATCTCGAAGTACGAGGGGTACTCGGTGTGGCCGGCCAGGCGCAGCGTGCGGGCCAGCCAGCGGCGCTGGGCCTGCCGGGTCACCCCCACCGCGTTGTTGTAGAAGCGGCGGGAGTAGATGACCTTCGTTACCGCGGTGTCCAGCTCGGCCATCAGGTCGGGCCCCGCCGGGGTCTCGGCCAGCCGCTCGCGGAAGCGCTCCTGGTCCATCACGGCGCGAAGGGCGCGCGACAGGTCGCTCTCGGCGTGCTCGCGCTCCTCCGGCCCCGCCGTGCGCGCCTCGTGCGTCGCCGCGGCGAGCACCAGGCTGGTGGCGGGGTCGAGCACCCGGGAGGCGGCCAGCTCCATGCAGACGGCGGCCCGGCGTATCAGCGCGGCGTCCAGGGCGGCACGGGCGGTCTCCAGGCGGATGTGCAGGCGGTCGAGCCGCCCGGCCCGCCAGGAGATGTAGACGGCCGCGAGCACGACCACCACTCCCACCACCAGGATGACCATCGTGGTGGTCACGAGGCCTCGCCTCCGTGGGCCCGGACGCCCTCGGGCACCCGGTCGCCGTGATCGCCGTGATCTGTGTGGTCGCGCCCCCGGCCCTGCTGCTCCTCCTCGACTCCCCCGGCCGCGGTCGCGGTCACCGTCTCGTACACCCGCACGACGTCGCGGGCGACCGTCGACCAGTCGTACTTGCGCACGGCCAGGCTCGCCTCTCCGGCCAGCTTGGCCCGGCGGGCGGCGTCGTCCAGGAGGGCGGCGGCCTCGCGCGCGAGCGAGGCCGCGTCGCCGGTCACGAACAGCGCGCCCGCCTGCCCGTCGCCCAGCACCTTGCGGAACGCGGGGATGTCGCTGGCGAGCACGGTGGCGCCCGCGGCCATCGCCTCGGCGAGCACGATGCCGAAGCTCTCGCCGTGGGTGTTCGGCGCGCAGAAGACGTCTACGGAGTGGTAGGCGCGGGCCTTGTCCTCCTCGCTCACCATGCCGAGCACCCCGATGCGGTCACGCAGAGCGGCCGGCACCCTCGCGAGCACGTCGTCGGCGTCGCCCGGGCCCGCCACCAGCAGCCGCAGGCCGGGACGCTCGGGGGCGAGCAGCGTGAACGCCTCCAGCAGGATCGGCAGGCCCTTGCGCGGCTCGTCCATGCGGCCGAGGAACCCGATCACGCCGCCGTCCGGGCCCCAATCGGGCAGGGGCTCCGCCTCGGCGTACCGGCTCACCGTGACGCCGTTGGGGATCAGGACCGCGTCTCCCCCGAGGTGCTCCACCAGGGTCTTGCGCGCGGCGTCCGACACGGCGATGCGGCCGGTGATCTTCTCGAGCGCGGTGTGCAGCACGGGCGCGGAGACCGACATGGCGCGCGAGCGCTGGAAGGAGGCGTGGAAGGTCGCGACGATCGGGCCGCGCGCGGCCCAGCAGGCCAGCAGGCCCACCGAGGGGACGGCGGGCTCGTGCACGTGGAGCACGTCGAAGCGGCCCTCTCGCAACCACTTGCGCACGCGGTTGGCCGACAGGAAACCGAAGGCCAGGCGCGCCACCGAGCCGTTGTACGGCACGGGGATGGCGCGGCCCGCCGAGGTGACGTAGAACGGCAGCGGCGCGTCGTCGGACGCGGGAGCGAGCACCGACACGTGGTGGCCGTCGGCGATGAGCGCCTCCGCGAGGTCGCGGACGTGCGCCATGACCCCGCCGGGGACGTCCCAGGTGTAGGGGCAGACCATGCCGACCCTCATGGTGCGCTCACCGTGGCTCCAGGTCGTCGAGCCAGAGCCGCTGCAGCATGTGCCAGTCCTCGGGGTGCTGGGAGATGCCCTCCTGGAAGACGCGGGCCATGCTCTGCGTCATGACCGCGACCTTCTCCTGGCGGGTGCCCTCGGCGGGGACGGGGATCTCCTCGTGGATGTGCACCCCCCAGCCGTCGCCCTCGAACCACAGCGTGGCCGGGTGCAGCGCCGCGCCGGTCTGCAGGGCCAGGAGCGCGGGACCCGCGACCATGCGGGTGGTGCCGTCGAAGAAGTCGACCTCGATGCCCTTCTCGGTCAGGTCGCGCTCGGCGGGCAGGCAGATGGCGCGGCCGGCCCGCAGCCGCTGGGCCAGGGTGCCGAAGGCGTGCGCGGTGCCGCCTCCCTTGGCGGTGAGCGGCAGCACCTCCATGCCGAGGCTCTCGCGGAACGCGACGAAGCGCTCGTACAGCGACTCGGGCTTGAGCCGCTCCATGACCGTGGTGAAGGGGTAGCCCTTGTGGATCAGCCAGGCCCCGGCGAGGTCCCAGTTGCCCATGTGGGGAAGGGCGAGCACGATGCCCCTGCCGGAGTCGACCGTCGAGAAGATCCGCTCGCCCTCGATGTCGCGCATGCCGGTGAGGATGCGCTCCTTGCCGATCACCGGAAGGCGCAGCGCCTCCATCCAGTAGCGGAAGTAAGACCGCATGCCGGCCCGGCTCAGGTCGCGGACCGACGGGTCGGCGGCGTCCTTGCCCGTCACCCGGGCGAGATTCGATTCGAGGCGGCGCACGAGCTTGCCGTGACGCCACCACATGACGTCGGCGATGAAGCGGAAGGCCCACGCCGCCACCGGCTCGGGCAGCTTCGGCACGAGCACCCAGCCCAGGTGGTATGCCCAGGCAACGAGCCGATCAGTCAACGCGAGGTTCACCCCCAGAAGTCGGTAAGAAGACCTGTCCTCGATGAAGACGGTCGTAAGTTCATGTTGTCACCGTCTGCCGGTAAACGTGGAGAATCCGCTGGCCGGCGGTGAAGGCGCTGGCCGCCGCCAGCAGCCAGAGGCCCGCCGCGAGGATGTACGGCACCCCGAGGCCCCCGAGGCCGGCGGCGACGAGCACGACCAGGAGCCGCTCGGAACGCTCGGCGAGGCCGACGTCGCAGCTCAGGCCGAGCCCCTCGGCACGCGCCTTGGCGTACGACACGACGGCCCCCGCGACCAGGCAGAACAGCGCGACGCCCGCGAGGACGGTCTCGCCGGTGGACATGAACCACAGGATCAGCCCGGAGAAGATCGCGGCGTCTCCGACGCGGTCGAGGGTGGAGTCGAGGAAGGCGCCCCACGTGCTGCCGCTGCCGAGCATCCGGGCGAGGACGCCGTCGAGCAGGTCGGCGAGGACGAAGACGGTGATGACCACCGAGCCCCAGAACAGCTGGCCGCGCGGATAGAAGATGAGCGCTCCCGCGGCGACGCCGAGCGTGCCGAGGAGGGTGATGACGTTCGGACTGATCCCCCGGCGGGCGAGCGCCCGGCCCAACGGGGTGAGCACACGGGTGACGGCGGGGCGCAGGAGCTTCAACATCGCGGTCCGATCGTAGGCCACGTGGGACCCCTGGTTCGAACGTAGCCCCATGGTGACCCATCAGGCGCGAATCGGGTGCGAGAGGACGGGAAGGGGGAAGGAAACAGACGAGAGGGAAACGGCCGGGGAACGCGCGCGCAAGTCCAGACGTCATTTCACACGCACTTTTGCCTGTTCCCTCTTGTGATCCGCGCCACAGAGGTAAAGGGTGAATGCACCGCGCTCTCTCGGGCGGCGGGCGCGGCGGCGGACGATGTGGCCGCGCGCGGCCGCATCTCACGGCGAAACGCGGGAGGCGACGTGCCGGAGAGAACCACGGGCGGAACATCAGGAGCCGCGGGCAGGGCACCCTCGGCCGACCGGCCGGATGCGGTGCGCAATGTCGCGCTGGTCGGCCATTCCGGGTCAGGCAAGACGTCGCTCGTCGAGGCCCTGCTGGCCGCGACGGGCACCATCCAGCGCACGGGCAGGGTCGAGGACGGCACCACGGTCAGCGACTTCGACGAGGTCGAGATGCGCCAGCAGCGCTCGGTCAACCTGTCGGTCGCACCGGTGTCGTACAACGGCATCAAGATCAATCTGCTGGACACCCCCGGGTACGCCGACTTCGTCGGCGACCTGCGGGCCGGCCTGCGGGCGGCCGACGCCGCCCTGTTCGTGATCTCCGCGGCGGAGGGCGTCGACGGGCTGACGCGCATGCTGTGGGAGGAGTGCGCCTCGGTCGGCATGCCCCGGGCGGTCGTGATCACCAAGATCGACCACCAGCGCGCCGACTTCGACGACGTGGTGGCCACCTGCCAGGACATCTTCGGCGACGGCGTGGCCCCGCTCTATCTGCCCGTCGTGACCAACGGCCACGTGAACGGCCTGATCGGGCTGCTGTCCCAGAAGTTCTTCAACTACGCCACCGGCACCCGCACCGAGAACGCGCCGGGAGCCGCCTACCAGGAGCAGATCGAGACCTACAGGGGCTCGCTCATCGAGGGCATCATCCAGGAGAGCGAGGACGAGTCCCTCATGGACCGCTACCTCTCGGGCGAGGAGATCGACACCAAGGTGCTGATCGACGACCTCGAGAAGGCCGTGGCCCGCGGCGGCTTCTATCCCGTGCTCGCCACGTGCGCGACCCCCGGGTCCGGCGCGGTCGTCGGCATGCTGGAGCTGCTCGAAGTGATCACCGCGGGCTTCCCCTCGCCCATGGAGCACCCCCTTCCTGAGATCACCACGATCGACGGCGGGCCGGCGCCCGGGCTCACGTGCGACCCGGACGGGCCGCTCGTCGCCGAGGTCGTCAAGACCACCAGCGACCCGTACGTCGGGCGCATCAGCCTGGTGCGGGTCTTCTCCGGCACGCTGCGCCCCGACATGGTGGTGCACGTCTCGGGCCACGGCCTGGCCGAGCGCGGGCACGAGGACCACGACGTGGACGAGCGCATCGGCGCCCTGTCCTCACCCCTCGGCAAGCTCCAGCGGACCACCACCAAGTGCGCCGCGGGCGACATCTGCGCGGTGGCCAAGCTCGGCAGGGCCGAGACGGGCGACACCCTGTCGGACAAGGACAACCCGCTGCTGGTGAAGTCCTGGACGATGCCGGAGCCGCTGCTGCCGGTCGCCATCCGGGCCAGGTCCAAGGCCGACGAGGACAAGCTGTCGCAGGCCCTCGCGCGCCTGGTCGCCGAGGACCCGACCCTGCGCCTGGAGAACAACGCCGAGACCCGCCAGCTCGTGCTGTGGTGCATGGGCGAGGCCCACGCCGACGTGCTCCTCGACCACCTGGCCAAGCGCCACGGCGTGGAGGTCGAGCGGGTGGATCTGCGGGTGCCGCTGCGCGAGAGCTTCGGCGGCAAGGCCCAGGGCATGGGCCGCAACGTCAAGCAGACCGGCGGCCACGGGCAGTACGCCATCTGCCACATCGAGATCGAGCCGCTGGAGTCCGGCGGGGGCTTCGAGTTCGTCGACAAGATCGTCGGCGGGGTGGTGCCGAGGCAGTTCATCCCCTCGGTCGAAAAGGGCGTGCGGGCCCAGATGGAGCGCGGCGTGCTGGCCGGATACCCCGTCGTGGACATCAAGGTGACGCTGTACGACGGCAAGGCGCACTCGGTCGACTCCTCGGACATGGCGTTCCAGATCGCCGGGCAGCTCGCGCTGAAGGAGGCGGCGGCGAAGGTGCCCGCGCTGCTGCTCGAACCGGTGGACGAGGTGTCGGTGCTGATCGAGGACGAGCACGTCGGCGCGGTGATGTCCGACCTGTCCTCGCGAAGGGGACGGGTTCTCGGCACCGAGCCGGTCGGCGTCGGCCGCACGCTGGTCAAGGCCGAGGTGCCAGAGCTGGAGATCACCCGGTACGCCATCGACCTGCGGTCCATGTCGCACGGCACGGGCACCTTCCAGCGGAGCTTCCTGCGGTACGAGCCGCTGCCGTCCCACCTGGCCGAGAAGCTCAGGTCGGCCCCGGAGTAGGGAGGGTCACGGCGGGCCACGTCCACCCGGCCGGCACGCGCGAGGGCGCGTGCCGGCCGAAGGGTAAGCCACTTGTCACCCGGCCACCCGGTCCGGCTGCCGCACCGGCGCGCGGCACAGGACCGGCCGGGGGCCCATGGCCGCGCTACCCCAGGTGCCGCCCGGAATATCCCGCGCCGCACCGGGCCGACGACCGGCCGCCGACCAGGACCCCGGGAATCACAAGGGCCCCATCGGTCACGATGGCATCACGATACGATTTCTTTTATTGGGCCTTACCATCGCTTTGCCGATGCCAGACTGATGTCCCATGCGAAACGGACATCGGCCCCTGCTCGCCGCCGCGACCTTCGCGGTGGTCACCACCGGCGTCGCCTACTTCTTCGGCCCGGGCGCCGTTCCGGCGGACAGCGAGACCAAGCCCGCCGCCACCCGGGCGGCCCGTCCCGCCACCGCGGAGGCGTGCCAGGTGAGCGCCAAGTACCCCAAGCGGCAGCTCCGGGGAGTCTGGATCGCCACCGTGCACAACGTCGACTGGCCCTCCAAGACGGGGCTCGACCCGGCCCGGCAGCAGGCGGAGTACGTCCGCATCCTCGACGACGCGGTCAGGCGCAACTTCAACGCGGTCTTCGTCCAGGTGCGCCCGGCGTCCGACGCGATCTACCGGTCCCCCTACGAGCCGTGGTCCCAGTGGCTCACCGGCACCGCGGGCGAGGATCCCGGCTGGGAGCCGCTGCCCTTCCTGATCGCCGAGGCGCACAAGCGCGGCCTGGAGTTCCACGCCTGGTTCAACCCCTACCGCGCGGCGGACAAGGACGACCTCACCAAGCTGCCGGCCGGCCACCCCGCGCGGCAGCACCCCGAGTGGGTCGTCAAGCACGAGGGCAAGCTGTACTACAACCCCGGCCTGCCCGAGGTGCGCGCCCACACCGTCAAGGTCATCACCGACGTCGTGCAGCGCTACGACGTCGACGGCGTGCACTTCGACGACTACTTCTATCCGTATCCGGGCAGGGGTACGAAGTTCGCCGACGCGGACGCCTTTACAAAGTACGGCAAGGGCAAGTCCCTGGCCGGCTGGCGGCGGGACAACGTCGACAAGCTGGTCGCCCAGGTCGGGAAGGCCGTCCACGCCGCCAAGCCGTACGTCAAGTTCGGCATCAGCCCGTTCGGCATCTGGCGCAACAAGTCGGACGACCCCTCGGGCTCGGACACCAAGGGCCTGTCGGCCTACGACGCGATCTACTCCGACGCCCGCACGTGGATCAAGGCGGGCTCGGTCGACTACATCATGCCGCAGCTCTACTGGCCGCGCGGGTTCGCCGCCGCCGACTACGCCAAGCTCGTGCCCTGGTGGGCGAACGAGGTCAAGGGCACCGGAGTGCACCTCTACATCGGCCAGGCGCTCTACCGGGTCGGCAACAAGGACGTCGCGGCCTGGACCAAGGCCGGCGAACTGCCCGCCCACCTGACGCTCAACCGCAAGTACCCCGAGGTCCAGGGGGACGTGTACTTCAGCGCCGCCCAGGTCGGCAAGAACCCCCTCGGCGTGCTCGACAAGATCGTGCAGGACCACTACCCCCGCCCGGCGCTGCTCCCGCTGATGAAGGAGCGCGGCGGCGCCGCCCCGGCCGCGCCGGCGGGCCTGCGGAACTCCGGCGGGACGCTCGTGTGGAAGGCCTCCCCCGGCGCGCGGTCCTACGCCGTCTACCGGGTGGCGGGGGCCAAGGCGGACGACTGCGCGACCGCCGACGCCCGCAACCTCCTGGCCGTCGTCCCGGCGACCGGCGCGGCCGAGCAGTCCTACACCACCACCTCGCAGGGCACCTACCTGGTGAGCGCGCTCGACCGCCTCGGCAACGAGAGCGCGCCCGTCACGGCCACGCTCCCCTGACCGGCCGCGAGCGGACCACCCGCGAACTTGGCTAGGGTTCGTGGGTGGACGCGGCCGGGGTCGGGGGACCCCGCGAGCGCGCCCCCTCTGGGTCTTCCCGGTGAACCACGCCCGGCCTCCATGTTCGTGCGGTGTTCAGCGCGGTTTCCTGTACCGGGGCGCCAGGTTTCCCGTACGGTGCCAAGCATTTGCCGGTGGACGGGTCGTGGGAGGTCAGTGGTGAGGCGTGCGCTCTGCGCGTTGGCCGTGATCGTGTCGGGGCTCCTGCTGGCCCCCGCCGCCGCGCGGGCGGACGGTCCCGGACGGGTGGCGCTGATCGGCGTGCCCGGGCTCCACTGGCATGACGTGAACGCCGCCGACACCCCGAACCTCTGGCGGCTGGCCGGCCAGAGCGCGCTCGGCTCGCTGTCGGTGCGCGCGGTCGGCAGGATCACCTGCCCCTACGACGGGTGGCTCACCGTCTCTGCCGGGGTGCGGTCCTCGGTCGGCTCCAAGTGCGGGCCTCCCCCGGCGCTGGAGCCGCAAGGGGCCGGGGCGGTCATCCCCGGCTTCGGCTGGCTCTGGACGGTGCGCGACGTCGCGTACGCGGGCACGCTCGGCACCGCCGCGCACGCGGCGGGCCAGTGCACCTCGGCGGTCGGCCCCGGGGCGGCCCTCGCGCTCGCCGACCGCGCCGGGCGCGTCGACCGCTACGCCCCCTCCCCCGACGGGCTCGCCGACTGGTCCGCCTGCGGGGTGCTGGCCGTGGACGTCGACGACCTCATCCGCCCGTACATCGACGGCGAGCGGCTGTCGGAGGCGCCCGAGAAGCTCTCCCCCGCCCAGCGCAGAGCCGCCCTGAGCGTGGCGGACGCCAAGGCGGGCTCGGTGCTCGCGCACCTGTCCCCGGGCACCACCGTGCTGCTCGCCGGGCTGTCCGACCACGGCTCGGAGCCGCACCTGCGCGTGGCGATGTGGCGGGCGCCCGGCGCCCAGGGCCACTTCCTCGGAGCCACGTCCACCCACCGGGACGACATGGTCATCCTGCCCGACCTCACGGCCACGATGCTCAAGGCGGCGGGAGCGGCCGTCCCCGCCACCGTCATCGGAGCGCCGTGGCAGGCGGGCCGCGCCACGACCGTGGAGGACGGCGCCACGGCGCTGCGGCACGCCGACATCGCCGGGCAGACCATCCGCGAGGTGGGCGGCGTGTTCTTCACCGCCCTCGCGGTGCTGCAGGTGCTCTTCTACGTGGTCGCCTTCCTGCTGCTGCGCCGCCGCCGTGGCCTCGGCGGGGTGCGGATCGCCGCGCTCGGCCTGGCCTCGCTCCCGGTCTCGACCTACCTGGTCAACCTCACGCCCTGGAGCCGCGCGGCCGTGCCCATGCCGGCGCTGGTGGCCGGGGTCCTCGTCTGCGCGACCGTGCTGACCGGCCTCTCCTTCGCCCTGCCGGCCCTGTGGTCGCGCCTGCGCGGCCGTCCGGGGGCCGGAGGCGTGCTCGGGCCGCCCTCGGTCGTGGCGGCCGTCACGGCGGGCGTGCTCGTGGCCGACCTGCTGACCGGCACCACCCTGCAGCTCGACAGCATCATGGGCTACACCGGCGTCGTCGGCGCCCGCTACTACGGCCTCGGCAACATCCCCTTCGCCCTGCTCGCCACCGCCGTGCTCCTGGTGACCACGGCGATCGCCGACGGGCTGGTGCGGGCGGGCCGCAGGAAGGCCGCCGTCGCCCTGGTGGCCGGCCTGGGCGGCTTCGCGATGATCCTCGACGGCTGGCCAGGGGTCGGCAGCGACTTCGGCGGCGTGATCGCGTTCGTGCCGGGCATCGCTGTCACCGCCCTGCTGGTCGCCGGCAAGCGGGTCTCGATCGTCAAGCTGGGCGCCTTCTGCGTCGCGGGCGGCGTCGTCGTGATGGGCATCGCCTACCTCGACTACCTGCGCCCGCCGGGCTCGCAGACCCACCTCGGGCGGTTCGTCGGGCAGGTGGTCGACGGCACTTTCGTGCCGGTGATCCTCAGGAAGCTCACGGCCATGCTCAGCACGCTGCTCTCGCCGAACCTCATGCCGATCGTCATCGCGGCCTTCGCGTTCCTGATCTTCGCGCTGTTCCGCCCCGGCGCGGCCAGCGCCGGGGTGCTGCCCGTGGCGTTCGAGCGGGCTCCGATGCTGCGCGCCGGCCTCATCGGCGCCCTGGTCAGCGGGGTCGTCGGCATGCTGGTCAACGACTCGGGCGCGGCGGTGCTGTCGATGGCGCTGGCGCTGGCCGTCCCGCTGGTGCTCTCGGCCGGCATCCGCGCCCTGACCCCGGCCCCGCCCGGGCCCTCCCCCGTGCTGCGCCCGCTCGCGGCAGGCTAGGCATCGGCCTCGCGGCGGGCTAGGCGGGCCAGGCGTCGGCGAGGAGGTCCCGCGTGTCCTTGAGCAGTTGCGGGAGCACCTTGGTGTGGCCGACCACCGGCATGAAGTTCGTGTCGCCACCCCAGCGCGGGACGACGTGCTGGTGCAGGTGGCCGGCGATGCCCGCCCCGGCGACGTGGCCGAGGTTCATGCCGACGTTGAACCCCTGCGCGCCGCTGGCCTTCCTCAGCGACACGATCGCGCGCTTGGTGAAGTCGGCCAGCTCCACGGTCTCGCCCTCGTCCAGGTCGGCGTAGTCGGCGACGTGGCGGTACGGGCAGACCATCAGGTGCCCGGAGTTGTACGGGTAGAGGTTGAGCACGGCGAACACCGATGAGCCCCGCGCGACGACGAGCCCGTCCTGGTCGCTCATCGTGGGGATCTCGCAGAACGGGCACCCCTCACCCGGCCCCGTGCCGCTCGGCTTGTTCTCCCCCTTGATGTAGGCCATGCGGTGCGGGGACCACAGACGCTGGAAGTTGTCGGGCTCTCCCGCACCGGACTGCTCAATCGGCTCCTGCATGCCTTGCAGCATAGGACGAGGCATCCGCGTGGTGGAGAGCGGGCGCGTCCAACGACCGGGGACGGTTCGGGCACGGTTTCGGCGGAATCTCACCCGGGCGGCGGGCCCGACCGGTATGACGGGGAGGTGCCGCCAGGACATCGGCCCCGAAACCGGCATCGGCCCCCTAAACGAGGAGCGACAATGACCGACACCGTCTCCACCGAGGCATCGACCGCGGACGACCAGCGTCACGAGGAGTACGCGGAGTCCTCGCAGGCGTTGCCGGACCACGTGCCCGACTCCTTCCCCGCGCCCGCGCACGCCGAGGACGAGTCCGAGCCCGGCTTCGAGGAGTCACCCGGCGCCACCGGCCACGGCGAGGGGAGCGGCGCCGGGCTGGTGGCCGACGAGCCCGACACCACGACCGGCGTCAGGGGGCGCATCAAGGTCGCCGACGAGGTCGTGGAGAAGGTCGCCGCCCTCGCCGCGCTGGAGGTCACCGGGGTCGCGGACCTCGGCGGAGATCTCGAAAGGGCGCTGGAGTCGGTGCGCGACCGCATCGGCATCGGCGCCAAGCGCCCCAACCAGGGGGTCCGCGCCCGGATCGACAACCGCCAGGTCGCCGTCGACGTCACCATCGTGATCGAGTACGGCCACATCGTCATGGAGGTCGCCGGGGACGTCAAGGTCAACGTGGCGCGCACGGTGAGCCACATGCTGGGGATGCGGGTCGTCGAGGTCAACGTGACCGTGGACGACGTGCGGCTCCCGGACGAGCTGCGGCCCGGCAGGTCCGACGGCGATCACCCCGAGGACTTCTGACCGGAGCGGCGGCCGAGCGCCCGGGCGATCACACCCGCGAGACGATCTCCGGACGCCTGACACCCGGGCGATCACACCGCGGGATGACGTCCGGACGCCTGACGCCCGGGCGATCGGACCCACGGGATACCGCCCGGGCGGTCACCCCCGGGCGGTCACTCCGCACGGTCGGACCCGCGCCGTCAGACCTGGACGCGGCGCTCGACGGCGTCCAGGATCTCGGCGATGGCCTCCTCGACCGGGACGCCGTTCTTCTGCTCACCGTCGCGGTAACGGAAGGAGACGGCGCCGTTGGCGACGTCGTCGTCCCCGGCGAGCAGCATGAACGGCACCTTGGACTTCTGCGCGTTGCGGATCTTCTTCTGCATGCGGTCGGCGGAGCCGTCGACCTCCACGCGGATGCCCCGCTCGCGCAGCCTCTTGGCCACGTCGCCGAGGTAGGACACGTGGGCGTCGGCGATCGGGATGCCGATGACCTGCACGGGCGCCAGCCACGGAGGGAACGCCCCGGCGTAGTGCTCCACGAGGACGCCGAAGAACCGCTCGATCGACCCGAACAGCGCGCGGTGGATCATGACGGGACGCTGCCGCGACCCGTCGGCCCCCTGGAACTCCAGCTCGAAGCGCTCCGGGAGGTTGAGGTCGACCTGGATGGTCGACATCTGCCAGGTGCGGCCGATGGCGTCCTTGGCCTGCACGGAGATCTTGGGGCCGTAGAAGGCCGCGCCGCCCTCGTCGAGGACGAGGTCGAGGTTCTCGGCCGAGGCCGCCACCCGCAGCGCCTCGGTGGCCTCCGCCCAGACCTCGTCGGTGCCGATGGACTTCTCGGGGTCGCGGGTGGACAGCTCCAGGTAGAAGTCGTCCAGGCCGTAGTCGCGCAGCAGCCCGAGGACGAAACGCAGCAGGCTCTTGAGCTCGTCCTGCATCTGGTCGCGGGTGCAGTAGATGTGGGCGTCGTCCTGCGTCATGCCGCGCACGCGGGTGAGGCCGTGCACGACGCCGGACTTCTCGTAGCGGTAGACCGTGCCGAACTCGAACAGGCGCAGCGGCAGCTCGCGGTAGGACCGCCCGCGCGACCTGAAGATCAGGTTGTGCATCGGGCAGTTCATGGGCTTGAGGTAGTAGCGCGCGCCCTCCAGCTCCATGGGCGGGAACATGCCGTCGGCGTACCAGTCGAGGTGGCCGGAGACCTGGTAGAGGTTCTCCTTGGTGATGTGCGGGGTGTTGACGAAGGAGTAGCCCGCCTCCTCGTGCCTGCGCCGGGAGTAGTCCTCCATGATGCGGCGCACGATGCCGCCCTTGGGGTGGAACACCGCGAGGCCCGAGCCCAGCTCGGTCGGGAAGGAGAACAGGTCGAGCTCGGCGCCGAGCTTCCTGTGGTCGCGCTTCTCGGCCTCCGCCAGGAGCTGGAGATACTCGTCCTGCTTCTCGCGGGACTCCCACGCGGTGCCGTAGATGCGCTGGAGCTGGGGGTTCTTCTCGCTGCCCCGCCAGTAGGCGCCGCCCGAGCGCATCAGCTTGAACGCCGGGATGAACCGGGTGGAGGGCAGGTGCGGGCCCCGGCAGAGGTCCTTCCAGCACAGCGCGCCTGACTTGGGGTCGAGGTTGTCGTAGATGGTGAGCTGGTCGCCGCCCACCTCGACGCTCTCGTCGTCGGCGGTGCCGCCCTTGAGGCCGATGAGCTCCAGCTTGTACGGCTCGGCGGCCAGCTCCTCGCGGGCGGCCTCGTCGGACACCGCCCGCCGGGAGAAGGCCTGGCCCTGCTTGACGATCTCGCGCATGCGCTTCTCGACGCGCTTGAGGTCCTCGGGGGTGAACGGGTGCTCGACGTCGAAGTCGTAGTAGAAGCCGTTCTCCACGGGCGGGCCGATGCCGAGCCGGGCGCCGGGGAAGATCTCCTGGACGGCCTGCGCCATCACGTGGGCGGTGGAGTGGCGGAGGATGGCCCGCCCTTCGTCGCTGTCGACCGCGATCGGCTCGACGGTGTCGCCGTCGGCGACCTCGGTGGCGAGGTCGCGCGGCTCACCGTTGATCTTCGCGGCGACGACGGCGCGCCCGTCGGCCGAAAGAGCCTCGCCGGCCGTCGTGCCGCCCGGCACCACACGCTCGGCTCCGGCGAGGGTGATGCGTATTTCGAGGGCGGCAGACACGATTACTCCAAGAAAAGTCGTGGACGTGGTTTCGCTTTTATCGTGCCCGATGCTACCGGGAACCGCCCCCGTTTATCGCCGTCGCCTACGCCTTGCTCTCGCGCTGGTGGGGCTGGAAGCCGAGCGCGGTGAGCTGGGCGCGGGTGCCCCGGAAGACGTTCCTGTCGATCGGGCCGTGGGCGTACTGGTGGATGGTCCACCTGTCCCAGGGGGGCGGCACCACGGGGTGCCCCTTCGGATGGCTCGGGGCGGCGATCCACAGTGGGTAGTCGTCCAGTCCCTGACAGTAGCCCTTCCTGGCGAACGACAGGAAGGTGTAGATCAGCGGCCTGACGCCGGTGAGCCGGGTCATCACGTGGCACCAGCGCCGGGCGAACGCGGCGACCTCCTGGGGCGGCAGGTGGCCGGAGTGCTCCAGATCGAGCGCGATCAGGTCGCCGCGCCGCAGGCCGCCCGCATCGTCGACCACGTTGAGGAAGTGGCGCACCTGGTCGTCGGGGTCGCCCTTCGGGTGCCCGAAGTGGTAGGCCCCGCAGACCAGCCAGTTCTCCCGCATCCCCGTCCAGTTGCGCGTGAACCACTTGTCGGTGAACGCCGTTCCCTCGCTCGCCTTCGCGAAGCCGAAGTCGACGCCGTCGCCGGCGTACTCCGACCAGTCGACGGCGCCCTGCCAGTTGGACACATCTATGCCGTACAGCATGACGGTTCGCACACTCCCCGTGACTCGCCCCGGGGGATTTTAGTCAGCCCGCCGCCCGCGCGGCCGTCCGGACACGCCCGGCCCGGCCAGGTGGCGCCCCGGCCGTACGGATGAGGACCCGCGCGCCTTCACTAGGGTTGCGGCATGGAACCCGAGGGACTGAACAGGCTGCTGGACGAGGCCGGGGTGGACGCCGGGAGGTTCCGCGCGGCGCTCGCGCTGCTGTGCGATGGCGGCTGGTGGACCCTCGCGGACCTGGTCAGGCGCACGGCGACCTCCCGGCGCGGCATCGAGGCGCTCCTGCGCGAGGCGGGCGCGCAGCGGTCAGGGGAGCGGTTCCGGCTCACGGCCGAGCGGGCGCGCGCCTACCGCGAGCTGCTCGGCGAGGGCCCCGACCTCCCGGCCGATCCCGTGGCCCACCTGCTCCCCCGCCATGCCGGCGTGGTCGAGCGCATGGAGAAGCTGATCGCGGGCGGCCCGCGGGGGCGGCAGGCGCTCGACCACGTGGCGGCGACGCCCGAGACGGTCGTGCGCAGGGCTCTGCTGCTGGGCGCCAGGTTCTGGCTGCCCGGCTCGCGGCTGCTCTGCGTCGGCGACCACGACCTGACCTCGCTGGCGGTCGCGATGATCCACCCTGGCGTGCAGGTCACCGTGGTCGACCTGGACGAGCGCATCCTGGCCTACATCGGCGAGCAGGCCGAGAGCCTCGGCCTCGACGTGCGCACCCGCTGGGCCGACCTGCGCCTCGGCCTGCCCCCGTCGGCCCGCGACCAGGCCGACCTCGCGATCACCGACCCGCCCTACACCCCCGAGGGGGTCGGGCTGTTCGTGGCCAGGGCCGTGGAGGGGCTGCGCGACCCTGAGCGCGGCCGCGTCCTGCTGGCGTACGGGGCGAGCGAGCGCACCCCCATGCTGGCGCTGAAGGTGCAGGGCTCGCTGCACGATCTCAACCTCGCCCTGGAGGCGATGTACCCCGATTTCAACCGCTACTCCGGCGCGGAGGCCATCGGCTCGGCCGCCGACCTCTATGTCCTGCGCCCCACCACCAAGACCCGCCCGGCCGTCGCCGCCAGGGTCGAGCGTTTCGGCACCGCGATCTACACCCAGGGGCCGCAGTCGGTCGAGTCGCGATCGGCGGGCCCGCCGCCCGGGCCGGGCCCTGAGCCCGCTTCCGGCCCTGACGCCGGACCGGCCTTCGCGCCGGAGGTCCTGGTGGGTGACTGGCCGAAGGAGGCGTCCCCCCGGGTGCCGAGGGCGAGGCTGTCCACGTGGCTGGCCAAGCCGTACGCCGCCTCCCCCTCGCGGGTGGCGATCGCCGTGCCGGCCGGCCTTGAGGCGGCGCTCCCCCGCCTGCTGCTCGCGACCCGGGCCCGCCATGTGCGGGCCCATCTCGCCGAGCCCCTGACCGGCCTCGCGGAGCTGTCCGCACCGCTCGCCCCGCTGTACGAGATCACCGCCGCCGGCACGGTGGTCGACGCCGTACGGGTGCCGCCTCCGTCCGGCGAGACCGGCCGCCTGCTGCGGGGCATCCTGGACAACGCCCACGGCAAGCTCGCCAACACCTGGCGGGAGGGCCTGATCAGGGCGCACGGGCATCTCACCAAGAAGCAGGCGCGCGCGGTTGTCTCCGAGGCGGCCCCCTGGGCCGACGACGTCACGCTGATCGAGCTTCCCTGGCACCGCCTGCGCGGCCTGCCCGAGGCGGTGGCCGCCTCGCTGCGCCTGGCCGCCGCCACCGGGCCGGGAGCCGGGCCCCCGGCCGGGTGAGAGATGGTTGAGGGAGGAAGACCGGCAGGAGGTGCCGTCATGCAGGCCAAGCAGTGGACCGTGGAGGTCTACATCACCGAGGACGACAACGACGATCGCACGATCGCCAGGGCCGTCCTGCTCACCCGAGGTGGCAGAAGGCACGAGAGCGTCGGGTACGCCCGCCGCAACCCCGCCGACCGGCCCGTACCCGAGATCGGGGACGAGCTGGCGGCCGGGCGCGCGCTCGCCGACCTGGCCGACAAGCTGACCGGGGACGCCGCCGAGGACGTCGCCCAGCTCTCCGGGCACGCGCGGCGCGGCTGACGCCTCCGGCGCGGGCCGCGAGGGCGAATGTCCCCGGCTTTCGGGACCTACGACCCCTGCACCCGGGGACCCGCCCAGGCATCAGATGGAGGTGAAGCACCAGACGAGCCAGGGAGGTCGACATGGCCATGCCAACCCGCCGGGAGTCGAGGGGCCTCGTACCCGATCTGCTGGACTGGCTGGAGGCGCCCTTCACCGGTGCCCGCCCGTACAGCGGGACCCAGATGGTCCGTTTCGAGGACACCGTCAAGGATGGCCACTACGTGGTCCGCGCCGAGGTACCCGGCATCGACCCGGAGAACGACGTGGAGGTCATCGTCTCCAACGGAATGCTGACCATCCACGGCGAGCGCAAGGAAGAGCGGTCGGAGCCGCACCGCACCGAGTTCAGGTACGGCGAGTTCAGCCGCTCGATCCCGCTGCCGCCGAACGCCCAGGAGAAGGACGTCAAGGCCGTCTACCACGACGGGATCCTCGAAGTGGACATCCCGCTCGCGGAGGAGAAGCAGGAGACCCAGCGCGTGCCGATCGAGAAGCAGCGCTAGGGCCGGCCACCGGACCGGGCTCGCCCGGGAAGCGGGCCCGGACGAGGCGGTGCGGCGGGCGCGGGCCGGGTCGCGCCCCGGGTGGGGTAGGCCGCGGGTGACGACACGTGGTGGAAGGGACCTTGGTCCCTTCCGGCCGGACCGGCGGGCGGTTAGCGTCCGACTATGATTCGCGTCTTCCTCCTCGACGACCACGAGGTGGTGCGGCGGGGCGTGGCCGCGCTCCTGTCGTCCGAGGACGACATAGAGATCGTCGGCGAGGCGGGCACGGCCCAGCAGGCCGTGGCCCGCATCCCCGCCCTCCGGCCCGACGTCGCCGTGCTGGACGTGCGGCTGCCCGACGGGAACGGCGTGGAGGTCTGCCGCGAGGTCCGTTCGAGGACGCCGGGGCTGTCGTGCCTCATGCTGACCTCGTTCGCCGACGACGACGCCCTGTTCGAGGCGGTCATGGCGGGGGCCGCGGGCTATGTGCTCAAGCAGATCCACGGGTCCGACCTGGTCGGGGCCGTGCGCACTGTGGCGGGGGGCGAGTCGCTGCTCGACCCCAAGACCACCGCGTCGATGCTGCGGCGCCTGCGCGACCAGGCGAGCAGGCACGACCCGCTGGCCGCGCTCACGAGCCAGGAGCGGCACATCCTTGAGCTGATCGGCGAGGGCATGACCAACCGGCAGATCGGCGAGCGCCTGTTCCTCGCCGAGAAGACGGTCAAGAACTACGTGTCGAACCTTCTCGCCAAGCTGGACATGCAGCGCCGCACGCAGGCGGCGGCGCTCGCCGCGCAGCTCAAGGCCGGGCGGCGGGACTGAAGGGCATGGCCTCTAGCCGAGCGGGACGCGCCAGACGGCGCGGGTGCCGCCCTCCTCGGCGCGCTCCACCGCGAAGGTGCCGCCGAACTGCGCCGCGCGGTCGGCGAGGTTGCGCAGGCCGCTGCGGCGCCCGCCGGGAGCGGGCCCGACGCCGTCGTCCTCGACCAGGAGCGTGAGCCAGCCGCCGGCGGCCTCCACGCCGACGTCGGCCTTGGAGGCGCGGGCGTGCCGCACGACGTTGGACAAGGTCTCGCGCAGGACGGCCAGCAGCTGCTCGGCGAGCTCGGGCGGCACCTGGTTGTCGACGGGCCCCTCCATGCGCAGGCCCGGCATGAAGCCGAGGTGCCCTCGCGCGCCCTCGACCATCTCGACGATCTGCCCGCGGAGGCTGGGCGCCGCCGCGTCGGGAGGGGTCTGGAGGGCGAAGATCGTCGAACGGATCTGCCTGATCGTGCCGTCCAGCTCGTCGACGGCGTGCTTGAGCCGGGAGGACGCCTCGGGCTTGTCGACCAGGCGTACCGCGCCCATCAGCGTCATGGCGACCGCGAAGAGCCGCTGGATGACCACGTCGTGCAGGTCCTTGGCGATGCGGTCGCGGTCCTCCAGGAGGCCGAGCCGCTCGGCGTCCTCGCGCGCCTCGGCCAGCTCCAGGGCGATGGACGCCTGCCCGGCGAAGGAGTGCAGCATGCGCACGTGGGACTGGCTGAACGGGATGCGGCCCGAGCGCTTGCCCAGTGACAGCACCCCGCGCACGGCCCCGGCCGCTCCGAGTGGCACCGCCACGGCGGGCCCGACCTCCAGCTCGTCGGAGATCACCGCGGGGATCTCCGTCTCGGCGAGGTCGGTGACCACGACGGGCTCGCCGAGGGTGAACGCCCGTCCGGACAGCGAGTCGCCGACCACGACCTCCACCGCCGTGACCTCGTCGGCGGCCACCCCGTCGGCGATCATCACGCGGAGCTTCTCGCCTCCCGCCGAGGGAAGGAGCACGACCGCGACGTCGGCGCCGGACATCTCGCGCGCCCGCCTGGCCATCAGCGTCAGCACCTCGTGGGAGTCGGCGCCGGACAGCAGGCTGGTGGTCACCTCGGAGGACGCCTGGAGCCATGCCTCGCGCCGCCGGGTCTCCTCGTACATCCTGGCGTTCTCGATGGCGACGCCGGCCGCCGTGGCCAGGGCGATGACGATGGCCTCGTCCTCCTCCTCGAAGTCGCCGCCGCCGCGCTTCTCGGTGAGGTAGAGGTTGCCGAAGACCTCCTCGCGCACCCGGATCGGCACGCCGAGGAACGCGCCCATCGGCGGATGGCCGGGCGGGAAGCCGTACGACTCGGGATGCTCGGCGATGTGGTGCAGCCGCAGCGGGCGCGGTTCCTTGATCAGCAGGCCGAGGAGCCCGAGCCCGTGGGGCCAGTGCTCGATGCGGGCGATCTCCTCCTCGGACAGCCCGACGGGGACGAACTGCACCAGGGTGTTGCCCTCGCCGATCAGTCCGACGGCGCCGTAGGTGGCGTCCACGAGCGTGGTGGCGGTCTCCACGATGCGGCGCAGGACCGTCTCCAGGTCGAGGTCGCTGCCCACAGAGACGACCGCGTCGAGCAGGGCGTGGACCCGGTCGCGTGTCGCCAGCACGGTTTCCAGCCTGACCTGCAGTTCCGACAGCAGCTCGTCGAGCCGCATGTGCGGCATCAGCGAGCGCGGTTGGACGTCCGCCATACAGGAAGTCTCCCACACGGCGCCCCACCCGAATCCGTACGAACGGCCAGGTCAGGACATTTACGCAAAGATCGGGCACCACTTGACCAGCGCCCTGCCACCCCAGCACCCGCCGATGCCCTTGCGCGCCCGCCGGCCGCCGGCCGTGGGGCTCGGCGCGGGGCGGCGTCAGGACTCAGCGCGGAGTGGCGGCGGCCGGGGGCCCGGGGTGCGGGCGGCGCGGCCGTACGATCGCGACCGGGCAGCGCGCGTGGTGCAGGACGCCGTGGGCCACCGAGCCCGTGAAGCCGCGGCCGAACGCGCCGCGCGCCCCGGAGCCGACCACGACCAGGTCGGCCTCCCGCGAGGCGTCCGACAGCGCGGGAACCGCGTGCCCCCGGACGGCCGAGCCGACCATCCGCACGTCGGGATAGCGCTCCTGCCAGGGGTCCAGGCGGCGCCGGACCTCACGCGACTCCTCCTCCACCGCCGTACGCACCCCGCCCGCGTAGGCGGTCGCGTCCGGCGCGAACGGCGGCGCCGACCAGGCGTACAGGACCTGCACCCGCGCTCCCCGCAGCCTGGCCTGCCGCAGGGCGTACTCCATGGCGGCCTGGGACGCCTCCGACCCGTCGAAGCCGACGACGATCTCGCCGTTCCGGGTGGGGGCGGAGCGGCGCACCACCACCACCGGGCCCTCCGCGTGCCCGGCGACCGACCTGCCGACCGATCCGAGCACCAGGCCCGTGAGGCCGCCGAGCCCCTTGCTGCCGAGGATCAGCTCGTCGGCGTACTCCGACTCCGTGGTGAGCCTCTCGGACACCGCCCCGGTGACCAGCGCGGAGCTCACCTCGACGCCCGGCGTGTGGTCGTGCACCCACTCGACGGCCGACCGCAGCGCGCCCGTCCAGTAGGCGGGAAGCGAGCTCTGCGAGCGGGGCGCCGCCTTGAACGGGAAGTCGTACGACCACGGCTCCCAGACGTGCACGATCCTCAGCCGCGCTCCACTGCGCATCGCGTCGTCGGCGGCCCACTCCACCGCGGCCGCCGCCGACGGGGAACCGTCGATCCCGACGACGATCTGTCCGGCCATCGCCCGCTCCTCCCCACGACCCCGACACCGGCCCGCCGGGACGGGCCTCGCGTCCTGCTTCCACCTTCACACGACGCCGGGAGGCACCGGTCCGGGGGGTCCTGTGCGGCGGGCACGGCGAGAGGGCGCTCAGAGGTACAGGGGCGGCACGGTGGCGAGGTCGTCGGTCTCGTAGCACATGTGGTCGTCCACCTCGATGACGCCGTCGATCGCCTGCACCGCCTCGACCGCCTGCGCGATCTGCGAGCGCCGCGCGACCGTCCCCCGCAGCGACACCAGGCCGTGGTCGACCATGACCGAGAGCGTGTCGGGGTCGACGGAGGCGCGCCAGAGGGCGTCGTCGACGTCGGCGCGAACGTCCGAGGGCGGGCGTACGAAGATCTTGAGCAGGTCGGACTGGTGGACGGTACCGACGATCTTGCCGTTGGCGTCGATCACGGGCAGCTGCCTGATCCGGTGGTCGTGCATGATCCGGGCCGCCTCCCTGACCGGCGTCCGCTCGGTCACGGTGATCGCGGGGGTCGTCATGACCTGGGCGGCCGTGCTCCCCGCGGCCTTGGCGCGCTCCCTGCGCTGCCGGTGACCCTCGAACACCCCTCCCCCGCGCGGCGTGTCGATCTCCCTGAGCAGCAGGTCGTGCGCGGACACCACTCCCACCGGCCGCCGGTCGGGGTCGATCACCGCGACGGCGCCGACCTTGAAGCGGCGCATCGTCTCGACGAGGTCCGCGAACGACGTGTTCAGCTCGACCGCGATGGCCACCCTGCCCATGACGTCCCCGACATTCATGATCATGGCTGCCTCCCTGACTTCCCGCCCTGGTTCGAGCATCCCGCTCGTCCCCTCGGCCCCGTCAGCGCCGAAGGTCCCGGGCGGCGGGGACCTTGGACTCAGCCGAACTCGGCCGTCGCCGCCTGTTCCGGGTGCCCGCACGCCGACGCCCCCGCCGCGAGGTGATCGCGGCGAGGGCGTGAAGGAGGCGGGGCGGGAGAGGGCTAGGCCCACGGGCGGAAGACCGCGCGCACGCACCCGTCCTTCTTGGTCTTGAACATGTCGTATCCCCTCGGGCCGTCGTCGAGCGTCATCGTGTGCGTCGCGAGGTGGGCCGGCCTCAGCTCGCCCTTGGACATCAGGTCCAGGAGCTTCGGGATGTAGTGCTGCCCGTGCTGCTGCGCCCCCCGGAACGTCAGCCCCTTGTTCATCAGGGCGCCGAGCGGGAACTTGTCGACCATCCCGGCGAAGACGCCGAGGACGAACACCGAGCCACCCGTGCGGCAGGCGTGGATGGCCTCCCGCACGGCGATGGGACGGTCCTGTTCGAGCCGGAGCCGCTGCCTGGCCTTGTCGTAGACCTTCTGCGGGCCCGCGCTGTCCGCCTCCATGCCGACCGCCTCGATACAGACGTCCGGACCTCTGCCGCCGGTGCGCTCACGCAGTTCGGCGATGACGTCCGTGCGGGTGTAGTCGATGGTCTCGGCCCCTATGTGGCGCTCGGTCATCGTGAGGCGTTCGGGGTAGCGGTCGATCGCGATGACCCGGTCGGCCCCGAGGAGGATCGCCGCCCGCGCCGCCATCTGGCCCACGCCGCCGCACCCCCAGACCGCGACCACGTCACCCGGGCGCACCCCGCCGAGATCGGCGCCCATCCAGCCGGTGGGCGCCGCGTCCGAGGCGAACAGGGCGTTGAGGTCGTCCACTCCGTCGGGCACGGAGAACGCGCCGTAGTCGATGAAGGGGACGCGCGCGTACTCGGCGTGGCTGCCCTTGAAGCCGCCCATGGCGTGGGAGTAGCCGAAGATGCCGGCCGTCGACCCGCCCCACATCATGTCCGTGATGCCCGGCTTGGGGTTGCTGTTCTCGCACAGGGACCACATGTCGTGCTCGCAGTGCCAGCACCGCCCGCAGCCGATGACCGAGCACACCACCACCCGGTCGCCCACCCTGTGCCTGCGGACCTCGGAGCCGACCTCGACGACCTCGCCGAGGAACTCGTGGCCGATGACGTCCCCGGCGCGCATGGCCGGGATGTAGCCGCCGAGAAGGTGCAGGTCGGAGCCGCAGGTGGTGGTCAGCCGTACCTTGACGATCGCGTCCTGGGCGTTGAGGATCCGAGGGTCGGGCACGCGCTCCACCGACAGATCGTTGATGCCCTGCCAGGTGAGTGCCTTCACAGCCGTCCCTCCCCGCCCGCGCGCTGCGCGGCGAGATCCGCAAGCCTTCCAGTGGGGGTGGGCCGCGTCGTCGGCGGCTCGTCGGGCCGCAGCACCTCCCCGGTCTCGATCAGGCACTTGGACTCCCGCAGAGCCCTCCGTACCGCCTGGCGCGGGTCCTCCCCGGCGAGGCGCGCCATGACCTCGTCGACGCCCGTGGGCGCCGGCGTGACCGGCCGCGCTCCGAGCTCGGTGCCGCGGTCGCCGGGAGCCTCCCTGACCTGCACCTCGATCGTCTCGCCCAGCCGCGCCAGCGGTTCGGGCAGGCGCCCGTCCGGCACCACCTCCTCGGGCCGGCGGTTGATGGTGACCATCAGCCACCGGCTCGCCTCCCGCCGTGCCCTGGCCTTGGTCTGGCGCGACGTGAGCCAGCGCATCACGCCCAGGCCGGCGCCCCCGAGCATCATCGCGCCCAAAACAGCACGTTTCATGCCCCTATCCCCCTTGATGGACAACTGCTGGGATGGCTACCCATCCCCGCCCACGCCTCCCTCCAATGGGGGGCACTTGAGAAGGAGTTGACGCGCGCCTGACCCCGGTGCCGGCGGTCCGGCTCACCAGTACATGATCGCCGTCTGTCCCGACCCCCTCGCCGAGTACAGCCGCACGCGCGCGACGTAGCGGCGGCCCTTGACCAGGTGCGCGGTGACGGAGGAGTTGTGCGGCCGCCCGGAGTCGTCGTCGGCCGCCACGTAGCGCGGCTCCCCGTCGATCTCCTCGAACAGTCCGAGCACGGTGTCGCTCTGGCCGAACATCGCCACCGTGTAGTCCCGGGTGCCCTCCGGCACGATCAGGTAGTCGGCCTGCTCACCGGAGGACAGGCCGAGCGGGACGGAGGTGAACGGGGACAGCAGCGACGGCCCCGCCGGTTTCATCGGCGGGTACCACTGGCGGGCGAACTCCGCGTCCAGCACCGAGATCATGCCCGGCGGGAACACCCCGTGCCGGTACTGCTCGGGTTCGAGGATGAGCCCGGGCCCGAAGGTGTACTCCATGATCGACGACGCGTCCCAGACCGAGCCGGTCACCTCCGACTGGTCCAGCTTGCGGATCACGTTGTTGAAGGTCTTCTCCCGCGACCAGCCGTTCGGAGGGGCGCCGAAGTCCCGGTAGACCGCCTCCTCGTCCCAGACGATGCCGGCGAACGGGCTCTGGTGCTCGTGCGGCATGCCGATGACGTGGCCGATCTCGTGCAGCGCCGTGGTGTGCCCGTAGGGGGTGGTGAGCGGCCAGCCGTAGTTGACCGTGCGGGCGTCGGTGGCGATGCTCAGCGCGTCGCGCCCGAGGTAGGCCCAGGATCCGTCGCCCCGCATGAAGCCGATGCGCACCTCGGCCTCCGCCCGGTCGTCCACCTCGGCGAACTCCAGCCCGATGCCGAGGTCCTTCCAGGCCAGGAAGCTCTCGCGGACGACGTCCTGCTGGTCCTTGCCGCCCACCCAGGACACGAAGCCGGACGTGCCGTCCGCGGCCGTCACGGTGGATCCGTCGGTCTCGCGGTCGAAGAAGTAGTAGTGCAGCACCGTGCCGTTCAGCCACTTCAGCCGGCCCAGGATGAGGGCTTCGAGCCGGGTGCCGGCGAGCCCGGCGGCGTGAACGGGGGTGGATTGCGGGGGCAGAGAGCAGTATTCGCGGCGCTCGCTGTATGTGGTCATGGGACGCCTCCTGTCCGGTGTCCCCACCAGGCTCAGGACAAGGGCCTCACCCGCGCATGAGTCACCCCCTACCTAAGTCGGGATTCGGCGGCTCAGGCGGCGCCGATGGCCGTGAACGACCAGCCGGTCGCCTGGTGCAGCGGGTCGCGCGGCAGCGCGCGCCTGGCGTCGCGAAGGGCCTCGGCCATGCCCATGCCGGCGCGCAGCCCCTCGTGCAGGGAGACCATCAGCGGCACCGCCGCCTGGTCGCTGACCGGCACCAGGCCGGCCACGATGCCGGCGGTGCCGAGCGGCAGCAGCGCCGCCGCCAGCCCGAGCAGCTCGTCGGCGCCCACCGGCTCCATCACCCCGGAGTCGCAGCTCGGCAGGACGATGCGGTACGGGGCCCGGTGCAGCCGCTCGACGTCGTGGACGGTGAGCTCGCCGTCGTCCATGCGGAGCGAGGAGAACATGGGGCTGTCCGCGCGGAAGGTGCCGTGCGCGGCGATGTGCGCGAGCAGGCTGCCGTCGATGGCCTTCAGGACCGCGGGGGCGGTGGCGGTGCCGCCCTCCAGCACGGTGGCCTCGCCGTACCGGCTCGCCAGGGACGGCACCTCGGCGCCGAAGGTCGCAAGGCCGGGGCCGCGCACGAGCACGATGTCCGCGCCGAGCGGCGGCGGCACGTCATCGGCGCGCAGCCACGCGCCCGCGGACGGCGAGACGCCGAGCACCCGGTCGCGCAGGGCGGGCAGCGCCGCCCAGGGCACCCCGTGCAGCCGTCCCGGGGGCACCATCACCACCGGGCCGTTCCCGAGATGGGCGAGGGCCGGGCCGAGCAGCATCTCCTGCAGGCGGCGAGCGCCCGACTCGAGGAGGCCGAGCCGCTCCGCAGCCCGCTCATCCGCCCGCCGGCCGGCCGGCCCCCCGCCGTCCCGCCGCGCCGTCCTCTCGTACGCGAGCCTGCGAAGCGCGGCGCGGACGTGGTCGATCTCGATGGCGGCGTCGGCGGTGCGGCCGGCCTGGAACCGGCGCACCCTCCCCCTGCCGCACAGCAGCACATGGACGTCACCGCCGACGTCCACGATCTCGACGAGCAGCCGGTCGCCCAGGCGGTCGAGGAGGGCCCCGGCGTCGAAGGGGCGGCCGTTGATCGTGCCCTCGCTGCGCGCCCGGAGTGTGCGCGCGCGGATGGCCTTCTCCAGCCGCCGCTGCTCGCGCTCCAGGGCGGGGGCGGGCGTGCCCTGGGACCGTGCGGACTCAAGGCGGCTGGTGATCTCGCGGAAGGCGCTCACCTCGCGGAGCAGCTCCTGGTCGTCCGGCGGCCGGGTCGGCGGCACCGCCAGCGCGGTGGCCCGCCAGCGCTCGCTCCAGACCAGCAGGCCCCGGGCGTTGCCCGGCCGCAGGCTCACGCGCTGGGCGAGCGCCGCGAGCTCGGCTCCCTGCGCCGTCGCGCGTGCGCGCAGCTCCGAGGCGCCGAGCGCCAGCCGGTGCTCGTCGAGCACGTCGAGCCCCCGGCGGCAGGCGTGGAGCACGCCCCTCCTGCCCCGGCCCGCGGCCATCGCGCGCAGCGCCTCGGCCAGCCACCCGTCGGCCCGCGCGAGCGCGGGGCCCCGGTGACGGCCGAGCGCGGCGGCGGCCAGATGGCGGTCGGCGTCCTGCGGCCAGCCGAGCGCGAGCGCCACCCGTCCCGCGAGCAGGGAGGCCTGCACCGTGTCGGGGGATCCCAGCTCGGACAGTCGGGTGGCCACGGCGGCGATGTCCCGTACGAGCCGGCCGGAGATCCTGCCGGTGGCGACGCGCGACCGGAACAGCACCAGGCGCGCGTGGGCCTCCCCCCACTCGCGCCGCTGGCCGGCGAACAGCCGCAGCGCGGCCCAGGCGCGCGCGACGGCGGTGTCGGGGTCGCCCGCCGCCATGGCGGCCCGGGCGGCGATCAGAAGCAGCTCGGCCTTCATGGTGCTCTGCCCGCGCGTGCGCTCCAGCAAGGCCGTCGCGCCGTCGGCCTCCTGGAGCGCCTCGTCGGCGAGCCCGGCGGCGAGCAGCACGTCGCACCGGTCGATGTTCAGGCCGAACGCCGGCGTGCCGAGGGCCTCGAAGCGCCTGGCCGCCTCGTCGAAATAGCGCAGGGCGGTGGGCAGGTCGCCGGAGCGGAACGCCGCCCCGCCGCGGTTCCACACCGCCACGCTGCGGTCGTGGTCCTGGTGGGTGCGGTCCCACAGCCGCTCGGCGGCGACGAAGTCCCTGTCGGCCTGCTCGGTGGACCCGAAGGCCAGGTGGACGAGCCCGCGCAGCGTGAGCGCCCGGGCGGTCCAGATGGTGTCATCGGCGTCGCGCAGCACGGGGACGGCCCGGCGGAGGTCGTCGAGCGCCTCGCGGTGCCGCCCGAGTATCCACAGGACGCGGCCCCTGCGGAACAGCACGCGGGCCGCCGTGAGGCCGTCCCCGCGCGCCACGCCCGCGTCGAGCACGCGCAGGCCCTCGGCCGTACGGCCCGTGTAGACCACCGCGACGCCGAGGGCGGCGAGCGCGTCGGCCTCACGGTCGGCGTCGCCGCTGCGGCGGGCCAGCGAGCGCGCGCGCCTCAGGTGGCCGACCGCGAGGGTGAGATCGCCGAAGTCGCGCTCCCAGATGCCGATGACCTGGTGGGCGACGGAGGCGTCGTGCGGCGCCGGGCCGGAGGAGAGCAGGTCGCGGGCCCCGGCGAGGGCCTCGGCCGGGCGCGCGAAGACCATCGGCAGCAGGTCGAGAGGATCCGCCGCCCTTCCAGGCTTCCGCGAGCTTCCCTCACCCACGGATCGATGTTAGACGTGGGGTTTCGGGGCGTCCACAAAGTTCGGGTGTATCAGCCGGGCGTCGTCCGGCTCTTACTCCGCGGCGAAGGCTGGATGACAACCCTGCGAAAAGGAGCCGTGATGGCGCTCGACCGGTTCATGGAACAGCTCGGCCAGATCTCCAGGGCGATGGGGCTCCCCCTGGTGGCGGGCCCCGAGGAGGACCCGAGGTTCCTCTACGAACGCGACCACATCCTCGTACCGGTGGGAGAGCTCCCCGAGGTCGTCCCGGTGGTCAACGCCCGCAGGCGGTTCTCGGTGACCCCGCCGCACGAGCGGGAGGCCAGGGCCGGGCTCCTGCGGATCCGGGTGACCGACCCGGACGACCCCGACTCGCGCGACGGAGGGGTCACCAGGGCGCTGGACGCGATCAAGCTCGCGGAGACGCGGAGTGGCGGGCGGAGGATGGGGAGCCGCAACCACATCATCGCCATCACCACCGGAGGGGTGAACTCCTGCCCGTCGGACGAGCCCGCGTTCACCGAACGCGACTGGCACCCTGGGCTCACCCCGCCGTCCTCAGACCCGGTGCCACCCGTCTCGATCGTCGTCATCGACACGGGCCTGCTGATCGACCACGACCTCCTCTACCCGTGGATGCGGGAGGTCGTGCCGACGCCGGGCGAGCCGCTCAAGGGTGGGGGCCTGCCCGCGGGGGTCCGCCCGTCCGACCCCGTGGCCGACCCCGATCCGGTGGTGAAGGAGTACGTCGGACACGGCACGTTCATCGCCGGGATCATCGCGGCCATCGCGCCGAGGGCCGCCGTCCGGGTCTCCGGCAAGCTGATCCACGCCGGGGCCATCGACGAGCAGAGATTCGGCCACGAGGTGCTGGACGCCGTCGGCGCCCAGTGGGCCGGCCTGACCGAGTTGGACGGCAGGACCAGGTGGCCGGACATCATCAGCCTGTCGGCGGGCACGTCCAACGAGGACGGGCGGCCCCTTCTCGGGCTGGAGAGGTTCATGGCCCAGCTGGCCGACCATCCCGAGACGCTCCTGGTCGCGGCGGCCGGCAACAACGGGAGCGACCACCCCTTCTGGCCCGCCGCCTACACGGCGCTCCCCGAGTACCGCGAGGCGGTGCTGTCGGTCGGTGCGCTGCGCCCGGACGGCAGGTACGGCGCCTGCTTCACCGACCACGGCGAATGGGTGCAGGTGTACGCCCCCGGGGAACGGCTGGTCGGAGCGTTCCTCGGCACCCCTGAGCACCCGAGGAAGTACCGGTACCAGCACTCCACCTACGACCACTGCCGCTGGCGGCAGACCTCCGTCCACGACTTCGACTACGACTGCACCTGCGGGTTCCCCGCGCGCACCGGAGAGCTCAGCGCCTCCCTGGCCGAGGCCGCCACGCAGGACTTCACCGGCAGGGCCGAGTGGAGCGGCACGTCGTTCTCCACGCCGGCCGTCGCCGCCATGATCGCGAACTGCATGATGGAGAACCCCGGGCTCGGCTCCCGGGAGGCCGCGGTCAAGCTCCTCTCGGGTTCGGCGGCGAGGACGGCCGAGGTCCGCGGCCGTATGGTCCCCGCCCTGTGGCCGCCGCTGTGGAGCCCCAGGGAGGTGGCGCTCAACCCGCCTCGGCCCTGACCCGGCCTCCCGGCCGGCCGAGAGGCGCATCATGCCCACCGAGGGCCGTGCGCATCGTACGATGATGATCCCCGCCCCAAGGGACGTCGCCGTGGACCGTGATTCGATCGGCAGCCTCTTCCTGTCCGCGGCGGACGGCGATGCCGCCGCGTGGAAGGCGCTCGTCGAAGGGCTCGCGCCCCTGGTGTGGTCGGTCGTGCGCGCCCACGGGCTGTCGGACGCCGACGGCCACGAGGTGTTCCAGACGACGTGGCTCCGGCTCGCCCAGCACCTCGAACGCATCCGCGAGCCCGAGAAGGTCGGGTCATGGCTGGCGAGCACGGCCCGGCACGAGTGCCTGAAGGTCATCCAGGCCTCGCGCCGCGTCTCCCCCGTCGGCGATCCCGGGGTCTTCGACCGCGCCGCCGACCAGTGGACCCCCGAGGAGGCGCTGATCCACTCGGAGGAGGCCGACGCCAGGGCCGATCAGGTCAGGCAGCTCTGGCAGTCCTTCGAGCAGCTCAGCGAGGCGTGCCGGCGGCTGCTCCGCGTGCTGATGGCCTCCCCGCGCCCGCACTACCACGAGGTCTCCGCCGCGCTGGGCATCCCGGTCGGCGGCATCGGCCCGACCCGGCAGCGCTGCCTGCGGCGGCTGAGGACGCTGATGGAGCGAGGTTCCGGATGAACGGCTTCGACGACGGCGGGGACGAGGCCGACATGGGCCTGGAGGAGGCGCTGCGCCACGCGGCGGCGCTCTTCGACCCGGTGCCCTCCGATCTCGTCCAGACGGCCGTGGAGGCCTACACGCTGCGCACGATGGACGCCGAGCTCGCCGCGCTGGCCTTCGACTCGCTCGCCGAGCCCGCGCCCGTGCGCGGGGGCGGGGGCGGGGGCGACGAGCCCCGGCTGGTGACCTTCCACGCCCTCGGGGTCACCATCGACGTGGAGGTGACCGTCATGGGGGCGATCGGCCGCGTCCTCGGCCAGGTGATCCCCGCCCAGCCGGCCGAGATCGAGGTGCGCGGCCGGCGGCCCGGCACCGTGACCGCCGACGGCATGGGCAGGTTCGTCTGCGACCGGGTGCCCTCGGGGCCTTTCAGCCTTCGCTGCCGCCTGGCGTCGGTCGTGGTCGTCACGGAGTGGATCACCATCTGATCCGGTGGCCCCTCGGCGAGGGGCCACCGGGCCGGACGTGCCCGGTGACGGACCGCCGGGGCCGGACGCGCGCCCGGTGACGGTACCGCCGGCGGCCGTGCCCCTTGGCCACCATGGCGGACGCTTCTCCTATCCCTTATAGGAGTAAGAAAGTCACGACATACCGCCATACTCCGCTCACACAAGGTCACAAATGGCTGACCGGATTCGGACCGGCATCGGAGTGCACCGGCAAAACACTCGCCCCGGCATTGCCTTATCGTGTTCGCATGTAACAGCCGGGATTGGGCAGGTGACGGCCCCGGCGAATGACCGGTCGCGGCCGGCGGGCTCCACCGGGGTCCATGATTGTCCTCACCCTGCGAAATCCCCGGACAATCCGCGCCCCGCGCGGCCTTTAGATTGCGGAGACCGCCGGGCGGGGAGCGTCCTTCGGCCCGAAGCCGCCGGCGGCCGAACCCGGCGGAGCTCGGCGAGTTCGCAGCGGAGGGGCAGAGATAATGGCGTAGGCACGCCGGCCCGTCAAGTGGCGGCTACCGGCGACATTATTTTTCGGATTGGCGCGGGCGCCGACTCCCGGCATACCCGGCGCCCGGGGCACGGGAAGCTCTTGAGAAGCGGAGATCGGCCGCGGCTCGCAGGGGTTATGCGAGGAAAGGCGCGCGCGGCGGGGACGCGGCGCCGGGCCGTGGTTTTCCCGGGAACTTCACGGGCACGGCCGCCGTCGCGGCTAACACACTGGGGCCGGTAAGGAATAGTGCCCATCCGGACAAATTCGCTGAAGTCAGCACTACCTCCCCCGGATGAAGCCCACGGCACGGTCGCGCCCGGGAGGCGAGACCCCGCAGGCCAGGCGCGTGGGCCTGCGGACGGGAGGAACCGCTCTCGGGCCGCCCGAGTCACTCCGGCGGCCATTGGCCCGGTGCGAGCACGGCCGCCACAAAGACGGTCCGCTAGAGAGATCCAGGCGGAGGATCACGTGCTCGTCGGGCGACTAATCCGGGCGCGACGGGTTAATCATTCACTGTGCCGCTTCGTACTGGGCCACGATGTGCGAGGCGATCCGGCCACGCTCGCTGACGTTCAGCCCGTGCGCCTTGGCCCAAGCCCGGATCTCCGAGCTTTTGTCGCGAGAGGGCCGCTGGGCGGCGCCCCGCTTGCGACCCTTGGCGGGGGCACCCTCGGCGCGACGGGCGCTGGAGACGAAAGGCGAAAGAGCCTCGCGCAGATTGCTGGCGTTTTTGTCGTTCAGATCGATCTCGTAGCTGGTGCCGTCAATCGCGAAGACCACGGTCTCTTTTGCTTCGCCGCCATCCAGGTCGTCGATGAGAAGCGTCTGGATCTGTGTCGCCATCTCCCACTCCTTTCACAGAGCATAGTTTGACACCTCAAGAATATACCCGGTTTCCGTCGCTTCCCACGCGGAGAACAGCGCGATGGATTGGCGGCCTCATGACGTAACTCCGCCGATTCCGGCGAACCTCCCGTTTATCGGAGCACGGAGCCGCCCGCCGCCGAACCGGCGATCACGCATCCGGCCCGAAACTGGTGCCGGCATCACATCATCGCAGGGCCGAACATAGTGCCGACTACAGGTATTCAGGGGCAGGACGGCGTTCTCGCCTCAGAAGGCTGCGGCCGAATAGTGGATGAGTCACCTACAGCCCGGCAAGGCGCAGGGGCACGAAGGCCTACAGTGGCGTCCATGGGCATGGTCAAGACCGTCGGGCTGGTGCTGCATCCCCAGCGCGATTCGAAGCAGGCGATCGACACGATCGTCGAGTGGGCGCGCGACAGGGCCGTCACGGTGCTCGGCCTGCCTGAGGAGGTCGGCCGCATCGACTGCAGCGCCGTGCCGGTCGACCCGGCCACCCTGGTGGACCGCGCCGACCTGCTGGTCAGCCTCGGCGGCGACGGCACGATGCTGCGCACCATGCGGCTGGTCTGCGGCCGGTCCACCCCCGTCCTCGGCGTGAACCTCGGCAAGCTCGGCTTCCTCGCCGAGATCGACGTCGAAGAGCTGCCCCCTGCGCTGTCGGCCATCGACAGTCACGCGTTCACCGTCGAGCCCCGCCTCGCGGTGCGGGCCACCCTGCCGGGCGGCCCGACGGTCGTCGCGTTCAACGACATCGCCCTGGCCCGCATACCGGGCGACCGGCTCTCCGCGGTCGCGATCTCGGTGGAGGGCCATCCCTTCGTCCGGTACGCGGCCGACGCCGTCATCGTCTCGACCGCCACGGGGTCGACCGCCTACAACTTCTCCGCGGGCGGCCCCCTGGTCTCCCCGCTGGTCGAGGGGTTCCTGGTCGTCCCCGCGGCGGCGCACTCGTCGTTCAACAGGGCCCTTGTCCTGTCGGCCGACGAGGAGGTGACGCTGGAGCTGCTCCCCACCAGCGGCCGGCTGGCCGTCGAGGTGGACGGCTCGGTGGCCGGGCGCCTGTCGCCCGGCGACCAAATCACGGTGACGGCGATGCGCTCGGCCGGTCACGTCGTGCGGCTCGGCACCACCACCTTCTACGAGCGCGCCCGGCGCAAGCTCCGGGTCAGCGGCAGCGCCGAGGTCGACTGAGCCCCTCTACCGGGCCATCCTCTGTGAGAAACCTCACACGCGCGCCAGCGCCCGGCGCAGGGCCGCCACCCGGCCCGCGGCGGCCCTGCGGCTGAGCCCGGCCTCCGGGACGAACGCGTCGAAGCCGTGGAAGGCGCCCGGGTACATGTGGAACTCCGTGGACACGCCCGCCCGGACCAGCCGCATGGCGTAGTCGGCGCACTCGTCGCGGAAGACCTCCAGCTCGCCGACCTCGATGTAGGCGGGCGGGAGCCCTGACAGGTCGGCGGCCCTCGCGGGCGCGGCGTACGGCGACACGCCCTCGGTGCCGATCGCGTCGCCCAGCAGGGCCGTCCACCCGAACACGTTCGCGTCGCGGTTCCACGCCACCGCCTCGGTGAACTCGCGGCCGGAGGGGGTGGTGCCCCGGTCGTCGAGCATCGGAGAGCTCAGGAGCTGGAACGCGACCGGCGGGCCTCCCCTGTCGCGGGCCATGAGAACGGTGCCCGCCGCCAGCCCGCCTCCCGCGCTCGACCCGCCCACGGCGACGCGCTCGGGGTCGACGCCGAGCTCCTCGGCGTTCTTGACCGCCCACACCAGACCGGCGTAGCAGTCCTCGACGGGCGCCGGATGCGGATGCTCGGGGGCCAGCCGGTACTCGACCGACACCACCGCGCAGCCCACGTCCTGGACGAAGCGCGCCATCCTCGCGTCGTCCATCTCCACCAGGCCGAGGACCATTCCCCCGCCGTGCATCCAGTACAGGCAGGGCAGCGGGCCGTGCCGCTCCTCGGGGCGGTAGACGCGCACCCTGATGTCCGGGTCCCCGTCCGGTCCTGGCACCATCCGGTCCTCCACGGAGAGCCCGGGCGCGGCGAAGGACGGCATGGTGGCGAACGCGGCGCCCATCTGGCGGCGCAGGCCCGGCAGGTCGGCCGGTGACATGCGGGCGAAGTCGACGGGCGGGAGGAAGGCGTGCTTGAGCCCCTCGGCGAGCTCGGGGTCGATATTGGGGTGAAGCGGCATGTGGTTCACCTCGTGGGACGTGTGACGGCAGGCATGGCGAAGCGGTACACCGAGCATGTGCCCCGGGCCATGTCGCGCCACAACCGCGACATGGCGCCGATGACCTGCTGTTTCCCGTTAGATCAGCATCAGCAGGCTCAACGGCCCCGCAGGCCCGGCAAAAGGGCGTCCCGCTCGCGAGCCCGGTGAGGCTCGGTGCGGGACGCCGGGATCTTCCCCCCCCTCGCGGCCGTCAGGCGCGGCGGGTGCGGCGGGGCCGGGCGCGTCTCTCGGCCAGGTTCAGCAGCCCGGCCCCCGCCATGGTCACCGCTCCCACGGCGATGAGCACGGCGGGGCGGCGGGAGACCTGGTCGGCCGCGCTCCGCAGCATCCCGGGGACGGACCCGCCCGCCGGTCCCGTGCGCCCCGCGGCGGCCTTCGCCGACTGCGAGGCGGCCCCGCGGAGCCTGCCCGCCATCACGGAGGCCTTCTCCCTGGCGACGACCCTGGTCTCCGCCATCTTCTGCTGTGCCCGCGTCTTCACGTCGACCTTCTGCGCCAGCGCCTCGACCGTGCGGCCGAGGTCCTCGCGGGTGCGGACGATCTCGTCACGCAGCCGGTCCTCCTCCGATACGCGCATCTCGTGCTTCCTTTCACGCGGTACCTCGGGGCGGGCCCTGAGGTGTGGCTCGGACAGTCCGGCGAGCGGGTCGCCCTTCCCGTGGCTCACCACGGGCTTGACGTACGGCTTCGGCGGCGCGCGCACCTGCGGGACGTTCAGCGACGGCCCCGCGGACTCGGGGGTGGCCGTTCCCGGCTCCTGCCGGTGCATGCCCACCTCACCGGCTTTGGGCCGGTCAGGTGCCCCGATCGGATCGGTCTCTGTCATCGGTGCGCACTCTCCTTCAGGACGTCGACGTCGGCCTTGAGGCTCTGGATGGCCTCCTTGGGAAGCGGCGGCGTGGCCTTGGACACCTGGCTCTTACCGGTCAGGGCCAGGATGGCCGCGATGACCAGCAGTGCCACCCCCACGATCAGGGCCGCGATCCACGGCGTGAGCACCTGGGCGATCAGCAGGATCACCGTCGCGACCAGCGCGCCGCCGCCGTACAGGGCGACGACCCCCGCGCCGCCGAACAGCCCCGCGCCCCGCCCGGCCCTCTTGCCCTTGCGCGTGAGCTCCAGGGTCGCCAGCCGGATCTCGTCCCGGACCAGCCGGGAGACCTCCTCGGACAGGTGCCTGATCAGCTCGGCGGTCGAGAGGGAGGCGTACGGGTTGGTCATGGCCCGGGCTTCCTTCAGGTCGGTCATGGGGTTTCCCCTTTCTTTCCCCGGCCCCGGCGGCCAGCGCCGGACGGGAGCGGCTGTGAACGCCCACCCTCGCTGGAGGCCGCGAGCAGGACGGCCGCCCCCGCGGGTCGGCGGGCCTGCTCACACAGCGGGTGTGGCGGGCACACCGCCACACCCTGAGGCCGCCCCCTCACTACCTCGTGGGCATCTTCCGGGTCCCCACCGCCATGGCACCGAGGCCGAGCAGGAGGATGACGATGCCGGTGATGACGTTGTTCCAGATCGACCCGGTCGTGTGCGATCGAATGATCCAGGGTGACACGATCGTCCAGACTCCCAGGATCGGTGCGATCCACGTCAGCCCGTAGGTCCGGCCGAAGGCCGACGCGAACCCAAGAGCGAGAGCGGCCAGCGCCAGTCCGGTGACCATGTTGCTCACCGAGAGCCGGGACAGCCCGTTGAACCCCACCACCCATGGCGATATCGCAAGGTAAAGCCCTGCGAGAAGCGTCAGCCCGTCGATCACCTGCGCGGCCGTGCTGGAACCAGCCCGTTCGTACTTGGCTCGCATCGCCACGATGTCGGGATGCGCTTCCAGGCCGGTCGGTCTAGTCATGACCTCACCGCCTTCCGATTTCCTTTGCGGAACGGATCAATGTCGCCATACCCGTGCGGGCAGCGAGATCACGGCGAGATGTGCAAAATGATGGCCGATCATCCCAATTGTCCGGTATGCCCGAACCGGGCGCGACCAGGCCCGGGAGGCCCGCGTACGCGCCCGGTCAGGCGCCCGGTCAGGTGCCGTACACGTTGAGATCCCACAGCGAGTAGCCGTACGGCGACAGCGCCCGCTGGGTGCCGTACACGCGCACGTAGCGCCCCGTGCCGGTGACGGTGAGGTCGTCGACTCCCCCGTCGCCGCTGGTGGTGGAGAAGACCGTCGTCCACGCCGAGTTGTCGGGCGAGGTCTGCACCTGGTAGGCCCGCGCGTAGGCGGCCTCCCAGTTCAGCCTGACCCGGTTGATCGAGTGCGACGCGCCCAGGTCGACCGTGATCCACTGCGGGTCGGTGTACGCGCTGCCCCAGCGGGTCGCCGGGTCGCCGTCCACCGCGTTGGCGCCGACCAGCACATTGCCGGTCTCCACGCTGGACACCGTGGTGGGACGGCCGCGCGCGAGGTCGGTGGTGCCGGTGGGAGGCGTGCTCACACCGGGACCTGTGAAGGTGTAGCTGTCGATGTCGTACAGAGCGTTGGTGCCGGTGTTGACGCCGCTGAACACGAGGTACAGGTCGTGCGTGCCGTCGTCCGGCTTGGTGACGGGGGCGGTGAGCTCCACGTAGTTGTCCCAGCCCCCGGTGCCGGCCACCGCGAAGCGCGCGACCTCGGGGCCGGTCGGCGAGTCGAAGCGGAACGACAGGGTGCCTCCGGCGTTGGCCGAGGAGACCCGCGCCTTGATCCCGGTGATGCCCTTCAGGCTGACGGCGTGGTGCCTGACCCATTCACCGCTCTGGATGTCCCCGAGCCTCTTACCGCCCTCGGCCGCGGCCTGGTCGACGACCTTCGGGCCGTTGAGCTGGACGTAGTGCTCGGCCTGCCACTGCTTGGGCCAGAGCGTGATCTCCTTCTCCCCCGTGAGGGCCACGGTGCCGGGCGCGCCCTTGTCGGTGTAGGAGGAGCGCATGACAAAGAACTGCACCGCGTCCAACCCGGCGTGGATGGGGCCGGTGTTCACGGTGAACCCGCAGCCGGTGCCCTGGCCCTCCTCGTGGGCGTGCTCCTGGTGCCCGAGGGCCGCCCGTACGACGACGCTCGCGCAGGGCACGGTGCCGTCCTGGGGGTCGGTGGCGCCCGCGGTGGCGGTCAGGTCGTCGCCCCAGCTGTAGGTGCCACCCGCGGGAAGGCCGGACAGCGACAGGGTCGGGCGGTTGTTGCCGACGACGACGGGGATCAGCGTCGTGCCGGTGCGGCCCGTGCCGTCGTTGACGGTCAGCCGTGCCCGCTTGTCGCCGTTCGTGGTGTAGGTGAAGGAGGGGTTGGCGGCCGTCGAGTCAGTGGTCCCGTTGTTGTCGAAGTCCCAGGCGTAGGTGAGCGGGTCGCCGTCGGGGTCGGAGCTGCCGGCGCTGGAGAAGGCCACCGTGAGCGGGGTCAGGCCGTTGTCCTTGTCGGACGAGGCCACGGCGACAGGCGAGCGGCCGCCCTGGACGTAGTTAATCTTGTAGAGTCCGGCGTCCGCCGCGCCCGAGAAGTAGCCGCTGCCGTACTCGAGCAGGTACAGCGAGCCGTCCGGGCCGAACTCCATGTCGATCGGGTGGACGAGGTTCATGCCCGCGAGGACCGGCTCGATGACGGTCGGGGTCCCCGTCGAGGGGTTGCCGTTGTTGAACTGGACTTCCTTGATCCAGTTACGGCAGTACTCGGAGATCAGCCACTTGTTGTCGTAGTAGGCGGGCCACTTGTTGGGCGAGTTGAGGCCCGCGTTGTAGTGGTAGACCTCGGTGTGGTTGGGCGCGCCGCAGCCCCCGGGGTTGTCCAGGGCCGGCCATTCCTTGCTGCCGCCGTGCTGCTCCCAGACCAGGGCGGGCTTGGTCGGCGGAAGCTGCTGCAGGCCCGTGTTGCGCGGCGAGTTGTTCACCGGCCCCGCCGATCCCCCGCAGGGGAACCAGCCTCGGGGGGCGTTGGCCGCGAAGTCCCAGTCGTTGTAGGCGACGTTCGGGCCTCCGCAGTACGGCCAGCCGTAGTTGCCGGGGCCGGTGGCGCGGTTGAACTCGTCGTAGGCCGCAGGGCCGCGGTTGGCGATGGTGGCTCCGGCGTCCGGCCCGACCTCGCCCCAGTAGAGGGTGTTGGCCGCCTGCTTGTCGACCCAGATGCGGTAGGGGTTGCGGGTGCCCATGATGTAGATCTCGGGCCGGGTCTGCGCCGTGCCGGCGGGGAACAGGTTGCCCGCCGGCACGGTGTAGGTGCCGTTGCTCTCCGGGTGGATCCGGTTGATCTTGCCGCGGAGGTCGTTGGTGTTGCCCGCCGTGCGCTGGGCGTCGTACTGGGGGCTGCGGCCGGTCCGCTCGTCGATCGGCGCCATGCCGGCCGAGTCGCCCCCGGAGTTGGTGTTGTCTCCGACGGCGAAGTACAGGTTGTTGTTCGAGTCCCACGTCATCGACCCCGCCGAGTGGCAGCAGAGGTCGCGCTCGGTCGGCCACTCGATGATCATGTCCTCGCTCGCCGGGTCGAGCACGTTGGTCGAGGTGTTGAAGGTGAACCGCGAGATCCGGTTGACCAGCGGGGTCACCTTCGGCGAGTAGAACAGGAACACCCAGTGGTTGGTGGCGAACTGGGGATGCGGGGTGATGCCGATGAGCCCGTCCTCGAACCGGGCGTCGAGCTGGAGCGTCAGGGCGACCGTGGTGGCCTTGGTCGCCGGGTTGTACAGGCGCACCTGGCCACCGCCGGAGGTCGAGCCCCGGTTGATGTAAAGGACCTTGCCGTCGGGCAGCACCGACAGCTCGATGGGCTCGCCCATCGACAGCCCGCCGTCCAGCTTCACCTTCTCGAAGCCACTCGCCGGGGGCGGGGCCAGGGCGGCTGAGGACGACAGGGATGACGAGGGTAAGGACAGGGTCGCGGGGGTCGAGGCGGAGGCGCTGGTGGTGCTCACTCCCGCCGTGGCGGTGGCGGCGAGGGCGAGCACCACGGCGCCGGCGAGCTTTCGAAGGCGCGCTGAAGATGGCACGAAGACTCCAGGGGGTGTGAAGGCCAGGGGGCTTCTGCCGGTCAGCTGCCGTAGACGTTGAGGTCCCAGAGGGAGTAGCCCCACTGGGTGGCCCGCTGGGTGCCGTAGATCCGCACGTAGCGGCCCGAGCCGGCGACGGCCACGTCGTCGGTGCCGCCGTCCCCTGTGGTGGTGGAGTAGACCGTCGACCACGTGGCGTTGTCGGGCGAGGTCTGGATCTGGTACGCCTTGCCGTAGGCGGTCTCCCAGGTGAGCTTGACGCGGTTCAGCGTGCGCGTGGCGCCGAGGTCCACCGTGATCCACTGGGGGTCGGAGTAGGCGCTGCCCCACCGGGTGGCGGCGTTGCCGTCGACGGCGTTGGCGCCGGCGTGCGGGCTGCCGGGCTCCACGCTGGAGACCGTGGTCGGACGGCCCCGTGCCAGGTCGGTCACGGCAACGGTGTCCTGCTTGATCCGGATGTTGCGGTAGTTGATGTCCGCGCCGGCCCCGTCGTTCTGCACGCCGATGTACCCGTTCGAGATGGCGCGGGTGCTCGTGTAGTCGTTGATCTTGACCCCGTTGAGGTAGATCTCGACGCGCTGGCCGTGCACGGCGATCTCGTAGGTGTTCCACGAGCCGGGCGGGTTGAGCGCCGCGGCCCTCAGCGCCGAGTCGGGCGCCTTGAAGCTGTAGACGCTGCCCGTCGTGCGGGTCGGGTCGGCGTCGGTGGCGTCGATCTGGATCTCGTGCCCCGCGTCGACCGGCTTCCACGGGTCGCCCTGCGGGTCGGGGAAGCCGATGAACACGCCGCCGTTGTCGTCGCCAGGCATCATCCAGTCGAGCTTGAGCGAGTAGTTGCTGAACGTGCTGACCGGGTACCAGAGCAGGCCCATGCCGCCGAAGGAGGTGAGGGTGCCGTTCGCCAGGGTGAAGCCGCCGGGGCCCGCCTGCCGCCACCTGGAGAACGTCGTCTGGGTGCCGTCGAACAGCGCGGTGTAGCCGGTCTCCGGCCGGCAGTCGGCCGGCTTGGCGCCCGCCGCGACCTGGATGCCGCCGAGCAGCATCGTCGTGAAGGCCGGGTCGGCGTAGGACTCCTCGGTGTGCCCGAGGCCGGTGTACCAGGACCTGCCGCCGCCGTAGTTCTGGCACCAGGTGATGGGGTGGTCGCCCATGGTGCCGCCCGAGTAGGAGGTCTCGTCGAGACTCGCCAGCACCCTGACGTTCGCGCGGGGGTTCGACCGGTAGTTGTACCACTCGTCGGTGCGGGTCCAGGTCGGCGCCAGGTGCGAGGTGGAGACGTTGGACCTGTCCTCCACGCGCACCGTGGCCTGCTGGGTCGCGGGGTGGGAGCTGAACCACGCGCCCACCAGGCCGCCGTACCAGGGCCAGTCGTACTCGGTGTCGGCGGCGGCGTGGACGCCGACGTAGCCGCCGCCGGCCGCGATGTAGGACTGGAACGCGGTCTGCTGGGCGGCGTTCAGGACGTCGCCGGTGGTCGAGAGCCAGACCACGGCCTGGTACTGCGCGAGGTTGGCCGTGGTGAACGCCGCGGCGTCCTCCGTCGCGACCACGGTGAACCCGTTGGCGGTGCCGAGCCGCTGGATCGCCGCGATGCCGTTCGGGATGGACGTGTGCCGGAAGCCGGCCGTCTTGGAGAAGACGAGGATCTTGGTGAGGGGCGCGGCCGACGCCGCGACGGGGACGGACAGGATGCCCGTCAGCGCGACGGCCAGCGCGAGTGCGGCCCGCAGGAGCAGGCGGGGCAGGCGTGCCCGGAGGGGCGAGGGGGGTCTGGGCGAGGGGGTGGGCGGATGCACGTCCATGACGGATTCCTTCGCGATGGGGAGGAGCGCGCCGCCGCACCTGTGGGGAAAGTCGAACGGTTTGCCACGTAACTTTCGCCGCTGTCGACGAAACTTTGGCATGTCCGGACGGAAGCGTCAAGCGCTCCGACACGCCCTCGACACGTCGAATCCGCCTAGACATCGGATCATTTAACAATGTGGACACATCAGATGTCACTAGCCCCTGACGGAGCTTGTTGATGTGATCGTTTTACTCGATGAATCCGCAGGTAGGAGAGCCAGCGCGGCCCCGCTTCGGTTCCGGTACGGAAATGAGGCTGGATGGACACCTCTTGACGCCCCAAGACATCCAATGTTAACTGCGCCTGACAGTCCTGAGGCGGTAGCGGTGCGATGGCTTTCGTGCCGGATGGCCATCGCCACTCGCCTCGGGTCCGTGTTGCCGGAGAGGGGCCCGAGGGCCGAGCGAGACCGGTCGCCGATCACCGGTCTCGCCGGCCAGGGTCCCTCTCCTCGCACTCTTCCGGGATCTCGGCGACGAAGGGAGATCGGCGTCACGATGTGCCCGCGAATGGATTTCCCCGGTTTGAACACGATGGCGGCCCCCGCGCGGAGATGGGCCGCCCGCGTACGCGAACGGCCCATCAGCGTGAAGGCGTTTACATCTCTCCGGGTTACATCACTCCAGGGAGATTTCCGTAATATCCGGCGAGCCTCGCCCGGTACCCGGCGTCCTTGTAGGCTTTCTGGTCGAACTCCGGGGCGTTCTTGATTTCCTGCTTCGTGCGAGCGACATAGACCTTGCGGTCCGGCTGATTGATCTGGGTGACGACGAGGGCGGGGAGGACGACCTTCTTCCCGAAGATCCACGGCCCGGTGTCGACGACGATGTAGCTCTCGCCCACCACGTTGCTGGCCTCGTCGACCGACCCGATCTTGCCGTCCACGGCCTCGACGTCGAAGCCGGCGATGTCCATGGTCTGGTCGTGGCCGTATACGTCCGGCCGGTATGTCCACAGGTTGTCACTGATCATGCTTGCGCTCTCCCTCTTCGCTGGTTCACCGAACGCCGTACGCCCACCCGCGGAATCACCGATTCGGTGGGCGAAGGCACGGCTTCCGCTCCGCAATACTGTCGGTACCCGGGCATGAAGGGCGCCACCTCAGCATGAGGTAAAGGCTTCCAATTCCCCCTTCTCATGGCAATTTGGAAAGGCGTCAGTCGCCGTTCAGTAAACGCAGTCTCAGGACAAATCGGGCACCCTTGGGTGAGAGCCTGCCGACAATGGGCTTTGGTGCCGGGATTCGAGTCAGGAGACCGCAGAGGTGTGGCCGAGGCGGCGGCGGACGGCTTCGATGGAGACGCCGTCCGGCGCGCGGCGAGGCTAAACGAGCCGCTCCACGGCGCGGGCGACGAGGTCGTCGGCCTCCTGCTCGGAGTACACCTCCGGCAGCGTGAGGCGCTCGACGATCAGCCAGTTCAGCGCCATGTGCAACAGCCGCACCGAGGTCGCGTCACCGGGCAGCCCGGACGCCCGGTGGCCGGCGACGTTGGCATCGACGTCGGCGCGCACGCTCCGCGTCAGCAACGCCCGCAGTTCGGGACGCCGTGTCGCCTCCAGCCGCAGTTCCAGCAGCGCCAGGTATCCCGTCCGGAAACCGGCGACCCGGCGGACGGTCTCGCGCATCACCGCGGCGAACTTCTCCCGATCCTGCGCGCCCTGCAGGTGGCGGGCGACGGTCTCCTCGTCCGGCTGGAGGCGCTCGTAGACGCGCGCGCCGACCTGGGTGAACAGGTCGTCGCGGCTGGCGAAGTAGTTGGACGCCGTCCCCGGCGGGACCTGTGCCGCGCCGTCCACCGCCCTAATGGAGTGGTCATATGCGCAAGCTCGTCTACTACATCGGCGTGTCCATCGATGGCCGCATCGCGGGCCCCGGCGGGGAGGTGGACTTCTACCCGGTCGGCGAGGGCGAGGCCGCCGCCGCGTACATGGCCTGGGTCAACGAGCGCTATCCCGAGACTGTTCCCACGCAGTACCGTCCGCACGCCGGCCTCGTGGACGTCCCCAACAGGCGCTTCGACACCGTCCTGATGGGGCTGGACACCTACCGGGCCGTGCTCGACCAAGGGATCAGCAGCCCGTACGCGCACCTGCGGCAATACGTCGCCTCCCAGCTCCCTGGACCGCATCGACGACCCGGCGGTGGAACTGGTGCGCGACCCCGCCGCGCTCGTCCGGGACCTCAAGCGCGAGGACGGGCTGGACGTCTGGCTCTGCGGCGGCGGAGGGCTGGCCGCCTCGCTGCTGCCCGAGATCGACGAAATGATCGTCAAGAGCTATCCCGTGGTGGCGGGCGCGGGCACCGCCATCGTCGATGGTGGCTTCCGTCCCACCGCGTTCACCCCGACCGACCGCAGGTCGTTCCCCAACGGAGCCAGTATCACCTGGTACGCGAGGCAGACCGGCGCTTAACCCCTGGGCGGCTCGATCCCGCCGCTCAGGGGCACTGGCCGTCCGCGACGACCCAGTAGCCGGGCCCGGTCTGCTTGAGGGTGTGGGTGGTGAAGGTGTTCCACAGCCCCATCGGGTCGTTGGAGCCGTTGGCGAAGGTCGAGCCGCCGGACTGGTGCGCCCGTCCCGCCGTGGTGTGGGCGTAGTTGCTGGCCGTCACGCACACGGGCGGAGTGGTCGGGGTGACCGTGGGAGTGGGCGTGGGAGTGACGGTGGGGGTGACCGTCGGGGTGGCGGTCGGCGTCGGCCCGGCGCCGTCGAGCCCGAAGAAGGCGGCGTCGCGGTAGGCCGAGCAGATGCTGTCGAGGAAGTAGGCGCCGGCGGTGCCGCACTGGTCGGCGGCGGTGCCCGGGTCGACCGGGGTCCCGTGGCCCGCGCCGGCGATCTTGTAGAGACGCACCGCGTCGTTGCCGTACTTCTCCAGGGTCGTGCCCGCCGGCAGCGACTCGGCCGAGATGGGCGTCTGGGAGACGCCGAGGACGTCGGTCCACTGGTCGCGCAGTTCGAGCCCGTTCTTCGGCACGACGACCGCGTCCGACTGCCCGTGCCAGATCGCGACCCTCGGACGCGGGCCCGTGTAGCCGGGGTAGGCGTTGCGCACCAGGTCGCCCCAGGCCTTCGGGCTCTTGTCCACACCGGAGTACTGGCAGGTGGTGGTGGAGGCGGGCGGAGAGCAGCGGTAGGGAAGGCCGGACACGACCGAGCCGGCCGCGAACAGGTCAGGGTAGGTGGCCAGCATGACGGCGGTCATCGCGCCGCCCGCCGACAGCCCGGTGACGTAGACCCTTCTCGCGTCCAGGCGGTAGGTCTGCGTGGCGTAGCCGACCATCTGCGCCACGGACAGCGCCTGGCCCTGACCCCTCGCGATGTGGGCCTCCTGGAACCACTGGAAGCAGTTGGACGGGAACGTGCCGGAGTCGATCCGCTCGGGGAAGACGACGGCGAAGTGGTAGAGGTCCGCGTACTTCTTCCAGCCCGAGTTGGTGTAGTAGTCGTTCGCCGTCTGCGTGCACCCGTGCATCGCGACGACCATCGGGGCGCCGGCGGGCAGGTCGTCCGGCCGGTAGACCCACATGTTCAGGCCGCCGGGGTTGGACCCGAAGCCGGTGACCTTGGTGAGGGAGGCCGCGCTGGCGCTGCCCATCGTGAGCTGGAGCGTCGCGACCAAGGACACCAGGCCCACCAGCAGCGTGAGGGACGAGTACAGGAAGCGCTTCATCTGACCGCTCCTTCGACGGGACCGATCTCACGGCTGCCGTGAGACGGTGTGATGGCCATCACACCTTTGGTCCACGCAAAGTTAGATCGCGGGTCGGAAAGCGGAAATGTGCGCGGCACCCACAATCCACCTACTGCCTGTAGGCGGGTGGCCCCCGGCCGCCCTACCGGAGGGTCACAGCTCCTCGAGCATGCGCCGCAGGGAGGCGACGGTCCTGGCCGGCGGCTCGGCCTGCACGCTGAGGCTGTTCATGACGTCCCAGTAGTGCATGATCTCGGCGGGCTTGTCGGGGTACAGCGCGCTGGCGAGCTGCTCCAGGTAGACCACGTCGGGAAGATGGTGCGCGGCGAGGCGCAGGATGGTCACAGGGCCGCCTCCCGCGGCGTGGCCGCCGGAGCTGAACGGCATCACCTGCAGGGTGACGTTCGGCAGCGCGCTCATCCGGATGAGGTGCTCGATCTGGGCGCGCATCGTCGCCGCCCCGCCGACGAGCCGGCGCAGCGCGCCCTCGTCGACCACGGCCCACAGCTTCACTGCGCCGGGGCTGGTGAGGATGCGCTGCCGCCTCATCCGCAGGGCCACGCGGCGCTCCACCTCGGCGTCCGTCGCGGAGCGGTCGAGGCGGATCACGGTGCGCGCGTAGTCCTCGGTCTGCAGCAGGCCGGGGACGAACTGCACCTCCCACGAGCGGATCACGCCGGCCGCCTGCTCGAGCCCGATGTAGGCCTCGAACCATGAGGGCACCACGTCGCTGTACACGTGCCACCAGCCAGGGTTGTTGGCGTGCTCGGCGAGGGACAGCACGGCCTGGCGCTCGTCCTCGTCGGTCACCCCGTACAGGGTCAGCAGGTCGGCCACGTCGCGCGGCTTGAAGCCGGTGCGTCCCAGCTCCAGGCGGCTGATCTTGGTATCGGAGGCGCGGATGGCGTAGCCGGCGGCGGCCCGGGTGATCTCTCCGGCCTCGCGCAACCGGCGCAGCTGTGCTCCGACCAGCATCCGGAGCACCGTGGGCCCGGCCTGCCGGTGATCCAGGATGTGCTCGTCTTCCAGGTCACCCGCGGCCCGAAAAGCCCTCATGCTCCCTCTCCGATGCAGAACCCGAACGCCTGATCACCTTAAAGGATCTCATCCAGGCTTGGACCTTGACTGGCGGTTCGCGTTTCTTGACACATTCATGAGGAATCTAACGCATGAGGGCCCGAAGCGGGTCACCACTAGGGGTACGCACGCGAGGTCACGTCCGCCGCCGGCTCGCGCGGGCCGGAGCCCCGCCGGGATGCGCGGCGGGGCCATGGCGCTTCTTACCGGCCTACCTCTCTTACCGGCTCACCCGCTCCTCACAGGCTCACCCGCGCCGGAGCCGGAGCGTACGCGCCGAGCCCGCCCCGGCGGTGACGGCGGATCGCCGCGTCCAGGGACCAGGTGCCCGGGCCGAGCACGGCGACGAGGAAGAACGACCAGCAGAACAGCACGGCGAGCTCGCCGCCGTTACTCAGGGGCAGCAGGGCCTCCGGCTGGTGCACGACGAAATACGCGTACGCCATGGACCCCGACGACAGCAGCGCGCCGACGCGGGTGAGGAGCCCGGCGAGGACGAGCGCGCCGAAGACCACCTGGATGAGCGCGGCCCACCATCCGGGCCAGGTGCCGAACGGGATGGGCTGGCCCGTGCCCCGGCTGCCGCCGAAGACACCGAAGACCGACGCCAGCCCGTGGCACAGGAACAGCAGTGCCGTGACGACGCGAAACAGCGAGAGCGCCGGTCCGCCGAACCGGTCGACGTTCATGAGATCACCTCTTGGTCTGGTGGTGGCCGGCACGGGTCGAGGTCACACGGGCGACGGTGACCGTGCGGGAGTGCGACCGGGGCCGCCCGACTGACGATAGTCGCCGACCGGTCACCGTGAGTGACGGCCGGATGGAGTCGCAGACCCCCGGGAAGAGATCGGGGGGCCGCTTATCGGCGCGCGCAGGGCCATCCGGCGCGAGACCGGGACACCGCGGAGTGCCTCTGGCCCGCGATGTGCGCGGGCTCTCGCTGGTATCCCGTCCATGGACCGCGGAGCGCCGGGCCCCGCCGCTCCCCTTTGACAGGGGATGACGACGCCCACCCCAGAATCCTGTCAGGGGTGCCCCTCGTCAACGGGCGGGCGGCGGCCCCACTGCGGGGGACGGCGCCACTCGCAGGCCCGGCGGGCTCTCACCTGCCGCTTTCGCCGTGAGGGGAGGCACGAGGCGGCGCCCCGCGCCCGGACGGCCGGTGAAACTTTCCCCGCGAGGGACGAGAGCCCCGAAGATCCAAAAAGGCCACTTCCCGGGATGGGAAGCGGCCTTGCGGATGGTGGGCGATACTGGGATCGAACCAGTGACCTCTTCGGTGTGAACGAAGCGCTCTCCCGCTGAGCTAATCGCCCTCCTGTGCCGGGATCCCCCGCTCGGAGGACCTTGCCCGACGGGGAAAACCATACCTCACTCCCGGGGGTGCTGGCGAAGCGGTCAGACAACCGGATCACGAAAGGTTCTCAGGAGTCCGGCGGCGTGGCGCCCTGTTGTCATAGCATCGTCATGCCCCATACTCATCCGAATCGCACCACTTATGATCTTTACCCCGAGACACCCGTAGATGCCCCGTAGGACAGCAGGAACGACACGCAAAACCCTTGCAAACAGGCGCCTCTAAGCGATGTTTGACCAGGTAGAGGCATAAATGTCGCGCTGTGATATGCGTTACAGAAGGGCTCAGGAGCGGAATCTCTCCTGGAGGTTCCTTCGTTTCGCAGACACAGCTCCGAGCGAAGTCCTTCAGAGCACCGCAACCCAAGCCCCGCGCAGGGGACCCACCGACGAAAGGTTTGGCTGACGATGAACGCCACCGTCTCTGCCGAGCTGGGCCTTCGACTTGTGGTCCCCGACCGTACCACCGTCCCCCTGCTCGCCGGCCTGAGCTATACGGCCGACGATCCGTACGCCATCAGGATGGCCTTCCACGTGGGGAACGACGAACCGGTCGAGTGGATCTTCGCCCGCGAGCTGCTGACCGTGGGCATCGTGCGCCGGGTGGGAGACGGCGACGTCCAGGTGTGGCCGGCGCGGGCCGACGGCGAGCGCACGCTGAACATCAGCCTCACCTCGCCCTTCGGCCAGGCGCTGTTCGAGGTCCCGCTGCCGCCGCTGACCGAGTTCCTGCACCGCACGTACGACCTGGTGGCCGCCGGCCGCGAGACCGACTACATGGACCTCGACGACGAGCTGTCGAACATGCTGTGGAGCTCCTGACCGAAGCTCACTTCATGAGCTTCCGCATCCTGCCGATCTCCACGCGCTGGCCGGAGGCGACGTCCTGGGCCATCTTGCGCATGGTCTGGTCGGTTCCGCCGGAAAGCTCCTCCCCCGCCATCCGCACGGCGCCCTCGTGATGCCTGATCATCAACCGCAGGAGCAGAGCGTCGAACGCGGCGCCGCGCGACGAGCGCAACCGGTTCATCTCCCCCAGGCTCGCCATGCCGTAGCCCTCCTTGCCCGGCGAGGCCGCGTGCGCGGGATGCTCAGCGGGCACGGCTCGGCCGAGCGCCAGCAGCCATCGCGACATCACCCCCACCTCCGGCCGCTGCCCGACCGCGATGCGCTCGCAGATGCGCAGGACGTCGGGGTTCGAGGTCCGCGAGACGGCGAGGCCGGCCATCTCCAGCGCCTGCCGGTGGTGCGGGATCATCCGCTCCGTGAACAGGACGTCGGCGGCGGACGCCCGTGACTCCGACCGGCCGACGTGCTCGCCCGGCGTGGCCCTGCGTCCCGCGTCACCCGGCGCCCCCGGGATGATCACCGGGGCGCCGCCGCCCGCCACGATGGGCGATCCGCGCCCTGGATCGCCGCCCGTACAGCCCGCCAGCACGGAAGCCAGCCCGGATCCCAGCACAACCGTTACAAAAAGCTCGCACGTGCGGCGCCGGATCACCATAGCTTCCATACTGGGGCACATTCCCAAATTCAGCCGGACAACAGGGGGCATTGTGGGCACGTGGCGGATCGGGGCGTTCGCTTCCATGGCGAGCGCGGTTCTCCTTCTCGGAGCCTGTGCCGGTGATCCACCGCCCTCCGTCCCCGCGGCCTCGACGGCGACCCCAGGGCCGTCCACATCGAGCGGGGTGGAGCACAGCGCCAACGCCAGGCTCGTGGCGAACGTCCCGCTGTCCGCGCCGTTCGACGGCGAGGAGGCCTGGGGCACCGACCTCGCCTTCCAGGGGAACTACGCCTACGTCGGCAACTACGAGGGCTTCACGATCCACGACATCACCGACCCGGCCAAACCCAAGGTCGTCACGCGGGTGGTCTGCCCCGGCGGCCAGAACGACATCTCCGTCACCGGGAACCTGCTCTTCCTCTCGGTGGACGAGCCCAGGGACAACGAGACCTGCCAGAGCAGGCGAGGCGACATGGACGCGGGCTGGGAGGGCATCCGGATCTTCGACATCTCGGACAAGACCCACCCCCGCTACCTGAAGTCCCTGGCCACGGCGTGTGGTTCGCACACCCACACGCTGGTGCCGGGCAAGGACGCCGAGAAGGTCTACCTGTACGTCTCGTCGTTCGGGCCCTCGCCGGACTCCAAGACCTGCAAGCCGCCCCACGACTCCATCGCGATCATCGAGGTTCCGGTGGGCGACCCCGCCCAGGCCAAGATCGTCGCCCAGCCGGTGCTGTTCACCGACGGCGACGACGAGTCCCAGCCGGGCGCGACCAGCGGATGTCACGACATCACGGTGTACCCGGAGAAGGACCTGGCGGCGGGGGCCTGCCTCGGGAACGGCATCCTGATGGACATCTCGGACCGGGTACGGCCCAAGGTGCTCCAGGAGATCACCGACACCGAGAACTTCTCCGTCTGGCACTCGGCGACGTTCAGCAACGACGCGACCAGGGTGATCTTCTCCGACGAACTGGGCGGCGGCATCGCCCCGACCTGCGACGCCAAGACCGGGCCGACCCGGGGCGCCGACGCGGTGTACGACATCACCGGGGACCGCGAGCTCCAGCGCAGGGGGTACTTCAAGATCCCGCGCCACCAGACCGAGACCGAGAACTGCGTGGCGCACAACGGCTCGCTGCTTCCCGTGCCCGGCAAGACCATCATGGTCCAGGCGTGGTACCAGGGCGGGGTCTCGGTGATCGACTTCACCGACCCCGACCACCCCAAGGAGATCGCGTACGTCGACCGGGGCCCGCTGACCACCTCCGGGGAGCCCAGGCTGGGCGGCTCGTGGTCGGCGTACTACTACAACGGCTACATCTACTCCAGCGACATCACCAAGGGCCTGGACGTCATCGCGATCGACGATCCGCTCACCGATCCGGCGAAGTCCGTCAAGCTGGACGGGCTCAACGCCCAGACCCAGGTGTCCTACCCCGAGTGATCACGGGTCGACGTCGGCCGCGCTCCGCTCCGCGAAGACACGCATCGCCTTGGCGGTGACGGGGCCGGGCGCGGTCGCGAGCACCGTGTCGTCGACGAGCCTGATCGGCTGGATGTCGCGGGTCGTAGAGGTGAGGAACGCCTCCTCGGCCTCGTACAGGGCGGAGATCGGCACGTCGGCCTCCTCGCCGCCGTGCCACTCGAGCACCAGCGCGCGCGTCACGCCGGCCAGGCAGCCGGAGGCGAGGGTGGGGGTGATGAGGTGGCCGTCCCTGACGATGAAGACGTTGCTGCCGGTGCCCTCGCAGAGGTTGCCCGCGAGGTTCTCGAAGACGGCCTCCTGGCCGCCGCGCTCCTTGGCGTACGCCAGGGCCTTGGCGTTGTCGCCGTAGGAGGTGCTCTTCACCCCGGCGAGCGCCCCGCGCTCGTTGCGCGGCCACGGCACGACGGTGACGCTCGCGGTCTCGGAGAACGGCGCCTGGGCTCCGACGATCACGATGGCGCTGGTGCCCTGGTTGCCTCGGTCGGAGCCGAGCGGGCCGTTGCCGCTGGTGTAGGTGATCCGGATGCGGCCGAGCGGCCACGGCGGCGCCTCCGCCAGGCAGGCCCGCACGCCGTCGGCGATCGCGTCCACGTCGGGCGCCGGCAGGCCGAGGCGTTCGGCGGAGAGCTTGAGACGGTCCAGGTGCCTGGTGAGGGCGAACGACTCGCCGTTCACGCACTTGATGGTCTCGAAAACGCCGTCCCCGACCATAAGCCCGTGGTCGAAGACGGAGACGCTGGCCTGCGTGGGATCGATAAGTTCCCCGTTGACCCAGACCGGAACGTTCATCTATGAGATCTCCATTCTTGCGAGGTGTTGCCGAGTTCGCCGGGCGCCCGCCGCACGCAGGCGCGGCCCGGACCCGTCGGTACGGGCCGGAGCCAGGACGGCCGTCAGGCCCTCCCGGAGGCGAGCGCGATGAGCCGGGACGCTTTCAACTCGGTCTCGCGCCACTCGCGCTCCGGATCGGAGCCCCAGGTGATGCCGGCTCCCGTGCCGAAGCGGATGAGATCACGCTCGATCCAGAAGGTGCGGATGCCCACGGCCAGCGCGGCCTCGCGCCTGCCCGCGTCGACCCAGCCCACTGCCCCACAGTACGGCCCCCGGGGCTCAGGTTCGAGTTCATTGATGATACGAAGCGCCGAGGACTTGGGCGCACCGGTCACCGAGCCGGGCGGGAAGGTGGCCGAGAACAGCTCGGGCCACCCCCGGCCCTGCTCCAGCGTGGCGCGAACGGTCGACACCAGGTGCACGAGCCCCGGATGCTCCTCCACCGCGCAGAGGGCGGGAACCGTGACGGAGCCGACTTCGGCCACCCTTCCCAGGTCGTTGCGCACCAGGTCGACGATCATGACGTTCTCGGCGTAGTCCTTTTCGAGCAGGTCGTCCGCGGTCACGCCCGTACCCTTGATCGGCCCCGACTCCACGACGTCGCCGGCGCGGGACAGGTAGAGCTCCGGCGAGGCGGAGACCACCGTCAGCCCCGGCACGCACACGGTGGCGGCGTGCGGCGCGGGATTGCCCCGCGCGAGCCTCCCGGCCAGCACCAGCGGGTCGGCGTCGAGCGGGATCTCCGCGGTCAGCACCCGGCACAGGTTCGCCTGGTAGACCTCCCCCTGCTCGATGTAGTCGCGGATCCGCCGGACGCCGTCCTCGTACCCTCGCCGGTCCAGCGAGCTGGTCCACCGCAGCGAGGCGGGCCAGGGCCCGGAGGCGCGGGGAAGGGGGGCGGGCCGCACCTCGTCGAACCGGGCGCAGGTGACCTTGCCCTCGTAGGTCACCACGACGGCCCACCATCCGGCACCGTCGAGGGCTTCGAGATCGGTGGTCACATCCCGCAGCCCGGTGGCCAATCGACCTCCGACATGGGCGAAATACACGCCTCCATTCTCTCGCGGCCCGGAACCCCCCTCGCGCCACCGGCCTCCCGGTACCGATCAGCCGGCCGGAACCCCTTCGCGCCACCGGCCTCCTCGCGCCCGACCGGCTAGGCCCGCCTCGTCCAGGGCGCCGAGGTGCCCGGCGAGGGATCGGTGGCCCCAAGAGTTCGGGCGACCGTAAATCGGCTTCCGGAAATGTCGTTTATATCGGCGATCGAGGGAAGCCAGCCAAGATCGCCGGATGGCCTTGACATCGAACTCGCCCCGGATGTCAGACTCGGCTTTCCATTCCAATTCCCGACCAAGGAGCATGCCGTGGCACAGGTGAATCTCGCCCTGGGAGCGATGTACTTCGGCACCCGACTTGACGAGCGAACGTCTTTCGAGCTGCTTGACCGGTTCGTGGCGGAGGGCGGGACGATAATCGACACCGCCAACTGCTATTCGTTCTGGGCCGACCCGAGCGGCTTCGGCGGGCAGAGCGAAGAGGTGATCGGCAGATGGCTGGCACGCCGTCCCGGACTCCGCGACAAGCTGTACATCAGCACGAAGGTCGGCGCGGAGCCGGGCGCGGACGGCGAGTGGCCCGCCAACCGGGAGGGGCTGTCGGGTCCGGCGATCAAGGCGGCGCTGGAAGGCAGCATGCGCCGTCTCGGCACCGACCGCGTCGACCTGTACTGGACGCACATGGAGGACAGGTCGGCGCAACTGGAGGACACTGCGGGCGCGCTGGCCGAGCTGGTCGAGGCGGGGCTGGTCGGGCGCCTTGGCGCGTCCAACCATCCCATCTGGCGGGTGGAGCGCGCCCGGCGGATCGCCGAGTCCAACGGGTGGGAGGGATACACGGCGCTTCAGCTGCGCCACTCCTACGTCAAACCGCGTCCCGACGCGCCGGTGCCCGACCAGAACCACCGCTTCGGCTGGGTCGGCGAGGAGGTCCTCGACTACGTGGCCTCCGATCCGCGAATGGCCCTGTGGGGCTACACCACGCTCCTCAACGGCGCCTACGTCCGTGAGGACCGCCCATTGATCGAGGCCTACGACCATCCGGGCACCACCCGGCGGCTGGCCGTTCTGGCCGAGGTCGCCGCCGAGCTGGGGATCACGCGCAACCAGGTCGTGCTGGCCTGGCTGACCGGAGGAAACCCCTCTGTGACGCCGATCGTCGGGGTCAGCGACGCCGGGCAGCTGGACGAGGCCGTCGCCGGAGTGGCGCTCACCCTTCCCTCCGAGCAGCGGCGGCGCCTCGACGAGACCGCCTGATCCCTACCGCCCCGACCCGCACCTCCATCTCCGCACCTCCATCTCCGTACCTCCTGAGTACGTCCTGATCCGTACGTCCCGATCCGTACGTCCTGATGCGCATGCCCTGATCCGTACGCCCTGATGCGCATGTCCCCCACCGGCCGCCGCCGACCGCGGCGGCCGGTGGGGTGACCGCCGGGGGCGCGCCGAATGGCTACCTCCTTAGAGCGAGCGTTGGAACCTCCCGCACGCATCCGCCGTAGGTCATGCTTCAGACGTTGACGATTCGCGGCTCCGCGGAGTCGCCACGATCCACCGGCACAGGGGACCGGAACGGATGGAATCCGAAAATCCGGACGCAAGGGCTGACGCATTCACGGGGGTGGTCTTGATGATTGATGGCCGATCGGCCTGTCACCGGTCCGAACGTGAAATCTCCGTACCACCGATGCGCCGTCACCGGACGGCGGCATCCGCACGCGCCTGGATTCATCCACCGACGGGGGTCGGCCACGCCTGAAAGCGCCCACGCCGCTCCCACCGCGGGTGACCGGTACCGGTCCGCACGGTGAAGCGGTAAAGCGGTAGCAGCGAAGCAGTACCGGTCCGCGCGGTGAAACGGCAACGCGGTACCGGTCCGCGCGACAAGGCACCACCGGACCACGCGATGGCCCCGGCCGGGAGGCGACACCAGTCGTCCTCACGGACCGGCCGGCTCATCATGCCCCCGGCGGGAGACGACGCACGACGGCGGCCGCACGTCGCCATGTCGTCCGCACAACCGTGGATCCGCCTCGTCACCAGGTCACCATGCCCGGCCGCGGGTGGCCGTTCCGCCACGGCTCACCGCGTATCCACCTGCCCCACGTACGGCACGTACCGCATGACCACGCACGCACCCGTGCGCGTCGGACGGTTTCTCACCCATGCCCCGGCGCGCGCCATCGTGATGAAGGGAATCAGATGCAGGAGCTTCTTTCCCTGAAGCAGGCCGAGGATCTGGACGTCGACCAGATCCACGAGATGTACCGCAACTATGTCAACCGCAGCCAGGTCTCGCTGATGACCTCGTTCGGCTTCGGCCGTGAACTGGTCGAACACGCCGAGGGCGCCTACCTGTACATGAAGGACGGCCGCCGTGTCCTGGACCTCACCGGCGGCGTCGGGGTCCTCAACCACGGGCACAACCACCCGCGCATCCTCGCGGCCCGGACGAAGTTCCAGCAGGACCGCCGGATGGAGGTCCACAAGACCTACTTCTCCCCCTATCTCGCCGCGCTGGGCCACAACCTCGCCCAGGTGCTCCCCGGCGACCTCACCATGTCGTTCTTCCCGAACTCGGGCGCCGAGGCGGTCGAGGGAGCCGTCAAGCTGGCCTACAAGTACCACCGTGGCCGGCGCAACACGATCCTGCGTTCGGACATCAGCTTCCACGGCAAGCTGCTGGGCTCGGGCGGCCTGACCGGAAGCTCGCAGAACCGTTTCGCCTTCCCCACCATTCCGGGCATCGTGCGCTTCGCCTACGACGACCTGGACTCGGTCCGTTCGGCGCTGCGCGCCAATCGCGGCGATGTGTACGCCCTGCTCATCGAGCCGTTCAGCGCCTCGACGATGAGGTGGTGCTCGGAGGAGTTCCTGCGCGGGGTACGGGAGCTGTGCACCGCCGAGAAGATCGTGCTGATCTTCGACGAGATCTACACCGGGTGGGGGAAGACCGGCAGCCTCTTCTATTTCATGCGCTACCCGGACCTCGTTCCCGACGTGCTGACGACGTCCAAGTCCTTCGGCGGCGGAAAGTCCTCGATCTCCGCGTTCATCGCCCGCGAGCCGATATTCCGCAAGGCGTACGACAACATGGCCGACGCCCTCATCCAGAGCACGAGCACCACGTACTACGGCTTCGGCGAGGAGGCGGCGACCGCCATCGAGGCCGTCAACATCGCCGTGGAGGACGACTACCCGGCACGTGCCCGCGCGCTTGAGGACGTACTTCGCCCCGGCCTCGAACGCATCCGCGCGAAATACCCCGACCAGGTCGCGGAGGTGTGCGGCGCCGGCGCCCTGTGGGGGATCTTCCTGTCCGGCGGGCCCAAGGTGCTCGACCTGGCCGGGAGGCTGCCTCCCCTGAAGGACCCGCTCCTGCGCACGAAGCTGGTCGCCTGCTCGGTGATCGACACGCTCTACCGCGAGCACGACATCTACGCCTACTACACGCTCAACGGGCGCAGCCCCCTGGTCGTCGGCCCCCCGCTGGTGGCCGAGCCGGAGGAGATGGAGCGCTTCCTCGCGGCCCTGGACGCGACGCTCGCGCAGGGCATCCCCCGGCTCCTGAGCCGTTTCCTCAAGGAGAAGGTGAGCTCGCTATGGTGAACCCCTCCCCGCCGTCCCGTGTCGTGGTGACCGGAGCCGCCGGGATCCTCGGCTCCAACCTCGTGACCCGCCTGCTCGCCGACGGCGCCGAGGTGTGCGGGCTCGACCTGCGGGAGATCGCCCCCGAGCCCGGCCTCACGCCGCGCAGGGCCGACATCCGCGACGTGCCGGCGGTGAAGGAGGCCTTCGCCGGCGCCGACATGGTGGTGCACTGCGCGGCGGCGCTCCCCAGCTATCCCGCCGACCAGATCCGCTCGATCATCGTCGGCGGCACCACGGCCGTCCTGCGCGCGGCCCGCGACACGGGCGTACGGCGGGTCGTGCACATCTCCTCGACCGCGGTGTACGGGCTGCCGAAGACGGTGCCGACGACCGAGGATCATCCCCGCGAGCCCGTCGACACCTACAGCGCGGCCAAGGCCGAGGCGGAGGAGCTCGCCGAGAAGTACCGGGCCGACGGGATGTGCGTGAGCGTCCTGCGTCCCAAGACGTTCCTCGGCCCCGGTCGCATGGGGCTGTTCTCGATGCTCTTCGAGTGGGCCGAGGAAGGGCGCAACTTCCCCGTCCTCGGCCGGGGCGACGTGCGCATCCAGATGCTCGGCCTGGAGGACCTCGTCGACGCCGTCACCACCGTCCTCGCCGCCCCCGACGAGGTCGCCAACGACACCTACAACCTGGGCGCGGCCCGATTCGGGACCATCAGGGAGGACTTCCAGTCCGTCCTGGACGCGGCCGGCCGGGGCAGGCGCGTGGTGTCGGTCCCGGCCCACGCGGCGGTGGGGGTGCTGCGGCTGCTCGAACGCTTCAAGCTCTCGCCGGTGTACGGAAGGCTCCTGTACAAGCTGCTCGCAGACTCCTACGTGAGCATCGGCAAGGCGCAGGACCGGCTCGGGTTCACCCCCCGGCTGTCCAACCAGGAGGCGATCCTGCGCACGTACGAGTGGTGGCGGCGGCACCGGGCCGAGCCGGCGGCCCGGGGCACCGGGCGCACGAGCCGCGAGCCGTGGCGCCAGGGCGTGCTCGCGATGTCCAAAGTCTTCTTCTGACGGTCGCCGGAGGTGAGGTATGTCAAGCACTCCCCTGGATCTGCCGCCCGTGACGGTCCGTCCGGCGCGAGAGCACCGGAGGCCGGCACGTGATCTGCTCGTCCTGCTCCGCCCCCACCAGTGGGTGAAGAACCTGCTGGTGGTCCCCCTGCCCCTGGTGCACCCGTCGGCCTGGAACCTGCCCTCGCTCGCCCGCCTGGCGGGGGCCGTGCTGATCTTCATCCTGGCCTCGTCGGTCGTCTACGTCGGCAACGACATCGCCGACCGCGACCGCGACCGCAGGCATCCGGTCAAGCGCCACCGCCCGATCGCGGCCGGGCACGTCTCGGTGGCGCTGGCGGCCGGCGCCGGCTGCGCGCTGGCGGCGCTGCTCGTCGTGCTGCTGGCCGTGGTGTCACCGGGCCTGGCGTGGCCCGTCGCGGGGTACCTGGCGTTGAACGTGCTCTACAGCGTCTGGCTCAAGCACGTGCCGGTGGTCGACCTGTTCGTCGTGGTGCTCGGGTTCGAGGCGCGGATCGTCGCCGGGTACCAGGCGGTCGGATCGGCCCCGTCCGTCTGGCTGCTGCTCTGCGTCTTCTTCCTGTGTCTCACCCTGATCCTCGGCAAGCGCCGCAGGGAGATCGACGACGCGGGATCGGCGCACCGCCCGGCGCTGGCGGGCTACTCCGCCGCGCTGGTCGACCAGATGCTCACGCTCAGCGCGGGGCTGACCGCGGTCGCGTTCCTGCTCTTCCTCGGCGGTGACGCCTCCTCGGCGGCTTCCGACAACCTGGCGACGCTTGTGCTCGTGCCGCTGAGCCTGTTCGGCCTCTTCCGCTACCTGCGGATCCTCACCCTCCAGGGAGTGGACGGCGATCCGGTGCGCGCGCTGCTGCGCGACCGGGTGATCGTAAGCACCGCCCTGCTGAGCGCCGGCCTGCTGGCCGTCCTGCTGGGCGTCGACGGCCTCGGGAGGCTCTCGTGACCACGGTCGCCGAGCAGCCGACGTCGCAGCGGGCCGTTCCACCGGCGCGCTGGTGTCTCGGCACGCGGCTCCTTGTCACCGCGACCCTGGCGTGGGCGGCGCTCCTTCTCGTCCACGCCCTGGTGAGCGGGCGGTGGTGGCTGTGGCTCGTGGTCGAACTCGCCCCGCCGGTGGTCGTGCTCGTCGTCCCGGTCGTGCTGCTCGCCCTCACCCCGCTGGCGGCCCGCCCGGTTCGGCTGCCGCTCGCGGTGGTGCTGGCGGCCACGCTCGTACTGGGCGTGCCGCTGTCGGGGCTCAGCCTCCCGGGGGCGGCGGCCGGCGCCGTCCCCGGGGCGGTGAAGGTCTTCTCCTGGAACACCGGCTACTGGCACCAAGGGGAGGATCCGGCGGCCTTCTACTCCTACCTGCGCGCGCAGCATGCCGACGTGTACCTGTTGCAGGAGTACCTCTACTTCTCCGACGACCCGATCAGGATCGACGACCTGCCGCGGATCAGGCGGGAGTTCCCCGGCTACCACGTCGCGGCGGCCAGCGAGCTGGTCACGATCTCCCGGCTGCCGATAGCCGCCTCGCGCCCGGTGGACGCCTCGGCCCTGATGTCCCCCGCCGACGGGAGCGCGCCGCCGGCGGGCACGGACTGGCGCGACTACTACACCACCAAGGCGCTGCGTACCGACATCCGCGTCGGGGGCGACCTGGTGTCCTTCTACAACGTGCATCTGGCGGTCCAGGTGGACATCCGGCTGAGCCCGTTCTCCGCGGCCTTCTACCGGGTGATCCACGACCAGTACCACCGGCGGGAGGCCGAGTTGCGGACGCTGAGCGCGGACCTGTCGGCCAACGGGAACCCCGCGGTCATCGCCGGTGACTTCAACTCGACGTCGCTGATGGCTGATGTGCGCAGGGTGTGCGAACGGTCGCGGTGCCACGATCCGTCCGGCCCGTCGCCGCTGCCCCTGAGCTGGCCGACGGAGGGCATGCCGCGGCTGTGGCGGCTCGACTGGGTGCTCTCCCAGGGAGGTCTCGACGTCACCGGCTACCACTTCACCCCCTCCAAGGGGATGTCCGACCACCTCGCCCAGTCCCTGTCCGTCTCGGTGGCCCGGTGATCGCGAAGCTGCGCGCGGTGCTCACCGCGGTCGCGGTGCTGACGGTCGCCGCGTTCGTGGTCCTGACGCTGAAGGACCAGGACTGGGCGCTGCTCGCCACCCTGACCGAGCCGCGCGCGCTCCTGCTGATCGGCGCCGCGATCGTCACCAACGCCGTGGGGCTGTGGTTCGGGATGCTCTCGTGGCGAGCGCTCGTGGTCGGTTTCGGCTCCCGGGCGGGGGTGTGGGAGGGGGCTCGCATCTTCTTCGTGGGCTTCCTCGCGAAGTTCGTGCCCGGCCGGGTGTGGACGCTGCTGGCGAACATGCGCATGGGCAGGACCGTGGGGATCACCCCGGCGCAGATGGCGGCGCTCTACGTGCTGAACATCGCCATCGCGTCCCTGACGGGCCTGATGACCGGGCTGCTCGCGGCGCCGAGCGTTTTCGGCGGGAACAGCGTCTGGATGGCGCTGGCCGCCCTGCCGGTCGTGGTCTTCTTCGCCCGCCCCGGTCTCGCCCACCGCCTCACCGGAGTGGCCGCGCGGCTGCTCCGGCGGCCGGAGCCGGTGACCAGGGCGCCCGACGGGAGCGTGCGCCGGGCGATCACCATGCAGACGCTGTCGTGGCTGATGTCGAGCACGCATGTGTGGTTCCTGGCCATCGCGATGGGCGCCTCGCCGCTCTCGTCGCTCCTGGCCTGCGTGGGCGCCTTCGCGGGCGCCGCCGTCATCGGCTACCTCATGGTGCTGGTGCCCGACGGCCTCGGCGTCCGCGAGGCGATCCTGCTGGCGGCCCTGACCGGGGTGCTCCCCCTTCCGGCGGCGGGCAGCGTCGTGCTGGCCAGCCGGCTGCTCTGCACCGTCACCGAGATCGCCGTGGCGGGAACCGCGCTGCTCGTCGCCCACCTACGCATACGCCCTGACGGCAACCAAGGAGATGAACCTCGATGGCGGATTTCGACCTCGCAGTCATCCTCAACTACTACTCCCCCTACGTCAGCGGCCTGACCGACTCGGCGAGGGAGATCGCCGAGGGGCTCGCCGGCCGTGGGTGGCGGGTGGCCGTGGTGGCCTCCCAGCACAAGCGGTCCCTTCCCCGGCGGGAGCGCCGCAACGGCGTCGAGATCTTCCGCTGCCCCGTGGTCACGACGATCAGCCGGGGGCCGGTGAGCCTGTCGCTGCCGTTCGTCGCGGGGCAGGTGGCCCGCGCGTCCAGCGTCGCCAACCTGCACATCCCCATGCTGGAGGCGGGTCCCATCGCCCGGCTCTGCGCGCCCACCCCTGTGGTCACGACGTACCACATCGACCTGTGGCTGAGGCCGTCCCTGGTGAGCCCGGCGGTGATCGGTGCCGTGGACACCTCGGCGCGGATGGCGATGCGGCAGTCGGCCGCGGTGGTGGTGAACAGCGACGACCAGGCCCGGCACTCGCGCCTGTGGCCGACCATGCGCCGCTCCCGGGTCCACGCGATCCCCGCCCCCTGCCAGGACCGTACGGGGGGCAGCCCCTCCTACCGGGAGGGCCCCGGCCTGCACGTGGGGTTCGCCGGGCGCATCGCCGCGGAGAAGGGCCTCGCGTACCTGGTGCGGGCGTTCCGCCGCCTGCCCGAGCCGGACGCCCGTCTCCTCCTCGCCGGTGACTACGTCGACGTCGCCGGCGGCAGCGACATCGAGCGCGTCAGGCGGGCCATCGGCGACGACCCGCGCGTCCGGCTCCTCGGGCTGCTGAACGGGCGGCAGATGAGGGACTTCTACGCCTCGATCGACGTGTTCGCCCTCCCGTCGATATCCGAGTCCTTCGGCATCGTCCAGGCGGAGGCGATGATGGCGGGAATCCCCTCGGTCACCACCGACATACCCGGCGGCCGGGTCCCGGTGACGGCCACCGGGTTCGGCCGCGTGATACCGCCCAGGGACCCGGCCGCGATATTCCAGGCGATCCAGGAACTGCGTGACCTGCCCGTCGAGCGCCGGGCGACGGGCGCGCGCGACGCCCGTGCGAAGTTCGGGCTCCAGGCCTGCCTCGACGCCTACGAGGACCTGTTCCACTCCCTGGGCGCCAAACCGGGGATTTCACGAAACACCCAGAAGAAAATCGCGTGACCGCCCCCTCAGCCCGTAGAAATTGTTCCTTGAAAGGTGCCTCATGGAAACATCCGGCAACGCGCCCAGGGTTTCGGTCATCATCCCGAATTACAACTACGCGAAGACCCTGGAGGCCTGCCTGGAATCGGTGTTCTCCCAGACCCTGCCACCGTACGAGGTGATCGTCTCCGACGACGCCAGCACCGACGGCTCCCCCGAGATCGCCGAGCGGTTCCCGTGCCTTCTCGTACGGGCGCCGCGCAACCGCGGGGTCTCGGCGGCCCGCAACGCGGGGGTGGCCGCCAGCACCGGCGACATCCTGTTCTTCATGGACTCCGACCAGGCGCTGGCGTCCGACGCCATCGAGCAGGCGGTCAAGGCGCTGCGGGACGAGGCCGGCTACGACTGCGTACACGGGGTCATCGCGCCCGAGCCGATGATCGACGACGGACCGGTCGAGTGGGTCATGACGATGCTCGCCCACTTCGCCCGCATGCGCGCGGCGGGACCCACCGTGACGGTCTACTTCCAGGCCGCGGCGATGCACCGGTCGGTCTTCGAGGACGTCGGGCCGTTCGACGAGTCCCTGCGCGACTTCGAGGACGTCGAGTACAGCGAGCGACTGTCGGCGAAGTACCGCATCGGCCTCAGCGACAAGGTGGTGGTCTACCACGACGACGAGGACCGGCTGCCCGACCTGCTCTCCGAGCAGTACCGCAGGTCACAGCTCATGATCCCGTTCGTGGCGGCGCACAGGAACCGGCCGGGCGCGCTGCGGCCCAACAGCACCCTCGGCGTCGCCATGGCCTCGCTCACCGTGGCCACCCTCCCGGCGTTCCTCGTCTCGCGGAAGCTGGCGGCGCTGCCCCTGCTGTCGGCCACGGTGTTCGCCTGCTCGAATCCCGGCCTCTACCGCTTCGTCCTCCGCAGGCGGGGGCCGAGGTTCCTCGGGCGATTCGCCGGCATCCACTTCCTGCTCAACGTGGCGATCGCGGCGGGCGCGGCGGCCGGGGGCCTGCGGTCGCTCCGCGACCCCGACTTCGGGCGTCCGGCGGTACGGGGCGGGGGCTCGGCAACTTCTTCCTGACTGTCCGTAAATTCCATTATGGGACATGTGGGACGAATGTTATGTACCAACAGAGACGCTTGAGATTGGTTATTGCACATCTACCCCACATGTCCCATAATGTATATATAAGTACTTGGCCCGCCCAACATACGGGGGTTTGAGTGGAACAACCAAGTAGAACAAAGATCGACGATCGAATAAGCAGGAAACTTGACGTCGGAATAGTCTGCGAGAACGAAATCCTCCGCTACGGCCTCAAGGTCACTCTGCACGACATCATGACGGTGCGAACCGTACGGGAGATCGCGAAACAGTCCGCATACCCGGGTGGCAACGGGCTGGGCTCGCTCGACATCGTCATCATCTCCTACGCCGAATGGGCCACGGCCATGCGCGTCGTGCCGGCCGCGCGGGCGGCGAACATACGGGTGCTGGCCTTCGTCGACGACGTCAGCGCCAAGGACCCCGAGAAACTGGTGTCCCTCAGGCCTGACGGTTTCATCCTGCAGCGTGACCTGACCAAGCGCCGGCTGGAAGACGCCCTGATACGGGTTTCACGCAGCGAGACGCCGATGCCGACGGAAATCGTCTCGCAGGTGTTCGACTCCGCGATACGCATTCTGAAAACCTCCCATCCGCGTTTCGTCGAGCTGACGCCGAGAGAACAGGACGCCCTTGAGCTGCTCGCGGACGGGCTGAGCAACAAAGAGATCGCGCAGCGCCTTTCCATTTCCCTGCACGGTGCGAAACGCCTGGTCGGCAATATCCTGCTGAAACTGAATTGCCCCAACCGCACGCAGGCCGTCGTCCTCGCCATGAGACACGGCCTGCTACGCGACCGCAATTGACACCCTTTCCCGCCGCCCGCCCACCGCCGGGCCTGTGAAAGAACCACTGGTCCGACGGGGTCGGCCCGGGATGGCGCGCGCAACCCGCCCCATGCGAGCTTCACCGTTGAGGGTCGTGCCATCCACCCGCGACGCGCCGGAGGAGACCGAGGAGCGTCTCGGCCGAGGGCACCGGCGCCGCACGGGGCAGCGCCGCGTAGACCTCGCGCCGCGGGGCCTGCTCGCCGAGCGACCGCAGCACGAGATCGCCCCGTACGGCTCGCGCCGCCATGGAGGGCACCAGCGCGACGCCCAGCCCGGCGGCGACGTAGCCGAGCTTCCCGGTCCACTCGCCGATGCGGATCCCCACCTTCGGCGCGAAGCCCACACGCGCACAGGATTCCGCGAGCATCGTGGCATGCCCGGGCGGGGCGCCCTCGATCCAGTTCTCGTCGCGGAGCTCGCCGAGCTGGACCACCTCCTGGTGCGCGAGCCGGTGGTCGCGCGGCAGCGCGAGGAGAAGCTCGTCGGTGAACAGGGGCACGAGCTCGGCGTCCTCGACCGGCGACAGCCCCGACGGGTAGTCGCTGACGACCGCGACATCGAGCGCGCCCTCGTGCAGACGCTCCATCAACCGCGCGCTGAACCCCTCGACCAGGGTGATCTCCACCCCGGGACGGGCCCGCCGGAACTCGCGGAGCGCCTCGGGCACCAGGACGGCGTTGGCGGTCGCGAACGCCCCGACCCTGAGCCGCCCTCCGGACCCGTCGTGGATCGCCGACAGCTCCGCGGCGGCGCGGCCGAGCCGCTCCAGCACCTCTCTCGCGTGCCGGTGAAGCACCTCCCCCGCCGGCGTCAGCCGTACCCCTCGGGCGAGGCGCACGAACAGCGGCCCGCCGGCCTCCCGTTCGAGCGAGGCGATGCGGCGCGACACCGCTGACTGCGTGTAGTTCAGCTCGTCCGCCGCCGCCGTGAACGATCCCGTACGGGCGACCACGTCGAGCAGGCGGAGGGCGTCGATCTCGAACACATTCCTCCCATGCATGGCTCACATGCAATCTAGTCGCTGGTGGCATGGCTTGGGAGGGCCTACCGTCGGGGCAATGATCGCTTTTCTCGGACTTGGGCGCATGGGCGCCCCCATGGCCCGGCGCCTCGTGAACGCCGGCCACAAGGTCACGGTATGGAACCGCACCCCGTATGCCGTACCCGGCGCCGGGGCGGCGGCGTCGGACCGTACGACGGGCACCGGGGCGGTCGCGTCGGATCTTGGAACGCGTGCGGTGCCGGGCGCCGAGGTGGCGGCGTCGGCGGCGGAGGCCGTCGCGGACGCGGACCTGGTGATCACGATGTTGCGCGACCCGGCGGCCGTCGAGGAGGTCCTGACCTCCGCCGCGCCACGGCCGGGGACGCTGGTCGTGGAGATGTCGACCATCGGCCCCGAGGCCGTCTCGCGGCTCCGCTCGCTGCTGCCCGAGGGTGTCGGCCTGGTCGACGCCCCCGTGCTGGGCAGCGTCCAGCCCGCCACCGACGGCACGCTCACGGTGCTGGCGGGCGGATCGGAGGCCGACCTCTCGCGCTGCCGCGACGTGCTGGACGTGTTCGGCGAGGTCCGCGAGGTGGGCCCGCCGGGCGCCGGGGCGGCGATGAAGCTGGCGGTGATGAGCGCGCTCGTACCCGCCCAGGTGCTGATCGCCGAGACCCTGGCGTATGCGGGCACGCAGGGGGTCGACCGCACGGCGCTGCTGGAGGCGCTGGCCGGGACCCCGCTCGGGCCCTTGGTCGATCGCCTCCGGCCCGCCGTCCTGGAGGGACCCCCGGAGACCCGCTACGCACTCGGCCTGGCCGCCAAGGACCTGACCCTCGCCGCCCACCCGACCCAGACCATGGCCGCCGCCGCCCGCCGGCGCCTCCTGCAAGCGGCCGGCGCCGGCCTCGCCGACGGCGACCTCACCGCCATCGCCACCTCCCCCACACTGAACTCCCCGCCCCCCGCCGAGACCCGGCCCACCCCCGGCCCCGCCTCGGCTGCGGCCCGCGGGGCCGCCTCGGCGGAGGCTCCCCGCTCGGGCAGGGCCGTCAAGCTGAACCCCGCCTCCGTGCCCGCTCCTGCCGGGGCGTACTCCCACGCAGTACGGGCCGGTGACCTGCTGTTCGTGTCAGGGCAGGCGGCACTCGACGAGAACGGCGAGGTGGTGGGCCAGGGTGACATCGTGCGGCAGTCGGAGCTCGTCTTCGACTACCTCGAAGCCATCCTCGCCGACCAGGGATGCACCTTCGACGACGTGGTGACGATCAAGACCTTCCTCACGGACATGGCCGACCTGCCCGGCTACGGCGACGTACGGATGCGAAGGATCACCGGCGAGCCCCCATCGAGTACCACCGTCGAAGTCTCCCGCCTCTTCCGCCCCGGCCTCCTGATCGAGGTAGAAGTGATCGCGGCCATCCCACCCGGATAACCGCCGGGCCCTTTCGTTTTCGTGACGAAGAGGCCGTGGGTTCGAATCCCGCCACCCCGACCCAGCTCAAAGGCCACTTGCGATTCCGCAAGTGGCCTTTGCCCCTCTACAACAGCGGCGTTTACGAGGCGTCGAGGATCGCTCAAGCCGAGGTGGCGTGCCTGTGAGCCGACTAGCGCGAATCCGGCTCCGCTGCCTCAGCGATGCGCTTGATGTTCGCCAATCGCCGATCCCAGTCGGCCGCGAGCGCGGCCATCCATTGCGCCGCCGCGTCCAGCGCCGCGGGCCGCACCGCGTACCGCACCTCGCGTCCGACCCGGCTGCCGGAGACCAGCCCGGCGGCGTCCAGGACGGCGAGGTGCTTGACCACCGCCTGCCGCGTGACCGGAAGTCGTCCGGCAAGCGTCGTCGCGGTGGCCTCGCCCTGTGCGGCGAGCAGATCAAGCAGCTGACGACGCGTCGGGTCGGCCAGCGCGACCAGGACGCCGTCGACCGCCTCGACGGCGCCGCGACGTTCCTCCGTCACACGGATGACTGTTCGGCGCGCGTCTTGAGCGCGTCGAGCACCTGGGGCCAGCCGCCGGTGTTGTCCTTCACCGCCTGGCGGCGCAGCTCCTCGGACCCGGCCAGCGCCGCGAACCCGCTCTCGACGACGCGGAGCCGTGTCTTGTCGCCTTCCGGGGTCAACGTGAACTCCACAAGGGTGCTGTTGTCCTCGCGCAGCTCTTCTCCGGGGAACGCGCTGGCCCAGCGGTACGCCAGGTACGTCGGCGGCTCGACCTTCTCCACGCGCACCGGGAAGTCGCCGTACTCGGCGTTCTTCGCCACCATCGACTCGCCTTCTATCGCCACGGTGCCGGACAGGCTCGCCTGGTCGGCCACCCAGAAGCCGGGCTCGGCCACCAGTGACCAGACCCGCTCCAGGGGTGCCTCGATCAGGGTTTCGCGTTCGATCCGATCCTCGCTCACGAGGGGACTCCTTCGTCGTCGCCATTTGATGCAACTCCAGAGTTGCACATCACTTCCTCCAGGCGCAACCCACCAGTTGCACTCCGCCCGAACGCCGCGTCAGCCACGCCAGCGGCTCCACGACGATGACGAATGGCACCCGCGTCCCAGTAGGCGAGCCCAGCGGTGTCTCGTTTGATGACCCCGATCGGCAGCTCGCCGAGCGCGCCCTGGGAAACAGGCCCTTCAGTGGCTACGCCTTGACGAGGTGCCTGAGGAAGAAGCGCTCGGAGCTCGCCACCTCGAACGCGGGTACGCCGATGTGGCGGCCGGGGTTCGCGTGCAGCGTCTTCTCCTGAGACGCCAAGGCGCCGAACAGCGCGAGGGCCGAGTCGCGCGGGACCAGCTCGTCGTCCCACTGCAGCAGGAACTCCACCGGGACGGTGACCTGGGCCGCCACCTCGGCCAGGGCCTCGTGCCCCGCGAGTCCGAAGACCGCGGCGCCGATCCTCGGTTCGGCGGCGACGAAGGGCATGCCGATCGCGCTGCCCATCGACACGCCCCAGAAGCCCACCGGCCCATCGGCGTGGCCGGTGGCCTGCAGGGCGTCCAGAGTTGCCCGCCACTCGGGAACGGCCCGCGCCGAGCGTTCGGTGTTGTCCCGCGCGATCTGCGGGCCGATCGGCTCGCCCGCCGCCATCCGCCGCCTGATGTCGGCCGCGTGCCGTTCGTCCTGCTCGGTCCTCGGCCGGTCGCCGTGCCCGGGCGCGTCGATGGCCGCCACCGTGAAGCCGCAGGCGGTCACGTAGCGCTGGGCGCGGGCCACCAGACCCGGGGCCTTCTTGTGCTGGCCGCCGCCATGGCCCAGCAGGACCAGCGGACCGGTGCCGGTGGCGCCGGCGGGCGCCCACAGCACGCCGTGGATGTCGCCGAGGATGAAGAGGCGTTCCGAGACGCCGTCAGCGGTCGTCTCCGAGATGAAACGCATGAATTAGTTGCCTTTCGGGATGCCTTTGTGCGGGCACTCCCACGGCCACCTGTGTCAGATGAGCCGGACAACCATGGAAGGTGGGAGCACCCAGCCGGATACAGCGGTAATGGGTCTCACCTCCTCGGGTCGATCACGTGCCGGAGACGCTATCAGACCCGCCACTGCTGCGGCCATCTCCAGGTCCTCTTTCTTGCCCGCCCCGGGACCTCGGTCGGCCGGCGGGTCACCTGGCCGTGGCCTCCACAGCATCCTCCCCGCCTTTCGTGGGGAGACAGCGGAGCCGGCACTTCGTCCGGTGGCGTCCACACACTTTTGTTAGGTCTTGACTAACAGTGAGTAAACTGTAAAGGTTCTTTTCTGAGAGCGCTCTCACGTCTCATCCGCTCCCCTCGAAAGATTGCCGTGAGACTCACCGTGCTGACCGGCGCGGCGGTGTTCGCCGTTGCGCTCGTCCTCCCCTCCTCGGCCGCTCAGGCCACCCCGTCGCCCGATCCCCGCCCGGCCGCCACCCCCGCCGGGACCATGCAGCAGGCGCTGGAACGCGACCTGCATCTGACAGCCCCCGAAGCGCGCGTCCGCCAGGCCCACGAGGCCGCGGCGGCGATCGTCGAGCGCGGGCTGCGTACGCGCCTGGGCGGCCGGTTCGCCGGCGCCTGGTACGACCCCGCCCAGCAGCGGCTGAAAGTGGGCGTACTGGACGCCCGCGACGCCGACCTCGTCAAAGCGGCCGGCGCGCTGCCCGTAGAGGTGCGGCACAGCGAGAAGCAACTGACCGCCACGAAGGCGACGCTCGACCGCGCGGCCGACGCGGCCGGCACGGACGTCTACGGCTGGTACGTCGACCCGGCCGCGAACACCGTCGTGGTGTCGGCGGCCGACACCGCCGCCGCCGAACGGCTCGTACGGGCCGGATCCGTGGACGCCGCGGCGGTGCGGATCTCCGTCGGACAGGCCCCCCACCCGGTGTACGACATCCGGGGCGGCGACCAGTACGTCATCAACGGCAACACCCTGTGCTCGGTCGGGTTCTCGGTCAACAACGGCGGCTTCGTCACCGCCGGGCACTGCGGGCGCGCCGGGAATCCCACCCTCGGGTACAACAACGTCAACCAGGGCACCTTCGTCGATTCGTCCTTCCCCGGCAACGACTACGCCTGGGTGCGTACCAACGGCGACTGGACGCCGCGCCCCTGGGTCAACAACTACGGCGGCGGCGTCGTCTCCGTGGCCGGTTCGCAGGAGGCCCCCACCGGCGCCTCCATCTGCCGGTCCGGGCGCACCACCGGCTGGCGCTGCGGTGTCATCCAGGCCAAGGACGTGACCGTGAACTACTCCGGGTCGCTGGTCTACGGGCTGACCCAGACCACGGCCTGTGCCGAAGGCGGCGACTCGGGCGGCGCCTGGATGTCCGGCGACCAGGCCCAGGGCGTCACCTCCGGCGCCTCGGGCAACTGCTCAAGCGGCGGCAACACCTTCTATCAGCCGGTCAACGAGATCCTCGGCGCGTACGGCCTGAGCCTGACCACCACCGGCGGTGACACCAGCGCGCTGGTGAGCAACTGGAACAACAAGTGCATCGACGTCCCCGGCTCCAACTTCGGCGACGGCGTACCGCTGCAGATGTACACCTGCAACAACACCAACGCGCAGCGGTGGACGTTCACCGGTGGCACCCTGCGCACGCAGAACAACAAGTGCATGGATGTGGCCTGGGGATCACGAGACAACGGCGCGGTGATCCAGATCGCGAACTGCAGCGGCAACCCGGCTCAGCAGTTCGTCCTGTCCGGCGCAGGGGACCTGGTCAATCCCCAGTCCAACAAGTGCGTCGACATCGACGCCTGGAACGCCAACGACGGCGCCCGCCTGATCCAGTGGGAGTGCACCGGCGGGGCCAACCAGAAGTGGCGCCGCGGCTGACCGCATCCGTTCCCTCCGACGGCTGGGGCGGTGCGCAGGCACCGCCCCCGTCCTGACCACGCTCCACGCAGTCCCATCACGTCGAACGGCGAGGACGCCGGTCCGGCGTGGTCCCCCCAGAGGAGTCAGGTATGCACGTGTTGTCCAGGCGGTGGCGACGAGGTCTGGTCGCCGCCGTCTTGCTGGCCCAGGCGGTCGTCTTCGCCGCAGGTCAGCAGGCGGCGAGCGCCGCCGTCTCGCAGTTGCCGTTCACCGTGACGAACAACTCCGGCCGCGCCGACGCGACGTACATCTACGTCATCGCGCGCAACTCGGCCGGCCAGCAGGGCTACGTGGACGCCTCGGGAACGTGGCGCGCGTACAGCTTCCCCCCGTCGACCCCCAACGGGCCTGTCCCGGCGCCGGACGTCTCGCTCCCCGGGCCGGGCAACGGCGCGAGGACGACCATCTCGTTGCCGCCGAGCCTGTCGGGCGGCCGCGTCTACCTGTCGATGGGGGCGAAGCTGCAGTTCTTCCTCACGACGAACGGGCTCGTCGAGCCCGCGCCCTGGGTCGCGAGTGACTCGAACGCCAACGTGCTCTACGACTGGACGGAATTCGCGCGGGCGAGCAGCGGCGGAACGGGCATCTTCATCAACTCCACGACGGTCGACATGTTCAGCATCCCGCTGACCGTCAGCGTCACCGACACCTCCGGCAGCACCCAGACGCAGGGCATCGCCGGAAACCGCACCGGCATCCTGAACGGGTTCGGCGGGCTGGGGTCACCGTGGTCGGGCCTGACCACGACGCGCGCCTCCGACGGCCTCCCGCTGCGCGTGCTCGCGCCCGTGCACGCCATCGCGAAGGGCTCGTTCCCCTCGACGTACCTCGACTCCTACATCGGCGGCGTGTGGTCGTACTACGCCACGCACACGTTGACCGTGCAGACGTCGCTGGGCAACTTCACCGGCACGACCAGCGGCACCAACTGGACCTTCAGGGGCGCGTCAGGCAACGTCATCGGCACGCTCACCCGGCCGACGACCAGTGACGTCTTCGCGTGTGCCGGTGGCACGCAACCGCAGAACCAGCCGGACCAGACGGCGATCCTCGCGGTCGGCGCGCGCGTGTGCGCGGCGCTGAACCGGGCGACGCTGTCGACGGCGAGCCGGGTCATGTCCGACACCCAGCCGACGACGGACGCCACGAAGTTCTACGGGCAGTCCGCGTCGAACCTCTTCAGCAAGACGATTCACGCCAACTCGCTCAACGGCCTGGCGTACGGCTTCTCGTACGACGACGTCGGCGGTTTCGCTCCGACCGTCGACCAGCCGAACCCGGCGTCGGCCGGCATGACGATCGGCGACTTCGGTACGAGTGGCGGCGGCGGTGGCGGCGGCACGGTCAGCGGGCAGCCGATCACGGGTCCCGGTGGCAAGTGCGTCGACGTCGCGGGCGACGACACGGGCGGCAACGGCGCGCCGGTTCAGCTGTGGGACTGCCAGTCCGGCGCCGTCGACCAGCACTACACGATGGTCGGGAACACCCTGCGCACGTTCAACGGCGGCAAGTGCCTCGACGTCGTGAACAACGGCACCGCGAACGGGTCACAGGTGCAGATCTGGGACTGCTTCGGCGCCGGCAACCAGCAGTGGGTGCTGCAGTCCGACGGTTCCATCAAGAACGCCGGGTCCGGCCGTTGCCTCGACTCCCCCGGCGGCGCGAGCGGCAACGGCACCCGACTGCAGATCTATGACTGCAACGGCAGCGCCGCACAGCGCTGGTCGTTCTCCGGCGGAGCGAACATCGCCGGCCCCGGCGGCAAATGCGTCGACGTCGCCGGCGACGACACCGGCGTCAACAACACCCCGGTCCAGCTGTGGGACTGCCAGTCCTACGCCAAGGACCAGTTCTGGACCTGGAACGGGCAGACGCTGCGCACCCTCGGCCGCTGCCTGGACGTGCAGTCCGGCGGCACCGCGAACGGCACCCCGCTGCAGCTCTACGACTGCAACACCAGCGGCGCGCAGAACTGGGTGCAACTGTCCAACGGGTCGATCCAGAACCCGCAGTCCGGCCGGTGCGTCGACGCCCCAAGCGGCAACACCGCGAACGGCACCCGCCTGACGATCTACGACTGCAACGGCAGCGCCGCACAGCGCTTCGCCGTCCAGTAACCGGCCCACACCGGCCCGGCGGTGCACCCGCACCGCCGGGCCCGGCCGTCACATGACGGGCGTTAGATGAGGGGTTTGCCCTGGCGGGCCTGGGTCCAGATGGGGCAGGGGTGGAAGTGGTCGTCGAAGGGGTCCTGGGTTTCGAGGATCAGATCCTGGCGTTGCGCCGCAGCAGGCCGAGAGCGCGCACGGTGACGTGGCCGCGCCATTCGAGGGCTCCCGCGGGCGAGTTCTCGGCGTAGTCGACGGTCCAGCCGCCGTCGTTCTGTTGCGTGCCGGCCAGGCGGTCCAGGTCGGCGCCGATCACCTCGGGGCTGAACAGGGCCCGCGCCGGCCGGCCGGGGAACGGGGCGAAGTCCAGCGGGCGGAGCGTCTCCTCCTCCGTGCCGCCTTCGACGCGCACCAGGCCGTCAGCCGGGATGTGCCGGGACAGGTCCTGAAGGAGGCCCCCCGCTTCGGGGTGGGTGTCGTGCGCGGCGTCCAGGAACCCGACCGCGAAGGCCAGCACGTACGCGTGGGGCTTCTCGCCGATCGCCTCGACGGCGGCCAGGCAGTAGCGGGTGGCCCGGTCGAGCCAGGGATGGGCGGCGACGGCACGGTCGTGGACGGCGACGCGGTGCGCGGCGGCCGCCACCGAGGCGGTGATCTGCAGGGACGAGACCGAGGGGTCGGCGCTCACCCACCAGGGGGCGTTACCTGCGGTGACGGTGAGGGGCAGGACGAAGGGCAGGCCCCCGTCGGGCAGGGATACGGAGTCCAGCCAGTCGCACAGCGCCGCGGCGTGCGGGGCGGTCGCCGGAGCGATGTCCGCGAGCACCTCGAAGGCGTGCATCGCGGTCGCGGGCTGGCTCTCGGGCGAGCGCAGGTCGGGTTCCAGGCCCCAGCCGTATCCCCCGTCGGGGTTGCGATAGGCGTCCAGGGCGGCCAGCGCGGCGGTGGGATCGGTCTCGCCCATCATCAACTGGAAGCGGCGGCGGTCCAGGACACGCGCGTGGGCGGCCATGAAGGCCGCCGCCGCGGAGACATCGATGTTCATGAGCCCATCGTCCCTGGCCAGGGGACCCCGGTCTTGCAGGAATCGGACACGACCGGACATCGGCCAGACGGCCGGCACGTACCGGGTCCGCCTGGCAGCTCCCGTCAGGCGAGGGGGCCGGTGATCGACTCGGCGGCGGCCAGTACGGTGCCGCCCGCGACGAGGCGGACCGCCGACTCGATCTCGGGGGCGAGGAAGCGGTCGGGGCCGGGGCCGGGGATCTCCTGGCGCAGGGCGGTGACCACGGCGCCGGTGGCGGGGGCGGGCTCGTGGGGACGGCGGAGCTCGATGGCGCGGGCGGCGGTCAGGATCTCGATGGCGAGCACCCGGGTGAGCCCGTCCAGCGAGCGGCGCAGCTTGCGCGCGGCCGACCAGCCCATGGAGACGTGGTCCTCCTGCATCGCCGAGCTGGGGATCGAGTCGACGCTGGCCGGCGCCGCGAGGCGCTTCAGCTCCGAGACGATCGCCGCCTGGGTGTACTGCGCGATCATGTGCCCGGAGTCGACGCCCGGGTCGTCGGCGAGGAACGCGGGCAGGCCGTGGCTGCGGGCGACGTCCAGCATCCGGTCGGTGCGCCGCTCGGCCATCGAGGCGACGTCGGCCACGGCGATCGCCAGGAAGTCGAGCACGTAGCCGACCGGCGCGCCGTGGAAGTTGCCGTTGGACTCCACGCGGCCGTCGTCCAGGACCACGGGGTTGTCGACGGCCGAGGCCAGCTCCCTGCCCGCGACGGTGGCGGCGTGGTCGGCGGTGTCACGGGCGGCGCCCGCCACCTGGGGGGCGCAGCGCAGCGAGTAAGCGTCCTGGACGCGGGTGCACGAGTCGTCCCGGTGCGAGGCCATGATCCCCGAGTCGCGCAGCAGCGCCCGCAGGTTCGCCGCGGAGGCGGCCTGGCCCGGATGGGGACGCAGGGCCTGCAGCTCGGGGGCGAACACGCGGTCGGTGCCGAGCAGGGCCTCCACGCTCATGGCCGCGCTGATGTCGGCGGTCTTGAGCAGAGCGGCGAGGTCGTCCAGGGCCAGGACGAGCATGCCGAGCATGCCGTCGGTGCCGTTGATCAGGGCGAGGCCCTCCTTGGCGGCCAGCTCGACCGGCTCGAGACCGGCCGGCTTCATCGCCTCGCGGGCGGTCTTCAGCTCGCCGTCGCGGTCGCGCACCGGCCCCTCCCCCATGAGGGCGAGGGCGACGTGGGACAGCGGCGCGAGGTCGCCGGAGCAGCCGAGGCTGCCGTACTCGTGGACGACCGGGGTGATCCCGGCGCTGAGCAGCCCCCCGAGGAGCTGGGCGGTGGAGGGCCGCACGCCGGTGTGCCCGGTGGCGAGGGTGTGCAGGCGGAGGAGCATCATCGCGCGGACGACCTCGGTCTCGACCTCGGGGCCGGACCCGGCGGCGTGCGATCGTACGAGGGAACGCTGGAGCTGGGCGCGGAGCTCGGGGTGGATGTGCCGGGTGGCGAGGGCGCCGAACCCGGTGGAGACGCCGTAGGCCGGTGTGGGGCTCTCGGCGAGCTCGTCCACGCGGGCGCGGGCGCGGGCCATGGCCGTGACCGCCTCGTCGGTGAGGCGTACGGCGGCACCGTGCCGGGCGACCCTCACGACGTCGTCGAAGCTCAGTGGTTCCGGACCGACGTACACGACCTCGTTGTCGCCCATGGTGTCACTCTCTCGCTTAGGTAACTGGCGTATAGGATGTTAGCCCCTTACCGGGGAACATCGCGGCCAGCCCCTTCCTGCCGAGGTCCGTCAGCTCCAGCGCGCGCCTCGTCGGCCCGTGCCGGTACCAGTCGCGCTCCAGGAGCGACCGGGTGATCGCGGCGCCGAGGGCGCCCCCGAGGTGGGGACGGCGCTCGGTCCAGTCGAGGCAGGCGGGCGCGAACCTGCGCCGGGACGCGCGCGCCCCGGCGACGTCGACCCCCAGCTCCGCCAGGGCCGGCTCCCCCGCCGCCGTCACCTCGTACGCGTCCTCGCCCGCGAGGTGCCCGGCCTCGACCATCGCCGCCAGCAGCCCGACCCCGGCCCGGCCCGCCAGGTGGTCGTAGCAGGTGCGCGCCTCCTCCAACAGCCGCGCCTGCCGGGACTGGCGCAGGGACCGTACGGCCGGGCGCGGGCTCACCCGGGCCAGCACCTCGAGGATCTCGGCCACCTCGGGGCCGGACAGCCGGTAGTAGCGGTGGCGGCCCTGACTGACCACGGTCACCAGCCCGCCGGACAGCAGGCGCGACAGGTGGGCGCTCGCGGTGGCAGGGCTGACCCCGGCCAGCCTCGCGAGCTCCCCCGCCGCCAGGGCGCGGCCGTCCAGCAGCGCGGTGAGCACGGCGGCCCGGGTCGAGTCGGCGATCAAGGACGCGACCGAGGCGATGTCGGCGTCCCTCGCGACGTGTTGCGCATCCATGCTTCGACGCTAACCCAAAGATGCTTGGACCAGGATCGAAGCATGCGCGATGACCAGGTGATTCCTGCTCCCCAGACCGACGACGCGACGGCTCCCCCGATGCCTGTGGACCCTCCGGCGCGAACCGGCCCGGCGCTGGACGGCAACCCGGCGGTGCTCGTGGTGGAGGCCGTCGGCCGGTGCCTCGCCCTGGCCGCCACCTGGCCGGCCTGGGACGGACGGCCCATCGTGACCGACGGCGAGAACGTGTGGACCCCGGGCAAGGCCGTGCGACGCATCCAGGACCACCTGATCGACCACCTGGCCGAGGTCGAGGCGCTGCTCGCGGGGGCGCCCACCAATCCCGGTGACTGGCACGGGCGGGCGGTGACCCTCTGCTCCGACTGGGCGCGGCTCACCGAGCCGGACCTCGCGGAGGCCCGCTCGCGCTGGACGCGGCTCGGGGAGTCCTACCTGCACCGTTACGCCACCGCCGGCGAGGCGGCGTGGGATCTTCCTCGCGATCCCAACTGGACGCTGCGGCAGATCGCCGAGCACGTGGCCGGGATCGCCTGGTACGCCGAGCAGGTCGGCGACCTCCGGTTTGGGGAGTCGGCCGGAGTTCGCTAGAGTTCTCTGCGTGAGGCCGGGTGTTCACCGGCCGATCATGCGGACGTGGCTCAGCTGGTAGAGCATCACCTTGCCAAGGTGAGGGTCGCGGGTTCGAATCCCGTCGTCCGCTCGGAGAGGCCTTGCGGAGACGAGGCCTAGCCCGGTGGAGTGGCCGAGAGGCGAGGCAGCGGCCTGCAAAGCCGCGTACACGGGTTCAAATCCCGTCTCCACCTCTGCTTTTTGTTTTTTTGCACGGGCGATTAGCTCAGTGGGAGAGCGCTACCTTGACACGGTAGAGGCCACTGGTTCAATCCCAGTATCGCCCACCACCGAATCCCCAGGTCATAGGCCTGGGGATTCTGCTTTTCCATGACCGTTTCCATGGCCTCCCGGAAAGAGGCCGGGCGCGGAAGTCCCCCGTCCGATCGATCTGTTCCTGCTGGACGCGGTCGGCGGGCTGAGCGGGTGGGTCGACCTCGACCTCGCCCACCTGGAGCCGGCACCTTCGCCTGGTGACCGGTGCGGGCCCGGCCGTTGTTGACCTCACGCCCTCGGGTGGGCATCGTGGGGCGGGTGACCAGCGATGAGACGCGGGACGGAGTGTCGCTGACCAATCTCGGTCAGCCGCTGTTCGACGGGGCGAACGCGACCAAGAGAGACCTGGTCGACTACCTCGACGCGGTTCGCGACCGCATCATCCCGGTCCTGCGCGACCGGGCGCTGTCGGTGATCCGCATACGGCCGGGCCAGCCGGCGTTCATGCAGAAGAACGTGCCCAAGTACACCCCCTCCTGGGTGCGCACGATGTCGGTCTGGGCGGAGACCTCGCACCGGGAGGTGTCCTACGCGCTGTGCGACGACCGCCGCACGCTGCTGTGGTTCGCCAACCAGCGGGCGGTGGAGTACCACCCGGCGCTGTACCGGGGGGACCACGCCACCCATCTCGTGCTCGACCTCGACCCGCCGGAGGAGAACGCCTTCCCGCTGGCCGTGGGGGCCGCGCGCCTGGTGCGCCAGGCCCTGGACGACGCGGGGCTGGCGGGCGCGGTGAAGACCAGCGGCGCCAAGGGCCTGCACGTGTTCGTCCCCGTGGAGGAGGGCATCCCGGCCGAGGACCTCGCCGCGGCCACCCGCGCGCTGGCCGCCCGCGCCGAGCGCGTCGACCCGGCGCTCGGCACCACGGCGTTCATCCGCGAGGACCGCGAGGGCAAGGTGTTCCTCGACTCCACCCGGGCCGGCGGGGCGACGGTGGTCGCCGCCTACAGCCCGCGCGTCCGGCCGGACGCGCCGGTCTCCTTCCCCGTGTCCTGGGACGACCTCGACCGGGTGACACCGTCCGACTTCACCATCCGCACCGCGGCGGGGCTGCTCGGCGACCGCGATCCCTGGGCCGAGCAGATGCCCGGGCCGCAGCGGCTGCCCGCCGACCTGATCGAGGAAGGGCACACCATCCCGGTGGCCCGCGTACAGGCGATGCACGAGGGCAAGCGACGCGCCCGCGCCCGGCGCGGCGAGTGATCGAACGGAGGCACGGCACGGGCGTCCGGCGGGTGGCCCGGAGGTGTACGCAAAGTAGCCAGGAATAGGCCGGAACGCGGCAAGGGTTAGGATCTTACGATGCCCACGGCACGTCGGGCCGTTTCGGAACCGAAGCATGGCGATCCGCGTGACGGCGGGATCTCCTGGGGCCACGACGAAGACCCAGACCATCGTCCGGGCACTCAGGGGAGAGAACTTGCGTCCATTCGTGGCCGATACCGAGCCGAGCCGTTCACTGGACGGCGCCACCGACGAGACCGCGGACCCCACGACGCACGAAAGGCCCGAGGGCCCGTACGACCGCTCACCCGGCCACACGACCCCGGCGATCATGGCGCCCCCGGCAAGTATCGCGCCGCGGGCCGTCTTCCTGTCGGGGGACGCGGCTCCGGCTCCCCGGACGCTGCTGGACATCCTCGCCGAGACCACCCGCCTGCACCCCCGCCGACCGGCGCTCGACGACGGGCTGACCAGCCTGGACTACGAAGGCCTGAGCGCCGAGGCGCGGCTCCTGGCCGAGCGGCTCGGCCAGGCGGGAGTGGGGCCGGGCGACCGCGTGGGGGTCCGGGTGCCGTCGGGCACGGTCGACCTCTATGTGGCGATCCTCGGCGTGCTGACGGCCGGCGCGGCGTACGTCCCGGTGGACGCCGACGATCCCGAGGAACGGGCCGAGCTGGTCCTGTCCGAGGCGGGCGTCCGCGCGGTCGTCGGCGAGGGCCGCTCGATCACCCCGCGCGACCCCTCCCCCGCCGGCGCCGCACGCTCGATCACCCCGCGCGACTCCTCCCCCGCCGGCGCCGCACGCCCGATCACCCAGAGCGACCCCGCCGGCACCGGACGCCAGGTGCCTCCCGGCCTGGACGACGACGCGTGGATCATCTTCACGTCCGGCTCGACCGGCAGGCCGAAGGGCGTGGCCGTCACCCATCGCAGCGCGGCGGCCTTCGTGGACGCCGAGGCCCGCCTGTTCCTGCCCGAGGAGCCGATCGGCCCCGGGGACCGTGTCCTGGCGGGGCTTTCCGTGGCCTTCGACGCCTCCTGCGAGGAGATGTGGCTGGCGTGGCGGCACGGCGCCTGCCTGGTCGCCGCGCCCCGCGCGCTCGTGCGGACCGGCATGGACCTCGGCCCCTGGCTGACCGACAGGGGCATCACCATCGTGTCCACCGTGCCGACGCTGGCCGCGCTGTGGCCGGTGGAGACCCTGGACGACGTGCGCCTGCTGATCTTCGGCGGGGAGGCGTGCCCGCCCGAGCTGGCCGAGCGGCTGGCCGTGCCGGGGCGTGAGGTGTGGAACACCTACGGCCCCACCGAGGCCACCGTCGTCGCGTGCGCGGCCCCGCTGCCCGGCCAGGGGCGGATCCGCATCGGCCTGCCCCTCGACGGCTGGGACCTCGCCGTCGTGAACGAGAGCGGCGAGCCCGTCGCCATGGGCGAGACCGGCCAGCTGGTCATCGGCGGAGTGGGCCTGGCCCGGTACCTCGACCCCGGCAAGGACCGCGAGAAGTACGCCCCGCTGCCGTCCCTCGGGTGGGAGCGCGCCTACCGCAGCGGCGACCTGGTGCTGGCGGAGCCGCAGGGCCTGGTCTTCGCCGGCCGGGCGGACGAGCAGATCAAGCTCGGCGGGCGGCGCATCGAGCTAGGAGAGGTCGACGCCGCGCTCCAGTCGCTTCCCGGGGTGGCCGGAGCCGCCGCGGCGGTCCGTACGACCGGCTCGGGGCACCAGCTCCTGGTCGGCTACGTCGTGCCCGGCGAGGACTTCGACCAGGCGACCGCCCGCGACCGGCTGGCCGAGGCGCTGCCCGCCGCGCTGGTCCCCCGCATCGCGCTCGTCGACGCGCTGCCGACGCGCACGTCCGGGAAGATCGACCGCGACGCCCTCCCCTGGCCGCTGGCCGGCGGCGCGGACCCCGGCTCGGGGTCCGCGGCCGCGCTGACCGGCACCGAGGGCTGGGTGGCACGGCAGTGGTCGGAGATCCTCGGCGCGGACGCCGGCGACCGCGACGCCGACTTCTTCGCCCAGGGCGGCACGAGCCTCGCCGTGGCCAGGCTGGTGTCGGCCCTGCGCACCCGCTACCCGGGCGCCTCGGTCAACGACGTCTACGAGAACCCCACGCTGGGGGCGCTCGCGGCGCGCCTCACCGCGATGGACACCCCCGAGGTCGCGGCGGTGAACCGCACCGTCGCACCGGTGCCGCGCCGCGCCGCCGTCGCGCAGGCGGCCCTCATGGTGCCGCTGCTCACCGTCGGCGGCATGCGCTGGATCATCGGCCTCGCCACGCTGAACAACCTCGTCTCCTTCGCCTGGGCCCCGGCGGTGTCGTGGTGGTGGGTGCTGGCCGGCTGGCTGCTGTTCGTCTCGCCGTGGGGGCGCATCGGCGTCGCGGCCGGCGTCGCACGCGTGCTGCTGCGCGGCCTCACGCCCGGCGTCCACCCCCGTGGCGGGGGCACGCACCTGCGGCTGTGGTTCGCCGAGCAGTTCGCCTTCCAGCTCGGCGTGGGGCAGCTCTCCGGCGCGCCGTGGATCGCCAGGTACGCGCGTGCCCTCGGCGCCCAGATCGGCGAGGACACCGACCTGCACACGCTGCCGCCGGTGACCGGGATGCTCAGGCTCGGGAAGAACGCCGCCGTCGAGCCCGAGGTCGACCTGCACGGCTACTGGCTGGACGGCGACCTGCTGCACGTCGGCGAGATCCGCATCGGCGCCGCCGCCACCGTCGGCGCCCGCGCCACCCTGCTCCCCGGCGCGCGCGTCGGCAAGAACGCCCAGGTGGCTCCGGGCGCCGTGGTCGCGGGCTCGGTGCCCTCTGGTGAGCGCTGGGCGGGCGCGCCCGCCGCCAGGCAGGGCAAGGCGCGGCGGTTCAGGCCGTCCGCGAGGCCCCCGCGCTCCAGGGGCTGGGAGGTGGCGTACGGCCTGTCGGCGATGTTCCTCAGCCTGATCCCGGTGGTCGCGGCCCTGTGCGGCCTGATCGTGCTCGAGGTGTTCGTCCGCGGCGCCGCGACGCTCGGCGAGGCGCTGCCCGCCGCCCTCTACGGCGTGGCGCCGGCGACGGTGACCTCGCTGGCCGCCTTCGCGCTGATCGTCCTGGTCTGCGTGCGGCTGCTCGGCATGGGCCTGCACCCCGGCCAGCACCCGGTGCACAGCCGCCCGGCGTGGCAGGCGTGGGCGACCGGCCGCCTGATGGCGGCGGCCCGCGTCTGGCTGTTCCCGCTGTACGCGAGCATCCTGACCCCCGCGTGGCTGCGCGCCCTCGGGATGAAGGTCGGCCGCGACGTGGAGCTGTCGACCGTGCTCGCCCTGCCCACGATGACCACCGTCGGCGACGGCGCGTTCCTCGCCGACGACACGATGGTCGCCCCGTACGAGCTGGTCAACGGCAGCCTGCGGGTCGACCAGGTGCGCATCGGCAAGCGCGCCTTCCTCGGCAACTCGGGCATGACCGCCCCGGGCCGCAAGGTGCCGAAGGACGGCCTGGTGGGCGTGCTGTCGGCCACCCCGAAGAAGGCCAAGGCCGGCTCGTCCTACCTCGGCCTGCCGCCCGTCGAGCTGCGCAGGACGGCCGAGGGCGGCGACCGCAGCCGCACCTACGACCCGCCGCGCCGGCTCAAGGCCGCGCGCGCCGCCGTGGAGATCTGCCGGATCGTCCCCGCCATGCTCACCGTGGCGCTCGCCGTGCTGGTCGCGGCGACGCTGGAGTTCTTCGCGGCGTCCTACGGCTTCGCGGTCGCGGCGCTGCTGGTCGGCGTCGTCCTGGCTGGGGCGGGAATGCTGGCCGCCACGATCACGACGGCGGCCAAGTGGGCGCTCCTCGGCAGGATCGCCCCGGGGAACCGCCCGCTGTGGAGCTCGTTCGTCTGGCGCAACGAGCTGGCCGACAACTTCGTCGAGGTGCTCGCCGCGCCGTGGTTCGCCGAGGCGTGGCTCGGCACCGCTCCCCTCAACCTGTGGCTGCGCTCGCTCGGGTCGCGCGTCGGCCGGGGCGTCTGGTGCGACACCTACTGGCTGCCGGAGGCCGACCTCGTCGAGCTCGGCGACGGCGTCAGCGTGAACCGCGGCTGCGTGCTGCAGACCCACCTCTTCCACGACCGGGTCATGAGTATCGATAAGGTCATACTGCGGGACGGAGCGACACTCGGCCCGCACGGAGTCGTTCTTCCCGCGGCGACAGTCGGGGAGAACACCACGGTCGGGCCCGCGTCCCTCGTGATGCGCGGCGAGTCCGTGCCTCCGCGGACCCGCTGGTTCGGTAACCCGATCGCGGCGTGGTCCTCTCCTTCGTCGAGATGATCCGGAAGGCATGACCGCTCGTGAGCGTGGCACCAAGCTCCTCTCGCCACTCCTACTTTCCGGAACGGGGTAACGACGGCTACTGGGTCGAGCACTACGACCTGTCCCTGGACTACCGCGTCGGCGCCAACCGGCTCCGCGCCACCGCCACGCTCTCGGCGTTCGCGACGCGGGCGCTGAGCTCGTTCACGCTCGACCTGGACGCGCTCCGCGTCACCGGGGTGTTCGTCGACGGCGCGCCGGCCCGCTTCTCCCACAGCGGCGGCAAGCTGCGCGTCACCCCGGCGCGCACGCTGCACGAGGGCACGCTGTTCGTCGCGGAGATCCGGTACGGGGGCAACCCGCGCCCGGTGCCGAGCCGGTGGGGCGGGCTGGGCTGGGAGCAGCTCACCGACGGCGTGATCGTCGCGAGCCAGCCGACCGGGGCGCCGTCGTGGTTCCCCTGCAACGACCAGCCGGGCGACAAGGCCACCTATCGGTTCTCGGTCACCACGGCCTCCCCGTACGAGGTGGTCGCCAACGGCCGCCTGACCGCGAGGCGCCGCGCCGCGTCCACCACCACCTGGGTGTACGAGCAGGCGGAACCGATGGCGACGTACCTGGCGAGCGTGCAGATCGGGCGGTACCAGGCGACCGAGGTGCCCGGCCCCGTGCCGCAGCGGCTGCTCTACCCCGCCCGGCTCGCCTCGCGGGTGAGTCACGACTTCGCCCGGCAGGAGCGGATGACCGCCCTGTTCACCGAGTGCTTCGGCCCCTACCCGTTCCCGTCCTACACGGTGGTGGTGGTCGACGACGAGATGGAGATCCCGGTCGAGGCGCAGGGGATGTCGATCTTCGGCAGGAACCACGTGGACGGCCGGCGCGGCGAGGAGCGCCTGGTCGCCCACGAGCTGGCGCACCAGTGGTTCGGCAACAGCCTGACGCTGGAGTGCTGGCGCGAGATCTGGCTGCACGAGGGGTTCGCCGCGTACGCCGAGTGGCTGTGGTCGGAGGCCTCGGGAGACGAGACCGCCGACGCCCTGGCCGAGCGCTGGCACCGCAGGCTCGCGCGGCTGCCGCAGGACTTCACGCTGGCCGACCCGGGCGCGCGGCGGCTGTTCGACGACCGGGTCTACAAGCGTGGCGCGCTCACCGTGCACGCCCTGCGGCGCGCGCTCGGCGACGACGTGTTCTTCGCCCTGCTGCGGGAGTGGACGGCCACCTACCAGCACGGCGCCGTCACCACCGACCGGTTCGTCCGCCTCGCGAGCCGTTTCGCCCCCGGCTCCCTCGACGAGTTCTTCGCCTCCTGGTTGTACGCCGAGCGGCTGCCTTCGCTGCCCTTCTAGGAATTCATGCAATCCCTATTGAATTTATAGGGATATGGCCGCAGGATCAGGGCGTGACGATCCTCCATCAGTACGGGCGGGGGCCCGGGGGTGTCCCCGCCCGTGCCCAGATGGCCGCGACCGGCCATGGAAAGGCACTCCCATGAGTGAGCCGGAAACTCCCGCGAGCGGCGGCGGCCGCACGCTGAACGAGGACTGGGCGGCGACGATACTCGGCCTCGTCCTGCTCGTCCTGATCATCATCGGCGTCATACCGACGGGGCTGGTGCCCTGATGAGCGCCGATGAGATCACCGCGCCTCCCGAGACGGCCACCAGGACCACGCCCGCGTGGTGGTGGACCGCCCTCGGCGTCCTCCTCGTCCTGGTCCTCGGCGCGGTCACGCGCTACCTGGACAAGAACGTCGCCTCGTGGTTCGAGGGATCGGACCTCGCCAAGGCGATCGAGTACCCCGTCTACGCCGTGGCCATCGGGCTGCTCGGCAACGCCGTCCTCACCGCCACCGGGCTCAGGGACCGGCTGGCCGGAGGCTTCCGTACCGAGTTCTTCATCAAGACCGGCCTGGTCCTGCTCGGCGCCTCGATCAACCTCAAGGTCATCGTGACCGCCGCCGGACCGGCGATCGTCCAGGGCATCGTCCTCATCACCACGGTGTTCCTGTTCACCTGGTGGCTCGGCGGCAGGTTCGGCCTGGACGACAAGCTCCGCGCGCTGCTGTCGGCGGCCGTGTCGATCTGCGGGGTCAGCGCGGCGATCGCCGCGGCGGGCGCCGTGCAGGCGAAGAAGGAGCAACTCGCCTACAGCGCCAGCCTGGTGATCGCCTTCGCCCTCCCGTCCATATTCATCCTCCCGGCCGCGGCGTCGGCGCTCGGGTTGAGCCCGGAGGTGGCGGGGGCCTGGATCGGCGGCAACATCGACACCACCGCCGCCGTGACCGCCGCCGGGACGATCGTCGGCGAGCACGCCCTGGCCGTGGCGACCATCGTGAAGGTCACCCAGAACGCCCTGATCGGCGTGGTGGTGGTCCTGCTGACCGCCTGGTTCGCGTTCCGCGTCGAGCGCAGGCCCGACGCCGCCCGCCCGGGCGCCGGCGAGCTGTGGCGGCGCTTCCCCAAGTTCGTGCTGGGGTTCGTCGCGGCCTCGGTGATCGCGACGTGGTACCTCACCACCGTGGGCGCCGCCGAGGGCAAGGCGGTGATCGGCGTCGCCAACGACCTGCGGGTGTGGTTCCTGATCCTGGCGTTCGTGAGCATCGGGCTGGAGTTCCGCGTCTCCGCGCTGCGCGAGGCCGGCTGGCGTCCTGTGGCGGTCTTCGCGAGCGCGACGGTCGTCAACGTGCTGGTCGCGCTCGGGCTGGCCGTGCTGCTGTTCAGCGGGTTCACCATCGAGTGACGCCCGCCGCCCGCGGTCGTGTCTCCACGTGGCCGGCGTCGGGAGCGTCACCGGGGGCTGGACGCGGCGGTGGATCTACTTCGCCGGGCGGCGTGCCCGCCGGACCGCCTGGGGGGTCTCCATCGGGGTGGCGAGATGCCCGGTGACCAGGCGGTTCATGGCGCGCAGGAAGACCTCTCGCTCCTGCTCGGAAAGCGCCTCCAGGGCCTCCTCGTGGACGCGGTCGACGATCTCCTGGCTCCGCTCGGCCACCCGGGCGCCTTCCTCGGTGACCGCGATGATGCGGGCCCGCCGGTCCTTTCCCGAGGGACGGCGCTCGGCGAGGCCGGCCTCCTCAAGGGCGTCGACCGTCACCACCATCGTGGTCTTGTCCATGTCGCCGAGCTCGGCGAGCTGGATCTGGGTGCGCTCCTCCTCAAGGGCGTGGACCAGCACGCAGTGCATGCGCGCCGTGAGCCCGATCTCGGCGAGCGCCGCCGACATGCGGGTGCGCAGGACGTGGCTGGTGTGGTCGAGCAGGAACGACAGGTCCGGCTGCGTGCGGGCGGGCGCCATGGCGGTCATGCCCGCCAGCATAACAATTAGGTCCGTGACGGATTATCCAGCGAACGACCCATCGGACTCTTGGCGTCACCCCTTCGCGGGGAGGATCGCGGGATACGGCGCCCGCGAGGGCGGGGCACGGAGGAGGTCGGCGTGAGCGAGGCACTGCCCGTCATCGACGTGACGGCTCTGATGGGCCGGGAAACGGCACCCGGCACGGCCGGTGCTCGTGCTGAGTGGGGCGGTACGTCCGCCGAGCGGGCGGAGGTCGCGGCGGAGATCGGGAGCGCCTGCCGGGAGAGCGGGTTCTTCTACGTCACGGGGCACGGCGTGCCGGACCGGCTGCCGCGGGAGCTGGACTCCGCCGCGCGCCGCTTCTTCGCGCTGCCGCTCGAACGCAAGATGGAGATCTCGATGGAGAAGGGCGGACGGGCGTGGCGCGGGTTCTTCCCCGTCGGCGCGGAGCTCACCTCGGGACGGCCGGACCTGAAGGAAGGGCTCTACTTCGGCGCCGAGTCGGCGGCGGACGACCCGCGCCCGCTGCACGGCCGCAACCTGTTCCCCGCGGAGGTGCCCGAGCTGGCCGGTGCCGTGCGGGCGTACCTCGGCGCGCTCACCGGGGTCGCCCAGGGCGTGATGCGCGGGATCGCCCTGAGCCTTGGGCTGGCGGAGGACTACTTCGCCACCGGCTACACCGCCGATCCCACCATCCTTTTCCGGATATTTCACTACCCGCCCGCCCCGCCGGACGCGGACGGCTGGGGGGTGGGCGAGCACACCGACTACGGCCTGCTGACCCTCCTCCTGCAGGACGGCAACGGCGGCCTGCAGGTGCACGGCGGGAAGGGCTGGATCGACGCGCCGCCGATCCCGGGCACGTTCGTGTGCAACATCGGCGACATGCTGGACAAGCTGACCGGCTCGCACTACAGGTCGACGCCCCACCGGGTGCGCAACCTCAGCGGGCGGAGCCGCCTGTCGTTCCCGTTCTTCTTCGACCCCGGCTGGGACTCCGAGGTGCCGCCGCTGCCGGCGCTGCCGTACGAAGCGGGCGGCCGTCCCCGCTGGGACGGCCAGGACCTGCGCGCCTTCACCGGAACCTACGGCGACTACCTGACCGCCAAGGTCGCCAAGGTCTTCCCCCGGCTCAGATCGGAGGTTCTCGGCGGACCGGACCCGGCCTGAGCAGTGCGCTCAGGTCGTGGACCTAGCCGGGTGTGATCGGCAGGAGCACCCGGAACCGGGTGTCCCCCGGCGAGGACTGCACCCGGATGTCCCCGTGGTGCTTGTTGACGATGATCCGATAGGAGATGTCCAGCCCGAGCCCCGTGCCCTCACCGACCGCCTTGGTGGTGAAGAACGGCTCGAAGATGCGCGGCCGGATCTCGGCGGGAATGCCCGGCCCGGTGTCGGCGATCTCGACGAAGACGCGGTCGGCGTCGTGCCCGGTGCGCAGGGTGAGGGTGCCGCCCTCGGGACGCATCGCCGCGAAGGCGTTGTCGATCAGGTTGGTCCACACCTGGTTCAGCTCGGCGGCGTACGCGGGGACCGGCGGCACCGTGCGGTCGTACTCCTTGACCGTGCGCACCCCCTCGGGCGTCTTCGCCTGCATCATCGTCAGCGTGGCGTCGAGCAGGTCGTGCACGTCGACGGTCTGGTACGGGGCCCGGTCGAGCTGGGAGTACTGCTTGGCGGCCGAGACCAGCGTGGAGACCCGGGTGACGGCGTCGTCGATCTCCCCCATCAGCAGCTCGGTCTCGATGGTGTAGGTGAGCCAGCGCACGGCGGCCTCGAGGTTCTCCCCGCCCACGGCGCCGGTGATCTGCTCCAACCACCGCACGTCGATGCCGCCGGCCACCAGCGTGGGCGCGAGCTCCCACCCGCCGGTGACGTCGTGGTCGTCGAGCCAGTCGCCGAGCTCGTCCTCGGCGTCGGCGGTGGCCATCGCCGACATGGGCGGGGCGCTCGCGGCCCGCTTGACGGCGTCCTCCTGCAGCTCGACGAGGTCGTGCAGCCTGCTGCCGTCCAGCCGCCCGTCAGCGATCATGGCGAGCTTGTGGCGCATGCCGGCGACCCGCTCGCGCAGCACGGCGGTGGCCCGCACGGCCGCCGCGGCGGGGTTGTTCAGCTCGTGGGTCAGCCCGGCCGACAGCGAGCCGAGCGCGAGCAGCCGCTCTCGCTCGGCGACGATCGTCTGGTTGGCGCGCATGCCGAAGAACATGCCCTCCAGCAGGTGCGTCGCCATCGGGAACCACTCGCGCAGCGACTTGGCCAGGGTCGTCGCGGGCAGCGTGAACAGCTCGACGTCACTGATCGCGTGCAGGCTGCTGGAGTAGTTCTGGCCGATCTCGTCGCCGAGGTAGGCCTGCATGGCGCCGGCGTACACGCCCCGCTGCTCGGTGCGGATGACCTCGACCTCGTCGCCCTGGATGCGCCGGGTCATCGCGATCGTGCCGCTGAGCAGCTGGTAGAAGCAGGTGGCCGGCTCGCCCTCCTGGTAGACCGTGGTGCCCCCGCGCCAGCGCTCGACCCGGCCGTGCTCGACGAACCTCGTGAGCTGCGAGTCGTCGAGCGACTCGAACAGGAACAGGGTGCGCAGCTCGTCGGCGGTCAGGCGATCGCCGCCCGCGTCACCGCGCCCGGCGGCGTCGGCCGGCTCGGTCATTGGGCCTCCAGGTAACGGTGGATCAGCGAGACGGCCATCGCACCCTCGCCCACGGCGGACGCTACACGCTTGACCGAGTCGGCCCGCACGTCGCCCGCGGCGAAGACGCCCGGCATGCTGGACTCCAGATGGTAGGGATCGCGGGGAAGCGACCACCCCGGCGGGCGCTGGCCGTCGGCGAGCAGGTCAGGGCCGGTGAGCACGAACCCGCGCTGGTCGCGGACGATCGCCTTGTCGAGCCACTCGGTGCGCGGCTCGGCCCCGATGAAGATGAACAGCCACGAGGTGTCGACCGTGCGGACCTGCCCGGAGCGCGGGTCGCACAGCGACAGGCGTTCGAGGTGGTCGTCGCCCTCGGCGGACACCACCTGGCTGTGCGGGTGGACCTCGATGTTGTCGATCTCCTGGATCTGGTCGATCAGATACTGCGACATCGACCGCCGGAGGTCCCCGGCCCGGATGAGGATGTGCACGCGCCGGGCGTAACGGGAGAAGTGCACCGCCGCCTGCCCGGCGGAGTTGGCCCCTCCGACGATGTAGATCTCCTGCCCCGCGCAGCTCGGGGCCTCGGTGGCCGCCGAGCCGTAGAAGACGCCCCGGCCGGTCAGCTCGGCGAGGCCGGGCGCATCCAGCATGCGGTAGGAGACCCCGGTGGCCAGCACGACCGTGTGGGCGGCGATGACCGTGCCGTCGCCGAAGCGCAGCAGCCTGGTCGACCCCCCGGACTCCAGGGCGACGACCTCACGGGTGGTGAGGATCTCGGCGCCGAACCGCAGCGCCTGCCTGCGGGCGCGGTCGGTCAGCTGCGCGCCCGACACCCCGTCGGGGAAGCCGAGGTAGTTCTCGATGCGGCTGCTCTGCCCGGCCTGCCCGCCGGTCGCGCGCTGTTCGAGCAGCACGGTGCGCAGCCCCTCCGACGCGCCGTACACCGCGGCGCCGAGGCCCGCGGGGCCCGCGCCGACGACGACCAGATCGTAGAAGTCCTCGGCCGGGGTGGTGGTCAGCCCGACGTGCGCGGCGAGGTCGGTCTCGCTGGGCTTGACCAGGGACGTGCCGTCCGGGGTGACCACCAGCGGGACGTCGTCCACGGTGAGGCCCGCCGCCGACAGCAGCCGGCCGCCTTCGGCCTCGTCGGCCAGCATCCAGCGGTACGGCACGAGGTTGCGGGCGAGGAAGTCGCGCACCGCGAACGAGGGGGCCGACCAGCGGTGCCCGACGACGCGGGTCTCGGTGATCGTCTCGTCCGGCGCGGCGAGCCAGGCGTCGAGCATCGAGTCGACCACCGGGTAGAGCTTCTCCTCCGGCGGGTTCCAGGGCTTCAGCAGGTAGTGGTCGAGGTCGACGATGTTGATCGCGTCGATGGCCGCGTCGGTGTCGGCGTACGCGGTCAGCAGGACGCGGCGGGCTCGCGGGAAGATGTCCATCGCGGCCTCGAGGAACTGGATGCCGTTCATCTGCGGCATCCGGTAGTCGGCCAGCAGCACGGCGACCTGCTCACCACGCAGCTTGATCTCGCGGAGCGCGTCCAGAGCCGCCGCTCCGGAGTCGGCGCGCACGACACGGTAGCGGTCACCGTAACGGCGCCGGACATCTCGGGCCACCGACCGTGAGACGGCCGGATCGTCGTCGACGGTCAGAATTGCCGGGTTCGCCATGGAATCAATGAAATCATGCCGCCAGGTAAAGGCGGCCATTCACGGAAGCGGCGGCGGTTCCCGCCCGGCCCGCCGTACGGCTCACGGCCCGGCGGACCCACGGCGGACGGCTCACGGCCAGAGGGCCCCACGCCGGACGGCTCACGATCGGAAGGCCCCGCGCCGGACGGACCACGGCCAGAAGGCCCCACGCCCGACGGACCACGGCCAGAAGGCCCCACGCCCGACGGACCACGGCCCGGCGGGGCCGGCGCCGGGCGGGTCATGGACGCACCTCGACCAGCTCGATGCCCATGAGGTCGGCCAGGGCGCGCAGGTCGGCCGTGCGGTGGCCGGTGCCGAGAGCCCAGTGGTGGGAGATGCCGGTGGCGCTCCAGGCGTCGGTCCACTCGCCGGGGTCGCAGCCGAAGTCCACCCGCGAGGTGGTGTTGCCGATCTGGAGGTGCGGCCCGTCGACCACCTCGCCCTCGGAGACGACGAACGCGAACCGCCCGTCGGGCCCGTGCCGGAGGCCGAATGCGGTGACCGGGCCCGGGGTGACGTCGAACTCCACCGACACCCCGAAGCCCCGCTTGCCGTGGTAGACGCCGAGGCCGCGCAGCAGCGGGCGCTTCGAGCTGATGGCGAGGTGGGCCGGGCCGTCGTGGCCCATCTCGACGTGGCCGCGCGTGAAGTCGAGCGCCTGGAACTCCGTGAACGACCCGCCCCCGCCCAGGCGATCCATGATCAGCATGGCCAGCGAGGTGCGCAGCTCGTACTCGCCGGCGGCGGGGACGCCCCGGGCGGTGAGCAGCGAGGCTCCGAGGATCATGCCCGCGCCGAGCCGCTCGTGGATCTCTCCGTCGAGGCCCCGGTGGTAGTAGGCCAGGCTGTCGAGGGCGAAGTCGTCGACCAGGCGGTCGAGCCCCACCGACACCCGGGCGGCCCAGGCGAAGTCGTCCTCGTCGACCGACTCGGCCAGCTCGAAGATGTCCCTCGCGAGGTCCATGCGCTCCTTGACCTCGGAGTCGGCGACCTTCTCGACCCGCACGCGCAGGTCGTCGAACTCCAGCACCTCGACGTGGCCGCCGAGGTTGACCGGCACCAGCGTGAGGTCGGTGGCGACGTCCAGCATGCCGGGGTACAGATGGCCCATCAGGCCGTGGCGCCCGCGCCGGAGCGCCGCCCGCACCCCCGCCGCACGCACCCAGCGCCCGATCTTGGCCCAGGCCCGCTCGTCTTCGAGGTAACCGGAGACCGAGCGGAAGGGGATGCCGGCGCGGATGAAGGTGTTGGCCATCTCGGGCAGCGGGCACGCCCCGCAGTACGCCAGCCACTGGCCGGTGTCGAAGGCCGCGTGGTCCATGGACTCGGTGGGCTGGAGGTTGATCAGCAGCACGGGGGCCCCGCTGCGCTGCGCCACCGGCAGGAGCATGGTCGCGGTCATGTACGTGGTGAGGAAGCCGACGATGATGTCGCACCCGGCCTCGCGCAGCCGCTCGGCGGCGACCGCGCCCTCTTGGGCGTCGGAGATGAAGCCGGCGTCCACGACCTCGCAGCCGAGGGCCCGCATGCGCTCGGACACCCGCTCGGCGGACCGGGTCAGCTGGGGAAGCAGCTCGGGGAACTGCGGCCAGTAGGCTCCGAGGCCTCCGGCGACCAGGCCCACCTTGGCACCAGGCGGCGCGATGCGGGTCGGCTCCGTGCTCATGAAGATCTCCTCTCGCGCCGCGCGACGCGGGATCGCCGGGGGGACAGCGGTAAAAACGTTTTTACTCGACTGCCCCGGACGCTAATCCCGCCGGACGAGACTTGTCAATGGACAAAGGGGGCGCCCGGCTCCCCAGTCCGCGGCAAGCCGGATCCAAGAGGAGGCCGGGAGGATCGTGCCATGACGCATCCGACGACGTCCGGCTGGGCGATGGGAAGGGGCCGCACCCCCGGCCTCATGGGCATGTACATCCTCTTCGTCTGCTGGGTGATCCTCGGGCTCGTGCCCGTGCTGTTCTCTGCCCGAGATCTGGAGCTGGCCCTGGGCAGGGCCGGGGCGCCCGGCCGGCTCACCGTCGTCTCGTGCCAGGCCCTCGGCGAGGGCCGCTACGACTGCAGGGGCAGGTTCGTCCCCGACGACGACTCCCTGCGCACGAAAGTCGTGCGCGCGGCGCCCGAGTCCGAGGTGGGCCAGTCCTTCCGCGGACGGCTCGACGTGGAGACCGACCACGTGGTCCGCACGGGCACCGCCGGGGTGCTGGCGCAGTTCGCCCTGATCGGTCTAACCCCGCTGGTGTACGCGGGGCTGCCGTACTCGGTGATGTTCGCGCTGGGCGTCAGGCGGGGGCGCAGGACCGTGGGAGTCTTCGGCCTGGTGGTCGCCGTCGCGTCGCTCGCGCTGGTCGTGACCGGGGTCGTCGCCGCCTACGCCTGAGGCGCCGGGTTGTCGGTAGAGTCACTGGCGATGGCCACGCACACGATCACCACGCAGTGGGGCGAGATCCCCGAGAACGCCGACGATCTCGCCCTGGTCCAGGGAGGCGCGTTCCGCACGTTCCGCTGCGAGTGCGGCATCCCGCTGCCCACCCGGGTGGCCGCCGAGCTGCACGCCACCGAGACCAACCAGTGCACGGCGTGCCTCGGGTCGGCCGACGACGAGGTCGTGCCCGGCTTCGTACGGCGCTGCGCGGCCTGTGCCGCCACGGGCCGGCGCAATGTCCAGCTCGTGTGGGAGCTCGCGCACAGCGAGGCCGAGCAGGTGATCACGCTCGGGCTCGTGCGCGGCCTGGTCGACGGCTTCACCGGCCCGTTCAGGCTGTCCGAGGTCGCGGACGCCACCCGCATGGCCCTCGGCCTGCCGGTCGGCCGCCTCCCGGTCGGGCCCCGCGTGCGCGACCTGCTGCGCGAGCTGGAGGCCGCCGGCGAGCTGGTCATGCTCTCGGCCCCCGACGAGCTCCTGCGGGGCCCCTCGGTGGTCCTGTACAAGGACCCGCAGTGGCAGCGCGTCTCCGAGCCCTCCTGACGCGAGCGCCGATCAGGCCTCGCTGACCGCCTTCCTCGCCTGGGCGGGGTCCGCGGCCGCCAGCGCGAGCCGGGCGTGCTCCTCGCACTCGGCCAGCGAGTGGCGGCCGAGCGCCTCGCGCACGCCGGGCACGCTCGGGGCGGCCATGGACAGGCTGCCGACGCCGAGCCCCACCAGCACCGTGGCGAGGAGCGGGTCGGCGGCGGCCTCGCCGCACACCCCGACGGGCTTGGACGCCTCCCTCCCCGCCTCGCCGCACATGGCGATCAGCCGCAGCAGGGCGGGCTGCCAGGGGTCGAGCAGGTCGGCGAGGTCGCCGTGCTGCCGGTCGGCGGCGAAGGCGTACTGCCCGAGGTCGTTGGTGCCGATGCTGAGGAAGTCGACCTCGTCCAGCAGGCGCCGGGCGTGCAGCGCGGCGGCCGGCACCTCGACCATCACCCCGACGTGGCGCAGCCCGCGCGCGCGGGCCCGCTCGGCGAAGCCGGCCGCCTCCGCCACGGTGCTCACCATGGGCGCCATCACCCAGGTCTCGGCGCCGCTCGCGCGGCCGGCCTCGGCGATGGCGTCGAGCTGGACGTCCAGGATCTCCGGCTGGATCCTGCTGGTACGCAGCCCTCGCACGCCGAGGGCCGGGTTGGACTCGGCGGGAAGGCGCAGGAACGGCAGGGGCTTGTCCGAGCCCGCGTCCAGGGTGCGGATCACCACCCGCCTTCCCGGCATGGCCTGGAGCACCGCCGTGTAGGCGGCCACCTGCTCCTCGTAGGAGGGGGCGGCGCGGCGGTCCAGGAACAGGAACTCCGTGCGGAACAGCCCGACCCCCTCGGCGGCGTCCGGCCGCAGGTCGTGGGCCGAGCCGATGTTGAGCAGCAGCGGCACCGGATGCCCGTCGGCGGTACGCCCGGGGCCGTGGCCGGTGGCCCGGCGGTCGCGCGCCGCCGCGGCCTCGTGCTGGACGCGGGCGGCGGTGTCCTCCCCCACCCCGACCTCGACCTCGCCGCTGCCCCCGTCGACGGAGATCCACGTGCCGTCGCCGATGTCCGCCGCGCCGCGGCAGGCCACCACGGCGGGCAGGCCGAACGTCCGGGCGAGGATGGCGGTGTGGCTGGTGGGGCCGCCCTTCTCTGTGACGAGCGCGAGCACCGTGCCGGTGTCCAGGTTGGCGGTGTCCGCGGGGGCGAGGTCGTCGGCGATCAGGATGTACGGGTGGCCGGGGTCGGGCACGCCGGGCATGGGCAGGCCCAGTACGGTCGCGACGGCGCGGTTGCGGATGTCGTCCAGGTCGCCCGCGCGGTCGGCGAAGTAGCCGCCCGCCGCGAGCAGGGCCTCGCGGTGGTGGGCGCACGCGGCGTCGACGGCGTGGGCGGCGCCGAGACCAGAGCCCACCGCCTCCTCGACGGACTCGCGCAGGGCGGGATCGGCCGCCATCATGCTCTGCGCCTCAAGGATGGCCCGCGCGTCCGGGTTCGACGCCTTGGCGGCGTACCCCTCCAGGTACGCGGCGACGGCGTCCAGCGCCCCGGTCGCCAGGCCGATCTCGCGGGCCACGCCGGTGACCGGCGCCGGAGGCGGCAGCACCGGGGGCCCCGCCATGCGGTGCGCCCGGCCCGCCGCGCGCCCGGGGCTGACCCCGAGGCCCCTTACGACCTCAGGCATCGGCGGGCTCCTCCGCGTCCAGGTCGCGCGACAGCAGCTCGGCGAGGGTCGCGAGGGCCTCCTCCGCCCCCGGCCCCTCGGCCTGCAGGGTCACCTCCGTGCCCTGCCGCGCGCCCAGGGCCAGCACCCCGAGCATGCTGGTGGCCGGCACGGACGGCTTGTCGCCCGCCCGGACGCGCACGGCGACGCCCTGCCGGGCCGCGGCCTGCACGAAGATCTTCGCGGGCCTGGCGTGCAGGCCACTGCGGGAGGCGATGGTGACGGTCTTCTCTGGCATGGCGGGGCTTCCTTAAAGGGTTCGGCGGTGACCTCGGTCAGGGCTCGACGGTGACCTTGATCGCCGTGCCTCTGCTGACGATGTCGATGCCTTCCAGGACCTCCGCGAGCGGGATCCGGTGGGTGATGAGGTCGCTGACGGGCACCGCCCCTGTGGCGATCAGGTCGAGGGCCCTGGCGTTGTGCCGGGGGCTCGACCCGTTGGCGCCGACGATGGTCAGCTCGCGGTAGTGCACGAGGTTGGAGTCGAGCGCGATGATCGGGTCGTCCTTGGGCAGGCCGCCGAAGAAGCTGATCCTGCCCTGGCGGGCGGCCATCTGGAGCGCCTGCTGCTGGGCGGCCCCGGACGCCGCGGCCGTGATGACCACGTCGGCGCCCCGGCCTCCGGTCAGCTTGAGCACCTCGTCCACGACGTCGGCGTCCCTGCCGCTGATCGCGGCGTCCGGCCGTACGAGCTCGGCGGCCATGGCGAGCCTGTCGGGGTTGAGATCGGCAAGGAAGACCCGCCCGGCCCCGCGCGACCGGGCGAGCCGCACATGGAGGCAGCCGATGGGGCCGGCCCCGAGGATCACCACGTCGTCCCCGTCGCCCACGCGGGCCAGCTCCTGCCCGTTGAGCACGCAGGCGAGCGGCTCCGCGACCGAGGCCTCGGCGAAGCCGACGCCGTCGGGGATGCGGTTGAGACCGTCGACGGCCAGGACCTTGGCGGGCACGATGGTGTGCTCGGCGAACCCGCCGTCGTAGTGGTAGCCCATGGACTCCTGGTTGGGGCAGACGGTCATCCTGCCGCGCAGGCACTCCTCGCAGCGGCCGCACGGGATCGCGGCGATGACCTGCACCCGGTCGCCCGCCGCCCAGCCCTCGACGCCCTCGCCCACCTCGGCGATCTCGCCGGCGATCTCGTGGCCCATGACGCGGGGCGGGCGGATGTGGTGGTGGCCGTGCTTGAAGATCTTGACGTCGGTGCCGCAGGTGGAGCAGTTGCGGACGCGGATCTTGACCTCTCCGGGCCCCGGCGAGGGCTCGGGCGCGTCCTCCACGCGGATGTCACCGGGGGCGTGGAAGCGGGCGACCTTCACTCGGATGTTTCCTCTCTCACGGGCGGCCCGCTCACCGGGAGCGGGTCCGCGTTGTCTTCTGTCACAGGTTGCAGCAGCCGGACCACTTCATCGGCCTCGGTCGCCTCGCGGAGGGCCTTCGCGCGCTCGGGGTCCAGCAGGATCTGCGCCAGCTCCGACAGCAGGCGCACGTGGCCGTCGCCCCGGGCGGCGATGCCGACGCACAGCACGACGGGGAAGCCGTCCCAGTCGACGCCGCCGGGGAAGCGCACGACGCTGATGGCGTCGTGGTGGACGGCGTCCTTGCCCGCGAGGGTGCCGTGCGGGATGGCGACGCCCTCTCCGACGTAGGTGGAGATGGACCTCTCACGGTCGATCATCGTGCCGATGTAGGACTCGTCGACGGCGCCCACGTCGAGCAGCGCCTGGCCGCACTGCCGGATCGCGTCGTCGCGCGACCCGGCCTCGGCGTCGAGCCGTATGGCCCTCGGGTCCAGCGGCAGCGGCGCCGCGTCAGGCATCGACCGTGCCGCCGTTCTTCATCGTGGTGACGAGCCGGGTGACGGCCGGGTCCCCGATGAAGATCTGGAACGGCACGAGCGGGGTGCCGGGAGCGGAGGCCCTGGCCCGGTCGGCCAGCCCCGCGTGGCAGACGATGACGTCGGCGTCGGCGGGGATCGAGTTGACCGGCGTGTGCTCCACCTGGACCGAAAGCCCCTTCAGGGACTTGCGGAGCTGGGTGGCGAGCATGACGCTGCTGCCCATGCCCGCGTCGCAGGCGACCACGATCTTCTTGACGTCCTTGCTGTCGATGCTCGGCATTGCCGGCTCATCCCTCTCTGGTGACGGGCTGGATCTGCTTCTCGTCCGGCCCCGCGACGGTGGTGTCCTGCCCGGCGGCGGCCGCCTCGGGCTCCGGGCCGGCGAGGACCGCTTCGGGCCCGGCGGGCTCGGGCTCGTCGCCGTTGGCGCGGCCGAAGCCCAGCAGCGCCGACGCGACCGCGAACGACACCCCGGCGGCGACGAGGACGCCGGCGATGACGCCGAACCACCCGCCCTTGGGCGTGACCGCCACGTAGGCGAAGATGCTGCCGGGCGAGGGGGTGGCGACCAGGCCCGCGCCGGTGACCAGGAAGACCAGGATGCCCGACGCGCCACCGGCGATCACCGCGAGGATCAGGCGCGGCTTCATGAGCACGTACGGGAAGTAGATCTCGTGGATGCCGCCGAGGAAGTGGATGATGATCGCGGCCGGCGCGCTGGGCCGCAGCAGCCGGGGGCCGAAGAAGAAGTACGCGAGCAGCAGGCCGAGCCCGGGGCCGGGGTTGGACTCCAGCATGAACAGGACGGACTTGCCGGCCTTCACGGCCTCGGCGACGCCGAGCGGGCCGAGGACGCCGTGGTTGATCGCGTTGTTGAGGAAGAGCACCTTGGCCGGCTCGATGAGCACCGAGGCGAACGGCAGCAGGTCGTGGCCGATCAGCCACGAGACGCCCTTGCCCGCCACCTCGGTGATCGACTCGACGATGGGACCGATGCCCCACACGCCGAGTACGGCCATCGCCGCGCCGACGATGCCGGCGGAGAAGTTGTCCACCAGCATCTCGAACCCGGCCCTGGTCCGCTGCTGGATGAAGGCGTCCACCTGCTTGATCACGAAGGCCGCGAGCGGGCCGACGATCATGGCGCCGAGGAACATCGGCACGTCGGCCCCGACGACGACGCCCATGGTGGCGACGGCTCCGACGACGGCGCCGCGCTGGCCGTGGACCATGCGCCCGCCGGTGTACCCGATGAGGATGGGCAGCAGCGTCGAGATGATCGGGCCGACGAGGGCTTCCAGGGTCTTGTTGGGCAGCCATCCCGTGGGGATGAACAGCGCGGTCACAAGACCCCAGGCGATGAACGCGCCGATGTTGGGCATGATCATGCCGGCGAGGTGACCGCCGAAGCGCTGGATGGTCGCCTTGACACCGGTTCCATGAACCGTGGGGGTATAGGCATCGGCCATGTGGGTTGCTCCTTCCGGGGCGGCCGGCGTGGGGGCCGGCGGGGGGTGGAAACGCGCCGTCTAGTCCCCGGACGTCAACGGCTTGGCTGGATCGGGTTCGAGGATGCGGACGCCGCCCCTGTCGATGTCGGCGGGCGAGGGCATCCGGCTGCCCGGCAGTGACACGGCGGCCGAGGCCCAGGCCAGGGCCTCGACGAGGGCGGCCTCGCCCGCGGCTCCCGCGGCCAGGAACCCGGCGAGCATGGCGTCGCCCGCGCCGACGGTGCTGCGCGGCTCGCGTACCGGGCACTGGCCGTACCACGCCTTGCCGTCCTCGACGAGGACCGCGCCGTCGGGGCCGAGGCTCGCGAGGACGGACCTCGCCCCGAGGGCGAGCAGCTTGCCCGCGGCGTCGATCGCGTCCCCCAGCGACGCGATCGGGGTGCCGGTGGCCTCGGCGAGCTCCTCACGGTTGGGCTTGACCAGGGCGGGCGCCGAGGCGAGCGCCGACACCAGCGCGGGACCGCTGGTGTCGACCGCGACGTTGATGCCCGCCTGGGTGAACCGCCTGCACAGGCGGGCGTACATGTCGACGGGGACGCCCGGCGGGAGGCTGCCGGAGGCGACCACCCAGTCGGCGGACTCCGCCGCGCTGAGCACCGCGTCGGCGACCGCGTCGAGCTCCTCGGCCGAGAGCGCCGTGCCCGGCTCGTTGATCTTGGTGATGGTGCCGTCGGGCTCGGCCAGCGCGACGTTGGAGCGCGTGGGCCCCGCGACCGGCACCGTGATCATCTGGATGCCCTCGCCGGAGAGCAGGCTGACGAGCTGGTGCCCCTCGGCCCCTCCGTAGGGGACCACCGCGCACGACCTGACCTGGTTGGCCAGCAGCGCCCTGCACACGTTGACCCCCTTGCCGCCGGGGTCGAGGTGGGCGGTCGCGGCGCGGATGACCGTGCCACGCGCGAGGGTCGCGATCTCGATCGTGCGGTCGAGGCTCGGGTTGAGCGTCAGGGTGAGGATCACGCCCGTACCACCTCGGGCCCGGCCTGCGCCACGTCGGACACCGTCGCGGGGTCGAGCCCGGTGTCGGTGATCACCACATCGATCTCGGACATCGACGCGAACCGCGCGAGGTAGGTGTCGGCGAACTTGGTGTGGTCGGCGAGCAGCACGCTGCGCTTGGCCGCCTTGATCATCGCCCGCTTGATGGCCGCCTCGGCGGGGTCGGGCGTCGTGAGGCCCCTGGCGACCGAGCAGCCGTTCGCCGCCATGAACGCGACGTCCACGTTGAGCCGTGAGAGCGGGCGCAGCGCCCAGTCGTCGACGGTGGCCAGCGTGCGCCCCCGTACCCGGCCGCCGAGCATGATCACGCTCAGGTTGGCGCGGGTGGCCAGCGCCGTGGCCAGGGGCGGAGAGTTGACGATCACGGTGAGCTCGCGGTCGGCGGGCAGCACCTGCACCAGCCGGCCGGTCGTGGTGCCCGCGTCGATGATGATCGCGCCGTCCTCCGGCAGCTCCGCGACGGCAGCCTTGGCGATGCGCTCCTTCTCGGCCGTCATGACCTCGTCGCGGGTGGCCAGCGCGGGCTCGAAGCCGAGCCGCTCGACCGGGATGGCCCCGCCGTGCACGCGGCGCAACACGCCCGCACGCTCAAGAACAGTCAGGTCGCGGCGGATGGTCTCGGTGGTGACCGAGAACTCCTCGCCCAGCGTCACCACGTCCACCCTGCCGATGGCCCGTGCCCGACGCAGGATCTCCTGCTGCCGCTCCTCGGCGTACATCGTGTTGATTCACCGCCGTTTCAAGTTGGTTTCGTCTTTGTTTATACCCGCCCATGTTGAGACGTCAAGGATTTTGCGGCATCCGCCCACCAACCTCTGCGAAAGTAGGCGTAGACCAACAAACAGACGGTGAACCCCACCGCAGGAGGAACGATGACGAAGATCTGCGTGACGGGGGCCTCAGGGAAGCTCGGCCGGGCCGTGGTGGCGGACCTGCTCGGCCACGGGCACGAGGTGGTGGCCACCGACGCCAGGCCGGGGCCGCCCGGCCTCGGCGCGCAGGTGATGCTTGCGGACCTGACCGAGTACGGCGAGGCGGCGGAGGTCCTGCGCGACGTAGAGGCCGTGGTCCACCTGGCCAACATCCCCGCGCCGGGCATCCACACCCCGTCGGAGACCTTCAACCGCAACACCGTGATGAACTCGAACGTCTTCCTCGCCGCCGCGCAACTCGGCATCGGCCGGGTGGTGTGGGCCTCCAGCGAGACCACCCTCGGGCTCCCGTTCGACGTCCCCCCGCGTTACGCGCCGGTCGACGAGGACCACTACCCGTTCCCGACCTCGACGTACTCGCTGTCCAAGGTGGTCACCGAGACCATGGCCGAGCACGTCGCCCAATGGTCGGGCATCCCCTTCGTGGCCCTGCGCTTCTCCAACATCCTCGGCCCCGAGGACTATGAGGCCTTCCCCGGCTACTGGGAGGACCCGCTCCTGCGCAAGTGGAACCTGTGGGGCTACATCGACGTGCGGGACGCCGCCGAGTCCTGCCGCCTCGCTCTGACCGCGCCCGTTCAGGGGGCCAGGAGCTTCGTCATCGCCGCCGCGGACACCGTGATGAACCGCCCGTCGGCCGAGCTGATGAAGGAGGTGTTCCCCGGCGTCGAGATCCGCCGCGAACTCGGCGAGTTCGAGACGCTGCTGGCCGTGGACGCCGCCCGCGAGGCGCTCGGATTCACCCCGAGGCACTCCTGGCGCGACCACCTGTGACGGCCGAGGGCCCGCGGGCCCTCGGCCTCAGACGCCGGACAGCGCCAGGGTGAGCAGCGCGGAGCCTCCCCCGGCGACGGCCCCGGCCGCGACCTGCGCGACCGTGTGGTGGGCCAGCCGTACGCGGGCCCAGCACACGACCGCGACGACCACCGCCCCGGCGGCGAGCGTCGGCATCGCCGGCAGGACGCGGGCGAGCACCAGCACGGTGCCCGCCGAGACCGCCGCGTGGAAGGAGATCTTCCAGCGCAGGGTCACGGGGACGGTCACCGCGAGGCCCGCCAGCATCGCGGCCACCGTGGCCACCAGCAGGCGCGGGGCCCCGAGGCCCGCGAGCAGCATGAGCGCCGCGAGCACTGCCGCTACCGCGACCAGCAGCGGCATGGTCCTGCGCGACCGGTCGACGATGTGCCGCGAGTCGAGCCGTCCGGAGCGGACGCCCATGGCGATCACCACCGCGGGGACGCCCCCGCACAGCAGGGACGCCAGAAGGCCCCACTGGAAGCCGGTCCAGCCGTCGGAGACCAGGCCGACGACCGGCGGAAGCCCGATGACGAGCACCTGCGGGGCGAAGATCTCGGTGACCCATCGGGCGACCCGGTCCGAGAGGCCGGAAGCCCCCTTCGCCCCTTCCCCGGCACTCGCCACACGCTGGCCACTCATCGGCACTCCCCCGTCGAGACTTCCCGCAGCTACGCAGACTGCCACACCTCGGTGACCCGGGGACCCCGCGACGCGATCTTCGTACCGCTCCCCCGCGCCGAGCCGGTGGCGAGAATCTCCGGCCGCCTATAATTTCGAGGAGATCAGCGTCATTGGAGGGGTATGGGAACCGCCGAGCCCCTGGTCGTCGGCGTGGACGGCGGCGGCACGAGCACGCGCTGCCTGGTCGCCACCCTGAGCGGCGAGATCGTCGCCCGGGGCCGCGCGGGAGGGGCCAATCCGCGTTCCGCCCGCGACCCCGGCGGCAACCTCACGCGCGCCCTCGGCGAGGCCCTGTTCCGGCTCGGTCCCGGCTTCGATCCCCATGACGTCGCGGGCGGCGTCTTCGGGCTCGCGGGCGCGAGCGCGGCGGGCCGCGAACGGGCGCTCGCGCTCGCCGCCGCCGCGTGGCGGGCCGCCGCCCTGCCCGGCCTGCCGGTCGTGGTCCCGGACATCCTGGTGGCCTTCACCGGCGCGACCCCCTGCCCCAGCGGCAGCGTGATGATCGCCGGTACGGGCGCGGTGGCGGCCCGCATCGCCGACCGGCTGATCGTCCGCCGGTGCGACGGCTACGGGTGGCTGCTCGGGGACGAGGGCTCGGGAGTGTGGATCGGCCGGCAGGCGGCGCGGGCCGCGCTGGCGGCCCTCGACGGCCGGGGCCCGCCGACCGTGCTCGCCGACCGCGTCCTGCCCGCCCTGGCGGTAGGCAGGCCCGCTCCCGAGGAGGACGGCGCGGCCCCTCCGGCGGGCGAGGCGCGCGCCCAGGCCATCGTCGCCGCGGTGTACGACGGGGAGCCCGCGCGGCTGGGAACGCTCAGCCCCCTGGTGGAGGCGTGCGCCCGCGAGGGCGACCGGGTGGCCCTCACCATCCTGGACGACGCCGCGCGCCTGCTGGTCCGCACGCTCGACACCGTGAGCGCCGCCGGCCCCGCGCTCCCCGTGGTGCTGGCCGGGTCCCTGCTGATCAGGCCGACCCTGGTGGCCGAGCGGGTCAGGGAGGCGTTGATCGGCCGTCCGGTCGTCCTGGCCAGGGACGGCGCGGCCGGAGCCGCCGCCCTCGCCCTGCGCGCCGCCGCCGTCTCCGCGGGTCACGCGACGGCCGGCGCCGAGACCGAGGCGGCGCACCGGAGGCTGCTCGCCGCCGGTGACACTCCCGGTGAGGCCTGACTCAGCTCACCCAGAGGGTGGGCGCGCTCTGGCGGTTGGCCGCGTCGACGGCGGTGACGCGGTAGCGCGAGCCGGCCTTCCACGCCGGATCGGTGAACCGGCCCCCGGGCCCGCCGGGCACGACCGCCAGCAGGTGCCCCGTGCCGTCCGGGTCGTGCCGGTAGACCGCGTACAGGCGGGGCTCGCCGCGGCCCTCGGAGGCGAAGGTCAGCTCGGCGCTCCGGCTCGTGCGGCGGGCGCCGGTGACGACGGGCGGCCGGGGCGGCTCGCCCGAGGCCAGGCGCGGCAGCACCGGGCCGAGGGCGGGTCGCGCGTAGTGCTCGGCCTGGAGCCTGGTCATCGCCCCCAGCCGGTCGGCGCGCACGTCCCCCGAGTTGTAGTAGACGTCGCCGCCGATGCCTGGGTGGTCGCGGTTGAGGGTGAGGTGCCGCGAGAGCTCGGCGGGGTCCTGCCAGGCGGCGGGCTGACCGGGGGCTCCGGCGTTGTAGACGGACTGCCCGATCCACAGCTGGGTGTGGGTGCCGGCCACGGCCTTGGCCCACCAGGAGGCGAGCACGGCGTAGTCGGCCACCGGCAGGCCGATGTTCCAGTAGAGCTGCGGGACGATGTAGTCCAGCCAGCCCTTCCGCACCCAGCCGCGGCTGTCGGCGTGCTGGTCGTCGTACGACTGGGAGCCCGAGGTGGCCGAGCCGAGGGGGTCGGTGGCCGCGTTGCGCCAGATGCCGAACGGGCTGATCCCCCACTGGGCCTCGGGCTTCTCCTCGCGGACGCGCCGCCCCATCTCGTGGATCAGCAGGTCGACGTTGTGCCGCCGCCACGCCGCCCGGTCGGCGAATCCCTTCCCGTGGCGGGCGTAGGCCTCGGCGTCGTCGAACTCCTGGCCGTCGACGGGGTAGGGGTAGAAGTAGTCGTCGAAGTGCACGCCGTCGACGTCGTAGCGGGTGACCGCGTCCATGATCGCGTCCTGCACGAAGGCGCGCACCTCCGGCAGCCCGGGGTTGTAGTACAGCCCGCCCGCGTAGGTCACGCCCCAGCCCGGATTGCGGCGCAGGGGATGATCGGGCACCAGCCGGGCGGGGTCCGGCTGCAGGGACACCCGGTAGGGGTTGAACCACGCGTGGAAGGCGAGCCCGCGCGCGTGGGCCTCCTCGACCATGAAGGCCAGCGGGTCGTAGCCCGGGTCCCTGCCCTGGACGCCCGTGAGGTACTGCGACCACGGCTCGTGCCGCGAGGGCCAGAAGGCGTCGGCCGTGGGCCGCACCTGCACGAACACCGCGTTGAACCGGCGCGACACGGCGAGGTCCAGCCAGGAGGTGAACTCGCTCTTCTGCTGCTCGGCCGTGAGGCCCGTGCGCGAGGGCCAGTTGGTGTTGTTCACCGACGCGATCCACATGCCGCGCATCTGCCCCGGCGACGACAGGACGGCCGCGTCGCCGGGGCCGGTGGCGCGCGGAACGCCACCGGGACCGCCGTGGGACCGGGCGGCGCCCGCCTCCAGCGCCTGCCCCCAGGCGAGCGGGGCGAGCGCGGCGGCGGCCAGACCGCCCAGTACGGCCCTGCGGCTGACCGGGCGGCCGTTCACGCCGGCCCCGGACGGCTCGCGGGCTCTGGACGGCCCGGCGACGCCGGTCCTCCGGCGGCTCCGGCGGTGAGGCCCCGGTGCCGGCCATGGCCTGGGTGCCGGCTGCGGCCTCCGGCGCGAAGATGACAGATAATTTTCATTGGATCAATGAGTCTGAAGATAGTCGTCATCAGGCCGTGACCTAACCGGGAGCGAATGAAGGAAAGCTTCATAGAAGATATGCGCAATGGCGCGAGATGCCACATCGACGTCAAAACAGCCCATAGCACGCGGACCAGGCGGTCCTCGAAGAGGTAGATCGCAAGGGCCGCCGCCGACACGACCGGAAGCCACGCATGCCGCACAGTCCCGATCTCGACCGCCTCGCCGCCACCGTGCTCCAGCCGGGGTTCGAGGGCACCACCCCGCCCGGGTGGCTGCTCAGGCAGCTCGCCGACGGCCTCGGCGGGGTGGTCCTCTTCGCGCGCAACATCTCGGGCGACACCGCCGGGCTCGTACGGCGGATCCGTGAGGAGAACCCTCAGGTCGTCGTCGCCGTGGACGAGGAGGGCGGCACCGTCACCCGCCTGGAGGCCGCGACCGGCAGTTCCTGGCCCGGCAACGCCGCCCTCGGCCTCGTCGACGACCTCGGCCGCACCGAGCGGACCGGCAGGGAGATCGGCAGCCTCCTCAACGCGACCGGCATCACGCTCGACTACGCCCCCGACGTGGACGTCAACGCCGACCCGGACAACCCCGTGATCGGCATACGGTCCTTCGGCTCCGATCCGGACCTCGTGGCCCGCCACGCCGCCGCCTGGATCTCCGGGCTGCAGAGCGCAGGCGTGGCCGCCTGCGCCAAGCACTTCCCCGGGCACGGCGACACCGTGACCGACTCCCACCTCGCCCTGCCGGCCGTCCACGCCTCGCGCGAGCTGCTGGAGCGGCGCGACCTGCCGCCGTTCCGCGCGGCCGTCGCGGCGGGGGTCCGGGCCATCATGTGCGGCCACCTCTTGGTGCCCTCGCTCGACCCCGGGCTGCCCGCCACGCTCAGCCCCCGCGTGCTCACCGGGCTGCTGCGCGAGGAGCTGGGCTTCGAGGGGCTCCTGGTGACCGACGCGATCGAGATGAAGGCCGTGACCGCGCTCATGCCCCAGCCGAGGATCGCCGTACGGGCGCTCGCGGCGGGCGCCGACGCGATCTGCGTGGGCGCCTCCTCCCCCGGCGGCGAGAACGTCTCCGAGCTGCGCGCGGCCATCGTCCGCGCGGTTCACGAGGGCGCGCTGGACGAGGCGCGGCTGGCCGAGGCGGCGGGCCGCGTACGGGCCCTGGCGGCCTGGCACGAGCGCGAAGAGCACGTAGAGCGGGTGGCGGGGCGGGCGGCGGACATCGAGCTCGACGCCGAGCACGGCGTCTCCCTGCTCGGGCTGGACACCGCCCGCCGGGCGCTCCGCGCGACCCCCGACGCCGGCTCCCTCGCACGCCCGGTCCTCACCCGGGCGCCGCTGGTGATCGAGATGTCCGCGCGGCCCCACCAGGCCATCGGCGGCGCCGTGCCGTACGGGCCGGGCGAGGCGCTGGCCGCCACGCTGCCCGGCACCGCCCGCACGACCCTGACGCCCGCCCTGCACGACCTCCCCGAGCTGGGCGACTCGCCCCTGGTGGTGGTCACGCACGACGCGCACCGGCACGCGTGGATGGCGCGGGCGCTTGCGGAGGTCGTCCGCCGCCGCCCGGACGCCATCGTGGTCGAGATGGGCCTGCCGGGCACTCCCACGGGCGCGGTCTACCTCACGACCGGCGGCAACTCCCGGGTCTCCGCGCTCGCCGCCGCCGAGTGGCTCACCGGCCGCTGAGCCGCCGCGGCCGGACGCTCCCCCGGGGATCGCCGGGGCCGTCCCACCAGGATCTCGACGGTGACCCACGGGTTTCCCACGACCAGGCTCCCGGTGGAGATCCAGGGGCTCCCCGCCGCCAGGATTGAGTAATCTGTCGGTAACAGCAAAGGAACCCCATGATCGACCCGCAACGCTCCACCCCCGAAAACCTGGTGGCCCGGGTGCGGGCCGTGCTTCCCTCGCTCACCCCGTCCGCGCAGATCATCGCCCGGCTCATCCTCGACGACCCGGCGACCGTCGCCCGCAGCACCATCACCGAGCTCAGCGCCGCCTCCGCGACCAGCGAGGCGACCATCGTGCGCACCGCGCGGGTGCTCGGCTTCTCCGGGTACGCCCAGCTGCGCCTCGCGCTCGCGGCCGCCGCCGCCACCCGCCAGGGGCCCGACCGGCTCGTCCCCGGCGACCTCGCCCCCGACGACCCGCTCTCCGACGTGATCGCCAAGGTCACGCGGGCCGAGGCGGAGGCCCTTGAGGACACCGCCGCGCAGCTGTCCCCCGAGCGGCTCGGCGAGGTGGTGGACGCCATCACCGGGGCCCGCCGCGTCGACGTCTACGGCGTCGCCGCCTCCGGGCTGGTGGCGGCCGACATGTCACAGAAGCTCCTGCGCATCGGGCTGTCCGCCCACGCGTTCACCGACGCGCACCTGGCCCTGACGAGCGCCGTGCTGCTGAGGCCCGGCGACGTCGCGGTGGGCGTGAGCTGCACAGGCGAGACCCCCGACGTCCTCGAGCCCATGCGCCGCGCGCAGCGGGCGGGGGCGACCACCGTGGCGATCACCAACAACCCCCGGTCGGCGCTCGCCGAGGTGTCCGCCCATGTGCTGATCTCCGCCGGACGGGAGACCGCGTTCCGGCCGGGCGCGCTGGCCAGCAGGATCAGCCAGCTCCTGATCGTCGACTACGTCTTCGTCGGCGTGGCGCAGCGCACGTCCGAGGTGTCCAACGGTGCCCTGCGCGCCACCCGCGACGCCATCGACCACTTCGTCACGGAGTCCCGGCCCCGGAGCAGGAAGCCGTCGTGACGTCCGCTCTCAGCGGCACCGGCGGCGGCGCGCCCGGGGCCGCCTCCGCCGCGAGGGGGCCCCGCCGGAGCAGCACTCCTCGATGAGGAGGCTGAGGCCAATGCCGACCAGCCACACGTCCTTGGCGAGGGCCACGCCCTCCTGGGTCGGGCGGACGCTCCCCGGCCGCCTCATGCCGGGCGTCCTCAGGTAGAGCCCGACCAGACCGGCGGCGAAGCCGGTGAGCGCGGCGCCCGCGACGACCGAGGGCACCACCGGCGCGAGCAGCACCGCCCCGAGGGTCATCTCGGCCACCGACAGAGCCCGCGTGAACTTCTCAGGGTCCAGGCGCCTGAGGAACGGGTAGGCGCCGGCGGCCATGCCGTGCACCCCCGCAGCCGTCTGCTCGTCCGCGTCGTACTTCGTGAACCCGGAGTTCAGGATGTACGCGCCTGTGGTGATCCGCAGGGGGAGCTGATGGGGACGTACGGGAAACCGCATGGTTCCTCCGTTACCTCTGAGGCGGTCGGTCACCGGACACCTACCCCATCGGCTGTGGCGCCTACCAGCGCGGACGTCCGTTCACGCGGGGCGTCCGCCGCGCCGGAGCGGCCGCCTTCAGCCGGCGTCCCGGGAGCGGAGGATCTTGGTAAGGGCCGTGACGGCGAGGATGACCACCCCGATGATCAGTGCCCATTTGACGATGCCGGCCACCAGGCTCAGCAGCGTGCCGAGGAGGAAGAAACCGACGATGACGGCTACGACGAGGAGAAGAATGCGTCCCATGGCTTCACGCTAAGCGCCCGCGAGGCCCGGCGACATACGGCGAGATCGAGTTCAGGGACGAGTCAGGGTCGGCACTCAGGGTCGCCTGGGGGTGCCGCCTGGGGGTAGAGCCCTCCTGTATCCACCAGGCCGGGAAAGGGCCGCACGCGAGCGGGCCGGCCCCGAGGTGGGGCTGGCCCGACCGCCGGGTGAGGGAGGCTCACAGCACCGCGCAGCCGATCCGGACGGGGACCCGCGCCGACCAGCGGCCCGAGAGCACGTCGTAGGCCTGGGCGTAGCCGTTGGCGGGCTTGCCCGCGGCGGAGCAGTCGAACACGCCGGTCTTCTTGCCGAAGCTGCCGCCCGCGAAGCCGCTGTGCGCGGAGGCGTTCACGGTCCCGCTCCAGAACAGCCGGCCGGTGTTGTAGCGGAGGTACAGCTTGACCTGGCCGAAGTTGTAGTGGTCGCCGCTGATCTTGATCCGGGGGATGTCGTCCACCGAGGTCGAGGTCGAGGTGCCGTCCCCGTTGTCGGTCGGCGGGACGGTGTACCGGTTGATCCACAGGCGGGCGGAGACCTTGCGGTTCGCGGCCTGGGCGTTGTCGGCGGCGGCCTGCGAGCGCACCGAGGGTGCCACGCAGACGTCGTCGCCGGTGAAGGCCTCGCGCCACACGTACCCGGTGACGCAGGTGTGCGCGCCGAAGGCGCCGGAGGTCCAGCGGCCGGCGGCGGCGGAGTTGTCGGAACGCGTCTGGGTGCGGGTGGCGGAGCTTACGCAGACGTGGTCCGCGGGCCGGGCCTCGCGCCAGACGTAGCCTTCCAGGCAGGTGTCGGGCCCGAAGTCGCCGGTCGCCGCGGAGGCGGACGCCGACGGCAGGGTGATCACGGACAGGCCGGCCACGGCGGCGACGGCGAGACCGAGCAGGGTGCGCTTCATCTTCTTCTCCTGAGTGTGAGTGTGTTTCCCGGTCCTGTTCGCTCGGCCCCGGGGGAACTTGCTTGCACACCCAGTGATATCGGCCTCCACCTGCACGTTCATTGAAGGCCGCTTGACGCTTCAGGTTGCAAGGGACGTGCAAGGGCTTCAAGCCGGAAAGGCCGCACGCCACGGGCGTGCGGCCTCCGCGAGAGGTGGTCTTCTCTAGGTGCCGTAGACCTGCATCTCGTACAGCGAGTACCCGTAGGACGTGCCGCGCGCCGTGCCGTTCACCCGCACGTACCGGCCCGATCCCGACAGCCCCGTGAGGTCGTCGGCGCCGCCGTCGCCGGTGGTCGTGGTGTACAGGTTCGTCCAGGTGGTGCCGTCACCGGACACCTGGACCTGGTACGACCTGCCGTACGCCGCCTCCCAGTACAGCTTGACGCGCGTGATCGAGCGGGTGGCGCCGAGGTCGACGCGCAGCCACTCGGGGTCGTGGCCCTCCGCCGACGCCCACCGGGTCGAGGTGGTGTCGCCGTCGAAGGCCTTGGCGGCGCCGTAGGACGAGCTCTCGGTGGAGGAGGCCGTGGCCGGCCTGCCCTGCGAGAGCAGCGTCTCCGTGGTGGCCCCCGAGGTGGTCGCCGTGACGGCGGCGGAGGCGGCCGAGGCGTTGCCCGCCGCGTCCCTGGCCTTCACCGTGAACGTGTACGACGTGGCCGGCGACAGCCCGGTCACCGTCACGGACGTGCCGCCCGCCGACGCCGCGACCGAGGCTCCGTTGTACACGTCGTACCCGGTCACCGCCACGTTGTCGGTCGAGGCGTCCCACGCCAGCGACACGCTGGAGGACGTCACCCCCGTCGAGCGTGGAGGATTCCTGTGCTGCTTACGCAGCAGCTCGCAGCGCGGGTGCGGGCGAGACTGTGGGACAGGATGCTTGACGCTTCACAGGCCCCGGTATCCCGGAGTCTCCACGTCCTGTGACCGCCCATCCGGCGGCAGAGTTGTACCGATGAAGCTGGTTTCGGGCGGCGTTGGTGTCGGCGTTGCCGATCCATCCGCACGCCAGGTTCTTGCACGCGAACCGCGACTGCGTTTCGCGTGATCCTGGGGTGGTGGTGTGGCAGCGGTGGCACTCTTGGCTGGTGCCGTGCGGGCGGACCTTGGCGACCAGGCCGCCACGGCCGGCGGTCTTGTAGGTCAGCAACTCCACCGTCCGGCCCCACGCCTGGCCCGCGATCGAGCGGTTCAGGCCCCGCTTCTGGGCGACGTTGACCCCCGGCTCCTGCACGGTCCCAGACGCCGAGGCCATCATGTTGGTGATCTTCAGGTCTTCGACCACGATCACGCTGAACCGCCGCGCGAGGTCGGTCGTGGTCTGATGCTGCCAGTCGACGGCTCGGCGCTTGGCTGTCGCGCGGAGCCGGGCGATCTGGTCGTAGGTGCGGCGTTCCCGGTTGGAGACCGGGTTGCCTTTCTCGCGGGTGGCGCGCTGGCGGGCGCTTTTGCGCTCCAGACGCAAGAGCCGCTCGCTCTGCCCGCTGGTGAGCCACGGGCCGTGCCGAAGGTGTTCCCCGTTTGACAGGGCGAGGGGGACCGTGATGCCCCGGTCCATGCCGGCCTTCGGCCCGGTGTGCGGTACCGGGGCCGATACCAGCAGCTCGGTACGGAACACGATGTTCCACCCGTGGGCTTGTTTCACCAGGCGAGCCCCGGTGATCCTCCCCGATGGCCCGCCCTTGGTGACGCCCGGCAGGTCTTTTGCCCACCGGAACCTCACCCGCCCGACCTTGGGCAGGTTCACCGCACCCCACCTGCGGTTGATCCGGGTGATCTGCAAGTCGCGGGCCTGGGGGACATCCACGGCCATCCGGGACCGGAACCGGCCCTTGAACGTCGGGCGCTTGGCCGGGTGGTCGGGGTTGAAGAAGTTCGCCCACGCCTGCCGGTAGGTCTTCAGTACGGCTTGCGCAGCCTGAGCGGGGAGCTGCCCCATCCACTCGATCTCGCGGCGGGCCTGGCGAATCGCCGCGTCGCACTCCTTCAGTGACGCCAACCGGCCCTGGCGGAAGGTCGTGAACTCATGGAGCAGGTTCCACAAGGCACGCGCGGCGTGCGCCTGACCGTCCAAAACGGCTGATTGCCGCTTGTCCAGGTCCAGGCGCGCGACGTGCGCACGCGCCTGTCTCACCATCTCCACACTATGATCGTATCATTTGGTGTCATGGAGCAAAACCCTGATATACGCAGGGGAAGACACTGCGTTCATGAACTCAGTGTCCATCTCGTTTTCCTAACCAAACACCGTCACAACGTCTTCACCGAGCCGATGCTGACTCGCTGCGAACAGATCATGAGGAACGTCTGCGCCGACTTCGGATGCGAGCTGGTGGAGTTCAACGGCGCCGACGACCACGTCCACCTGCTCGTCGACTTCCCACCCAAGGTCGCACTCTCCATCTTGGTGAACTCCCTCAAGGGCGTCTCCGCCCGCTACCTGCGCAAGGAATACGACTCCCACATCCGCAAGTACCTATGGGACCGACATTTCTGGTCCCGCTCCTACTACGCGGGCTCAACCGGCGGAGCCAACCTCGCCACCGTCAGGAAGTACATCCAGGGCCAGGACCGGCCCACCCGCTAAGGTTCAGACACGCCCGCGCCCCACAGGGCACCCCCGCGTGGGCCTTCACCTCCCGCCTAAAGGCGGGAGCACTGACCCACATCCCGGTAGAACAGGTCCGGGTACTACCCGTTCTTCAGCAGGCCGGCCAGGACCGTGGAACGCGGCCCCACCGGATACCATCCGGACGCCGCGTAGCCGGGGGTGGAGATCGTGGCGGCCGGGTCGGTGACCTTGGACGATGACTGGATCTTGTACCCGTCCAGGGCCGAGGGGGCGACGGCCGCCGCCGCGACGCCGCCCGTGGAAGCGGACCCCGCCAGCGCGTGGATCCCTCCCCCGGCGGTCATCGCCAGCACGAGCGCGCCGACCAGCCGCGTTCTCACCCAGGTACGCCTGTCGAACCTGACCATCGGTATCTCCGGGGGGCGTTTAGTTAAGGAGCCTCCCTAACTATGTGCTGGATTTTGACCCCACCGGCAAGATCCGTCAAGGTTCCGGGGCGCACGAGGCCCGCGTCTCAGACCGGGACGGCGAACACGACCCGGCGGCCCTTGAACTCGGTCACGCTCCACAGCTGGTTCTTCTCGTTCCAGCAGGTGAGGTCTTCCGGGCCGATCGGGAACCTCTTGACCTGGGCGGGCTGCCCCGAGGGGACCACCAGGAGCGACCCGTTCTTGGTCGAGGACGCCGCCTGGCTGAGGTACCACCGGCCCTTGTACGACAGCGCGCCCTGGATCTTGGCCGCCGGAAGGGTGAAGGCGTCGGCCGCGTTCGCCAGGCCGTCGGCCCCGGCGACGAGCGTGCCGTCCGAGGCGAGCGCCCAGCGCGCCACGCGCCCGGTCCTGCCAGGCTCGCCGGCCGGGTCGACGTACTCCCCCGAGACCAGCATGTGCGGAGTGAGGCTCCTGTCGACGGCGGCGAAGGAGTACCGGGCGGCCCCGGCGGCGCTCCAGGCGTCCACCTGCGGCATCACGTACCGGTAGCCGAACGCGTGGTACTTCCCGTTCTTCAGGCCGATCTTGTCGTCGTCGCCGCTCACCTCGTAGATGTGCCGGGTGTCGAACACCCGCACCCCCCGCGAGGTGTCGACGACGTAGACCAGATTCCCGTACCAGGCGATGCCGCCCGCGTGGATGTTGATCGCGCCGTACGAGGTGCCCTTGGGCTCGACGAGCAGCACGTGCCGGTACTTCCTGGTCGTCGCGCTGAGAAACGAGACCCGGACTCCCCGCTCGGTCGCCGCGCCGTCCGGTTTCCAGTACCAGGTGACGGCGAACGCCTGGACGTCCGTGCGCCCGGCCTCGGAGCTGGAGGCCACCCCCTGCGGGTACCAGTCGGTGGTGTCGTTGTCGCCGGGCTCGAAGCAGTACCAGTCGGCCGGTTTCGGCGACATCGAACCGAAGGCCGTCGTCGTGCCCTTGTAGGTCGCGGTGCGGTTGGCCTGGGCCAGCACGGTCTTCAGATCGCGGACGGGCAGCGCCTTGGCCAGCGTCTCGACCGCCTGCGGGAGGTCGCGGGTGTTCCGCCGGAGCTGAAACGGCCCCGGGTCCGTCCCGGTCATGAGGCTCGGGCTCATGGGGGTGCCCCCGTCGTACGTCAGGAGCGGGAACGCGTCATCACGCCACCTGCCCGCGCCCCCACCCAACCGGTGATCAACCCCGCCAGTCTCCCGCAGGAGCGACATATCCGTCTACGTAATGACGCGATCGAGCAGACGCGAGAACGGGTCTGCGGCCGCCCGAAAGCCTCACATAGGGCAGTGCGCCATAGGCCACTTTCACTGCACCGTTTCGTTTATGGTGATGTATCCCGTGATATCTCTGTGACCTGAGGGCGATCTTGCCCAGCACAGAACGGGGAGTCATGTTCGGCATCAAACCCGCCTCGGAGAACACCGACGACGGCGTGAAGCCGCCGGCTCGAACCGCACAGGACCGTATGCCAGCTCGTACCGCGCACCGGATGAGCGGGCGTGGTCTCGACCGGGCCGGTGCGAAGGGGGCCGGAACCCCGGCCCCCTTCGCACCCCACCACCTCAACCCTTCTTGACCCGCTTAACCCAGGTCGGCCGTTTCCCCAGCTCTGCCCGTTACTCCGTTCTGCCCTGGTTCCACATCGGCGCGTTGTCCCAGCTCTGCCCGCACTCAGGCCAGGACTGCTGTTACCCGGGGCTGGTACCCATCGACCTTCTGGCCCTGCCGATGACCTCTTCGGTGGTGAGCGGGCTCTTGGGATGGTGGCTCAGGCACAGGGGGGCCTGCATCTTCTCGAACCTCGCCCCCTCGACCGCCGCGTAGAACTGCCCGGTGCTCAGGCGGCCGATGTCGGTGATGTGACTGCCCTTGGCCTGGGCCATCTCCCTCGCGGCGTCGATCTGTGTCGGGCTGTTCAGCAGGCCGAAGAACTGCGTCGCGGAGTTCCCCGGGATGCGGTTGTGCAGCCCTCTCGGAGCCTGGGTCGCGAACACCAGCCCGAGCCCGTACTTGCGGGCCTGGGACGCCAGCGCCAGCGTGCTCTGCGTACAGGCGGTCATCGCCCCGGACGGCGCGAACGTCTGCGCCTCGTCCATGACGAACAGACCACCCAGCGGGCGGTCGCCGGCCGGATGCTTCTTGATCCATGCGAACAGCGCCATCTGCAACTGGTTGACGAAGCTCTGCCGCTGGTCGTCGGACGGCAGGCCGACGAGGCTGATCACCGACACGCGAGCCCGCTTTCCCTCGGGCGGGGTCAGCAGGATGCCCGGGTCCATGGGAACACCGGCGCCACCGAACAGCGGATCGTTCACCATGGCCGCGGTGAGGTTCTGCGCGATGTCGGCCGCGAGCCTCTCCGCGTGGAGAAGCTCGCTCACCCCGTCCGGCAGCGCGGCGAGGACGTCGATGAGGCCCCGCAGGCTCGTCGGACCTCGCCGTCCGTAGTACCGCAGCGTCTCGCGGAGCACGGCGAGACCCTGATGCACCTTGTTGGTGTTGCCCACGAGCTTGGCGCGGGGAGCGATGGACGCGACGGCGGCGTCCACGGCCTCGCGGAACTCGTCGGGATCGTCCACGACGCTGTTGAAGTCGGGCAGAGGCTGGAAGCTGAGCGGACGTCCCGCGTCGCGCAGCGGCGTCCAGACCACGACGTCGGTGTTCGCCAGATAGTCCTTGGCCTTCCCCGCGTCTCCCATCCCCCAGTGCGGCGGCTCCTCCGGCCACCCGTCCCCGAGCCGCGCGAGGTCGTTGTTGGGGTCGAGCACGATGGCCGAGACGCCCTGGATCGCGCACTCCTCGACCAGACGCCGGATCAGCACGGTCTTGCCCGACCCCGATCCGGCGAAGATCGCGGTGTGCTTGCGGAGCGCTTCCAGCTCCACGCTGACGGCCCTGGCGCCCGTGATGGTCGTACCGATCGTGATGGGCGGCACGAATCCCATGACCGTCTTCTTCGCCGGGGGCGGTGTCGGAACCGATGCCTCGTCACCGCGCCCCGTGGGAACGCTCCAGGTGTCACCCTCCGGCTCCTCGACGGATGTCGAGGAGCCGGAGGCCCCATTCGCGGCCGTTGTCGTGGGGCGCCCGGCGTCCGCCGATGGCATGGACGACCCCGTGAGCGGGCCGACGTCCTCGGCACTTCCGGAAGGAGCGTCCCCGTTCTCACCCAGGGTCTCTTTGAACAGCACGATCTTGTTGGCAGGCTTTCGCTCCACGAGCCACGCATGCAGGTTCGGGGGATTCTCAGCCAGCAGATCACGCAGCGCCGCAAGTCTCTTCAGATCGTCCTTCCCGACGGGAAGGGCCCTGCCACCGGCCTTCTCGAACGCCGCGACAGCCTCCTGCGTACGAACACCGGGAGACCAATCGTCATTTCGCAGGACGAACAGCCGTCGTTGCGGCACCTCGGCGTCCAGTCCGGCCGCCACGCAGGCGGTGCGCAGCCGGTTGAGCGCGGCTATCGCGTTGGGAGCCGCGATCGCGCGAAAGGACCAGTGCGCCTCGTCTTCGTTGTGCTCATTCAGGCTGCGGCGGAGTCGCGCGTGCAGAGAGGGCTTGGAACTGGGCGCCGCGTCCTGGTCGAACTCCTTCCCGGCCTCGCCCTGCCCGGCGATCCAGGCGGCGAGCCCCGCGGACAGGAGTTTCGGCATCTCGGCGTCCTCGGTCGTGAAGTCGAGGGCCGGTTTGGCATCCGCCTTCTTCACCAGTTCCGCAAATCGGATGTCCAGTGCGGACAGATCAGGCAGAGGCGACACCGGTCCATGAGGGAGAAAGATTTCGTCGCCCGTCGCGATCGGGTCGGCCAGGCACTCCAGCTCTTTGACCACACCACTCAGCAGGCAGCCCTGGATGTGGCTGTCGATCTTCTTGAGGAGTTCCCGGGGGTTGAAGTCGGGGGCTTCATCGAATGCGGACGGTTTCACCGGCCAGGTTGGATAGGGAGGGCGGAAACCGATCTTACGGAACCGCGCTGTGAACCTCTTCTCAATCAGGTCGTGGCCGATCTTGGCATCGGGGATCGCCATGAGCGGCACCGTCTCCCGGAACCGGTCCTGGACCGTATCGGTCGCGATCTCCTTGATGAAGATCCAGGTCGGCGGGATGCACGAGACCATGATGAGCGTGCGGTGGGTGTACTCCCGCAGGGCCATCAGGCCCCCCGCGACCTGCTCGATAACGAGTGCCTCGCGCCAGCCTTGGGCCTTCTCCCTGTTCCTGCTGTTGATGGACGCCTGCGCGATGAGGACGTCGATCTGGTCTACGGCGATCACGGATGGCCCGGTGAAGGCGAGGAGCCGAGAGATGTCCCGGACGATCTCCTGCGGCGTTTTGCGGGTCTGCCGCATCCCCCACTTGGCGCGCTCGCCCGGTTCCTCTTCGGAGTTCGAAGACAGGTACGTGAGACCGACATCCTGCGCCCGCCAGTCGTCGGAGGCACACAGGACCAGTGCGCGAGCGGTGTCCTGTACGTCACCGCCCACGCGCGGGTCGAAGCGGCGCAACGCGTCCACGAAGGCGTCCAAGGCCTCTCTCGAAAGCGGCGCCTTCCCGATCAACTCCCGCCGGGAAAGCCGTTGCACGCCCACCAGCGAGGACAGGCGCCGCAGGAACATCCTGAGCTGGCTCTCGCCGTCGACCTCGCGCGCCAGGCTGTCCTGCATCGAGACCACGACGCTTTCCCAGAAGTCCTTGGCGTCGAGCAGGCCCACCAGGAAGAAGTAGCCGCCTTCCTGCTGAACCTTCTCCCGCACCCAGCCGAGCAGGTGCGTCTTGCCGGTTCCGCGTCCCCCCTGGACGGCCACTCCGATGGGGCTCGCGTGCACGCTGTCGCCAGCCTCCGCCAACCCGTCGAGAATCGCCTGCACTGTGCTGCGATGCAGGCCGTCGACATGAAATTCCGAGGGATGCCACACGTCACCCGGACCCTCGACCCAGTTGAATCTGAGCGCCTCCAGGGCACGCCGCTCGTCGCCCGTCATCATGCTCCAATCCAGAGCGCGTGCTTCGCCTGGTCGCCGATGGTCACCGCCGCCTCGCGGTCCTCCTGAGAGAGGGTCTTCTGGTTGGACTCGGGGATGAGGGTCACGTCGGGCATGCGGTTCATCAGCCTGAGCGTTTGGTCGACCGCTGCTCTCGGCAGGTCGGAGATGAGCTCCCGGATCTCGGTGAGCCCGATCCAGGTGCCCGGCTTCTCAGCCAACTCGGCATAGGCGGCCCGAATGCGCGCCTCGACGGCGGAATCAGCGGACGGCGCGGGTTGGCGCGCCGGCACCGGTTCGACCTCTGTAGACGAAGCCACCTGCGGCGAATCGGCGATTGAAGGAGGGGTGCTCGATTGGCCGAAGATGTCGGACAGCCTGTTGCCGGTCCGACCCATGTAGTTGTGGAGACCGCCAAGCACCACAGATAGCGCGATGTACACCACCAATGCCACTCTGCCCGTGGGCTTCGCGATACCGGTGCGGAGTTCCTCGCTCAGGCGCGCCCAGCCCGCGTCTGTCAATACGTGGACGTACGCGCGCCCCTTCTTCCAGCTCTCCACCAGCTTCAAGTCGTTCAAGTGCAGGCGCTCTTTGCCGGTGAGCGTCAGCCCATAGCGCTCCTGCAGCTCGGTGTTGGATACCTCTCCCGCCTCCTGCGTCAGTATCAGGAGGAAGGCGGTTTCTGAGAGCGACAGCTTGTCGTCAGACACGTTGTGATCCTTCGAATGTTGGGGAGCGGCGGCCGTGGAGGAAGCGCCTCACTTGGCCGACGACGGCTTCTGTATCGGTTAAGACCTGGTTGTTCGTGAAGCGCAGGACGGCGTAGCCGTCGAGCTGGAGTTGCACGTCGCGGTGCCGGTCCTTCTCGAACTTGAGCGAGGCCCGATGCTCGTGGCCGTCGATCTCGACCACACACCGCTCCTCCTGCCACAGAAGGTCGACCCGGATGGGGTTGGCGAGGGCGTGCGACTGGTAGGTCTGGTTCCACGCCCGTCCACCTGCCCACGAGCACTGCGCGAGCGCCGTCTCAAGGGCCCGCTCGGCCTTGCTGCCCGGATGCGGCATTCCGGCGACGGCCGGGTACCTCAGCGGACGGCCGCCTTCGGGCAGCGGCGGCGCCTCCCGGCCGAGGACGTCCGCCTTGGCGGGCAGGTGCGGCGTCACCGTCTCGACCCGGTCCACGGCGGCGAGGGCGGGCCCCGCCAGCCAGATGCCGAACCCGCCTCGTTCGGCCAGCCACTCGCATCCGGCGACCAGCACCTCTTCCTCGAAGGGAGAGAGCCCCTCGGGCACCTGCATGAGGATCGAGGCGTCGCGCCGGCCGAAGCTGGACGCGAGCACCCGCGCGAGACCGGCGGCCCGTACCTCGGCGCCGAACCGGGCGGGCCGGCGCGGCGGGCCCGCCAGTGACAGCTCGGCCAGGTCGGCGAGGAAGGGGCCGAAGTGGTGGCTGGTCGCGGCCAGTCGCATGGCGAGGGCACGCGCGGCGCGGACCCCCGCGCCGCCCGGCCCGTCGATGCCCTCCGCGCCCGGCAGCCAGGCCGGGAACAACTCGACGGCGGCCTTTTCGAGTTCACGCAGGACCGTGGCCACCATTTCGGCCACGGAACTCGCCGCGTCCGGGAAGTACGTGAGAATCGCGGGCGCGCCGTCAGGGGGCGGTTCGATCGACAATGCGGTGGCGTCGGCATTCACCCCTGAAAGTCGCACCACGCGACCTATCGGCAGGTCCACCCACGACAGAGCCACGCTTTTCCCTCGGATTCCGGCCGTTCCCCGCTGGATTGCCGAGGTTATAGGTAAAAGACCACCATCCGCACCACTTTGCCCAAGACTCGTAAATTTCCACTGCTTTCACCAGCGCAAGCGCGTCAGACGCCCGAATCCGCTAATCGGTTTACCTGCCGCGTGAACCGATACAGCAGGTAAGCAGGAAAGGGATGAATACCGGAAAGCGGTGACAGTCCGTGTCCTTAATCAGGAGGAATACAAGAAGGGCCGGGTACGGCATTGCCGTACCCGGCCCCGCGAGGCGACAGGGATCAGCCGAGCGTGCAGGCGGACCCGTTCAACGTGTACGCGGTCGGGGAGGCATCGCTGGAGCCCCAGGTGCCCTGGAAGCCGAACGAGGTGTTGCCCCCGGCCGGGATCGACCCGTTGTGCGCCACGTTCTTGGCGGTCACGGCGGCGCCGCTCTGCGTCACGGTGGCGTTCCAGGCGCTGGTCACCTTCTGGTCGCCGGGGAAGGAGAAGGCGAGGGTCCAGCCGTTCACCGCGCTCGTGCCGGTGTTGGTGACGGTCACGTTGGCCGTGAAGCCGCCCGCCCACTCGTTCTTGACGTAGGCGACCTTGCACGCCCCGCCGCCCCCGCCGCCGCCCGGGGTGGTGGTCACCGTGACGGTGTTGGAGGCCGGCGAGGTGTTGCCCGCCGCGTCGCGGGCCCGCACCGAGAAGGAGTACGACGTCGAGGCCGAGAGCCCGGTGGCGTTGTAGGACGTGCCGCTCGCCGTGCCGACCACGGTGCTGCCCCGGTAGACGTCGTACCCGGTGACGCCGACGTTGTCGGTGGACGGGCTCCACGACAGGCTCACGCCGCTGGAGGTCACGTTGGAGGCGGTCAGGTTGGAGGGCGCGCTCGGCGCGGTCGTGTCCCCGCCGCCACCGGTGCCGATGCTGTAGGAGAAGCTGTTCACCGCGAGGCCCGTGCCGCCGACCCACGGCTCGAACCCGGCCTGCACGCTGGTGATGTACCAGGAGCTCTGGGCGTACCCCCGGCTCAGCATGTCGTTGTAGAACGCGCTGACGGGGAAGCTGATCGAGCTGGCCGGCGAGGTGCGCACGTACGAGATGACGTTCCAGCCGCTGTTGCCGAACCACACGTCCCAGGTGCCGCCCGCGAGGTTCACGGTGGCGACCTTGGAGCCGACCGGCTGGACCGACCCGGTGTGGTTGAGCCAGACCATCAGTTCGGCCCCGGTGTTCTGCCCGTCGGTGCGCGCCGTCGGGTCGAACCAGATGTCGTACGACGCGTCGTACACTCCCGCCGTCGACGGGTAGGTCATGCTGACGCTGGTCTGGATGCCGGCGAACCTGCTGTCCGACACGCGCAGCGGCAGCCCGCTCCCGGCGGTGCAGTTGGCGTAGTGGCAGCCGGCGTAGACCGCGGGGTAGGAGCCCGGGGCACCGTTCTGCGGCTTGTTGTGGCTCGCCTGGGTGACGGTGAACCCGGTGGAGGTGACGTTGATGCACTGCTGGGTGTCGTCGCCCCAGTTGTTGTTGATCACCGCGTACTTGCCGCCCGCGATCGTGGTCGCGCCGTACTTCTCGCAGATCACGGTGTCCGCCCTGGCCGGGCCGGTCACCACCACCGTCATGAGGATCGAGCCCGCGGCGGCGAGGACGGCCGTCAGGGCTCGCAGTGCTCGGCGTTTCATCTTGACTCCGGGGGACGAGGTGGTGGGAGCGCTCCCATTTATTGCCGACCCTAGGACGGGCTCACGCCCACGGAACAGCGCCGGCGCGGAGGACCGGCTCTCCCCCACCCCCTGACCAGGGATTACCCGAGGTCCCGAGGTGAAACTTTCACCTCGGGAGGCCGCGCGGCCCAGGCCACCGCGGCCCTGGCGACGTTGCCGGGCATGCCGCCGAAGATGAACCCGTGGAAGGGGTACACGCCCCACCAGTACAGGTGACCGAACAGGCCCCGCGGATGGAAGATCGCCCGCTGGCCGTACACGGTCCGGCCGTCCTGCCGCCGGCAGGTCAGCTCCAGCCAGGCGAGCCCGGGCAGCCGCATCTCGGCCCGCAGCCGGAGCAGGTGGCCGGGCTCGATCTCCTCCACCCGCCAGAAGTCCAGCGCGTCGCCGACCCGGAGCCGGCAGGGGTCGCGCCTGCCCCTGCGGAGCCCGACCCCGCCGACGGCACGGTCGAACAGGCCCCGTACCCGCCAGGCGAGCGGCAGGGAGTACCACCCGGTCTCGCCCCCGATGCCCTCGATCACCCGCCAGAGCGCCTCGGGCGGCGCGTCGACCACCTCGGTGCGCTCGTCGGCGTACAGGCTGCCGCCCGCCCAGTCGGGGTCGGTGGGCAGCGGGTCGCTCGGCGCGCCGGGCGTCGAGGCCGACGACCAGCGCGTGGCCACGTCGGCCTCCTTGATGCGATGCAGGGCCAGCCGCACCGCCTCGCAAAACCCGATCAGCCCCTGCGGCGGGTCCGGGATGTACCCGGCGATGTCGTGCTCCCGGCAGACGGCCTCGTTGCGCAGCGACTCCACCAGCGGCCGCGCCACCCCGGCGGGGACGGGCGTGACCAGGCCGACCCAGTGGCTGGACAGGCTGGGCGTGAGCAGCGGTACGGGGATGATGAGCCGGGGAGGCAGCCCGGCCACGGCGGCGTACCCCTGCATCATCTCGGCGTAGGTCAGGACGCCGGGGCCGCCGATGTCGAACCGGCGGTTCGTCCCCTCGGGGAGGTCCACCGCCCTCACCAGGTAGCGGAGCACGTCCCTTATCGCGATGGGCTGGGTGCGGGTGCGCACCCAGCGCGGCGTCGTCATGACCGGGAGCCGCTCGGTGAGATACCGCAGCATCTCGAAGGAGACCGACCCCGATCCGATGATCACCGAGGCCCTGAACGCGACCGTCGGCACCCCGGAGCCGAGGAGGATCGCCTCCACCTCCGCGCGCGACCTCATGTGGGGCGAGGGCCGCTCGGCGGGGGTCAGGCCGCCGAGGTAGACGATGCGGCGGACCTCGGCCTCCCTGGCCGCCTCGGCGAACGTCGTGGCGGCCCGCCGGTCGCGCTCCGCGAAGTCACGGCCCGCGGCCATGGTGTGGATCAGGTAGTAGGCGATCTCCACGCCTTCGAGCGCCGCGCGGGTCTCCCGTGCCCGGGTGGCGTCCGCCTCGGCGACCTCCACCCGGTCGCGCCACACCTGGCCGCGCAGGCGGTCCGCCGAGCGGACCATGCAGCGCACCTCGTGACCGGCGTCCAGCAGCCCGGGCACGAGCCTCCCGCCGACGTAGCCGGTCGCGCCGGTCACCAGACACCGGGTCATCTGACCACCCCCGCTGATTGCCTTCGTACCCTGAGCCCTACCCGGTTGCGTCCGCGCCACCTTCGCCCGCCCGCTCACCCGGTTCACCGAGGGCGTGCCCCGGGAGCCGGATCAGCGGGGCGCATTGGGGTAGGCCACCCGGAGTACACGTCGATTCGGAAGGTGAACCGATGCTTTACGGCAAAGAGCACGTGGACAGATATCGCGCGACCGACGGCAAGGAGGGCCACGACTGGAACGGCACGACCGTCCTGTTGCTGACCACCACGGGGCGCAACAGCGGGCAGCCGCGCACGAACCCGCTGATCTACCAGAAGCACGGTGACGACTACGTCGTCGTGGCGTCCAAGGGCGGCGACCCGAAGTCACCCGACTGGTACCACAATCTTGTGGCGAACCCGGACGTCGAGGTCCAGGTCGAGGGCGATAAGTTCCGCGCGCGTGCCCGCACGGCGGCGCCGGAGGAGAAGCCCGAGGTGTGGCGGCTGATGACGGCCACCTGGCCGCAGTACGACGAGTACCAGACCAAGACCGACCGCGAGATCCCGGTCGTGATCCTCGAACGCGTCGAGAGTTGAGCGACCACGCCGGACGCACCCGCAGGTGAGCCGCTCGCGCGCCAGGCCTGACAGCGGGTCAGCCCTGGCGCGCCAACGCTCTCCCGTACGGCCGGCCTCCCCGTCACCGGCGGCCGGTGGCCCTCCTGGTGTGAAGTTTGCGAAGATACCTGCGGAAGCGACGTCCGGGCCGTCCGGCCGGCAGGGACTCCGGCGCGCGTGCGCGCCGTCAGGGAGGCAGGGGTGGGCACCGAAAACCGGAAGGCCGAGATCATGGTCGCCGAGGCCCAGAAGGCGTTCTGGGTCATGGTGGGGTTCCTCGCCTTCATCTGGCTCGTGCAGATCGCCAACTGGGCCTCCGGCTACTCTCTCAGCCAGTCCTTCGGCATCACCGCGCGCGATCCGGCGCGGCTGCCCGACATCGTCTCCGCGCCCTTCCTGCACTGGAGCTGGGCGCACATCGAGGGCAACTCGGGGCCGCTGTTCGTCTTCGGCTTCCTCGCCGCCTACCGGGGGGTGATGAAGTTCCTCGGCGTCACCGCGCTGATCGCCGTGGCGAGCGGCCTCGGCGTGTGGTTCGTGTCCAACCCGCTCACCGTCACGGCGGGCGCCAGCGGCGTGGTCTTCGGCTACTTCGGCTACATCCTGGTACGGGGCATCTTCGACCGGCACCGCATCGACATCGTCGTGGGGCTGGTCATGGCGCTCTGCTTCGCCTACCAGTTCACCGGGCTGCTGCCGACCGACGAGTTCAGCTGGCAGGGGCACCTGTTCGGCTTCGTCGGCGGCATCCTCGGCGGCTGGCTGTTCCGCGACCGGCGTCCGCGCGCCGCGGCGGCCACGCAGGGCGCGCCCGCCGCCAGGCCGGTCGGCGGCTCCCCCGCCAGGGGCCTGGAGCGGCCACCGGCCACCAGCGGCGATCCCTCCCGGGCCGCCCTGATGAAGGAGCTCGACGACCTCGGCCTCTGAGAGCGCCTCACGCACCTGAGTGTCAGTATCGTCCCTGTGTGACCATGCTCATCGATCCGCCCAACTGGCCGGGGCCGCGTGGCCTGCTCTGGTCTCATCTGGTCAGCGACTCCTCGCTGGAGGAACTGCACGCCTTCGCGGGGCGGCTCGGCGTGCCCGGCAGGGCGTTCGACCGCGACCACTACGACGTACCGGAGACGGTGTACGCGCGGGCGGTCGAGCTGGGAGCCGAGCCGGTGGACTCCAGGACGCTGGTCAGGCGCCTGACCGACGCGGGCCTCCGGAGGCGCCGCCGCCGCACGGCCTGCTGACGCCGGTCACGACCCCACTGACGCCGGTCACGACCCCACTGACGCCGGTCACGACCCCCTGACGCGGTCACGGCCTCGTGAGCCGGTCACGGCCTCGGCGGGTTCACGCCAGAGCGGCCAGCTCGGCCCGTACGTTCTCGCGGGCCGAGGACTCCCACAGGTCGCGCGCCACCGGCGTGCGGTACAGCGAGGGCATCGCGAGGAGGCTCTCCAGCACCCGCGACCTGCCCGCCCTGAACGCCTCGTCGGGCACGTGGCGGTACTCCTCCCGCACGGCGCGGGCATAGGCGTCGTACCCGGGCCCGGCCCCGGCCAGCACCGCGAGGTCGGCGTCGCAGAGCACCTCGCCGTCGCGGTCGCCCGGCGCCGGGTCGTGGGTGGCCGTCAGCCGTACGAGCCTGGCCACCTCGCCGACCAGCCCCAGACCTCCCCCGGGAGACCATCGGTCACCGCTGCCGGCAGGCCGCCCGGCGCCACTCGCTGGAGGGTGCTCGGGCCGGGCCGTTCCCGGCAGCGGCAGCAGGCGGGGAAGGCGGGACCGCGCGAGCTGGGCGCTGCGCTCCTCGTCGCGGCCTGGCCTGCCGTCGTACACCGCGTCGTGGAACCAGGCGGCCAGCCGCACCGCCACGGGATCGGCGGCGAACACGGCGATCGGCTCGATCGCCGTGAGCACCGAGCGCAGGTGGTCGAGCGTGTGGTAGCGCCGGTGCGGCTCCGACCACCGCCCGACGAGCTCCGCCCCGACGGCCAGAGCCGCTGGGGATCCGCCCGCGAGTCCCGACCATTCGGCCGCGAGATCACGCATGCCACCATCGTGCCACGCGTCCCACCCGCCCGAAGGCGCTCGCAGGCCCCTCGTCCGCCCGAAGGCGCTCGCAGGCCCCTCGTCCGCCCGAAGGCGCTCGCAGGCCCCTCGTCCGCCCGAAGGCGCTCGCAGGCCCCTCGTCCGGCCGGGACGCGTTCGTCCGGCCGGACGCCGCCGGTGCGGTGATCAGTCGGCGATGTAGGAGATCGAGCGCACCTCGTAGCCGCGCGCCCCGCTGCCCCGGGTGTGCATGAACATGGCGCCGCCCTCGTAGGAGTAGGCGCAGGACTTCCCGCCCTTCTCGGGGTTGCATCCCTGGAAGATGTAGCCGGCCCCGCCGAACCTGGTGCGGAACAGCGTCTTCACCGCGCCCGTGGAGGCGATCTCCAGGCCGCGGTTCCGGTCCCCGGCCTTCCACGCGGCGTAGAGGTACTTCGCGGTCTTCTCGGCGGTGTTGAGGTGCCGTGACTCGTACACCTTGGCGACGGTGTCCCCCGAGACGATCATCCGGATGCCGTTCAGGGCGCCGGGCACCCGGACGCTGGTGTGGACGAAGCGGCAGGTGTTGCCGGTGCAGCCGTCGAACCGGTCCGGCGCCCGGTAGGCGTACGCGAACAGCGTCTTCACCGCCGCGGGGGACGCCACGGCCGCCGCCGCGCCCCTGTCGCGCCTCAGCCAGGCCTTGAACAGGCTCTTCGCGACGCTCGCCGGGGCACGCACCGCTCCCGCCGCCCGCACGGCCGTACCGGCCCCCGCCGCCGTGCCCGCCTCGGCGGGGACGGGCAGGACCAGCATTCCCACCGCCGCCGTCAGGACCACGGCCGCCTTCGATCCACGCATCGCCACTCCCTCTCCCCCGGAGCCTCTCCGGCTCCCGCAGGAAGACGCGGGGACGGCCGCCGGGGTTCACAGGATCACCAGGCGACGGGACGGTTCTCGTCCATGTGGACGGACCATGGCGCGGCTTTCGGCAGTATTGACGGTGTGACCCTCCTCGAGCACCTTCCCCAGGACACCGGACCCGACGCCCTCTTCGAGGCGTTCGTGGAATGGAACTCCCAGCGCGGGCTCACGCTCTACCCCGCGCAGGAGGAGGCGCTCATCGAGATCCTCTACGGCAACAACGTGATCCTGTCCACACCGACGGGGTCGGGTAAGAGCCTGGTCGCGGCGGGCGCCCACTTCGCCGCGCTCGCCGCCGGCAAGCGCACCTTCTACACCGCGCCGATCAAGGCCCTGGTGTCGGAGAAGTTCTTCGACCTGTGCGCCGTCTTCGGCACGGAGAACGTCGGCATGATGACCGGCGACGCCGCCGTCAACTCCTCGGCGCCGATCATCTGCTGCACGGCGGAGATCCTCGCCAACATCGCCCTGCGCGACGGCGCGGACGCCGACATCGGCCAGGTCGTGATGGACGAATTCCACTTCTACGCCGAGCCCGACCGGGGCTGGGCCTGGCAGGTGCCGCTGCTGGAGCTGCCGCAGGTGCAGTTCGTCCTGATGTCGGCGACCCTCGGCGACATGACGCGGTTCGAGACCGACCTGACGCGGCGCACCGGCCACGAGACGGCGGTGGTGCGCTCGGCCACGCGCCCGGTCCCGCTCTACTACAGCTACCGCACCACCCCGCTGCACGAGACGCTGGAGGAGCTGCTCTCCACCCAGTCGGCGCCCGTGTACGTGGTCCACTTCACCCAGGCCTCGGCCATGGAGCGGGCCCAGGCCCTGATGAGCGTCAACATGTCCACGAAGGCCGAGAAGGAGGCCATCGCCTCGCTCATCGGGCGCTTCCGCTTCACGACCAAGTTCGGGCGCGCGCTCTCCCGGCTCGTACGGCACGGCATCGGCGTGCACCACGCGGGGATGCTGCCGAAGTACCGGCGGCTCGTGGAACGCCTCGCCCAGGCCGGGCTCCTCAAGGTCATCTGCGGCACCGACACCCTCGGCGTCGGCGTCAACGTCCCGATCCGCACGGTGCTGTTCACGGCGCTCAGCAAGTACGACGGCAACCGCGTCCGCCTGCTGCGCGCCCGCGAGTTCCACCAGATCGCCGGGCGCGCCGGGCGCGCGGGCTTCGACACCCTCGGCTACGTCGTCTGCCAGGCCCCAGACCACGTCGTGGAGAACGAGAAGGCCCTGGCCAAGGCCGGGGACGACCCCAAGAAGCGCCGCAGGGTCGTGCGTAAGAAGGCCCCCGAGGGCTTCGTGAGCTGGGGCGAGGAGACCTTCGAGCGCCTCCAGAAGGCCGAGCCCGAGCCGCTGAGCTCGCGGTTCAAGGTCAGCAACGCCATGCTGCTGGCCGTCATCAACCGTCCGGGCGACTGCTTCGCGGCGATGAAGAGCCTGCTCACCGACAACCACGAGGACCGCAGAGCCCAGCGGCGGCACATCAGCCACGCGATCGCGATCTACCGCTCGCTGCTGGCCGGCGGGGTCGTCGAGAAGCTGAGCGAGCCCGACGAGTACGGCCGCATGGCCCGCCTCACCGTCGACCTGCAGGAGGACTTCGCGCTCAACCAGGTGCTGTCGACGTTCGCCCTGGCGGCCTTCGAGCTGCTGGACGCCGAGTCGGTGACCTACCCGCTGGACATCGTCTCGATCGTCGAGTCGACGCTCGACGACCCCCGCCAGATCCTGCACTCCCAGCTCAACAAGGCGCGCGGCGAGGCCGTGGCCCAGATGAAGGCCGACGGCATCGAGTACGAGGAGCGCATGGAGCTCCTCACCGAGATCACCTATCCCATGCCGCTCCAGGAGCTGCTGTTCGGCGCCTACGAGACGTACAGGCGCGGGCACCCGTGGGTGGGCGACTACGCCGTCAGCCCCAAGTCGGTCGTGCGCGAGATGTACGAGCGGGCGATGACCTTCACCGAGTACGTGCAGTTCTACGAGCTGGCCAGGTCGGAGGGCACGGTGCTGCGCTACCTCGCCGACGCCTACCGCACGCTGAGCCGCACCGTCCCCGACCACATGAAGACCGAGGACCTGCAGGATCTCATCGAGTGGCTCGGCGAGCTGGTGCGCCAGGTGGACTCCAGCCTGCTGGACGAGTGGGAGCAACTTCAGAACCCCACCGACGAGCTGGAGCGGCCCGGCCTGGAGGAGACCACCAGGCCGGTCACCGGCAACCGGCGGGCCTTCCGGGTGCTGGTGCGCAACGCCATGTTCCGCATGGTCGAGCTGGCGGCGCTGGAGCGGTACGACGAGCTGCGCGAGCTGGCCGACATCGACTGGGAGGGCTCGCTCGACGCCTACTACGAGGAGCACGACGAGATCCGCACCGGCCCGGACGCGCGCGGCCCGTCCCTGCTGCTCATCGAGGAGGAGAAGGAGCTCTGGCGGGTGCGGCAGGTGCTCCACGACCCGGCGGAGGACCACGACTGGGGCATCAGCGCCCAGGTCGACCTCGCCGCCTCCGACGAGGAGGGCCGCGCCGTGGTGCACGTCGTCGGCGTCGACCGCCTCTGACCCCCGGCCCAGGGGCGGGCTCAGCCGCCCGAGGAGTCCAGCTCGGCGCCCTCGGGCACCGCGGCGTCGTACGGGTCGTCGAGCCAGCCCTCGGGCAGGTGCACCCGCTCGCGGGCGCCGGACTTGCCGCGCGGCCCGTCCGCGGCCTCCACCGGCCACGGCTGGTCCTGAGGCAGCAGGGCCAGGCGCTCGCCGAGCTCGGCGAGCGAGCCGGCGGTGGCGAGCTCCCGGCGCGCCTCCGCACCGACGGTGAAGCCCTTGAGGTACCAGCCGATGTGCTTGCGGAAGTCCAGCACGCCGTGGGTCTCACCGCCGAAGTGCTCCACGAGCAGCTCGGCGTGACGCCTCATGGTCGCGGCCACCTCGCCCAGCGCCGGGCGGACGCGCTCGCGCCCGCCCTCGAAGGCGTTGTCGAGGTCGCGGAAGAGCCAGGGACGGCCGAGGCACCCTCGGCCCACCACGACCCCGTCGCAGCCGGTGCGCTCCATCATGCGGAGGGCGTCGGCGGCGCTCCAGATGTCGCCGTTGCCGAGCACGGGGATCTCGGGGACCGCGTCCTTCAGCCGGGCGATCGACTCCCAGTCGGCCACGCCGCCGTAGTGCTGCACCGCCGTGCGGCCGTGCAGGGCGATGGCGCTCACCCCCTCCTCGACGGCGATGCGGCCCGCGTCGAGGTAGGTCAGGTGATCGTCGTCGATGCCCTTGCGCATCTTCATCGTGACCGGCAGCGTGCCGGCGTTCGCCACGGCCTCGCGCAGGATGCGCCGGAGCAGGTCGCGCTTGTACGGCAGCGCCGACCCGCCGCCCCGCCTGGTGACCTTGGGCACCGGGCAGCCGAAGTTGAGGTCGACGTGGTCGGCCAGGCCCTCCTCGGCGATGATCTGGACGGCCCTGCCCACGATGGCGGGGTCGACCCCGTAGAGCTGGATGCTCCTGGGCCGCTCCCCCGGCTCGAAGCGGATCATCGCGAAGGTCTTGGGGTTGCGCTCGACCAGGGCCCGGGTGGTGATCATCTCGGAGACGTACAGGCCACCGCCCTGCTCGCGGCACAGCGCGCGGAACGGGGCGTTGGTGACTCCCGCCATCGGCGCGAGGACCACCGGGGGCCAGACCTCGATCGCACCTATCTTCACCTGCCCAGTTGTACCCCACAGCGGGGCAGAGTGTGAGAGTCGGCCGGTACGCCCCCGGCCGCTTGGACCGGAGGGATCGCGGACGGATAGATTGGGACCGGGTGCTGGCACGTGACACCGGAGGCGCTGGATGCTCCTGAGACTGCGTATCTCACTGCCTGACCGCCCGGGGTCCCTGGGCCAGGTGACACGCGTGCTCGGGATCGCCGGTGCCGACATCATCCAGCTCGTCGTGCTGGAGCGCGGCGAGGGCCGGGCCGTCGACGACCTCACGGTCTTCTGGCCCGACTCGGCCCCGCGCGAGACCCTCGTCCAGGGGCTCGAAACCGTTCCCGACATCATCGTCGAGGGGGTCTGGGGCACCCGCGAGGCCCCGGGCACCTACCCCGAGCTGGAGATCCTGAAGTACATCACCACGGCGGGCGACCGGGCGCTGCCCACGCTGATCGACTCCATGCCCGTGCTGTTCAGCGCCGACTGGGCCGCCACCGCCACCGAGAAGACCCCGCGAACCGTCGTCCACTCGAGCTGGCGGGCTCCGGACGACGTGCCGTTCCCCTCGATCACCCCGCCCCGGCCCGAGGCGCACACCCTGCCCTCCGGCCTCCACATCGTCGCGGCGCCCCTGCCGCCGCTCGCGCTCACGTTCCTGCTCGCCAGGTCCGACGGGCCGCCCTTCCACCGCATAGAGGTGCACCGGCTCACCCGGATCCTGGAGATCTTCCTCACCCTGCCGGCCGTCGAGCGCAGCGTGGCCCGCAACTTCCGCGGTTCGGCCACCCTCTAGCCTTCCCTTCACGGCCCGCCCGTACGGCCCTGCGGGCGGGGCGCCGCCCGGATCGGCTTTCCGGTTAGGCACAGGCGCGGAAACCCGCTAGAGTTCCGTGACGTCGCCGTGGGAGGGCAACCGCCCCGCGGGAGACATGCGGACGTGGCTCAGCTGGTAGAGCATCACCTTGCCAAGGTGAGGGTCGCGGGTTCGAATCCCGTCGTCCGCTCGGAGAGGTCTCCACTCAGAGGCCTCGCCCTGGTGGAGTGGCCGAGAGGCGAGGCAGCGGCCTGCAAAGCCGCGTACACGGGTTCAAATCCCGTCTCCACCTCTGCGTGACGATCGGCCAAGGGCGATTAGCTCAGTGGGAGAGCGCTACCTTGACACGGTAGAGGCCACTGGTTCAATCCCAGTATCGCCCACCACTGCCCATGGCATCCATTGGGTTGACCTGGTCAAACGGCCGCCAAAGTCCCAGTTCAGGGGCCTTGGCGGCCTTCTGGCGTTCATGGGGAGTGACTGGCCCGGCAAGCCCCGCCGGGCGGCCGGTCCCGCCTTCGGCGGGTGAACCCGGCGGCGTGGTCACCGGTCGGACCACAGCTCGCCATTCGTCCATGAGTCGAGGACGATCAGCGTCCTGGTGCCGGTGACGCGATGGCTTCTGCGGATCGCGTCGATCGTGTTCTGGAGGTGGCCGAGATCCCGTACGCGGAGCCAGACAAGGGCGTCGGGATCGCCCGCGATGGTGAACACCGCCTGGGTCTCCGGCATCCGGGTCGTCGTCTGCACGATCTCGGCCACCCTGGTCGTGCCGGCGAACCGCAGCTCGACGAACGCCTCGATCCCCCAGCCGAGCTTCGCCTGATCCACCTGGACGGTGAAACCCAGGATCACACCGATCTTCTGCAGGCGGTCGATGCGGCGTTTCACGGCAGCCGTCGAGAGCGTCACCCGGGTGGCGATGTCGGACAACGTCCGCCGCGCGTCCTCGCGCAGCAGGTCCAGGATCTCCCGATCCGTCCCGTCGATGAGCTCCTCTCCCATGGACGGTGAGTGTATGCGCGCGCAAAGGATCCGCGTCACCGGGCCTTTCCCGGTCGCGATCTTTGCGTGTTGGCCGCGAGATCGATGTCCGTTGTTGTGCGCCAGGCCCCGTGCTTGGTCTGCTGTGCCGATCGTGCAGCTGACACCGAGGAGACAGTTGTGGCCACATCAGCGGGTGCCGCGGCGACCGGCTTCACCTTGGACGACCGCTACCTCCGGGAGGAGGGGACCGTCTATCTCACCGGCGTACAGGCTCTGGTGCGGGTCCTGCTCGACGTGGTCAGGCAGGACCGGAAGAGAGGGATGGACACCGCGGCGTTCGTCTCCGGCTACGAAGGTTCGCCCCTCGCCGGGTTCGATCTGGAGCTGGCCCGGCGCGCGAGCCTGCTCGCCGGCCACGACGTGGTGCATCGGCCCGGGCTGAACGAGGAGCTGGCCGCGACGTCGGTGATGGGCAGCCAGCTCGCGAGCGCGCGGCGGACGGGCGGTGTGGTGGGCTGGTGGTACGGCAAGGCCCCCGGGCTGGATCGGGCGAGCGACGCGCTCCGGCATGCCAACCTCGCCGGCACCCACCCCGCCGGTGGTGCGGTGGCTCTGGTGGGCGACGACCCGAACGCCAAGTCTTCCACGGTGCCCTGCGCGTCCGAGCTCGCCCTTGCCGACCTCGCCATGCCGACCTTCTACCCCGCCGATTCGCAGGATCTGCTGGACTACGGGCTGCACGCGGTGGAACTGTCGCGTGCCAGCGGCGTCTGGGCGGCGATGAAGGTGGTCACCAACGTCGCCGACGCCGCGCACACCGCGGTCGTCCGCCGGGACTGGAACCCTCCGGCGACGGCGACGGCCGCGCTCGGTTCTGCCCGGCCGTACTCGCACCGCCCCAGCTCCCGCCTGCTCGGCGGCGAGCTCGCGGGGCTGGAGCGCAACCTGTTCACCGTGCGCCTCCCAATGGCGGTGGAGTACGTACGCGCCAGCGGCGTCAACCGGATCAGCGGCGCCGGGCCGGACGGCCGGATCGGGATCGTCGCGTCGGGCAAGTCCTACCTGGACCTCCGCCAGGCGCTCAGCATCCTCGGCCTGGACGACGACGACCTGGCACGGTTCGGCATCCGGCTGCTGAAGCTCGGCGTGATCCATCCCGTCGAGCCCACCGTCGTCCGCGAGTTCGCCACCGGGTTGTCCGAGATCGTCGTGGTCGAGGAGAAGCGGTCGTTCGTCGAGTCTGCGATCAAGGAGATCCTGTACGGCCGCTCCGCCGCGCCCGCCGTCCACGGCAAGACCGGTCCCGACGGGACGACGCTGTTCAGCGCGTCAGGAGAGCTGAACCCGGACGTGATCGCCGCCGGTCTCGCCCGCCGGCTGTCAACCTACGAGATCGAGCCGGTACGCACATGGCGGCAGCGTGTCAGGCGAGAGCGCGTCACCCTCCCTTTGCTGGCGCGCACGCCGTACTTCTGCTCGGGCTGCCCCCACAACTCCTCGACGAAGGTCCCTGAGGGGTCTCTCGTGGGCGCCGGGATCGGTTGCCACACGATGGCGCTGTTCATGGAGCCCGACCAGGTGGGCGAGGTCGTCGGCCTCACGCAGATGGGCGGAGAGGGCGCCCAGTGGATCGGCATGGCCCCCTTCGTCGACACCCGCCACTTCGTGCAGAACATCGGGGATGGCACGTTCACGCACTCGGGCAGCCTCGCGGTGCGCGCCGCCGTCGCCGCCGGTGTCAACATCACTTTCAAGCTCCTGCACAACTCCGCCGTGGCGATGACGGGCGGGCAGCAGGCGGTGGGCGCGCTGTCGGTCGACCGGCTGGCCTCGCTGCTGCTGATCGAGGGCGTCGCCAAGGTGATCGTCACCACTGACGCTCCCGAGCGCCTGCGCGGCGCCGCGTTCCCGAAGGGGGTCGAGGTCCGTCACCGTGACGAGCTGCTGCGCAGCCAGGAGGAGCTGGCGGCCACCGCCGGGGTGACGGTGCTCATCCACGACCAGGAGTGCGCGGCCGAGAAGCGCCGCAAGCGCCGCCGTGGCAAGCAGCCCACGCCCGCGACCAGGGTGGTGATCAACGAGCGGTTGTGTGAGGGGTGCGGCGACTGCGGCGCCAAATCCAACTGCCTGTCCGTGCAGCCCGTGCCCACCGAGTTCGGGCGCAAGACCAGGATCCACCAGTCGTCGTGCAACGTGGACTACTCGTGCCTCTCCGGCGACTGCCCCTCGTTCCTGACCGTGGCGCCCACCGGACGCAAGCACCACACGCGCGCCGCCGACCTGCCCGGTGACGCGCTGCCCGAGCCCGGCGGGCGGGAGGCGCACGGCGACTTCGCGGTGCGCATCACGGGCGTCGGCGGCACGGGGGTGGTCACCGTCGCGCAGATCCTCGCGACCGCCGCGGTGATCGACGGCAGGCATGTGCGCGGGCTCGACCAGACCGGGCTCGCGCAGAAGGGCGGCGCCGTCGTCTCCGACCTCAGGGTGACCTCGGCTCCCGTGGAGCGGGCGCCGAAGCTCGCCACCGCCGAATGCGACCTCTACCTCGCGTGCGACTCCCTGGTGGCGGCGGACCCGGCGCACCTGGAAGCCGCGTCCCCCGAGCGCACGGTCGCCGTCGTCTCCACCACCGAGGTCCCCACCGGCCGGATGATCGTCGACACGAGCGTGTCGTTCCCGCGGCAGAGCAGCATCCGCGCCGCCATCGAGACGGCCGTCTCGTCCGCCTTCTATCTGGACGCCCGGGGGCTGGCGGAGGCCCTGTTCGACGACGGCCAGTTCGCCAACATCCTGCAGCTCGGCGCGGCCTACCAAGCAGGGGCGATCCCGATGCCCGCGAGCTGCGTCGAGCGCGCCATCGAGCTGAACGGCGTGGCGGTGGAGGCCAACAAGCAGGCGTTCCGGCGTGGCAGGCAGGCCGTCGCCGACCCGGACTCCCTGCAGGCCGCTCTCGCGCCGCCCACCGCCCCCGCGGCCTCCCCGGCCCCTCGCCCCGACGCCGCCGCGAGGCGCGTACGGGCGATCGTCAAGGCGGAGCCGGGCACGGAGCTGGCACGGTTGCTGGACATCCGCGTGCCCGACCTCGTCGACTACCAGGACGACCGCTACGCCACGGCGTACGCGGAGTTCGTCGAGCGGGTACGCGAGCGTGAGGGGGGCCCCACCGCCGTCACCGAGGCGGTGGCCCGCAACCTCCACAAGCTGATGGCGTACAAGGACGAGTACGAGGTCGCCCGGCTGTCCCTCGACGCGAGCCTGTCGCCCGCCATCGAGGCCGAGTACGGCGCGGGGTCCACCTACTCCTACAACCTGCATCCGCCGGTCTTCAGGGCGCTCGGCATGAAGCGCAAGATCCGTCTCGGCCGCTGGTTCCGGCCGGCCTTCCGCGTGCTGCGCGCGACGCGGGGCGTTCGCGGGACCCGCCTGGACCTGTTCGGCTACGCCGGGGTCCGCAGGGTCGAGCGGGAGCTCGTCGGAGAATACCGCGACGTGGTGCTCCAGGCTCTCTCCGCCGTGCCCGCCGACCATCCCGCGCTCCTCCGGCTGGCCGACCTACCCGACATGGTGCGCGGCTACGAGGACATCAAGCTCGCCAACGTGGCCGCGTACCGGCGGGAGCAGGCGCGGCTGCTCGCGACGCTGGGCTCCTCGACGCTTGAGGCCGGCGTGGCCGGCCAGTAGGCGCGTCCACCCCGGGCACCCCGGGCTAGGACTGGATCACGCTGGACGGGTGACCGCCCGGATCCAGGGCAGGCGGTTTCAGGGCAGGCAGCCGACGTGCGCCAGGGCCTGCTTCAGCAGGACATCCTGCCCGCCGGTCATCTCCTGCAGCACCTGCGGCGACGCGGCCTCCTGTGGCGTGAACCACACGAGGTCGAGGGCGTCCTGCCGGGGACGGCAGTCCCCCGCGACCGGCACCACGTAGGCGAGCGACACCGCGTGCTGCCGGAGATCGTGGTAGGGCGTGACGCCCGGCGACGGAAAGTACTCGGCGACGGTGAACGGCTGCGGCGAAGTCGGCACCCGGGGCAGCGCCACCGGGCCCAGATCCTTCTCCAGGTGGCGCATCAGCGCGTCCCGGACGCGCTCCTGGTACAGCACGCGGCCGGACACGAGAGCGCGGCTGACCGTCCCGTCCGACCCGATGCGCAGCAGCAGGCCGACGTGCGTCACCACTCCGGTGTCGTCGACGCGCACCGGAACGGCGTCGACGTAGAGGATCGGCATCCGCGAACGCGCCGACTCCAGCTCTCCAGGACTGAGCCAGCCGGGCACGGTTTCGGTCATTTCGGTCACCAGCCGATGGTACTTGGCGTCCGGCCCGTCCCGCGCAGTCCCAGATCAGGTGTCGGCCAAGGCCAGGCACCAGAGTTTCCCCGCCCCGGCCCGCCGATCAGCCGGGGTTCTGGCCGGCGGCGGTCGCCTGGATGCCGTCGAGAAGCCAGCCGAGGCCGATGGCGAAGCCGGTGTCCCATTCGCCGTCCACGACGAGGGGGCCGTGGGCCGCGAGCGCGGGGTAGCGCTCGTGGTTGGCGCGCAGGTACTCCCGGGCGGCCTGCCGCGTCGTCCGCTCCGCGCCGGTCAGCCAGGTGGCCTGCATCAGCGCGGAGCCGATGACGAAGTTGGACAGCCCGTACGCCGCGGCGGTGAGGTGCGGCTCGGTGATCCCCGCCCCCATCAGCGTGGCGTACAGGAACTCGCTGCGGGCGAGCACGTTCGGGCCCAGCATCGGACGGCCGAGCAGCGTGGCCGACCAGGGGTGTCTCAGGAGGGTGAGGCGCCACTCGCCGATCAGCGCGGTGATGTCGGCGCGCCAGCCCTGGCCGCCTCCTCGCGGGGTGCGGACCTCCGCGAAGATCGCGTCCAGTGCGAGGTCGAGGACGTCGTCCTTGGTCTTGACGTGCCAGTAGAGCGTGGTGGATCCGGTGCCGAGCCGCTCGGCGAGCCGCCGCATGGTCAGCCGGCCGACGCCTTCCTCGTCCAGCAGGGCGATGGCCTCCGCCACGATCCGGTCGCGGCTCAGCGGGGGCGCGTCGCGCCTCGTGCGCGCGGACGGCCGCAGCCAGATGTTCCTCGCCGCCGTTCCGTTCTCCGCCTTGCCGGTGTCCACGGGGTCGAGTCTATTACGGTGATCGAGCACCGGATCATTGATCCGGTCACTAGAACGCCGGTCTGGTGACCGGATCGAGATTCGCCGGGTGGTCCGGGGAGGGGTGTGGTGGCCGGGCATGTCGAGGTCGACCATCTGACGTATGTGCTGCCGGACGGGCGACTGCTTCTCCACGAGGTGTCGTTCCGCGTCGGCGACGGCGTCAAGGCCGGGCTGGTGGGGCCGAACGGCGCGGGAAAGACCACCCTGCTGCGGCTGATCGCCGGAGACCTCCGGCCCGATGACGGCCGGGTGGTCCACTCCGGCGGACTGGGGGTGATGCGGCAGTTCATCGGCAGTGTCCGCGACGGCCGCACCCTGCATGATCTGCTGCTGTCCGTGGCGCCGGACCAGGTCCGCGCGGCCGCCGCCGCCCTGGAGCGCGCGGAGTCCGCGGTCGCGGCTCGCGACGACGAGCGGACCCAGATGGCCTACGCGCAGGCGATCGCCGACTACGCGGACGCCGGCGGCTACGACATGGAGGTCGTCTGGGACACCTGCGCCACCGCGGCCCTCGGCCTGCCCTACGACGCCGTCCGCGACCGTCCGGTGAACACCCTGTCGGGAGGCGAGCAGAAACGGATCGTCCTTTCCGCGCTGTTGCGCGGTCCCGACCAGGTGTTGCTTCTGGACGAGCCGGACAACTACCTGGACGTGCCCGGCAAGCAGTGGCTGGAAGCCCAGATCAGGGCCGCCGCGAAGACCGTGCTGCTGGTCTCCCATGACCGGTGGTTGCTGGCCGAGGCCACCGACCGCATCGTGACGGTGGAGTCGCGCGGCGTCTGGGTCCACGGCGGAGGCTTCGCCACCTATGCCCAGGGCCGCGAGGACCGCATCGCCCGGCTGGAGGAGCGGCGCCGCCGCTGGAACGAAGAGCACGCCAAGCTCAGGCACCTGGTCAACACCCTGCGGCAGACCGCGGCGAACAACGACGCGGTGGCCTCCTCCTACCGGGCCGCGCGCACCCGGCTGAGCCGGTTCGAGGAGGCCGGCCCGCCCGAGCGCCCGCCCAGAAAGCAGAACGTGCGGATGCGGCTGCGCGGCGGCCGCACCGGCAAGCGTGCCGTCATCTGCAGGTCGCTGGAGCTCACGGGCCTGATGCGGCCGTTCGACGCCGAGATCTGGTACGGCGAGCGCGTCGGAGTGCTGGGCTCCAACGGCTCGGGGAAGTCCCACTTCCTGCGGTTGCTGGAAGAGGCCGCCGACGGGGCGGTGTCCACGGTGCCGCACACCGGCTCGGCGCGGCTGGGAGCACGGGTGGTGCCCGGCCGCTTCGTCCAGACCCACGCCCGGCCGGACCTGCAAGGTCGTACTCCGGCCGACCTGGTGATGAGCACCGGCGCGCTCACCCTGAACGAGGCCATGGCCGCGCTGGCCCGCTACGAGCTCGCCCCCGCCGCGGCCCAGACGTTCGAGACCCTGTCCGGCGGACAGCAGGCCCGGCTGCAGATCCTGCTGCTGGAGCTGTCAGGGGCGACCCTGCTGCTGCTCGACGAGCCCACCGACAACCTCGACCTGGCCGGCGCCGAGGCGCTGCAACAGGGCCTGGCGGCCTTCTCCGGCACGGTCCTGGCCGTCACCCACGACCGCTGGTTCGCCGCCGACTTCGACCGCTTCCTGATCTTCGGCGCCGACGGCACCGTCTACGAGAGCGCCGAACCGGTGTGGCACGAGGGACGGGTCGAGCGCGCCCGCTGAAGGCCGCGCCCCCGCCACGTCGCATGAGGCATGGCCTGCGGTGTCAGGGGCTCCCCGCGCAGGCGGGGAGCTGGGCGCAGGCGACGAAATGGTCTGGTTCCTCCTCCAGGAGGCCGCCGGAGGCCCCGCCGGCGTGGTACGGGCAGGTCTCGACCGGCTCGGCGTCCTGCCAGGGCTCCCGCAGCCGGGGCACGGCCGCCAGGAGCTGCCGGGTATAGGGATGCAGCGGCCGGCTGAAGACCTTCTCGGTCAGGCCCATCTCGACCACCGCACCCCGCCGCAGCACCACCGTGCGCTCGGCCAGGTACGTGCCGAGCGACAGGTCGTGGGTGATGTACAGCACGCCGAGCCCGCGCGCCTTGAGCTCGGCCAGCAGGTTCAGCACGTCGATGCGCGTCGAGGCGTCCAGCATGCTGGTGATCTCGTCGGCCACGAGCAGCTTGATGTCCAGCAGCAGGGCCCGGGCGATGAGCAGCCGCTGGAGCTGGCCGCCGCTGAGCTGGTGCGGGAACTTCCCGAGGATCTGGCCGGGGTTGAGCCGTACGTCCTCCAGCGAGGAACGCACGCGCCCGGCCCACTCGGCCTCCGGCACGCCGGGGAAGTACGCCTCCTTGATCATCCGGAAGACCCGGTCGGCCTTGAAGACGGGGTTGAACGTGCTGAAGGGGTCCTGGAAGACGCCCTGGACGTTGCGGTAGTACGCCTTGCCCGGCTTGACGGGGGCGCCGTCCAGAGTGATCGAGCCGCTGGTGGCGGGGGTGAGGCCGAGGATCATCCGGCCGAGCGTGCTCTTGCCGCTGCCGCTCTCGCCGATGAGCGATACGACCTCGCCGGGCCGCACGTCGAAGCTCACGCCGCCCACGGCCGTCAGGGATTTTCCGCCGAAGGCCCCGACCTTGTAGACCTTCGTGACGTTGTCGAGTCTCAGCATCATGCCTTCCAGCAGGCGACGACGTGGTTGGGCTCGATCTCCACCGCCGGGGGCTCCTCGGCACAGCGGTCGAAGGCCAGGGGGCAGCGGTCCCTGAACCGGCAGCCGGTGGGTGGGTCGAGCAGGGACGGTGGCCCGCCGGGGATGCCGGCCAGCCTGCGGTCGGCGTAGCGCACGCCGACCTCGGGCAGCGAGTCGATCAGCAGCTTGGTGTACGGATGGCGGGGCGCCTCGACGATCACCTTGGCCGGCGCCCGCTCGGCCACCTTGCCCGCGTACATGATCATGATCGTGTCGGCGATCTGGTAGGTGAGCGAGATGTCGTGGGTGATGAAGATCATGCTCTTCACCACGCCGTTGTCCCGGAAGCCCGCCAGCGCCCGTGCCACGGCCTTCTGGGTCGAGACGTCCAGGGCGGAGGTCACCTCGTCGGCGATGAGCAGCGAGGGGTCGAGCAGCGTGGAGATGACCATCACCATGCGCTGCTTCATGCCACCCGACAGCTCGATCGGGTAGCGGCCGAGCACCTCCCTGGACAACCCCACCAGCTCCAGCCGCGCGTCGAGCTTGGCCGCGTCCAGCGTCACTCCCCTGGACCTCAGCAGCTCGGCGACCATCCTGCCGATCTTGCGGGTGGGGTTCATGGCGCTCATGGAGTACTGCGGCACTAGCGAGACCCGGTGGAAGCGGAAGGGGTTCATGCGCCGGTCGTCCCCGACGGGCATCACCTCGCCGTCCAGCTCGACCTCACCGCCGGCGTGGCGCATGCGCCCGTCCATCCGGATCAGGCTCTTGCCCAGGGTGGTCTTGCCGCAGCCGGACTCCCCCGCGAGACCGAGGATCTCGCCGTCCCCCACCTCGAACGAGACGCCGTCGAGCGCCCTCACCACGCCCTTCAGGGTCTGGTAATGCACCCTCAGATCGCTGACCCGCAGGCTCATGTCTCCCTCAGCTTCGGGTTGAAGACCTCGTCGAGGCCCACGTTGGCCACGTACAGGGCGCCGACGATCGCGGTGATCCCGGCGCCTGGCGGGATGAACCACCACCACAGGCCCAGCTGCATCGCGCTCCACTGGCTGGCGTTCTGCAGCATCAGCCCGAGCGAGACCCCCTCGGTGGGGCCGAGCCCGATGAAGTCCAGCGACGAGGCGATCAGGATGGAGCCGCCGAAGAGCAGGATGAACGTCATGAACAGGTAGGAGCTCATGTTCGGCGCGATCTCCCTGCTGATGATCTTCCAGGTGTTCACGCCGCTGAGCCTGGCCAGGTCCACGAAGTCCCTGGTGCGCAGCGAGAAGGTCTGCGCCCTGATCGCCCGCGCGGCCCACGGCCAGGAGGTCAGGCCGATGAACAGCGCCTGCGCGCCGACGCTGCGGATGCCGAGGTAGGCGTTGACGATCAGCAGGACGGCCAGGGCGGGCAGGACGAGGACGATGTTGGTCAGCATGTTGAGGATCTCGTCCACCAGACCGCCCCGGTAGCCGGCGACGAAGCCGACCACCATGCCGACGATCGCCGCGACCCCTCCGCCGAGGACCCCGACCAGGAAGGTGGTGCGCAGCCCGTACACGAACTGGGCGAAGATGTCCTGGCCGAAGGTCGTGGTGCCGAACCAGTACTCCCCCGACGGCGGCCGCATGGGCAGGCCGACGTACTCGTTCGGCTGCGCGGCGACCAGCAGCGGCCCGGCCAGCCCGAGCGCGAGGAGCACCAGGACGACGCCGGCCCCGATCACCAGCTTGGTGTTGCGCACCGCGAAGTACAGGGCCTCGCGCCGGACGCCCGGCGGGGACTCGGCCCCGCGCGCCGGGACCTCGGGAAGAGCCGTCATGCCGACGCACCCGCCATTCCCGCCCTCGTACGCGGATCGACCACGACGTAGACGATGTCGATGATGAAGTTGGCGATCAGCACGCCGAGGACGATGAACAGGAACGTGCCCTGCAGCAGGAAGAAGTCCTGGTTCTGGATCGCCTTCAGGATCAGGCTGCCGAGGCCGGGATAGGAGAAGACGATCTCGGTGACGAGGGCGCCCGCCACCAGCACGCCGAGCTGCAGAGCCAGGCCGGTGATCTGCGGCAGCACCGCGTTCCTGAACGCGTACCTCCTGATCAGCCGCTGCGGGGCCCCGAGCGCCGACAGGTAGTTGGCGTAGTCCGACTCCAGCTCGTAGATGATCATGTTGCGCATGCCGATCGCCCAGCCGCCGAGCGCCACCAGGAACAGCGAGGCGAACGGCAGCGCCCAGTGGTGCAGCAGGTCCAGCATGAAGTCCAGGGACCAGTTGGGGCGCGTCGAGAAGCTGTAGCCGCCCGCGACGGGGAAAATCCCGAGGATCACCCCGAAGGCCCAGGCGAGCAGCACGGCCAGCCACATGTATGGCGTCGCCGTCAGCACGTACCCCACGGGCAGGACGGTGTTGTCCAGCAGCTTCCGCCGGGCGGCGTAGGCGCCGAGCCGGTTGCCGACCACCCAGCTCAGCAGCACCGAGGGGATCATCAGCGCCAGCGTGTACGGCACCGCGCCCAGGATGACGGTGCGCACCGGCGTGGGGAACACCCAGATGCTGATGCCGAAGTCACCGCGCAGCAGCGCGGCCCAGAAGCCCAGGTACTGCTGCCACAGGGGCTGGTCGAAGCCGAACAGGCTGGTGTAGTAGACCCGCATGGCCTCCACGGCCTCGGGCTGGGACACCCTGGCCCTGGCGAGCATGCTGGCCACCGGATCACCCGGCATGAAGCGCGGGATCATCCAGTTGATCGTGACGGCGACGACGAACGTCAGGCCGTAGATGAGCAGTTTCCGACCGAAATATCGACGCACGGGCAGTCTCCAGGAAAGGCCCCCTCCTCTTCCCGACGCGCGGGAAGAGGAGGGGGCGGCGTCATGCGGTCAGGAGGCGGCGGGCTGGAGCTGCGTGAGCGTCTCGAACCCGCCCATCTCCAGCCAGTTGCGCCACATCACCGGTGCGGACTTGGGCGCCCCCTGCTCCGAGGAGGGCCAGTTCTTCCACGTGCTGGTGCTGGACTGGGCCCACAGGCCGTTGTACCAGAGCGGGATGACCGGCAGCTCGTCCAGATGGATCTTCTGGATCGCGGAGACGGCCGCCTTCATGCCCGCGAGGTCGTCGGTCTTGACCTGGTCCAGCTTCCGCACCAGCTCCCAGGCCGTCTTGTTCTCGTAGCGCCCGAAGTTGACCGTGTTCTGTACCTTCTGCACGGGTAGCTGGAACACGTACTGGTAGTAGGTGAACGGCGAGTTCGACAGCTGGCGCTCGTTGTTGATCAACAGGTCGAAGTCGCCCTTGCCGCGCTTCTCGACCAGGGCGTTGTAGTCGGGGAAGTCGGGCGTGACGGCGATGCCCGCCTCCTTGGCGCTGGCCGCGATGGAGCGCGCCGCCTCCATCCAGTCGGTCCAGCCCGACGGCACCATGAGGGTGAGGCTGAGCTTGGAGCCGTCCTTGTTCTCCACCAGCCCGTCGCCGTCGCGGTCCTTGTAGCCCGCGTCGGCCAGCATCTTCCTGGCCTTGTCCTTGTCGTAGGAGAACCCGCTCTGGCTCACCAGGCTCTGGTCGACGAACTGGTCCCACTGGGGCAGCAGCCCGGTGGGGCTGGCCGCCTTCACCAGGTTCCCGTAGACCCCCTCCACGATCTTCTTGGTGTCGACCGAGGTCGCCAGCGCCTTGCGGAAGGCCACGTCGTCCATCGGCTTCTTGGTGGTGTTGGGGACGAGCCACGCGGTGTTGGCCGACAGCATGTACGGGGGTTCCTTGTAGAACGTCGCGAGCCCGAAGTTGCCCTTGACCAGGTTCGCGACGCCGGGCAGGAAGTTGTTGCTGAGGTCCATTCCCTTCTGCAGCAGCAGGCCCATGGCGACCTCGTTGCTGGTGTTGACGATGTCGACGATGTACTTCGGCTTCGGGTCCATGTTGAGCGCGGTCCTGCCCCACCAGTCGTCGCGCTTGGTGAGCACGGCGCGGTCCTGGTCGTGGCTGGAGAACTTGTAGGCGCCGGTGCCGACGGGGTTCTCGTTCACCCCGTTGAGCACGTCCTCCTCCGAGAGCTTGCCCCACAGGTGCTCGGGCACGATCGCCCGGTTGTAGAGGTTGAAGTCCCACTCCTGGTAGTTGGCCGTGGAGAAGGTGAACTTCACGGTCTGGTCGTCGGTGGCCTCGACGTTCTTCAGCCATTCCCAGACGTTGTGGTACGGGATCGTCTCCATCTTGCCGAGCCCGAAGGTGAAGGCGACGTCCTTGGCCGTGAAGGGCGTGCCGTCCGACCACTTGACGCCCTGGCGGAGCTTGACCTCGTAGGTCGTGTCGTCGGTCCAGCCGCCGCTCTCGGCCAGCCACGGGGTGAGCTTCCCGGCGTTCGGGTCGAAGTGGAACAGGGTCTCGTAGACCAGGCCCTTCGTGCCGGTCGCCGAGTCCCACTCCCGGATCGGGTTGAAGTTCGCCGGCGGGCCCCACTGCGTGCCGCTGGTGTACAGCGTCTCGTTGCGCGGCAGGGCGTTGGGGTTCGCCGGGTCGGCGGACGGCGCGCCCGCCGCCCCGGAGCCTTGGGGGGGAGGCGTCGATCCGCCGCCCGTGCAGCCGGCGGCGAGCATGCCGGCCGCCAGGAGCGGGACCATGATCCGCACCCGCTTACGCATCTGTCTCTCCTTCCCCCGCCCGTCGGGCGGAGGTCCGCGTGCCTGCCGAGCCCCGATGGATCCGCCGAGCCCCGCGGAGCCGTGAGAGCGCTCCCACGGCGCGAGCCGCGCGCGCTCCCCCAGCTCTGAACCGCCGGCGCTCACACCTCGTTCGTGGTCGCGGAGCGGTCGGCGTGCGCGAGGCCCGAACCGGGCCCCGACGCTTTTTGCTGAACCGGATAAGTACCGAGAACGTAAAATTTCGGTGTCCGCGCTGTCAATAGCCGTGACACGTTCGATACGTCAGGGCGGCGGGCGCCGGGGAGGCCGGATATCGCGCACACCGAAGCGCACCCTTTTAATCAGGGGTGATGGCCGGGTCGCCTTCCACTAACCGGACCAATCGCCGGACGGGCCCCCGCGCGCCGGGCGCGGGGCGCCTATGGGGCGCCGGGACATGAACCGATTCAGTCGGGAGCGCTCCAGGAACGGAGGCGAGCACCCATCAGGCCGGGGTGGACAGGCCCGCTCTTGACCAGGTGCGGGGATATCGCTTACCCGGACGTTGCCGTACAGTACCCTCGGTGCCACCGTCGTCACCGTAAGTGAACTGCACCAGTCGTCGGCTCAAGAGAGTAGGCACGCCTATGCAGGCTTTCACACTGCCCGACTTCTACCTGTCGTATCCCGCCAGGATCAACCCCCACCTGGAACGCTCCCGCGAGCACAGCGAGGCCTGGGCCAGCCGCATGGGCATGCTCGACGCCCCGAAGCCCGGAGGCGGCGTCGTCTGGGACCGGGCGGCGCTGGCCGAGATGGACTACGCGCTGATGTGCGCCTACACCCATCCCGACTGCGACGGCCCCACCCTCGACCTGATCACCGACTGGTACGTCTGGGTGTTCTTCTTCGACGACCACTTCCTGGAGCAGTTCAAGTACTCTCGCGACCTCGCCGGGGCGAAGGCCCACCTCGACCGGCTGGAGCTGTTCATGACGGCCGACGGGGAGACGTCCCCTGAGCCGGCCAACCCCGCCGAGGCGGGCCTCAAGGACCTGTGGGAGCGCACGGTCCCGTCGATGTCGCCCGAGTGGCGGCGGCGGTTCGTCACCAGCACGCACAACCTGATGGTCGAGTCGATGTGGGAGCTCGACAACATCGACCAGGGGCGCGTCGCCAACCCCATCGAGTACGTCCAGATGCGGCGCAGGGTCGGCGGGGCGCCGTGGTCGGCCAACCTCGTGGAGTACGCCGTCCACGCCGAGATCCCCGACGCCATCGCCGCCACCAGGCCGATGCGGGTGCTGTCCGACACCTTCTCCGACGCGGTGCACCTGCGCAACGACCTGTTCTCCTACCAGCGCGAGGTCCAGGAGGAGGGCGAGAACTCCAACGCCGTGCTGGTCTTCGAACGGTTCTTCGACTGCTCGACGCAGGAGGCGGCCGAGCTGGTCAACGACCTGCTGACCTCCCGGCTGCAGCAGTTCGAGAACACCGCGCTGACCGAGGTGCCCGCCCTGCTGGCCGAGCACGCCGTGCCACCGCACGAGCAGGCCGGGGTCGCCGCCTACGTCAAGGGCCTGCAGGACTGGCAGTCCGGCGGCCACGAGTGGCACGCCAGGTCCAGCAGGTACATGAACGAGGGCGCCGTCCGGGGGTCCTCAGAGGCGCTTCCCGGCCCCACCGGCCTCGGCACCGCCGGCCTGGCGTTCTCCCCCACCGGCCTCGGCCTCGCGCGCAGGGCCCGGCAGCACTCCCACGTGCCGTTCCAGCCGGTGGGGCACCTGCCGCTCCCCGGCCTGTACATGCCGTTCACGGTCCGCACCAGCCCCCACCTCGACGCCGCGCGCAGTTACGCGCCCGGCTGGGCGCGCGAGATGGGCATGTTCGACTCGGTGCCCGGCGTGGAGGCCGGCGGCGTCTGGGATGAGCGGCGCTTCGCCGGCTTCGACTTCGCGCACTGCGCCGCGATGATCCACGCCGACGCGACCGCCGACGAGCTCAACCTGTCCGCCGACTGGCTGGCCTGGGGCACCTACGGCGACGACTACTTCCCGCTGGTGTTCGGGGCGACCCGCGACGTCGCGGGGGCGAGGCTCTGCGACGACCGGCTGCCCGCCTTCATGCCGCTGGACGCCGGGCCCACCCCCGAGCCGGCGAACCCGATCGAGCGGGGCCTCGCCGACCTGTGGCGGCGCACCGCCGGGCCGATGGAGGTGTCCGCCCGGCGGCGGTTCCGCGCCTCGATCGAGGACATGACCTCGAGCTGGGTGTGGGAGGTGGCCAACCAGGCCCAGAACCGCATCCCCGACCCGGTCGACTACATCGAGATGCGCCGCAGGACCTTCGGGTCCGACATGACGATGAGCCTGGCCCGGCTCGCGCACGCCGGCGAGGTGCCCCCGGGCATCTACCAGACCCGCGTCATGCGCGAGCTGGACACCGCCGCACAGGACTACGCGTGCTTCACCAACGACCTGTTCTCCTACCAGAAGGAGATCGAGTTCGAGGGCGAGATCCACAACCTCGTCCTGGTGGTGGAGCACTTCCTTGATGTCGACCGGTGGAAGGCGCGTGACATCGTCGCCGGCCTGATGGAGGCGCGCATGCGGCAGTTCGAGCACATCGTCGCCGACGACCTGCCCGCGCTGTTCGACGAGTACGCCCTGGACGAGACGGCCCGCGCGATCCTCACCCGCCACGCCGACGACCTCAAGGAGTGGATGTCGGGCATCCTCGAATGGCACCGCGGGTGCGTGCGGTACACCGAGGACGAGCTCCGCCGCACCCGGCAGGCCGGCGCGCCGGAGGGCTTCTCGTTCCCGCCCACGGGCCTCGGCACCTCGGCGGCACGGATATCGACGCCGGCAGGGGGCCGTCAGGCGTCGTAGCGGATCGCAGGCGCCCGGCACCCGTTCATGCCCCGGGTGCCGGGCGCCCGTCGCGTTACTTTTTTCGCGGCGAGATTTAAGAAGTGAATTTAATTGCCGCGCAGACGTTGCGCCCCCTGTTTCGGGCGTGTTACCACTGCTTCACGCCAGTGCGATGCCGGGCAGGGCCGTACGGCAGGTCTTCACTCATCCTCCAGATGGAGATCCGCATGCCCTTCCCAAGATCCAGGCTGGCCCTGCCCCTCGTCCTGCTGCTGGCGGGCGCCGGGCTGGGCGTCGCCCAGGCCCCGGCCGCGCAGGCGGCAGGCGAGACCGTGAACATCTGGCTCACGACCACCTCCGACTCCGGGGGCCGCACGGTGACCAGGGGCCTGCAGCAGCAGGCGCCGGTGTCCTTCGCGGCCACCAGCCCCTCGGCGGCCCAGACGATCACCGTCAACGACAACACCACCTACCAGCAGTTCGAGGGCGGCGGCGCGTCGTTCACCGACACCGCCGCCTGGCTGATGAACAGCAGCGGCGCGCTCAGCGCGAGCACGCGCACCGCGGTCATGCAGAAGCTGTTCGACCCGAACAACGGCATCGGCCTCAGCTTCGTGCGCAACCCGATGGGATCCTCGGACCTGGCGCGGTCCAGCTACTCCTACGACGACACCTGCTGCGACCTGACCGGGTTCTCGATCAACCACGACCTCGCCGACGTCCTCCCCCTGACCAAGCAGGCCAAGGCGCTCAACCCGGCCCTGAAGATCATGGCCTCGCCCTGGAGCTCGCCGGCCTGGATGAAGGACAACAACGCCTGGAGCCAGGGCTGGCTGCAGTCGCAGTACTACGGCATGTACGGCGAGTACTTCGCCAGGTACATCCAGGCGTACCAGGCCCAGGGCGTGCGCATCGACTACGTCTCGCCGCAGAACGAGCCCACGTGCTGCGCCGGGTACCCCTCGATGAACTGGAACACCTCCGGCCTGCAGTACTTCATCAAGAGCGCGCTGTGGCCGGCCTTCCGCAACGCGGGCATCACCACCAAGACGCTCGTCAACGACTGGAACTGGGACGCCTACAACACCTGGGCCGCCCCGCTGCTGGCCGACACCGCGATCCGCAACGACCCGTTGTTCGGCGGCATCGCCTGGCACGGGTACGGCGGCGACGTGAGCACGCAGACCACGGTGCACAACCAGTATCCGCAGGTCAACGCGTACATGACGGAGCACTCGGGCGGCAACTGGATCCCGGACCAGCAGACCGAGGACATGAACAACCTGATCGACTACACCCGCAACTGGGACCGTAGCTGGGTCAAGTGGAGCCTCGCCGTCGACCAGAACCAGGGCCCGCACAACGGCGGGTGCGGCACGTGCACCGGCCTGATCACCGTGCACAACGGCGACGCCCGCAGCGGCCAGGTCGACTACACGATCGAGTACTACACGATGGGCCACCTCACCAAGTTCGTGAAGCCGGGGGCCTACCGGGTCGACTCCACCGCCAACTCCTCGGTGAAGAACGTCGCGTGGAAGAACCCCGACGGGTCGAAGGCGCTCATCGCGTACAACACGACCGGCGGCACCCAGTCCGTCAAGGTCAACTGGGGCGGCCAGTCGTTCACCTACAGCCTGCCCACCAAGACCTCGGCGACCTTCACCTGGTCGGGCACGCAGTCCGGCGGCGGCACGGGCGGCAAGGCCATCACCGGGTACGGCGGCAAGTGCGCCGACGTCGCGGGCGCGAGCAGCGCCAACGGCACCCAGGTCCAGCTCTACACCTGCAACGGCAGCACGGCTCAGCAGTGGACCGTCGGCACCGACGGCACCATCCGCGCCCTCGGCAAGTGCCTCGACGTCAACGCGGCCAGCAACGCGAACGGCACGAAGGTCCAGATCTACGACTGCAACGGCAGCGCCGCGCAGTCGTGGAGCTTCAACGCCGACGGCACCCTGCGGGCGCTCGGCAAGTGCCTGGACGCCACGGGACCGAGCTCCGCCGACGGTACGCCCCTGCAGATCTGGGACTGCACGGCGGCCGCGAACCAGAAGTGGGCGCTGCAGGCCTGAGCGGCCAGGGCAACGCACCCCTTGACTCACCGTGGCCCACAAGCGTTAAATTCGGGTCGTGAAATAAGAAAGAACCTTTCCTGTAGGCCGGGGCTGCCCACCCGGCCCGCAGGAAGGGAGTCCGAGACACCCCTGCCACCCCCTTCTTCCACTGCTTATTTAAAGCACTGACCTCTCAGGAAGAGGCACCCCCCGATGAATCCCGCACGCTCCCGCACCTCCCGGCTCCGGCTGCTCATGGGCGCCTTCGTGGCCGCCCTGGCCCTCGTGCTGACCGGCCTCTCCCCCGCCTTCGCCGCGACCGGCCAGATCACCGGCTACGGCGGCAAGTGCGTCGACGTCGCCGCGGCGAACAGCGCCAACGGCACCCAGGTCCAGCTCTACACCTGCAACGGCACCGCCGCCCAGCAGTGGACCGTCGGCACCGACGGCACCATCCGCGCCCTCGGCAAGTGCCTCGACGTCAACGCGGCCAGCAACGCGAACGGCACGAAGGTCCAGATCTACGACTGCAACGGCAGCGCCGCGCAGTCCTGGACCGCCGGATCGGACGGCACCCTGCGCGCCCTCGGCAAGTGCCTGGACGCCACGGGACCGAGCTCGGCCGACGGCACGCCCCTGCAGATCTGGGACTGCTTCGCGAGCGCCAACCAGAAGTGGACCCTGCCGAGCGGCGGCACCACGCCCCCGCCCCCGGTCGGCAAGATGCCCGGCGCGCCGTACCTCTACATGGGCTGGGGAAGCCCGCCTAGCGCCACCTCGGTGATGAGCGCCACCGGCGTCAAGTCCTTCACCATGGCGTTCATCCTGTCCGGCGGCGGCTGCAACCCGATGTGGGACGGTTCAAGGCCGCTGACCGGCGGCGTCGACGCGCAGACGATCTCGGCCATCAAGGGCGCGGGCGGCAGCGTGCAGGTCTCCTTCGGCGGCTGGTCGGGCAACAAGCTCGGCCCGAACTGCTCCTCGTCGTCCGCCTTCGCCGGCGCCGTGCAGCAGGTCATCAACGCCGTCGGCCCGGCCGTGGTGGACTTCGACATCGAGAACACCGACGAGTTCTCCAACTACACGGTCCAGGACCGCATCCTCGGCGGGCTGAAGATCGTCAAGCAGAACAACCCGAACGTCAAGATCGCCCTCACCTTCGGTACCGGTACCGGTGGCCCCGGCGGCGACGGCATCCGGCTGATCAACCAGTCGAAGGCGCTGAACGTGCCGGTCGACAACTACACGATCATGCCGTTCGACTTCGGCGGCGGCGCGAACATGTACCAGAACACGGTCAACGCCTCCGAGGGCCTGAAGAACGCCCTCAAGAACGCCTGGGGCTGGACCGACGCGCAGGCCTACTCCCACATGGGCATCTCGGGCATGAACGGCCTGTCCGACCAGTCGGAGGTCACCACGACCGCGATCTGGACCCAGATCCGCGACTGGGCCAACTCCAAGGGCCTCACCCGGCTCGCCTTCTGGTCGGTCAACCGCGACCGCCCCTGCCCCGGCGGCGGCGTCTCGGAGACCTGCAGCGGCGTCTCGCAGAACAACTGGGACTTCACCCGCATCACCGCCGGCTTCTAGGCAGGAGGCCTCATGTCAGCGAGACGTACGATTTCCGCGGTCCTCGCGGCCCTGGCGACGGTCACCCTCTCACTGGTGACGCCGCCGGGCGCGAGCGCCGCGACCGTCCCCGCCACGAGAACCACCGCCCTGAAGGCCGCCGCCGTGCCGGCGGGCTGGACCACGGTGGTCAACAAGGGCAGTGGCAAGTGCGTGGACGCGCGGGCCGCCGCCTCGGCCAACGGCACGGCCGTGCAGCAGTACGCGTGCAACGGCTCGGGCGCGCAGCTGTGGCAGCTCCAGGCCACCAGCGGCGGCTACTACCGCGTCAACAGCAACCTCAACGCCGCGCAGGCGTGGGACGTCACCAACGTCTCGGCCGCCGACAACGCCCCGATCCAGCTCTGGTCCTACTCCGGCGGCAACAACCAGCAGTGGCAGCCCGTGGAGGAGGCGGGCGGGTCGTACCATTTCGTGAATCGCAACAGCGGCAAGTGCCTGGACGTGCCCGCCGCCTCGACGGCGGACAGCGTCCAGCTTGCGCAGTACACGTGCAACGGAACGGCGGCCCAGTCCTTCACCATGGGAACCACCACACCCCCGCCGGGCAACGGCCCGGACCTCGGCCCGAACGTCAGCGTCTTCGACCCGTCCATGTCGGCCTCCGCCATCCAGAGCAGGCTGAACTCCGTGTTCAGCCAGCAGGAGACCAACCAGTTCGGCGGTAACCGGTTCGCGCTGCTGTTCAAGCCGGGCACCTACAACGTCGACGTCAACGTGGGCTTCTACACCCAGGTGCTGGGCCTCGGGCTCTCGCCTGACAACGTCACCATCAACGGCGGCGTGCACGCGGAGGCCGACTGGTTCCAGGGCAACGCGACGCAGAACTTCTGGCGCGGCGCCGAGAACCTCTCGGTCACGCCTCCCTCCGGCACCGACCGGTGGGCGGTGTCCCAGGCCGCGCCGTACCGCCGCATGCACGTGCGCGGCAACCTCCAGCTGGACGACGGCGGATGGTCGAGCGGCGGCTTCATCGCCGACTCCAAGATCGACGGCCAGGTGCGCTCCGGCTCCCAGCAGCAGTGGCTGTCGCGTAACGCCCAGTGGAGCAGCTGGACGGGCTCCAACTGGAACATGGTGTTCGTCGGGGTCACCAACGCCCCGTCCACCAGCTTCCCCAACCCTCCCTACACCACGGTGGGCACGACCCCGGTCGTACGGGAGAAGCCGTTCCTGTACGTCGACCAGGCGGGCGCGTACCAGGTCTTCGTGCCGGCGCTGCGCACCAACTCCCAGGGCACGACCTGGACCGGCGGCGCGCCGGCCGGGTCGTCCATCCCGATCGACCAGTTCTTCATCGCCAAGCCCGGCAACACCGCGGCCGACATCAACGCCGCCCTCACCCAGGGCAAGAACCTGCTGTTCACCCCCGGCGTCTACCACCTCAACGACACGATCAGGGTGAACAGCGCCAACACCGTGGTGCTCGGCCTCGGCCTGGCCACGCTGATCCCCGACAACGGCGTCACCGCGATGTCGGTCGCCGACGTCGACGGGGTCAAGGTCGCGGGGCTGCTCATCGACGCCGGCACCACCAACTCGCCGGTGCTGATGCAGGTCGGGCCGTCCGGCTCGTCGCAGAGCCACGCGGCCAACCCCACCTCGCTGCACGACATGTTCTTCAGGATCGGCGGCGCGGGGGTCGGCAAGGCGAGCCAGAGCCTGGTCGTCAACAGCTCCAACGTCATCGGCGACCACATGTGGCTGTGGCGTGCCGACCACGGCAGCGGCGTCGGATGGAACTCCAACACCGCGGCCAACGGCCTGATCGTCAACGGCAACGACGTGACGATGTACGGCCTGTTCGTCGAGCACTACCAGCAGTACCAGACCATCTGGAACGGCAACGGCGGGCGCACGTACTTCTACCAGAACGAGCTGCCCTACGACCCGCCCAACCAGGCGGCGTGGATGAACGGCGGCACCCAGGGCTACGCGGCGTACAAGGTGGCCAACTCGGTCACCAGCCACGAAGCGTGGGGCCTCGGCAGCTACGCCTACTTCAACGTCAACCCGAGCGTCGTCGAGGCGCACTCCTTCGAGGTGCCGAACACCCCGGGCGTGAAGTTCCACAGCCTGGTGACGGTGTCCCTCGGCGGCACCGGGACCATCAGCCACATCATCAACAACACCGGAGGCCCGTCCAACTCCTCGACCAACGTCGCGAACCTCGTCAGCTACCCCTGACCGCGACGGGCGCGTGACCCCGCGCCGACACCACGCCGCCGCCCGCGTCCCACCGGACGCGGGCGGCCGCATGCCGGGGGGACTCCTTGGACACGGAGCGGGAACTCGGGGATGCCTTATTTCACGCCCTGATCTAACATGACCGCAGGCCGGGGGAAGGAAATCATGGTCAGGCTGGAACGCAGGACGGTGCGCGACCTCCGGCGGGGAAACCGCGCGGCGTTGCTGCGCACCCTGTACTTCACGGGGCCGACCAGCCGCCACGAGCTCAGCGGGCTCACCGGCCTGAGCGCCGCCTCGGTCAGCAACGTCACCGGCGACCTGATCGCCGAGAACGCCATCGTCGAGGCGGGCCTGGTGGAGTCCGACGGCGGGCGTCCCCGGGTGCTGCTGCGCGTGAACCCGGCGTTCGGGTACGTCATCGGGGTCGACGTCGGCGAGACCCACGTGCACGTCGAGCAGTTCGACCTCGACATGAACGAACTGGCCAAGGCCGAGTACACATTGCGGCCCGGCGGGCACGACGTCGACCTGGTCGTGCGGCACATCCTCGCGGGCATCGACGCCGTGCTCTCCGCCAGCGGCACCGACCCCGCGCAGGTCATGGGCGTCGGCATCGGCGTCCCCGGCATCGTCGAGAGCGGCCCCGACGCGCTGATCCACGCCCAGACCTTCGGCTGGGACGCGGTGCCGCTCGGCGCGCTCCTGCGCGCGGGCACCCCCCTGCCGCTGTACGTCGACAACGGCGCCAAGACCATGGGCCAGGCCGAGCTGTGGTTCGGCTCGGGCCGGGGGTCGCGGCACGCCATCGTCGTGCTGATCGGCACGGGGGTGGGCGCCAGCATCATCACCGACGGTCTCACCTACCGGGGCGTCAACAGCAGCGCGGGCGAGTGGGGCCACACGAAGGTCGCGGTGGGCGGTCGCGCCTGCCGCTGCGGCGCGCGCGGCTGCCTTGAGGCCTACATCGGGGCGGGGAGCATCCTGCAACGTGCCGGGCTGTCGGCCGAGATGGCCCACGAGCAGGCCACGCTCGCCGAGCTGGTGAGGTCGGGCGCCCCGGTCATCGACGAGACGATCGACTACCTCGGCGCGGGCCTCGCGAACCTCATCAACCTGTTCAACCCCGAGCGCATCGTCATCGGCGGCTGGGCCGGGCACCTGCTGGGCCGGCACGAGCTGACCAAGATCAAGAAGGCCGTCGCGGAGAACTCCCTGTCCCAGCCGTTCGAGACGGCCTCCATCGTGCTCGGGCGGCTCGGGCCCGACGCGGTGGCGCTCGGCGCCGCGACTCTGGTGGTGGACGAGTTCCTGCTCGGCAAGGCCTTCTCCCACCGCCGGCAGCCTGCCGCGATCTAGTCCCGGCGCGTTCCCGTCAGTCCGAGACGGAGATGCGGGTGCGGTGGTGCCGCGGCGTCTCCACCTCGTCGATCACCGCGACCGCGAGGTCCGCGTACGACAGGTGCGGCGACTCCGGACTCGGGAGCGTGTCCCCGCCGGTCCGGTACCGGCCGGACCTCGGGCCGTCAGAGTCGAGCCCGGCGGGCGGGGTCAGCATGAGCCAGTCGACCGCCGCGCCGGAGGCCCTGAGCCGGTCCAGACCGGCGGTGTGCGACAGCGCGAACGGCCTGAGCTCGGGAGGGAACGCCGACGGGTCGTCCAGCACCAGGCCGCCCCGGCCGTCGGAAAGGTTCGCGAACAGCCCTATCAGCAGCAGGCGGGACACCCCGGCCTCCGTCATGCCGTGGACCAGGGCGTCGGAAGCCCTGACGAAGAACCCCTCGTCGAGGCCGGCGCGGGCAAGGGCCTCCGGCCCCGGCACCGGGCTCACGGCGCTGACCACGGCGTCGTGGCCGCGCACGATCGAGGGCATCTCTCGCGTGTCCGTGACGTCGCCCCCCACGACGGACACTCCTTCCGCCGCCAGGTGACGGTATCTGCCCGGATCGCGCACCACCGCGGTGACGCGGTGGCCCCGGTCGCGCGCCTCCGCGGTGACGGCCCGCCCGGCCCTGCCGCCCGCTCCGAAGATGACGATGCCGCCCATGGTCCCGCTCCGTTCCGGCTGTGCGTCTACCTGCCGAGCCAGACGGTATCCACGGGATACTGGTTACTTCAAAGATACTTCGATAGCCTCTGGCGCATGGCGCGAGCGCTGGATCCCGACATGTTCGACCCCGTGTGCCCGTCCGGGGCCATGCCCGTCCAGATCGGCGACAAGTGGACCGCGATGGTCGTGCTCTGCCTGGAGGACGGCCCGCGCCGGTTCAGCGAGATCAAGCTGCCGCTGCGGCGCGTCACCCCGAAGGTCCTCACCCAGACCCTGCGGGCGATGGAGCGCGACGGCCTGGTCACCCGCACCGCCTACGTCGAGGTCCCGCCCCGGGTCGAGTACGAGCTCACGCCCCTGGGCCGCACCCTGCTGACGCTGATCGCGGCCGCCCGCGCCTGGAGCCACGACCACCTTCCCGCCCTGCTCGAAGCGCGCCACGCCCACGAGGCGTCGCTGTGAGCGACGCCCTGCCCGGCATGGAGGCCGTGCCGTCCGAACCGGGCCCCGCCCCGCGCGGGCCCGCCGGCTACGAGATCGAGGACGAGCTGCGCGCCGCGGGAGCCGTGCTGATCGCCGGGGTGGACGAGGTCGGCCGGGGCGCCTGGGCCGGTCCTGTCGTGGTGTGCGCAGCCGTCACGCGCCTGGGCCCGCCGCCCGAGCTGCCCGGACGCGGCGAGCGTCCCGTCCGGCTCACCGACTCCAAGCTGCTCGCCCGGGCGCACCGTGAGCGGTTCGCCGAGGTGCTGCCGGGCTGGCTCTCGGCCCACGCCATCGGCGAGGCGGGGCCCGGGGAGATCGACGAGGCGGGCATGACCGAGGCCCTGCGCCGGGCCACGCTGCGGGCGCTGGAGGCCCTGCCCGAGCGCCCGGACGCGGTGATCCTCGACGGCGCGCACGACTTCCTCGGCAGGCCATGGCGGGTGCGGTGCGAGGTCAAGGCCGACCAGCGCTCGGTGACCGTGGCCGCGGCGTCGGTGCTGGCCAAGGTGCATCGCGACCGGCTGATGGCCGCCCTCGCCCCCGCCCACCCCGCCTACGGGTTCGACGGCAGCGCCGGCTACCCCTCCCCCGTCCACCAGCGGGCACTGGCCGAGCACGGGCCCACGCCCCACCACCGGCTGTCCTGGTCGTATCTCGACGACCTGCCCCAGTGGCGGCACCTCAGGAAGCGCCGCGACCCGCTGGCCGGGTCGGGCCAGCTCTCGCTGCTCTAGCCCGTCAGGCCGTACGCCGGACAGCAGGTCGCGCACGATCCCCTGGAGGCGTTCGGCGGTGACCATGAGGGGTCACGCTCGGCCGTTGAGCGGGATGTCGGCGAGCAGGGTCGTACCCCCTCCCCGCGGGCTGACGATCTCCAGCCTGCCTCCGAGCGCCTCGACGCGGTCCTTGAGCCCGATGAGGCCGGACCCGTGGCCGGGGTCGCTTCCGCCTATCCCGTCGTCGCTGATGCGCAGCTCGACTCCGGTGCCCCTCATGTGGAGGTCGACGTCGACCACCGAGGCCCGCGAGTGCTTGGTGACGTTCGTCAGCGCCTCGGACACGATGAAGTAGATGGCCACCTCCACCCGTTCCGACAGCCGGCGGACACCGCGCATGCTGAGCTCCACCGGCACCCCGGAGCGGCGCGCGAGCGTCTTGACGGCGGGCTCCAGGCCTCCCATCGACAAGATCGCGGGGTGCAGGCCGCGCGAGATCTCGCGCAGGTTCTCCACGACGTCCGCGATGCTCTCCACCGCGCGGTCGAGGCGCTTTCTGACATCGTCCGAGCCGGGCGGGACGGACAGCGCCGCGCGGCGCAGTTCGAGCCCGAGGGAGACCAGGTGCTGCTGGGTCCCGTCGTGCAGGTCGCGCTCGATGCGGCGGCGGGTGTCGTCGGTGGCGGCGACGACACGGGCCCGGGAGGCCGCCAGCTCGGCCACGCTCTCGGCGTTGGCGATCGCGGTGGCGACGAGCTCGGTGAAGTCGCGCATGCGGGCCTCCGCGTCGCCGGGCTGCGGCGTCGCCGACATGGCGATCGTCGCGCCCCACAGCCGCCCGTCGACCGCGATCGGGCAGCCGACGCCGCAGGCGAGGTTCTGGGCCCGCGCCCACTCGGAGAACCCTCCGGCGGCGCGCTCGTCCAGCGCGACCCGCCCCGGCCGCCCGGTGCGCCTGACCAGGTCGGCCACGCTGCCCTCGCCGATCGGCCAGCGCGAGCCGAGGCGCAGCGCCGGATCGAGGTCGCCGCCGTTCCAGATGCCGACCAGGGCCATCGAGCCGTCGATCTCGAACCGCGTCACCGCGATGAACTCGGCCCTGACGATGCGGCTCATCTCGCCCGCGACCGCCTGGAACAGCTCCTGCGACGAGGTGCCGCGCGCCACGAGCGTCGCCACCCGCCGGAGCGCGGCCTGCCGCTCGGCCACCCGGCGGAGCTCGTCATGGGTGGCCCGCAGGGCGTTGCCGATGGCCTCGCGCTCGCACGCCGCGCCCAGCAGCGCCTCCAGGGAGGGCACGATGCGCCTGCGCAGGCGGCGCAGCGTTCCCTGGGGAAGCCCGCTCGGGACGACCAGCGTGCCGAGGGTGGCGGCGCCCTCTCGCAGCGGGAACACCGTGTGGTGCTCGTCGGGGGTGGCCACGCCGCACTCGATCGACGCGGAGGGCAGGTCGAGCGCCTGCGCCAGCCTGCGGGAGTTCGCCGGGAGCGCCGAGCGCAGGTCGGGGGCTCGCAGGAGGGAACGGGCCTGCTCGGCGGCGAGATCGGCCTCCATGCGGCGCTCGCGTACCTCGGCGGCCGAGGACCGCGCCAGCCCGGCCATGGAGCTGGCCAGCAACGCGACGACGAGGAAGGTCGGCAGCACCACGAGCTCGATGCTGTCGTTCACCGGCCACAGGAAGACGTAGTGGTAGACGGCGACGCTGACCAGCGCGGTCACCACGGCCAGGCCGAGGCCCCAGAGGGTGGCGGTCAGCAGCACGCCGAGCAGGTAGATCATGCCCAGTGAGGTCACGGGCGCGACCTGTTTGATCAGGTAGCTCAGGCCCGTCTCGGCCGCCACACACGAGACGCCGGCCGCTATGCCCAGCGCGATGGGCGGGCGCGTCGTGCGCAGAAGAGGCGACAGCATGCCCGCACGCACGAACCCAGTTTACCCCCGGCCGTCACGGGCCCGGCGGCATGATCGTCATGCGTTTGTGCTGGTCAATGCACCTTTAAGGTGATTTCTTGCCGTTGTGCCGGGGTTGTCGCGCATCGCCTGGACGTACGCTTGGCGGAGATGACGCGGTGTGACCAGGCCATTCCGAGACGATGGGGCGATGGACGGACAGGGAACGCGGATAGCGCTCGCGGAGGACGACGTGCTGCTTCGCGAGGGCATCGCGAGCCTGCTCGAAGGACTGGGGTACGACGTCGTGTGCCAGGCCGGCGACGCCGCCGAGTTGCTTGCCTCGATCCGCGAGCACCGGCCCGAGATCGTGATCATCGACATCCGGATGCCCCCGACGTGCACCACGGAGGGGCTCGACGCGGCGCGCGAGATCCGGGAGCGGTTCCCCGAGGCGGGGATCCTCCTGCTGTCCGCGCATGTCGAGGTCGAGCACGCGATGGGGCTGCTCGCCACCGGTCACCGGGTCGGCTACCTGCTCAAGAACCGGGTGACCAGCGTGGACGGCTTCGTCGAGACGATCGAGCGCATCAAGGCGGGCGACTCGGTCGTCGATCCGGCCCTGGTGCGCGAGCTCTTCGCGGCGCGCCGAAGGGAGGACCCGCTGGAGCTCCTCACGCCGCGCGAGCGCGAGGTGCTCGCCTTGATGGCGGAGGGACGCTCGAACGCCGGCATCGCCCACCAGCTCTGGATTACCGAGGGCACCGTCGAGAAGCACGTCCGCAGCATCCTGGCGAGGATGCGGCTGCCGGAGACCGAGGACGACCACCGGCGGGTCCTCGCGGTGATCACCTTCCTGGAGGCGCGCTAGCCCCCGCGCCGGGCTCCTCTCCCGCCGCCCGGAGGACGCCGCGGATGGCGCTGCCCGACAGTCCGGACTTCGGCAGGAACGCGACGGCGGGGCTGGTGGCGATCATCTCGGAGAAGTCCTTCTCCGCGTACGTCGAGATCAGGATGACGGCCGGGCGCTCCGCGCGGCCCTCCGCAAGGAGGCGCCGCGCGAGCTCGAACCCGCACTCCCCGCCGAGGCTGATGTCGACCAGCGTGACGTCCGGCCTGAGCTCGCGGAAGCGGAGGAGGGCGTCGTCGACCGTGGAGGCCACGCCCACGACGGTGATCTCCTCGCGCTCCAGCAGATCGCGAGCCGCCCTCAGGAACTGGGCGTTGTCGTCGACGATCAAGCACTGCACTGACACACCTCAAGGATTCCAGCGAGGGCTCCCCCCCGGCATTGCGGCTAGCTGGCATATGAGCACCCCGGTGGCGTGAACCCGGTGTGGGGGCTGGCCACGATGCCGCGGACCGGCGGGAGCGGCATCGTTGGGATCGGACGCGGCTCTCCCCGCCGGCCGGGAGGGACCCCTTCCGGTGGGAGCCGCTCCTGGTCAGCGAGGATCGAAGGTAGGGATGATGAGCGAGCAGGACCTTCCAGGTGGAGCCGCCGGCATGCGCGCCGGGCGCCGGGGGGACCCCGCGTACGGCACGAGCCGGCTGGAACGACTGCTCGACCAGCAGCGGCAGTTCATCGCGGACGCCTCGCACGAGCTGTGCACCCCCGTGGCCGGGCTCCGGGCCCAGTTGGAGGAGGCCCAGCTGCATCCGGACCAGACCGACCTGATCAGCCTGCTCGACCGCGCGCTCGGCGACGTCAACCGCCTGCAGCAGATCGTCACCGACCTGCTCGTGCTCGCCCGGCTGAAGACGGGCGAGCCCGTCGAGCGGGAGCGGGTCGACTTGGGCGAGCTGGTGCAGACGCAGTTGCACCCAGAGCGGTTTCGCCGCGCGGTACGGCTGCGCCTCGACCCTCAGGTGACCGTCGAGGCCGTGCGCGGCCAGCTCGCCCGGGTGTTCGCCGGCCTCATGGACAACGCCGAGCGGTACGCCAGGAGCACGGTCCAGATCCAGGTGCGCCTTGACGGGGAGGTGGCGGAGCTGACCGTGGCCGACGACGGCGAGGGCATCGCGGAGGCGGACAGGGAGCGTGTCTTCGAGCCGTTCACCCGACTGGACACCGCCCGCAGCCGCGACCGCGGCGGCGCCGGCCTCGGCCTCACGATCGCCAGGGACATCGCCCAGGCCCATCACGGCACGCTCACCGTGGAGGAGTCCTCCAGCGGCGGCGCCCGCTTCGTCCTCCGGCTTCCGCACACCGATGAGGAGCCCCCGGCCATCCGGACCGGCGGCGGTCCGGACGCCGCCGCGTGAGCCCCGCGGGCCGTATCCCATTTCAGCCGTATCCCATTTCAGCGGAAATGACCTGGTAGGGGGTTTCGGGTCCCCGCAGAACCTTCGCCGCCGGGCGGTTTATCCCGATTTTTGAGAATATTTCAGGAAATTTCTGCAAGCTCTTGCGTGGCGCCTTGCAAATGAGTAACTTCCGGGCAACACACCAGAAACATCGTTCAAAGGATGCCGGACCGGGTGTTGGCGCACCCGGCCCGGCCAGCGGGATCCCGTCCACACGAGTCCGGAGACCCACCACATGCGATCCTACAAACCCCTCTTCGCCGCGGCGTTATGCCTGGTCACGGCCGCCGTGGTCCCCATCGGCACCGCGAAGGCGGAAAACAGCGCCACCGTCTTCTACAAGACCGGCTGGACCGCCACCAACATCCACTACGGCATCGGCGGCACCTGGACCACCGTCCCGGGGGTGGCCATGGACGCCGCCTGCGCCGGGTGGGTCAAGAAGACCGTCGGCCTCGGCACCGCGGGCACATTCCAGGCGACGTTCAACAACGGCTCGGGCACCTGGGACAACAACAACGGCGCCAACTACACCCTCGGCACCGGAACCGTCACCGTGAACAACCGCGTGATCGGCTCCGGGGACCCCTGCGCCACCTCCACCCCGTCCCCCTCGCCGTCGCCCACCGCCGGCAACGAGGCCGTCGTCTACTACTACAAGAAGACCAAGGGCTGGACCTCGGCGAACATCCACTACCAGCCCACCGGCGGGTCCTGGACCAGCGTGCCCGGCGTGGCCATGAACGAGGCCTCGTGCGCCGACTGGGCCAAGAAGACCATCACCCTCGGGTCCGCCCCCGGCCTCAAGGCGGCCTTCAACAACGGCGCCGGGACGTGGGACAACAACAACGGCGCCGACTTCTCCATCGGGCTCGGCCGCACCACCGTCAAGGACGGCGTCGTACGGGCCGACGCCCCCGAGCCGTGCGTGCCGGAGCCGCCCGACACGACCCCGCCGACGGTGCCGGGAGGGCTCGCGGTCACGGCCTCGGGAACCACCGCCACGCTGACCTGGACCGCGTCCACCGACAACGTGGGCGTGACGGGCTACGAGATCAGCCGGGCGAAGGGCACCGGCACCCCCGTGGTGCTCCCGGCGGGCGGCACCTCCTACAGCGACGCCCGCCTCGACGCGCAGACCACCTACACCTACAAGGTCAGGGCGCTCGACGCGGCGGGCAACGCCTCCGCGTACGGCGCCTCCGTCTCGGTGAAGACGGGCGACGCCCCTCCGGCGCCGACCCAGGGCACCCCGCTCGGCGGTGACCCGCGCGAGGACTCGATCTACTTCGTCATGACCGCGCGGTTCGACGACGGCGACTCCTCCAACAACCGCGGCGGCAGCCAGAACATCCGGTCGGGCAACGCCGCGAACAACGACCCCATGTTCCGCGGCGACTTCAAGGGCCTGATCGACAAGCTGGACTACGTCAAGGGGCTGGGCTTCTCCGCGATCTGGATCACCCCGGTCGTGCTCAACCGGTCAGACTACGACTTCCACGGCTACCACGGATGGGACTTCTACCGGGTCGACACCCGGCTGGAGACGCCGGGGGCCACCTACCAGGACCTGATCAACAAGGCGCACGCCAAGGGCATCAAGATCTTCCAGGACGTGGTGTACAACCACAGCTCCCGCTGGGGCGCCAAGGGCCTGTTCACCCCCACGGTGTACGGCAGGCGCGACGACCAGTGGCGGTGGATGTACAGCAAGCAGGAGGCGGGCCGCGAGTACGACCCCATGGTGGAGAACCAGGGCGACGACCCTGAGCTGACCCCGGCGCAGAAGGAGATGGCCAAGGGCAGGCCCTACAACGGCGACCTGTGGTCCACGGCCGAGCCCGCGGGCAACACCTGCCGCGACTGGGGCAAGCCCACCCAGTACTACAGCCCCGAGGGCTTCACCATCTACAACTGCCAGTGGCCGAGCCCGACCTCGGGCATGTTCCCCGCCAAGTACTACCACCAGTGCTGGATCGGCAACTGGGAGGGAGCGGACTCCAAGAGCTGCTGGCTGCACGAGGACCTGGCCGACTTCAACACCGAGGACGCCGACGTCCAGAACTACCTGATCGGCGCCTACAACCGCTTCATCGACATGGGCGTCGACGGCTTCCGCGTCGACACCGCCGTGCACATCTCGCGCCTCATGTGGAACCGCCGCTTCCTGCCCGCGCTCCAGAAGCACGCGGTGGAGAAGCACGGGGAGAAGGGCAGGGACTTCTACGTCTTCGGCGAGGTCGCGGCGTTCGTCAACGACAAGTGGAACCACGGCTCCGTCAACCACTCGCCGCAGTTCTACACCTGGAAGGAGCGCAAGGAGTTCGACCCGGACGACGCCAAGGCCGTGGTCGAGCAGTACGACTACGAGAACCTGATGGGACCGGCGGGCCAGCCGACCAGCGACAACGCCTTCCTGCGGGGCAACGCCTACCACACCCCCGACCACTCGAAGTTCTCCGGCATGAACGTCATCGACATGCGCATGCACCAGAACTTCGGCGACGCGGGCAACGCGTTCCGCAACGGGAAGGACTCCGACGACAGCTACAACGACGCGACGTACAACACCGTCTACGTCGACTCGCACGACTTCGGGCCGAACAAGTCCAACGTCCGCTACACCGGCGGCACCGACGCCTGGGCCGAGAACATGAGCCTGATGTGGACCTTCCGCGGCATCCCGACCCTGTACTACGGCTCGGAGATCGAGTTCCAGAAGGGCAGGCCGATCGACTGCGGCCCGACCTGCCCGCTGGCCACGACCGGCCGCGCCTACTACGGCGACAAGCTCGCGGGTACGGTCACCGCGAGCGACTTCGGCGTGGTGTCCTCGGCCACCGGCGCCGTCGCGGACACGCTGAACCAGCCGCTGGTCAAGCACCTCCAGCGGCTCAACCAGATCCGCAGGGCGATCCCCGCGCTCCAGAAGGGCCAGTACTCCACCGAGGGCGTGTCCGGGGGCATGGCCTACAAGCGGCGCTTCACCAGCGGGAGCGTCGACAGCTTCGTGCTGGTCACGGTGTCCGAGGGCGCGACCTTCACCGGCATCCCGAACGGCACCTACACCGACGCGGTGACCGGTGACGTCAGGACCGTCACCGACGGGACGCTGTCGATCGCCCTGACCGGCAAGGGCAACATGCGGGCCTACGTCCTCACGCTGCCCGGCAACCCCGCCCCCGGCAAGATCGGCGCCGCCGGGCCGTACCTCAAGTAGCGGCGGAAGCGGTCAGGAACCCCGGAACGGCGGGGGCGTGTGCGCGCCCTCGCCGTTCCGGCTTCTCACCGGGCGGTGAACCGATCTGTGCGGGGGTCTTGACGCCGCCCGCTCCGGAGCCCTACCTTCACTTCTAAATTTACTCCCAAAGAAAGTACCCCCCGCCGATGGCCGTTCATCGTTACAGCACGGACCGCGGTGACCTGACGCGCACCGCGATCCTCGCCCTGCTGGGCACCGTCGGGCCGCTGAGCAGGACCGAGATCGCCCGCCGGCTGAACCTCAGCCCGGCCACGGTCACCCAGCTCACCCGCGAGCTCATGGGGCACGGCATGCTGGAGGAGCTGGAGCTGGAGCGCTCCAAGGGCGGCCGTCCCGCGCAGAAGCTCGGCCTGGTCGGCAGCGCCGGGCGGGCCCTCGGCATCAAGGTGATGACCGACCACATCGTGATCGTCGACGTGCGGCTGGACGGCGAGGTGCTCGGCTCGTGGGAGCGGCCGATCGACACGGCCGCCCCGACCGCCCTGGACGACCTCGCGGACTCCGTCGCGGCGGCGGTGGCGCGCACCTCGGCCGAGACGGGCCCGCCGCTGCTCGGCATCGGCGTCGGCGTGCCCGGCAGCGTGGAGGACCAGGCCGTCGGCACGGTCGACGCGCCCACGCTGGGCTGGCAGGCCATGCCCGTCGGGCAGCGGCTGCGACGCCGCCTCGACCTGCCGGTGCTGGTCGAGAACGACGTGAACGCCCTGGCCGCCGCCGAGAGGCTGTACGGCAGGGGCCGCACGCACGGCGACTTCCTCGTCGTCACGATCGGCCGGGGCATCGGCGCGGCCATCGTCACCGACGGGCGCGTCTACCGGGGAGCGAGGGGCGGCGCGGGCGAGTTCGGCCACGTGCCGGTCGACGCCTCCGGCCCGGTCTGCGGATGCGGCACGCCGGGGTGCCTTGAGGCGCTGACCGGCGCGGCCGGGCTGATCGCCTCGGCCCGCGCGCGAGGCCTCACCGTGACGACCGTGGACGAGCTCGGACGTGCCGCCACAGCGGGCGACACCGCCGCGCTGGAGGTGTTCGCCGAGGCCGGCGCGACCCTCGGCAGGGCCGCCGCCGGCCTGATCAACGTGGTGGACCCCGAGGTCGTCGTGATGCTCGGCGAGGGCACGGCCGACTGGCCGTTCTGGAGCACCGGCTTCGAGCGGGCGATCCGCGCCCACCTGCTTCCCGGCCGCCGTGACATCTCGGTCGAGGTCGAGAGCTGGGACGACACGAGCTGGGCCCAGGGCGCCGCCGCGCTGGTGCTGGCCACGCCGTTCGACGCGGCCGGGGCGGCGGGCGAGCAGGGACGGCTCGTCCGCGCCCGCCTGATCGGGGCGACCACATGACCATGACCCGCGTCCGCCGGATCGGGACCATCACATGACCATGACCCGCGCCCGCCTGATCGGGGCCACCACGTGACAATGATCGCCGCCAGGCCGGAGGCCCCCGCCGCGCCCGCCCGCCGCGCCCCGAGGCGCCGCCTGCGCTACGCGGGCACCGTGGCGCTGTTCCTGCTGCCGAGCGCCGTACCGCTCACGCTGTTCACGCTCGTGCCGATGGCCGCCTCGTTCTGGACGAGCCTGCACGAGTGGAACCTCATCACCCCGATGGAGTGGGTGGGGTTCGGCAACTACGCCGAGCTGCTCGGCGACGAGGGCACCCGCGCGGCGTTCCTGCACACGCTCGCCTTCATCGCCGGCTACCTCCCGCTGGTGTACGCCGGGGGCCTCGGGCTGGCGATGCTGCTGAACCGGGCGATGGCGGGCCGGAACCTCTTCCGCGCGATCTACTTCCTGCCCGTCATCACGAGCTGGGTCGTCGTCGCGCTGCTGTGGAAGTGGCTGCTGAACCCCGCGGGCGGCATCGTGAACTGGGCGCTCGGGCTGCTCGGCGTGCACGGCCCCGGCTGGTGGACCGACCCGGCGTGGGCGATGCCGTCGATCATCCTCGCGTCGGCGTGGAAGGACCTCGGCTTCGTGATGATCATCCTGCTGGCCGGGCTGCAGGCGATCCCGAAGGAGTACCACGACGCCGCGAGCGTCGACGGCGCGACGGGCCTCGCGAGGTTCCGCTACGTCACCCTCCCCCTGCTGTCCCCCTCGACGTTCTTCGTCGTCGTGATCTCGCTGATCAACGGCTTCCAGGTGTTCGACCAGGTGCACGTCATGACCCGGGGCGGGCCCGGCGGGGCCACCCAGGTGGTGGTCGAGCAGGTCTACGACCTCACCTTCAGGTACGGCAGGGCGGGCGCCGCCTCGGCGCTGTCCTGGCTGCTGTTCGCCGTCGTCCTGCTGGTGACCCAGCTCCAGGTCCGCGCGCAGAGGCGGTGGGTGCACTATGGCTAGGTATCTCAGGTACCTGGTGGTGGTCGCCGGGGCGCTGGTCATGCTGTTCCCGTTCGCGTGGGCGGTCGTCACCTCGTTCACCCCAGACGGGGCCCTGCTCAGCACTCCCCCGGACTTCACTCCCGACAACGCCGGGCTGGACGCCTACCGCCGGCTGCTGGAGACGCTGCCGTTCTGGCGGATCCTGCTCAACAGCGCCTGGATCGGCGCGGCCTCGACCCTGCTGCAGCTCGTCACCAGCGCGATGGCCGCGTACGCCTTCGCCCGGCTGCCGTTCCCCGGGCGGGGCGCGCTGTTCGCGGTCTACCTGGCCACGCTGATGGTGCCGCTGCAGGTGCTGGTCGTGCCGCTGTTCATCGAGATGCGCGCCTTCAACCTCGTCGACACCTACTTCGCGATCCTGGCCCCGAGCATCGCCTCGGCGTTCGGCGTCTTCCTGCTGCGGCAGGCCATCGCCCAGGTGCCGAGGGAGTTCGACGAGGCGGCGGTGCTCGACGGGGCCGGGCACCTGCGCATCTTCGTCCACGTCGTGCTGCCGCTGATCAGGCCCGCGCTCGCGACCTTCACGGTCTTCGGGTTCATGGCGAGCTGGAACAGCTACCTCTGGCCCCTGGTGATCATCAGGTCACCGGAGTTCATGACCATCCCGCTCGGCCTGGCATCGCTGCACGGCCAGTTCACCACCGAGTGGAACGTCGTCATGGCCGGCTCGGTGATCAGCGTGGTCCCGATCCTCATCCTCTACGTCTTCGCCCAGAAGCACGTCATCGCCAGCGTCGCCCAGTCAGGCCTCAAGTAAGACAAGCAAGACCCCCCAGGAGAACCACATGTCCAGAATCACGAAGGCCGCGGCCACGGCCCTGGTCGCCGGCCTGCTCGCCACCGCCTGCGCGCAGGGCTCGGCCACCAAGGGCGCCGAGAGCACGCCCGGCGGCAAGGTGACCGTGCGCTACTTCACCTTCTCCGCCGCCCCCGACCACGTCAAAGACCTCGACACGATCGTCGCGGCCTTCGAGAAGGAGAACCCCGGCGTCGACGTCGTGGTCGAGACCGCGCCCTACGACGAGTACTTCACCAAGCTCCAGACCAGCATCGCCGGGGGCACCGCGCCCGACGCGTTCGAGCTGAACTACGAGAACTTCGTGACCTACGCCGCCGCGGGCTCGCTGCTCGACCTCGGGACGGTCGCCGGCGACACCGACGACTCGGTGTACGCGCCGGAGTCGCTGGCCGCGTTCAAGCACGACGGCAAGCAGTACGCCCTGCCCGCGTCCTTCTCCACGGTCGTCCTGATCTACAACAAGGACCTGTTCAAGAAGGCCGGGGTCGCCGAGCCGACGGCCGACTGGACCTGGGCCGACGAGCAGGCCGCCGCCCAGAAGCTCACCGACAAGGGCAAGAAGGTGTACGGCGACTTCCAGCCGGTGCAGTTCTTCGAGTTCTACAAGACGCTCAAGCAGGCGGGCGGCGAGTTCCTGTCGGCGGACGGCACGAAGGCCACGTTCGACAGCCCCGCGGGCGAGAAGGCCGCCACCTGGCTGGTGAGCAAGGTCGGCAAGACCATGCCCACCGAGGCCGAGATCGGCGGCACCGCGGACTACGACACCAACCTGTTCAAGTCGGGCAAGCTCGCGATGTGGCACAACGGCATCTGGCAGTTCGCCGGCCTCAAGGACGTGCCGTTCGGCTGGGACGTCGTCGTGGAACCGGGTGACACCACCAAGGCCAGCGCCGTGTTCCACAACGCGGTCGCGGCCTCGGCGACGACCCGGCACGGCAAGGAGGCGTGGGCCTGGGCCCGCTTCCTCAGCTCCTCCGGCACCGCGGCCACCACCAGGATCGCGTCGTCGTGGGAGCTGCCGCCCGTCTCCGACCAGGCGGTGCTGGCCGGCTACCTCAAGGACCCGGTGCCGGCCAACCGCCAGGCCGTGTTCGACTCGCTCAAGTCCATCGCGCTGCCGCCCGTCATCAAGCGCCAGCAGGAGATGCAGGACGTGGTGACCAAGGAGCTGAGCAACGCCGCCGCCGGGCGCGCGAGCGTGAAGGACGCCCTCGCCACGGCCGCCGCGAAGGTCGACGAGCTGCTCCGCTAGGCGCCCGCCCGTACCCCACCAAGCAGGAGATCTGACCCAGTGACTGCAGGACGCGACGTGACCCGGGCCGGGCTTTCCCAGCTCGTCTCGCGCAGCATCGACGTGATCGGCACGCATCAGTCGCCCTCGGGGGCGTACCCGGCGTGTCCCGGCTTCTCCGCCTACAGCGGCTACTCGTGGCTGCGCGACGGCGCCTTCATCGCGGAGGGGATGAGCCGCAGCGACCAGGCCGAGGGGCCGACCAGGTTCCACGCGTGGAGCGCGCGGGTGGTCGGCGCCCGGGCCGGGCAGGTCGCCTCACTCGTCGAGCGGGCGGCGCGCGGCGAGGCCGTCTCCCCCGCCGAGATGCTGCCGACCCGGTTCACGCTGGACGGCGAGGACGGCACCGACGAGTGGTGGGACCACCAGCTCGACGGCTACGGCGCCTGGATGTGGGCGCTCGCCCGCCACGTCGAGCGGCACGGCGCCGACGTCCCCGGCGCTGAGCATGCCGTACGGGTCGCGACGCGCTACCTCACCGCGTTCTGGGACCGGCCCTGCTACGACTGGTGGGAGGAGCACGTCGAGCGGCGGCACGTGTCGACGCTCGGCGCGATCCACGCGGGCCTGCGGGCCGCGATCTCCCTCGGCGTGCTCGACGCGGCCTCGTCCGAGGCCGCCGCAGAGGCGGTCCAGGGCATCGCCGCGCTGGTGGAGGCCGAGGGCGTCGCCCGCGCCGAGGACACCACCGGCGGCACCGGGCGGCCGGAGAGCACCACGCGGGGCCACCTGACCAAGTGGCTCGGCACGGACGCGGTGGACGGGAGCCTGCTCGCCTGCGTCCACCCGTTCGGGCTGTACCCGCCGGGCCACCCGGTGGCGGTGGCCACGGTGGCCGAGGTCGAGCGGCGGCTCGCCCGGGAGGGCGGCGTCCACCGCTACCTCGCCGACACCTTCTACGGCGGCGGCCGGTGGATCCTGCTGTCGGGCTTCCTCGGCCTGAACCACGCGCGGGCGGGCCGCCCCGGGGAGGCCATGCGCTACCTCGAATGGATGGCCGCCCAGGCGAGCGCGGACGGCGAGCTGCCCGAGCAGGTCTCCACCGTCCTGCTCGCCCCCGAGCGGCGCGAGGAGTGGGTCGAGCGCTGGGGCCCGGTCGCCACCCCGCTGCTCTGGTCGCACGGGATGTACCTGATGCTCGCCGACGAACTGGGAGTGAAGCCATGATCCGCCATCGGCCCACGGGTTCCGGGCACCCCTACGCCACGACCGAGGACCAGCGGGTGCCGGCGTTCCCGGTCGACGGGGACGCCCTGGAGCTGCGGGTCAGGGCGGCTCCCTCGGTGCGGTCGGTGGTGTGCGAGTGGGCCGTCGACGGCGGCCCGCCCGTCGTGCTCGACCTGGCCCCCGTACGCGCCGAAGCCGGCGCGGACTCGGGAGGCGGCCACCTCGCGGCGGCCCAGGCGCGGGCCGCCCGGGGGCCGGGCTCGTGGGCGGCGCGCACCCCGCCCCTGCGGGCCGGGCACCGCTACTCCTACCGCTTCCGCGCAACCTCAGGCGACGACGGGCGTACCACCCGGACGACCCGGTGGTTCGAGGTGACGGCGGCGGCGTGGAGCGAGAGCGGCGGCACGCTGACCGTCGAGGGCACCGACCGCGTCATCCCCGGCAGCGTCGCGTGGCTGGCCGGCGGCGAGGGCGTGCGGCGGGTGCGGTTCGAGCTCGCGCTGGCCGAGGGCGAGCACGTCGTGGGCTTCGGCGAGCGCTACGACGCCGTCGACCAGCGCGGGCGCGCGCTCGACGCGGTGGTGTTCGAGCAGTACAAGGGGCAGGGCGGGCACGGCCGCACGTACCTGCCGATGCCGTTCGCGCTGGTGGTCGGCGGCGAGGGCTCCTGGGGACTCCACGTGGCCACCTCGGCGCGCACCTGGTACGACGTCGGCGCGTCCACGCCCGGCCGCCTGCGGGTGGAGGCGGAGGTCCAGGGCCCGGAGCCGGCGCTGCGGCTCTACGACGGCGACCCCGTCAAGGTGCTCGGGGCCTTCCTCGCCGACGTGGGCCTGCCCTCCGAGCTGCCGCCCTGGGTGTTCCGGCTCTGGGCCAGCGGCAACGAGTGGAACACCCAGGAACGGGTGCTCGCCGAGATGGACCGCCACCGCGACCTGGACATCCCCTTGGGGGCGGTGGTCATCGAGGCGTGGAGCGACGAGTCGACGTTCACGGCCTTCCGCGGGGCGCGGTACGAGCCCGGCGAGGAGCCGCACCGGCTGGCCGACTTCCGCTTCCCCGCCGACGGGCCGTGGCCCGACCCGAAGGGCATGGTCGACGAGCTGCACGCGCGTGACGTCAAGGTGCTGCTCTGGCAGATCCCGCTCATGAAGATGCGGCCGCACCCGTCGGGCCAGGCGGCGGTCGACGCCGCCGCGGCGCTCCGGCGGGGCCTGGTGGTGCGGGAGGCGGACGGCCGGCCGTACCGGAACAGGGGCTGGTGGTTCCCGCTCGCGCTCATGCCCGACCTCAGCTCGGCCGAGGTGCGCGACTGGTGGACGGCCAGGCGGCGCTACCTCGCCGAGGAGGTGGGCGTCGACGGGTTCAAGACCGACGGCGGCGAGCACGCGTGGGGCCACGACCTGCGCTACGCCGACGGCCGCAGGGGCGCGGACGGCAACGGGCTGTTCCCCGTGCACTACGCCCGCGCGTTCGGCGACCTGCTGCGCTCGTGCGGCAAGGCGCCGGTGACGTTCAGCCGGGCGGGGTTCGCCGGGTCGCAGCCGCACGGCGCGTTCTGGGCGGGCGACGAGGACTCGACGTGGGAGGCGTACCGCTCCTCGGTGATCGCCGGGATCACCGCGTCGGCCTGCGGCATCGTCTACTGGGGGTGGGACCTCGCGGGGTTCTCCGGCGAGGTGCCCTCGGCCGAGCTGTACCTGCGGGCGGCGGGGACGTCGACGTTCATGCCGATCATGCAGTACCACTCGGAGTTCAACCACCATCGCTCCCCGTCGCGTGACCGCACCCCGTGGAACATCGCCGAGCGCTCGGGCGACGAGCGGGTCCTGCCGGTGTTCAGGAGGTTCGCGCACCTGCGCGAGCGGCTCGTGCCCTATCTGGCCGAACAGGCGCGGGTCGCGGTGGCGGGCGGGCCGCCGCTGATGCGCGGCCTGTTCTTCGACCACCCCGCCGACCCGCTGATCTGGCGCTACCCGCTGCAGTACAAGCTCGGCGACGCCCTGCTGGTGGTGCCGGTCGTCGAACCCGGCGCCACGGAGGTGCGCGCGTACGTGCCCGCGGGCGAGTGGGTCGACGTCTGGACGGGCGCGCCGGTGAGCGGATCGCGGGAGCTCACGCTGCCGGCTCCGATCGACCGCCCGCCGGTCCTGTGCGCGGCGGCGGACTGGCCCCGGCTGTCGCCGGTCTTCGCCACCTGACGCCGGGAGGTCTCAGCCGGCGAGCCGGTCGAGGTCGGCGAGCTGGGACGACCTGGTCTTCTCCATGGCGGCGGCGAGGGTCCTGGTGTCCTCGCTGGTGCCCGAGCGCTGCTCGCCCTGGGCCACCACCACCGACTGCCTCAGGTGCTCGCGAAGGTGCTCGGTGACCAGGCGGTCGAACGCGGCGCCCGAGGTGCGGCCGATGGCGCCGAGCTCCTCGGGGGTCACCATGCCGGGCATGTTGTGCCCCTGGTGGGGGTTGGTCTCCGGTACGCCCGAGCGCAGCAGGAGCTGGCGGAGCTTCACCAGCTCGGTGCGGTGGGCCGTGCTGATCCGGGCGGCCAGCCGCTTCATGTCCGGGTCGGGCGACTTGTCCGGCACGAGTGCCAGCATGCGCAGGGCCAGCTCGTCCATCGGGATCATCAGCTCGACCCAGGCGACGTCGGTGGGGCCGAAGTCCCCCGCGGCCGTGAGGGCCGCGGGGGAAGGGGCGGTGGCCTGGCCACCCGGCGCCGCCGAGGGACGCGGGACCGGCGCGGTGGCGGCGCACCCCATGGTGAGCGACGCGGCGAGCACGACGGCGGCCGTGGCGGGCCGCGCGAGGAAGGCTCCTGCTCTCATGCCGGGTCCTCTCGACTGGTGGTGCCCCAGGGGCGAGGCGGCGGATTCGGCGTAGCCGCACTCCCCGCCCCTGGGAGTTCTTCGCGCAAACCTGTGGCCTAGGGGTGGCCGTCGGCTCCGCACTTGATGATCGGACGGATGCAGTCGTTCACACGGCGCGCCATCTCGGCCTCGGGCCAGGCGTTGAAGAAGTCGCCGTGCATGGTGAACCCCGCCCCCGACGCGAGCCGGAAGTGCGACGGGTCACCGGTGACCGGGTACCGCAGGACCTGGCGCAGCTTCGGCACCGGAACCGGGTGGGTGGCGGGGCAGGTGCCGTTGACCGGGTAGGCCATGTGGCTCTTGTGGTCCGCCGAGTCCAGGTCCCTGCCGTTCCAGCACTGCGGGAAGTCGAGGTAGGACTCCAGCATGGTGCCGGCCGGGCAGTTGACGAAGTCCTTGCCGGGGTTCACCTCGCCCGCGTGCAGGCATGACCAGCGGGAGATGGTGGTGGCGTCCGGCGCGGTGGCCTTGGCGTTGCCCGCCACGATGCGCAGGCCGAAGGGCAGGGGCTGCGTCCGCGCGACGACGTCGTTGTTCACGCCCTCGCCCAGGTAGTAGAACGTGGTGATGACCGGCTCGACGGGGACGTTGTCCTTGTAGAAGGTGGGCACCCAGTACGCCGACTTGTCGACGGCCGGGTTGCAGTTGCTGTTGGCGTTCTGCAGGCTGGTGACCGTGCTGCTCGCGTTGGTCGTCGTGCTGCCGAAGAAGCTGTGCATGTGGGAGGCGCCCGGCAGGCCCGGGAAGATGATCGGGTCGTCGGGCAGCCGGTGGCTGAACGGGCAGTCCGCGAGGAACTCCGCGACGCGCACGACGTTGCCGGGCGGCGGCGAGGGCGGCGGGGCGCCGCCGGTGCCGAACACCTGGAACTCCCAGAGCGAGACGCCCCACTGGGTGGCGCGCTTGGTGGTGTGCAACCTGACGTAACGGCCGGTGCCCGAGACCGCGAGCGTCTGGTTGCCGCCGGTGGAACCGGTCACGGTCTTGATCGTGGTCCACGCGCTGCCGTTCGCGGACGTCTGGATCGTGTAGTCGATGGCGTACGCGTTCTCCCAGTTCAGCACCACCTGGCTGACCGTGGCGGACGCGCCGAGGTCGACCTGCAGCCACTGGGGGTCACTGGCGGCGCTCGACCAGCGGGTGCCGCCGTTGCCGTCGAAGGCGGCGGAGGCGGGGGTGCCCGCGTTCTCGGTGGAGGAGGCGGTGGCCGTCCTGCCCTGCGAGATCAGGGCGTCGGCCGCGCTGGCCGGTGAGGCGGCGGTCACGATGGACCCGCCGAGCAGCGCCACCAGGGCGCCGACCAGCATGGCCGTACGCGAGCGCCGCAGCCGGATACGGGGTGGGGGGATGTCCCGCTCCATGAAGGGAGTCTCCTTTGTTAGGAGGGTCCGGCACGGCCCGTGGGGGGCCGCGCCGGAACCCGTGCGCCTACTGGTAGACGCGGACGTAGTCGACGAGCATCCGCTTCGGGAACCCGGTGGTGGCGTCCGGCGGACCGGGCCAGTCACCGCCTACGGCGAGGTTGAGGATCAGGTAGAACGGGTGGTCGTAGACCCACGGGCCACGCGTCGCCTCGACCTGGGCCTTGTCCAGGGTGAAGACCGTACGGCCGTCCAGGGTGTAGACGATGCCCTTGCTGTCCCAGTTGGCGGCCCAGACGTGGAAGTCGTCGGAGTAGTCCGCCCCGCCGGGCAGGGTGTACGGCGACCCGATGCCGCCGCCGCCGTTGTAGGCGGGAGCGTGGATCGTGGAGTAGGCCGTCTTGGTGTCCTTGCCGAGGATCTCCATGATGTCGACCTCGCCGTTGTACGGCCAGGGCCGCCCGGTGAGGAAGTCGGCGCCCATCATCCAGAACGCCGGCCACAGGCCGTTGCCCTTGGGCACCTTGATCCTGGCCTCGACGCGGCCGTAGGTGAAGTTGAACTTGTTGCCGGTGTTGATGCGCCCGGAGGTGTACTGGCAGGGGCCGCCGGGGCAGGCGGTTCCGGCCGTGGTCTCCTTGCGGGCCTCGATCACCAGGTTGCCGGCGCCGTCGGTGGAGGCGTTGTTGTTGTTGGTGTAGTACTGCAGCTCGCCGTTCTGGCCGGTGCCGAAGTCGGAGACCCACTTGGCCGGGTCGGGCTTGGTGCCGGCGGCGCTGTTGAACTCGTCGCTCCACACGAGCTGCGGCGGGTTGCGCGGGTCGGGCGGGAGCGGCGGCGGGGTGATGGGGGCGCCTCCGGTGCCCCAGACCTGGAACTCCCACAGCGAGTAGCCATAGGCCGAGGAGCGCTGGGTGCCGTACATCCGGACGTAGCGGCCGGTGCCGTTCACGGTGAGGGTCTGCTTGAACCCGGTGCCGGTGGTCGTGGAGTAGATGGAGGTCCAGTTGGTCGCGTCCGGTGAGACCTGGATCTGGAAGGCCTTGGCGTAGGCCGGGTCCCACTGGAGGATGACCTTGTGGATCTGCGCGGTGGCGCCGAGGTCCACGTAGATCCAGCCCGGGTCCACCCAGCCGGTGGTGGAGCTGGTGGCCCAGCGGCTGGCCGGGTCGCGGTCGAACGCCCTGGCGGGGGTGCACTCGTAGCAGTTGCCGTCGCTCTGGGAGCTGGAGGCCACGCCGGGCTTGTTGTACGACAGCAGCTTGTCACCGCCGGGGTCACCGGTGGGGGTGATGGTCGGCGTCGGGCTCGGCGTGGTGCCGCCGATGGTCCCGAAGACCTGGAACTCCCACAGCGAGTAGCCATACTGGGTGGAGCGCTGGGTGCCGTACATGCGCACGTAGCGGCCGGAACCGTTGACCGCGAGGGTCTGGTTGCCGCCGGCGCCGGTCGTGGTGGTGTAGATGCTGGTCCAGGTGGCGGCGTCGGCCGAGGTCTGGATCTGGAACGCCTTGCCGTAGGCGGCCTCCCAGTTCAGCACGACCTGGGTGATGGTGGCGGTGGCGCCCAGATCGACCTGGATCCACTGCGGGTCGGCGAAGCCGCTCGACCAGCGGGTCCCGGCGTTGCCGTCAACGGCCGCTGTGGCAGGGAAGGCCACATTCTCCGAGGAGGAGGCGGTCACCGGCTTTCCCTGGGACAGCAAGGTGTCGGCGGCCATGGCGGGAACGATCGTCAGACAGGACATGATCAGGGCGACCGCGAGGGCGATGAGCAGGGCCAAGCGGTTGCGGGGAGAATTTGGGGACGGCGGCATCGCGTCTCCTGAAGATGGGGGGTAGTGCCACAGGGGCTCGGGGAGCGCTCTCTCAACGAGAGAGTGTCTCCTCCGACAATGCCTGTCAAGGGCCTAATTAACCCACTGGAAACGTGACGCACACGATGCGGCAACCGGGGGTGCGTTCCAGGGAGCGCTCCCTGAAGATCCGTTTGTAACGAAACAACGCCCATTGAGCTGCGCGAACGTGGGACGTTTCCAGGGAGCGGTTTCTCGGGTTCGCTTGATCGTTCCTCGCACGGCCAGCCAAAAGATCTTGCTCAGCGCAATACGGAAGATGTGCACGGGACGCCCCGGATGAGGGAGCGCGTTCTTCATGATCTTCCTGCGCGTCGCGCGGGACGCGGACTGCCCGCACATGGCGAGGGCCGGGACACGATCCTCGTGTCCCGGCCCTCCGCCGCCCCGCGGGCCGGCCGCGCGGGCTCAGGCGTCCGCTCCCCCGTCGCCCATGAGGGGCCGCACCTCGATGCCGGTGTACCGCGCGTCCGGGATGCGGGCGGCGAGCTCGACGGCGCGCTCCCTGCTCTCGCAGTCGACCAGGTAGTAGCCGCAGAAGAACTCCTTGGCCTCGGCGTACGGCCCGTCCGTCGCCTCGGTGACCCCGCCGCGCACCCGCACGGTCACGCTGGTCGCGGGGTTGGCCAGCGCCTCGGTGCCGACCATCTCGCCGGACTCGGTGATCGCCTTGATGAACGCGTCGTGACCGGCGAACACCTCCTCGCGCTGCTGCTCCGACAGGGAGTCCCAGGTGGCGGTGTTCATGTAGATCATCAGCATGTACTTCACGGCTCGTGCTCCTCAAAGGTCAGGGCGCCCTCTGCGGGCGCCTCACATACCTGGGTCGGAGCCGGCGGCGCGTCCTCGACATCCGCGGGGAAGAAATCTCCGGCGGGCGGTCACGGGCCTTCTTCCGAGGATCCGGTCGTCAGGGTCTGGCAGGCGCGAAGCTCCCAGTGGCTGATCGCCGGATCGGCGAGAGCCGCGTTGACCGTGGCCTGGATCTGGGCGCTGGTGGTGTCGTCAGCGGTGTCGACACGGATGACGATGTCTCCATTGCCCTGTCTGAGGTCTTTATGCCATTTTTCGGGCAGGAGTGCCAATATGCGTATTCCGTCGATCGGGGAATTGGCCGATGCCTGCGAAGTGGTGGTGCGGTGCATCGTCAACTCGACCAGCATCGTCACCCGTCCTCATTCAGTCCCAGGTGGTGCCCAGGGTCCTCTTCCCGTGGCCGCCTATGCCGATGGTACCGGAGATGGGGGCCGGGATGATCGGGCCGGACAGATCGGCGCGCACGGTCGAGTTCGTCATTTCTCTTTCTCTTTCCTGGGGCTGTGCATTTGTTCTCGGACAAACAACTCGGCGGGATTCACGGCTTACCAGGTATGGCGAGTCGCGTGCCGCCGGCGGCTTCCCGCGACCTCGCGGCGCTGACAGGACGGCGGCCCTTTCGGGTGGGCCGGACGGGCCGTCGTCCTGTGCGGCGCCTCCGGAGACCTCGGAGACGGGGCTGAGGGCGGCCTAGGCGAACAGCTTGCCGAGCCAGTCCTCCCAGGCCTGCTCGGCCTCCTTGGGGTCGGCTTCGTCGGCGAAGAGGTGGTGCCCGATGACCACGGTGTCCTGCAGGCAGATGAACCGGTACAGCCCGTCACCGGTGCGCACCCCGAGAAAGCCCGGGGCCACGTAGTCGGCGACCCCCTCGATGGGCTCGAAGCCCTCCGGGGTCAGCCGCACCCGGTCGCCCTGCACGACCTCGCGCTCGATGCCGAGCCCGCGCTCCAGCAGGCGCCACACCGGCTCGCCGGCGTCCTCGCCCGGACGGGCGCCGAAGACGACGAGCGCGAACTTTCCCGGGAAATGGGTGAGGTACTGGTCCAGCGTGTGCAGGTACATGTCCCAGCCTCTGTGCAATGCGTCCAACTCGGCCTCCCAGCCTTCGCCGAGGACGCCGTTGTGCACGATGCGCAGCACCGCGCCGCCCTGCGCGCGTCCTTCGATCCGATACTCCAAAGCCATGAACGTGCCGCCCTCGCCCTCGCCGCTGCGAAAGGCGTAGCGCCTGTTCGGTTCCCAGGCGGTGATGGTGGCGTCGGACGGGAAGTCGCCGAAGAACTGCCTGACCCTGCCGCCCTCGCGGGGCTCGATCTCGTTGCGCCCCATGTACCAGGAGTTCAGGCCCGGTCCGGTGGCGACCGCGTCCCAGACCTCTTCCGCGGTCGCCCGCAGTTCGATTTCCTTGCGCAGCTCGAATGCGTGAGTCATCGCGCAACTCCTTGCCCTCGTCTCCGATGTGCCGGCCCGGCGCCGGTCTCGATCCCCGCCGCCTGGCCATGACCCAACGGTCGCACCGAACACTTTTTTTGTCAAGACTATCGAAGTTGTCGGAAGCTGGGACGGCCGTCACGGCTCGCCCGTGGGAGGGGCGCGGTCCCGGACGTGTGCGCGAGCGGCGCCGAGAGGCCCCCTGAACGCGCGAACGCCGCCCGCCGGGCCCGTTTTATGCGGGCCTTATGGCGGGCGGCGTGGCGCCGCGTCTACGCGGACTCGCGGACGATCAGCTCGGTGGGCAGGACCACGGGATCGGCGGGGCCGCCTTCGAGGAGGCGGAGCAGCAGCCGCACCATGGCCGCCGCCTGCTCGCGGAAGGGCTGGCGGACCGTCGTCAGCGGGGGCTCGGTGTACGAAGCGGCCTCGATGTCGTCGAACCCGACCACGGCGACGTCCTCGGGCACCCGCCGCCCGGCCTGCCGCAGCGCCTGGAGGGCGCCGATCGCCATCAGGTCGTTGGCGATGAACACGGCGTCGAGCCCGGGATCGTCCTCCAGGAGCTGCCTCATGGCGATCGCCCCCGACTCGCGGGTGAAGTCGCCTATCGCGACGATCGAGCGCCGGTCGGAGCCCTGCAGGACCGAGCGGTAGCCGGCCAGCCGGTCCTGGCCTCCGATCATGTCGGGCGGCCCGGCGATCGTGGCGATGCGCCGCCGCCCCCGGTCGAGCAGGTGGCGCACGGCCGCCTCGGCGCCGCCCACGTTGTCGTTGTCGACGTAGGGCAGGTTGACGTTGACGGCGGGCCTGCCGTACGAGACCACGGGGACCCGCATGCGCATGATCGCGGCGGGGAGCGGGTCGGCGCCGTGCATCGAGATCAGCATGACGCCGTCGACGTGCCCGCCCGTGAGGTAACGCTCCACGCGCGCGTGGCTCGTCGGGGTGCCCGCGAGCATCAGGATGACCTGCTTGTCGGCGGCCTCCAGCTCCGCGCTCGCGGAGCGGATGACCGTCGAGAACATCGGGTCGTCGGAGAAGACCCTCGTCGGCGGTTCTGAGACCACCAGCGCGATCGAGTCGGTCCGCTGGGTGACCAGGCTGCGCGCCGCGAGGTTCGGCACGTAGCCCATCTCGTCGACCGCCCGCATCACCGCCTCGCGGAGCTCCGCCGTGACGGTCGTCCCTCCGTTGACCACCCGGGAGACCGTGGCACGGGACACTCCCGCCCGTGCCGCCACGGCCTCGAGAGTCGGTCGTCTCATACCAGTGCCCTCCACGATGAAGTGATTACGCCGACTCCCTGATCACCAGTTCGTTGGGCATGATGACCGGGTCGCCGGACCCGCCTTCGAACAGGCCGAGCAGCAGCCTCGCCGTGGCGAGGGCCTGGTCTTGCATGGGGCTTCGCACGGTGGTCAGCGGCGGCGTGGTGTACGACGCGGCCTCGATGTCGTCGAAGCCCACCACCGCCACGTCGTCGGGCACCCGCCGCCCCGCCTCGCGCAGGGCGCGCAGGGCGCCGATGGCCATCAGGTCGTTGGCCGCGAAGACCGCGTCCAGCGCCGGGTCGTCGTCGAGGAGCTGGCGCATGCCCTCGGCGCCGGAGACGCGGGTGAAGTCGCCGATGGCGACGATCGACCGGCGGCCGGTGTCCCGCAGGGTCTCACGGTAGCCCGTGAGACGGTCCTGCGAGGCCACCATGTCGAGCGGGCCGGTGATCGTGGCGATGCGCCGCCGTCCGAGGTCCAGCAGGTGCTTGACCGCCGACGTCGCGCCGCCGAGGTTGTCGTTGTCGACGTACGGCACCCCGGCGACGGACTTGCCGTGCGACACCATGGGGACGCCCATGCGCGCCAGGGAACCCGGGAGGGGGTCGGCGCCGTGCATCGACACGAGCATGACCCCCGCCACGTGCCCGGCGGCCACGAACTGCTCCACCCGGAGCTGGCTCTCAGGCGACCCGGCGAGCATGAGGGTGACCTGCTTGCCCGCCGCCTCCAGCTCGCGGCTCACCGTGCGGAGGACCGCGGAGAACATCGGATCGTCTGACACGAGCCCCTTGGGGGGGTCGGAGACGATCACCGCGACCGCGCTGGTGCGCTGGGTCGCGAGACTCCTGGCCGCGCCGTTCGGCACGTACCCCAGCTCTCTCACGGCCCGGATCACCAGGTCGCGGATCTCCGGGGTCACCGTGGCCTCTCCGTTCACCACCCGGGACACGCTCGACTTCGACACCCCTGCCCGGGCGGCGACCGCCTCCAAGGTGGGTCGTCTCATGCCAGCCCATTCTCCCTGATGACTCCGCGGTACCACTCCGCGCTGTCCTTGAGGAGCCGCCGCTGGGTGGCGAAGTCGATGTGGACGATGCCGAACCTGCGGTGGTAGCCCTCGGCCCACTCGAAGTTGTCCAGCAGCGACCACACCAGGTAGCCGCGGAGGTCGGCCCCGCCCTCGATGGCGGCGTGCACGGCACGCAGGTGCGAGTCGAGGTAGGCGGTGCGGTCGGCGTCGTGGACCCGCTCCCCCGCCTCGGTCCTGGTCACCACGTCGTCGAAGGCGGCGCCGTTCTCGGTGACCATCAGGCCGACCTCGGGGTAGTCGTGCGACAGGCGCAGCAGCAGGCGCGACAGTCCCGTGGGGACGATCGGCCACTCCATGGCGGTCTTCGGGGCGTCGAGGGCGGGGAACAGGATGTCCTCCGTGCCGGGCCACGCGGGGTTGGCGGGCTCTCCCGGGCTCGACCGCACGATGCACGGGTTGTAGTAGTTGACGCCGATGACGTCGGTGCGCTGGTGGATGTCGCCGAGGTCGTCGTCGTGGATGTGGTCGAGCCCGGCGATCCGCTCGACGATCGCCAGCACCTCGGCCGGGTAGCTCCCGCGCAGCACGGGGTCGAGGATCTGCCGGTTGAGCAGGCAGTCGACGCGGTTCACCGCCTCGGCGTCGGCCTCCGAGATCTCGGCGGCGGGGTCGTTGCCCTGCGCCGGGGTGAGCACGGGCGAGGAGTTGATGACCAGCATGATCTCCTCCGCCCCTGCCGTGCGGAGCGCCTGGGTGGCCAGGCCGTGGCCGAGCAGGAAGTGGTGCGAGGCGATCAGCGCGGACGCGGGGTCCTGGCGTCCGGGCGCGTGCACACCGGAGCCGTACCCGAGGAAGGCCTGCACCCAGGGCTCGTTCAGCGTGGCCCAGTTGCGCACCCGGTCGCCCAGGCGGGCGTGGACGGCGGCGGCGTAGTCGGCGAGCCGGTACGCGGTGTCCCTGTTGGTCCAGCCGCCGCGGTCCTCCAGCGTCTGGGGCAGGTCCCAGTGGTAGAGGGTGACGTACGGCGTGATGCCGGCGCCGGCCAGCTCGTCGACGAGCCGGTCGTAGAAGTCGAGCCCCCGGGTGTTGATCGGCCCGGACCCGTCCGGCTGCACGCGCGGCCACGCGATGGAGAACCGGTAGGCGCCGAGGCCGAGGTCGCTCATCAGCCGCACGTCGTCGGCGTAGCGGTAGTAGTGGTCGCAGGCCACGTCGCCGGTGTGCCCGAAGGCGACCTTGCCCGGCGTGCGGGAGAAGGTGTCCCAGACCGAGGGGCCGCGGCCGTCGTCCCTGGCGGCCCCCTCGATCTGGTAGGACGCCGTGGCGGCGCCCCATATGAAGCCTTCGGGGAAGACCGCCCGTCCCTCCGTCAGATATGAAGGCAGGGTCCCCCGAGTGGTGACGGTCATGGTCATCCCTTCACAGCTCCTTGCATGATTCCTCCGATGACCTGCTTCCCGAGCAGGGCGAACACGATGACCAGCGGCAGCGTGCCGAGTGCCGTGCCGGTCAGGCTGAGCGCGTAGTCGCTGACGTACCCGGCGGCGAGCGTCGACAGCGCGACCTGCACGGTGGGGTTCTCCGGGGTCAGCACGACCAGCGGCCAGAAGTAGTCGTTCCACGCCGACATGAAGGTCAGCATGCCGAGGACGGCCGCGGCCGGGCGCGCGGCCGGGAGCACCACGTGCCAGAACAGGCCCCAGGTGGTGCAGCCGTCGACCCGGCCGGCCTCCAGGAGCTCGGTCGGCAGCGCCCGCGACAGGTACTGCGTCATGAAGAAGACGCCGAAGGCGTTGGTGAGCGCGGGGACGACCAGCGCGTACATCGAGCCGGTCCACTCCAGCTTCACCATGAGCAGGTACAGCGGGATGATGCCGAGCTGGGTCGGCACCATCATCGTCGCCACGGTGAGCACCAGCAGGGCCTTGCCGCCGCGGAAGCGCAGCTTGGCGAAGGCGAACCCGGCCAGGGTGGAGAAGAACATCACCGAGATCGCGATGGCGCCGGACACCAGGACGGAGTTCAGCAGCGCGAGCGCGAAGGGCACGGTGTCGAAGACCCGTTCCACGTTGGCGAGGAGGTTGCCGCCCGGCAGCAGCGGGGGCGGCACGTCGGCGAGCGCCGAGTTGTCGCGCGAGGCGACCACCACGCTGTAGTACAGCGGCAGGGCCGAGAAGAACGCCACCGCCAGCAGCGTGAGGTAGGTGAGCGTGCGGGCCGTGCTCGCACCGAGGCGCCGGTTCACGTCAGGCTCCCTCTCGTCCGGCGGGTGAGCAGGTAGTTCACGCCCGCGATGACGACGATGAAGATGAACATCATCCAGGAGACGGCCGAGGCGTAGCCGAAGTCCAGCTTGGTGAAGTTCTCGTAGATGAACAGTGACAGCGTCTGGTACTGCCGGTCGGGACCGCCGGTGATGCTGTAGGTGCCGAACAGCAACGGCTCGGCGAGCACCTGCATCGCGCCGATCGTGGAGGTGATGACCACGAACACGATCGTGGGCCGGATCATCGGCACCGTGATCTTGCGGAGCTGGGTGAACCCGCTCGCCCCGTCGATGGTGGCCGCCTCGTACAGCTCGCGCGGCACGGCCTGCATGGCCGCCAGGAAGATCAGCGTGTTGTAGCCCGTCCACCGCCACATGATCATGACCGAGATCGCGGTGTGGGAGGTGGCGGTGCCGGCGTTCCAGTCGACGGAGCCGGCGCCGAACCAGGACAGCACCCAGTTGATCAGGCCGTAGTCCCGGCCGAAGAGCTGGCTGAAGATGACGACGACCGCGACCACGCTGGTCACGTTCGGCAGCAGCAGCGTGACCCTGAACAGGGTCTGGGCCCGGAGCGGGCGGTTCAGCAGGTGCGCCAGCCAGATGGCCAGCAGCAGCTGGGGCACCGTCGACAGCACGCCGATGGACAGCGTGTTGAACGTGGCGTTCCAGAAGTAGTCGTCACCGAGCAGCGTGACGAAGTTGTCCAGCCCGACGAACTTGTGCACGTCGGACAGCAGCGTCCAGTCGTGCAGGCTCACCCAGGCGGTGTACGCCAGGGGGAACAGCCCGAACGCGCAGAACAGCAGGAAGAACGGGGCGACATAGGCGTACGGCGAGGCCTTGACGTCCATCCGGTGCACGATGTGACGCCGGTGCGTACCGGGCCCGGACCGCACCGGGGAAGGAGGCGGGGTCGCCGCCAGGTTGTCGGGGGCACGGGTGGCCATGGCAGCTCCTTTCGGCAAGCCATCGGATCGGGCAGGGCGGGCCGTCGGTACGGCGCGCCCCGCCATCGGATGCGGAGGAGGACCACCTGGTCGGACGCGCCCGGCGACGCGTCCGGCAGGTGTGTGGCCGGCCCGGTGTCACCGGGCCGGCCACCCCCGGCGGGCTACTTGATCCTTTCGAGGTCCTTGAGCGACTGCGCCCAGGACTCCTCCGGCGTCTGCTTGCCCTGCTCGATGCGCTGGAGGGCGTTGCCGAAAGCGGTCAGGACGTCGCCGGCCTTCGGCCCGACGTGCTGCGGCTTGAGGGCCTTGGCGGCGTCGGTGAAGATCTTTCCGGTCGGCGCGTCGCTGAAGAACGGGTTCTTGAACCCGGTGATGGTCGGGTCGTCGTAGAGGGCGGGGATGGAGGGAAGGGCCCCGGCGTCGGTGAACAGCTTGAGCTGGGTGTCCTTGTTGGTCAGCAGGTCGATGAGCTCGGCCGCCTCCTTGGGGTGCTTGCCCTGCTTGGGGGCCATCAGGTGCGTGCCGCCCTGGTTGCCGCCGCCACCGCCGGGCACCGCCGCCACGTCCCACTTGCCGGCCGTGGTCGGGGCCGCGTCCTTGATGCTGCCGGTCTTCCAGGACGGGCAGATGATGGTCGCGAACGAGCCCTTGGTGAGACCGGTGTTCCACGGCGGGCTGAAGGCGTTGAGCTTGGCCGACTCGTCGGCCTGGATCATCTGGGCCGACAGGTCGAACGCCTTCTTCACGTCCGGGTTGGTGCCGGCGACCAGGTTGTTCTGCTCGTCGTAGAACCCGACGGGGGCCTGGTCGACCATGGCGCGGAAGTTCTCACCGGGGCCGTCGAACCACTTGGCGCCCGACACCTTCGCGCCGACGAACTTCTTGCCCGCCTCCAGGTACGCCTCCCAGGTGGGCCAGAGCTGCGACACCTCGTCCCGGTTGGTGGGCAGGCCGGCCTTCTTGAACAGGTCGGTGCGGTAGCACATGGCGAGGCCGCCGACATCGGTGCCGAGACCCAGCAGCTGGGTGCCGTCGGTGGACAGACCCTGCTTCCACTTCCAGTCGAGGTAGTCGCTCTGCCGCTTGCCGAGGCCGTAGTCGTTGAGGTTGTAGAACTTGTCGGCCAGCGGGGTGAACGTGGCGATGTAGCCCGCCTCGACCGCCTCGACGTCGGCAGCGCCCGCCCCCGTGGCCAGCTGCGTGGTGAGGTTCTTGTGGTGGTCGTTGAACTGCGCCCGGCGCTCGACGATCTCGACGTTCGGGTGCGTCTTCTTGAACTCCTCGTACAGAGGAGCGAAGTGGAAGTCGCTGAACAGCGCGACCGTCAGCTTGATCTTCTCGGCCGGCTGTGTGGCGCCCGAAGAGGCACCCGCGCCGCCACCGCTGTCACCGCCACAAGCGGTCACGCTGACGGCCAGTACGGCGGCGAGTAGCGGGGTGACGAGCATCCCGGGGCGAAGCTTGCCCATAGACCCTCCCTGGGGGGCTATTAATGATCATGGAGGGAGCGCTCCCTGAGAAGGTTCATTCCGTTGCGCCCCCCGTGTCAACGGGTTCGCCGATAACGATCGTCGTGACCTGGACACCGGATCCGCCCTCGCCCGCAGGGAGCGCTCTCTCTGTTCCCTCACCGTTCACGCAGGTCAGAGGGTGAAAAGGAGTAGGCCGAGAGCGGCTTGAGAGCGCTCTCAGTCGCGCATCGACGATTGCGCACGGATGTGCGCAAGGTTTCCTCCGAGTTAATTGGGCCCTTGACAGCCCCTGACCGGAAAGCGCACTCTCGGTCTCCGGGAGCGCTCCCCGAACCCCCATGCCTGCCGAGGAGACGCCGTGAGTTCTTCCCGCAGCCCGAGCCGCTTTCGCTTGGGGTTGCTCGTCGCCACCGCGATCATCGTGATCACGTCCTGCTTCACCCTCGCACCGGCCATGGCGGCCGACAGCCTGCTGTCACAGGCCAGACCGGTCACGGCCTCCTCGTCGGAGAGCGCCGCCTTCCCCGCCGCCGGCGCGGTGGACGGCAACGCCGGCACCCGGTGGGCGAGCGCGTTCAGCGACCCACAGTGGCTCCAGGTCGACCTCGGCGCGACCGCGAGCATCAGCCGTGTGGTGCTGAACTGGGAGGCCGCCTACGGCAAGGCCTTCCAGATCCAGACCTCGGCCGACGCCGCCACCTGGACCTCGATCTACTCCACGACCACCGGCACCGGCGGCACGCAGGATCTCACGGTAACGGGCACGGGGCGCTATGTCCGCATGTACGGCACACAGCGGGCCACGGCGTACGGCTATTCGCTCTTCGAGTTCCAGGTCTACGGCACCACGGCGCCGGCCACCGGCTGCGGCACCGACAACGCCGCGCAGGGACGTCCCGCCACCGCCTCCTCCACGGAGAACGCCGCCTTCCCGGCGGGCAACGCGGTGGACGGCAACGCCGGCACCCGGTGGGCCAGCGCGTTCAGCGACCCGCAGTGGCTCCAGATCGACCTCGGCTCGGCCAAGCAGGTCTGCGGCGTGACCCTGGTCTGGGAGGCGGCCTACGCCACGGCCTTCCAGCTCCAGCTCTCCGCCGACGCCAACGCCTGGACCACGGTCTACTCCACGACCACCGGCACCGGTGGCACGCAGAACCTCACCGTGACCGGCACGGGCCGCTACCTGCGGATCTACCTGACCCAGCGGGCCACCCCGTACGGCGACTCGCTGTTCGAGGTGATCGTCCACACCGGCTCGGGGACCTCCACGCCCACCCCGACGCCGACCATCACCCCCACCGTCGACCCCGGCGGTGACAAGCTCCTGTCATACGGCAGGCCCGGCGTCGCCTCCACCACGCAGGACGACGTGAACTGCGGAGGCTGCACGGCGGCCAAGGCGTTCGACCGCGACCCGGCCACTCGCTGGGCCACCAGCTCCACCACCGGCTGGGTCGACCCGGGCTGGATCTACGTTGACCTCGGCGCCACCGCGCAGATCCACAAGGTCATCCTCCAGTGGGACCCGGCCTACGCCAAGGCCTTCCAGATCCAGACCTCCCCCGACGCCGCCACGTGGACCCCGATCTACTCCACGACCACCGGCACCGGGTTCAAGCAGACCCTCACCGTGGACGGCACCGGCCGCTACGTGCGCATGTACGGCACGCAGCGGGCGACCGCCTATGGCTACTCGCTGTGGGAGTTCCAGGTCTGGGGCACCGGAGGCGCCCCCATCACCCCGCCGCCGCTCCCGCCCGACCCGCGCAACCCCCCGCAGCTCGTGTGGAGCGACGAGTTCAACGGCCCGGCGGGCACCAAGCCCGACGCGGCCAAGTGGAAGCCCGAGATCGGGCCCGGCGTCAACAACGAGCTGCAGTACTACACCGACAACGACAACGCCTCGACCGACGGCGCAGGGAACCTCGTGATGGAGGCCCGCAGGCAGACCACGGCCGGATCGGCCTGCCCCGGCGGCCCGTGCCAGTACACCTCCTCCAGGATCAACACCTACGGCAAGTTCAGCTTCACCTACGGCCGTGTCGAGGCCCGGATCAAGGTGTCCGGCACCAAGGGCCTGTGGCCGGCGTTCTGGCTGCTCGGCGCCGACTTCTTCGACCAGGGCAGGCCCTGGCCGTACGTCGGCGAGATCGACATCATGGAGCACCTCGGCCGTGAGCCGCAGACGGTCTACTCCACGATCCACGCCCCCGCGTACTTCGGCGGCGGCGGGTTCGGCTCGCCGTACTCGATCGCCGGTGACTTCGCCTCGGACTTCCACGTCTTCGCCGTCGACTGGAACAGCCAGGGCATGAAGTTCACGGTGGACGGCAACACCATCCACACGGTCGACCGGGCGACGCTGGAGGCGACGCGCGGGCCGTGGGTGTTCGACCACCCCTTCTTCATCATCCTCAACAACGCCGTGGGCGGCGACTGGCCGGGCCCGCCCGACGCGACCACCGTTCTCCCGCAGAAGATGCTCGTCGACTACGTCCGCGTCTACCAGTGAGCGCCACCGGGGTCCCGCACCCGCGGGACCCCGGTCACCCCCCACCCTCTGGATGCCGCAATGCCCTCGATGCCCTCGATGCGCCGATGGGCCGGTGCCACGCTGCTGGCGCTGGCCCTGCTCGCGCAACCGCTTCCGGCGCACGCCGCGCCGGTCGACCCCGCCCAGTTCCAGCAGGTCACCCTCGCCAAGGGTGTGGCCGAGGTGGGCGAACCCATGTCCATGGCCGTGATGCCCGACCGCTCGGTCGTGCACACGGCCCGCGACGGAACAGTGCGCGTCACCGACGCGGCCGGGAACACCAAGGTCTCCGGCAAGCTGGCCGTGTACTTCAACGACGAGGAGGGCCTGCAGGGCGTCGGCGTCGACCCCGGCTTCGCCACCAACAGGTTCATCTACCTGTACTACGCCCCGCCGCTGAACACCCCGCCGAACGGCTCCCCGCTGGACGGCACCCCGGCCGACTTCGCCCGCTTCGAGGGCGTCAACCGGCTGTCGCGCTTCACGCTGAACGCCGACAACACCCTCAACACCGCCAGTGAGAAGACCGTCCTGGAGGTCAAGACCAACCGGGGCGCCTGCTGCCACGTCGGCGGCGACATCGACTTCGACGCCGCGGGCAACCTGTACCTGACCACCGGCGACGACACCGAGCCCGGCTTCAACGACGGCTACGCCCCGATGGACGACCGTCCGGGCCGCGCGCCCTTCCTGGACGCGCAGCGCGGCGCGGCCAACACCAACGACCTGCGCGGCAAGGTGCTGCGCATCAAGGTGAACGCCGACGGCTCGTACTCGATCCCGGCCGGCAACATGTTCGCGCCGGGGACGGCGAACACCAGGCCCGAGATCTACGCCATGGGGTTCCGCAACCCGTTCCGTATGAGCGTGGACAAGGCCACCGGCGTGGTCTACCTCGGCGACTACGGCCCCGACGCCGGCGCGGCCGGGCCGCGCGGCCCCGGCGGCCAGGTGGAGTTCGACCGGATCACCTCGCCCGGCTTCTACGGCTGGCCGTACTGCACCGGGAACAACACCCCGGCGGAGACCTACGCGCACTACGACTACGCCACCGGGACGGTCGGCGCCAAGTACGACTGCGCCGGCGGGCCCACCAACAGCTCGCGCAACAACACCGGGCAGGCCAAGCTCCCGCCCGCCAAGGCCGCGTGGATCACCTACGACGGCTGCAACCTGCCGGAGTTCGGCTGCGGCGCCGAGTCGCCGATGGGCGGCGTGGTCTACCGGTACAACACCAACGTCAGCTCGCCGGTCAAGTTCCCGCAGTCGCTGGATGGCCACTTCTTCGCGGGCGAGCTCCAGCGCGGGTGGATCAAGGACATCGTCGTCAACGCCGACGGAAGCCGCGGCGCGATCCAGCCCTTCCCCTGGTCGGGCAAGACCGTGATGGACATGGCCTTCGGTCCCGACGGGGCGCTGTACGTGCTCGACTACGGCACCGGGTGGTTCAACGGCAACGCCGACTCCGCCCTCTACCGCATCGAGTACATCGGCGGCGGAACCGGCGGGCGGTCGCCCATCGCGGTCGCCTCTGGCACCCCGCTCAGCGGCAAGGCGCCGCTCAGCGTGGCGTTCTCCTCGGCCGGCACCTCGGACCCAGACGGCGACGCGATCACCTACTCGTGGGCCTTCGGCGACGGCGGCACCTCGACGGCGGCCAACCCGACCCACACCTACACCACCAACGGCACCTACATCGTCACGCTGACGGTACGCGACAGCACCGGCAAGACCGCCACCGCCAACGTCACCGTGACCGTCGGCAACACCGCGCCGAACGTGAGCATCCAGCTCCCGCAGAACGGCCAGGTGTTCTCCTTCGGCGACGCCGTGCCGTACCGGATCACCGCGACCGACGCCGAGGACGGCACGATCGACTGCTCGCGGGTCAAGATGAACTACATCCTGGGGCACGACACGCACGGCCACCCGATGGCCACGGCGACCGGCTGCGCCGGCACGATCCAGACCCCGCTCAACGGTGAGCACGACGGGGCGGCCAACCTGTTCGGAGTCTGGGACGCCGAGTACACCGACGCGGGCGGGCTGACCACGCACGCGCAGGTCGTCACCCAGCCGAAGACCCGCCAGGCCGAGCACTACACCACCTCGCAGGGCATCGCGCTGTTCGACAAGGCGACGGCGCACGGCGCCAAGACCGTCGGCAACATCGAGAACGGCGACTGGATCGAGTTCGACCCGTACGTCCTGTCGGGCATCCCGTCGTTCAGCGCGCGGGTCAGCTCGGGCGGCGTCGGCGGCTCCATCCAGGTGAGGGCGGGCTCCCCCACCGGCACGCTGCTCGGCACCGCGACCGTGCCCGTGACCGGCGGCTGGGAGACCTTCACCGACGTCACCGCTCCCCTGTCGGGGGCCCCGGCGGGCACGACCAAGCTCTACCTGGTGTTCACCGGGGGCGCCGGCGCGCTGTTCGACCTGGACGACTTCACTCTGGGCACAGGATCGGGCCCGCCGCCCACCTCGGGGCTGCTGTCGCAGGGACGTCCGGCCACCGCCTCCTCGGTGGAGAACGCCGGCACCGCCGCCGCCAACGCGGTCGACGGCAACGCGGGAACCCGCTGGTCCTCGGCCTTCTCCGACCCGCAGTGGATCTCCGTCGACCTCGGGGCGAACCGTTCGGTCAACCGCGTGAAGCTCACCTGGGAGGCCGCCTACGGCAAGGCCTACCGCATCGAGACCTCGACCAACGGCACCACCTGGACACCCGCCTACACCACCACCACATCCGACGGCGGCACCGACGATCTCACCTTCACCGCCACCACCGCACGTTACGTCCGCATGTACGGCACACAGCGCGCCACCGGCTACGGCTACTCCCTCTGGGAAATGGAGGTCTACGGTGTCTAAGTTCCTGGTCGCCCTCATGGGCGCCCTCATCCTGGCGGTCTTCGGGATCGGCGCGCAGAGCGCCCTCGCGGCCGATCCCGCCTACAAGGTGCTCGTGTTCTCCAAGACGGCGGGGTTCCGGCACGACTCGATCCCCGTCGGCATCCAGACCATCAGGGACCTCGGCGCGGCGAACAACTTCACCGTCGACGCCACCGAGGACGCCACCGCGTTCACCACGGCCAACCTGGCACAGTACAAGGCCGTGATCTTCCTGAGCACCACCGGCGACGTGCTGGACGCCACCCAGCAGACCGCCTTCGAGTCCTACATCGCCGCGGGCGGCGGCTACGTCGGCGTCCACGCGGCGGCCGACACCGAGTACGACTGGCCGTACTACGGTCAGCTCGTGGGTGCCTGGTTCGCCTCCCACCCCGCGATCCAGCAGGTCACCGTGCGGGTGGAGGACCGCGCGCACCCCTCGACGGCCCAGCTTCCCGCCGCCTGGGTGCGGACCGACGAGCTGTACAACTACCGCACCAACCCGCGTGACGTCGCGCACGTGCTGGCGACGCTGGACGAGTCGACCTACACCGGCGGGTCGATGGGCGCCGACCACCCCATCGCGTGGTGCCACCCCTTCCGGGGCGGGCGCGCCTGGTACACCGGTCTCGGCCACACGCAGCAGTCGTACGCGGAACCGCTGTTCCGCACCCACCTGCTCGGCGGCATCCGGTGGGCGGCGGGGGTCGCCACGGGTGACTGCACGGCGCCGCCGCCCTCGCCCGCCACGCAGGCGGAGAGCTTCACCTCCCAGCTCGGCACCCAGGTCGTCGACAAGGCCAGCGCGCACGGCGGCAAGGCGGTCGGCTACATCGACAACGGCGACTGGCTCGGCTTCTCCGGCGTCTCCACGGCCGGAGCCACGGGCATCACGGCGCGGATCGCGTCGGCGGGCGCGGGCGGCACCATCCAGGTGCGGTCCGGCTCGGCCACGGGCACGCTGCTCGGATCGGTCACCGTCCCGGTGACCGGCGGCTGGGAGAACTGGCAGTCGGTCACCACCACGCTGACCGGAACCGCCACCGGCCCGCTGTTCCTGGTCTTCACCGGGGGCGCGGGGTCGCTGTTCGACCTGGACGAGATCATCCTGACCACGGGCCCCGCCCCCACACCCACGCCCACCGTCACGCCCACCCCGCCGCCCACCTCGGGGCTGCTGTCGCAGGGACGTCCGGTCACCGCCTCCTCGGTGGAGAACGCCGGCACCGCCGCCGCCAACGCGGTCGACGGCAACGCGGGAACCCGCTGGTCCTCGGCCTTCTCCGACCCGCAGTGGATCTCCGTCGACCTCGGCGCGAACCGTTCGGTCAACCGGGTGAAGCTCACCTGGGAGGCCGCCTACGGCAAGGCCTACCGCATCGAGACCTCCACCAACGGCACCACCTGGACACCCGCCTACACCACCACCACCTCCGACGGCGGCACCGACGATCTCAGCTTCACCGCCACCACCGCCCGCTATGTCCGCATGTACGGCACACAGCGCGCCACCGGCTACGGCTACTCCCTCTGGGAAATGGAGGTCTACGGCAGCTGAAGCCCCGTGGCCCCGTTGATCCCTGGACCGGGGCCACGCGTCACACCCTGCTCGCCGTCACGAATCGGCGAGCAGGGTGCCGGCGGTCCCGCGACCGGAGACCAGGGCTCCCTGGATGGACCCGGTGTCACGGTGGTCACCGCGGATGGTCCGAGATGCCCGAGTGCCGCGGCTCGGCGGCGGGCCGCTGGTAGGCGTAGTAGGTCGCGTACAGGGCGGCGAAGGGGCCGTCCCTGCGGAGGAGCTCCTCGAAGCCCCCGTCCTCGGCCACCCTGCCCTCGTGGAGGACCAGGATGCGGTCGGCCCGCCGGATGGTGGACAGCCGATGGGCGATCACCAGCACGGTGCGGCCGGCGAACAGCCGGGTAAGCGCGTTCTGGATGCCCCGCTCGGTCAGCGGGTCCACACTCGCCGTCGGCTCGTCGAGGATCACGATGTCGGGCTCCTGGACGAACACCCGGGCCAGGGCGATGAGCTGCCGCTGGCCGACGGACACCCCCTGCCCACCGGAGGCGAGACGGTCGTCCAGGGACAGCGGCACGCACCGGTTCCACACCTGCCGCCCGATCCGCTCGACGGCGCGCTCGACGTCCTCGCGCCCCGCGCCCGGCCTGCCGTAGGCGATGTTCTCCGCGAGCGTGCCCGCGAACAGGAAGGGGTGCTGCGGGACGACGCCGACCCGCCGCCGGTACTCCTTCAGGTCCAGCGAGCGGATGTCGCGGCCGTCGACCAGCAGCTCGCCCTCCTGGAACTCGTACGCCCTGGTGATCAGCTTGGCGAGCGTGGACTTGCCTCCCCCGGTGTGCCCGACGACGGCGACCGTCTGCCGCGCGCCGATGCGCAGGTCGAGGCCGGAGAAGACCGCGGCCCGCGTCCCGTAGCGGAAGTGCAGGCCGCGCGCCTCGATCTCGCCGTCCAGCCTCCCCACCGGGTCGTCGCCCCGCTGGACGATGGCGTGCTCGCTGTCGATCAGCGCGAACACCCGCTCGCTGGCGGCGAGGCCCTGCTGGAACAGGCTCCAGAACGACGCCGCCTGGGTCACCGGCTGCCACAGCATCCCGAGCGCCTGGAGTGCGAAGTACCACTCGCCCGGGGACAGCCGTCCGAGCACCGCGAACCGGCCGCCCTCGTACAGCACCACCGCCGTGGCGAGGCCGGCGAGCAGCGTCAGCAGCGGCAGGATCTCGGCGTAGATGAGGCCCTGCCTGATGTAGACGACGTACGACAGCCGGTTGACCTGGTCGAAGTCGCGGTACACCGTCGACTCCCTGCCGAAGCTCTTGGCGACGGAGATGCCCATCATCGACTCGTGGACGTTGGCGTTGACCTTGGCCATCACCCGCCTGGTGCTCGCCGCGGCCGTACGCGCGACCCTGCGGAACGCCAGCGCCGCGCCGAGCAGCACCGGCAGCGCGGCCACGATGATCAGGCCGAGGCCGGGGTCGATCCAGAACACCACCCCGCCGAGCAGCACCACGAGGAAGAGCTGGCTGAGCAGGTTGAGGGTCAGGGTCATGACCGAGCTGAACCCCTCGGTGTCGCCGGTGACCCTGCTGATCACCTGCCCCACCGAGTTGCCGTCGTAGAACGCGACGTCCTTGGCGAGGGCGGCGTCGGCGGCGTCGCGCTGCAGCCGGTACACCACCTCGCCGACCAGACGGGCGGTGAGGGCCTGGCGCGCCCAGTTCATCAGCCAGGCCAGCACCGCCGCCGCGACCACGTAGAGGCTCACCAGGAACCCCAGGCCGAGCCCGTCCCTGACCTGGTCGATCACCCGCGCGATGAGCACCGGGACGGACGCGGTGAGCAGCGCCGAGCCGACGACCAGGGCGGCGGAGGCGAGCATGGCGCCGCGGTGCGCCCGCAGGTAGCGCAGGATGCGGGCCAGGAGCCTGGCGTTGCCGTAGACGCGGTCGTAGTCGTCGCCGCGCAGGCCGGTGAACAGCTCGGTCACGGGGTCCGCCTGGTCGCGTGCCCGCCGGTGTCATCCACTGTAGATCTCCCTGTACAGGGCGCAGCGCCCCATGAGCTCGTCGTGCGTCCCCTGGTCGACGACGCGCCCGGCGTCGAGCAGGAGGATCATGTCGGCGCGCCGGATCTGGCCGGGCCGGTGCGAGACCAGGACCGTCGTACGTCCCGCCGTCACCCGCTCGATCGCCTCGGTGATCGTCTTCTCGGTGCGGGCGTCCACCGCGCTCATGGCGTCGTCGAGGGTGAGGATCCTCGGGTCGGTGAGGAGCGCCCTGGCGATGGCGAGGCGCTGCCGCTGCCCGCCGGACAGCGTGGTCCCGCCCTCGTTGAGGATCGTGGCGTACCCCTGGTCCAGGCCCTGGACGAAGTCGTCGGCGCACGCCTGCTTGGCGGCGCGCACGACGTCCTCGTAGGCGGCCTCGTACCCGGCGTCGGCCGGCGAGCCGAACGCGATGTTGTCCAGCACGCTCTTGGAGAACAGGAAGGTCTCCTGGTCCACGTGGCCGATCTGACGGCGGAGCGCGCCCGGCTCCCACGCGCGCACGTCCCTGCCGTCGATCAGCACCCGCCCCCCTGTGGCGTCGTACATGCGGTTGACCAGCTTGGTGAGCATGCTCTTGCCGCTGCCGGTGGGGCCTACGACGGCGAGCGTCCGGCCGGCGGGCACGTGGAAGGAGACGTCGCGCAGGATCTCCCTTCCGTCGAGGGTGAGGCGGACGCGGTCGAAGGTGATCGCGCCCTCGACCGAGGCCGAGGTGCCGTCGGTGTCCTCCCGCTCGCTGGAGTCCCCGCCGATGATCTGCCGCATGCGCGCGGCGGCGACGACGCCCTCCTGGATGACCGGGACGGCCTGCTCCGACATGGTCACCGGCTGGGCGAACAGCACCAGCCAGCCGAGGTAGGTGACGACCTGGGCGAGGGTCAGCGTGCCCTCGCTGTAGAGCTGGAGGGAGTGCAGGGACCCGACGGCCATGACGAGCGCGAAGCTGAGCGCGGGCAGGTAGACGGCCTGGGCCTTCCCGCGCCTCACGTACGCGTCCCGGTAGGCCGCCGCGGCTTCGGCGAAGGCGCGCCGCTCGTGCTCCTCCTGGGTGGCGGCCTTCACGGTGGAGATGCCGCTCAGGGTCGTGGTGAAGCGGTCGTTGAGGTCGGCGAAGGCCTCCCGGGTGCGCATGGTCAGCGGGTGCAGCCTGCGCAGGTGACGGCGCAGGGCGAAGCCGAACACCACGACCATCAGGCCCGGCGCCAGCAGCAGCCAGGCGTGCATGGAGGCGATGAACAGGATCGGCACGAGCAGGGCCAGCAGGCCGTTGAACGCGGTGGCGATCCCCGGGCTGAACATGTAGTCGACCAGCTTGGCGTCGTTGATGGCCCGGGCGAGCAGGTCGCCGATGCGCTGCTGGTCGTGGAACGACAGGCGTTTGCCCAGCAGGCTGCGGTACAGCTCGTCGCGGGCGTCCCGCTTGACCCGCTGGGCGATGACCTCCATCGAGCCGCTGGACAGCACGTCGGCGACGAACCGGCCGGCCGCCAGCAGGCCCGCCGCGACCGCCGCGGCGGCGACCGGCGCGAGGCCGGGGCTGGAGCCGGTGGCCTGGGCGAACGCCTCGCCGACGTACACGGGGACGAGGGTGGCGCAGAGGTTGGCCGCGACGGACGCGGCGGCGAACACCGCCAGCAGCCACCGGTGCCGCCGCAGGTGCCCCCGCAGCCACCCCCACACCCCCACGGGCACAGCGGGCCGTTCGACGCGGAAGGTCACCTAGCCGACCTGGGCCGAGGCCCGCATCGGGTGCGTGACCACGCCGAAGCCGTTCGCGGCGGGGGCGGCGAGGCCTTCGAGCGCCCGGTCGCAGAGCGCCGACGCCGCGAGCGCGTCGCCGACCCCCGGCCCGTCCTCGGCACCGGCCACGCCGTCGCCGGCCACGCCGTCCAGAGACCGTACGGAACGCCGGCAGGACTCGATGAAGAAGGCCAGCTCGGGCCCGAACCCGCTCCTGGCCCACCCGTGGTCGAGGTTGCGCGTGCTGTGCAGCTCCTGCCCGAGCGGCGTGCCGGCGTCCAGGTCCCAGGTCACCCGCTCCAGTGAGGGGGCGCTGTAGCGGCTGCCGTCCGTGCCCTGCACGCTCACGCTCACCAGGAAGCGCTTGAGGTTGTTGCCCATGCGCAGCGTGGAGAGCGAGCCGTCGAGGTGGCGCAGGATCACCACCACCTGGAAGCGGTCGGGGCCGCCCGAAATGGCGTGCGCGTCCACCTGGACCACCGGGGAGGGCACGAACCAGCGGGCGAGGTCCAGGGCGTGCACGCCGTTGTGCCGGATCCACGCCTCCAGCGTCGTGTCCACACCCCACTGCGGAGCCGACGGGTGGCGGCTGTAGAAGTCGATGGTCACCGAGCACGGGGTGGCGCGGGTGGCCGTGGTCAGCTCGTGCAGGCGCGCGAGGGTCTCCGCGTACCGGAAGTTGAAGCCGACCTGGACGTTGCGCCCGCTGCGCCGTACCGCGTGGTCCAGCTCCTCCAGTGCGGGCGTGGACGGGCCGGCCGGCTTCTCCACGAAGCAGTCGACACCGCGCTCGGCCAGGTGGCGGGTGAGCAGGGACGAGGGCTCGGGTGGGACGGCGATCACCGCCGCGTCCACTGTCGAGAGGTCCAGCCCCTCGACGGACTCGGCGCAGACCGCGCCGTACGTCTGCGCCTGGATCTCCGCCGCCAGGGAGAGGTCGGGGTCGACGCAGGCGACGATCTGGTGGCCGCGGACGCGCTGTAAGAAGGGGAAGAGGTTCTGCCGCATCTGGCGGCCGCAGCCGACCAGGGCGATGCGTACGGGGTCAGTCACGGTTCGCTCCCGTCGAGGCGGTCCACTGTTCGAAGGCCTGGCGTGCCCGGTCGCGCAACTCGCCCCAGTCGATGTCGCGGTGCGCGAGACTCACGAAGGACGGGTGGCCTTCGAGCAGGAGGATGCCGGCCGCGGCGAAGGCGTTGAGCAGCGCGTCCCTGCCCTCCTTGTCGCCGAGCACCTCGTCGGCGTACGTCAGCTCGAACATGCCGCCGCCGAGCACCGGACTCGCGCCGACCAGGGAGGCGACCCCGGCGTCCCGCGCGGCCGAGGTGATGGCCGCGGCCACCTGGGTGCCGATCCTGCCGATCTCCGCCCAGCCGTCCGGCGAGTCCCCTGCCGGCTTCTCCAGGATGTCCCTGGTCGCCAGGGCGGCGTACACCGCGATCATCTCCTTGGAGAACGTGCCGCTGAGCCGGGCCCGCTCCGCGTGGGCCAGCAGCTCGGCCCCGCCCACCAGGAGGCTCAGCGGCGCCCCGTTGGCCAGCGCCTTGCCGATCACCACGAGGTCGGAGCCGAGGCCGTGATCGTGGTCGTAGCCGAGCGGCGAGATGCGCCCTCCGGTCTTGGTCTCGTCGAACACGGTCAGCAGCCCGGCGTCGCGGCACATGGCGACGGCCTGGCGCAGCACCTCCGGGGTGGTGAAGGAGGCGAGGTAGGCGTCGAAGACGAAGCAGCCCAGGCTCCCCCTGTGCTGGTCCAGGAGCTCGGCGAGGGATTCCAGGCGCAGGTCCACCCAGTTCAGCACGGGCTCGGAGCCGCCGATGCCGCGCATCCCGTCGGTGTACCTGAGCCTTTCGCGCAGCGGGGAGTGCAGTGGCTCGTGCCACTTCAGGGAGTTGGCGATCTGGGCGTCATGCCAGCCGACGTAGCCGCTGCGGACGACGCCGAGGCGCCCGGTGCGCATGGCGGCCAGCCGGAACGCGGCCGTGACGGCCTCGGAGGCGGTCTTGAAAAAGGCGCCGCGGTCTCCGGGCCGGTCTCCGAGCAGCCGCTCCAGATATTCCTGGTGGAAGACCGTGTATCCCGGCATCATCACGCCATTGACCAGATGACCGCACATCATCTCGTTGAAAAGGTCGTCGGAGTGCCCGATTATCACCGGGCCATAACCCATGACGAAGTCGATGTACCTCGCGCCGTTCGCGTCCGAGACCTCGCCTCCCTTGCCTTGGGCGAATAAGAGCTGCTGTCCAGCGGACCTGAACTTGCGAGTGATCTTCGAATGGGCTATTCGCTCCGGACGTGACAAGGGTCGCCTCCTAGCTGACCTGCGGATGCATCGTTCCCCCGTCTCAAGTTCACAGAATGTACATTGACCGTTTGAAGCCGTCAACATCGTTCATCTTTCGTTCAGACATGTGGTCGGGCACGTCTTGACAGCCCGGTAGGCGCCATATCAAAGTGTGTGAGGTTCTCAATCCCGGCGGCCGGCGGCACCGATCGCGGGCGCCCATTATGGAGGCCGTTTGCATTTCCGCGCCCGGCATGAAACCCGCACCCCGCATATCCCCACGCCCACGTATCCCGACATCGCCTGGCCCGGTAAAGGAGCAAGCCGCCTGGCACGCCGTAGGCTCGTCGGATGCATGACTCTGACGAGGGGCCTCTTCCCTCCTACATCGCCGGGCTGGCGCGGATCCGCGCGGCGGCCGGCGCGCTCTTTCGCGACGAATCCGGCAAGGTCCTGGTGGTGCATCCCACGTACAAAGACCACTGGGATATCCCGGGCGGCATGCTCGAAAAGGACGAGTCTCCATACACCGCCTGCACCCGCGAGATCACCGAAGAACTCGGCATCACCCCCGATATCGGACCCCTCCTCTGCGTGGACTGGGTTTCACCGCGCCCGCCTTGGGACTGCGGGCTGATGTTCGTCTTCGACGGCGGGGTTCTCGGCGCGAGAGAAGTGGCCGGCATCCGGCTCGATCAGGTCGAGATCGACCGCATCGATTTCGTCCCGCCCGATGAGCTCGACGGCCTGCTCGGACGGGGGCTGGCGGCTCGGATCAGGGCGTGCGCACGAAACACCGGCACGGCGAGCCTCTACCTTGAGGACGGCTTCCCTCCGGGCCGCCGGTGACCGGGATATCGCCGAGGGTAGCGTTTAATGTCTCGCCTTTTATGCGGGCCTTCAGCGGTAATAAACGCGTCGCCGGACTCGCCCGGCCGGCACGGCAATTTACGAAATTACCAGCCCCTACCGAACTCCCCTCAGGCTGAGCCGGGGACCGCACCCGGCCCACCGGACACGCCACAGGCACGCCCGGAGACCGCACCAGCCCCGCCGAACTCCCCACAGGCACGCCCGGGCAAGGCACGGGCTGGGCCGAGCCCCTGTGATCGGCGGAGCGCTCATCAGGCGCATTCGCCGCTCCGGCGCTCCGCGGCCCACGCGGCAGGATGCCCACGAGGGGCGGACCGAGGTTCGTCCCGGGCGAGTTGTCGGTGGGGAGGTCTAGCGTGAGTGGACCCAGAAGCCCAGCGTGAGTAAGGGGAGACCATGACCACACTCGAGAACCGGCCGAACACCGCGCTTCTCGTCGTCGATGTGCAGAACGGCGTCGTCGGGGCGGCTCACGAGCGCGACACGGTCGTCGCGAACATCGGCGGCCTCGTCGAGAAGGCGCGGCGGGAGCGGGTCCCCGTCGTCTGGGTCCAGCACTCCGACGAGCAGACCGTGAGGGGCGGCGACGACTGGCTGATCGTCCCCGAGCTGACTCCGGGCGACGCCGAGCCGCTCGTCGAGAAGAGCTACGGCGACTCCTTCGAGGACACCACCCTCGAGACCGTGCTGTCCGGCCTCGGAGTCGGGCGGCTCGTCGTCGTCGGCGCGCAGACCGACGCGTGCGTCCGCTCGACGCTCCACGGCGCGTTCACCCGGGGGTACGACACGACCCTCGTCAGCGACGCCCACACGACGGAGGACCAGACGGCATGGGGGGCGCCGCCGCCGGCCCAGGTCATCGCGCACACGAACCTGTACTGGACCTACCAGACGGCGCCGGGGCGGACGGCCGGCACGGTCGAGACCAAGGAGGTCGACTTCGGCGGCACGTCCTGAAGCACACCGCTCAGGAACGCGGACCACTCGCCGGGCGCGCAGACCAGCACCGGACCGGCCGGGTTCTTACTGTCCCTGACCGCGAACAGACCAGGGATGTTCGACGCCACCTCGACACAGTTACCGCCGTCAGATCCGCTGTAGGTGCTCTTACGCCACTGAGCAGCTCGGAGGTCATGAGTCACTTTGGCTCACCGCTTCCTCGACAGGTTGGAGACGTTGTCCAGACGGTACGACCCCGGCTTCGATCGCGTCATATACGGCGAGGTCATTGTTCAGAGCCGAAGCGACGCCCGACCGCTGAGGCGGCCGGGCGTGCGTGGTCACTGCCTGTCGGTGACGGCGCCTCTTTGGCGGGCTGACCGGGCTCGTCCGCGGAGGGCCGCCATGCTTCTCCGACGAACCTGCCGCGTGCTTCTCAGACGAACGTCCCGCGTGCTTCTCAGCTGAACGTGCCGCTCTTGACGCCGTTCACGAACGCGGACCACTCGCCGGGCGCGCAGACCAGCGCCGGACCGGCCGGGTTCTTACTGTCCCTGACCGCGAACAGACCAGAAATGTTCGACGCCACCTCGACACAGTTACCGCCGTCGCCGCCACTGTGAGTGCTCTTGCGCCACCGCGCACCTCGAAGGTCATGATCCACTTTGGTTCACCGCTTCCTTGATGAGCTGGAGGGACTGACTAGACGGTAGGGCTTCAGCCCTGATCGCGTCATACCGGCGAAGAAGCTTCGCGAGCATGTTGCGGTCCTCCACAGTGCGCCCGTTGGGTTGCGCTTCCACGTAAGCCGTCTGGGGCACTCCGTTGCGCTCAGCGATGATGAATCCTCCCAGAAGACCGCAGAGCGCCTGTGCGGAGTAGGGCACGATCTGAATGGTCACCCGTGGATGTTGAGCGACCTCAAGCAAGTACCCTAACTGCCCCTGCATGATCTCCGTATCTCCCATAGGGCGACGTATTACAGCCTCGTCGATCAGGACTGCCACCAGGGGTGGGTGTTCGCGATGCAGAATCGACTGCCGCTGCATGCGGGCCCCGACACGTTCGTCTATCTCCGCGCTGGTGATGTCGGGTTCGGCCGCGAAGATCTCTCGGGCGTAGGCCTCGGTCTGGAACAGGCCGGGAATGAGCATCGGCTCCCAGCCCCTCAGGGCCGTCGCCTCCTCTTCCTCCTCCAGCCAGGGCCGGAAATGTTCTGGCGCCTTGTTCCAGGTGGTGGCGATGTACAGCCTCTTCATGGTGCCGTCCAGGCCGAAGACCTCGTCGCACAGTTCGGCGAAGCGCTCGGACGGGGGACGTTTGGCGGTCTCGACCATGGCGACCATGGCGTCGGAATACCCCATGCGCTCGGCGAGCTGCCTTTGGGTGAGCTTCGCCGTGGCCCGGTGCCGACGCAGTTCGAAGGCGAAAAGGGCACGCGGGGACTCGTGAGGGTCGACATCACTGCCGGGGGGCATGTCTCACCTACCATCAGAATAGGGACATTTAAGCTGACTAACCATTCCGCTAACCCAAGTGTGCTCACGGTGTGAGCGGAAATCGCTACCGATCGTAGCCCTCTGTCGTCACCCTGGTAAGGCGAAGTCTCCAACGACGCACGAACCTTTCCGGCGAGGCGAAAAGGCAAGCGCATGATGACAGGAAGCCTGCTTGGCGTTACCGATCTGGTCGGTTCTCCCGAGTCGGTCTCACAGGCCCGTGACTACGTGAGAAAGAAACTCGGGGATGGCCATCCGGCGTTGGACGACGTGACGCTACTGGTTTCCGAAGTTGTCACGAATTCCGTGGTTCATTCCAACTCGCGAAACGGCGGACGGGTGACGCTCGCCATCGCCGACTGTCATGACCTCATACACGTCGACGTGGTGGACGCCGGTGGTGACACCGCTCCGCGTGTCGGCGGAGACCTTCTCGCCGAAGGCGGACGAGGTCTCATGCTGGTCGAAACGCTCTCGCATCGCTGGGACGTCCACGACCACCCGGCCGGGCGAACCATTTGGTTCCAGGTGAAATACAAACGTGGGGGTGACCACGATGGTGATTCGCCCTCACCAATTCCAGGTAGCGAACAAAGGCCACCAACTCCGGCCGATGGTCCCGAGGGTTCGATTCCTCCCGCCCCCTCGACCTCCTGACGGGGTAAAACCACATAAAGGAGCCACAGCCTATCGACGATCACCCGTACAACGACGATTAATAGGAGCTACTACCAGAATGATCTCCGTTGTGGTCGGATCTCTCGCTGTAGCGGGCGGTGAAGTCTGGGTACCATGCGGCATCATGACCGAAGCGCAGCCAGTGATCCGGCAGGTCTCCTCCCACGTGGTCTACAGCAACGCGTGGATGCAGGTACGAGAGGACCGGATCGAGCATCCTGATGGCTCGCCCGGCGTGTACGGGTACGTGGTCAGGCCCGACTTCGTCCTGGTCATTCCGGAGGAGGACGACGGCTTTCATATCGTGGAGGAATACCGTTATCCGATCGGCCGCCGCTCATGGAGCTTCCCGCAAGGTTCGGCCGAGGCCGACACCCGCGAGGACGAGGCCCGGCGTGAGCTGGCGGAGGAGACCGGGCTTCGTGCCGCGCGGCTGCGCCTTCTGGGCCGTATGGACAACGCCCACGGGATGACCGATCAGGGGCTTCACGTGTACCTGGCCACCGGGCTCACCGAGGGGCAGGCCGACCGCGAGCACACCGAGCAGGACATGCGCCAGCGCTGGGTACACCGCACGGAGTTCGAGCAGATGATTCTCAGCGGTTCGATCACCGACTCGTCCTCCATCGCCGCCTACATGCTCTGGCTGCTCCGGCAGAGGTAACCGGCGTGCTGGGCGTGCCGGACCCGTTGGTCCGGCACGCGATCGACGGTCAGCTCCAGGTGGCGCGCTCGAGCACGTTCGACAGCCCCGGCGTGTTCCAGACGTCCACCACCAGAATCTTCGACGAGGGCAGGAACCACTCCCGCTGAGTGAAGCTCGCCGTCCGGCGGCCACCGTTGTTCGTCACGCACTGATTGGGCCAGGCGGTGTACTTCGCCTTGTGTCCGCGTCCGACCTGGCGCAGACCTGTCGACGTGGCCTTCTCACCGGGGTACCAGCTGGTCTTCGCGTTGAACGGGCAGGGCACTACGCCGCTGAAGGGATAGAACTGCTCCTTGCCCGTGTACGTGAAGAAACCGCCCCCGACCGGGACCTTGGTGATCGCCTTTGCGCCGAACACCCAGAACCCCTGGCAGTTCGGGGCGAAGGGCTGTGGCTTCTTGCACTTTCCGGTCACCACCACGACGCTGTTCCCGTTAGGGCGCACGTTCCAGCCGGCGGGGATCTTGAGGTTCATGCCCTGGAAGGAGAAGGTCTTGGTCGCCGAGGCCGGCGAGCCGGAGGAGACCCTTGCCGCCGAAGGCCCCGATGCGGCCGAGGCCGCGGCGGGAGCGGCGAGTACGGCCGCGGAAGCCAGGACGGCGAGGACAGAAGATCGTTTTCTCATGCCGAGCAAGCTACTGGCCCCCACTTGCATTCTTCTGCGCGATCACTTGCAGTGCGGGTCACCGGATCAGCTACCACGGCCGCGGCAGGAGGGATGGAAACGCTTCGTGTCGAGTGCGTTGTCGGCCGTGGGCCTCACCGTCCTTGGTCGTCATGTTCGGAGGGGGCTCCGCACCGGTTGTTCACTGAGGGGATTTGTCCCATAAGGAACTCGTGACCGTTAAGTAACTTTCCCTGACTAAGGTCCCCGCCATGAGTTCCAGAATCGGGCGGGCCCTCGCCGCCGGTGCCACCGTCGTCGTGGCCCTTGGCCTTACCGCGCCCGCAGCACCCGCCTCCGCGACACCCGACCACTCGGTGAAGATCACCGTGATGGCCAGTTCCGACATTCACGGCAACGCCCTGAACTGGGACTACTTCAAGAACGCTGAGTTCGACGACAGCGCGCACAACGACGTGGGCCTCGCGAAGGTCTCCACCCTGGTCAACCAGATCCGCAAGGACCGCGGCGCCGACCACACGCTGCTGTTCGACTCCGGCGACACCATCCAGGGCACCCCGCTCGACTACTACTACGCCAAGGTCGAGCCGATCACCGAGACCGGCCAGACGCACCCGATGGCCAAGGCCATGAACGCCATCGGGTACGACGCCGTGACGCTCGGCAACCACGAGTTCAACTACGGGCTGCCCCTGCTGGCCAAGTGGGTCAAGCAGATGAAGGCCCCCGTGCTCGGCGCCAACGCGGTCTCCGCCAAGACCGGTCTCCCGGCGTACCTGCCGTTCATCATCAAGACGATGAACGTCAAGGGCGACAAGCCCGTCAAGGTGGGCGTGCTCGGCCTGACGAACCCCGGCATCGCGATTTGGGACAAGGCCAACGTCGAGGGCAAGCTGAAGTTCCTGGACCTGGTCGCCTCCGCGAAGAAGTGGGTGCCGGTCATCCGCGGCCTCGGCGCCGACGTCGTCCTGGTCACCGCGCACGCGGGCGACAACGGCATGTCGTCCTACGGCACCGACCTCCCGATCGAGAACGCCTCCGCGCTCGTCGCCGAGCAGGTCCCCGGGATCGACGCCGTGCTGTTCGGCCACGCCCACAACGACGTGCCGCAGAAGTTCGTCACCAACAAGGCGACCGGCAAGCAGGTGCTCCTGACCGAGCCCAGCAAGTACGGCCAGCGCCTGTCGGTGGTCGACTTCACCCTCGCCAAGGAGCGGGGCAAGTGGGCCGTGACCACCAAGTCCTCGGCCACGATCAACACCAACACCGTCGCGGAGGACCCGAAGATCGTCGCCCTGATGAAGGGCCAGCACGACAAGACCGTCGGGTACGTCAACCAGGTGATCGCCCAGTCCAAGGAGCAGCTCTCCGCCGCGGAGTCGCCGTACAAGGACACCGCGATCCTGGACTACATCCAGAAGGTGCAGACCGACCTGGTCACCAAGGCCGTCGCGGGCACGGCCGACGCCTCGCTGCCGGTGCTGTCGATCGCCGCGCCCTTCAGCCGCACGGCCGTCTTCCCGGCGGGCCCGGTGAGCGTCCGTGACATGGCCGGCCTGTACGTCTACGACAACACGCTGCTCGGCGTGAAGCTGACCGGAACGCAGATCAAGGACTACCTGGAGTACTCCGCCAGGTACTTCGCCCAGGTGGCCCCCGGCGCGCCGGTCGACCTCGGCACCCTGACCAACGCGAGCGGCACCCCCGACTACAACTACGACCAGCTCTCGGGTGTCTCCTACGACATCGACATCTCCAAGCCGGTCGGCCAGCGCATCGTCAACCTGTCCTACAAGGGTGCGCCGGTGGCCGCGGGCCAGCAGTTCGTCGTGGCGATCAACAACTACCGGCAGTCGGGCGGCGGCGGCTTCCCGCACGTCACGAGCGCCCCGGTGGTCTACAACGCCCAGGTCGAGATCCGGCAGGCGCTGATCGACGCCGCGACCGCGTCCGGCACCATCGACCCCGCCACCTTCGCCGACCCCAACTGGAAGCTCGTCCGCGACGGCGTGCCCGTCTTCTAGGACGACTCCCCCTTCTCGAACGGCTCCACGATCAACGGTGCCCGGAACCACCCTTTTGGGCGGTACCGGGCACCGTTGATCGTTATCATCCAGACATCGATACTCTCGTCCGCCAACACCACAGAGTGCGCCCAACATCTGCAAGAGGTGCCACAGGTTGAGTCCGCGAACCAACCGGAAGATTCCGTGAAGTTCCGGGTCATCGGTGACGTGGCCGTCCTCGGTGACTCAGGCCCGGTGCGGCTGGCGTCACGGCGCCAGGAACAGCTGCTGGGGCTCCTGATCTGCTGGCGCGGCCGTACGGTGCCCGCCGACACGCTGACCGACGCGCTGTGGGGTGAGCGCCTGGCCGCACGCCCAGGCAAGAACCTCCAGGTGCTCGTGCACCGGCTGCGCAGGTCGCTGGGCAGCGCCGACCGGATCCGGCACGACCGCTCCGGGTACGCGCTGCTCGCGCAGCGGGCCGAGGTGGACGCCTGGCACTTCACGGACCTCGCCGAACGGGGCCGCCGCGCGCTCGGCCAGGGCGACCCCGAGATGGCCGCCGCCCTGCTCCACGAGGCGCTGGCCCTCTGGGGAGGTGGCACCGCCTACCCCGGCCTGCACGACGTGCCGCAGCTCGCCGAGGCCGCCGCCGACCTGGAGCAGGAACGCAGGCGCGTGCTGACCGACCGCATCGACGCCGAGATGGCACTCGGGCGGCACGCCCAGGTGATCCCCGAACTGGTCGCGCTGCTCGCCGAGGACCCGCTGGCCGAGTCGTCGGCCGCGCGCCTCATGGTCGCGATGCACCGCGCGGGCCGGCGCGCCGACGCGCTCGGCGTGTATCGGCGCACCCGCGCCGTCCTCGCCGAGGAGCTGGGGGTGGAACCCGGTCCCCTGCTGCGGGAGCTGGAGGGCGCCATCCTGCGCGGGGACGCGGACATCACGCTCGTACCTCTCCAACCGTCCGGGCCGGGACCGTCCGGGCCGGGACCGGCCGCCGCCGCGCCTCCGGCACCGGCAGGGGATCTCGCCCCCGCCCTGCTTCCCGCTCCGACCGGGGACCTCACCGGACGGGACGCCGAGCTGCGCCGGATCACCGCGCTGCTGCACGGCCCGCCCGTGGTGTGCGTCGTGTCGGGCATGCCGGGCGTGGGCAAGACGGCGGTCGCCGTGCAGGCGGCCCAGCTCACCCGGGAACGGTTCCCCGACGGCCAGCTCTTCGTGAACCTGCGCGGCGCGGGAACCGGCCGGGTCGAACCCCGGGAGGCGCTCGGCCGCTTCCTGCGCGCGCTCGGCGTGGCCGGGGCGCACGTACCGGACGGCCTGGACGAGCGTGCCGAGGTCTTCCGCGATCTGCTGTCCGACCGGCGCGTGCTGGTCGTGCTGGACGACGCCGCCGACGAGGCCCAGGTGGAACCGCTCATCCCCGCCGGCGCGGGCTGCGCCGTCCTGATCACCAGCCGCGGCAGGCTCACCGCGCTCCCCGCCGCGAACCTGGTCGCGCTCGGCGTGCTCGGCACCGGCGACGCGATCGACCTGCTGAGCAGGATCACCGGACGCGCCGAGCTCCGCGAGGACGGCCCGGCCGCGCGCGAGCTGGCCGAGCTGTGCGACCGGCTGCCGCTGGCCCTGCGCATCGCCGGGGCGCGGCTGGCGGCCCGGCCGCACTGGACGGTGGCGCGGCTCATCTCCCGGCTGGAGGCCGAGCACGACCGGCTGGACGAGCTGACCCACGGCACCCTGTCGGTCCGCGCGGGCCTCGCACTCGGGTACTCCGGGCTGACCGACCCTGGCCGGTCGCTGTTCCGCAGGCTCGGGCTGGTGGAGACCCCGGACTTCGCCGCCTGGGTCGCCGCCGCGCTCCTCGGCACCGGTTCGCGTGCGGCCGAGGACGTGCTCGAAAGCCTGGTCGAGGCGCAACTGGTGGAGTACGCGGGCACCGACGGCATCGGCGAGCCCCGCTACAGGATCCACGATCTGGTGCGGCTGCACGCCAGGGAGCGGGCCGCCGCCGACGAGGCCCCGGGCGCGGGCGACGCCGCGCTGGCCAGGCTGGCGGGCGCGTACCTGGCCCTCGCCGAGCGCGCGCACCGGTCGCAGTACGGCGGCGACTACACCGTGCTGCACGGCGGCGGCGCCCGGTGGCACCTGGAGGAGCCCACCACCGTCCGCCTGCTGGCGGATCCGGCGGGATGGCTGCGCAGCGAGCGGCCCGGCCTGGTCGCGGCCGTCGAGCAGGCCGCGGGGCTCGGGCTCAGCGAGATCTGCTGGGACCTCGCGATGTCCACGGTCACGCTGTTCGAGTCGCAGGGCCACTTCGACGAGTGGTCGCACACCGCGAGGACCGCGCTCGCCACCGCCAGGCGTACGGGAGACCTGCGCGGGGAGGCGGCCATGAGGTACTCGCTCGGCACGCTGGAGATCTTCCGGCAGCGCTACGCCGCCGCCCGGCCGCACTTCGCCGCGGCGCTGCCCATCTTCGAGACCGTGGGCGACCCGCACGGGCAGGCGCTCGCCCTCCGCAACGCCGCCCTGCTCGACCGGGTGGAGGGAAACGCGGAGACGGCGCTGGGCCAGTACGGGCGGGCGCTGCGGATGCTCCGCGCCGTCGGCGACCGGCACGCGGAGGCGCACGTGCTGGGCAGCATCGCGCAGATCCACATCGAGAACGACCAGGGGGAGGCGGCGGCCCCGCTGCTGGAGCAGGCGCTCGGCGTCTACCTGGAGCTGGGCGACGGGCGAGGCAGCGCGCAGATACTCAACCGGCTGGGGCTGCTGCACCTGCGCGAGGGCAGGGCCTCGGAGGCCGAGACCGCGTACCGGCAGGTCCTGGACGCATCCCGGGACGCCGGGGACAAGATCGGCGAGACCTACGGGCTGCTCGGCATGGGCGAGGCCGGGCTGCTGGCCGGGGAGCTCGACCGCGCCGCCGACTACCTGGACGCCGCGCTGGCGCTGGCCGTCACGATCGGCGAGCCGTTCGTCGCGGCCCGCGCCCGTCTCGCCGGGGGGATGCTGGCCGCCGGACGCGGCGAGCACCAGCTCGCCAGGTCCATGCTGGAGCGGGCGGCGGCGGAGTTCGACGCGATCGGCCTCCCCCTGTGGCACGAGCGCGCCCGCGAGGCCCGCCGGGCGCTCGACACGCTCTCGTCGCCACCCGCTCCCGGCTGAGATCACCCTCAGCCCTCGCCGGGGTTCATCCAGTGGCTGTCGCAGCCGTACTGCTGGCTGTGGCAGGGGTCCACCTCCACAGCGGCGGCCGGCGTGGCACCGGCCCCCAGCAGCCCGGCCACCACCAGGGCGAAGAGTGCCCCCTTAAGCTTCTTCACGCGGTTCCTCCTGCTATCGCGTTAGCAAAACGGCCGATCATCGGCCAGGCGCGACATTACCCATGCTGTGCCGTCCCCGTGGCCGCCGCCGCCTGAACTTCCCCGCGGCGACGGCGGCCGTGATGTCCACCGGGCGCGCACCGCGTCCGCCCCCGGTCCGGCGATGACGCGCCCGTGGCCATCGCCGGATCCACCCGCGCCGGCAGTCATCACCAGAGCACAGTAGGAAACAGCGGTTTCACGGGGGTTTCACCGGCCCGCGCGCACGTTCAGCAGCGGGAACTCGTGGTCAGCAGGGTTCGGCGACCACGGTGAAGGTGTGGGTCGCCACCACGCGGCCAGGGATCGAGGAGAACGCCCACTTCTCCTCGAAATTCCGGGTCAGCTCCGCGCTCTCGGCCGAGGGCACGAGGACGGCGTACAGCTTGACACGGCGCCCCTCGGCGCCGACCCGCCCGAGGAACAGCTCCGGCACCTCCCAGGTTCCGGCCGTGCCGTCGGCCAGGGCGGTGGCCCAGGCCAGGAAGTACTGGTCACCGCCCTTGGCGAAGACGCGCAGGTCGTAGCCAGCGGGCACGGAGCCGGCCCCGAAGATCGGGCCGCATGTGGGCACCGAGCCCGTCGGGTCCAGGAAGGCGAACGGCCTGCCGCCCACGGGGGCCGGCGACGTACCGGAGGCCCGGGCGCCGGGGTCCGCGACATCCGTGCCCGGCGCGCCACTGCCTCGGGCGCCCGTGCCCTGGGTGTTCGGGGATGTGCGGGCGGTCCCGGCGGGAGATGCCGGGGACGTCGTACCGGTCAGCTGCCAGGCGGCCATGCCCAGTACCGCCAGCAGGGCAGGGACGCCGACGACGGCCGCGATCCGCACGCGCCGGGGCCGGGGCGTGCCGCCCGAGATCTCCAGCAGGCGCGACACCTCGGGAACCGCCACCCACACGAAGGCCGAGAACCCTTTGTCCGCCAGCTCGACGCCCACCCGGCGGAAGTCACCGGCCGCCAGCCCTGCATACCCGTGGACCAGCACGTCGTGGAAGAGGTCGTCGGTGACGGCCACGGCCAGGTCCCGGTCGTGGTGCTCGGCGAGGGCGGCGCGCAGGTCACGGGAGTCCACGAGGCGGCACGCGTCCACCACCGCCTTGCCCACGTACCCGGTCGCCGCCTCATGGATGATGCCCTGCGCCAGGGCGAGGCGTAGCCGGATGCGGTCATCAGCCACCAGGGTCTTGTTGATCTCCGCGAGGCCGGCGCCCACCTCGCGCAACAGAAGGGCGATGACACGGGCCTCGTCCACCCCGGCCGGCAGCAGGACCAGCTGCCCGTCGCCCCGGTCCTGGCGGGGCACCGCCGCCGGGGAGAGCCCGGCACGAGCCAGCGCGCGGTCGAGCACCCGCTTGAGGCCGGCCTGCACGCCGAGCTGGCGCCGGTTGTCGCGGAGGCTGTAGGACTGCACGTCGATGGCCAGGCACAGGCGGCGGATGGCCGCGGGCGGGTCCGTCGCGGCCCGCCACCGGCCGCTCGTACGGGATGGCCGGTCGCTCGTACGGGATGGCCGGTCGCGTGGGGTCAGGTCGTCGCTCACTGCCGCCTCGTCGCGTGTGGTGCCGTGACCATGGTGCGCTTGACCCAGTTTGCCGGAAGAGCTGCCGCGACGGATGAATACCCATGAATCGACCCGAGCGGCCCGCTTGGGCAGTCAACGGCTCCTGATCCGCCCGCACCGACCCACGAATCGCCGGCGGTGTCCTGGCCGCGGCAGGGACCTTCGCCCGGCCCCTGTACGCGAGCAGATCAGCACACCGCCCGCACACACAGGTTCCGGCCTTAGCATTTCGCAGGTGACCGCCTACGACGATCCTGACACGTTCGAGTACCTGGACTTCTCGGCCCTGCCGCAGCGCCAGCAGCGGATCCTGGCCACGATCCGGGACTGGGTGGGCAGGTACGGGTATCCGCCGAGCACACGCGAGATCGGCGACGCGGTCGGGCTGCGGTCGTCCTCATCGGTGTCGAAACACCTGAAGAGCCTGGAGGAGAAGGGGTTCCTCCGCCGGGGCACGACGATGACCCGGCCGATCGACGTGCGTCTGTTCCTGCGAGCCTCGGCGCCGGAACCGGCCGAGGACCTGGTGACCGTGCCGGTGGTCGGAGACATCGCCGCGGGCAGCCCCATCGTGGCCGAACAGCACCTGGACGACATGCTGACCCTGCCCCGCGGCATCACCGGGCGTGGCAACCTGTTCGGTCTGCGGGTGCGGGGCGATTCGATGATCGACGCCGCGATCTGCGACGGCGACATCGTCGTGGTACGGCAGCAGCCCGAGGCGCACTCGGGCCAGATCGTCGCCGCGATGATCGACGGCGAGGCCACCGTGAAGGTGTATCGCCGGCGCGACGGGCACGTCTATCTCGAACCGCGCAACCCCGCCTACGACATCATCGACGGTGACGGCTCCGTGGTGCTGGGCATCGTGGTCTCGGTCCTTCGCAGCGTCTGAGCACAGCCGGCCCCCGGGCGGTGAGGCCGGGGGCCGGGATGGGTGGTCTGTGGCCGTTGGACGGAGCGGTTACCGGTACACGCCGAACTCCCAGAGGGAGTAGCCGTAGGCGGTGCCGCGCTGGGTGAGGTTGAGGCGGACGTATCTGGCGGACACGTTCAGGTCGATGTCGTCGAAGCCGCCGTCACCGGCGGTGGTGGAGTAGGCGTTCGCCCAGGTGGTGCCGTCGTTGGAGGTCTGGATCTGGTACGACTTGCCGTAGGCGCTCTCCCATGCGAGCTGCACGTGCTTGATCGGCACAGCGCTCCCGAGGTCGACCTGGAGCCACTGCGGGTCACTCCAGTCGCTCGCCCACCGGGTGGTGAGGTTGCCGTCGGTCGCCTTGGAGGGCAGGAACGGCCCGCCGTCGCCGGTCGGCTGGTAGGACGAGGCGGTGGTCGTCTTGCCGAGCGCGACGTTGGTGCCGTTGACCGGCGGGGCCACGACGCGGAACGACTTCTGCTCGATGCCCACGTTGCCCTGGCCGTCGAAGGCGTAGACGTAGACCTTCCAGACGCCCATCTGCTGCGGCGCGGTGACCGAGAACTGGCCGGGGGACGTCTCGGTGAACCGGACGTGCGAGAAGCCGGTGTTGCCGTTGATGTGCTTGTTGCTGACCATGAGGTTGTAGCGGATCGGGTCGCCGTTCGGGTCGCCCGCCGTCACCCCGACGGTGAACTGGCCGCCCGCCGGCACGCTGGTCTGCGAGCCCACCGTCATGGCGGTGATCTCCGGCGGCGTGTTGGCCGACGCCTGGCCGGTGTAGGCCTGCTTGAGCGCGTGGTAGCCGAGGCGGCGCCAGCCGCCGGTGAAGGTGTTGAGCCACACGCCGCCGAAGTCGTTCTCCAGCCCGTAGTGGAACTCGGTGGCTCCCAGCGCGACGCCCGGGTGCCCCTTGATCGCGTTCCAGCTCGCGGTGTACCCGGCGCGTTTCTGCAGGTCGGTCGGCTCGGTGGGGACGCCGTTGACGTCGTTCGGCACCTCCCACTCACCCGCCGGGCCGCCCTCGGTGATGATGTACGGCTTGGTGTAGCCGCCGTCGATCCAGGCCTGCTTGACCCCGCCGATCGCGCCGTAGGAGTTGACCGCGAGCAGGTCGAGCGCCGGAGCGTAGGTCTTGTAGTACGGCCAGGCGCCGGTCCAGGCGTCGGTCGAGGTGACCGGGTGGTTGGGGTCGGCGGCGTGGATGGCCTGGGCGACCTCGTTCACGAACTTCGCGTACCCGACGCGCCGCGCCTCGACCTCGGCCGCGGAGAGGCCGTGGTCCTGCATGGTGAGGATGACCTCGTTGCCGACGTCCCACATCAGCACGCCCTGGTACCCCTTGAGGGCGTTCACCCGGGCGACGATCTCGTTCTTGACGCTGGTCTTGTAGGCGGTGTCGTTGACGTAGTCCGCGCCCTGGTTGAGCCAGTGCCCGACGACGACCTTGATGCCCTGCTGGGCGGCCCTGTTGAGCAGGGTCGGCGTGTTGGCGTCGTCCACGCCCCAGGTGCGGATCGTGTTGACGCCCATGGACTTCAGGTCGCGCATGTAGCCGTCGGCGGCGGCCTGCGGCGGGCCGTACGTCAGGCCCCTGAGCTCGTACGCCGAGCCGTTGACGTTGAGCTGCCAGTTGCCCTGCGTTCCGGTCACCTTGACCACGCTCGGGCCCGCGGGGGTCGCCGGGTCGGTCATCGCGGGCGGCACGGTGCCGGTGCTCCTCGCGACGGACACGGAGTCCACGCTGAGGACGCCGCCGGAGGTCGTTGCCGTGGTCGGGGTGGTGGACCCGGCGACCGCGTTTGGCAGCGAGCCGCCGATCGCGAGGTCGAAGCGCAGGTAGAAGCCGTGGTGGACGGCGGCGTCCCAGGCGGCGACCCCGACCTGGCTCTCGCGGACGACCCAGGTCTGCTTGCCGTCGAGGTAGAAGCGGATCTCCTCGTCGGTCTTGGTGCGGTCGATGATCTGCGTGTACTCGTGGTACCCGGTCTGGCAGCCGGTGCACGATGCGAGGCCGCTGGTGCGGCCGTTGTACTCGGCGCACACGCCGTCGGGGGCCGTGCCGCAGTGCAGGGTGTTGGAGAGCTGGCTGCGGCCGTTGACGTCGGTCATGATGTCGGTCTCGCCGACGCCCGGCCAGTTGTTGTAGTTGCCCCGGTAGGCGGCGCCGGTCGCGCGGAAGCCCGGCCAGTAGCCCATGGCGTCGGCCACGTCGGGCTGCTTGAGGCTCGCGGTGAATCTCAGCTGCTCACCCGGCTGCGGGGTGAAGTCCGTGCGCTGCGTCTCGACGCGTCCGGACGTCCAGTTGCCCGCGCCGTCCCTGATGGCCTTGATGGCGAGCTTGCCCGTGCCGTCGAGGGAGACGTTGGCGGTGGAGGCGCTCATGGTCTCGACCTCACCGGTCCCCCAGTTCGCGGCGCCACCCGGGTACTGCGTGCCGGTGCGCAGGAGCCAGTTCGCGCCCGAGGGCGAGGTGCCCGCTGCCCCGTCGAAGTCGTCCTTCCAGACTTCGGTCCAGTTGCCGGGAGGGGGGGTCGGGGTTACGGTCGGCGTCGGCGAGGGGCTGGTGCCGCCGATGGTGCCGTAGACCTGGAACTCCCACAGCGAGTAGCCGTAGCCCGTGCCCCGGACCGTGCCGTACATCCGCACGTACCGGCCGGTGCCCGAGACGGCGAGCGTCTGCGTGCCGCCGGTGCCCGTGGTGGTCGAGTACACATCGGTCCACGCCGTGCCGTCGGGCGACACCTGGATCTTGAACGCCTTGCCGTACGCGGTCTCCCACGTCAGCACGACCTGCGTGATGGAGGCGGACGCGCCAAGATCGACCTGGAGCCACTGGGGGTCGCTGAAGGCGCTGGCCCAGCGCGTGCCGGTGAGGTTTCCGTCAACGGCCGCGGAGGGGCTCCAGGCGGCCCCCTCTGAGGAGGACGCCGTCGCCGGCTTCCCCTGCGAAAGCAGGGTGTCGACGGCCATGGCGGTGCCTGACAGCGCCAGGCCGGACGCGACCAGCGCGACCAGAACGGCGACGAGCAGGCCCAATCGGTACCTGCCTGGGCTGCGGGATGGGTGCACGATCTCTCCTCGATACGGGGGGTGCCTGCCGTGTGGGCAAAGGGTAATCAGAGGGAGAGCGCTCTCCGAATGGAGAGTGCACCGGTCGATCGAGCGCTGTCAAGACCGATCCGCAACCGGAACGAAACGTGCTGCTCACGTGCCGGAAACCCTTTCGCCCGGAAGACGGAGGTCACGGGCTCCCCATTGACATCCTCGCCTCGGACGGTGAATCTATGGCCAGGAGGGAGAGCGCTCTCCAATCCCCGAGAGGAACCAGAGTGACCGACGAGCAGTTCGATGACGTGGTGCGCAAGATGGACCTGGAGCAGAAGGTGAGACTGCTCACCGGAGCGACCGCGTGGCGGACCCACGCCCTGCCGGACATCGGCCTGCGTTCCATCGTCACCTCCGACGGGCCGATCGGCGTTCGTGGCCAGGGATGGGACGAGCGGAGCACCTCACTGACCCTGCCCTCTCCCACCGGGCTCGCCGCGAGCTGGGACGAGGACCTGGTGGAGCGGCTCGGCGCGCTGCTGGGCGACGAGGCCCGCCGCAAGCGGGTCGACGTGCTGCTGGCACCCACGATCAACCTGCACCGCTCGCCGCTCGGCGGCAGGCACTTCGAGTGCTACTCCGAGGACCCGCTGCTCACCGCGCGGATCGGCGTCGCCTACATCCGGGGCGTGCAGTCGCGCGGGGTCGCCGCCACGGCCAAGCACTACGTCGCCAACGACTCGGAGACCGAGCGCCTCACGCTCGACGCGCGCGTGGACGAGCGCACTCTGCGCGAGGTGTACCTCGCGCCGTTCGAGGCCGCCGTCGAGGCCGGCGTGTGGGTGGTCATGGCCGCCTACAACGGCGTGAACGGCGCCACCATGAGCGAGAACCCGCTGCTCGCCGAGCCGCTGAAGGGCGAGTGGGGCTTCGACGGCCTGGTCATCTCCGACTGGGGGGCGGTGCGCTCCACCGTCGCGTCGGGACGCGCCGCGCAGGACCTCGCCATGCCGGGCCCGGACGGGCCGTGGGGCGACGCCCTGGTGGCGGCCGTACGCGCGGGCGAGGTACCCGAGGAGGCCGTCGACGAGAAGGTCCGCCGCCTGCTGCGCCTGGCCTCCCGCGTGGGCGCGCTGTCCCCGGACGACCCGCCCTCCCTCGCGGAGTTCCCGGTCTCGCAGGCCCCGGACGCGCAGGGCGGCTACTCCGCGCTCGGGGGCCCGCACCCGGGCACCCCGACCGACGCGGTGAGCAGGGCGCTGCTGCGCGAGGCGGTCGTGGCGGGCGCCGTGCTGCTGCGCAACGAGCGGTCGGTCCTCCCCCTCGACGCCGGGCGGCTGCGCAGGGTCGCCGTGATCGGCCCCAGCGCCGCCGCGCCGCGCGTGCAGGGCGGGGGCAGCGCGGGTGTCTACCCCGTCTCCTCCCTGTCGCCCCTGGACGGCATCCGTGACGCGCTCGCGGGGCGGGCCGAGGTCACCCACGCGGCCGGCGTGCATCTGCCGAGCCGCCCGACCCCGCTCGACCTCGGCAACGCCCGCAATCCGCTGACCGGCGAGCCGGGCGTGCTCGTACGGCTGCTGGACGCCGGCGGGGCGGAGCTGCACGCCGAGCACCGGCTCACCGGGCGCATCCTCGAACCCGCCCTCGTCGACTCCTCGGCCACCGTCGAGATCCGCGCCACCCTTTGCCCGCAGGCCGGCGGCGTGTGGAACCTCGCCGTCTCCGGCTGGGGCCACGTGTTCCTCGCGGCGGACGGCACCACGCTGATCGACGAGGAGGTCGAGCGCGACACCGACGACCCGGCCACCGTGCACCTCACCCCGCCGTGGCGGCACGCCTCGCTGGACCTCACCGCGGGCAGGAAGGTCGAGCTGGTCGCCCGGCGCCGCCTCGACCCCGACACCGGGCTGGCCTCCGTGCTCGCCGCCGACCCGCCGAGGCGCGGCGACGCAGAGGAGCTCGCGGCCGCGATCGAGCTGGCCAAGGAGGCGGACGTCGCCGTCGTGGTCGTCGGCACGACCGAGGAGGTCGAGAGCGAGGGCTACGACCGCGAGGACCTCGCCCTGCCCGGCGAGCAGGACGCCCTGGTCCGCGCCGTGCTCGCGGCCAACCCCGACACCGTCGTGGTGGTCAACGCCGGCGGCCCGGTCGCCATGCCGTGGCGCGAGGAGGTGCCCGCCGTGCTGCTGAGCTGGTTCCCCGGCCAGGAGTACGGGGACGGCCTCGCGCGGGTGCTCCTCGGCGACGCGGAGCCCGGCGGGCGCCTGCCCACCACGTGGGCCGACAGGGCGCTCATCGGCACCACGCCCGTGGAAGGCGTGCTGGAGTACACCGAGGGCCCGGACATCGGCTACCGGGCGTGGCTGCGCGAGCCGGCTCCCCCAGCGTACTGGTTCGGCCACGGGCTGGGATACACCACCTGGGAGTACGAGAGCGTGGTCGCGCCGGAGCTCGCCGAGCCCGGCCGCCCGTTCCCCGTGCGGGTGCGGGTGCGCAACACCGGCGAGCGGGCCGGCGGCGAGGTCGTGCAGGTCTACCTGGCCAGGCCCGAGACCGGCGTGCGGCGCCCGGCGCTGTGGCTCGCCGGCTTCGCGCGCGTGCAGGCGGGGCCCGGCCAGACCGTGGAGGCCGAGGTCGAGATCGCGGCCCGCGCCCTCCAGCACTGGTCCCCGGACGACCGGGCCTGGACCGCCGAAGCCGGTATCTTCACCGTACTGGCGGGCCGCAGTGCCGGCGATCTACCATTGAGCACGACGACGGCGACCGGCGAGACGAGCCGGTGACGGCGACTTGTATGGCCCTCTTCGCGTGACGTGGGAGGCCAGGGCGGGCGAGCGCGTTGGAGAGCGCTCTCCCGCCATGCTATAAAAGCCACATGAGCGAAGGTCGCCCGCCTGTGTCGGCATCCCCCACCCTGGAGGACGTGGCGCGCGCGGCGGGTGTCTCCCGCGCCACGGTCTCCCGCGTCATCAACGGCATCCGCAACGTGGATCCCACGATCCAGGAGACGGTCAGGCGGGCCATCGCCGACACCGGCTACGTCCCCAACCGCGCGGCCCGCTCCCTGGTCACGCGCCGCACGGGCGCGATCGCCCTGGTCGTCTCGGGCGCGGGCGAGGAGAGCGGGGAGAACCCCTTCCACAGCCAGGTCTTCGCCGACCCGTTCTTCGGCCGCGTGGCCAGCGGCGTCGTCGGCTTCCTCCGCCCCCGGGGCATCCACCCGATCCTGATGTTCGCCGAGACCGCCGAGGCCCGCGCCCAGGTCATCGCCTACCTCCGCCAGGGCAACGCCGACGGCGCGGTCCTGGTCTCCACCCAGGCGGACGACCCGCTCCCCCGCCTGCTGGTCGACGCGGCGCTGCCCGCCGTGCTGTTCGCGAGGCCGGCCGAGCCGATCCCCATCAGCTACGTGGACGTCGCCCACCGTACGGGCGCGAAGCTCGCCGCCGACCACCTGGTGGCGCGGGGCTGCCGCCGCGTGGCGACCATCTCGGGGCCGCTGGACGTGGCGGCCAGCCAGGACCGCCTTTCCGGGTTCCGCGACGCGATGGCCGCGCACGGCTATCCGTACATCCCGTGCGTCGAGGGGAACTTCACCCTCGGCAGCGGGGAGGCCGCGATGGAGCGGCTGCTGACCGAGCATCCCGGCATAGACGGCATCTTCATCGCCAACGACCTGATGGCCCAGGGCGCGCTGCCCGTGCTGCGCCACCACGGGTGCCGCGTGCCCGACGACGTGGCCGTGGTCGGCTTCGACGACAGCAGCGCGGCGACCGCCAGCCGGCCCCCGCTCACGACGATCCGCCACCCCGTCGAGGACATGGCGGCCGAGATGGCACGGCTGCTGATGGCGCACGTCGACGACCCCGACCAGCCGGTGACCTCGATCATCTTCGAGCCCTCCCTGGTGGTCAGGGACTCCGCCTGACGGCACGCGCCCGCCGCCTCCGGCGGGCGCGTCAGGTTCCGGGAGCCGCGTCCGCGGGTCGGGCGCCTCGGGCGGGCGCGCGCGGACGCGGCTCGCGGCTTACTTCACCGCCCCCGCGGTGAGGCCCTGTACGAGGTAGCGCTGGAGGAGCAGGAAGCCGGCCACGACCGGCACGCTGACCACCAGGGACGCCGCCATGACCTGGTTCCAGTAGACGTCGTTCTCCGTGGCGTAGCCACGGAGCCCGACGGCCAGGGTGCGGGTCGCGTCGTCGGTCATGACGGAGGCGAAGAGCACCTCTCCCCAGGCCGTCATGAACGCGTAGATGGCGACCGCGACGATGCCGGGGATCGCGGCCGGGATGACCACGCGGAACAGCGCCCCGAGCGGCCCGTTGCCGTCCACCTTGGCCGCCTCGTCCAGCGCCACCGGGATGGAGTCGAAGTAGCCGACCAGCATCCAGATCGAGAACGGCAGCGAGAAGGTCAGGTAGGTGATGATGAGCCCGGTGCGGGTTCCGTACAGCTCCAGGCCCGTGGCGTTGCCGAGGTTCACGAAGATCATGAACAGCGGGAGCAGGAACAGGATGCCGGGGAACATCTGGGTGGACAGCACCGTGATGGTGAAGGTCTTCCTGCCGGGGAAGCGGTAGCGGCTCACCGCGTAGGCGGCGAAGATCGCCACCGCCACCGACAGCACGGACGCGATGGACGCCACGATCACGCTGTTCACGAAATAGCGGGCCAGCGGGATGGTCTTCCAGATGTCGGCGAAGGGCCGGAAGCTGATCGTCGAGGGGATCCAGCGGAATCCGTTCTGCACGTCCTGCAGCGGCTTGATCGCCGAGCTCGCCATCACGTACAGCGGGATCAGGGTGAACAGGCCGAGGAATCCGAGCCCGATCCAGCGCGCCCACGGCAGCCAGCGCGGCTCATGCATTGCTCCTCCTCCGGGAGGTGATCGCCAGATACGCCGCGGTCACCACGAGGAGGAACAGCAGCAGCAGGACGGACATGGCCGAGCCCGAGCCGAAGTTCCAGGTGATGAACGAGCTCTGGTAGATGTGCACCGAGATGAGGTCCGCCTGTTGCGGCGCCGCCTTCCCGAACAGCACAAATGGAGTGTTGAAGTCGTTGAAGGTCCACAGGAACAGCACCAGGATCAGCACCTGGTTCACCGGCCGCAGCATGGGCAATGTGATGGAGCGGAGCTGCCGCCACCATCCGGCGCCGTCGATGGCCGAGGCCTCGTACAGGTCGCGGTCGATGTTCTGGAGCCCGGCCATGAGGATCAGGAACGCGAACGGCCAGGACCGCCACACGCAGACCACCACCACCGCCGCGAAGCTGTTCGAGCCGATCAGCCAGAACGGGCGGTCGGCGCCGCCGAGGCCGAGCTGGTCGACCAGGACGTGGTTGACGAACCCGGTGTCCCGCTGGAACATGAAGCTCCAGGTGATCACCCCGGCGTAGACGGGCAGGGCGTAGGGCACCAGGAAGAACGTGCGCAGGAGCCCCCGGCCGCGGAAGGCGCCCTGCATGAGCACCGCCCCCATCGTGCCGAAGAGCCAGGAGAAGCCGACCGCGAGCGCGGTGAAGGCGATGGTGATGAGGAACGAGTGGAGCAGGGACTTGCCCACGGCCGAGTCGAAGTCGACCGCGACCTGGTAGTTCGACAGCCCCACGAACGGAGCGGCCGACCAGTTCCTGATGAAGAACTGCGTGAGCCTGAGGAAGCTCATCCCGACGCCGATGAGCATCGGCACCACGTGGATGAGCAGTTCCAGCAGGATCGCCGGGAGGATCATCAGATAGGGCACGCCCAGGCGGCGCAGCCATAACGGGATCCGGCCCGCGACCCGCGACGGCAGCCCCCTTCGGGGCGGGGGCGGCCCGCCTCCGGCCGGCGCGGTCTCGCGCCGCTCGTCTTGCTGAGGCGTGGTACGGGCGACCATCTATTCCTCTCGATTCGGCAGGGCCGGTCGTTGACGGCGTGACAGTTGGATCATGAACCCGCCCGCCGGGCCGTCTCGTGAACGGCCCGGCGAGGGGCTCCGGTGGGGTGCCGGGCGGGGGACGATCGGGGGAAGGACCCCGCCCGGCACCGTGGCATCGGTGCCGAGGGTCAGCTACCGGGCTGGACCTGCTCGTTCGCCTGGGTCAGCTTGGCCTTGACGGCTTCCTCGGTGATCGGCTTGCCGCTGGCCGCGTCGGCCCACAGCTGGTTCATCGCGGTGCCGACCAGGGTCTCGAACTGGCTCTCCTCGGGCACCTGGGGCAGCGGCGCGGCGGTCTTGGCGAGGATGTCCTGGAACGTCTTGATGTCCTCGCTCTGGAACGCCGGGTCGTTGTAGGCGTCCTGGACGGTGGGCAGCGAGCCGTACGTCTTGTTCAGGATCTGCTGCTCCTCCGGGCTCGTCATGAACTTCACGAACTTCAGAGCGCCGTCCTGGTTCTTAGTAAAGTTGAACACGGCGAGGTTGATACCGGCCACCATGCCGTTGACCTGCTTGCCCCCGGAGTCCGCCGCGGGCAGCGGGATGGGCGCGATGCCGTAGGTGTCGTTGGTCAGCCCGGCGGCCTTGATCTGCGAGCCGATGGACTGCCACATCAGCATCGCGGCCTTGCCGTTGACGAAGTCGTTCACGGCCTCGGTGCCGTTGGAGTACTCGGCGTTGCTCGGGTTGACGATCTTGTCGGCCGCCATCAGGTCGAGGTACTGCTTGATGGCCGCGACGTTCTGGGGAGAGTCGAACTGCGGCTTGCCGCTTCCGTCGAACAGCTCGGCGCCGTGCTGCTGGCCGAAGATGAAGGCGTGGTGGGAGTTCTCGCTGACGCTGGCGCCCTCGACGGCCAGGCCCCACTGCTTGCCCTTGGTGAGCTTCTTGCCGTCGGCGACCAGCTCGTCCCAGGTCGCCGGCGGCTTGTCGATGCCGGCGTCCTTGAACATCTTCTTGTTGTAGTACAGCCCGTAGGTCATGCCGTAGATCGGGACGGCCGTGGGGGGCTTGCCGGGCGCGCCGGTCGCGGCGAGGCTCGGGCCGAGGAAGCGCTCCTTGCCGCCCAGCCCTGCGAGCAGGTTGTCGTCGAACGGCAGGAAGGCGCCGGTGGCCTGCAGCGAGGCCGACCAGGTGTTGCCGATGTTGACCACGTCTGGGCCCTTGCCCGACGTGGTGGCGGCGAGGATCCGGTTGAGCAGGTCGGCCCAGGGAACCACTTCGAGGTTCACCTTGATGCCGGTCTGCTGCTCGAACTTGTCGAGCTCGGGCTGGAGCACCTGCTTGTCGTTGTCGAGGCTGGTGCCCTGGTTGGACGCCCAGTAGGTGAGCGTCTTGCCCGCGCCGCTGTCGGCGGACCCGCCGCCGGTCGCGGTGCCGCCGCTGTCACCGCCACCTCCGCACGCCGCGGCCGCCACCATCAGCGCGCCTGCGACGGCGGCATATCCGAACTTGCCTATACGCACAATGAACCCCTCACTAGAACGCGACTCCGGCCTCGTGCCGATGGAGTCGCCACACGCCAGATCGGCCTCGCCGCCATGGGGCGGGAAGCCGAGAGGAGGCCGACAAAGGCCAAAGAAAGACCTCCTGCTTCAAGGACGCCGGGCCCCGCCGCCGTCGGCGGCGGGGCCCGGATGATGTGTTATGGGTAGGCGTTGACGTAGACGACCTGCGTACTCGCGTTCGCCGGTCCTCCCGTCGTGTTGATGACATGGCGGATCGTGCCGACACCGCCGAGGGAGACGCTCACCAGGTCGTGGAACTTCACGCCCGGCTTCTGCGGCACCTCGAACGACCGGTCCGCCGTGACGGTGGGGTCGACGTTGAAGTAGGAGTAACTTCCGACGCCCCAGGCCTCGTGGGTCGTGACCGAGTCCGCCACCTTGTAGGCCGCGTAACCCTGCAGTGACCCGTTCATCCACGCCGCCTGGTTGGGCGGGTCGTAGGGGAACTCGTTCTGGAAGAAGTAGGTGCGCCCGCCGTTGCCGTTCCAGATGGCCTCGTACTTCTGGTAGTGCTCGACGAACAGTCCGTACATGGTGACGTCGGCGCCGTTGACGATCAGGCCGGTGTCCGCGGTGTTCACGGTCCAGCCGATGCCGGTGCCATGGTCACCCCGCCACAGCCACAGGTTGTCGCCGATGACGTTGCGGCTGTTGATCACAACGCTGGTCGTCGCCTTGCCGACGTGGGCGCCGCCGATGCGGACGAAGACGTCCTGCAGCGTGGTCGGGTCGGTCGCGTGACCGGCGGAGGAGCCGGTGGGCCCGACCTCCACCAGCACCGGTGAGTTCACCGGTCCCGCGTCGATGAGGATGCCCGCCAGCTTCACGCCGTCCACGTCCGCCACCGACAGGGCGGTCACCCCGTTGTCCGGGATCAGCGTGGCCAGGCCGAGGCCGAGCACCACGGTGTCGGCGCGGGTCACCCTGAGGGTCTGGTCGAGGTGGTAGACCCCGGGGGTGAACAGCAGGTTCTTGCCCTGGGCGAGCGCCGCGTTCAGGGTGGCGGCGGAGTCGCCCGGCTTGGCCACGCAGAAGGAGCTGATCGGCAGGGACGAGCCGGCCGTCTGGCCACCGGTCCAGCTCGCGCCTCGGGAGTTCGTCCGGAGCGCGGGGGTGAAGACGTTGTAGTTACCGGCCTGGTCGACGTAGAGGAACGGCTTCTCCCTGGTCACGGGGGCCTGGTCCACGACGGTGTGGGAGGGGTTCGGGAAGTGCTGCGGCGGCGCGCCGTTCACTCCGGCGAAAACCATGTTCCACACCGAGCCCGACCAGCTTCCGAAGTCGCTGTTCCTGCTGAACCACTGCTGCTGCGACCCCGACCGCACCTGGCCGTCGACCTTGGTGTCGGAGATGAAGCCGCCGCTCGACCAGCCGCCGTCGTCCAGTTGCAGGTCGGACTTCACGTGGATGCGGCGGAACGGCGCGGCCTGGGAGACGGCCCACCTGTTGTAGCCCTCGTTCGGCTTCATCGACAGGTTCTCGGCGGAGCGCCAGAAGTTCTGGGTGGCGTTCCCGCCGAACCAGCCGGCGTCGACCATGACCGGCCCGTTGATCGTGACGTCGTCGGGCGACATGCCGAGGCCCGCGACCTGGGTGTAGAAGCCGACCCTGGCGCCCACGTTGTAGGTGCCCGGCTTGAACAGCAGCGCGTAGCGCTCGGTGCCGAACTGGTTCTTCTCCTGCTGGGCGAACACCGTGTTCAGGCGGCTCTGGATGGTGGCGGCCGGCATGGAGGGGTCGAAGACGAACACGTTCGGGCCAAGGCCCGTGGAGCACTGCGCCGGAGTGACGGTCGGCGTCGGCGTCGGCGTGGTGCCGCCGATGGTGCCGTAGACCTGGAACTCCCACAGCGAGTAGCCGTAGCCCGTGCCCCGGACCGTGCCGTACATCCGCACGTACCGGCCGGTGCCCGTGACGCCGAGGGTCTGCTTGCCGCCGGTGCCGGTCGTGGTGGAGTACACGTCGGTCCACGCGGTGCCGTCAGGCGACACCTGGATCTTGAACGCCTTGCCGTACGCGGCCTCCCAGGTCAGCACGACCTGGCTGATCGACGCCGAAGCGCCAAGGTCGACCTGGAGCCACTGCGGGTCGCTGAAGGCGCTGGCCCAGCGCGTGCCGGTCGTGTTCCCGTCGAAGGCGGCGGAGGCCGGCGTGCCGGCGTTCTCGGTGGAGGAGGCTGTGGCGGCCTTGCCCTGGGACAGCAGGCTGTCGACGGCCATGGCGGGAGCGGTCACCGCCAGGCCAGACGCGATCAACACCACCAGGAAGGCGATGAGCAGACCTATGCGGTACAGGCCCGGACTGCGTGAAAGTTGCACAGCCTCTCCTTGAAGCAAGGGGGGTACCCGTCGGCCGAGGCGTGACGACAGGGGAGGGAGAGCGCTCTCCAGACAGAGATTGTCCGCTGTATCACGACTTGTCAACACATCCCTGCTGACGATTTGGAAACCCGCTGCTCACCCCCCCGAAACACGCCGGCCCTCGCGGAGCCACTTGTCCGACCTCCACAGAGCTGTGAGACGCGCCTGGATCACAGTGTGGACACCTTAGTGATCTTCAAGCGCCTTACCGCTCGTCAAGGAGCAGGGTGAACCCACGGGTCAGCGGCTTGCCAGGGCTCCGCGACCGCCGTCCGGGCCGCCTCCGGACACGGTCCGGAGGCGGCCGGACACCGATTGACAGCGACGAAATATGCGCGCAACTCCTGATGGAGAGCGCTCTCCCCTGCGGTCCACGACGAAAGCGAGACCCCCCGCCCATGGACCAGATCGCCCTATAGCACGGCTTCAGGCATCAGGCGATCCCCGACGCGGTCCACAGGCGTTCCCCCTCGTCGAATTCCTCTGCCGGCAGGAGTCCGGCGCGCCGCGCCACCGCCATCGAGGCATGGTGGTCCGGGTGGACGTGGGCGCTGACGCGGCTGACCCCCCGTGCGCCCAGCCAGCCGACCAGCGCCCGCGCGGCCTCGGATGCGTACCCCTGACCCTGCCACGCCAGGCCGACGACCCAGGCGATCTCGGCGTGCCGCCCGCCGCCGACCACCGTCGCCTGCACGTACCCGACGGCCCGCCCGTCGGCTCTGCGGCGGATGATCCAGTTGTACCAATCCTGCGAGCCGTCGTCCGAGTGACCGGCGACCTGCTTGGCGTACCGGGTTCGCAGTGCCTCCTCGGTGGGCGGCGAGCCACCGATGAAGGAGTACAGCTCCTCGCCGGCCAGCACCTCCGCCATGTCGGCGGCGTCCTCCACCGTCAAGGGCGTCAGCTCGACACGCGAGGTGACGATGCGATCGCCGGCGTCCGGCCCAGATCGGGTCACGCGATGATCACCCTTCCCCCATCCGCCGGATTCGGTCCTTGAGGAGGGTAGTGGCGATGGAGGCGCCCTTGTGCTCGCGTGCCGGGCCGTGGACGGGCGGCCCGTCCGCGGGGGGCCGCCTCAGCGCATCGCCTCCGCCGCGCGCGGCTGGTCGAACTGCGTGCGGTAGAGCTCCTCGTACCGGCCGCCCTCGGCGAGCAGGTCCGCGTGGGTGCCGCGCTCGACGACCCGCCCGTCCTCGATCACCAGGATGAGGTCGGCGGCCCTGATGGTGGAGAGCCGGTGCGCGATGACCACGGCCGTCCGCCCGGCCAGCGCCTCCCCCAGCGCCTCCTGCACCGCCGCCTCCGATGTGGAGTCGAGGTGGGCCGTGGCCTCGTCCAGGATCACCACGCGCGGGCGCGCCAGCAGCAGCCGCGCGATCGTCAGCCGCTGGCGCTCGCCGCCGGACAGCCGGTAGCCGCGCTCGCCGACGATGGTGTCCAGCCCGTCCGGCAGCGCCGCGATCAGGCTCTCCAGCCGTGCCCTGCGCAGTACGTCCCACAGTTCCTCCTCAGGCGCCTCCGGGCGGGCGAGCAGGAGGTTCGCGCGGACGGACTCGTGGAACAGGTGCCCGTCCTGCGTGACCATGCCGAGCGTCTCGCGGATCGACTCGGCCGACAGGTCTCTGACGTCCACGTCCGACAGGCGCACGGCCCCGGCGTCCACGTCGTAGAGCCGCGCCGTGAGCTGCGCGATCGTCGACTTGCCCGCTCCGGACGAGCCGACCAGCGCCACCATCTGCCCCGGCTCGGCGCGGAACGACACCCCGCGCAGCACCTCGGCCCCTCCTCGCGTGTCCAGCGTGGCGACCTCTTCGAGGGACGCCAGCGACACCTTGTCGGCGGAGGGGTAGCCGAAGACCACGTCGTCGAACTCGACCGACACCGGACCCTCGGGCACCCGGCGGGCGTCCGGCCGGTCGGAGATCAGCGGCTTGAGGTCCAGGATCTCGAAGACCCGCTCGAAACTCACCAGCGCGCTCATGACCTCGACCCGCGCGCTCGCGAGGGCAGTCAGCGGCGCGTACAGCCGGGTGAGCAGCAGCGCGAGCGCGACGACGGCGCCCGGCTCAAGCTGGCCGCGCAGGGAGTAGAAGCCGCCGAGGCCGTAGACGACCGCCAGCGCCAGCGCGGAGACCAGCGTCAGCGCCGTGACGAACACCGACTGGACCATGGCCGTGCGGACCCCGATGTCGCGGACCCGCCGCGCCCTGAGGGCGAACTCCGCCGACTCGGTGGCCGGCCTGCCGAAGAGCTTGATCAGCGTGGCGCCCGGGGCGGAGAAGCGCTCGGTCATCTGCGTGCCCATCCGGGCGTTGTGGTCGGCGGCCTCCCGCTCCAGCCGCGCCAGGCGCGAGCCCATGCGCCGCGCGGGCAGCACGAACACCGGCAGCAATACCAGCGCGATCAGGGTCACCTGCCAGGAGATGCCGATCATCACGACCAGCGTGAGCAGGAGCGTCACGATGTTGCTGACCACCCCGGACAGGGTGTTGCTGAACGCCCGCTGGGCGCCGATGACGTCGTTGTTCAGGCGGCTGACCAGCGCTCCTGTCCTGGTGCGGGTGAAGAAGGCGACGGGCATGCGCTGCACGTGGTCGAACACCGCCGTGCGCAGGTCGATGATCAGCCCCTCACCGATGCTCGACGACAGCCAGCGGGTGACCAGCCCCAGCCCCGCGTCCAGCAGCGCGATGAACGCGATGAGCACGGCGAGCCCGACGACGGTTTCCAGCGCCGAGCGCTGCACGATCGCGTCGACGACGCGGCCCGCGAGCACGGGCGTCGCCACCGCGAGCACCGCCGAGACCACGCTGAGCAGCAGGAACCACACCAGCATCCGGCGGTGCGACCGCGCGAACCCTCCGATGCGCCGCAATGTCGCCCTGGAGAACGGCCTCCGGTCCTCGTGCGCGTGCATCGCGTTGTACATCGAATGCCACGCGGTCACTTCCATGTCCATGACGTCCCACCGGATCCTGGTCTGGGCTGCTTATCAAGATCACCAGGCGGTCGCCGGTGACGCGTACCCAGACGATAGGCGCTCAACTTAACTTGAGGTCAAGCGATGCGCCCCTCTAGGGGGTGGTTCCTCCTGAGCCGGGCGACCGAGTGTCCCGCGACGTGGATCCGCCGCCCCCAGTAGGGGATACCCCTTTTTCCGACCCGGGCCCCCAGCGCCGGCCGGCTGCAGACCGCTCGTTCGAGCACCCAGCCGGGAGCGAGCAGTGCGCTGGTGAACGGGTAGACGTGCCCGCACGCCCAACGTGCCAGGGTAGTCCGCGCCGAAGGCCCGGTTGAGCAGGGTGCGGGCGGTTGATGACGTCCACGGGTTTCATCCGATCATCACTCCGAGGTGCCGGCGTCGCGCAGCGCCCGCCGCTGGACGGCGAGCAGGCAGGCCATGGACGGCGCGATGAGCACCACTCCGATGACGGTCACGACGAGGGTGGCGGTCAGCACCGCCGGGTCGGCGGCGGCCTGGCGGTAGGTGAGCGAGGGCGGGAGCATGACGGGATACTGCGCGAGCGCCCATCCCCACAGGATCGTGATGACGCCGAGCATGGCGGCGGCCCGCACCAGCGGGTAGACGCGCCGCCAGAGCAGCACCAGCGACCCGACGCCGAGGACTGCCCCGGCCACGACCAGCGGGAACCCGCGGTGGGTGAGCCCGGTGAACAGCCTCGGGGCGTCCCAGCGCAGCACGGCGATGCCGCCGAGCGCGACGGCCCCGATGAGCACGGCCGCGACCAGCGCCCGCACGCGGAACCACTCGGCCAGGTCGGGGCGCCCGGCCTCGACCGCGTCGTCGCAGAGGTAGGCCCCGGCCAGGTAGACGCAGACCATGACGGCCAGTGCCCCGCCCAGCAGCGAGGTCGGATTGAGCCAGCTCGTGATGATGTTCCCTCTGGCCAGCCCCGGCGGCACCCGTCCCGAGGCGATCGCCCCCGCGGCCGTGCCGAGGAAGAACGGGGTGAGGATGGAGGAGACGGCGAAGGCCCCGCCGAACAGGCGCTGCTGCCACAGCTCCGTGGCCGCCTTGCGGAAGGCGAAGGCGGTGCCCCTGGCGATGATGCCGAGCGCCGCCAGCGTCAGCGGGATGTACAGCGTCGACATCACCGAGGCGAACACCCCCGAGAACCCCGTCCAGAGCAGCACGAGCACGAAGATCAGCCATACGTGGTTGGCCTCCCAGACCGGCCCGATCGACTGCTCGATGAGCCTGCGCCGTCCCATGCCCGTACGGCTGCGCCCGGCGAGCAGGTCCCAGGCGCCCGCGCCGAAGTCCGCCCCGGCCAGCAGGGCGTACAGCGTGATTCCTACCCACATCACGACAAGTACGATCTGCGCGGTGTCCATCAGGAGGCTTCCGGCTCGCGGGTGCGTTCGGGCTCCTGGGGGGCGACGGGTCTCTCGCTCCACCTGATCAGCCGCATCACGTAGAGGGTGACGACGGTGAGCACCGCGTAGACCAGCGTGACGACCACGAAGCCGGTCACCAGCCCCGGCGCGGGGTTCACCGCGTCGGACGTGCGCAGATGGCCGTACACCGTCCACGGCTGCCGGCCGACCTCGGTGACGGTCCACCCCGCCTCCACCGCGATCACCGCGAACACCCCCGACAGGGCCGCCCCCCGCAGGAACCACCGCGAGCGGGGCAGCTCCCGCCGCCGCCACCAGCTGTAGCCCAGCCAGGCCGACAGCAGGAGAAGGAGGAAGCCCATCCCCACCATCGTGTCGAAGGCCAGATGCACCATCATCACGGGCGGGCGGACGTCCCTCGGCACCTGGTCGAGACCCTGGACGACGGTGTCGGTGCTGTGCCCCACCAGGAGCGACAGCCCGTACGGGATCTCGATGGAGTAGCGCAGCCGGTCGCCGATGACGATGCCGCCGATGCTCAGCGGGGCGCCCGCCTGCGTGCGGAACAGCGCCTCGGCGGCGGCGAGCTTGGTCGGCTGCAGCGTGGCGACGCGCTTGCCCGCGAAGTCGCCCACCAGGATCTGGATCGGGGTGAACACCGCCGCCAGCGTGAAGGGGACCAGGAACCCCAGCAGGTGGTAGCGGTCACGCCGGCCCCTGAGCATGCCCGCGGCGTAGACGCCGGCGACCAGGAAGCCCGCGACCATGAAGGCCGCCACGATCATGTGGAGCGTCTCGTGCGGCACGGCCGGGTTGAACATCGCCCGCCAGGGGCGCACGTGGCCCACCACGCCGTCCGTGCGGGTGAACCCGCGCGGCGCGTTCATCCACGCGTTCGCGCACACCACCAGGAACGCCGACAGCGTTCCGGAGACCAGCACGGGAATCCCGCTGAGCAGGTGCACCTTGGGCGGAACGCGGTCCCACGCGTACAGGTAGATGCCGAGGAAGATGGCCTCGATGAAGAACGCGATGCCCTCCGCCGCGAACGGCACCCCGATGACCTGGCCGTAGGTGCCCATCATCCCCGGCCACAGCAGCCCGAGCTCGAAGCTGAGGATCGTGCCCGACACCGCGCCGGCCGCGAACAGCACCCCGATCGCCTTGGCCCACTGGCGGGCGAGCCGGGTGTAGTCGGCGTCCCCGGTGCGTATGCCCCGCCATTCGATGATCAGCATCAGGGCGGGCATGCCGACGCCCAGGCAGGCGAGCACGATGTGCCAGCCGAGCGACAGCGCCATCTGCAAGCGCGCCGCGACGAGGTCCGCCGGGGTCGCGGGACCGGCCGCCGAGAGGGCCAACTGCAACGTCGCCATCGCGACCTCCCGCCGCCCCCATGGCGCGCCGGTCGAGGCACGCGTGATCTGTTTCTGCAGGTTAGGCGGTCGGTCGGCGCGAGAACGGCTCCTCGCGCGGCGCGTCGCGCACGGTCCACCGGCCTTTGCCCGATGCCGGTGGCGGATTTGCCTCCTCCCGGGTGACCTGTGCGCGAGACGTGCCGAGGCCACGGCGGAAAAGCGGCGCCCCGCGAGTGGCTACTCGCGGGGCGCCGCTTATGCGCGCATGTCCCGATTTATCCGGTGGGTGGTACCAGGGTCAGCCGCAGCGCCTGCCGTTGTTGACGCAGTCCACGGCCTGCTTCATCAGCGCCTCCGGCATCACGTTGATGAAGTCACCGTGGTCGGTGACCGGCTTGTGGAGCTGCTCGGGGAAGCTGTCGAGCGCGAAGCCCGGACCCGGCGGCACGTTGTAGGTGATGCGCTGCTCCAGGGCCGGGATGGCCTGGAACCCGCTCGGGCACGATCCGTCGGCCCCGGTGAAGGCCACGTGGGTGCGGTGGTTGGCGCTGTCGGTGTTCTTGCCGTCCCAGCAGCTCTGGAACCGCAGGAGGCGCACCACCTGGCTGCCGCGCGGGCAGATCGGGTACTTGTCCTTGAGCTGGCGGTTCTCGAACCCGGTGCACGTCCAGCGGGCGTTGGCGTTCGTCGGGCCGTTGGTGAACGACTTGGCGTCCCCGGTGATGATGCGCAGGAAGACCGGCATCCCGACCACCTTGCTCGTGGGGTTGCCGCTCAGCGTCAGCGTGACGGAGGCGGGACGCACGATCTGGCCGACGTTCCCGTCCAGGCCGCCGCCGGGCTTGTCGGCGTCGTTCCCATTACCCTTCTGCAGGCGCAGGACCGGCCAGTAGTGGGTGGACTTGTCGCCGTTGGAGCAGGTGGTGCCCGCCGCCTGGAGGCTGTCGTTGGTCGAGAAGCCGCTGGTGTCCTTGTTGCCCACGTAGTCGTGGACGTGGTGGGCGCCGTTGGTCACTCCCGGCGCGACGATCACGTTGTCGGAGTTGTGGTGGCCGTCCTCGTTGCGCCCGCAACGGGAGACGAAGGTGCCCCTCGACGCCCCCTGCTGGTTGCGTGGCCTGTCGGCGTTGGGCTGGACGGTGCGGATGTCCACGAAGTCGTCGGGCGAGGGGCCCGTCGCGCCGCCGGTCGCCGTGGCGCTCGGTGAGGGAGAGGCCGAACCCGAGCCGGTCGGGCTCGCGGTGGGGTCGGCCGTGGGGTTCGCGGTGTCGCTCGGCGACGGTGAGGCGGAGGGGTCGCCGGGGTCACCGGTCGCCGTCGGGCTCGGAGACGGGGACTGCCCGCCGCCCGCACCGTTCCGCACCGTGCACGACGTCAGGTTGCGCAGGTCCGCCCGGGCGCCGGCGCGCCGCACGGCGGTCGCGATGCGGTTGATCGTGAACGAGCGCTGGAGCCGCAGCGGGTTGAGCACCGCGTTGCGGATCAGGCTGTTGCTCGCGCGGGCGCCGATCCTGGCCAGGCGCTGGTCGGCCTGGGCGATCTGCCGGTCGATCGTCGCGAGGTTCCGCTTCACCTCCGCCTGGGCGGCGGCGGGGACGTCGGTCAGCCTGTCGGCCACCGACGGGCAGCTCACCGTGCGTACGGCGTTGCCCGTCCTCGAAAGGGCGCTGGGCGACTCTGAGGCGGCGGGGTCGCCGGTCGCGCTCGGGTCCTCGGACGGAGCCGGGTCGTCAGAGGCGCTCGGAGACTCGGATGGAGACTCAGAGGGAGCGGCGGCGGGGCTCTCGCCGTTCTGTCCTGCTTCGGGCGCGCCGGTGCTCACGGCCGTGCTCACAAGGCTGTAGGCGGCGCTGACGGTGAGGGCCGACGGCGACCCGTCCGCGCCGACCGCCTGCCCAGCCGGGGCCAGGCTCGCCACGACGAGGCCGACCCCCGCCCCACCCAGGGCAAGGACGCTCAGGACGGGCCTGAACCGCCGTCTCTGCTGGATTCGGATCATTCGAACTCCTCCCGGAGTACGTGCTCATGGCGGCATTGGTTGGTGCCCCATCGTCACGAGGTACGCGGCGAGGACCGGAAGGGTTCGACCATCCTGGAAAACTTTTGCCGACCCCTGACTCATGCGTGACACGCTGAACCGAACCGGCGCGCCCCGCGTACCCGCTGACGGTGACTTCTGCAGGCACACTGGATCGGAGATCTGCCATGGGACGCCCAAGCCTCACCACACGCGCGACCGCCCTTCTCGGTTCCGTCCTCGCCCTCGCGCTCGTCACGGGATGCGGTGGCGGCGCGGCCTCGGACGATCCCTCCCTCGCGGCGGCGGGCGGCGCCGCGGCGGCCAACCCGGGCCCCCCTGCCACCCTCAAGCAGCTCGCCACCAGGACCGGATGCGCCAAACCCCAGGTCCAGACCGACGCGGAGGAGCTACGACAGGGCGTGTGCAAGACCGACAAGGGCCAGTACACGGTCACGACGTTCTCCACCGACAAGGGCAAGGCCGAGTGGCTGGAGGAGGCGAAGAAGTGGGGCGGCAACTACCTGGTCGGCACGCGGTGGGTCATCGCGGGCAACGACCCGGGGGTGCTGCAGTCCTTCAGCGAGAAGATCGGCGGCAACATCGAGACGACCGCGCCGTGACGGGCCGCGCCAGGCGTACGGCCGTGCTGCTCGGCGCCGCCTTTGCCGTCGCGGCCCTCGGCGGCTGCGGCACCGCGCGGGGCGCGACCGGCGGCCCTGCCACCGTCGAGGAGATCGCGGCCAGGACCGGCTGCGCCGAGCCCCAGATGCAGGTGGAGGCCGACGAGCTGCGCCAGGGCGTGTGCAGGACGTCGAAGGGCCAGTACTCCGTCACGACCTTCGCGACGGAGAAGGGCAAGCAGGAGTGGCTGGACGACGCGCTGAGCTACGGCGGCGCGTACCTCATCGGCACGCGCTGGATCGTGCTCGGCAACACCGAGGAGATGCTGGAGTCCTTCCGCGCGACCCTCGGCGGCAGCGTGAGGATGGGCGGGCACGTGATGCCGTCCGGCGAGCCGATGCCGCAGGGGCATTCCATGCCGCCGGGAGAGCACACGATGCCGATGCCGTGACGCGCGGAGCCGGGCCGCCGTGAGCGGCGCGGCCCCGCGCGGGACGGCGGACGCTCAGGAGATGGACAGTGCTCCGGACGGGCACACCTGCACCGCGCGGCGGACGCCCGCCTCCTGTGCGGCGGCCGGTTCCTCCTCCAGCAGCAGCACGGTGCCGTCCTCCTCGCTCTGGTCGAACACCTCCGGAGCCGTCAGCACGCACATCCCGGCTCCGATGCAGACATCGGTATCCGCTTTTATCCGCATGAGTTGGGAAACCTCCTACCAGGCGACCGGCAACCGGTGAACGCCGTAGATAGCCATGTCGGAACGCATCGAGACCTCCTCGCTCGGTATGGCGAGGCGCAGGTCCGGGAAGCGCCGCAGCAGGGCCGGGTATCCGATGCGCATCTCGATGCGGGCGAGCTGCTGACCGAGACACTGGTGGATGCCGTGGCCGAACGAGACGTGGCCCGTGGCCTGACGTGTGATGTCCAGCTTATCGGGGGCGTCGAAGCGTTCGGGATCACGGTTGGCCGCGCTCAGCGACAGCGTCACCGCCTCGCCGGCCTTGATCGTATGGCCGTCCAGCTCGACGTCCTCCAGCGCCGTGCGAACCGGGCCGATGTGGACGATCGTCAGAAATCTCAGCAGCTCCTCGACCGCGCTCTCGGCCAGCGACGGGTCCCCGCGCAGCGCGGCGAGCTGGTCGGGGTTGTTCAGCAGCGTGTACGTGCCGAGGGCCAGCATGTTGGCCGTGGTCTCGTGGCCCGCGATGAGCAGGAGCACCGCCACGCCGGTGATCTCCTCGTCGTTGAGCTGCCCGGTGGCGACCAGCCCGCTGATCAGGGCGTCGTCCGGTTCGGTGCGCTTGCTGACCACCAGGTCGTGAAGGTACTCCATCAGGCCGTCGAGCGCTTCGCGCACCTGCTCAGGCCTCGAGCCGAGGTTCAGCAGCTTGGCGGAGTCGCGCTGGAACCGGGCGTGGTCGGCGTACGGCACGCCCAGCAGCTCGCAGATCACCAGGGACGGGATCGGCAGCGCGAACAGCTCCACCAGGTCGGCGGGCGAGCCGGCCTTCTCCATCGCGTCCAGCCGGTCGGAGGTGATCTTCTCGATCCTCGGCTCCAGCTGCTTCATGCGGCGGACGGTGAACTGGCCGGTGAGCAGCTTGCGGAAGCGCGTGTGCTCGGGCGGGTCCTCGCGCAGGAAGAACCCGGGACGCTTCCTGAGCGCGGCCTGCCTCAGCCGGTCGCCGATCGGCGGGTGCATGAACTCGATGCGCGTGCTGAAGCGTGGGTCGGCGAGCACCGCGCGCACGGTCTCGTACCGCGTCGCCAGCCACCCCACATGGCCGTCGGCGTAGAGCATCGGCCTGATCGGGCCTTCCTCGCGCCACCTGCGCAGGTCATCCGGCGGGTCGACGGGGTTCGCCCGCGACATCGGAAGGGTGACGGGATCGGGCATTGCCTTGGTCATGACGCGCTCCTCGGACTTGACAGCGGTCGAAACTTGACGGCCCTTTCTGTAGTCATAGAAAACAGTACCCTCTTTGAAATTGCAATGGATGAAAGAAAACATCGGATGCAGTAAAGTTCCCCCATGGGCGGTGGTCCAGGCCTGAGGGAACGCAAGAAGCTGCGCACGCGCCGTGCGCTGATCGAGTCCGCCATGCGCCTCTTCGAGGAGAAGGGGTACGAGGAGACGACCGTGGCCGAGATCGCGGCGGCCGTCGACGTCTCGACGCGCACGTTCTTCAGCTACTTCGCGAGCAAGGAAGACGTCGTGTTCTTCGACACGCGCACGCGGATCGACCGCGCCCTCGCCGTCATCGCCGGGCGACGGCCGGCGGAGCCGGTGGTCGAGCTCCTGCTCAGGGTCGCGGAGGCCACGCTCGGCTTCGGCGGCGCCGCGCCCAGCGACCCCGCGGACATCCAGGCCGCCGAGGACGCCGAGGCGGCCCTTGAGATGATCCCCGCGCGCACGCACCTGATCATGTCGGTCCCCGCGCTCCAGGCCCGGGCGCTGCACGTGCTGTTCGACGTCCAGCGCGAGCTGTCCGAGGCGCTGCGGCGGGCCTATCCCGGCGAGCTCGATCCCGTCGAGGCCGCCGCCGCGGTGGGGATGTTCGTGGGGGCGGCGAAGATGGCCGCCATGGCCAGCAGGGATCTGGGCGACCCGCCCGCCATGAGATGGGCGGCGGTGCGCAGAGGCGTCGACATCGCGGTGAACGGGCTGCGCTCGCTCGACGTCGCGGGCAACGCGGCGACCGCCGACCGCCCGTAGGCACTCGCGGGGCAGCTAGAGGCTACAAAAGCGTAACCGATGGGGTGATGCGGCACGCGTTTTGGGGTGGAAAAGGTTTGATCGGGGTGATCAGCTCGCCACCAGCCTGTTTTACGACAAAATCATCCTCCGAGGGTGTCCGCGTGGTGAGCCCTCGGCCGTGAACGTCGCGCCCCTTCCGAGTCCCGCGTCAAGTCCCTGGCGGAATTCGATTGCGGCACGGCTGTTCGTGGTGTTCCGTCTCGCTGTGGGGTACAGACATGAACAGTCGTGACACTCTGCCATCCGGCGAGGGGTCCGAGACGGCCCTCACCGGCGCGGCCCCGCTCGTCGGGCGCCGCGACGCGCTCCGCTCCTTCACCCGCACGGTCGAGGCGACGCTCACCGGCGGGTTCCAGTTCCTGGCCGTGGTCGGCGAGCCGGGCGCGGGCAAGACCCGGCTGCTCGCCGAGCTCGCCACGCTCGCCGCAGGCCGGGGGCTCACCACGCTGTGGGGCAGGGCGGCCGAGTTCGAGCAGATCATGCCGTTCAGCGCGCTCATCGACGCCCTGGACGACCACCTGGAGGCCCACCGCGACGAGCTGTCGGAACGGCTCGGCGCGGGCCAGGCCCGGCAGCTCGCCACCGTGTTCCCCGCGCTCGCCGCCAAGATGCCGGAGCCCCCCGACGGCGCCGAGGTCGACGACCAGAGCGGCATGGTGCGCTACCGGCTCTACCGGGCGCTGCGGCAGCTCATCGACGAGATGGCCGGCCCGGCCGGGCTCGCGCTGATCCTGGACGACGTGCACTGGGCCGACGACAGCTCGGCGGAGTTCCTCGACCACCTGGTCCGCCACCCGCCGCGCGGCAAGGTGCTGGTCACCGTCGCCTACCGTCCCGCGCAGGTCACCCCGCGCCTGGCCTCCCTGGTGATGAGCGCGGGCGGCCACGGCAGGCAGGTCACGGTCGGCCCGCTCAACCAGGCCGAGGTGGAGGAGTTCCTCGGACCGCGCGTCAACCGCACGCGCGGCCGGGCGCTGTACGAGGCCAGCGGCGGCAACCCGTTCTACCTGGAGGCGCTGGCCCGCATGAGCCGGCTGGACGTCAGCGAGCTGCCTCCGACCGTGCGCGCCGCGCTCCAGGTCGAGCTGGGCGACCTGTCCCCCGGATCCCTGCTGGTCGCCCAGGCGGCCGCGGTGACGGCCGACGAGTTCGAGCCCGCCCTGGCCGCCGTCACCGCGCAGGTCTCCGAGGCCACCGCCCTGGACGCGCTCAACGAGCTGGTCGGCCGCGACATCGTCCGCCCCGCGGCGGCGGGCCGGTTCCGGTTCCGCCACCCGCTGGTCCGGCGGGCCGCCTACGAGTCCTCGGCGGCGGGCTGGCAGCTCGCCGCCCACGCCCGGCTGGCCGCCCACCTGGCCTCCCTCGGCGCGCCCGCCACCGTCCAGGCCCACCACTTCGAGCAGTCCGGCTCCTTCGGCGACCAGCGGGCCGTGGCCACCCTGGTGGAGGCGGCCCGCGCGGTCGCCGCGCAGGCGCCGGTCACCTGCGCACACTGGCTGCGCAAGGCCCTCGACCTCATGCCCGAGGAGCCGGGCACGCTGGAGGAGCGGATGGAGCTGCTCCTGGAGCTCAGCCGGGCCCAGGGCGTCAGCGGCCGGCTCGCCGAGGGCCGCGACACCGCCCGCGAGCTGCTGCGCCTGCTGCCCGAGGACGACCACACGCGCCGCGCCAGGGCCGCGCGCATCTGTGCCCTGATGGAACGACAGCTCGACCGCCCACACGAGGCCCGTGCCCTGCTGCTGGACGAGCTGCGCAGGATGCCCGACCCCCGCGCCGCCGCCGCCATACCCCTGCGGATGAGGCTGGTCGCCGAGAGCATGATGCGGGTCGACTTCCGCGCGGCCCAGGCCGTGCTCGACCTGATGCCGGACTCCGGCGACGACTGGGAGCCCGACCTCGCCATGGCGGTGGCCGCCCTGCGGCCGATGCCCGCCTACGCCGCCGGGAGGATGGAGGAGGCGCTGCGCAGCGCGGACGCCGCCGACCGGCTCATCACCACGGCCCTGGACGAGCACCTGGCCGAGTGGCTGGACGCGGTCGCCTGGCTGTGCTGGGCCGAGACCAACATGGGCCGCTACTCAGTAGCGCTGCGGCACTTCGAGCGCGCCGCCGCCGTCGCCCGCTCCACCGGGCAGACCTACATCCTGACCAACCTGCTCGCCGGCAAGGCCCGCACCCTCACCGTGCTCGGCCGGCTCCCCGAGGCGCTGGCCACCGTCGAGGAGTCGGTCGAGGGGGCCCGGCTGCTGGAGTCCGGGCAGCAGCTGGTGTTCGCCCTCACCCAGCTCTGCATGGGGTCCGTCTGGACCGGCGACCACGACGCCGGCCTGCGCGCCGGCGAGGAGGCCGTCCAGGCGGGCGTCGGCGGCGGCGAGGCGTGGGGCGACATGGCGCGGCAGGCACTGGGAGTGGCCCTGGTCGCCGCCGGGCGGCTGGAGGAGGGCATCGAGGCGGTCCTGGACGCCTGCGCCGGGTTCGAGCAGCCCCGTCTGGACCGGGGCACGCTGATCGCCTGCTGCGAGCTGCTCGCCCACGCCGAGGCCGCCCGTGGCCGGAGCGACGAGGCCGCCGGCTGGGCCGAGCGCGCCGCCTCACTGTCGCATCCCCACCTGCCGGTCTTCTCCGGCCTGATCCCGCTCGCCCGCGCCCACGCCCTCCGCGCTTCCGACCCGGCCGCCGCCGCGCTCCTCGCCGGGGAGGCCGCCGTCCTGCTGTCCGCCGGGGAGCGGCGCGTCGACGCCGGCCGGGCGCTGCTGGTGGCGGGCCTGGCCCACGGAGAGGCCGGTGAGCGCCGCCCGGCCCGCGAGCGGCTGCGCGAGGCCACCGAGGCCTTCCACGCCTGCGGCGCGCGCGGGCTGGAGGCGCAGGCGACACGCGAGCTCCGCCGCCTCGGCGTGCGGGTGTCGGCGGCGGCATCCCCCACGCAGGGCGGGCCGGGCGCCGCGCCGTACGGGCTGTCGCCCCGGGAGCTGGAGATCGCCACGCTGGTCGCCGAGGGGCTCACCAACCAGCTCATCGCCGAGCAGCTGTTCCTGAGCGTCCGCACCGTGGAGACCCATCTGTCGCACGTCTTCGCCAAGCTCGGCGTCGGCTCGCGGGTCGGAGTCGCCACCAAGCTGAACCGAAACCCCTGAATCGGAGTCTCATATACGGAATCCCCTGCTCCAGGTACGGGGTTCCCCGGAGTTATGTACGGGGTTTCCACGATGCCGTACGTGCCCGGCGATTGGCATTGTTGGACCGGGTCACGAGGAGGACGGTCAGATGGAGCACCGCATACCGCGGTACACGCTTGAGGGCGTGACGGGCGCCGAGGTGTCGGTGCATCCTTTCTCGACCGAGGACGAGCTGGGCCTGACGCTGACGAGGTTCCTCGCCGAGGAGTCCGACGACGTCGTGCTGCTGGTCCACGGGCTGACGTCGTCCAGCGACATGTTCATCATGCCGGAGCACCGCAACCTGGTGAGCTTCCTGCTGGACAACGGCTTCGGCGACGTCTGGACGCTCGACTTCCGGATGAGCAACCGGTTCCCGTACAACATGGAGACCCGGCGGCAGACCCTGGACGACATCGCCGCCTACGACCACCCGGCAGCCATGAGGGAGCTCCGCCGTCACGTTGGGGCACGGCGGATCCACGTCATAGCGCACTGCCTGGGGTCGGTGTCGTTCCAGATGAGCCTGTTCGGAGGAGCGGTCGAGGGCGTCACCAGCATGGTGGCCAACAGTGTCGGGCTGACTCCGCGGGTGCCCGCCTGGGCCCGGGTCAAGCTGGCACTCGGCCCGCTCCTCCTGGAGTACGCGCTCGGCCTGTCCTACCTCGACCCCCGGTTCCACGACGCTCCGCCCCTGACCCGGCGCCGGCTGCTCGCCCGCGCCATCTCGTTCTTCCACCCGGAGTGCCGGGAGCCCGCCTGCCACATGCAGAGCTTCATGTGGGGCAGCGGCCGGCCGGCGATGTACCGTCACGGCAACCTCGCGCCGCGCACGCACGTCCACGAGCGGCTCGCCGACCTGAACGGCGCGTCCGACGTCAACTACTACCGGCACATCAACAAGATGGTGCGTGCCGGCCACGCGGTGAAGTGCGATCCCGGCAACCCGGCTCTGGCCGGTCTGCCGGACGACTACCTGGAGCGCGCCGGCGCGGTCGAGACGCCCGTGCTGTTCATGACCGGCGACCACAACGACGTCTTCACCGACTCCAACGTCGTCTGCCACCGGGTGCTGTCGGAGCGCGCCCCGGGCCGCCACGAGCTGCAGGTGCTGCCCGGGTACGGGCACATCGACCCGCTCATCGGCAAGAACGCGCACGTGGACGTGTTCCCGCGCATCCTCGACTTTCTCAAGCGCAACGCGGGCTGAGCGACCTCATGAGCACCGGGAAGAAGGCGCCTGGGGGCGCCCGCGAGAAAGAGCACGTGGACGTGCTGGTCGTGGGTTCGGGCTTCGGCGGCTCGGTCGCCGCGTACCGCCTGGCCGCGGCGGGGCTGTCGGTGGTGGTGATGGAGCGGGGCCGCGCCTACGCGCCGGGCATGTTCCCGCGCAGCCCCGCCGAGATGGGCAAGGCCTTCTGGGATCCCAAAGAGGGCCACTACGGCATGTACGACGTGTGGAGCTTCGGCGGCTGCGACTCGGTGGTCTCCAGCGGCCTGGGCGGCGGCTCGCTGATCTACGCGAACGTGATGATGCGCAAGGACGAGCGCTGGTTCGTGCACGAGGAGCCGCTGACGACGGGCGGCTACGAGTCGTGGCCGGTGGCGCGGGACGACCTCGACCCCCACTACGACGCGGTCGAGCAGATGATCGGCGCCACGCCGTACCCCCTCGACCACCCCGTCTACTCCGACACGCCGAAGACCAGGGCCATGCAGGACGCGGCCGCCGAGCTCGGGCTCGACTGGCGGCTCCCGCCGCTGGCCATCAGCTTCGCCCCGATCCGGGGCGCCGAGCCGGGGCTCGGGCTTCCCATCGCCGACCCCGGGTACGGCAACCTGCACGGCGTGCCGCGCCGCACCTGCCGGCTGTGCGGCGAGTGCGACATCGGCTGCAACGACGGGGCGAAGAACAGCCTCGACCACACCTATCTCTCCGCGGCCCGCCACCACGGCGCCGACCTGCGCACGCTCCACGAGGTGCGGGCGATCCGGCCGCGCGCGGGCGGCGGCTACGAGGTGAGCTACCGCCGGTACCACCCCGACAGCGACCCGCGCGTCATCAGCTGCGACCGACTGGTGCTCGCGGCGGGCACGTACGGCACGACGTACCTCCTGCTGCGGAGCCGTGCGCAGTTCCCCGGGCTGAGCCGCACGCTCGGCAGCCGGTTCTCCGGCAACGGCGACCTGCTCACGTTCCTGCTGCGGGCCAAGGACCGCAGCCGCACCCGTGCGATCAACGCCAGCCGGGGCCCGGTCATCACGAGCGCGATCCGGCTGGCCGACGACGCCGACGGCACGCGCGACACCGGCCGGGGCGCCTACATCGAGGACGGCGGCTACCCCGCCTTCATCGACTGGCTGGTCGAGGGCAGCGACGTGCGGCACGAGATCCGGCGCGCCGCCCGGTTCATCGCCGACCGCCTGCGCGCCTTCGTCACGCACGACACCAACCTGTCCGCGGAGATCGCGGACCTGGTCGGTGACGGCGAGCTCTCGGGCAGCTCTCTTCCGCTGCTCGGCATGGGCAGGGACGTCCCCGACGGGGAGCTGCGGCTGCGCGACGGCAAGCTCGACATCAGGTGGAGCTCGAAGGCGAGCGACCAGCACTACGAACGCCTGCGCGCGACCATGCGGCGCATCTCGGACGTGCTCGGAGCCGAGCAGTCCGGCCTGCCCGCCTGGCTCGGCAAGCGCGTCATCACGGTTCACCCGCTCGGCGGCGTGCCGATGGGACGCCACCCCGGCGAGGGCGTCTGCGACGCCTACGGCGAGGTGTTCGACCATCCCGGGCTGTACATCGCCGACGGCGCCGCCCTGCCGGGACCGGTGGGTGCCAACCCGTCGCTGACCATCGCGGCGCTCGCCGACCGCATGTGCACCCGGCTGCTGGAGAAGCCGCCGGTGGGAACACAGCACAGGAAAGAAGGACAAGCCCCAATGACCGTGGGAACCGGACGGGCAGGCCCAGTGGTGGACACCGCCCCGTCCGAGGAGGCGCTGAGCCTCATGGCGGGCGAGCCCGCCGAACGTACTTCGCTGTCGTTCACCGAGAAGATGGGCGGATTCGTCGCCCTCGGAGTGACCGACCCCCGTTCCGGTGACATTGCCGGGCGATCCGACGGTGACCGGTTCTCGTTCCGGCTCACCATCAGCGTCGACGACGTGGACCGCTTCCTGTCCGAGCCCGAGCACCCCGCCCGGGCCGAGGGATGGATCGACGCCGCCTTCAGCGGAGGCCGGCGGCCGGTCGAACGCGGCTGGTTCAACCTTTTCGCGCCGGGCGACACCCCCGACCGGCGCGAGATGCGTTACCGGCTGTGGTTCACCGACGACCAGGGGATGCCGCACACCCTGGCCGGCTGGAAGGACGTACACCACGGGCCCGCCACGCGGCTGTGGCTCGACACATCGACCCTGTACACGCGGTTGCTGCGGGGTCACGTGCCAGAGGGCGAGGACGAAGGGGCGACGGTGGCCGGCGCGGGGACGCTGCACATCCAGCCCATGGACCTCGCCGCGACCCTGAAGAGCTTCGACACGGAGGGCCCGCACGGCGTCGCCGCGCTGGTCCGGTTCGGGAGGTTCTTCGTCGGGCAGCTCTGGGACGTCTACGGACCGGGGTGAGGCGGAAACCCCGAGGCGGCCGATCGGTGAGAGGGAGGTGGATCCCCCGCCGATCGGCCGCCGGCCCTGGGGGTGGCGGCGCCGGTCGCGGTCGAACGCGGTGCCTGGTGAAGCAGATGGCTCTTTGACGCCTTCGTCCCCTATTTGGAGGGGTTAGGGGAGGGAGGCGGGGGCGTGGGCAGCGCCGCGAAGTCGACCTTGCCCGTGCTTTCGAGGAGGGTCATGTGCTTCATGACCACGTCGACCGCGACCTGCGCGAAAGCGCGGATCTCGGAGTTCTTCGTGCCAGCGCGCACCAGGGCCACCGCCGAGAACACCTTGCCGTGCGCCGCGCGCAGGCGGTCGGCGAAGGTCTTGTCGTAGTCCTGGCCGGTCTTGGTGGACAGCTCGGCCATCCACCCCTGCTGGTCCGCGTTGGGAGTGCTCGGCAGCTCGACGTTCAGCTTGGCGGCGAGCGCCCGCACCTGCTCGTCCAGTTTGGTGTGGTCGGCCACCAGCATCTGACCGACCTCCTTGACCCGCGTGCTCCCGGCCCGCTGCTGCGCCTGCTGCCCGGTCGGGATCTCCCAGAGCCCCGCCTGCCGCACTCTGACCAGGAAGTCCCGGTCCGCCGGCCCGAGCGGGCCCGACGCGGTGTCGGTCCAGTCGGAGGGGGAGGCTCCGCTCGCCGAGGTGATGCCGTTCGGCGCGATCATGAAGACCGCCACCGTGGCGATGACCAGGAAGGTCAGCGCCGCGAGAACCTCGACGAGCCGCATGGACCTGAGTTGAAGCCGGTTCACCGAATGCTCTCTCCCTTTCGTGTCCCTGATCCCTTGGGCGCGCCTGTTCAGGAGGAGGTACGGGGGGAAATCGCCGACGGTTCAACCAATGTGGCGAGATTTTCGAATCTTACGGAAGTTGCCTAATTTGCTCACGTGACGCGTGATGCGCTGCCACCATGTGCCTGTGCAGCGTCATCGCAGCGTCCGGTCCCTACCGGAGGAAGCTCACGACGACTCGGAAGAGCAGCTGGTCACAACGCTCTACCGCGAGTTCGGCGGTCCCCTCCTCCGCAATGTGCGCAGACTGACTGGAGGCGACCAGCAATGGGCAGAGGATGTCGTACAGGAGACGGTCTTCCGCGCGTGGCGGAACGCAGGGAAGCTCAACAGGGAGCCCGGCCTCCTGTGGGCGTGGCTGATGACCGTCGCCCGCAGGATCGTCATCGACGCGCACCGTCAGCGCTCGGTGCGTCCGCAGGAGGTCGAACCTGACAGGCTTGACAGCGTCGCCATTCCCGACGGCTCCGAGCCGATGCTGTCGGCGATGGTGGTATCGGAGGCCCTGTACAGCCTCTCGGAAGAACACCGGGAAGCGCTCGTGCAGACCTACCTCCACGACCGTACGATCAATGAGGCGGCAGAGGTGCTGGGAGTTCCGCCAGGGACGGTCAAGTCCCGGGTGTACTACGCGCTTCGCGCCCTCCAGAAGACGATGAAGGAGAGGGGGTGACCGGTCTCATGGATTCACCCCCTCACGTGGAGGTGGCGGCCTACATCCTCGGAGCACTCAACAAGGAGGACTCCGAGGCCTTCGACCGCCACCTGCTCGACTGCGCGAGCTGCCAGGACGAGCTGCGCGACATGTACGAGCTGCCCGACGCGCTGGACGTCCTCAAACGCGGCATGAAGGGCATGGCGGGCGGCACGGTCCCGGGCACGGTGAACGGCGCCGCACTCAACGGCGCACCCGGCGGCGCACTCAACGGCCCACTTGGCGGCCAACCCGGCGGCACAGTCAACGGCACGGGGTACGGGACGAACGGGGCCGTGAACGGCTCCCCCACCGGCGTGGTGAGAGACCTGTGGTCGCCTCATCCGCGCAGGCGGGCCCCCTCCCGCGGCCATCGCAGGGCCGCGGCCCGTGACGACGGGCGGCAGGACGAGCTCGCCGAGGCGCGGGTCCGGCGCCGCCGGGTCATGTGGCTGGGCGTCGCCGCCGCCCTGGTGGTCGGGGTCACCGGCACCGCCACGGCTCAGCTGTGGCCGCGCGGAGATCCCGCGAAGGTCGTCGCGGCGCCCAGCGGCTCGGCCAAGGCCGACATCAGCGAGGGCACCAGCCCCGACACGGGGGTCAGCGGCTCGGTCGGCCTGGTCGCCAAGGTCTGGGGCACCGAGGTGGCATTCCAGCTCGCCGGGGTGCGCGGGCCCGAGCGCTGCAGCCTGGTGGCCGTTTCCCGGTCCGGGGACACCGACGTCGTGTCCGGCTGGCGCATCCCTCCCGGGGAGGGGTACGGCGTGGCGGGGCATCCCGACCCGTTGCGCCTGACGGGCGGCACGGCCCTCGCCAAGACCGAGATCGACCATTTCGAGGTGCGCAGGGAGGACGGGGTCCGCCTGCTGGCGATCCCCGTCGCCTGACCGTCGTGTCCTATCGCCTGCTCTCTGTGGGGGCAGGGGTCAGCCGGAGCGCGAGCGCGGGGCACATCTCGATCGCCCTGCGCGCGTCGCCTTCCAGCCGGCCCGGTACGGAAGCGGTGCTGACCACCGGGTAGCCGTGCTGGTCGAGCCTGATCAGCTCGGGGATGACCTCCGAGCACAGCCCGTGTCCCTCGCAGCGTGACCAGTCGAGGATCAGCTGCGCCTCAGCAGCGCGAAACGAGGGCTCGGCCGGCAGCGGCAGCACGCCGCGCACCGGGGCGCCGCAGGTGCCGTACGCCGCGTGCGTCATGATGTCCTCGGCGAAGACGTCGATGGCGGACAGCACGAAGCGCGCGGTGCCGTCGGGGTGGCCGCAGGCGCCCCGGCCCTTCATCGTCGCGGCGGCGCGCTGCACCGCCTCGATGTGCCCGGTGCCGTCGGCCAGCGCGCCGAACGCCTGCGCCAGGTCGGGCAGCCCCATGTAGCACGGCCCGCACTGGCCGGCGCTCTGACCGGCCATGTACCTGGCGACCCTGGCGGTCTCGCCGAGCGGGCAGGAGTCCCAGCCGAGCGGCACCACGATGCCGGCGCCGAGCGCTCCGCCCAGGGCCTCGAACCCGGCGCGGGACACCTCGGCCCGCTCCACCGCCTCGGGCGACATCCACTTGCCGTGGTAGCCGCCGAGCAGCACCCCTTGGCCCACCGTGGCGTCGCACAGGTCGAGCACCTCGCGGAGCCGGACGCCGGTGGGGGTCTCCACGACCGCCGGGCGGCGCGCCGAGCCGGTGACGCTGAGCAGCACCGTTCCCGGCTCGGAGGGCAGGCCCACCGAGGAGTACATGTCGACGCCCAGCATCGCCATCAGCGCGAGCTGGGCGTAGGTCTCGGCGTTGGACAGCATGGTCGGCATGCCGCCCACGCCGCTGTCGCTGGAGCGGACCTTGCGGCCGGGCGGGATGGGCCGCTCGCCGTTGATGCCGCGCACCAGCGCCCCGCCCTCGCCGGAGATGAAGCGGTCGGGCATGCGGACCACCCGTACGGTGTCCGTCATGCCCCGCTCGTGTATGGCGTTGAGCAGCGAGCGCTCCCCGGGGCCGCCGTGGGCCACGCCCACGACGATCTCCACGGCGGACAGCGCCCTGGCCACCAGGTCGGCGCCGTCCAGGATCAGGTGCGGGGCCCGGGTGAGCAGCACCTTGTCCTTGTGCGCCGCGGGCTCGCCCTCGGTGGCGTTGACCACCACCGTGATGGGCGCTCCCCTGCGTCCCGCCGAGTCGATCACGGCCCTGAGCTTGCGGGCGAACGGGAAGCCCGCGCCGCCGCGGCCGCGCAGGTCACCGAGCTCGGCCAGCGCGATCAGGTCGTCGATCGGCAGGCGGGGCATGTGGCCGTGCACCCGCCGGTGGGTGTCGTAGTCGAGCCTCGGCGAGCTGTCGAGGCCGGCGGTCAGGCGGCCCGGCCCGATCCTGAACACGTCCTGCACTCCGTACGTGGTCATCGCCGTACCTCCTTTCTCAACGTCACCCAGAACTCCTCGTCGAACACGTCGTCCACGCGGATCTGCTCCGCCTTGCGGCCGATGTTGGCCGGGCGGGCGGCGACGGGGCCGTCCTTGGGACCGACGGTCACCACCAGCCGCACGAGCAGGGCGAGCGCCACCGCGGCGAGGGAGCCGACGTAGCACATGGTGACCCAGTCGGCCGCGGACCGTCCCGCCGTGAGCCCGTGCACGATGGCGACGGGCCAGGAGACGTAGGCCATGACATGGAGCACCCGCCACAGCCAGGGCCACTTGATGCCCACGAACCGTCCGCGGAAGGCGCCCGTGGCCGCCACCAGGATCATCAGGTCGGAGGCGACGGTGCCGAGGCCGATCGCGAAACCGGCTCCGCCGAACGGCAGGAACGCGGAGGCGGGGGCCACGCGCCCCCTCATTATCTGCAGGATCACGTGCGTGATCAGGGAGCCGACCGCCACGACGGCGAACGCCCTGTGCAGGCCCTGCATGAACACGCGGTGCCGTACCGCGAGGATCAAGCGATCGGTGGCGGCCAGTCCGACGACCACCGTCCCAGTCAGTCCAAGGAGAGTGAACACCCCCGCGTAGAAGATCAGAAACTGCTGTACTTCGACGAGGACCGATGCTCCGAGGAGAGCGGTCCCCGCCAGGAGCGACGTGGACGTGAACAGTCCGACCACGATCGGGGCCCGTGATCGAGACCGTTGCGGAGCTCGTCGATGTCGCGTTTGATTCATCCCGTCCTCCGCCAGATAACGCAGTGCCGGCATAAACCGGGCAACGTGCCGCTGGGTGCCTACCGGGATCTATCGGGACATTTGCGCGCGCGATCACACTAGCGCCTCTGCAGTCTCGCTGGTACCAGAACGTTACAGAAATTCGGCGCGCTTGAATTTTCCACTATTTGCGGCAAATACTCCCGGACAAACCAGACAAATGATCATATTTGGCGACAAATCACCCGAAAAGAAGTGGCCTGGCCTCGGGGATCCGCTCTAACGTTTGACGACGTGGAGACTCTCAGCCGCCGTACGGTCACCGATTCCGCGGGCCGTCCTGTGCTCAGCTACGTCGAGGGCACCCGCGCCGGGCGCCCGTACGCCGACCTCGCGCAGGTGCTCGGGCCGGGTGCGGTGGAGGTCATCCTCCGCGAGATGCCGGGCTGGGTGGTCTCGGGCGACGAGGATCTCGGCAGGCGTCTGCTGTCCGCCGGCGGCCGGCGCCTCCGGCACGCCCACGCCTACTCCCGCGACCTCCGCGCCGACCCCGCCCCGCCGGAATGGGCGGAGACCGGCTACGGCGTGGTCTCCTGCGACGCCGTCCCGGCCGAGGAGGTCTTCCCCGCCTGGCGGAGCGCCTACCCGCCCGGCCATCCCGACCACAACGCGGGCGACGACGCCACCGCCCTCGCGCGCGATCTCGCCCCATTGCTCGCCGGTGAGTCCTACGGCCCGCTGCTCCCCTGCGGCGGCCTGCTCCTGCGGAACGGCCAGGTGGCGGCCGGTGTGCTGGTCGGCGTGCTCGGCGGCCATCCGCCCTCCGGCGGCCCGTGGGTCTTCGACGTCTTCCGCTCCCCCGGCCCGAGGTTCGCCGGGCTCGGCGCCGTGATGCTCCGCCGCGCCCTCGCCCTCGCCACCCTGCACGGCCTGCCCGCGCTCGGCCTCGCCGTGAGCGACGGCAACCCTGCGCGGCGCGTGTACGAACGCCTCGGCTTCCGCCACATGTTCTCGTCGATCACCGTGATCGTCCCGGGCTGACCCGAGGGGTCAGGACCTCAGATAGGCGAGGACGGCGAGCACCCTGCGGTGCTGGTCGCCGTCGTCGGCGTACAGGCCGAGCTTGTTGAAGATGCTCCTGACGTGCTTCTCCACCGCGCCGTCGGTGATGACGAGCTGGCGGCCGACGGCGGGGTTGGACTTCCCCTCGGCCATCAGCCCGAGCACCTCGCGCTCCCTCGGGGTCAGGGACGCCAGGGGATCGTCTCTGCGACGCCGGACCATCAGCTGTGCCACCACCTGCGGGTCGAAGACGGTGCCTCCCGAGGCCACCCGGCGGAGCCCGTCGAGGAACTCCTCCACGTCGGCGACCCGGTCCTTCAGCAGGTAACCGACCGCGCCCCGGGCGTCGGCGAGCAGGTCGTCGGCGTAGGAGACCTCGACGTACTGCGAAAGGATCATCACCGGGGAGCCGGGCACCTGGCGCCGGGCCTCGACGGCGGCGCGCAGGCCCTCGTCGGTGAAGCTGGGCGGCATGCGGACGTCCACGACCGAGATGTCGGGACGGTGGGCGGCGACGGACCTCACCAGGGCGTCGCCGTCGCCCACCGCGGCCACCACCTCGCAGCCGAACTCCTCCAGCAGCCTCACCAGGCCGGATCGGATGAGAACGGCGTCATCGGCCACGACTACCCGCACGGAACCTCCGCAATGATCAAAGTCGGCCCGCCCGCCGGTGACTGGACGATCAGCTCGCCGTCCACCGCGCGCAGCCGGTCGGCCAGACCGGCCAGTCCATGGCCCTTGGCGACGTGTGCGCCGCCGACCCCATCATCGCCGATCGTGAGCAGCAGCGTGTCACCCACCCGGCTGAGCGACAGCGTGCACAGCTCGGCCCTGCTGTGCTTGGAGATGTTGGTCAGCGTCTCGGCCGCCACGTAGTAGATGGAGTTCTCGACCACGGCGGTGTACCGCTCGGCGGTCTGCACGTCCAGCTCGACCGGGATGATGCAGCGGCCGGCCAGCGCGGCGAGCGCGGGGGCGAGGCCGCGGTCGCTCAGGATCGGCGGCGCGATGCCCCGGGACAGCGCCCGAAGCTCGTCGAGCGTCTCGCGGGTCGCCGTGATCGCCTCCGAGAGCGTCGCGTGCGCCCCCTGCGGGTCCTTCTGGAGCTGGCGCTGGGCCCGGGAGAGCTCCATCGCCAGGTACACCAGGCGCTGCTGCGGCCCGTCGTGGATGTCGCGCTCCAGCCTGCGCAGCGCGCTGGCCTCGGCCGACACCGCGGCGGCCCGTCCCTCGGTGAGGTCGTCGATGCGCTCGTGCAGCTCGGCCACCCCGGTGAGCAGCGCCCTGCCGAGCCCCGCCTGGAGCAGCGCGGCGCCACGGACGATCCCCGGAAGGGTGATGGCGAACACCGCTCCGATGACCAGGTAGAACGCGCTGTCGGTGAGATAGCCGCGGCCGAATCCGAGCAGCTCGGGGAGCTGGGTGTTGCCGGGGATGTTGGAGATGATCCAGCCGTAGAGGGGGTACAGCAGGCCCGCCACGGTCACCGCCCACCAGGTCACGGTCACCACGAACGTCACGATCGCGATCGGGAAGACCACGACGCCGTGCAGCAGGTCGAGCCACGACTGGCCGTTCGCGAGCGGCTGGATCAGCCTGCGCGCCCATCCGGCGTTCTCCGGGGGCTTCTTGTAACGCGGGCGGGCCACCGGGCGGCCGAGGATCTCGGGGAGCCAGCGCCGCTCGACGTCGGCGAAACCCCGTGCCACCAGCATGGTCACGGCCAGGATGGGGAGCCCGATCCAGACCACCACGGTGCCGAGCCCGGCGGCGAATCCGGGGACCAGCAGGCTGAAGCTCAGGATGGCGAGGGGCAGCCCCAGCAGGGTGTACCGGGTGTCGGCGCCAAGGTGCTTGAGGAGGGATCTCATGGCGACCAAGTTACGAGCGCGACCGGGGCCCGTTCGACCCCGTGTGCCGGTCTCACCGGGGTAGGGCCAGCCCTACCTGAAACAGTCATGTGATCTCCCCTGAAGACACCCGTATCCGTCACTGCGCCGGCAGGGTCGCCGGCGAGAGCCTCAAGCCATCGGATTTCCCCTGATTTCCCGCTAGGGCTCCCCCAGACGATACGAGGTGCGCCGTGCCGGCACTGCTCGAAAGACCCCCGATCACCGCTCCCGAGGCCGAGGTGACCGGCGGAGGCGTGACCCGCCCCGCCTCCGCCCCCGCACGCCACAGGGGGCCGGGCCGCGACCTTTTCATCGACCTGCTCCGGCTTTTCGGCATCGCGGTCGTGGTTCTGGAGCACTGGAGCATCCCGGTCCTGTCCTACGCTCAGGGCCGAATCACCACGGGCAACGCGTTCACCACTCCCGGAGCGTTCGCCATCACGTGGATCACCCAGGTGATGCCCCTGGTCTTCTTCGCGGGCGGGGCCGCCAACGCGATCAGCCACCGGTCGCACCTGGCACGCGGGGGCGGCGAGCCGCTCTGGCTCGCTGGCCGCGTGCGCCGCCTGGCCTGGCCGGTGTTCCCCCTCGCCGTGGTGTGGATCCCCCTGCCCCACCTGCTGCTCGCGCTCGGCCTGCCCGAGCAGCCGGTGCAGACGGCCGCCCGCCTGGCCGGGCAGCTGCTGTGGTTCCTCGCCATCTACCTGCTCGCGGTGGCGCTCACCCCTGTGCTGCTCCGCCTCGGCGAGCGGTACGGCTGGCGCGTCCCCGCCGCGCTGGCCGCGGGGGCCGTGGTGGTCGACGTGGTGCGGTTCAACGGGCTGGAGGCTGCGGGGTTCCTCAATGTCGGGCTGGTCTGGCTCGCGGTGCACCAGCTCGGCTTCCTCTACGCGAGCGGGCGGCTCCGCGGGTACCGGCTGATGGCGGCCGGCGGTTTCGCCGCCGCCGTCGCCCTGGTGGCCTTCGGGCCGTATCCGGGCAGCATGATCGGGATGCCGGGCGCCGCGATGTCGAACATGGCCCCGCCGACCGCCGCGCTGCTGGCCGTGGCGTTCGGGCAGATCGGGCTGGCGATGATCCTGCGCCCGGCCATCCTGCGGCTGGCGGCGAGGCCCGCCGTCGGGCGGATCGTGACCTGGGCCGGGCCGCGCATGATGACCGTCTACCTGTGGCACATGAGCGCGCTGTTCGTGGTCGCGGGCGTGGCGGTCGTGGGGCTGGGCATCGCGACCCCCGCACCCGGCGGCGCCGCCTGGCTGGCCGGGTGGCCGATCTGGCTGACCGCGCTCGTGCTCGTCGTACGGCCGCTGATCCGGCTCTTCGCCCGGTTCGAGGAGCCGCCCGCCACTTCGTACGGAACCACCGGCCGGACGCTCGGCGGGAGGCCGGACGGGGCCACCGGCCGGACGCCGGACAGGGCGCCGGGCTGGGCGCCGGGCTGGGCGCCGGGCTGGGCGCCGGGCTGGGCGCGGGCCCTTTCGTCGGCGGCGCTGGCCGGCGCGGGACTGCTCACGCTGACGATCACCGGCTTCGCCACGGGCGTGACGCCGATGCTGGGAAGCGCCGCGATCGTGACCGGGCTCGCCCTGGTCACGCCGGCCGGGAACCGGAACCGGAGCCGGCGCGGGGCCGCTCAGCCTTCGGCGTCGAGCCAGACGTAACCCGCGAACCGGCCGGTCAGCCGCTCCCTGCGATGGGAGTAGAGGCCGGCCGTCTCGATCGTGCAGCGGCCGTCGTGCCGGACGTCGGTCACCCCGGCCCGGGCGAGCTGGGCGGCGATGCCCGCCCGCAGGTCGAGCGCCGGAGTGCCCTCGCGGCTGACCGACCAGGCCTCCGGCAGCACCTCGGCCACCTCCCGGCGCAGCTCCTCCGGCACCTCGTAGCACTCGCCGCACGCCAGCGGGCCGACCAGCGCGACCAGGTCGCCGGCGCCGTGCGAGCGCATCGCCTCGACCAGGGCGGTCACCACGCCTGCCACCGTGCCGACCCGGCCGGAGTGGGCGCCGCCGACCACGCCCGTGACGGGGTCGGCGAGCAGGACGGGCGCGCAGTCGGCGGCGAGCACGGCGAGCCCGAGGCCCGGCCGGTCGGTGAACACGCCGTCCAGCGAGGGCGGGTCGGCCCCGAAAGGCCCGGCGGCGTAGCTCACGTCGCGGCCGTGGACCTGCCGCATGAACACGACCTCGCCGGGGTCGAGCCCGAAGCCCTTCGCGGTGCGCGCGCGGTTCTCGGCGACGGCCGCGGGATCGTCGCCGACCGACCCGCCAAGGTTGCGCGTGCCGTACGGCCCGGCGCTCACCCCGCCGTGGCGGTCGGTGAACGCCATCCTGACCCGGTCGATCGCAAGCACGCCGACAGTTTACCCAGGGCGGTGTTCATGATCACCGCTGGCTCCGCGCCCGCCGGCCCTGCCGGAGGCGGTCAGAAGTGGTACCGGCCGCCCTGCCGGAGGCGGTCAGAGGTGGACCGGCCGCCCTGTCCGAGGCGGTCAGAGGTGGGTACCGGCCGCCATCGGGGAGACGTCGATGCGGCCGTCGTCACAGGGGGCCGCCTTGAAGGGGATCTCCAGGTGGGCGTCGACCTCGTCGGGCGGCAGGATGATGAGCCGCGCGGACTCCGGGCACCTGGTCTCGCGCCCGGTGGGAACCACGGTCCAGTGCATCTTGGCGTAGGCCCCGGCTCCCGGCCGGAGGGTGATCCGGCGCGGCTGGGTCCCGTCTCTGCGCGTCCTGGTGCGCAGCACGTCGCCCCTGCCGTCGATCATGATCAGGCCGACGTAGCCGTACACCCAGCAGGTCTTGGCGGACTTGTTGGTGAGCACCAGGGGCGCGTACCGCTGGCCGGCGCCGGGGCTCACCGCGCCGACGCGTGCCGCCAGCGACCCGGTGTGGCACCTCGCGGCGGCGGCCGAGCCCGTGGAGGAACCGGTGGAGGAACCGGCCGCCCGCACTCCCCGCGAGGCGACCGTGGAGCCGGTGCCGGTGGAGCCCGTGGTCACCACCCCTGTCGCGGACGCGGCCGTACGGGCCGCCGTCGTGACCTCCTGCCCGGGGGACGCTGAGGACACGGAGGGCGCGGAGGGGGCGGTGGAACCGCAGGCGGCCGACACGGTCACCACACCCGCCACCACGGCCGACACGAGGGCGAGCCGTCTGGCGTCGTTGGATGGCTTCATACCGTGTTAGACGCACCCCGCGCGGCATTTGTTCGGAGGCCGTCGTAGAGCGCCTGGGTGCGGGCGGCGATGGCCGGCCAGGAGAAGTGCTCGACGGCCCGCTGACGGCCCGCCTTGCCCATCGAGGCGGCCAGTTCGGGGTCGGACAGCACGGCGTTGACCCGCTGGGCGATGGCGCCGGCGAAGGCCTCCGGATCGCGCGGCTCGCCGTCGGCCCCCTGGTCGATCGGCACGAGCAGGCCGGTCGAGCCGTCGGCGACGACCTCGGGGATGCCACCGGTCGCGGTGGCCACGACGGCGGTCTCGCAGGCCATGGCCTCGAGGTTCACGATGCCCATCGGCTCGTACACCGACGGGCACACGAACACGGTGGCGTGGGTGAGGATCTGGATGACCTCGGCCCTCGGCAGCATCTCGGAGATCCAGACCACCCCGGCCCTGCTCTCGCGCAGTTCCTCTACCAGCCCCGCGACCTCGGCGGCGATCTCGGGGGTGTCGGGCGCGCCCGCGCAGAGCACGAGCTGGGCGTCGGGGGCGAAGGACCGCGCCGCGCGGAGCAGGTGTACCAGCCCCTTCTGCCGGGTGATGCGCCCGACGAAGACGACATACGGCCTGGCGGGGTCGATGCCGTGCGCGAGCAGGACCCCGGTGCCGGGGTCCGGGGCGTACTCGCCCGTGTCGATGCCGTTGTGGATCACCGTCACGCGGCCGGGCGCGATCTCCGGATAACAGGCGAGCACGTCGCGCCGCATGCCCTCCGACACCGCGATGACCGCGTCGGCGCCGAGCAGGGCGGTGCGCTCGGCCCAGGAGGACAGGGTGTAGCCGCCGCCGAGCTGCTCGGCCTTCCAGGGGCGCAGCGGCTCCAGGCTGTGGGTGGTGACCACGTGCGGCGTGCCGTAGAGCATCTTGGCGACGTGGCCCGCGAAGTTGGCGTACCAGGTGTGGCTGTGCACGACGTCGGCCCCCTCGCACGCCGACGCCATCTCCAGGTCGACGCCGAGCACCTGGAGCGCCGGGTTCGCGGTCTCCAGGCCGCCGGGGACGCGGTAGGCGTCCACCCCGCCCTCGTCGCGCCGCGCGCCGAAGCAGCGGACCCGGACATCGGCCAGGCTCCGCAGCTCCCTGGCGAGGTACTCGACATGGACCCCGGCCCCGCCGTACACCTCTGGCGGGTATTCACGGCTCAGTAGATCGACACGCATGGTTAAACCTTAGCGTTTGGCGGTGTTTCGACGGGTTTAGCTGGGTAAAGCCGGGTAGCGTCCTCCTATGACGACGCCCAAAATCCTCGCGATCGTGCTGGCCGGTGGCGAGGGAAAGCGGCTGATGCCGCTCACAGCCGACCGCGCCAAGCCGGCGGTGCCCTTCGGAGGAATCTACCGCCTGGTCGACTTCGTGTTGTCGAACCTGACCAACGGCGGCTACCTCAAGATCGTCGTCCTGACCCAGTACAAGAGCCACAGCCTCGACAGGCACGTCACACGCACCTGGCGGATGTCGACCATGCTGGGCAACTACGTCACGCCGGTGCCCGCGCAGCAGCGGCTCGGCCCGCGCTGGTTCGCCGGGTCGGCCGACGCGCTCTTCCAGAACCTCAACCTCATCTACGACGAGCTGCCCGAGCACTGCATCGTCTTCGGCGCCGACCACATCTACCGCATGGACCCCCAGCAGATGGTCCAGCAGCACATCGAGTCCGGCGCGGACGTCACGGTCGCGGCGATCCGCCAGCCCCTCTCGCTGGCCGACCAGTTCGGGGTGATCGAGACCGACCCGGCCGGGCACAGGATCGTGGCCTTCCGCGAGAAGCCGACCGACGCCATCGGCCTGCCGGACGCTCCCGACCAGGTCTACGCCTCGATGGGGAACTACGTCTTCAAGACCCAGGCGATGATCGACGCGCTGCGGGAGGACGCCCTCGACCCCAGCAGCAAGCACGACCTGGGCGGGAACATCATCCCGATGTTCGTGAAGTCGGGTGGCGCCGAGGTGTACGACTTCGCCGACAACGCCGTCCCCGGCTCCACCGAGCGCGACCGGGGCTACTGGCGCGACGTCGGCACCCTGGACGCCTACTACGACGCGCACATGGACCTGGTGTCGGTGCACCCGGTGTTCAACCTCTACAACGACCGCTGGCCGATCTACACCGGCCACGACCCGCTGCCGCCCGCCAAGTTCGTGCACAACGACGGCGACCGCGTGGGACGGGCCGTCGACTCGCTCGTCTCGCCCGGCGTGATCGTCTCGGGCGGCGTCGCCTCGCGGTCCATCCTGTCGCCCGGCGTGGTGCTGCACTCCCACTCCCAGGTCGAGGACTCGGTCCTGATGGGAAGCGTCAAGGTCGGCAGGGGCGCGATCGTCCGGCGGGCGATCATCGACAAGAACGTGGTCATCCCGGACGGCGCCCGCATCGGGCTCGACCTCGAACACGACCGCTCGCGGTTCGCCGTGACCAGGGAGGGCGTGGTCGTGATCGGCAAGAACGAGGTCATCGAGAGGTAGCGGCGGGCGGGCCTTTTGAGGATGCGGCGCAGGGCGGGCGATTTCAGGTCCGCCTCTGAGCGAGATATTGCCAGATAGGGGTATGGCATCAGGTATGACCGAAACCACGCGCGGACCCGATGACATGGGCGATGACGAGCAGCTGACCCAGATAGAGGAATGGACGGAGAACCTGCCCATCGGCCACGAGATCGCCGAGGACGATCCCGAGGACAGGAACGGCATCTCGCGGCGGGTGTGGCAGGAGGCGCCCGAGCGCGGTCGCGTTCCCCGGGAGGAGTACCGGTTCGTCGCCCCCGACGAGGGCGCCCATCCGGACGTGGACTCCGAGGAGTACGCCCAGGAGATCGGCCCGGACGACGGCGACCTCTCCGCCGAGGAGCGGGCGATGCACATCGAGCCGGACTGACGGCGGACCCGTCCAGTCGATCATGTACGCGACATGCCCCGCCAATGCCCCGTATCTCGCGCTAAGGTCCCGATGTGCGGAGATCACGGCCATTCTGGCGGCTGACGCCGACGGAACGACAGGTGTGGGACGCCTACCCCTCGGGCGCCTGGGTCGACCTGCGTACCGGTGACCACCGGCGCGACGACCCCGCGAAGGGCGCACGGTGGGGGCGGGAGCGCACCGTACGCGCCGGCGTGATCATCGCCCTCATGCTCGGAGCACAGCCCGCGAGGCCCGGGGAGGTGGCGGGGCTGCGGCTCGCCGGGGCCCGCGTCGTCGGCGACGTCGACCTCTCGGACGCGACGCTCACCACCAAGCTCCACCTGCTGAACTGCCACCTGTCCGGCGTCGTCTCCCTCACCGACGCCACCACCAAGGGCATGCGCTTCCGCGGCTGCGACCTCCGCCGCATCCGGGCGGCCCGCTGCACGGTCGAGGGGCTCTTCGAGCTGGACTCGTGCACGGTCCACGCGGGAGTGCGGCTTGACAACGCCCACATCGCCGGCCAGTTCCGCCTCAGCCGTACCCACCTGTCCGCGCCGGACCAGCCCGCCGCCATCGCCTCAGAAAGCTTCAAGGAGGACAGGAGCCGGCCGTTGACCGAGGCCGAGAAGCGCGATCGGGGCTGGGACCCGAACCACTGGGCGCTGTGGGCCGGGGGCCTGACCGTGGACGGCGGCGCCTTCTGCCGCGACCTGCGGACCACCGGCGGGCTGAGGCTGATCGGCGCCCGCTTCAACAGCGGCCTCTACCTCCAGCGCGCGGTGATCACGAGCACCGGCCCCCACGCGGTGTACGCCGACCACATGAGCGCGACGAGCGTGGAGCTGAGCGCGGGGTTCACCGCCGACGGCACCGTACGGCTGCGCGGGGCACGGGTCACCGGAGTGCTCTCCTTCGACCGGGCCGTGGTGAGCGCCCCCGACCGCTGCCTGCACCTCAGCCACATGCAGGTCGACGAGCTCATCCTGACCCCGGCGTCCGTGCGGGGCGAGATCAACCTCGGCTACTCGCGGATCGGCGTCCTGCTCGACCACCCCGGCGCCTATGCCGGGCGCGTACGCCTCAACGGGCTCACCTTCGAGTCGCTGCGGGGGAACACCTCGCTCACGGACCGCCTGGCATGGCTGGGCCGTGACCCGCTGGGCTACCGGCCGCAGCCCTACGAGCAGCTCGCCGCCTGGTACCGCAGGATCGGCCACGACCAGGACGCGCGCGGCGTCCTGCTCGCCAAGCAGCGGGCCAGGCGCTCCACGCTGCGCGTCCCGGGACGGCTCGCGGGCTACCTGCTCGACATGGTCGTCGGGTACGGGCACCGCCCCTGGCTCGCCGGGGTGTGGTTCGGCCTCCTGCTGTCGGTCGGGACGGCCGTCTTCGCCACCCATCCCCCGAGCCAGGTGGGGCTGGACGAGCGGCGGATCTTCCACCCCTTCGCCTACACGCTCGACCTGCTGGTGCCGGTGAGCCTCTTCGAGCAGCGGGGCGCCTGGGAACCCGTGGGCTGGACGCAGTGGCTGGCGAACATCCTGATCGCGTCGGGCTGGATCCTCGCCACGGCGCTCATCGCGGGCGGCACCCGCGTGCTGCGGCCGTCGGGCAACTGACTAGTCCGCCACCAGGTCGGGGGGAACGTCGTCCACCCGGAGCCGGGGCAGCGCCTGGGGGTGCTTCTCCCTGATGTAGGTGACCAGGTGCTCGCGTATGTCGCACTTCAGGTCCCACACGCTCGGCGCGTCCGAGGCGCTCATCAGCGCCCGCAGCTCCACCAGGCCGTTCGGCTGGACGTCGGTCACCTGGAGGGTCCAGTCCTTCTGGTCCCACAGCGGGTGCTCGCGCAGGCGCCGGTACAGCTCCGTCCTGATCTCCTCGACGGGCACCGACCAGTCGACCCGGAGCATCACGTGCCCGATGACACGGCTCCCGTGGCGCGTCCAGTTCTCGAACGGGGTGGTGGTGAAGTGCGAGACCGGCAGGATGAGCCGCCGCTCGTCCCAGAGCCGCAGGACGACGTACGTGAGCGTCAGCTCCTCGATGCGGCCCCACTCCCCGTCGACCACCACCACGTCGTCGAGCCTGATGGCGTCGCTGAAGACGAGCTGCAGCCCGGCGATGAGGTTGCTCAGCGTGGACTGCGCGGCGATTCCCGCCACCACGCCGGCGATGCCGGCCGAGGCCAGCAGCCCGGCGCCGAGCGCCCGCACGGCCGGGAAGCTGAACAGCATCGCCCCCGCGGCGACCACGATCATGACGGCGGCGGCCACCCGCCGTACGAGGGTGATCTGGGTGCGGATGCGGCGGGCCCTGCGGTTGCCGTCGCCCTCGATCGTGCCGAGCCGCGCGAGCACGACGTCCGTCACCGCGTACGCGGCCTGGATGACCAGCCAGGCCACGCACGCGATCAGCAGGACGGTGATGGTCTGCTCAACGGCGTAGGAGGCGGCCCTGCCGGTCATGCCCGGCGCGAACCCGGTGTTGAACGCGACCAGGGCCGCCGTCGCGAACCCCGGCCACGTGCAGCGCTCGACGACCGGGCCCGCGAGCGAGAAGCGGCCGTTGACCCGGTGGGATCTCAGCAGCCGCCTGAGCAGCTCCACCGCCACGATGGCCGCCAGCACGACGACCACCAGGACCAACCAGTTGACTGCTGGTGACACAGGCGACGCCTCCTTCGTCGTCTTTCCTACCGTGTGCCGCTGATCGTGGGAAATCAGGGTGGGTCAGAAGGCCTCGTCGAGGCTCACGCTGCCCTCCACCGCCACCTGGTACGCGGACACCCTGCGCTCGAAGAAGTTCGCCAGTTCCTGCACGTCCTGGAGTTCCATGAAGGCGAACGGGTTGGCCGTGCCGTACCGCTCCGGCAGCCCGAGCCGGGCCAGGCGCCGGTCGGCGACGTATTCGAGGTACTGGCGCATCTGGTCCGCGCTCATGCCGGCCAGGCCCTCGCCGCACAGGTCGCGGGCGAACGCCAGCTCGGCGGCGACCGCCTCCTCGATCATCTGGGTCACCTCGGCGCTCAGCTTGTCGTCGAAGAGCTCAGGCTCCTCCGCGCGTACGGTGTCCACGACCGAGAAGGCGAACTCCATGTGCATGGACTCGTCGCGGAACACCCAGTTCGTCCCGGTGGCCAGCCCGCCCAGCAGGCCGCGCGAGCGCAGCCAGTACACGTAGGCGAAGGCGCCGTAGAAGAACAGGCCCTCGATGCACGCGGCGAAGCAGATCAGGTTGAGCAGGAACGCCCTGCGGTCGTCCCCGGTCTCAAGGCGGTTCAGCTCGTTGATGGAGTCGATCCACCGGAAGCAGAACTCCGCCTTGTCCCTGATCGAGGGGATGTGCTCGACCGCCGCGAACGCCTTGGCCCGCTCGTCGTGGTCGGGAAGGTAGGTGTCCAGCAACGTCAGGTAGAACTGCACGTGCACGGCCTCCTCGAAGAGCTGCCGTGAGAGGTACAGCCGCGCCTCGGGGGCGTTGACGTGCTGGTACAGGTTGAGCACGAGGTTGTTGGCCACGATCGAGTCGCCGGTCGCGAAGAACGCCACCAGGCGGTTGATCAGGTGCCGCTCCCCCGGGCTCATCTTGGCGAGGTCGGCGAGATCCGACTGCAGGTCCACCTCCTCGACCGTCCAGGTGTTGCGGATCGCGGCCCGGTACCGCTCATAGAATTCCGGGTACCGCATCGGCCGCAGCGTCAGGTCCATTCCGGGGTCGAGCAACATCACTGGCACGCCTCACAGATCTCGGGGTTCTCAAGGGAACAGGCGACGGCGTCCGGGTCGGGCACGGCCGCGAGCACCTGCACGGGCGCCGCCGCCTGGGGCGCCACCCTCGGCTCGGCCGCCACGGTGGTCTGCGCGATGCGCGTCGCGGGCCGCGAGCGCAGGTAGTACGTCGTCTTCAGCCCGGCCCGCCACGCGTAGGCGTACATCGAGGACAGCTTGCCGATGGTCGGGGTGGCCATGAAGAGGTTGAGGGACTGCGACTGGTCGATGTACGGCTGCCGCGCGGCGGCGAGGTCGATCAGCGCCTTCTGCGGCAGCTCCCAGGCGGTGCGGTACAGGGACTTGAGGTCCTCGGGGATCGAGGCGATCTCCCGCACGCTCCCCTCGGCGCGCTTGACCGCGTCCCTGACCTCCGGCGTCCACAGGCCGCGCTCCTGGAGGTCGCGCACCAGGTAGCGGTTGACCTGCAGGAACTCGCCCGAGAGCGTCTCGCGCTTGAACACGTTGGACACCTGCGGCTCGACGCACTCGTAGCATCCGGCGATCGAGGCGATGGTCGCGGTGGGCGCGACGGCCAGGAGCAGGGAGTTGCGCAGGCCGGTGACCGCGATGCGCTCGCGCAGCTCCGCCCACTCGGCGGGGTGCACGGGACTCGCCGCCGGGAAGTGGTCGAGGTGCAGGACTCCCCCTGCCGCGCGCGTGTCGGCGTACGACGGGTGCGCTCCGTGCCTCTCGGCGAGGCTCGCGGACTCCCAGTAGGCGGCGAGGGCCATCTCCTCGGCGATCCGGGTGGACAGCGCGAGCGCCTCAGGCGAGTCGAAGGGGAGCCGCAGCGAGAAGAAGACGTCGGCGAGGCCCATCACGCCGAGGCCGATCGGGCGCCAGCGCGTGTTCGCTGCCTGCGCCTCCGGCGTGGGGTAGAACCCCCGGTCGATGGACCGGTCGAGGAAGCGCACGGCCGTCGTCACCGTCGCGCGCAGCCGCGCCCAGTCGACCTCGCCGTCCACCAGGTGCGCGGCCAGGTTCACCGAGCCGAGGTTGCACACCGCGGTCTCGGCGTCACTGGTCACCTCCAGGATCTCGGTGCAGAGGTTGGACAGGTGGATGACGTTCTCGGCGCGGGCCGTCTGGTTGGAGGCGCGGTTGGCGGCGTCCTTGAACGTCATCCAGCCGTTGCCGGTCTGCGCGAGGGTGCGCATCATCCGGCCGTACAAGGTGCGCGCGGGAAGCTGCCGGACGTACCGCCCGGCGGCCTCGGCCTCGCGGTACCTGGCGTCGAACTCCGCGCCCCACAGGTCCACCAGCTCGGGGACGTCCTTGGGGTCGAACAGCGACCACACGCCGTCGTCCTCGACCCGGCGCATGAACTCGTCGGGGATCCAGTTCGCCAGGTTGAGGTTGTGGGCGCGGCGGGCGTCCTCGCCGGTGTTGTCGCGCAGTTCGAGGAACTCCTCGACGTCGGCGTGCCACGGTTCGAGGTAGACGCAGGCCGCGCCCTTGCGCCGACCGCCCTGGTTCACGGCCGCGACGCTTGAGTCCAGGGTGCGCAGCCACGGCACGATGCCGTTGGCGTGGCCGTTGGTGCCCCGGATGAGCGAGCCGCGCGCCCGCACCCGGGTCCAGGAGACCCCGATGCCTCCGGCGTACTTCGACAGCCGCGCGATCTGGCCGTACCGCTCGTAGATGGCCTCCAGCTCGTCGCGGGGCGAGTCGAGCAGGAAGCAGGAGGACAGCTGCGGGCGCCGCGACCCGGAGTTGAACAGCGTCGGCGAACTGGGCAGGTACGACAGCGTGGAGATCAGGCGGTAGAGCTCCGCGGCCTCGGCCACCGTGTCGGCGAGCCCGCAGGCCACGCGCAGGAAGAAGTGCTGCGGCGCTTCGAGCACGCCGCGCGTGACGGGGTGGCGCAGCAGGTAGCGGTCGTACACGGTGCGCAGGCCGAAGTACTCGAAACGGGCGTCCGCCTCGGCGTCGACCAGGTCGTCCAGCACGGCCGCGTTGGCCCGCACGAACTCCGCAAGCGCGTCCTGGACCAGCCCGGCCTCGTGCGTGGCGGCGATCGACTCCGAGAACGTCCGCACCCCGTGCGCCGCCGCCTCGTCCGCGATCTCCTCGGCCAGCAGGCCGGCGGCGATCCGCGAGTTGGCGGGGTCGGTGACGACCCGGGCGGCGGCCTCCTCGATGGCCAGGCGTCTGTCCCCGGCCTGGTACGGCAAATCGCGTGTCACGGTCACGTGCTCTCCCTTGTAGGGCTCGGTTCGCCCGGAGGTGAGCACGCGTCGGAGCACGACCGGCGTGCGCCGCCGAGGCGGGCACGCCGGATACCCCGCCCGCGGCCCTCCCTCGGGGCCTGGACGACATGTCACCGGCAGGTCTTCGGACTCGCGGGCGTCTTCTCACGCCTAGTGGCCGTCGCTTCCCAGGCGTGCGCGGCCTAGTGCTCATGTGACGGCGGTCGTTCCCGCTCACCGCTGCGGGGCAGCCCCGGAATCTCACCGGGTTCCCTATTACTCGCTCAGGAGAGCGAACCAGCAACAGATCTGGATCCTACATGTAGTGCACGGCGCCGCAACAACCCCTACAGGTTGTGTCAGGGGGCCCTCACCTGATGCCTTCGGGCCCGTATCACACGTTCGGGGGCGGCGTGTCACACCCGCAGGCCGAGCTCGCCGAGCGCCCGGCTCAGGCGGGCGGACTCCACGCGCAGCCACTGCCGGAAGTCCTCGCCCTCCAGGTACAACGGGGTCCAGCCGTTCCGCGCGCACAGCTCCCTCCAGCGCGCCGAGCCCGCGACGTCGTGGCACAGGCCGACGAGGGCGGCCCGGTCGTCGTCGGCCAGGTCGCCCGCGCCGAGGAGGCCGCGCCAGTTGGCGCACGACAGGTGCACGTCGCACTCCAGCAGCGTCGGGGCGTCCACTCCCTGGATGCGGTCGGGCGAGGAGACCGCCAGCACGTGGAGCTCTCCGGCCCGTACGCGCTCACGCACCCCGGCGTGGCCGCCGACCGCCGCCACCACCCGGCCGCCCGCCAGCGCGGTGACCGCCTCGTCGCTGGTCGGGTAGGCCACGTAGTGCAGCAGGCGCGCGTCCAGGCCGAGGCTCTGGGCCAGCATGCCGAACAGCACGTGGTCCATCCCGCCCTCGGCCCTGCCCGCCACCGCCAGCTTGGCAGGGTCGCGCCGCATGGCGTCGGCGAACGCGCCGAACGACCCGAGGCGCGAGGACACCGGGACCACCAGCACCTCCCACTCGCCGCAGAGCCTGGCCAGCGGCGTGGTGCGCGCGAACGCGCCCGAGGGGCGGACGGTCCGTACGGTGCCGACCAGTTCGGGCTGGGCCATGAGGATCTGGTCGGCGCGCCGCGCGCGGGCGAACTCCGCGAGCGCGGCGTGCGGCGGGCGGTTGACCACCTGCATCCGGCCGGCCAGGGCTGCCCGCTCGGCCACGCCCGCGAGGCTCCGCGCGAGCCGGTCGGAGTCGCCCCCGTACGGCCCGGGGACGACCATCGAGAGCCCGGTCGAGGCGAGCGTCCGCGAGCCGGTGGTGGTGCCGCATCCGGCGGCCAGCGCGACGAGCCCGGCGCCGAGTGCGAGCACCTCCCGACGACGCATGGTTACGCCCTTTCCCCCGATATATGACTAAATGCCCATTTCAGCGGGTGTACACACGAGATGCGGAAGGCCGCGCGCCCGGTCGTGTCATCATGTGACCCGGACTGCGGCGGCGGAGGGCGAGAACGTGGGCGAACGGGAGGGCATGGCACCCACCGGCAGGGAGGCCAGGGCTCTCCTGCTGGAGGCCGAAGACCTCCTCGCCGCGGCGCGCACGCTGCTCGCCGACCACGCGCGCGCCCGTGACGACGTCCAGCGGGCGCTGTCGTCGCTGCGTGCCGAGCTGGCACGCGACGAGCTGGCCGCCATCCCGCTGGCGCGGCTGAAGGACGTCACCGACGGGCGGCTGCGCCTCGGGGCCCTCGAACAGGCCGGGTACACCACGGTCCAGGGCGTGCTGGACGCCACGCCGTACGAGCTGCAACTACTGCCCGGCATCGGCGCCCGCACCGCCGCCCAGGTGCACGCCGCCGCCGGGCAGATCGCCCGCGCGGCGCAGGAGACCGTCGCCGTACGCGTCGACGTCGAGCGGCGGGACCCCGGCACCACGGCGCTGCTGGTCGCGCTGAACCGCCTGGTGACCGCCGGTCCCGACCTCCCGCGCGCCCGCGACGCCGCCCTCGGGATCGCCGGGAGGCTGACGCCGCTCCTGCCCGCCGCCCGGCCCGCGCGGGGGCTGCTGCGGATGGCGCTCGCCGGCCGGGACGGCCGTGACCGGGCGCGGGAGGCCGTCGCGACGATCGCCACCGTGCTCGGCGAGGCCGGCTCCGAGGGCACGCGGCTGCTCCTCGCCCAGGCCGCTGTGGACCTGCTCCGTCCCCCGGTGACCGACGTCGAGGCGTGGATCGACTTCGAGATCCGCGCCCCCGAGTACTACAACCTGCTCGCCGAGATCGCGGCGCTCGAACCCGACCGGGTGGCGTCGGAGGGTTTCCTGCCGAACGAGGTGTCCGCGCGAGTCAACGCGCAGGCGCTGGACGACACCCACCGCAGGGTCTCGCTGCGCGGTTACCAGGCGTTCGGCGCGCGCTTCGCCCTCGCCCAGCGGCGGGTCATCCTCGGTGACGAGATGGGCTTGGGGAAGACCATCCAGGCCATCGCCGCGCTCGCCCACCTGAAGGCCGAGGGCCGCACGCACTTCCTGGTCGCCTGCCCGGCCAGCGTGCTGATCAACTGGACCCGCGAGATCGAGACGCGCAGCACGCTCAGGGCCTACCGGGTCCACGGTCCCGAGCGCGCCGCCGCGCTCGCGGAATGGACGCGTAACGGCGACGTGGCCGTGACCACGATCGACGCCCTGCACCGGCTGGAGGTTCCCCCCGAGGTGGCGCTCGGGATGCTCGTCGTGGACGAGGCGCACTACGTGAAGAACCCCGCCGCCCGCCGGTCGCAGGCCGTCGCGGGGTGGTGCGAGCGCACCGACCGGGTGCTCTTCCTCACCGGCACGCCGATGGAGAACCGCGTCGAGGAGTTCCGCGCCCTGGTCGGCCACCTGCGGCCCGAACTGGTCCCCGGCATCCGCGGCAGCGACGCCGCGGTCGGCCCGCAGGCGTTCCGCAGGGCCGTCGCCCCCGTCTACCTGCGCCGCAACCAGCAGGACGTGCTCACGGAGCTGCCCGACCTGGTCCACGTGGACGAGTGGGAGGAGCTCAGCGCGGCCGACACGGAGGCCTACCGCGAGGCCGTGGCCGCCGGGAACTTCATGGCCATGCGCCGCGCCGCGTACGCCGACTCCGAGAAGTCGGCCAAGCTCGAACGCCTTCGCGAGATCGTGGACGAGGCGGCGGCCAACGGGCTGAAGGTCGTGGTCTTCTCCTACTTCCGCGACGTGCTGGCCACCGTTCACGGCACCCTGACCGGCACTGCGGTCCCCGGCACCCGGGGCGTCGTCACTGACGACACCAGGAACGGCCATACCGACGGCACCGTGAACGGCCGTGCCGGAGGGGCCGTGAACAGCCGTACCGACGCCACCGTGACCCGCCGTACCGCCGTGAACGGACGTGCCGGACGTGCCGTGAACGGACGTGCCGTGGACGGCCGTGTGCACGGGCCCATCTCGGGAAGCCTCACGGCCACCCGGCGCCAGGAGGTGGTCGACGCGTTCACCTCCGCCCAGGGGCACGCGGTGCTGCTCAGCCAGATCCAGGCCGGCGGCGTCGGCCTCAACCTGCAGGCCGCCTCGGTGGTCGTCATCTGTGAGCCGCAGGTCAAACCCACCATGGAGAGCCAGGCGGTCGCCCGGGCCCACCGCATGGGACAGGTGCGCAAGGTCCAGGTGCATCGCATCCTGGCGGCCGACAGCGTCGACCAGCGCATGCTGGAGATCCTGCGCACCAAGAGCAGGCTCTTCGACGCCTACGCCCGGCGCAGCGACCTCGCCGAGTCGACCCCGGACGCCGTCGACGTCTCCGAGCAGTCACTGGCCCGCGAGATCGTCCAATCCGAACAGCGACGCCTCTCCCTGACCCCCTCCCCCACGGCGCCCCCGGCCCCCGAGCCCTCAACCCCCGAACCCGGGGTTGAGTAGCAGCGGCATTCCCCCGCGGCCGGACCACGGCAGGACCGGCGCCACGCAGAACTCGTCGAACTCCGGACCCCGCATGATCCACCAGTGGCCAGCCGGTCCCTTGCTCACCTCGCGGACACAGGTCGCCCCCAGGCCCGCCGGCCGGGCCACCACCTGAGTCCCGGCCGGTGCGCGGATCCCCCGTGCGGGGGACGCGGTTCCCGTGCCGGGGGGAGGTGCCGGTGCCGCCCCGGCGCGATCGTGGGATGCGCGGATCTCCCCGTACTTCCCAACAAAGGGGGCACCTTGTCATCCTCGTCCCTCAACCCATCCGCCCCGGGCGCGAGCCGGCCCGCGCCCACCACGGAAGGCACGTCCGCCCCACCACGCGAGGGGCGTGCCGGGTGGACCGGCCACGCGGCGGTGCTCTGGTCCGCGGCCTACGGCGTGCTCGCGCTCGTCTGGACGCTCACCGGCACCGGCTTCCCGTTCGGGGTGAACGACCCCGGCGCCCAGATCACGCTGCTGCGCGGCCTCACGCCCGAGGTCGGCGCGCCGGTCTTCGCGGCCGTCCTGCTCGCGACGGGGGTCGCCACCCTGGCCATGGCCGGGCGCCACGCCGTACGGCTGCGCGGGACGCCACGGGCCCTGCTGCTGACCTTCGGCTACACCGTGGCCGCGCTGTTGCTGGTGGTCGTGCCCACTGAGAACGTCCTCGCCCTGACCGCTTACGCGCCGATGCTGATCCTCGGCGCTCCGTTCGGCCGGCCGCAGGGGATCGACTACTCCCGCGTGCTCACCTGGTCGCTGGCGAACCAGCTGTGGTGCATGGTGGGCGGGTTCCTCATCGCGTTCGCGGTGCTGGCCTGGCAGCGGCGCAGCCGGGGCGCGTGTGCCCGCTGCGGCCGGGTGCGTGACATCTCGGCGGCCCACCGCGCTCGCACCGTCAGGTGGGCACGCAGGGCCGCCGCCGTCGCCGTCGTCATCCCGCTGCTCTACTCCGTGAGCCGTTACGCGTGGCTCGCGGGCATACCTCTCGGCATCAGCGACCAGATGCTGCACGACTTGCGGGAGTCCGGCGGCGTGTGGGCGGGGGCGGGCCTCGCGACGGTCGCCGTCATCGGCGCGGTCCTGACGCTCGGGCTGGTCCAGCGCTGGGGCGAGGTCTTCCCCCGCTGGATGATCGGCCTGGCGGGCCGCCGCGTCCCGATCCGGCTCGCGGTCGTCCCGGCGGCGTACGCGGCGCCCATCGTGGTCTCCGGAGGCCTGGGGATCATCACCTCGCCGCAGATGTGGCACATGATGGGGTACAGCAAGGTGCTGGTCTTCACGCACGCGCTGTGGCCTCTGTGGGGGGTCGCGCTCGCCGTCGCCACGTACGGCTACCACCTGCGCCGGCTCCCCGCGTGCGCCACGTGCGGACGGCGGGGCTGACCGGCCGTGTGGACCATCTCCGACGACTCCCTCGCCATGTGGACCCGCCGATCGCTCGACGAGGTCGAGACCCTGCTCGGCGCGACGCTGCGCAACCCCGGTGACCCGTTCCTCACCACCGTCGCCACCCATCTACTCGCGGCGGGCGGCAAACGCGTACGCCCGGCGCTCGTGCTGCTCGCCGCCCGGTTCGGCGAACACCCCGACAACCCCGCGGTCGTACGCGCGGCGGCGGCCGTGGAGCTCATGCACGTCGCCTCGCTGTACCACGACGACGTCATGGACGAGGCGGCCACGCGGCGGGGAGTGCCCAGCGTCAACGCGCGGTGGGGCAACCGGGTCGCCATCCTCGCCGGTGACTACCTGGTCGCCAAGGCGGCCGAACTGGCCGCGCCGCTCGGGGCTCCGGCGATGGAGGAGCTGGCGCGGATGCTGACCAGGCTCGTCACCGGGCAGCTCCGCGAGACGGTGGGCGCCGACCGGCACGCCGACCCGGAGCGGTACTACATGAGCGTGATAGCCGACAAGACCGCCGCCCTGTTCACGCTGGCGGCGCGGCTCGGAGCGCACGCCTCCGGCGCGGACGCCGAGGTGCGCGCGGCCCTCGGCGCATACGGAGAGGCGCTGGGCATCGCCTTCCAGCTCTCCGACGACGTCCTCGACCTCACCCAGCCGTCCGCACGGGCCGGCAAGCCCGCGAACGCGGACCTGCGTCAGGGCGTGGCGACGCTGCCCGTGCTGCGGGCCCTGCGCGCCCGCCGCCGGAGACCCGGACGCCCTGGCGGGGAGCCGGTCCCGGCCGACAGGGAGCCCGCACGGGTCCGCAAGGACTCGGCGCGGCTCAGGAGGATGCTCGCCTCCGGGCCGATCACGGACGCGGACGACCTCACCGTCGCCGCGCGCCTGGTGAGACGCTCTCCCGGGTTCACACAGACGCGCGCGGAGGTGGAGCACTACGCGAACCAGGCCAGGCGGGCTCTGCTGCGGCTCCCTCCCTCACCCGCGCGCGACACCCTGGGCGAAATGTGCGACCACGTCGTCTCCCGCACCGATCCCGGGCCACCCTGACCCGCGACCGCCCGCCCGGCGTCGCGCTCCTGCCACGGTCTCACCTCAGAGCGGCCGATCTCACCACAGCCACCGGTCTCACCTCAGACCGGCCGACCTCACCACAGCCACCAGGCTCACCTCAGCCGACCGATCTCATCTCAGACCGGGGCGCACCTCAGCCGACCGGGCTCACGAAGCCGGACTCGTAGGCGACGATCACGGCCTGGGTGCGGTCGCGGGCGGCGAGCTTGGTGAGCACGTTGCCGACGTGCGTCTTGACGGTCTCCGTGCCCACCACCAGGCGCGCGGCGATCTCGGCGTTGGACAGCCCGGTGGCCATTAGCCGCAGGACCACCTCCTCACGCTCGGTCAGCCGGGCACGGCGAAGCCGGTCACCGGCCGGGCCGCGCGCCCCGCCGCCCCCGTACGAGCCGGCCAGGCGCCGGATCGCCGCGGGGAACACCAGGGATTCGCCTCGTGCCACCACCCGCACCGCCTCCACGACCTCCGCAGGCCGCGTGCGCTTGAGCAGGAACCCGCTCGCGCCCGCACGCAGCGCCTCGTACACGTAGTCGTCGTTCTCGAAGGTGGTGATGACGAGCACCCGCGGGGGCTCGCCGGAGGCGGCGAGCAGCCGGCGCGTGGCCTCGATGCCGTCGATCGCGGGCATCCGCACGTCCATGAGGAGGACGTCGGGCCCGGTACGAGCCACCATCGCCATGACCTCGGCGCCGTCGGCGGCCTCGCCGACCACCTCCAGGTCGTGCTGGGCGTCGAGGATGACCCGCAGCCCGACGCGGATCAGCTCCTCGTCGTCGACGATCGCCACCCGGATGCTCATGACACCCCCACAACCGCCACCTTGGTGGTCATGACAGCCTCACAACCGCCACCTCGGTGGTCATGACAGCCTCACAACCGCCACCTCGGTGGTCATGACAGCCTCACAACCGCCACCTCGGTGGTCATGACAGCCTCACAACCGCCACCTCGGTGGTCATGACAGCCTCACAACCGCCACCTCGGTGGTCATGACAGCCTCACAACCGCCACCTCGGTGGTCATGACAGCCTCACGATTCCGGCCCGGATGGTCATGGCAGGCTCCTCGTCACGGCGACTCCGTTCCTCTCACGACCGCCGCCCCCGTCGGCAGCCGGACGGAGACCTTCCACTCGCCGCCGTCGAGGCCGGCCGTCATTTCTCCGCCGAGCAGCGCGACGCGTTCACGCATGCCGGAAAGGCCCCGGCCGCCCTCGCGCCGCGGGTAGGAGCCGGTCACGGGGTTGACCACGTCGATGGCCAGCGTGGGGCCGTCGACGGCGACGCGCAGGACGACCGGCACGGGCCCCGCGTGGCGGAGCACGTTGGTGAGGCTCTCCTGGATGATGCGGTAGCCCTCCCGCGACACCGGGGCGGGCAGGTCGTCCACGGAGCCCTCCATCTCGGTGCGCACCTGGACCCCGGTCCCGCGCGTGTGGGCCAGCAGGCCGCCGAGGTCGGCCAGCCTGTGATGCGGTGCGGGCTCTGTGGGCTCGTCCTCGCGCAGCATGCCGAGCACCCGGTCGAGGTCCTCGGTCGCGGCCCGCCCGGTGTCCTCGATCGCGGCGAGGGCGCGGCGCGCGAAGCCCGGGTCGGTGTCCAGCAGCTGCAGCGCCGCGGCGGCCTGCAACGTCGTGACCGTCAGCGCGTGCCCGATGGAGTCGTGAAGGTCGCGGGCCAGCCGGTTGCGCTCGGCGAGCCGGGCGGCACGCGCCTCCAGCGCCGCGATGCGCTCGGCCGGGGACGGCCCGAGCAGCACCGGCGCCATGACCGCGGCCAGCGCCCCGAGCCCCGCCACCGCGTAGATGACGCCCACCAGCAGGACCACGCCGAGCAGCGACAGCCACACCGACTGGTGCCCGCTCTGCGCCCCGAGGCGCAACCCCGCGAGCTCCGCGCCGCCCGCGATGCCGAACCGCTGGACGATCAGGGTCACGCTCATCACGAGCGGGATGAGCAGGAGCAGGACCACCAGCCCGCCGATGGCCAGATGGACGGTGAACCACAGGGCCGCGCGCATCCTGGTCTCGCGGTCCGCCCGGCGGGACTCGGCCGTCGCGGGCGGATCGGGCAGCGGGACGCCGAGCAGCGACCGCGCCGCCACGATCTCGAGCGCCCGCGTGCCCCGCAGGAACGGCGGCACCGAGGCGACCACGACCGCCACGGCCAGCACCGGCAAGATGATCCCCCGGGGCGTACGAGGCGTGGTGAGCATTTGCGCGAACGCCACCGCCACCAGCACATACGGCAGGAGCAGAACCCCACCGAGCAACAGGTGAACCCCCCGCCGGTAGGTGACCCCGCTCACCAACGGCGCGACCACCCCCCGGACCCTCATACGAGCCATTCTCCCGCAGCGAACTTCCATCGGGCTCACCGTGAGCCATTTTCATCCCGGTCTGAGGGCTGGCTGGTCACAGCATGATCGCGAGTTGAGCGTCTGGTCCCGGACGTAGGGAAGCCCCTGGTAGATGAGTTGAACGACCAAGAACAACCGTCTCCACCAAGGGCTTCAGATGCTTTTCTATCGTGCTGCGGTCGCTTTGTCGCGTTCAACCCTGAACTACGTCGCCGGGGTGATCCGCCGGCACCGCAAGAGCATCGGGTCGACGTGGCGACTTCTCAACCCGGGCCAGCAGGCCCTGCTCGTACTGGTCTACCTGCGCAAAGGCGATACCTTCGCCGAGGTCGCAGCCGGGTTTGCGGTGTCGACCACGACCGCGTGGCGCTATATCCAGGAGACCGTGAAACTCCTGTCCGCACGATCCCCCAAGCTCGACCAGGCGCTGAAGAAGGCGAAGGCCACCGAGCTGTACGTGGTGCTGGACGGCACCCTGATTCCGATCGACCGCGTCAAGGCCGACCGTCCTTACTACTCCGGGAAACACAAGATCCACGGTATGAACCTGCAGGTCATCTCCAGCCCGACCGGCACGATCTTGTGGGTATCCGGACCACTGCCCGGCTCCACTCACGATCTCACCGCGGCCCGGCTGTGGGGCATCCTGCGAGCCCTCGCCAAGGCCGGCCTCATCGTCCTGGCCGACAAGGGGTACCAAGGCGCCGGTGAGCACGTATTGACGCCGTACAAGGGCAAGGGCAAACCGGAGTCCCAGAAGATCGCGAATCGATCCCACGCCAAGCTCAGAGGGCCCGGCGAACGAGCAAACGCCCAGCTCAAGACCTGGCGAATCCTCCGGAAACTACGCTGCAGCCCCAACCGGGCCGGCCACCTCGCCAAAGCCATCCATGTCCTTCACAACCGCGAAGCGCAGGCAGGTTGAAAAAGGCTCCGTCATGGCCCGACAGCAAAGACACTCAAATTTGATACCCTCATTTATGAGGGTTTCAATAATGAGTGCCTCCCGGCAGCATCCTTCCCGAGGGAACCGGAGCGGTCGGAGGCTACTGGACCCGCACCAACGATCCTGAGATCGACATCGTGGCCGCCGATCGCGCGCCGGTCGCCAAGCGCGTCACGGCGGTCGGCTCCATCAAGTGGCTGGAGAACCGCCCCTTCGACGCCCACGACCTTGCCCGGCTGGTCCTCCACCGCTCCCTGCTGCCGGGAGCGGACGACACCACCCCCCTGCTGGCGGTGTCCCGAAGCGGGTCCACGGTCGACGGAGTGCCCACGATCGTCCCGGAGGACCTGCTCTCCGCCTGGCGGTGACGGGCAGGGTGCGCCAAAGGCCCGACGCTTCGTTCATGAACCGGCTGGTCGATTTGGGGAGAGCGAAGAGGTGCCACGGCTGGGGTGGGTGGGCATCAAGCGGGTGCCCCCGTCAAGTGGGTGGCGGGAGGGCAAAACAGGGCCTTCACCAGGGGTGACTTCTCACGAGGAGGCAGAGCGCGCGATGCTGCCAGGTTGATCACAAACGAGTTGCGTGAGGTGGAGCGTCGCCGGGGGGCTACGCCGGGCGTCATGGTTCGCCAAATACGGGTACCAGGCGTACGCCGACCCTCGCATGACGGCAACCCAATCCGCCCGCGCGTCAACTTCCGCAGCGAGCTGGTCTTCGTCAAAGCCTTCTACGAGGACATCGCCCGCTGGGCCCTCGACGACCCCACCCGCTGGGCCAAGTGGGCAGTCCCTTGCCCGATCAAGGCCAGCGAATGCGCCACCAAGAAGTCCAGGTCCGGAGTCAAGTCGCGGATGGACCAGCGCACCCGAGCCCAACGCCCGCTCATGCCCGCCCTGCTGCGCGCGGTCGAACAGCAGCGCAAAGCTGCCGAACACCTGATCAGCGCCGCCCGGAGCACTCCCGAAGGCGAACTCTTCACCGTCGCAGGCCGCGCGTTCCGGCGATGCCGGCAAGGCCCATCCGGACGCGTCTACGTCATCGAGGTCGCCACTGGCAAGAAACGCAGCCTCACCCACGAGGAAGAGGCCGCGTTCTGGTCCTGAGCGACTGTCGAGGTGCTGCGCACGACCGGGATCCGGATTGAGGAGATGCTCGAACTCACCCACCACAGCTTCGTCGCCTACGCCCTGCCGACCACCGGCGAAGTCGTCCCCATGCTGCAGATCGCTCCGTCCAAGACCGATACCGAAAGGCTCCTACTTGTTTCGCCCGAACTCGCAGAGGTCCTCACCGCGATCATCTTCCGAGTCCGGCGCGGCAACGCCGCCATACCCCTAGTCTCCGCCTACGACGTGTTCGAGCAGACCTGGAGCGCGCCGATGCCGTTCCTGTTCCAACGCCGCTACGGATCCGAGGACCGGGCCTTGACCCGCAGCTACATCCGCGAATGCCTGATCGCCACCTCGGCCACCGCGCAGATCACCATCGCCGGACATCCCCTCGAATGGCGGCCCCATGACTTCCGTCGAATCTTCGTCACCGACGCCCTACGCTCCGGACTCCCACCCCACATCGCCGCCAAGATCTGCGGACACGCCCTGCTCGACACCACGATGGGCTACGCCGCGATCTACCCCGACGACGTCATCACCCACCACCGTGCCTTCATCGCCCGCCGCCGAGCCGAACGCCCCAGCGAGGAATACCGCGACCTCACAGCCAGCGAATGGGAAGAATTTCTCGCCCATTTCGAGCTACGGAAAGTCGCGCTCGGAATATGCGGACGCGACTATGGAACCCCTTGTGCGCATGAAAACGCTTGTGTCAGATGCCCAATCCTTCGCGTTGACCCAGCTCAGAAGCCCCGGCTCGAAGAAATCCACGCCAACCTCATCGACCGGCTCGCCGAAGCCAAACAACAGGGCTGGCTCGGCGAAGTCGCCGCTACCGAGACCACCCTCGCGGCAGCGAAGCAGAAGCTTGAAGCCATGCGTGAAGCGACTGTTCGTACGAGCACCGTCAACCTCGGAATGCCCAGCATCCGCCGCACGATTGGACGATCATCCGAGATGACGTCCTGACCCGCTCGCCGGTGAGCGGCCCGCATCGCCAGTGGGGGCACAAAGCTCGCAGGCAATCAGCCGATCGACAGCGCGGCCATGTCCCGACCTGAGAGCATGGGCGCGATCCCGCCCAGCAGCCTCGCCAGCGCTTTCTCAGCATCAGCGTAATCAGCGGTCCGCGTTGTTGAATGGTGATCACCCGACGAGGTTCCGGAGAATGGCATGGTGCTGACCGAAACGGTCCGGAAGGCGTTACCGAAGCAGCGGAGCAGGTGGCCGTTCTTCGTGTGTCTCGCGCTCCTTGCTTCGATCGTCGCCTACACCCTGGTGTTCGACCTTCCCCAGTGGCGAAACGACGAGAAGCTGGCCCGGCTGCAGGAGCGGGTGAGCATGCTCTCCCTCCCACCCGACACCGAGCATGATCTGCGTGCCGAGGCCAGCGTGGTGGGCCTTCTGTCGGGCAACGGCAATCATTGCGACTATCTGGTGCATCTGGCCCTGGTCACGAAGCTGCCCGACGCCGAGATCGCACGCTACTACGAGTCCGTCACGGTCGAGGGCGTCGAGGGCGGTGAGCTCTCCGGCACCGTCTATGTCAACCCGAGCGGATCATGGCGGGACGGGTTCAAGGGCGTCATCGTGGAATTTTTCGACGGAGGCCACGAGGCCGGGTCCGACATGCGCTGCCACTAACCGAAAGCCCCGGCCATCACCGCGACACGCCGAACAGCCTCCTTCTCAGAACTGAATGTGGCTACAAAGAGTTGAGCTGCTCGCTAGGGGGCTCAGGGTTCGCCACCAAGATCAGTTCGGTTAAGCATGTGTCAGATGCCCTCAACTCCGACCCGATCCCGACCAGATGCCCCGGCTTGAGGAGATCCACCACAACCTCCTCGACCGCCTGAAAGAAGCAAAGGACCAGGGATGGCTCGGCGAGGTCGCCGCCATCGAGACGAGCGTGGCCGCCGCTGAAGACAAGCTCGCCACGATGCGCGAGATGACCGCCAAGCACACCACCACCAACCTCGGCATGCCCGACTTCCACCCGTCGGTCGGCCGACGCACGTCCGGCAGCTGACACACATTGACGAGGCCAAACCACCCGCGCACGCGCCGAGCAGCCAGCACAGACTGGCTGACCTTCGGAGAGGCACTCAGCGGCCCGTTGCCCGCACAAGCGACGGGCCGGATCGGCTCATCGAGGGTCGGCGTTCTGAGACCAGACCCGCTGGATCGTCCGGTAGTCGATCACAGCAATGTGCTCCTGCTGCAGGACTTCACGGGCCTGCGGCGATGTCAGGAACTCGTAGTCCGTCCGGCGCACGCACCAGCCACCGTCGACGGCCTGCGCCTCCTCGTTTCCCAGTCCGGGATGCACAGCCCACTCATTGAGCCCAGCAGGCAGGTCGCGCAGCATCTGAACGTATCGGGCCGCCTTTCCTGCGATATCGAGGGAAAAGCTGTCCAGGAAGTCGTTGTCGGTGACCGGCAGCCCGCGTTGCCGCATCACCCGGCGCCCGGGTTCGAGCCAGACCCGGACCGCAAGGCCGTACTCGGCTGCCAGTACTACGGCCAGGTCGAGGATGTCATCGCGGCCTCCGTCGGCCAGGCAATGGAAGTCCAGGTGGGTCGGCGTGAGCCCAGCATCGGCGACGGCACTGATCTGGGCGCGGAACTCAAGTTCGATCTCATCGAGCCGAGCCTGGCCGAGGAGGGCCGCCCGTCCGGAGGGCGTCGGAGGAAACAGCTCACCTGCGTGGTCCAGGAGCGAGGGCACTCGTTCCTTGGCGGTCATCGGCCCCCATCGGATGTCGGGCATCTCACACACCATGGTCAGGTGGATTCCGAACGGGATCTGGGGCCGTCGGCTGAGCAGTTGCATGGCCTGCGGCGCCGCGGGACACGGGACCATCAGGCTGCACGAGGTGGCGATGCCGTCTTCGATCGACTCGATCACCGCGGCGTTGATCGCTGGATACATCCCGAAGTCATCACAGTTGACGATCAGCAGCCGGGCATCGGGCGGATACCCCAGTAACTCACTCGACTGCTCTGCAGGTGTGACGGCCGCGGGGCCGGTGGTTTCATCCATGCCCGCAGTGTGAGACCCGGCCAGACATCGCGCACGGGAATATGACCCCTCCGCGGCTCCGCGCCGTCATTTTCTCGTGGACATCCACGAGCCCGCCGATCACCAACTGCCGCCACAACCAGTGAACGAAAGTTGCTGCCGAACGTGAACGAAGCCGACACGCCGAACGCAACGTCTATACAAGATTTTTTATGGTCACCGTCAGTGAACCTGCGAGGCCCAGGTGCCCGAGAGGACCGGTTCAAGATCAGTTCGGTTAAGCTTGCATCCGCTGCCCCATGCTCCAAGTCGACCCCCGCGAGGTTGGCCGCCTCGCCGAACTCGTCAAAAATCTCGAGGACCGCCTCGAGGAGGCCGAGATCCACAGTTCGGGAGGCGAGATCGAAGGGATCAAGGCCAGCCTGGAAGCCGGCCGCGCCAAGCTCACCGCGGTTCGACGTTCAGCAGCCTGGCCTGACCGACGTGGGCATCCCAACGATCAGAGTCCGGGGCTGACCGTGAGAACACTCCTCATCGGCCTCGACAGCAATCCCACCCACCTCGAGCTGCCCAAGGGCAGCTTCAACGGCCGCTTCCTCACCGGTGTTCGCAAGCACGTAAACGCGCAGGCCGTTCAACCACTCAGCCTCACCAGCCGCCTGGACCTCTGGGTCGACGAGAACGGCATAGCCACGAACCGGCCAATCAACACCGTCGCCACCAGACTCGCCCGAACCTTCGGCTCCACCCACAACCTCCGCGGCCCCGTCGTGATCACCAGCACCAACCCGGAGATTGGCACGGCCAAGTCCCTGACATCCGAACAAGTCGCCATGATCAAGAACAGGCTCGCTGGTCCCTGAGCACCCCGTCACGCAGTGCCGACGAGAAGCAGAGCCCCAGGATCGTTAGTTCGGAAAAGAGCTCGGCCGCCACGGCGAACAGATCGCGGCCGATGGCATGACGAGCTACACCCTTCTTAGATGGTCGAGAAAGGTCCTCCATTCGCTGGAACTGAATTGAATGGTCGGGCCGTCAGGGTTCTTAGAGTCTCTGGCGGCGATCGACTCGCCGATCACCGCGATTTCTACACAGTCGTTTCCGCCGCCACTGAAGCTGCTCTTTTGCCACGACACACCAGCAAGATCGACCTGGTCGGCCACTAGAACTCCTTAGCCGCTGCCGCGACCATGATCGCGGTTTCCTCGGGGTCCAACGCAAGTTCGCATATGTGCTCGAACAACAGCGTATAGCGCCGAACTTCCTCGACGCTCTCCAGGTAGAGGTCGCCCATCGCGCCCTCGACGTAGGCAACGTCAGGCTCATACTCCCCGGAGAAGCGAAGCAGAACGAACGGACCTTCGATCGCCGCGTGGGCTCCGACGGCGAAGGGAAGTACCCTCACCGTGACATCTGGTCGCTCGCCGATCTCGATGAGTTGACTGAGTTGGGCGCGCATAGTCGATGCTCCGCCGATGGGGCGTCGCACCACGGCTTCGTTCAAGAGACAGATGAGCTGCGCACTGTGGTCGCGATTGAGCACCGCCTGCTGGCGTGCCATACGGGCTATCACGCGACGCGCGATCTCCTCGGAGGACAAGCCAGGCCGGACCGCTGTGATGACGGTTCGAGCGTACTCCTCGGTCTGGAATAGACCTGGCACCAGTTCAGACTGGTAGGTGCGCAGCAAGCAAGCAGCATCTTCCAAAGCGACGAAGGAACCAGTGAACACATCGCTGTACGGAGTCCACCAACCTCTACGGCGCGCATCTCGTGCCAGCTGGATAAGCGCGTCACGTTGAGGGCTGGCCACGCCATACAGATCCAGCAGCTCCTTGACGTCGATCCAGTCGACGCGTGGACTCCGCGCGTTCTCAAGGCGAAACAGCTTGCTGGAGTGCCAGCCCATCTCAGCGGCGACCTGCTCTTGGGTGAGGCCCGCCTTCAGTCGTAGCTCTCGTAGTGCTTGGGCGAGACGGCGCTGTCTCACAGTGGGGATATGGTCCGCCATCATTTGGGCTCCAAAGACACGGTTCTGATGAGTAACTTGCAGGCCCTGCAACTCGAAGGTCTTGCTAACCGATCGACAGTGCGTCACACTGCGTATCGCATGGTTCCACAGATCGTTACTCCCGAAGGTCACATCTCGGAAGCGAGCACAGCCATGGGTCCGATATCCAATCGACTTCCCCCAACCTCGTACGAGGTGGAAGCCCCCCTCCTGTCGTCTCAAACGACAGCCTCATCATCGAGCCAGACTCGGAAGCCGTACGAGGCCTCATCCGATCAGCGCTACGTCCTGGCCATCGAGAATATGGGCCAGTGGTACTTCGTCTGGGGTCCGGCGATGGGCATACGGGCCGAGAGGCTGCCCGTCACCGTACGGACGATCGCTCAGGCGGTGGCGTGATGAGCTTCCCTGTCGTCCTTGGTGCGTTGACCATCCCGGGTTCTGCGGAGAACGTGGCAGAGGCCCGTCGTTTCGTGGCAAAGCTTCTTGGCGCGGACCACCGGGACACCGAGACCAGCAGGCTGCTGCTCAGCGAGCTGATCGGGAACAGCATCCGCCACAGCACCAGCGGACGAGGCGGCTCGGTGACCGTGGCTGTGCTGGACGTCGGTGGCGCCCTTCGCATCGAAGTCGCCGACGGCGGCGCTGAGACCGTCCCATGCCTTTGCCCTAAGGGCGAACTACTGGAATCGGGACGAGGCATGAAACTGGTCGACGTGATGGCCTCACGATGGGGATTCACCCGGGACTCCCGCAGTAGCAGCACGACCTGGTTCGAGCTGGGCCATACGTGGACCAGGTCACGCTAAGGCGCGACGCCTCGTTCATGAACCGGCTATTCGATTCGGTGAGAGCGATGAGATGCGACGACAAGGTGGGTGGGCATCAAGTGGGCACCCCGTCAAGTGGGTGACGGGTGGGCAAAACCGACCCGTCACCAGGGGTACCTCCTCACGTGGAGATGGGGCACGCGGATGCTTGCAATTGATCACGACGGGCGTAGCTCGATGTAGGAGACCGCGGGCATGGGGAGGTCGAAGGTGAGGGTGAGGGTGCCGGAGGTGGGGTGGGCGGGGGCCGGAGGGTGGAGGTGGTCGAGGGTGTTGCGGGCGTGCAGTTCGTTCCACTGGGCCGCGTCCGGCCAGTCGCCGCCGCCCAGGGCCGCCCACACGCCCTGGATGTCGGAGTGTCCGGCGTCCACGCGGTGGTGGGTCAGCTCGTAGCGGTCGCGGGGAAGCCCGTCCAGGGTGAGGGTGACCCGCCGTTCGAGGATCGGGGCGCCGCCCGCCTGCGCCTGGTTGAGCGTGCCGTTCCACACCAGCACCCCGACGCGGCCGTCGTCGTGGCGGGCCGCCCACGCCTCGACCCCTGCGACGTCGCCCGTGACGTCCGCGGCCAGCTCGTGGTCGCCGAGCCGCTCGGCCAGGGCGAGCGCGAAGTACCGGGGCTTGCGCAGGTTGCCGACCGTGAGCAGGCCGAACCCCCCGTGGAACAGCCGGGGCGGGCGGCCGAGCTCCTCGAAATGGTCGGAGGCCACCCAGTGTGACAGCGCGTCGACGCGTCCCGCGGCCGACTTCATCCCGTGGAGCAGGAACGCCGCGCCGAAGGGCCCGTCGCCGATGCCGTGGAAGTGCGTGGGAGTGGGCCCCCACTCGGTCCACCAGATCGGCGTGCCCGCCCTGCCGTACCTGGCGAGGACGGGCCGCCAGTCGAGCGGCGCGTTGCCGTAGGTGTGGGTGGAGACGAAGTCGAGCGCCGCGCCCGACCCGGCCGTGTGGGCGACCAGCTCCTCGACCCAGCCGTTGGCCGCGCTGGACGGCCCGCCCACGCGCAGGCCGGGATCGACGCTTTTCACGGCCGCCGCCGTCACGTCGTACAGCCGGAAGTACTCCTCCGGCGTGCCGCTCCAGAAGACCTCCAGGTTGGCCTCGTTCCACACCTCGAACGACCAGTTGGCGGCCACCTCGCGCAGCCCGTAGCGGTCCACCAGGTGGCGTACGAGCGCCTGCACCAGGTCGCCCCAGCGGCCGTAGTCCTTCGGCGGGGAGATGACGGCCCGGTAGCCGAACACGGTCTTCGACGGGTCGGCGGCCAGGTCGCGCGGCATGTAACCGAGCTCCACCACCGGGCGCAGGCCAAGGCCCATGAGCAGGTCGTACACCCGGTCCACTCCGGTGAAGTCGTGCGCCGGCACCCCGTCCACCTCGCGGTACACCCCGAGGTCGTCGCCGAGGATCGCGTGGGCGCGCACCGCGCGGACGCCCAGCTCGTCGTGCGTGAGGCGCAGCGCCTCGGCCAGCTCGGAGCCGATGGGCCGCCCGCCGGTCTCGCCGTGGCTCAGCAGGTGCGACAGGTGCTCCGAGCCGATCATCGCCCGCCAGGGACGGGGCAGCGGCCGGGTGACCACGGCCGCGTCCACCCGCACCGCCACCGCGGCGTCCCCGCCCTCGCGGGGCGTGGCCGCCACGGACGCCGAGAACGGCCCGGCCAGGTCCGTCGTGCCGAGGGCCGCGACGACGTAGTGGACGGTCTCGCCGGGCGTGACCGCCGTGTCGACGAACCGGGTCCCGGGTACGGCGGGCACGTCCACGTCGGGCTGCTTCGTGGTGAGGAACGGGCCGCCCGCGCTCGCGCCCCGGTGCACGAGGTAGCCGATCGCCCCCTCCACGGGCTCCCACTCCAGCGTGACGTGCCCGGCGCCCGCCGACGCGCGCGGCCCGGCCGGCGCGTCGGGCGCGACGCCGACGGCCATGCCCGCCTCGCCGGACCTCTTGTAGATGCGGTCTCTCCAGTCCGTGAGTGCGGACTCGGTCATGATCTTCTCCCCGATCGGTCGCGGTAGGTGCGGCTCGGCCGCCGGTCAGTGCAGCCGCGCGTCCCATTCCTCCAGGCGGAGCACGGGCTTGAGCAGCCTCTCGGGACCTCCGGGGGTGAAGTAACGGCGCAGGTCGTCGCCGGCGAGGGCGTTGCCGAGGGCGCCCATGATCATCCCCTGGTCGAGCGCGAGGTACTCCTTGGCGACCTTGCCGCTCCGCACGGCCACGGCGTCGTAGAAGCCGCCGGGGCCGTAGGAGTCGAAGTCCGCCCGCAGCCGCGCCAGGTTGTCCAGCGCCTTGTCGCCCGCGTAGCGCAGGGCGAGGAAGGAGGCGTGCGGCGTCACCACCCCGTCCCCGTAGCGGTCCGGCTCCGGCTTGGCGGGACGGCAGTCGCCGAAGCCCGGGTCGGTGGAGGTGCGCTCCTCGTCGGAGGTGTAGCCGTCGGTGTCCATGCCGAGGTCGTCCACGCCGTACTCGCGGTAGCCGCCGTTCGGGTCGTCGGAGGGCGAGAAGCCCCAGTAGCCGTACTTTGCGTCGTTCAGCCCGTGCTCGATCTGCGCGGCGACGAAGACGGGGTGGTTGCGGCCCCAGCTCCTGGCGCCCCATGTCTCCTCGGGGACCACGAGGTTCGCCATCAGCGCCTCGAACATGCTGCCGCCCCAGTTCGGTACGAAGCGCAGGCCACGGTAGCCGTATGTGCCCTCGAAGACCTTGATGCCCTGGTAGGTCTGCCAGCTTCCCACCGGCTTCTGGTCGGCCCAGCCCCAGTCACAGGTGTCGGGGAAGGTGCGCCAGAGCCCGAAGTAGTGGGTGGCGGGCACCTGTCCGAGCGCCACGGCGACATAGGTGACGATGCGGGTCTCGGACATGGCGCCGTAGCGGTGGCAGGTGGAGTACACCGTCGTGCCCGTGTGCGCGTAGTCGGTCTCCTGCGAGCAGCCTTCCGGCTTGTCCGGCCAGTAGCCGCCGGTCATCAGCCCGGTTCCGGCGTCGGGACGGGCCTCGGGGTCGTAGAAGGCGGCGAAGTTCATCCTCGACAGGACCTCTCCGGCCTTCCTCGCCTGCTGGGGCACCGCGTTCTTCACCATCATCAGCGCGGCGGCCAGCCAGGCGTTGTCCACGCTGGACACGAAGGGCAGCACGGGGTCGCCGGTCTCCGGCCAGGTGCGCACGACCCGCAGCGTCGCGGGGTCGTACCAGTTGTAGAACAGGCCGGTGGCGGTGTCGTGGTCGAGCCTGCCCAGGGCGTCGAGCACCTTGGCGACGCGCGCCGTGGCCTCGCGCCGGTCGATGAGCCGCAGGTCCCTTGCGGCCAGGGTGCTCCACAGGTACGTGCCCACGTTGGTGGGCGAGGTGACCTTGGCACGTGTCCGAAGGTCGCCCGACACCTTGTCGGACGGCATCCCGGTGCCGGGGTCGGCCATGGCGGCCATGGATTTCCAGGTGTCGGCGGCGTACGTGCGCAGCACCGAAGTACGGGAGGCCGCCGGACCTGTGAGGGAGGGCGGCGGCCCGCCGGTACGGGAGTGCGCCAGCGCCTCCGCGGGGATCGCGGCGGCGAGGCCGAGTGCGAGAGTGCAGGCGAGAACTGTCTTGCGCATGGGCACCTCAGATCGCTCGAAGGTCGCTTACGAGGGCGCTCACTTGAGCCCGGCCGTGGCAACGCCCTGGACGAAGTAGCGCTGGAGGGAGACGAACAGGAGCAGGACGGGGGTGATGACCACGATCACGCCGGCCAGCAGCAGCCCGTAGTGAACGGTCTCCCTGTTGGAAAGACTGGCGAGCGCGACCGGCAGTGTGTACATCTCCTGGTGCTGGGCGACCACCGCCGGCCAGATGAAGCCGTTCCACGACCCCATGAAGGTGATCAGGCCGAGGGTCGCGAGCACCGGCTTGCAGAGCGGCATCACGATCTGGAAGAAGATCCGGAACTCCCCCGAGCCGTCCACCCGGGCCGCGTGCACGAGCTCGTCGGGGATCTCCCCCATGAACTGCCGCATCATGAACACCCCTAGCGGGGTGACCAGCCCGGGCAGGACGATGCCGGCGTAGGTGTCGGCCAGGTTCAGGCTCGCGACGGTCACGAACTGCGGGATGAGCAGCACGATGCCGGGCACCATCATCTGCAGCAGGACCAGGCCGAAGACGAACCGTCCCCCGGCGAAGTCCAGCTTGGTGAGCGCGTAGGCGACCAGGGAGCAGAACAGCAGGTTGGCGGCCACCACGATCACCGCCACGATCACGCTGTTGGCCGTCACCCTGGCGACGTCCATCCGCTCGAACAGCGCGGAGTAGTTGCCGGTGACCCAGCGGACGGGCAGGAACGTCGGCGGGTCCCGCCTGATCTCCGCGTCGGTCTTGAACGAGCCGAGCAGGGTCCACAGGAAGGGCCCCGCGACGGCGGCCAGCCCGATCGTGAGCGCGGCGTACAGCGCCGCGGTGCGTGATCTCTTCACGGTCGCGCTCCTCACGTCTTCGGCCTCAGCCACCGGAACTGCGCGAACGAGAACGCGGCGATCACGGTGAACAGCACGGTCGCCGCGGCGGCCCCGTAGCCGTAGTTGCCGAAGCCGAACTGGTTGTAGATGGCCAGCGAGGCCGAGAGCGTCGAGTTGAGCGGTCCGCCCTTGGTCATCACCAGCGGCTCCTCCAGGAACTGCATGAAGCCCGCCGCGCTGTAGACGCCGCAGAAGAGGATCGCCGGGCGCAGCATCGGCACCGTGATGCCGCGGAACTTCGCCCACATGCCGGCGCCGTCCACGTCGGCCGCCTCGTACAGCTCCCTCGGCACCCCCTGCAGGGCGGCCAGGAAGACCACCATGTCGAAGCCGAAGTTGCGCCACGCCGACATCAGGACCAGCGAGGGCAGCGCCGTGCGCTCGTCGAGCAGCCAGGCGGGACCCTCGACGCCGGCCGACCTGAGCAGGGAGTTGAGCAGCCCGGCCTGCGGGTCGAGCAGCAGCCGCCAGACCACCGCGATGCCGATGATGCTCGTCACGTACGGCAGGTAGTAGCCGAGCCGGAAGAACGTGCGCAGCCTGGTGATCCCGGAGTTGAGCAGGATGGCCGCCGCCAGGCCGAGCGCGATCGTCAGCGGTGTGGTGGTGACCACGAAGAACAGGGTGTTGACCGCCGCCCTCCGCATCGACTCGTCCTGGAAAAGGCGCTCGAAGTTGGCCAGGCCGACGAAGTTCACCCCGAAGGGATCGCGCACGTCGGTGCTGCGCATGTCGGTGAAGCCCATGACCAGCCCGGCGAGCAGCGGCAGCGCGTACATCACGCAGAACACCAGGAGGAAGGGGGCCGAGAACAGCCAGGCGTGCCCGGTCTTCCTGGGCGGGTTCGGCCCGCGCCGGGGCCGGTGCCGTCCCACCCGGGCCGGGGCGCGCCCGGGCGCGTCCTCGCGCGCGGCGGGGCGGCCCTCGTCGGAGTGCCGCCGGTGGTCAGGGGCCCCGCGCGCGGTGGGGCCCCGCCTGTTCGTGCCCGCGAGGCCCGGGCCGAGCGCGGCCATCAGAGGCCGGTGCCGACCGTGTCGGCCTGCGACTGGACGGCCTTGGCCGCCTCCTGCGGCGTCGCCCTGCCGAGCGCGACCTTCTCGACCTGCTGGTCGATCACCTTGGCGATCTGGTCCCAGGTGGGGAAGGGCGGAGGCGTCTTGGCGTCCTTGAGCTGCTCGCCGAACACCGTGACGCGCTTGTCCGCCGTCAGCTCGGGACGCTGCCACGCCGCCTGGACGCTCGGCAGGTCCTTCACCGTCTTGAACCACTCGCCCTGGGTCGCCGGGTCGCTCAGCCACTGGACGAACTTCCAGGCCGCGTCCCTGTTCTTGGAGTCCTTGAAGACCACCAGGTCGCTGCCGCCGATGAAGCTCGTGCCCCCCGCGCTCCCCTTGGGATAGGGCGCGACGTCGAACTTGCCGGCGAAGCCCGGGCCGCCGTCCTTCTCCATCCCGGCGATCATCCAGGGCCCGGAGTAGTAGGCGCCGACGTCGCCCTTGAAGAAGCTCGCCGGGAACGAGGCGGGGTCGACCTTGCTGGAGGCGAGGCCCTCCTTGAAGTACGACTGCTGCTGGGCCAGCGCCTTGACCATCTCGGGGGTGTCGAAGGTCCATCTGCCGTCGGACCCGATGATGGAGCCGCCCTGCTGCCAGATCAGCGGGAGGATCTCCTGCCAGGAGCCGGTGGTGTAGTTGAGGTTGATGCCCTGGGCGGCGCCGGCCTTCTGCAGGCCCTTGACGAAGCTCTTGGTCTCGTCCCAGGTGGCGGGCGGGGTGAGCTTGGCCTTGGCGGCGAGATCCTTGCGGTAGTACAGGACGCGCGTCTCCACGTACCAGGGGACGCCCCAGGCGGTGCCGTTGACCTCGACCGTCTCCCACGCGCTGGGGAAGAACGCCGACTTGTCGATGACGTTGCCCGGTGTCGGGTCCACCGCACCGGTCTTGGCCATCTCCCCCATCCAGGTGGAGCCGATCATGCTGACGTCCGGGGTCGTACGGCCGGCGATGGAGGCCGTGATCTTGTCGTGGGCCACGTCCCAGCCGATGGGGGTGACGGTGACCTTGATGCCGGGGTTGGCGGCCTCGAAGCCCTTGGCGAAGGAGGCCAGCGCCTCGCCCTCCGACCCCATGGCCCACACGGCCAGGGTGCCGGTCGCCTTGGCGGCGGTGTTCACGTCGGTCGGTCTCTCGGCGGTCCCCCCGGACCCGCGCCCGCAGCCGGTCAGTACGAGCGTCCCGGCGATGATCAGGGCAAGTGAACTGGCGGTGTACGGCTTCAACTCAATGACCTCCTGGGGGTGCGGCTACCGAGGACGCGACTCCTCGGCACGCGGCTCTTGGGGGTACGGCACTTTGGCGTGCGACGTCTGGGACCGCGGCGCTCGGGATCGCGCTTCTCCGGAGCGCGCCTTCGCGGAATGCGCCTTTTCGGGGTGCGGTTCCTGGGAGTGGGCCTTCTCCGGGTGCGGGCCGCAGCTGTGGCGGATCACCAGCTCGGTGGCGAGGGTGCGGTGGCTGTCCTCGGAGCCCGCTCCGGCGATCAGCCGGTCGAGCGCGCGCGCGGCCAGGGCGCCGAGCTCCCGCATCGGCTGCCGCACCGTGGTCAGGGCCGGCCTCGCGTGGCGGGCGGCCATGATGTCGTCCCAGCCCGTCACCGCCACGTCGTGCGGCACGGACAGCCCCAGTTCCTCGGCGGCCAGGATCGCTCCCAGGGCCACCTCGTCGTCGGAGCAGATGACCGCGTCCGGCCGCTCGGCCCCTCCCAGCAACCGGAGCGCGGCCTCGTAGCCGCTCTCGACGGTGTACTCGGCGGTCAGCACCGGCTCGACGGCGTCTCCGAGCACCTCGCGCACGCCCTGCCAGCGCTGGTCCACGTCGTCGCCCGTGGCGTACGGCGCGCCGAGGAAGGCGAACCTCCCGTAGCCGTGGCCGAGCAGGTGGCGCGCCAGCGCGCGAGCCGACGAGAGGTTCTCGCTGCGCAGGGTGACGGCGCCCGGCCGCTCCGCGTGGGAGATGAGCACCAGCGGCAGGCCCAAGGCGACCAGCTCGTCGATCACGTCGCCGGGAACGGTGCTCCCGAAGACCACCAGGCCGTCCACCCGCCCGGCCAGCTCCCGCACCAGGTCCCTGATCGCGTCACGCCCCTGAGCGACCGGGCCGGTCTCTCCCCTGACCGGCTCACGCGCCTCAGCGGACGGCTCGCGCCCCTTGGTGGACAGGATGACCACCGACCGGCCCAGCTCCGAGGTGACCTCCTCGTACCCAATGAGCACCTCGGCGAAGTACGGGCCGGAAAGGTTGGGGAAGACGATGCCGTTGGCGGCGTGCCTGCCCTCGGCGAGGCTCACCCCCGCCCGGCTCGGGGTGAACCGCAGCTCCTCGACCGCGCGCATCACCCTCTCGCGCGTGGCCCCCGCCACCGGCCCGGTGCCCCGCAACGCCCGCGACACCGTGGCTATGGACACCCCGGCCCGCCGTGCGACCTCGTAGATCGTCACACCACTCGCCGCCGAGACGTCCTGCCCATCCATGCATGCCTCCTTGGATGTAAGCGCTTCCACCCGTAGGCAACAGCGGAAGAGAGGCAGTGGAAGCGCTTACAGTGTCAGGAGTATGCCGCCGCATTACCGGAATGTAAACACCTGCGCACGACGTCCCACATCAGCCGGTACGGATAGCGGGGTCGGCCACGTTCAGCCCATTCGCGCTCCGCGTTGGCCGGTACGGCCTGCGCCCCGGCGAGTTGGGCGGGCTCGATCACCGCCGCCGACATCTCTGTCGAGAATTACATGTCGATCTTTACCTCATGTCCTGCTCCGTTCAGGGTCGGGTGCGCTCACCGTTACTGAACGGCGGGATGTTGTGGTTGATACGGAAAAGGTGGTTCGGGTCGTACTTCGTCTTCAGCGCGGCCAGTCGCTGGTAGTCCGCCTCGGTGTAGGCCCGCCTGACCCGCTCGGGAGCCGAGTCGTGGTCGAACAGGAACCCCGGAAGCATGGCGCCGGTGTCCCACCGCCGGAGCCGCTCCAGCATCTCGTCGGTGGCCTTGCGCGCCGCGTCGGCCTGCTCGGCCGGAGCCGGCATCCGCATCCACAGGTGGAAGGCCGCGCCCTGGGTGCTTACCGCGTGCGAGCGGCCGGGCGGCCGGTTCAGCGCCCCGCCTAGGTGACGTAGCTCGATGCCGGGGAACGGGCCCCCGGGCGTCGACGGGTCGATGAACGAGACCAGCTCCTCCACGGCCTCGTCATCCAGTTCATGCAACAACGCGCCGCGCAGGTGCGCCATGACCGGGTTCTTGGGGTCTTGGTAGATCTCGGTGATCTGCGTGTACGGCATGGCGCCGCAGGTGTCCTTCTCCGGGCCGAGCGCACGCAACGGCTCCACCAGCCGCGCGCCCTGCTCCTCGTCCCCCGTGTAGACCACCCGGACCTGCACGAACGAGCGGCCGCGGAACTCCTCGGGCAGCTGCGGCGCGTCGGGGAAGCGCAGCAGCGTCACGGAGGACGACATCTCCTCCGGCTGCTCCTTGACCCAGGCCAGGTAGGAGCCGAGCACGTGGGCGGCGTGCCTGGGGTCCTCGCCCGGGTAGTAAAGCTCACCACCGTAGATGGTGCGCAGCGGCAGCAGCTCGATCTCGGCCGCGACCACGACACCGAAGTTGCTCTTGCCACCCCGCACGGCCCAGAACAGGTCGGGCTCCTGGGTGGGCGAGACGGTGCGGAGCAGGCCATCGGCGGTGACGATGTCGAGCGAGCGGACGTAGTCGGCGGCGAAGCCGTACCTGCGGCAGGCCAGCGGGAGCCCGCCGCCGGTCAGGTAGCCCATCACCCCGACCTGGCCGGAGGAGCCGCACAGGGGCGCGAGGCCGTGCTCGGCTGCTGCGGTGAGCACTTCACCCCACCGCAGCCCGGCTCCGATCCTTGCGGTGCCGGCACGCGGGTCCACCGACAGCTCGCGCAGCTCCCCGGTGGCGATGAACACGGCTTCATCCGCGGGCACCGACTTGCCGTGCCCGGTCGACTGCACCGCGACCGGGCGTCCTGCCTTTGCCGCGAACCGGACGGCAGCGGCCACGTCATCGGCGTCGGCGGCGACCACGACCGCCGCGGGCCGGTGCTCGACCGTCAGCAACCAGCCGGAGCAGGCCTCCTCAAAGCCCTCGTCACCGGGGTAGAACGTGCGCCCCCGGATCGGCGCGCCCAGGCTCACCACGCCGTGCCAGGCCGCCTGCCCGCCGGCGAGGCGGTCGCCGGTGAACGCGGCCGAGGTGGTGGTGTGCACCAGCACGCCGTCGGCGGTGTACAAGTTATCCGCCTTCTCGAAGGACTTCGCCTCGTCGTCCGCCTCCGCGGGCGGCGGAGGGCCCGGCACCTGGGCGGTGCGCAGCAGGGCCGCGGCCGCGGTGGCCAGCAGCACGGCGAGCACCGCCCCGACGATCGCGGTCGTCCGCAGGCCGTGCACAAAGGCCTCACGGGCCACCGCCAACAGCCCGGAGCCCTGGGCGGCCGGTAGCTCGCGGGCGACGTTGACAGCGGCGGCGAGGGTGTCCTTGGCCATCTCGACAACGGGGGCGGGCAGCCCCTCGGGGAGCCTGTCGGCCAGGTACGTCCGGTACACCGCGAAGCCGGCGCTGCCGATCACCGCGACGCCCAGCGCGCTGCCGAGCTCGGTGCCGGTCGAGGCCATCGCGGACGCGGCGCCGGCCCGCTCGGGTGGGGCGGCTCCCACGATCAGTCCGGTGCCCAGCGAGACCATCGGCCCGAGCCCGAGCCCGATGACGGCCGCCCCGGCCACCGCGACATACAGGTCAGAGGGACCACTGACCTGGGTCAGCACCACCATGCCGGCCGCGGCGACCACCAGGCCGCCGGCGAGCAGCGTGTTCAGCTTCATGCGGCCCGCGAGGGCAGGGGCCGACATGGCGCCGATCATGACCGCAATGGTGGTGGGCAGCGACCAGAGCCCGGCCTGGAGCGGGGCAAACCCGCGCACCAGCTGCAGGTACTGCATGACGAAGAACTGCGAGCCCGCGGAGAGCAGGGTCGCCAGCACGAGCATGCCAAGAGCGGTGCCGAACAGGCCATTGCGAAACAGTGAGAGGTCAACCAGCGGCTGTTCGAGCCGGCTCTGGCGATAGAGGAAGAGCGCCGCCAGCGCCAGGCCGACGACGATGGCGAAGCCCGACTCGGGACGCAGGCCGTCCTCGGCGATCCGCTTGAGACCGAAGATCAGGGCAAGGATCCCGACGACGGACATGATCGCGCTGATGAGGTCCGGGCGGGAGACCGACTCGTCCCGGTACTCCGGCAGCACGAGCGGGCCGAACACGATCAGCAGCAGCATGACCGGGACGCCGAGCAGGAAGACCGAGCCCCACCAGAACAGCTCCAGGAATGTGCCGCCGACCAGCGGTCCGATCACCGTGCCGAGGCCGAAGAAGCCGGTCCAGGCCCCAATTGCAGCACCCTGCTGCTTGGGGTCCTGGAACATGATCCGGATCAGGGAGAGGGTGGAAGGCATCAGCGTGGAGCCCGCGATGCCCAGCAGTGCCCGGGCAGCGATGAGCATCACCGGGTTGACCGCGAATGCCGAGAGCACCGAGGCCGCGCCGAACGCGACCGCGCCGATCAGCAGCAGCCGCCGGCGGCCGACCCTGTCCCCGATCGCGCCCATGGTGATGAGGAAGCCGGCGATGACGAAACCGTAGATGTCCACGATCCACAGCAACTCGGTGTTGCCGGGCCGCAGATCGGCGGTGAGGGTGGGCAGCGCCAGATGCAGCACCGTCAGGTCCATCGCGATGAGCATCGTGGGAAGCGCCAGGATCGCCAGCCCCAGCCATTCTCTTCGGGTCGCCCGTGGTGCGGCCTCCGTACCGACATCGGTACTCAACGGAATCTCCTTGCGTTGTGGTTGAATGCTGGACAAGCCAACGTTGGGGCGACCAACAATACAGACAATCGTGGGTGCGTCCAACAATTTGCTAGATTGCCTCCGTGGACATCGCAGAGGGAAAGCTGCCGAAACGGCTGCGCACGCTACCGAGCAGGCTGACCAACCAGGCCGCGCTGGTCGCCAACCGGATCGTGGACCAGGCTCTCGCGAAGGCCGGCGTCCGGCGCTACCACTACTCGCTGCTCGCAGCGTTGGAGGAGTACGGCCCGGCCAGCCAGGCCAACCTCGGACGCCGGACCGGCATCGACCGCAGCGACATGGTGGCCACCGTCAACGACCTGGCCGAGCGGCACCTCGTCAAGCGCGCATCCGACCCCGAAGACCGCCGCCGCAACATCATCACCATCACCGCGGCAGGCCAAAGGCAACTCACCGAACTCGACCGGCTACTGGCCGACGCCCAGGACGAGTTCCTCACCCCGCTACCCACCGCCGACCGGCAACACCTGATCGACCTGCTCACCCGCCTCGCCGAGCACCACAGCAGCGAGCACCACTGATGCGGCCTTCCTCCAGGCCGGCCGAATCTCCTCACCACAGAACAGCTCCGGAGCCTGGAAGACATCAGCCACGTCCTGCTCGATCACCTGACCGCACCGGAGTCACGCGTCCATGATCACGCCGTTACCGTGCCGCTGAACGGCTTGTCTCGCGGATGGTCGAGACTCCGCCTTCAGAATCCGGCGTCCGACTTCGATTGATCCGTTCGCGAGTCCCCAGAGTCCTGGATGACCCACCTCAAGAAACCAGTCGTGATCCCAGGTAAATGCTGAAAGGGGATCGGTGACACCGGTGGGGACATGTGACGGGACGGGGAACCTCCCGCTCGGGGAGGCCCGGCCGTACCGTGACCCAGTCCTCCTCGCCGTGCACAGGTTGAGATCGGCTTCATGCGAGGTTCCAGCGTCAGCGCGCCACCGTCTCGGCGACCCTTTCTGACACAGTCGGCCGTCATGGGGTGCGACCGTGGGCCAGGGCAGCGGCCTCGCCTCGCGAGCTCACGCCGAGCTTGCTGAGGATGTTGGCGACGTGGAACTTGACCGTGTTCTCGCTGATGCTCAGCCGGGTGGCGATCACCCGGTTACGGTGGCCGAGCGCCAGTTGGTGAAGGACGTCGCGTTCGCGCGGGCTGAGGGCGTCCAGCGGGCCCGGGGGCTGGGGGCGTACCGGACCGAACGGAAGGTCTGCGGTGATCGTCGTGCCCCAGCCCGGGACCGCGTCCACGCCGAGCGTTCCGCCCAGCACCGCCACCCGGTCGCGCAGCCGGTGCACCGACAGGGCGTCGGCCGCCAACGAGCCGGGACCGTCATCGCGTACGGTCACCCGCAGCAGCGAATCCGCCACCTCCCAGGAGAGCCTGACCCGGCTCAGCCCGCCGTGCTGCAGCATCGCCAGCACCGCGCCCCGTACCACGGACCTGGCCGCCCTGGCCACCTCCCCGGACAACCGCCTGCCACGCTGCTCCGGCCCCGCCAGCTCCAGCCTGAGATCGTGATAGCGGGTGAGCACGGAGAGCTTCTCCACCAGCAGGTCGAACGCCCGGCCCGCCGCCTCTTCCCCCACGTCGCGCTCGCCGCCCGCCCTGGCCTCCAGGAGCGCGGGCACGGCCAACTGGACCGCGACACGCCGGGCCGCGGCGTCGTCGAGCCGCCTGGACCGCAGGACCCCGAGCAGCGAGGTCAGCGTCGCGGCGTGGGCGTCGGCGAGGTCCTCGACGGCCGTGACAGACGGGCCCGTCACGTCATGCGGCTCGGCGTGCGACACGCGGTCGGCCAGGTGCACGGTCGTCAGCTCGACGAGCTTCGTCACGATCTCCCGCACGTCAGGTTCCGGTGGGCCGGTGCCGGTCGTGACGACGGCGAGCAGACCGCCCGTGGTCTTCGGCGGCTTGACGGCCACGGCCAACACCGGCCGCTCGACCCCCGCCAGCGTGAACGGGCCGAACCAGGGACGATCGACGGCCACCAGGGGGACGAGGCGGCTCACCTCGTCGGCGCTCACCCCGTCGATCCCGTGGATGAGCAGCGGGGACATCAGCAGGCAGTCCCCGGTGAACAACACCAGCCCATCGTGCGGCACCAGGGCGGACAGCACGGCCGACAACTCCGGCAGAACGCCGTCGAGCGGCGCCCGCACCACCCTCAGCGCCGCCGTCAGGGCGGCCGACCACGACTCCGCCATGGCCCCGATGGTAATTGGTCCCTTCCCCTGGTCCGCCCACTCGTTCGGGTGGGTAGGCCCACCCGAACAGCCGGTCCGCGAGGGGGCCATGGCGGCCAAGCTGTGCGCGTACGTCGTGACGAAAGGAATCGCAATGAAGAACGAGTCGACGCTGGTGGTGGTGGCCTACCACAGCGGGTACGGGCACACGGCCCGACTGGCCGAGTCGGTACGCGCGGGAGCGGCGTCCGTGGACGGCACCAAGGTGGAGCTGGTCTCGGTGGACGGCATCACCGAACAGGAGTGGTCGCTGCTGGACACGGCGGACGCCATCGTGTTCGGGTCGCCCACGTACATGGGGTCGGCCAGCCCGCAGTTCCACACGTTCGCCCGGGACTCGGTGCAGCGCTGGACGGAGCAGGCCTGGACGGACAAGCTGGCCGCGGGGTTCACGAACTCGGGGTCCAAGAGCGGGGACAAGCTGCACACGCTGGAGTACATGGCGCTGCTGGCGGCCCAGCACGGCATGCTCTGGGTCAGTCTCGGGTTGCTGTCCGGGTGGAATTCCAGCACCTCCGACGAGAACGCGCTCAACCGGCTCGGCTTCTGGCTGGGAGCGGCGGCGGCCTCGAACATCGACGAGGGGCCGGAGCTGATGCACGACTCGGACCTCCGGACGGCCGAACACCTCGGCCGCCGGGTCGCCGAGCAGGCCCGCCGCCTTTGCCAGGACCTGGCGCTCCGCACAGGACGGGAAGCCCGGGTGTGAAGCGGAGCCCGATTGTGCGGACCTTCATCGAAGGCCGGGGGTGCCACCGCTGGGTGGGCAGCAGGCGGGTGCCCCGGTCAAGTGGGTGACGGGCGGGCAACTCAGGCCGACCGGTGCGCCGGCGCGGCCCTGGCGGCGGCCCGCGCCGGAGTGTTCCGCCCAGAGCGGTGAACACGCGCCTGATGGCCCGTCCTCGACAAGCGCGGCGCACGGGCTTCTACCGGTGGCGGCCTCGGGGTTTGAGGGGGGTGGCCGGGAGGGCCGGGGCGGGGAGGGGGGCGCCGTCGAAGCCGTCGACGGTGCCGAACTCGGCGCCCTCCGACCATTCCTTGCGGAAGCGCTCGATCTCCTCGTGGCTACGGCCGACGAAGTTCCACCACATGACGATCTCCTCCTCGAACGGCTCGCCGCCGAGGAGCAGGACGCGGCTCGGCCGGCGGGCGCGGAAGGCCAGCTCGGACCGGCCGGACCCGAGGTAGAGCAGAGGGCCGGGATCGAGGTCCACCCCGTCGGCCTCGACGGCCCCCGACAAGGTCAGCGCGGCGTACTCGAAGTCCGGCCGCACGGGGAGGGTGACCCGCGCTTGGTCCTCGAAGGCCATCTCGGCGCCGGCCAGTGGCGTGTGGACCCGCGCCGGCGAGGTCAGGCCGCCGAGCTCCCCGGCGATGACGGTGACGGCGACGCCGGGGAGCTCGAGCACCGGCAGCACCGGGTGGTGCTCGAAGGAGGGGGCGGCGTTGCGGGAGGCGTCGGGGAGCGCCACCCAGAGCTGTACCCCGTGCAGCACGGTCTCCCCGGGCGACTCCTCCGAATGGGAGATCGCCCGCCCGGCGGTCATGAGGTTCAGCTGGCCCGGGCTGATCAGCTGCTCGCTGCCGAGGCTGTCGCGGTGCAGCACCTCGCCTTCGAGCAGCCAGCTCACCGTCTGAAGGCCGGTGTGCGGGTGCGGCGGCACCCGCATGGTCGCCGGCTCGGGGCCGTAGTGGTCGACGAAGCACCAGGCCCCGACCATCCGGCGATCCCGGTTCGGCAGGGTCCTGGTCACCTTCATGCCCCTCGGCCCGCCGAGGACGACGTCGCGGCCGGTGAGCAGGTCGCGTGCCGGGCCCTCCCCCGCCTCGCGCCGGCCGCCGCACAGCGTCTCCCGAGGGTCCCGCTCCAGGTTGCTCACCCGACGACTGTACGACGGACCTCTCGCGCCTACGGCCGCGGCACTACTCCACCGTGACGCTCTTGGCGAGGTTGCGGGGCTTGTCGACGTCACGTTCGAGGGCGACGGCGGCGTGGTAGGCCAGGAGCTGCAGGGGGATGCCGAGCAGGATCGGGTCGAGCTCGACCTCGTTCTTCGGCACCACGATCACGTCCTCCACGAGCTTGCTGTCGGGCAGGCGGTGACCCACCATGAGCACCTTGCCGCCACGGGCGCGGATCTCGCCGAGCGTGGTGAGGTTCTTGTCGAGCAGCTCGTCGTCGGGCACGATCGCCACGGTCGGCATCTCGGGGCCGATGAGCGCCAGCGGGCCGTGCTTCAGCTCGCTCGCCGGGTACGCCTCGGCGTGCACGTACGAGATCTCCTTGAGCTTCTGGGCGCCCTCGCGGGCGACCGGGTAGCCGCGCACCCGGCCGACGAACATCATGCTGGGGTGGGTGGCGTACTTCTGGGCGAGCGCCTCGATGGCGTCGCTCTGCTTGACGATCTCCTCGATCTGCTCGGGCAGCTTCCGCAGGCCCTCCACGATGCGCCGCCCGTCGGCCGGCGACAGGTCGTGGACCCGGCCGAAGTGCAGGGCGATCAGCGCGAACGCCACGGCCGTCGAGGTGAACGCCTTGGTGGAGGCCACCGAGACCTCGGGCCCCGCGTGCAGGTAGACGCCGCCGTCGACCTCGCGGGCGATCGCGCTGCCGACCGCGTTGACGACGCCGAGCACCCGGCCGCCCTTGCGCTTGAGCTCCTGGACGGCGGCGAGCGTGTCGTAGGTCTCTCCCGACTGGCTCACGGCGACGTACAGCGTGTCGTGCTCGACGACGGGGCTGCGGTAGCGGAACTCGGAGGCCGGCTCGGCGTCGGCGGGGATGCGGGCGAGCTCCTCGATGAGCTGGGCGCCGATCTGGCCGGCGTAGTACGCCGAACCACAGCCGATGATCTTCACGCGGCGGAACGCGCGGGTCTCGCGGGGGTCGAGGTTGAGACCGCCGAGGTGGGCGATGTTGAACCGGCCGTCGAGACGGCCGCGCAGCGTGCGGGCCACCGACTCGGGCTGGTCGGAGATCTCCTTGAGCAGGTAGTGCTCGTAGCCGCCGGTGTCGTAGTGCCCGGCGTCCCAGTCGACGGTCAGCGGCTCCTTGGAGGTGGCGCGGGCGTCCATGGTGAAGGTGTGGAAGCCGTCGGCCTTGAGCACGGCCAGCTCGCCGTCCTCCAGGTGGACGACCTGCCGGGTGTAGCGGACCAGGGCGGCGACGTCGGAGGCGCAGAACATCTCCTTCTCGCCGATGCCGATGACGATGGGGCTGCCGTTGCGGGCGACGACGATCTCGCCGGTGCGCTCGGCGTCCAGGACGGCGATGCCGTACGTGCCGACGATGCTCTTGAGCGCCTTCCTGACCGCATCCTCCAGCGAGTCGGTGTCCTGGACGGTGCGGGCGATGAGGTGGGCGAGCACCTCGGTGTCGGTCTCGGAGACGAAGACGGCCCCGTCGGCGACCAGCTTGGCGCGCAGCTCGTCGGCGTTCTCGATGATGCCGTTGTGGACGACGGCGATGCGCTCCTCGCCGTCCAGGTGCGGGTGGGCGTTGACGTCATTGGGGACGCCGTGCGTGGCCCAGCGGGTGTGGCCGATGCCGAGGCCGCCCTTGAACCTCGCGGGGACGGCCGCCGCCAGGTCGGCGACCCTGCCCTTGACCTTGCGTACCTTGAGTCCCTTGTTGTTCACCACGAGACCGGCCGAGTCGTAGCCTCGGTACTCCAGGCGCTGCAGACCCTCCAGCAGGATCGGGGCCGCGTCTTTCGGCCCGATGTAGGCGACAATTCCACACATTTCGATCTCCTTGGTGCGCTAGCCGTACACGATGCGGCGCAGTTGGCGCAGGGACAGCTCGGGTGCCGCGACGCGGCGTGCGGACAGCTCGGCGGCGATGCAGGGAAAGATGCGCTCGTTGGTGAGACCCCGGGCCTTCATCTCCCCGTGGCGGCGCCTGACGTACTCCTCGGCGGACTCCGAGAAGTAGGCCACGACCTCGGCCACCACGCGGGCGGCCTCCCCCGAACCGAGGGACGTGGTCCGGGTCAGGTGCGCGATCAGATCCTCATAGGAATGCCGTGCCGTTGACACAGGCCAGGACTTTACGCAGGAAAGAGATGACACGCCAAGATTCCTGCCCGATTTCGGGCAAGGTACGCCCCTAAGTGCTGCTGGAGAGTGCCACGGGGATGCCTGCGGGGGCCACGCCCCGGGTTCGAGAAACCTCGCGTTCACGTGCGGCTCGCGTCGCGGACTGCGCACGCGAGGTCTCCGGACGCGCTAGAGTCTTTGCGTGACCGGGGATCGCTTCCCCGAGACTCACGCGGACGTGGCTCAGCTGGTAGAGCATCACCTTGCCAAGGTGAGGGTCGCGGGTTCGAATCCCGTCGTCCGCTCGAAGATCCTGGTGGAGTGGCCGAGAGGCGAGGCAGCGGCCTGCAAAGCCGCGTACACGGGTTCAAATCCCGTCTCCACCTCGACGGGATCTCGCACCTCCGGGATCCGGTAAAGTTAGACAGGCATCACCCGGGTACAACTTCCGAGTGATCATGCGGACGTGGCTCAGCTGGTAGAGCATCACCTTGCCAAGGTGAGGGTCGCGGGTTCGAATCCCGTCGTCCGCTCTGATTCCTCATCGAGGGCGATTAGCTCAGTGGGAGAGCGCTACCTTGACACGGTAGAGGCCACTGGTTCAATCCCAGTATCGCCCACCCCCGATTCCCCAGGTCAAAGACCTGGGGTTTCCGCTTTCCCGCCACCTCAGGCTCGCAGCGCCTCCAGCATCCGCGCCAGGGCGGCCCAGGTGTCGTCCAGGTCGCCGGGGCTCTCCGACCCTGCCAGCCACAGGGCCGCCTCGTTCATCGCGCCCGACAGCAGGTGGGTCAGCGGCGCGACCGGCTGCCGGGCGATCGTCCCCGCCTCGATCAGCGTGGTGAGCGCCTCGGCCAGGTGGCGGGCGGAGGCGGCCTCGTCCAGCGCGCGCCACTCGCTCCAGCCCAGCACCGCCGGGCCGTCCACCAGCATGATCCGCTGGACCTCCGGGGCGGTGCTCGCGGTGAGGAACGCCCGGCATCCGGCGGTCAACCGCCTCCACGCATCGTCCTCGGCCTCGGCGGTCGCGGCGACCTTCTCGCCCACCTCCCGCTGCACCTGTTCAAGCACCGCGCGGAACAGGTCGGCCTTGCCGTCGAAGTGGTGGTAGAGCGCGCCCTTGGTGACCCCGGCGGCGCGCACGATCTCCGAAAGACCCACCGCACCGTAGCCCCGGGTCGCGAACAGCCGCCTGCTCTCGGCCAGCAGGACGCGCCTGGTGCGCTCGCGCTGCTCGGCCCTGCCGCCGTGTTCCATCGCGCTCCCCCCAATTGACATACCGATGGTACGTCAATAGCGTACCATCACCTACCAACGGTATGTGAAGGAGCTTCCCGCGATGCTGACCAGCTTCTATCCGGTCATCTGCACTTCCCGGATCCAGGAGTCCCGCGACTTCTACACCCGGCTGCTCGGGTTCGAGACGGTGTTCGAGGCCGGCTGGTACGTGAGCCTGCGGCGGACGGGGCCGCTGCCGTACGAGCTGGCGCTGCTCGACCACCGGCACCCGACGCTGCCCGAGGCCTACCGCGCCCCCGTGCGGGGGTTGCTGCTCAACTTCGAGGTGGAGGACGTGGACGCGGAGTGGGAGCGACTCGTCGTCCGCGAGGGGCTGCGGGCCGAGCTCGAACTGCGGAGCGAGGACTTCGGGCAACGGCACTTCATCGTGGCCGATCCCGATGGCGTCCTGATCGACGTCATCACCCCCATCCCGCCCTCCGCGGCGTACGCCGAGCAGTACGTCAGTCCGTGATGTGACGCGGTGCTCGCCGGCTCGCGGGCCGGCCGCCCGGCCTGAGCGGACGGACGCGCGAAGTGCGGCGGGTCAGCCGGTGGCGGTGATGCGGGCGGCGGCCGGGGTGGCGCTGAGGAACTCCTCGATGACCAGGGTGGCGGCGCCCAGCGCCACGGCGTCGGGGCCGAGACGGCCGAGCACCAGTGAACTGGCGGCGTACGGCTGCGCGAGGGAGTTCGCGGCGACCACGTCGCGGATCTCGGGCAGCAGGGTCTCACCGAGCAGGAGCCCGACCCAGCCGCCGATGATGATGCGCTCGGGGTTGAGCAGGTTGACCAGATTGGCCAGGCCCACCCCGAGATAGCTCACCGTCTCCTCCACCACGGGAGAGCGTGAGGCCAGCACCCGGGTCAGCTCCTCCTGCCAGCCGGCCTTCCGCGTGGAGACCCCGGCCCGTTCGAGGATGGCCTCGGCGCCGATGTAGGCCTCCAGGCACCCGCGCCCGCCGCAACGGCACGGCCGTCCCCCCGCGACGATCTTGGTGTGTCCCCACTCGCCGGCGCTGCTGCTCACCCCGTGGAAGGTGGCCCCGTCGGCGACCACGGTGGCCCCCACCCCCGCGCCGATCAGGACGATGACGGCGTTCGCCGCGCCACGGCCGGAACCGAACCACAGCTCGGCCTGGCCCATCGCCTTGGCCCCGTTGTCGACGTGCAGAGGGAGGGAGGTGCCGGCACGTAGGAGCGCTCCCAGGGGAACGCCGTCCCAGCCGAAGGCCTTGGCGTGGATGAGCACGTCGGCGCCGCGCTCCACGATGCCAGGGACGCCGACTCCCACGCCGAGGACCCGCTCGGCGGGCACCCCGGCGTCGGAGAGCACCACCTCGATGCCCGCGAGGATGTGCATGACGACCAGCTCGGGGTCGTGGCGGGCCGGCCGCAGGGCGTACTCGACCTTGGCCCGCTGGTTCATCTCCAGGTCGAACAGCTCGACGCGCACGTGCGTCTCGGAGACGTCCACGCCGACCGCGTAACCGTACACGGGGTTGACGCGCAGGAGCACGCGCGGGCGCCCGCCGTCAGAGTCGACCTGGCCGGCCTCGACGACGATGCCGTCGCCCAGCAGCCCGCCGGTCATGGTGCTGACCGTGGCCGCGCTCAGCCCGGTGAGCGCGGAGAGGTCGTTGCGGCTGGCCGGCCCGTCGAAGTACAGCGTGCGCAGCAGCATGGCGCGGTTGCCTTTGCGGACATCGCGCACCGTTCTGCGCTCGGGCCTTGCCATGACGTACCTCCACGAGTTCACGGCCATGTTAGTTCAGACACCGAAGGAAACCCGCCACCACCGGACCGGCAAGGCCTGACATGGCGCGATGGTCGTGTTACCAAAGCGTTTCATAGAAGGCCTGACCTTATTTCGATACTTAGATTATCTTCTGTGAAACCCCCCGTGGAGGAGAGCGAAATGATCAGGAGAGTGACAGGGACGGCCGCCGCGATGGCGCTGGTCGCCGGGCTCACCGCGTGCGGAGGCGGCTCCGGCGGAGCGGCGGCGACCACCACGCTGACCTACTGGATGTTCCAGGACCGCACTCCGCAGGCCGGAGAGGTGGTCGAGAAGCTCCGCACGGACTTCGAGAAGGCCAACAAGGGCGTCAGCGTCAAGATCGTCAAGATTCCGAAGGACGACTACAACACCAAGCTGGGCAGTGCCGTCGCGAGCGGTTCCGTCCCGGACGCGGGGACCCTCGACCAGCCGCTCGTCGCGCGCTACGCGCTCGACGGCACCATCAGGGAGATGCCCGCCGGCACGATCGACGAGAAGTCGCTGTACGCCGGGGCACTGGACACCAACCGCGTCAACGACAAGCTGTACGGCGTGCCGATGGACCACACCACGGTCGGGCTCTTCTACAACAAGAAGCTCGTCCCGGCCCCGCCCAAGACCTGGGACGAGCTGAAGCAGATCACGACGCACATCCACCAGACGGACCCGAAGATCGCCGGAATGGTGGTGCCCAAGGGCGACGGCTACGGCGGCTGGATGTGGCCGGGGTTCGTGGCCGGCGCCGGCGGCGAGATGGCGGACATGAAGGCCAAGAAGATCCTGTTCGACCAGCCGCCCGCCGTCGAGGCGCTGCAACTGTGGGTCGACCTGCTCAAGTCCTCGCCCAGGGAGATCACCGACTCCGACAAGCCCTTCGAGAACGGCCTGGCCGGCATGATGATCTCCGGTCCGTGGGACGTGGCCAACATCAAGGACCAGTTCCCCGACCTTGAGTTCAACGTCGCGCCGCTGCCGTACAAGACCGAGCCGGCCGGCAACATCGGCGGCGAGAACGCGGTGGTGTTCACCAAGGGCAAGAACGCCGACCTGGCCTGGAAGTGGCTGGCCTACCTGACCAACGCCGACAACAACACCAAGCTGGCCCAGGCGCTGGGCGGCTTCCCGACGAACATCGCCGCCGCCGAGAGGGACGCCACCACGTTCGGGACCGAGCAGGCCGCCTTCCTGGAGCAGCTCAAGGTCGCCCACGCCCGCCCGCCCGTGCCGCAGTGGATCCAGATCAACGACGAGATCATCGCGCCCGCGATCGAGTCGGCGCTCAGCGGCAAGGCCACCGCCCAGCAGGCCCTCACCGGCGCCGCGGACAAGACCCGCGCCCTGCTCGGCTGGACCGGCTGACCGAGAGGCAGGCAAGCGTGGCAACTCCAGTGGTGGCCGAGAAGCCCACTGTGACGCCCCGGCCCGGGCGGCGCCGCCGCCCGGGGTTCGGGGGGAGCGATCGCGTCATCGGCTGGCTCCTGATCGCTCCCGCGATGCTGTACTTCATCGTCTTCCTGCTCTATCCGGCGCTCGCCGCCCTGTACTACAGCTTCACCGACTGGGACCTGCGGTCCGCGCCGAACTGGGTCGGCCTGACCAACTACACCGACCTGCTGTTCGACGAGGTCAAATACCCGCACTTCTGGCAGTCGGTGAAGGTCACCCTGCAGTACACGCTGATCGCGGTGCCGCTGACCATGGGGTCCGCACTGTGCCAGGCGCTGCTCATCAACGCCATCCGCAGGGGCTCCAACCTGTTCAGGCTGCTGCTCTTCCTGCCCGTGGTCACCGCGGAGTCGGCCGTCGGCGCGATCTGGCGCTGGCTCTACGATCCGCAGTACGGCCTGATCAACGTCTTCCTCGGGCTGTTCGGCATCCCGCGGCAGAACTGGCTCAACACCCCCGAGCTGGTCATCCCGGCCCTGGCGTTCATCGCGGCGTGGCAGTGCGGCATCTCGATGATCATCTACCTGGCGGGGCTCAAGGGCATCCCCTCGTCGATCCGCGAGGCGGCGATCATCGACGGAGCGGGCCCGGTGCAGCGGTTCTGGCGAGTGGTGGTGCCGATGCTCAGGCCCACGACGTTCTACCTGCTGGTGACCGGGGTCATCGCCGCGCTCCAGGTGTTCGGGCTGGTCTACGTCATCTTCTCCGGCGGCGGCAACAAGAGCGTCACCGGCGGGCCGGAGCAGTCGGGGCTGACCTATGTGCTGCACCTGTACCTGTTCGCCTTCCGCTACGACGCGATGGGCGCCGCCTGCGCGATGTCGTTCATCCTGCTGGCCTTCATCATGATCATCACCGCGCTCCAGTTCAGGTTCGTCAAGAAGGAGGTGTCGTGAGCAGGCTGCGGCTCTCCCCCATCTACATCGCGCTGGTGCTGCTGGTGCTGGTGTCCGTCGTCCCGTTCCTGTGGATGCTGGCCACCTCGTTCAAGCACGGCCCGGACGTCTACACCAAGGTGCCCAGCCTGCTTCCGCTGGACCGCAAGACCGGCGAGTGGTCGCCCACGCTGGACAACTACGAGCACGTCATCCAGATCGGCGGGCTCGGCCGCGCGTTCCTCAACAGCGTGTGGGTCTGCCTGATCCTCGTGCCGGCCAAGCTCCTGGTGGACGCCCTGGCCGCCTACGCCTTCGCCCGCATCCCCTTCCCCGGCAGGGACAAGCTGTTCGCCGTGCTGCTGGCGGGCATGATGGTGCCGACGATCACCCTGCTGGTGCCGCGCATCCACATCACCCAGGCGCTCGGCATGTTCGACTCCGGATGGGGCCTGATCCTGCCGAACGTGGCCTCTGTGCTGGACATCTTCCTGCTCCGCCAGTTCTTCCTGTCGCTGCCCGGCGAGCTGGAGGAGGCGGCGCTCATCGACGGAGCGGGCCGGATGCGGATCTTCTGGAAGATCGTGCTGCCGCTCTCCAAACCGGTGCTCGCGGTCGTCACGATCACCAGCTTCATCTTCCACTGGAACGACCTGGTGTGGCCGCTGGTCGTGCTCAACGACCCCGACCTGTACACGCTGCCGCTCGCCCTGCAGCAGCTGGCCAGCAGCGAATCGGGGCGCGCCTACTACATCATGGCGGGCGCCGCGCTGGCCGTCATCCCGGTGATCATCGTGCTGATGGTGTTCCAGCGGCGGATCATGGAGGGGATCGCCTTCAGCGGGCTGAAGAGCTGAGCTTCGACGTTTCAGGCGGTGATGGCCAGCGTCTCCGGGTCGACCGGGTGCAGCAGGGGCTCGCCGGCGGCGAGCCTGAGCACCTCCTCGACCGCGGTGGCGCCGAGCCTGGCCACCTCGTTGCCGAGCGACCCGGCGACGTGGGGGGTCAGGACCACGTTGGGCAGTTCCCACAGGGGTGAGCCCGCCGGGGGCACCTCGGGCTCGGTGACGTCGAGCACCGCCGACAGCCGTCCCGTGACCAGCTCGGCGACCAGCGCGTCCTGATCGACCAGCGACCCCCTCGCGGTGTTGAGGAGGGTCGCGCCGTCGCGCATCGCCGCCAGGTGCCGCGCGGTGACCATGCCCCGGGTCAGCGGGGTCGCGGGGGCGTGCAGGGAGACGACGTCGCTGAGCGCGAAGAGCTCGCCGAGCCCGACGAGCCGCGCCCCCAGCGAGGCGGCCGTCGCCGCGTCGGCATGGGGATCGGCCAGCAGCGGCGAGAGGTCGAAGGGACGGAGCAGTTCCAGGACCCGCCTGCCGATGCGCGACGCCCCGACCACCCCGACCACCCCGCGGTGGTTGCCGATGTCGTCGCCGCGCCGGAGCAGCCCGAGGTCCTCGCGCCGCGCGCGGTACTCCCTGGCGAGGGCGGGGACGGCCTTGTTGGCCAGCAGGATCATCGCGAGCGTGTACTCGGCCACGGGAACGGCGTTGGCCGCCGCGGCGGAGCTGACCTGGATGCCGCGGGCGAACACGGCGGGGGGCAGATGGCCCTTCACCGTGCCGGCCGCGTGGACGACCGCCCGCAGGTCGGGGGCGTCCCGCAGGGCTTCCTCGTCGAGCGGCGGGCTGCCCCATCCGGTCAGCAGGATCGTGGCCCGCCGCAGGCGTTCCCGCGCCGCGGGCGAGCGGAACTCGGTCAGCGGCGAGGCCAGGTCGACCTCGGCCACCGTGCGAAGGCGGGCGGCCACGGCGGTCGGGAACAACCTGCCGGGAAGCTCGGGGTACATGGCCAGCTCGACGACCGTCATCGGCCCGCGGCCCGTCTCATGGCCACCACGCTGGGCGGTGTGTACCGGTTTCTCCTGCGATGAGCGGTCATGCATTGGATTCTAAGCTTGAAATTAGCAAGAAAAGAAGGGCGGCCCATCACCATGCCCGCGTACGCCGAGCCCTTCCATAAAGATCTTAAACTAAGTATTGACAAGATCGCGGGTGAAAGGCCACTCTCGGTCAGAGGCGAAAGTCGATGTCACCTGAGATGGAGAGCTACCGGATGCAGAGGATCCGGCCGGCCGTGCCGCGCGACCGCGAGGACCTGCGCCGGCTCGTGCGCGAGCTGACCGAGCCGCTGATCCCGCACTTCAGCCCGGGCGGCGCCCGGCTGCGCATCGGCGGCAACGCCGCGCACCACTCCGACACCGCCGCCGAGCTGGAGTCGTTCGCCCGTCCACTGTGGGGGCTGGTGCCGCTGGTGGCCGGCGGTGGCTCGTTCGACCATTGGGAGCTGTGGCGCCGGGGGCTGGCGTCCGGCACCGACCCCGGGCACGAGGAGTTCTGGGGCGCGGTCACCGACATCGACCAGCGACTGGTGGAGACCGCCGCCATCGGCCTCGCGCTCGCGCTGGCCCCCGAGGAGGTCTGGGACCCGCTGAGCGGCGGCGAGAGGGACAACCTGCGGGCATGGCTGCTCCACGCCATCACTGCGGAGCACGTGGACAACAACTGGGCGTTCTTCCCGGTCCTGATAGGGCTCGGCCTCGATCGCGTCGGCGTCGCCTACGACCCGAAGCCCAACGCCGCCCGCCTCGACCGGCTGGAGTCCTTCGCCCTCGGGCGGGGCTGGTACAGCGACGGCCCCACCGCCCAGCGGGACTACTACGTCCCCTTCGCGATGCACTACTACGGCCTGATCTACGCGGCGCTCGCCGGGGAGCGCGACCCCGGCCGCGCCGGGCGGCTCCGTGAGCGCGCGGCCGAGTTCGCGCTCGACTTCCAGCACTGGTTCGCCTCCGACGGAGCCGCCGTGCCCTTCGGCCGGAGCCTCACCTACCGCTTCGCCCAGGGCGCGTTCTGGGGAGCGCTCGCGTTCGCGGGCGTCGACGCCCTGCCCTGGGGCACGGTCAAGGGCCACCTGATGCGCCATCTGCGCTGGTGGCTGCGGCGGCCGATCCAGGACCCCTCCGGCCTGCTCACCTTGGGCTACGGATACGCCCAGCCGGCGCTCACCGAGCAGTACAACGGCCCCGGCTCCCCGTACTGGGCGTTCAAGGCCTTCCTCCCCCTCGCGCTGCCCGCCGGTCACCCCTTCTGGACGGCCGGCGAACGGGCCGCGCCGCCCCTGCCGGAGGTCAGCGACCAGCCCGAGGCCGGCGTCGCGCTGATGCGCTGCGAGGAGGGCCGGCAGGTGGTCATGCTGAGCGCGCAGCAGCATCACACCTGGGTGCGCAACGGCGCCGCGAAGTACGCCAAGTTCGCCTACTCCACCTCCTTCGGGTTCAGCGTGCCGAGCGGTTCGTGGGGGCTGGAGCAGGCGGCGCTGGACAGCACCCTGGCGCTCAGCGAGGACGGCGTCCACTGGCGGCCCTGCGAGGTGCCACGGGACTCCACGGTGCGCGACGGGCTCCTCCACCTGCGATGGACCCCCTGGCCGGACGTGGAGGTGGAGACCTGGCTGATCGCGTGCCCTCCCTGGCACATCCGGGTGCACCACCTGTCCACGGGGCGGCACCTGAGGTCGGCGGAGGGCGGATTCGCACTGGACCGCGACGTCCCCTTCGGCCGCGTGGACAACGGCCCCGGACGCGCCCGGGTGTCCTCGCCCGCGGGTACGTGCGTGGTCGACGACCTCGCCGGCGCCCGGCCCGGACGGCTCGTCGAAGCCCTGCCCGGCACCAACGTCATGGCGCCGCGCACGGTGATCCCCACCCTGACCGACGCCCACGCGCCCGGAGCCCACCGGCTCGCCTGCGCGGTGCTCGGCGCGGTGGACGCGCCACCGGCCGAGGGCTGGCCGGCGTCCCCCACCTTGGAGGCGGTCACCGGGCTGCTCTCCCGCCACCCGGCCCCCGAGGCCGCCCGGCTGCTCGCGACGCTCCGTGGGGCACCCAAGGTCGTATGAGGACCGGGAACCTCTCCGCCGGGCGGAGGAGCGTTCTCGGCCTTACGGCCGATGGCCCTGCGTCCCGCCGGCGAGGACTCTTGACGGTGAGAGGCCCGCGCGGGGCGTGCCGAGGGAACTGCAGGGGGCGGTCATGACACGCACGGTCCGTACGACACGGTGGCTGGGCGGGACGGCCCTCGCGCTCGCCGCCACCCTCCTCGTCGCGTCATGCGCGGGAGGGGGGAAGCCCGCGGCCTCGGGGAGCCCGGACTCGGTGTCGGTCACCGGAACGCACGGCGGGCATGGGAAACCGTTCACGGCGCCGCCCGCCGCGCCGTTACGGGCCTCGGAACGGTTCGTCAACCTGACCCTGCCCGAGCCGTACACGCCGGCGGCGCCGTCCGGGGGGACCGACGAGTACCGCTGCTTCCTGGTCGACCCGGGGCTCACCGGCCGGGCGTTCCTCACCGGCAGCCAGTTCATGCCGCAGAACACCGCGCTGGTCCACCACGCGATCATCTTCAGGATCGGCCCCGAGCAGGTGAAGGCGGCCAGTGACCTCGACGCCCGTACGCCGGGTGAGGGGTGGACCTGCTTCGGCGACGCCGGGGTGGAGGGCGGCGCCTGGATCGGCCACTGGGCGCCGGGAGCCAACGAGACCCTGCTCGCCCGCAACGTGGGGTACCCCATGCCCCCGGGCAGCCGGCTGATCCTCCAGGTGCACTACAACCTGCTCGCCACCGGGGGCAAGCCCGGCGGCAGCGACCGCTCCTCGATCAGGCTGCGGCTCACCGACGGCAAGACCGACCTCGACCCGCTGGACACCGCGCAGTTGATCGCGCCGATCGAGCTGCCCTGCACGAAGGCGGAGTCGGGGCCGCTGTGCGACCGCGAGGCCGCCGTCAAGGACGTCGCCCACCGCTTCGGAGAGCAGGCCGGGGCCACCGTGACGCAGCTCAACCAGTTCTGCAACCAGGCCAGGCCTCCCGTCCCCGGACCGACACAGCACTGCGACCGGCCGGCCCACGCGGCCGGCACGGTCTACGCCGTCGCCGGGCACATGCACCTGCTGGGCCGTTCGATCAAGGTCGAGCTCAACCCCGGAACGCCCAAGGCCCGGACGCTTCTCGACATCCCCAACTACAACTTCGACGAGCAGGCCATCCGCCCGCTGGCCCAGCCGGTCACGATCAAGGCCGATGACGTCCTGCGGGTGACCTGCACCCACGACGCCGGCCTTCGGAAGATGCTCCCGGCGCTGCACGACGTCCCGGCGCGCTACGTCGTCTGGGGCGAGGGCACCAGCGACGAGATGTGCCTCGGCCTGCTCGTCTGGTCCCCGAAGGCCCCGGCCGCGGGCTGACCCGACGGGGCTCCGAAGCATCTGACGCCGCCGCCGGCTCAGGCCGGCGACGGCGTCAGAAGTCCTCACAGCCCGACGTCCCTGCGCATCAGGTCCTCCGCGCCTTCCCTGCGCACCACCAGCCGCGCTCCGCCCTCCCCGACCGCGACCACGGGCGGACGGCCGGTCAGGTTGTAGGTGGAGGCCATGGAGTGGTGGTAGGCGCCGGTGGCCGCCATGACGATCACGTCTCCGGGGTGGATGTCGGCCGGCAGAAGCGCATCCTCCGCGAGCACGTCTCCCGCCTCGCAGTGGTGACCCACCACGTGGAAGGCCCGCGTGCCCACGTGGCACTCCCGCCCGATCATCCGCACCTCGTACGGCGCGCCGTACAGCGAGTGGCGGGGATTGTCGCTCATGCCGCCGTCCACCGCGACGTAGGTGCGGGTGAGCCCCTTCTTGACGGAGATGACCCGGTAGAGGGTGACCCCGGCGGGCCCGCTGATCGCCCGCCCCGGCTCCACGATGAGCCGCGGCACGGGCAGCCCGAGGCCCGCGCAGCGCTCCCGGAGGGCTCCGGTGACCCGCTCGGCGAACGTCTCCGGGCCGAGGCCGCGCTCCCCTTCCAGGTACGCGATCGCGTGGCCTCCGCCGAGGTCCAGCTCGGGAAGGATCACGCCCCGGGTCTCCCGGACGCGGGCCAGCTGCTCCACCAGCACGCGCACGGCGGTCTCGTACGGCTCGGCCGCGCCGATCTGCGAGCCGAGATGGCAGTGCAGGCCGGCGAGCTCCAGGCGGGGCTGGGCCAGCACCCTGGCGACGGCCTCGCCTGCGGCGCCGGAGGCGATCGAGAGCCCGAACTGCTGGTCCTCCCCGCCCGTGCGGATCGCTGTGTACGCGCCGGCGCCGACGTCGGGGATGACCCTGATCAGCACCTTCTGCCGTTGCCCGAGCGGGACCAGTGCCGCGAGGCGGCTGATCTCGGCGAGGTTGTCCACCACGATCCGCCCGACGCCCTCGTTCACCGCGGCCGTGAGCTCTCTCGGGGTCTTGGCGTTGCCGTGGAAGATGATCCGCTCGGCGGGGAAGCCCACCGACCGCGCGACCATCAGCTCCCCCGCGCTGCACACGTCGAGGCTGAGCCGCTCCGCCCGGATCCAGCTCGCCATGGCCCGGCACAGGAACGCCTTGGCGGCGTAGGCGATCTCGGCCCCGGGCAGGGCCGCCCGGTAGGCGCGGCAGCGGCGGCGGACGTCGGCCTCGTCCAGGACGTACGCGGGGGTGCCGAACCGGTTGGCGATCTCCATGAGGGACACGCCCGCCACCGTGGCCTCGCCGTGGGCCCCGAACACCGCGGACGAGGGCCACGGTCCCGGAGCGGTCTCGGTCATGACGGTCATTCGTGCCTCGTCTCGGACCGGCCCGCGGTGGGCGGCGGGGCCGGTGATGGTTCGGCGGACGGGTCTTCCGGCCGGTCGGCGACGGCCGCCATGTCCTGCGTCAGGGCGCACATCAGGCCACCCGCGGATCGCTCATGATCTTCCTCCTGCTGGACCTTTCGTTTGACCGGAAATACGGCCACAAAAGGCACGCTAGGCGGGTTCAGCCGCGATCTCCGTCGTCTTGACGCCCTCCTGACGGGGACCCCGCGAGAACTGACGCGTCCTTGACGGGTGAAGGCGCCCTCGGCCCGGCGTGCGGGCCGAGGGGGTGGCACGTCAGCCCAGCCAGGCCGCCATCTGGGCCTCGGCGCTGGAGTCCCAGCCGAGGCGCAGGTGGTTGAGGGGCAGCGTGACCGTGGCCGCGCGGTTGGCGATGCCGTCGGTGGCCGCGCAGCTCGCGATGAAGACGGCGCCGTCGGACGGCCCGGTGTGCTCGTTGTGCATCAACGGCATGTCGGGCATGCTCCCGCAGAGCTGGTAGACCGCCACGCTCGCCGGGGTCCCGGCGTTGATGATCGGCTGGACGAGCGAGCCCTGGTCGATGCTGTACTGGATGCCGCGCCCCTTGGTGTAGAAGCCCGTGCCGCCGTAGTAGGTGGTGTACCAGTCCTGCTCTACCGTGGGCAGCGGGTAGACGCCGTCCCAGCGCGCCAGCATCTGCCGGCCTCCGGGGAAGGCGGTGCCCTCGTAGCTCAGCTGGGTGCCGTCCCGCCACAGGCCGTAGCAGACCATGGAGGTGTGCGGCGCGGGGGCGTTCAGGCTGCCGCCGCAGTCGGGATAGATCGCGAAGTCATGGCTCCAGCCGTGCCGGTAGCCCCAGTCGAAGCCCTTGTTCGGCCCGCCGACGAGCACGAGCTTGCGCACGTCGCCGCCATAGGCGCTGCCCCACGACTGGCGCAGCGAGGAGACGTACATCCGGGCGTTGAACGCCCCCTTGGACCAGCCGACCACGTCGACCTGGGAGGCGCCCGTCTTCGTCCTGATGATCTGGATCGCGTCGCGGATCTGCTCCGACCAGCGGTAGCCGTCGCCCGTCTTGTGGGGGAAGCCGATCGCGAACACCTTGTATCCCCGCGCGTCCAGATACTGCATGAACCCGGTGGACGGGCACGACACGCGCCCGCAGCCGTAGTCGCCGAGGACGTTCGGGTTCGCCCACGCCTGGTCGGCGGTCTGGTTGGCGCCGTGCACCAGCAGCACCGGCACGGCCTTGGCGCCGCTCTGCCAGCCGGGCGCGTGGTAGAGCAGGAAGCGCGACGAGTGCGGCTGGGCGACGTCGCCGAAGAACCGTTTCGTCTGCCCGGTCTGGTCGCCGACGCCGCCCGGAGGATAGGCCTCGGCCGCGAAGCCGGTCGAGGCGTCACGGTAGCGTTCCACCTGGGCCCAGCCGTTCTGAAGGCTCGTGGTGTAGGTCGCCTCCAGGCTCACCGCCGCCGTCGCCGACGCGGGCGGCGCGAGCGCGCCCACTCCCGAAACCGCCAGAACCACCATGACCAGAGCCGACGCCAATCGCCGCAGAGTCCGCATGAACCGCTCCTTGTCGAGAACACCCTCTTTTATGAGAGGTGATTCACCTGTTAACTTGGCGGCAACAATCCTCTTCGTCAAGGGATGGCGATGAACGCAGTCCGATCCCGCACCGTCCGCACCGAGCGTCTGGCGACGCACATCCGGGAGACGGGCGCGGGCGTCCCCGTCGTCTTCGTACACGGCAACCTCTCCGACGGCTCCGCCTGGGACGAGCAGCTCGCCCTGCTCCCCGGCGGATTCCACGGCATCGCCCCCGACCTGCGCGGTTATGGGAACAGCGAGCCCGCTCCCGTCGACGCGACCCGGGGGGTCGGCGACTACCGCGACGACCTGGCCGCGCTGCTCGACGCGCTCGGCCTGGACGCCGTCCACCTGGTCGGCCACTCGCTGGGAGGCGGCGTCATCCTCGACTTCGCCATGAACCACCCCGGCCGCGTGCTGTCGCTCACCCCGGTGGCGCCGGTCTCGCCGTACGGGTTCGGCGGCACGAAGCCGGACGGCACGCCGTGCGCGCCCGACTTCGCCGGATCGGGCGGCGGCACCGCGAACCCCGACCTCGTGAAGCTCATCGCCGAGGGCGACGAGTCGGACGCGAGCCCGCTGTCGCCGCGCAACGTCGTGCGCGGCCTCTACTTCCCCGGCCCGGACACCGTCCGCGACGAGGAGGCGCTGCTCAGGGGCATCCTGGCCACCCACCTCGGCGACGGCAGCTACCCGGGCGACTCCACGGCGTCGGAGAACTGGCCGGGCGTCGCGCCGGGGACGCGCGGGGTGCTCAACGCGATCTCGCCGAAGTACCTGAACTGGAGCGGCCTCCCCGAGTCCGGATGCCGCGCCCCGGTGCTCTGGATCCGCGGCGACCTGGACGCGATCGTCTCCGACACCTCGATGGTCGACCTCGGCCACCTCGGGGCGAGCGGGTACGTGCCGGACTGGCCCGGCGAGGAGTCCTTCCCCGCCCAGCCGATGATCCAGCAGACCAGGGACGTCCTCACCCGGTACGGCGACCACTCCGAGCACGTCATGGAGGGCACCGGGCACTTCCCGTACACCCAGCGGCCTGAGGAGTTCTCGGCGCTGCTGCACGCCCACCTGTCCCGGGTGTCCGCGGGCTGACGCTTTGATCGGGGGAGCGCGAATGCAGGCATGGCAGGTCGAGGACGAGCCGCCGCCCACGAGCACCCGGGGGCGCCCGCTGTCCCCGAAGGGCGAACGCACCCGGCGGCGGCTGCTCGACGCCGCGGAGGAGGTGTTCGCCGAGCTGGGCTACCACGAGGCCTCGATCGTCAAGATCACCGAGGCCGCCGGGTGCTCGCAGGGCACGTTCTACATCTACTTCGAGGGCAAGCAGCAGATCTTCGACGAGCTGGTCGCCGACCTCAACCGGCGCGTGCGGCGGGCGATGTCCGAGGGGGCCCGGCAGGGGCGCACCCGGCCGGAGTCCGAAAGGCTGGGCTTCAAGGGGTTCTTCCGGTTCACCGCCGAGCACCCCGCGCTCTACCGGATCATCCGCCAGGCCGAGTTCGCCTCACCGGGCATGCTGCAGCGGCACTACCGCACGATCGCCGACGGCTACGTGGGCGGGCTGCGCGCGGCGATGGCCGACGGTGAGATCGCCCAGGCCGATCCCGAGGTGCTCGCCTGGGCGCTGATGGGCGTGGGCGAGCTGATCGGCATGCGGTGGATCCTGTGGAAGGACGGCCCGGGCGCGGTGCCCGACCAGGTCTTCGAGGAGATGTACGCCTTCATCCTCCGCGGCCTCGGCGCGGGCGCGCCCGGGGATGGGGAGCGGGCCGGCGGGCCGGGCAGGGGCACGGAACCATGACGCTGACCCTGGGCCGGTGGCTGCGCGACCGGGCGCGTGCCACCCCGCACCGCACGGCCGTCGTCTTCGAGGGCGAGCCGACCTCCTACGGCGAGCTGGACGCCCGGTCCGGACGGCTGGCGGCGGGCCTGCTCGCCGCCGGGCTGCGGCCGGGCGACCGGGTGGCCACGCTGACGGGCAACCGTCCCGAGCACGTCGAGCTGTTCTTCGCCTGCGCCAAGGCCGGGCTGATCCTCACCCCGGTCAACATGCGGCTGACGGCGCCGGAGGTGGCCTACCAGCTCTCCGACGCCGAGCCGTCGATCCTGCTCGCCGCGCCCGCGCTGGTCCCGCTCGCGGAGGAGGCCCGTACGAGGTCCGGCCGCCCGTGCCGCGTCGCCGAGCTCACCCGGGACGGCCTGGACGCGCTCGCGCTCACCCGGGACGTCGTGGACGCGCTCGCCTCGACGGCGTCCGAGGGGACGGTCCCGCCCGTGACCGGCGACGCCGGCGGCCTGGGCGACGACGCGGGCCTGCTGCTGGTCTACACCGCGGGCACCACCGGACGGCCGAAGGGCGCCCTGCTGACCCACGCCAACTGCTTCTGGACCAACCTGTCGCTCGACCGGGGCTGCGAGCTGCGCGAGGACGACGTCGTGCTCCAGGTGCTCCCCCAGTTCCACGTCGGCGGGTGGAACGTCCAGCCCCTGCTCGCCTGGTGGAAGGGCGCCACCGTCGTGCTGGAGCCGTCGTTCGACGCCGGGCGGGCGCTGCGCCTCATCGCCGAGCGTGGCGTGACCACGATGATGGGCGTGCCCGCGACCTACCTGTTCATGGCCCGGCACCCGGACTTCCCCGCCGCCGACCTGTCCGGGCTGCGCCGCGTCGTGGTCGGCGGCGCCCCCATGCCCGAGCCGCTGCTGCGCGTCTGGCTGGACCGCGGCGTGCGCATCGTCCAGGGGTACGGGCTCACCGAGGCCGCGCCGAACGTCCTGTGCCTTCCCGAGGAGGACATCGCCGGACGGGTGGGGTGGGCGGGCATCCCGTACCCCCACGTCGACGTGGCGCTGCGCGACGTCGAGACGGGCAGCACGCTCGACGGGCCGGGCATCGGCGAGCTGGTCGTGCGGGGCCCGAACGTGTTCGCGGGTTACTGGCACGACCCGGACGCCACCCGGGCGGTCGTGTCCGGGGGCTGGCTGCGCACCGGCGACATCGCCGAGCGCGACGCGGACGGCTTCTACCGCATCCGCGACCGGGCGAAGGACATGTACGTCTCCGGTGGCGAGAACGTCTATCCGGCGGAGGCCGAGTCGGTGTTGCAGGGTCATCCGGACGTGGCGGAGGTCGCGGTGGTCGGCGTCCCCGACGAGCGCTGGGGCGAGGTGGGCTGCGCCTTCGTGGTGCCGGTGCCCGGCGCCGCGCCGGCCTCGTCGGAGCTGCTCGCGCACTGCCGGGCGAGCCTCGCCGGGTTCAAGGTGCCCAAGTACGTCCGGCTGGTCGACAGGCTGCCCCGCTCCGCCGTCGACAAGGTGCTGAAGAACAAGCTGCGGGGCGCGTGGGAGCAGGCCGGATGACCCGCGTGCGGCTCGCCGCCACGGCGTCGTACCTGCCCGAGCGGTGGATGGGCGCGGCCGAGATCTCCGGCCTGTCAGGCATCCCCGAGCAGGTGCTGGTCGAGAGGTTCGGCCTGCGCGGCAAGCACATCGCGGGCCCGGACGAGCATGTCAGCGACATGGCCGCCACGGCCGCCCGGCGGCTGCTCGCCGAGCAGGGCATGGAGCCGGGCGAGGTCGACGCCCTGGTCTACTTCGGCTCGACGTGGAAGGACTTCGAGGTGTGGCACGCCGCCCCACGCGTGGCCCACCTGCTCGGCTGTGGCCGGGCGACGGTGCTGGAGCTCGCCTACGTCTCCTGCGGGTCGCCGGTGGCCGTACGGGTGTGCCGCGACCTGCTGCGGGCCGAGGACGAGCTCCGCACGGTGCTGGCGGTGGCCGCGTCCAGGGAGTCCTCCCTCATCGACTACGGCAACCCCCGCACGCGCTTCGCCTACGACTTCGGCGACGGCGCGGTGGCGGCGCTGTTCGTCAGGGACGCCGGTGCGGACGGGCGGGTGGCCCGGGAGGTGCTCGGCTGCCACATGATCACCGACGGGTCGTTCTCGCTGGACGTGATGGTCCCGGCGGGGGGCAGCGCCGAGCCCGCGAGCCGCGAGACGGTGCGCGACGGGCGGCACTTCCTCGACGTGCCCGATCCGGGCTCCATGAAGGAACGGCTGGATCCCGTCACGCTGCCCAACTTCCTCGCAGCCGCAGACGAGGCGCTCCGCCGCTCGGGCGCCGGCCGCGAGGACGTCGCCCACCTGTGCGGCATCCACGTCAAGCGCTCGCTCCACGACACCTTGGTCAGGGAGCTCAAGCTGTCTCCAGACCGGGCGACGTACCTGGACGACACCGGGCACATGAGCGGGGTCGACCCTCTGCTCGGGCTCGACCGGGCGGCCCGGGCGGGGCTGCTCTCCCCCGGCGACCTGGTGCTGCTCCTCGCGGCCGGCACCGGCTACACCTGGGCGGCGAGCGTCATCCGCTGGTGAGCCCCCGGACGCTGATCGCGAGCGGCGATCACGACGAACGCACTGAGCCCGGGACCCTAAGGTAAGCGACGGGGAAGCACCCCCCGAGAGCGAGGGGATAGTCGATGCCGCACGAGAAGCTGTCGTCGATCTACGACAACGTCCTGGCCCGCAATCCGGGCGAGGCCGAGTTCCACCAGTCCGTCCAGGAAGTCCTTGAGAGCATCGGACCGGTCCTTGGCAAGCATCCCGAGTACGCCGAGTCGAAGATCATCGAGCGGATATGCGAGCCCGAGCGGCAGATCATCTTCCGGGTTCCCTGGGAGGACGACCGGGGCGAGGTGCACATCAACCGCGGCTTCCGCGTCGAGTTCAACAGCGCGCTCGGCCCCTACAAGGGCGGGCTGCGCTTCCATCCCTCGGTCTACCTCGGCATCGTGAAGTTCCTCGGCTTCGAGCAGATCTTCAAGAACAGCCTGACCGGCCTGCCGATCGGCGGGGGCAAGGGCGGCTCCGACTTCGACCCGAAGGGGCGCTCCCCTCGCGAGATCATGCGCTTCTGCCAGAGCTTCATGACCGAGCTCTACCGCCACATCGGGGAGTACACCGACGTTCCCGCCGGTGACATCGGCGTCGGGCAGCGCGAGGTCGGCTACCTGTTCGGGCAGTACAAGCGCATCACCAACCGCTACGAGTCCGGAGTGATCACGGGCAAGGGCCTCGGTTACGGCGGCGCCCAAGTACGCACCGAGGCCACCGGGTACGGCTGCGCGTTCTTCGTCGACGAGATGCTGAAGGCACGCGGCACGTCGTTCGACGGCAAGCGCGTCGTGGTCTCCGGCTCCGGCAACGTCGCCATCTACGCCATCGAGAAGGTCCAGCAGCTCGGCGGCGTCGTCGTCGCCTGCTCCGACTCCTCGGGGCACATCCTCGACGACAAGGGCATCGACGTCGACCTGCTGAAGCAGCTCAAGGAGGTCGAGCGCGCCCGGTTGCACGTCTACGCCGAGCGGCGCGGCGTAAGCGCCTCCTTCGTGCCCGGCCGGAGCGTCTGGGAGGTGGCGTGCGAGGTGGCCATGCCGTCCGCCACCCAGAACGAGATCAGCGCCGCCGACGCCGAGACGCTCGTCCGCTCGGGCTGCGTCGCGGTCGGCGAGGGCGCCAACATGCCCGCCACCCCGGGCGCCATACGGGTGTTCCAGCAGGCGGGCGTGTCCTTCGGGCCGGGCAAGGCCGCCAACGCGGGCGGCGTCGCGACCAGCGCGCTGGAGATGCAGCAGAACGCCAGCCGCGACTCGTGGACCTTCGAGTACTCCGAGCAACGCCTGCGGCAGATCATGCAGGACATCCACGCCCGCTGCCTGGAGACCGCCGACGAGTACGAGATGCCGGGAAACTACGTCGCCGGCGCGAACATCGACGGCTTCAAACGGGTCGCCGACGCGATGCTCTCCCTCGGCCTGGTCTGAGCACCCCCAGGAGGGAGTGTTCCTCCCTCCTGGGGGTGGTCCGCCGTTGTGCTTCAGTCTCGGATGACCGCCTTCGAGCGCATGAGGAAGTCCGCGAGGTAGCTGTCATGCGGGATTCCCGGTCGCATCCAGTAGGTCGGGTGATCCCCGATGTAGACGTTGCTGATGGTCGGCTCGTTGACCAGCCGGTCGATCAGCGCCTCGTCGTAAGTGATCGCGGTCAGCACCAGTGTGTTCTTCAGCGGCACGACGCCGTCGGCCTGCGACCACGGCGCGACCCAGACGCAGGGGAAGCCCAGCTCGATGCCGGTCTGCGGCGCGTCCGAACGCTCCACCTGGAATACGGCCGGCCGCATGACCGCGCTGCCGTCGCCCAGGTCGTCGACGACGCCATCGCCGCCGAGCCGGGCCGTCGCGTCGCCGGCGTGGTCGAGAAGATACTTTTCCATGGTCTTCGCGCTGTCCAGAGGCTGGACGGGCAGTACGGCCCTGGCATCCTCGGGCGGCAGACTCGGAAGCTCGGACAGCCGTTCGGCTATCGCCTCCGCCACCGGGGTGGGGTCGCCCTCGACGAACACGGCGGTGGTGTTGACACAGGCCATCCCGCCGTAGTCGCTGACGGAGTCGACGATGGTGTTCACATGGGACTGCCAGTCGCCATCGCCTCCTCCATCTCCGGAGAGCAGGATCTTGGACCGTCCCGGGCCCTGCGGTAGCACGGTGATGTCGTTGCGGTACTTCTTCATCACGCTTTCGCCGCCGTAGACCATCGCCAGGTCCGCGGCGCGGACGATTTCGTCGGCGACGGAGTGGTCGGTGGGCAGGAGCACCACTTGGTCGGCGCCGAAGCCGGCCTCACGCAGCGCGCTGATCAGGCGGTGCGGCGTGAACGGCTCCCGCCGGGAGGGACGAACGGCGACCTTGTATCCGAGGGCCAGGGCCTCCAGCCACAGTGTGTGCACCTCGGGCTCGTTGCCGGGGGCGTGCACCGCCAGTACGTCACCGCGCCGGGTCCAGATCGCATGACCCTGGCGGGTCAGGGGATCGCGCCAGTCGTTGACCGCTCCGTCGGGCCGGGCGTTCTGCGCCGCTCGGCAGACCTCGGCCGCACTCCGCGCGATGGCCGTGGTCGCGGCTCGCACCACCGAGATCGGTATCCCGGAGACGCGGCTGACCATGTGCTGGTAGTCCTCGACGGACAGGCCGCCGATGGTAGCGGTGGCGAACGCGTGACCCGCTCGTTCGAGGGCCGCGGCCCGCTCGTCGGCCGGCATGGCCGGCGCCTTGCGCAGTGCGGCCATGCCGCGCTGCACGAACAACTGCGGCACCAGGCTCAGCTCCGCGACGGGCGCTCCGGTGACATCGGTGACCGTCTGCCGGTTGCTCGCGCGGTAGGCGCCGTTCGGTCCGAGGGCGTCGAGCTGGATCAGCTCACTCATCAGTACACCCCCTCGATGACGACCTCGTTGTCGAACACCGCGACCGGGCTGACATCGGCGACCGAGTCGCCGAGCTGCCCGGGCAGCGGCTCGACCCTGGTCGCCATATCACGCTCGAGGTTGTTGGGCAGCAGCATGTTCTTGCTGACGTGGTTCATCACGACCTGGCCTCGCTCGCCGTAGGCGACGTCCTCGCCGGTCTCGGGATCGACGACCGAGAACGAGATGTAGGGCGAGAACGGGTCGAAGATCCACGGGTCGTCGTCGGTCAGGCCCACACGCTCGGTGGTGCCGCCCAAGATCATGGTGCTGGCGTACGTGCCGCGCAGCCTGACGCCTGGGAAGACCTCGGTGCGGAGCAGCCGCCGGGTGTCGGCGTCCATGTGCGCGCCGGCCCACAAGATCAACTGAACCTTCTCGTTGATCAGCGCGACCAGGTCTTCGCGGCGCGTGAGCCGTACCAGCAACGGCGGCGTGGTCGCCATCACCCCGACGTCCTGGGTCTCCAGCACGAAGGCGGCCTGGTCGATCAGGTGCTCGGCGTAACGGTCGGCCTCCTCGGTCAGGCCGTCGCGGATGCATTTCTTGACCCAGCGCGGGTCCAGGTCGACGGTGAACCTGACGCCCCCGCGCAGCCTCGCCTGCCATGCGGTGAGCTCGCCGAACACGTGTGGCCCGCTTGGCCCGAGCGAGAGCCAGTTGACGTCTCGTGGCTCGCCGCGCGCGTCCATGTTCCGCAGGTGATGGGCCATCAGGCGGTCCATCCAGTCGGTGAGTATGATCACGCGCTTGGGGGCGCCGGTCGTGCCGCCGCTCTCGTAGACGCCGACTATGCCGGGCCGCGGGCCGTACCCCTTGGGAATGAGATCCTCGACGCGTACATCGCGCAGGTCGTCGACCACGTTGGGAAACAGCCGTAGATCAGCGAAGGTGCGCACGTCCCGGCGAGGATCGAAATCCAGGTCCTTGGCCCGCTCCAGCCAGAACGACGAACCCGTCTCCGGGTCGAAGTGCCATCGCATGGCCGCTTCGATCAACTCCTGAGCGTCCGGGGTCTGGTCCACCGGGCAGTCAAGAACCGGATCTGCATGGTGTGACATGCCGCCTCCCCGTTGGCAACGTTTTCACGCTATCACCACACCTGGTGACCCCCTCGGAAGCACCCTCCTCCCCTGCCGTGATCAGCTGAGGGCCCCGTCCTTCCAGACGCGGGCGACCAGGGGCACGCCCGGGCGGTAGGACAGGTGGACGTGCGACGGGGCGTCCAGCAGGACGATGTCGGCGCGCGCGCCGGGCGCGAGATGTCCGACATCCGTACGCCGCAGCGCCCGGGCGCCGCCCATCGTGGCCGCCCACACCGCCTCCCCCGGCGTCATGTTCATGTCGCGTACGGCCAGGGCGACGCAGAACGGGATGTTCGTCGTGTAGCTCGACCCGGGGTTGCAGTCGGCGGCCAGGGCGACGGTCGCCCCGGCGTCGAGCAGGCGGCGCGCGTCGGGGTAGCGCGAGCGCGTGGAGAACTCCGCGCCGGGCAGCAGCGTCGCCACCGTGTCCCCGGACGCGAGCGCCTCCACGTCGGCGTCGCTCAGATGCGTCACGTGGTCGGCCGACGCCGCCCCCAGCTCCACCGCGATCGCGACACCGGGGCCGGGGCCGAGCTGGCCGGCGTGCACCCGGGGCACCAGGCCCCGCTCCTTGCCCGCCGTGAGGATCGCCCTGGTCTGGTCGCCGTCGAAGGCGCCCCGGTCGCAGAAGACGTCGATCCACTTGGCGTGCGGCGCGCATGCGTCGAGCATCGCCCCGCTCACCAGCTCCACGTACGCGTCCGGGTCGCCGTCGTACTCGGGGGGGACCACGTGGGCGCCGAGGTAGGTCACCTCGGCGGTGTGCTCGGCGGCGAGGCGCAGGCTCCGCGCCTCGTCCGCCACCGTGAGGCCGTACCCCGACTTGCACTCGATCGTGGTTGTGCCCGACCTGAGCGCCTCGGAGACCAGGCGCCGCAGGTTCGCCCGCAGCGCGTCGTCCGCCGCGGCGCGGGTCGCCGCCACCGTCGTGCGGATGCCGCCGGCCGTGTACGGGCGGCCGGACATCCGGGCCTCGAACTCCGCGGTGCGGTCCCCGGCGAACACCAGGTGCGCGTGGCTGTCCACGAACCCGGGGATCACCGCACGTCCCCCGGCGTCGAACCGCTCGCGCGCGGCACCCTGCGGCACCCGCGAACGCGGGCCCGCCCAGACCACGCGGCCGTCCTCGACGACGAGCGCGGCGTCCGGCACCAGCCCGAGCGTCCCTTCGCCGAGCGCCGGGTCGTTGGTGACCAGGGAGCCGATGTTGTCGATGAGAAGAGAACTCATGGCAGCTCCGAGGTTGCGTGTTCGTAGGGGACGCTCATGTCAGCTCCGCGATGGCGGCGGCGAGGGCGGCGGGGACGTCGTCCACGAGCAGGTGCCGGCCGTCGGCGACGACACGGCGGCCACCGACGACCACCTCGCGGACGTCGGCCGCCGTGGCGGCGAACACCACCGACTCGACCAGGGCGTCGGCGGGCGAGCCCGCCGTCCGCACCGAGTCGAGGGTGACGGTCACCAGGTCGGCGGGGGCGCCCACCTCGATGCGGCCCGCCTCCGGCCAGCCGAGCGAGGCGTGGCCGTCCGAGGTCGCCGCCCGCAGCAGGTCGGCGGCGAGCCAGTGCCCGCGCTCGCGGGTGGCGAGGCGCTCGTCCAGCTCCACGCCGCGCGCCTCCTCGAAGAGGTCGACGACGGCGTTGCTGTCGCTGCCCAGCGAGAGGGGCGATCCGGCGTCCGCCAGCGCCCGCGCCGGGCCGATGCCGTCCGCGAGGTCGCGCTCGGTGGTGGGGCACATGCAGACGCCCGTCCGTGACTCCCCGAGGAGCGTGCGGTCGTGCGGGGTGAGGTGGGTCGCGTGCACGGCGGTCGACAGGGGGCCGAGCGCGCCGTGCTCGGCCAGCAGCTCCGCCGGGGTGCGGCCGTACGCGGACAGGCAGGCCTCGTTCTCGGCGACCTGCTCGGACAGGTGGAAGTGCAGCGGCGCGCCCCGCTCGCGCGCCCAGCCGCCGACCACGCCGATCGCCTCGGACGGCACGGCGCGCACCGAGTGGACGGCCGCGCCGACGCGGGCGTGCTCGCCGCCCCTCAGGCCGGACGCCCTGTCGGCCCAGGCCTCCGCGTCGCGGTCGCCGAAGCGCAGTTGCGGTCCTTCGAGCGGCATCCCGAAGCCGCCCCGCAGGTAGCAGGTGTCGAGCAGCGTGATGCGGATCCCCGCCTCCGCCGCGGCGGCGAGCAGCGCCTCGCCCATGGCGTTGGGGGATGCGTAGGGCCGTCCCCCGGTGTCGTGGTGGACGTAGTGGAACTCGCCGACGCAGGTCACCCCGGCGAGCGCCATCTCGGCGTACGCTGCCCGGGCCAGGGCGTGGTAACCGTCCGGGGTGAGGCGGGCGGCGATGTCGTACATCTGCCTGCGCCACGTCCAGAACGTTCCGCGCTCGCGCTGGGTGCGCCCGCGCAGGGCCCGGTGGAAGGCGTGCGAGTGGGCGTTGGCCAGGCCGGGCACGGTGACCCCGCGCAGGTGGACGGCCCCTGGCGGCGGCGCGGCGACCCCCTGCCGTACGGCCGTGACCCGCCCCCCTGCCACCTCCACCACCACCCCGCGAACCGCCGCCTCCCCACCCAGCCAGGCGTGATCCGCGAAGAAGACCGTCATCACGCCGCACCCCCCGTACTACTGACGCCCCCGCCGGCCGGGGTCCGCATCACCATGGCACCCGGTGCGAGGGCCGAAGCGGGGTGGAGATGGGTCATCGGCATGCGAGATCCTCCAGTACCGCGGTCAGGGCCACGACGCCGGCGACGCAGTCTTCGGTCTCGGCGTGCTCGGCCGGGCTGTGGCTCACCCCGGTCCTGTTGCGCACGAACAGCATGGCGCTCGGGACGGATGCCGACAGGATGCCCGCGTCGTGACCGGCCCCGGTGGGCAGGGCGGGGACCCCGCCCAGCGTCGCCGCGATGCGGTCGCGAAGCTCGTCCCCGAACTCCACCACGGGCGTGGAGGACTCCGTCACGACCTCGACCCGCACGCCGTGCTCGGCGCCCGCCGCGCGCGCGGCCTCGGTTATCCGGTGCACCATCGCGTCCACCGTGGCGGCGTCCGGCGCCCGGCCGTCGAGCCAGGCGTCTACCCGCGAGGGGATGGCGTTGGTGCCGTTGGGATCGACGCGCACCTTGCCGAACGTCGCCAGCGCGCCTGCCTGTTCCGCCGCCTGTCTCGCGGCGAGCACCGCCGAGGCGAACGGCAGCATGGGGTCGTGCCGGTCGGCCAGCCGGGTGGTTCCCGCGTGGTTGCCCTCGCCGTGGAAGGTGCAACGCCACCGGCCGTGCGGCCAGATCGCGCTCGCCACCCCGATCGGCGCGTCCAGATCGGCGAGCCCGCGCCCCTGCTCGATGTGCAGCTCCACGAACACCCCGATCCGCCCCAGTGCGCGCCCATCCCGCCCGATCCCCTCCGCGCTCGGCACAAGCCCCTGGTCATCGCCTCCGGCGGTCCGGCCGTGGGCTTCTGGCGTACCCGGCGCCGGGCGGTGATCGTCGTGTCCTGCGGTGCCGAGGGCCGTCTGGGCGGATCGGAGGGCCTCGGCGAGGGTCACCCCGTCGCCGTCGCGCAGGGCGCGGGCCTCGTCCGGGCCGAGGATGCCGGTGAGCAGGCGGCTGCCGACACAGGCCACCCCGAACCGGGCCCCCTCCTCGTCGGCGAAGTTGACCACCGCGATCGGGCGCGCGGGGACGACACCCCGTTCGCGCAGCTCGTCGACGGCGAGGAACGCCGAGACCACGCCGAGCGGGCCGTCGAAGGCGCCGCCTCCGGGCACGCTATCCAGGTGGCTCCCGGTGACCACGGCGCCGGGGGCGGGAGCCCCCCACCAGGCCCACTGGTTGCCGTTGCGGTCCAGCTCGTAGGTCAGGCCGCGCAGCGCCGCCTGCTCCCGGAACCAGCCGCGCAGCACGAGATCGACCGGCGTCCAGGCGAACCGCCGGTATCCACCGGCCCCGCCGTCGCCGATCGCGGCCAGGGCCTCCCACAACCCCTCGAACCGAGCCCGAAGCTCCCCCCGGCGATCACCGTCCACCCCGGCACCAGGCGCGTGGGCGGTGGCCGTGGACGAGGACGGCAGCGGGAGGCCGTCCCCGGACGGGAAGCGGTCCCGTCGCGTCACCGGGCCTCCCCCTCTGCCATCGGCACCGTGACGCCGCGCTCTCCGGCGATCTCGGCGGCCCTGTCGTAGCCGGCGTCGACGTGCCTGATGACGCCCATACCCGGGTCGTTGGTCAGGACACGCTCCAGCTTCTGCGCTGCCAGGGCCGTACCGTCGGCGACCGCCACCTGGCCCGCGTGGATCGAGCGGCCGATGCCCACCCCGCCGCCGTGGTGGATCGACACCCAGGACGCGCCCGAGGCGACGTTGACCATCGCGTTGAGCAGCGGCCAGTCGGCGATGGCGTCGGAACCGTCGAGCATCGCCTCGGTCTCGCGGTACGGCGAGGCGACCGACCCGCAGTCGAGGTGGTCACGGCCGATGACCAGCGGGGCCCGCAGTTCTCCCGAGGCGACCATCTCGTTGAACCGCACCCCGGCCCTGTCACGCTCGCCGTACCCCAGCCAGCAGATGCGGGCGGGCAGCCCCTGGAAGGCGACCCGCTCCCCCGCCAGCTTGATCCACCGGGCCAGGGACTCGTTCTCGGGGAACAGGTCGAGGATCGCCCTGTCGGTCGCGGCGATGTCCCGGGCGTCGCCCGACAGCGCGGCCCAGCGGAACGGGCCCTTCCCCTCGCAGAACAGCGGGCGGATGTAGGCCGGGACGAAACCGGGGAAGTCGAAGGCCCGCGTGTATCCGGCCAGCTTCGCCTCGCCGCGGATCGAGTTGCCGTAGTCGAAGACCTCGGCGCCCCTGTCCATGAAGCCGACCATGGCCTCGACGTGCGTGGCCATCGCCTCACGGGCGCGCAGGGTGAAGCCCGCGGGGTCCTTGTCCGCCTCGTCGCGCATGTCGTCGAAGGCCATGCCGAGCGGCAGGTACGACAGCGGGTCGTGCGCCGAGGTCTGGTCGGTGACGATGTCGATCGGGGCGCCCATCGCCAGCAGGCGCGGCAGCACGTCGGCGGCGTTGCCGAGCAGCCCGATCGAGAGCGGGCGCCGCGCGTCCCGCGCCTCGACCGCGAGCCGGAGCGCGTCGTCGATGTCCAGGGCCTCGACGTCGAGGTAGCGGTGCTCGATGCGGCGGGCGATGCGGGAAGGGTCGCACTCGACGCAGATCGCGACGCCGTCGTTCATGGTCACCGCCATCGGCTGGGCCCCGCCCATCCCGCCGAGCCCGGCGGTGAGCGTGATCGTCCCGGCGAGGGTCCCGCCGAACCGCTTGGCGGCCACCGCGGCGAAGGTCTCGTACGTGCCCTGCAGGATGCCCTGGGTGCCGATGTAGATCCAGGAACCGGCGGTCATCTGGCCGTACATCGTGAGCCCGGCCGCCTCCAGGCGACGGAACTCCTCCCAGTTCGCCCAGTCGGGGACGAGGTTGGAGTTGGCGATCAGCACGCGGGGCGCCCACTCGTGGGTCCGCATCACGCCGACGGGGCGCCCGGACTGCACGAGCAGCGTCTCGTCCTGCTTCAGCCCCTGGAGCGTACGCGCGATGGCGTCGAACGACGGCCAGTCACGCGCCGCCTTGCCCGTCCCGCCGTACACGACCAGCTTGTCGGGATGCTCGGCCACCTCGGGGTCGAGGTTGTTGTGCAGCATCCGGAAGGCGGCCTCCTGCTGCCATCCCTGGCAGGACAGCTCCGCGCCACGGGGAGAGCGGATGACCCGCCGGACGTCGTCACTCATCGTTGCTCTTCTCCTTGCTCGGCCTCCGGCGCCCGTTCGGGACGGCGGCTGGGTGATCGAAGACTCTGTGCTGGAAAGCATGGTGTCCGCCGGGTGAACCCGGCCGACGGCCCGCCGCTCATTCGGGCAGGAAGAGCCGGCGTTCCGCGGCGGTGTTCTCGAACTCCTCGATGGACGCCTGCTCGCGGGCGGGCAGCGCGTAGATCATCGAGTGGACCAGGGCCGCGCACAGCACGCTGGGCGCGGCCTGCGAGTCGAAGGCGAACTGCGAGCTGACGGGCGCGGTGAGCACCACGTCCGCGTGCTCGGCCAGCGCGCCGACGGAGTTGTCGGTGACCAGCGCCACCCGCAGGCCCTCCCGCCTGGCCCAGGCGAGCCCGTCGCGCAGCTCGCGGGGGTAGCGGGGCAGGCCGAACGCGAGCACCCACCCGGCACCGGCCTCCCTGGCCCGGCTCAGCGTGTCCTCCAGCGTAGACCCGGGGGTGTCGACCACCCGCACGTCGGGATGCGCCTTGGCCGCCAGGTACCCGAAGAGGTGGGCGAGCGGCGCGGACACCCGCAGCCCGATGACCGGCAGCGGCCGGGACGCCGCCAGGTTTGCGGCCACCTCCGCGAGCCGCCGGGTGTCGCCGAGGGAGTCGCGCAGCAGCTCCAGGTTGCGAAGCTCGGAGTTCACCATGGCCTGGAGGGGGTTGAGCTCCGCGGGCTCCGCTTCCATGCCCTCCCCCTCGCGCAACGCGGCGCGCAGGTGATCGCGGAACTCGGGAAAGCCGGTGAACCCCAGGGCGAAGGCGAAGCGCGTCACGGACGGCTGGCTGGTGCCGACGGCCTCCGCGATGTCGACGCTGGTCATGAACACCGCCTCGTGGGGGCGTTCGAGCAGGTGACGGGCGATTCGACGCTGCGAGGGCGACAACCGATGACCTTCGAGCAACTCCCGCAGGCAAGCCCCCACCCGAGAGGCGTCCTCAACCCCCACCCCCACCCGAGACACCTCACCGGAAGCGACCGCCCCCCGAGCCTCGTCCCCGGAAGCCACGCTTACCGGAGGCACGTTCTCGGACGCCACCGCCACGCCGGACACGTCCTGGGAAGCCGCCGCCCCCCGAGACGCACCCCCGGAGGGCATCGCCACCCCGTGAGCCGCCGGCTCGCCCATCCGTTCGTCCTTCCCCGGTACCCGCAACGCCTTGCCCTCCCGAGCCGCTCACCCGCTCGCGTCCTTCTGCTCCTCCGGCCGCGACCCCGGCAGCGGTACGGGGCCTTCGGTGCTTTCAGTCTCTTGCTCCGAATGCATAATTTCATGCAGGATTGTCGCTGCATACGTTCATGTCAATGGCTCCGGGCGAAATGCCGAGTAAAGTGCTTGATAAGGGGCTCTCTGATGACGTCGCGGACGATCACCCTGGACGGGACCCGAACCCGTCCGGCGGACATCACGGACATCGCATGCGCCGATGCCCCGGTCTCCCTTGCCACCGAAGGGCTCGACCGCGCCGCCGCCGCCCACAAGGCCGCCGCGGAGCTCGCCGAACGACGGCCCGTCTACGGGCGTAACACCGGGGTCGGCGCCAACCGCACCGAAGACGTCGAGGCCGCCGACAGCGACACCCACGGGCTCCGCCTGCTGCGCAGCCACGCCGGCGGAATCGGCCCGCTCGTGCCGGCTTCCCAGGTACGCGCGATGCTCGCCGTCCGCGCGAACCAGATCCTGGCCGGTGGCGCCGGGCTCCAGCCCGTCTTCGCCGAGGCGCTGGCCCAGGCGCTCAACTCCGGGCACTTACCCGAGATCCACGAGATCGGGGCGATCGGCACAGGAGACCTCACCGCGCTGGCAGAGGCCGGGCTCACCCTCATCGGCGAGCGCCCGTGGACCGGCGGCCACGCGGCCCCGCCCGAACCGATCAGGCTGGAGACCGGGGACGCGCTGGCCTTCTGCAGCAGCAGCGCCCTGACCATCGGCCAGGCCGTGCTCGGCTGGTCGGAGATCACGACCCTGCTGCGGGCCACCCAGGTGGTCACCGCCCTGTCCCTGCTCGCGGTCGACGGAAGCAGAGAGCCGTACGACACCCAGGTACACGCCGGCCGCCCCCACCCCGGCAACATCGCGGTGGCCACCGAGATGCGCCGCCTGCTGGGCGGGCCGGGAACAGTGGTGGCAGAGACAGCGGGTGTGGAAGCAGAGGCGGGAGCAGGCCACAGTGGTCCGCGAGAGTCGCGCGTGGCGGCTTCACCGTCACTCGGCGACGAGCGGGCGGTGCCCACGCCCCGGGTGCAGGACCCCTTCGGTTACCGCTGCTTCCCGCAGGTCCACGGCCCCGTCGTCGAGGCCGCGACCGCCCTCGAACGCGTCCTGGACGTCGAGATCAACTCGGCTTCTGAGAACCCGCTGATCTCCGCCGGCACCGGCACGGTCCACCACCACGGGGGCTTCCACCAGGCGACCCTCGGTCTCACGCTCGACCATCTGAGGGTGGCGCTGCTCCACACCGCGCACCTGTCGGCCGCCCGCCTCGCCACCCTGGTGGAGCCCGCGTTCACGGGGCTGCGTCCCTTCCTCGCCGAGGGCGCCGCCGCGAGCTCGGGCGTGATGATCCTTGAGTACTCCGCGAGCTCCGCGCTGGCCCAGCTGCGCAACGCCGCGTACCCGGCCGCGCTCGGCCACGCCGTGCTGTCGCGGGGCGTGGAGGAGCACGCGAGCTTCGCGGCCCAGTCGGCGCGGCAGACGCTCCAGGCGGCCACCGCCTATCGGCTGGTGCTGGCCTGCGAGCTCGTGACGGTGGTGCGGGCGCTACGCCGGCGCGGCATCACCCCCGACCCGTCCACACCCATCGGCACAGCCTTCGCGGCGGCGGCCCCCCGGCTCGACCCTCGCACCGAGGACCGCTCCCTGAGCGAGGACGTCGAAACCGCCGGCATGCTTCTCGACGCCCTCGCCGGCGTCTGACCGCGTCACTCTGCCGGGTCACTCTGCCGGGTCACTCTGCCGGAGATTCGACAGCGTCACTCCTCCTGGAGATCTGACGGCGTCATCGGCAGAGCCTGCGCGGCAAGGTGGGCGAGCGGTGGCCGTGCGGCTCTGCTGTCCGGATGCGGACAGGGAGACAACCGGCCTCAGGCGCAACACGTCTCCCCTTTGTCCCACTTCCACCGCAAGGGAGCCATCTTGCGCCTCCGCGCCATTCTCTCCGCCACCGTCCTCGCCGGCGGCCTGCTCGTCGCCCCCGTCGCCGCAGGTACGGCCGACGCCGCCGTGTGCCGTGTCCACCAGGTGGGCCAGCACTGGGAGTGCGTGACTCCCGGGGCGTTCTGCTCGGCCGCCGCACACGGCAAGGTCGGCATCGCCAAGGTGACCGGAAAGCGGTACCAGTGCAAGCAGTCCTCCCCCCGCTGGCGCTGGCTGCGATAGCCGCGATTCGCCGGCGACATGGTCCTCGGCGGACGTGAGGCCATCACAAGCGCGTGCGAGAGGGCTTGACATCGCCGGGGGCGTGGAACTGTAATGATCCGCATGTCGCGTGCCGTCGGCCGGGAGGACGACGACGGCATGGAGGCAGCCAAGCAGGGGGATGATGTCGTGAGTTCACACTTCACAGGCCGCGCCTGACCGCGTAGACGCCTTCGCGTCGCCCCCGCGCCCCGTGGTGCCGAGCGCCACGTTCGCACGCGAGCCCTTCCCGAGACGATCAGTGACGCGTCTCGTCATCCGACGGATCGGTGACCCGCCGAGGTCCGCCGTCACGCGTGCCCATCGAGCTCTTCCCACCCGGGCCGGATCGGCGTGCGACGGCTTCGCGCCACCCGAATCGCAGTCGTACCCCCACCTCCGCGTACGTGCGCGGACCTTCCACGCCCAGGAGCGAGAAGAGCATGCCCAGCGACTTCAACCAGCAGATCATCCAGGAGTTCCGCGCCAACCGAGGAAAGGTGGGCGGACCTTTCGAAGGAGCCCGGCTGCTCCTCCTGACGACCACCGGAGCACGGACCGGCGTACGGCATGTCACGCCGCTCGCCTGCCTGCCGGACGGCGGGCGGACGCTCGTCATCGCCTCCGCCGGGGGCGCCCCGGCCAACCCCGCCTGGTACCACAACCTTCTCGCGAACCCGCGCGTCACCGTAGAGGACGGGCAGAGGACCTACGAGGCCGAGGCGGCCGTCCTGGAAGGCGAGGAACGAGACCTGCTCTTCGCCCGCGCGGCCGAGGCGGACCCAGGATGGTCCGCCTACCAGGCGAGGGCGGGCCGGGTCATCCCCGTGATCGCCCTCACCCCCCTCGACGCGCCGCGCCCTGTGAACCTCACCCACATCCGGGCCACGGCCGAGGAGAGCTCGGCGGTTCTGGCGGAGATGGGCGCCATGCGGACTCACCGTCCCCGCCTGCCCGCCGACGCCGACCTCACGCCCGTCCTGCCGGACACCGGCGGCGTCGCGGGCTCCTGGGTCACCGCGCCCCACTACCCGGCGGCCGAGACGGGCGTGACGATCTACGTCCACGGGGGTGGATTCCAGTTCACCGACCCCGAGCTCGAACAGATCATGGCGTACCGGCTGTCGCGGGTGACCGGCCGCCCCGTCCTCTGTGTGGACTACCGGCTCGCCCCCGCCCACCGGTATCCCGCCGCGCTGGACGACGTCGTGGCCGTCTACCGGAGCCTGCTCGACCAGAACGTGCCCGCCTCACGGATCATCCTGTCCGGTGAGTCCGCCGGCGCCACGCTGGCGCTGTCCGCGCTGCTCGTACTCAAGGAGGCCGGAGTCCCCCTCCCCCAGGCGGCGCTGGCCATCTCCCCGCAGACCGATCTCACCCTGTCCAGCCCTTCCATCGAGGCCAACGACGGCGAGGATGTCGTGAGCCGGGCCGTGCTCGAGCACGTCGCCACCCAGTACCTGGCCGGCGCGCGGCCGGATCAGGCTCCTCAGTCCCCCCTGCACGGCCGGCTGGACGGGCTGCCGCCGCTGCTGCTGGCGGTGGGCTCGAAGGAGGTGCTGCTCGACGACGCGCGCCGGTTCGCCGAGGCCGTCTCCGCCGCCGGAGGGACGGTCTCCCTCGACGTCTACGAGGGCATGCCGCACGCCTTCCACGCGACCGTGCTCTCCGATCGGCCGCTCCCGGTCGCCACCACCCTGCTCCACCGCGTCGCGGAATGGATCGGTGAGACGCGGCAGCGCCCCACCGAAGGGCCGGACTCCGCACCACCCACCGGAGATTGACATGTCCGCGGACACGCGATGAGGCACGACCTCGTCCATGTCCGCCGACGTCGCCGGTGGAAGGTCAGGCGGGCACCGTGCCGATCCAGGCGGTCACGATCTGTTCGAGGACGCCGAGCGGCACCGCGCCGTTACCGAGCACCGTCCCGTGGAAGGCCCGGATGTCGAACCGGGATCCGAGGCGGTCCTGGGCGAGGGTGCGCAGGCGGCCGATCTCGCGACGGCCGATCATGTACGCCAGCGCCTGGCCCGGCCAGGAGATGTACCGGTCGATCTCGTTGCGGACGTTGGCCTGCGTGGTGGCGGTGTTGTCCCACATGAACCGCATCGCCTGCTGCCGCGACCAGCCTAGGTGGTGTATGCCGGTGTCGACCACCAGGCGGCAGGCCCGCAGCGCGTCGAACGAGAGCATCCCAAATCGCGATATGTCGGAGGTGTAGAGGCCCATCTCGTCGGCCAGCCGCTCGCTGTACAGGCCCCAGCCCTCGACGTAGCCGCACACCTCGGCGTCCAGGTAGCGCCGGTACTCCGGCAGGTCCGTCAGCTTCTGCGCGGAGGCGATCTGCAGGTGGTGCCCGGGCGAGCTCTCGTGGAACGCCAGCGCCTCGTACTCGTAGACGAACCGCTCCTGCGGGTCGGTCGTCAGCACGCAGTGGGCGCCGGGACGCGATCCGTCGCCCGCCGGCGGCCGGTAGTGCGCGAGCGCGGCGCTGCCCGCCTCGATCGGGTTGATCTCCTCGATGACGCAGCCGGCGATGTCGTACGCGGGGAACCAGTCGTCGCGGGCCTCCTCCGCGCGGCGCAGGGCGTCGGAGACCATGTCGACGATCTCGGATCCGGCACTGAACCGCAGGGAGCGGTCGTCCCGCAGCCGGGAGAGGATCTCCCCCACGTCGCTCGTGCCGAGCGCCCGGCCGCCCAGCTCGGCCCACTGCTCCCGCAGGTCCGCCAGGCAGTCGAGGCCGATCTGGTGAATCTCGTCCGGAGTGAGGTCGGTGGTGGTGTGCCGCCGGACCGCGTTGCGGTAGCCGTCCTCGCCTCCAGGGACGAATTTGATGCCCACCCGGTCGTCGGGACGGGCCACGGGCAGCAGCTCTTCCTCCAGGCCCGCGAGCAGGCGCCGCAGCGCCGGGCGGACGGACCCCGTCACGATCTCGGACACGCGGGCCCTGACCCGGGCCTCGTCGACGTCGCCCGGCAGCGGCGGGCTGACGAAGGTGTCGTCGGCCAGGCTCAGCGAGAGGTGCCCGTTGAGCTGGTCGATGGCCTGGCCGACCCCGACGCGGGTCGGGACGCGCCCGTCCGCCTTGGCCAGCCGGTGGCGGTCGAGGACCGCGTCGAGGAACGGAGGCAGGGCGCTCAGCCGCTGGATGTACCGCTCGACGGCCTCGGCGTCGGTGAGGGACGCGGCGGGGACCGCCATGAACATCATCGCCTGCGGCGAGGAGTAGCCGGACGCGGACGCTCCCGTCTCCCACTGCGCGTGCTCAAGATCGGAGCGCACGCCCCAGGCGAGGCTGCCCAGCACCGCGTGGTTGATCCGGTCGGCCGGGTTCAGGCCGGCGGGGTCGATGTCGTCCAGCCGCCGCTCGATGTCGGCCACCTTCGCGGCCTCGGCGGCGGTGCCGGCGCGGCTCGGGTCCGGCACCAGGCCGTCGAAGCCCGAGACGCCGAGCAGCGTGGCGCTGAACGGGTCGGCCGCGTGCTTCACCTGGAAGAAGTCCGCGCTGAGCCGGGCGAGCCGGTCATCGGGCCCGGCGGTCGCCTCGTCCGCAGGCTTGTTGTCAGCCACCACTGTCCCTCGCTTCTGTCGGTCACGACACGATCATCGTCAGCCCCGGATCGTGTCAAGCGCCCTGAGGATATTGCCACCGGGCACGGCGCCGATCATGGTGTCGTCGCGCGGAGGTCACGCGGACCCGGGGCCCGGGGACCCGGTGTGACGGGCGCCCGAGGGGGCATGCCTGGCGGTAGGCAGGCTGTGGACATGGGGTCGGGGGGCTGAGCTCTCATGTTGCTCGTGGGAACGTCCGGGTGGCAGTACATCCACTGGCGGGGGGTTCTGTACCCCCCCGGGCTTCCGCAGCGCGTGTGGCTGGAGCGGTACGCCGAGTGCTTCGACACGGTGGAGAACAACAACGCCTTCTACCGGCTGCCGCCCCGCGAGACGTTCGAGAGCTGGCGCGAGCGGACCCCGGACCACTTCGTCATGGCGGTCAAGGCCAGCCGCTTCCTGACCCACATCAAGCGGCTGAAGGATCCCGAGGAGCCGGTCCAGCGGCTGATGGGCGCGGCGGAGGGCCTCGGGCCGAAGCTCGGGCCCACCCTGCTCCAGCTCCCGCCGACCCTGCGGGCGGATCCCGACCGGCTCGACGCGTGCCTGCGCTGCTTCCCCCGCCACGTGCGCGTGGCCGTTGAGCCGCGGCACCCCTCCTGGTGGACCGACACCGTCCGGGACGTGCTCACGTCGCACGGTGCCACCCTGTGCTGGGCGGACGTCCTCGGCCGGCCGCGCAGTGCCCTGTGGCGGACCGCCGGATGGGGCTACATGCGCTTCCACCAGGGCCGCGCCAGCCCGTGGCCCTCGTACGGCGACGCGTCGCTGCGGTCCTGGCTGCACCGCATCGGCGAGGCCTGGGACACGGGGTGCGACGTGTACGTCTACTTCAACAACGATCCGGGCGGCGCGGCCGTGCGCAACGCCGTACGCTTCGCCGAACTGGCCCGCGCCAAGGGCTGGCCGGTGAGCCGTACCCCGTCGGACATCCCCGAGGACGAGGACCTCTGATCGGATCCCGGGCGACGGGCCTCGGGGGCGGGCTCACCGCCGGCTCCTGCCTCGGGATGCTCCAGTGGCAACGGCAGGCCTGGATGACATCCACGATCACCCTGCTGTACCTGGCTCCGACCGGCCGCCTGCCACTGCGGTTGATGAGGCGCTCGGGTGGAGCGACGCACGGTCCTATATATGCCTATTTTTACGACTTTACAAGATCTTGTCACGCTTGCTGGGTGGTGTTACCACTGTCTCATCAGGTGGGACGCGGCCAACGGAGCCACGTCTCCCAGTTCAGGAGGCAAGCAGCGTGTCGTCGTCTCTTCCGCCATTACGCATCATCGTCACTGCGGTTGCCGCAGCCTCGCTCGCCCTTTCCTTCGCCGGGGTCGCCCAAGGCGAGCAGCGTCGTGAGCCGAGGAAACTCCCGGTCGTCCACGGCGATGGACACGGCAAACCGGATAAGGACAACAGGAAGGGCCGAGTAGCACCCCCGCGCTCCGCCAAAACACCGGCCAAGGGGACCCTCCGATGGAATGACCTCGGCACTCCCGCACTCGTCGCCTCGGAAGAGCCGCTCGCCGTAGGGCTTGCCGCCGATCCCGTACAGGCCGCCCGTGCCTATCTGAAGGCCAGCACAGACCTCTTCGGCCTGCAGGCCGAAGCCGTCGACGCGCTGGAGACGGTCGCGGTCAATCCGATCGGCAAGGGGTATGCCGTGCTCCTGCGGCAGAAGTTCGGCGGCCTGCCCGCCGGCTACGACGGCCTGGTGGCGGTCGGCGTGACCGACGGCAAGGTCCTGCACGCCTCCTCGACGCTGTCACGGGCCACGAGCGCACCGCCGGCCGCGGTCATCACGGAGCAGCAGGCACTGGAGATCGCCGCACGCGACGCGGAGATCGACCTCAGCGCCGCCTCGACCAAGCAGGTGGAGGAGGTCGCGGTACCCGCCGCTGACGGCGTGCACCGCGCCTTCCAGGTCACGCTGATCGAGCTGGGGCAGGAGGAGGAGCCGGCGGCCTACACCACCTACGTCGACGCGGTCAGCGGTGACATCCTGATCACGGAGAACCTGGTCGATCACTTCGACCCGGAGAATCCGACATGGTCGGCCTTCCCGGCCAATCCCCCGGCGGACTACTCCTCCACCGACACGCGGCAGAAATGGTGTTTCACCCCCGGGCCGGGGTGCGACCCCGTCGTCGCCGGCGACCCGGCCGCCGGCAAGGCCTGGGACATCGATCACACCACGGACACGCCGACGTACACGAGCTTCGGCAACGCGGCGCGCACGGTCGAGAACCGCGCCAGCGGTTCTTCCGGATCGGTCGGTACTCGCAGCAACGTGATCACCTCGAGCCGCAACTACAACTTCCCGTGGCAGAACCAGTGGTTCAACGCCAAGTGTGACCCGGCAGCGTTCGACCAACCGGGCGAGGCCGACCTCGAGGCGGCGATCAGCAACCTGCACGCGATGCACAACCGCATGCACGACTGGTCGTACCGCCTGGGCTTCACCGAGACCGCCTGGAACATGCAGGTGAGCAACGGTGAGCGCGGCGGGCTCGGCGGCGACCCGGAGCGGGGCAACGCCCAGGCCGGTGCCAGGGTCCTGTCGATCCGCAACAACGCCAACCAGATCACCCCTGGGGATGGCGTCGCCCCCATCTCGAACATGTACCTGTGGCAGCCGCAGGCCGGGGCGTTCTACGCGCCGTGCGTCGACGGTGACTACGACATGTCGGTAATCGGGCACGAGTACACCCATGCCATCTCGAACCGCATGGTGGCCGGGCCGAACTCGGGGCTCAGCGGGGCCCAGGCCGGCGCGATGGGCGAGAGCATCTCCGACCTGTTCGCCATGGAGTACCTCTTCGAGAACGGTTACCGCCCGCGTGGCGACACGCCGTACGTGACCGGCGGCTACGTCACCGGCGACGCGGAGCGGGGCATCCGCAACTACGACATGTCGAAGTCGCCGCTGAACTACAGCGACATCGCCTACGACCTGGTCGGACAGCAGGTGCACGCCGACGGTGAGATCTGGTCGGCGACCCAGTTCGACGTGCGGGACGCCTTCATCAACAGGTACGGCAAGGGCTCGGCCAAGGATCAGCGGGCCTGCGCCGAGGGCCGGAAGCCGCTCGACGACTGCCCGGGCAACCGGCGGTGGATCCAGCTGCACTTCGACGCCTTCCTGCTCACGACCGCGGGCAACCTCAGCATGGTGGACATGAGGGACGCGATGCTCGCGGCGGACAGGATCCGCTTCGGCGGTGCGAACCAGGACATCATGTGGAGGGCGTTCGCCGAGCACGGCCTCGGCGCGGCAGCGGCCAGCAACGGGACCAACGATCCCGACCCCAAGCCCGGCTTCGCCTCTCCGCATGGCGGCAACGCGACGGTGACCCTGCACCCCGCGGGCGAAGCCGCCGACGCGCCCGTCCGCCTGTACGTGGGCGACTACGAGGCCCGTGCGGTCCCGATCGCGGACACGGACCCGGCCACCGAGCTCGGCGCGACCTTCCAGATCGTGCCGGGAACCTACTCCTTCGTCGCGGTGGCCCCAGGGTTCGGGCACAAGAGGTTCGAGTTCACGCTGAAGAAGGACCAGATCAGAGACCTTCCCGTGCAGATGTTCCGCAACCACGCCTCGGCCGCGGCGGGCGCGACGGCGACCGGCGACGGGGTGAACCAGGACAAGCTGATCGACGAGACGGAGGCAACGAACTGGGCATCGCTCACCGCTCCGGTCGCCGGCCGGGCCGTCATGGTCGATCTGGCGGGCACCAAGGCCGCTCAGATCCGCAGGGTTCAGGTCAGCGCCATGCTCCGGCCTGCCGTCAACGATCCCGCCGACCCCGGTTCCCAGAACCGGTTCACCGCGCTACGCGCCTTCGAGGTGCTGGCCTGTGACACGACCTCTGGGACCGACTGCGCGAACCCGGCGAACTACGCCAAGATCTACACCAGCCCTGAGGATGCGTTCGCCACCAGCCTCCCGCGTCCGCGAGGCGCCGATCTGGTCATCAAGTCGTTCGATGTCCCGCGGACCCTCGCCACCCACCTGATCCTGCGCACGGTGTCCAGCCAGTGCACCGGCAACCCGCTGTACGCGGGCGAGCAGGACAACGATCCCAACTCCGCCACCGACTGCGCCACCGCCGCCCCGCTCGCCGGTCAGATCCGGGCCGCCGAGTTCCAGGCGTTCTCCCACTGACGCCATCGACCTGATCGATCGAGGAGGGCCGGGATCTCCTGGCCCTCCTCCCCCTTCAAGCGCGTCCGCGCCCCCCGGCCGGTCACGCGCCGACGGCGTCGCACGGGCGGAGCAGGGTGCCGAGATTGACTCCGTGCAGCGGCCAGAGCGGCCCGGCGAGCCGGGCCGCTCTTAATCCCTTTTGAGATGGCTCGGCCGGATGTGGCCAACGAGCAGGACCTACCATCCCCCGTCTTGATGCAGCCCGGTTTAGCGGTCACGGTGAGTGTTGGGTGATTCATCTGCTGGATGTGGGTGTGACGAGAGCCCCCAAGCCCTACACCGAGACCGCCCGATCAGCGGCAGAAGGGCGCGTTGGCTCGGGACGCTTCATCAGAGGCTTTCTGGGACGTCCGTATAGCGACCCATCATCGGGCTCTTTACCGGGCGGGCTTAGTGGGAACACCTGCGCGATGCGGCAGGTCATGCGGCCGGGTTCACCGCCGATCTTGTAGCGATGGGGTTCCCTGTCGGACGCCCGCCGCTCCGTTTGAACTCGTTGGCCCTGTCGTCTGTATCAACTGTTTGACACAAGGGTCATTCCGCTTCACAATGCGTTGTATCAAACAGATGGTACAAGGAGGCGGGTTGTGGGCGGTCAATTGGTTGTCGCACTCCTGGCGGGAACAGGGCTCATCGGCGTGATGATCGCGTTACTGGCTCGAACGAAGCCGCGGTCCGTCCCAGACGTCGGTGTCCCTGACGGGGTGATCCGGACGACCGCGGCGTGGCGGTGGGGCGGCGTTGGAGCCGGGGTACTCGTTACCGGTGTTGCCGTAGGGTCGGGGGCTCTCGGCCGGGGCTTGATGCTCGCCGCTCCGCTTTTCGGTTTGTGCGTTTTGGCGGGCGTCCTCGTCGGCGAGTTCAGCGTTCGTGCATCGGATGGCCAGACGCGTCAGGCCGTCGTGGAGGTTCGGCAGGTGCGTGACTACCTGCCGCGGCAGCTCAGCCGCGCCGTGATTACCGCGGCGTGCGCACTGGTCGCGCTCCTGCTTGCAACGACCGCTGCAGGGTCTCCTGACGATCTCGGCCGTGCCGGCCGGAGTCTGTTCCGCAGGTGCAGCCCGACGAGCGCAGAGGGCCACGGTCCATGGGCGGGGTCGTTCTACAGCTTCCCGCTGGGGATCGTGGTGCTAGTCGGCGTCGTCGCGGCCGTTCTCGCGCTGCGGCAGATCGTCCGTCGTCCACGCCCCGAGAACCCCTCTGGTCGCATCGTCAGCGACGATGTCCTTCGGCGGCGGGCGGCGAACGCGGTCACGGGTGCGTGTGGAGTCCTGGTCACGATTCCGTTGATCGGGGTCTCCTTGGTAACAGCAGCCGGCCTGCTTTCGATCACCTGTCGGCCGGTGTCGTGGACCGTGACTGGCTGGCTACTGATCGCCTTGATACCGGCATGGCTGGTTCTGTTGGGTTGGAGCGCTGCGGCGATCTTTACCCCGCATCACCGCTCACCTGCGGTTCAAGCGGTCTCGTGAACCCTCGACCGACTCTCGTCGTCACCGCCGACGATCCCACACCACCGTACGAGCAACTCCGACGGCAACTCGTTGACCTGATCCGCTCCCGCGTCATCGGCCCGGGGGATCGCCTGCCACCATTGCGGCAGTTGGCAGGTGATCTCGGGCTTGCCGTGGGTACTGTGGCCCGCACCTATCGCGAGTTGGAGTCGGCAGGGCTGGTCCACTCCAAGCGCGGCGGCGGGACGCGAGTGGCCGACGACCCTCCGCACCTGTCCGCCAGTGAACGTCAACGGCTGCTTCACCAGCAGGCCGCCATATACGTGCGCCACGCCCGTCTACTGGGCGCAGACCGGCAAGCGGCGATCGAAGCCGTCCAACAGGCGCTCGCCGAGTAGCCGTGAATCCGTGCCCGCACGGTATCGCGCACGCGTCCGCATGAAGATCCCCATACGGGCACTGACGGACGTCCGGCATGAGCGGAAGTCTCGCCGGGCGACATGATGGCCAGTCCGCGCAGAGCTTGGGTTGGTCAGCCTCGTCGTGATCATGTAAAGCATCAGCCGACCAGCAGATCATCAAGGTCTGTGAAATGGAGGCACATCCGAGCTTCGCCTTCATCGAGGCGATCAAGCCGGTGCGGGACGCCGCCGTCATCAGCCGCCTCGACGCCATGCTCGACGAAGGGCTGCGCGGAAAGACCGAGGTTCCCCTCGCCCTGGCCGTACCGGTCGACCTCGCCGCGAAGCTGGACGAGACCGTGTCGTACAACATCAAGATCGGTTCAGGGTGTGTCCGGGGCAGGCGGAGCCTCGAGACGGAGGACATCCTGAACCGCTGCCGCGTCCTCAACGGGACCGCCCCACGGCGGCGCTGCGTGCGGGCCGCATCGAGCTGTCCGACGGCCGCGACGGCACCGGGACGCTCGGAGGCACTACTGCCATCCGCTGGCTGGAGGCGCGCCTGGCCATCAAGGCCCGCCAGTACTTCCTGATCGACGGCGAATGGCATGAGAGCGGCGCCGACTACCTCAACGGCATTCGCGAACAGATCGACCAGCTCATCAACACGGCCTCCTCGACGACCCTGCCGCCGTGGCGGAAGGGCGAGCACGAGAAGGCCTACAACCTGCGGGTCCAGCACGAGCTGGGACGGGCGTCGTACCTGTGCCTGGACCGCAGATTCTGGTCAGGGCCTTCTTGGTGTCGGAGACCGGGACGGCGTCTATGCACAGGTGCCCCGTGACGGCCTGGTAGCGGTCGAGGTCGTCGCGCTTGTCGAGGTAGATCGCGCTGGTGAGCTGCTCCAAGTAGACAGGGAATGCGACGTGTACGTCTACCTCAACAACGACCCGGGCGGCGCGGCCGTGCGCAACGCCGAACGCTTCGCCGAACTGGCCCGCACCGAGGGCCGGCCGCTGAGCCGCACCCCCGCCGGCGTTCCAGAAGCCGGAGTCACCACCTAGGGTTCCCTGGACTCCTCCGCCGCCCAGGCGGTTTCCGCGGCGGACCTACTCGGACTTCGTGCTGGTCACCGCGCCGAGCGTGTCCAAGTCCAGGATGGCGTTCGACGCGCGTTCCAGGATGCCGAGACTGGTCGAGTCGGGCTGGAACTTGGGCTGCATCGCGCTGCGTCCGATGGAGAGCAGCCAGCCGAAGTAGGACCAGAACATCTGCTGGCGGTAGGCGAGCCACGCGGCGTCGAAGTCCGGCGCCGTGACCCCGGCCGCGCTGAGCCGCTCCAGGTAGAAGGCCAGCAGGTCACGTTCCCAGTTTCGCCGGTCCTCCACGGCCAGTCCGGTCGCGATCGTGTACGACACGTCGTAGGCCCAGGTGCCGCGCATGACGACCTGCCAGTCGCCGAACCCCATCCGGCCAGACTGGGTCTTGTAGAAGTTGCTGATGTGCGAGTCGCCGTGCAGGAGGGTCAGGGGGCCTTCCGCGGACAACTCCAGCGAACGCCAGAGCGCTCGGTAGAGGTCCTCGTGGAGGTGCACTATGGCTTCGGGCATCACCGCCTTGGCGCGCTGGACGCCGACCCTGGCGCGCTTCTTCAGCCCGGCGAACTTGTCAAGGTTGCCGATGAACGTTTGCGGTGTCTTCCGCAAGAACGAGTGGCGATCCAACTCGGGACTGTTCCAGTACTGCCCATGCCAGACCGCCATGCTGGCGAGCAGGTCCTTCATCTCCTCGCGCGAGATGGGCGTCTGAGGCGTACAGAAGGTCACGCTCTTGGTGGCGACGATGTCCTCCATCAGCGCGATCGAGCGCCCTGACGCCGGGTCGACGGCTCCGTGGTAGCCGTGCGGCGCCTCGATCTCCAGATGGGGCCGGATGTACTTGTAGAACCCCGGCTCACCCGTCAGCACGTCGGCCATCCCCAGCAGGAGGCGCTGGGTCCAGCTCCGGCTGGTCTTGGCGAAGACGGCTGTGGGCAGGCCTGCGTCGCGACCGGCCTGGTTGTAGGTGACCGCCGCCCGCCAGCGGCTCGACGTGCCGTTGCTCACGTCTTCCAGGTCATACGACTCGACCGCGCCTCCGGGGTGCTCGCCGCACATGACGGCGGTCAGCCATTCGCGGGTGACCTCCCTCGTCCGTACCGGCACGTCCGTCAAGCGGGTCGCACGTTGCCGGGTGAGCTGCTCCCGCAGAGCGTGGCCGTTGTATCGCACGATTCCCTTGGCCACCGCCAGGCCTGGGCTGTCAGTACGCGCACCGGTATCCAAATGAATGATCTCCTTGATCCCAAGCTACCGGGATTTGACAATGGATCTTGCTTCATGTGGAGTATGCCGGATTGAAAAGCTCTCAGCCACCCTGCATCCATCGGAACGGAGGTCCCCTCCGAAGCGGGACACCGATCCCGGCACATCCGGCAGCGCCAGGCCGAAGATCACCGGCCCGGCAGCTTACCCGGGCCGTATTACCGGATTACCGGCCCTGGAAGTCTCCTGGAGCTACGACGCCCGATGCGATCCCGAAGGCGATGGCGAACTCCCGCTCGAAGGTCGCACAACCACGCAACCCGGCCTCTACCAAACCCGGGGCGGCTCGCCCTCTGCCACCAACCGCCGACGAGGAACCGATTTGTCAGTACAAATACCTATTCGCCGTCAGGTGGGGCGCCCGCCGATAGGTCAGGCCCTACTCGTGCTGTCGGCCGCTGTGATCATCACGGGGGGTGCGTGTCTGTGGGCGGTGGCCGAAGTGCCGACTACGGAGCGGCCATTCGTGGCTTGGTGCCTCGGCGCCGCGGCCGTCCTGTTGTGCGTCGCCGCCACGGTCGCGGCATACGGGACACAGCAAGCGCGTCAGCTCCGAGACCGTCTCGCGGCGATGGACGCGGACAGCGCCCGGCTGGCCGACTACACGCTTCCCGCTTTGGTGAACCGGTTGCGCGATGGGGCGTCGGCTGACACCGCGCTCTCCGAGATACCGAAGCCCGCCGACAGAACCCACCAGCGCGTCCTGTGGACGCTGGCACAGGAGGTCGGCAAGGGAGAGCGCATGCGCGCGGCGGCGATGTCGGCCTGCGCCAACGCCGCGGGCCGAGTTCAGGCGCTGGCGACCAGCATGCTCGCCGATCTGCGAGAGATGGAGGACCGACACAATGAGGAAGTTCTCGGGGATCTGCTGAAGTTGGACCACAGCACCGCGCAGGCGGGCCGTCTGGCGGACAGCATCGCCGTACTGACCGGCGCGCGCTCCGGTCGGCGCTGGACCAAGCCGATCGTGATGGAGAGCATCCTGCGTGGCGCGGTGGGTCGCATCAGCGCCTACCAGCGGGTGCGGGTGCACTCGGCCAGCACCGTCGCGGTCGCCGGGTACGCCGCCGAAGGCGTCATGCACGCCCTCGCCGAACTGATGGACAACGCCACCAGGTTCTCGCCTCCATCCGAGGAGGTGCACGTGTACGTGGAAGAGGTAAGCGCGGGAATCGTGATCACTGTCGAGGACTGCGGTCTCGTCATGAGCGCCGCCGCGCTGAGCCGCGCCCAGATGGCCGTCTCCTCCGAACCGCTGGACCTGACCACACTGTCCGGTACGCGGCTTGGCCTGGCCGTGGTGGGCTGCCTGGCTCGCAAGCACGGCCTGACGGTCTCCTTCAGGCCGTCCTCGCGCGGAGGGACCGGAGTGGTGGTCATGATCCCGCCGAAGTTGATCGTGCAGTCCGCGCCGATCTCCCGCCTGGAGGAGCCGGGCCGGACAAGTCCGTCCACCCCGCGCCCCGCGCGCCCTGCCGCCGCGCCTCCTGCGGACGGCGAACCGCACGGGTTGCCCAAGCGCCACCGCGGGCAGACGCTGGCGGCGGCATCCCCGACCTCCACCCCCGCGGCCGCACCGACGGCGAAACCCGTGCAGCCCCACTCCGATTCCGGAGCGAGGTTCAGGGCTTTCCGCCAGGCCAGCCGGGGAGGCGGCACCGGCAGCGGTACTTCTTCTCCCCCAGAAGACGGCACACGGTGACCGCGACCTCGATTCTCGCCGCCGGACCGGATAGGACAAGACAACAGATTGGAGGGTGGGGCCGTCCTTCTGGCATCAATGCCCGGATCACCGCCCCAGAATCCCGATGAGAACCCCAGACCGCGACCTCGCCTGGTTGCTGGAGAACCTCCTGCAGAGGACGCCGCAGACCCGGCACGCCTTGGTGCTGTCGAAGGACGGCCTCAAGCTTTCCCACACGTACGGGCTGAGCGTGGACCGGGCTGACCAGCTGGCCGCCATCGCCTCGGGCATCCAGAGCCTGTCTCATGGCGCGTCCATCGAGTTCGGTGATGGCACCGGCGGGCTGCGGCAGTCCATGACGGAGTTCCACGGCGGGCTTCTGTTCATCGTGGAAGCGGGAGAGGGAGCCCATCTCGCCGTCGTGGCGAGCGATGACGCGGACCCCGGCATCATCGGGCACAACATGAATGAGCTGATCGAGCAGATCGGCGAGTATCTGACCGCCCCGCCACGCACGCCCCAGCAGAGTAGCCGACCGCTATGACCTCGCGGCGAGTCGACGGCGAGAACCCGGACCGGTTGTACACCGTCACCGGCGGGCGCAGCCGCGCGGGCGAGAGCGTCATGGACCTGGTCACGCTGATCGTGAGCGAAAGCGATCCCACGCCGGGCATGCAGTCCGAGCATTTCAACATCCTCCGGATGTGCCGCCGCCCGAAGGCGGTGGTGGAGATCTCCTCGGAGCTGCGACTGCCGGTGAGCGTCGTGAAGATCCTGCTGTGTGACCTGCTCGACGCCGGGCGCATCACCGCCCGCCATCCGCCCTCGGCTCCCGCCAAGGCTCAACTGCCCGATCCCGAACTCCTGAAGCAGGTGCTTGTTGGACTTCAGAAGCTCTGAGCAATCAGCGCACACGCCGTTACGAAGCACGGCCAACACCGGACTCAAGATCGTGGTCGTCGGCGGGTTCGGTGTGGGCAAGACGACCATGGTCCGCTCTGTCAGCGAGATCCGCCCGCTGAGCACCGAAGAGACCATGACGGGCGCGGGCGTAGGGATCGATGACGCGACCGGGGTGGAGGCCAAGACCACGACCACGGTGGCCTTCGACTTCGGCCGCATCAGCCTGAACGAGCAGATGGTGCTGTACCTGTTCGGAGCTCCGGGCCAGGAACGGTTCTGGTTCCTGTGGGACCGGCTGTTCTCGGGGTCTCTGGGGGCGGTCGTCCTTGTGGACACCCGTCGCCTGGCCGACTCCTGGTACGCCATCGACCGCCTCGAGCACCACGGAATGCCGTTCATCGTCGCCCGCAACAACTTCGGCGAACCGGTGCACCCCCTGGGACAAGTACGGGAGGCGTTGTCCCTCTCCGATGACGTCCCGCTGATCGAATGCGACGCTCGCCGTCGTGAGTCCAGCAAGACCGTGCTGATCACCCTCGTCAACCACCTCTTCGCCCTGTCCTCCGCCCGGGAGGGGACCCCATGACGAACACCGACCACTCACCCGACTCGGCCTCGTGGTTCCCCGCCTCGCCGGCGCCGGCGGGTTACCCGGCCCATGCGGGAGCCATGGCGTTGCACGGAACCCGGTTCCACCAGAATCCGGCTCAGCTGTACCGGGAGATGAGGCAGCGACATGGGCAGGTCGTCCCGGTCCTGCTGGAGGGCGACGTACCCGCGTGGCTCGTGATCGGATACCGCGAGCTCCGCCAGGTCCTCAGCAATCCCGTGCTCTTCGCCCGCGACTCCCGCCGCTGGAACGCCTGGGATCGCATCCCGCCCGACTGGCCGCTGATGGCGTACGTCGGCTACCAGCCCTCCATGCTGTTCAGCGAGGGACCCGAGCACCAGCGGCGTGCCGGGGCCGTGAGTGATGCCCTTACCGCCGTCGATCAGTTCGAGTTGAGATCCCAGTGCGAGCGGATCGCCGACAGCCTGATCGACGCGTTCACCGGCAGCGGCGTGGCCGACCTGATGGCCCAGTACGCTCACCCGATGCCTCTGCTGGTCGTCGCCACGATGTTCGGCCTGCCCGAATCCGAGGCGCCACGCCTGGTATGGGATGTGAGCGCGACGCTGAACGGCGGAGAGGGCGCGATGGAGGCCTATCAGCGGGTCCACGCCACCATGCAGCGGTTACTGGACAGCAAGCGCCAACACCCCGGCCCGGACATACCCTCACGTCTGATGGCGCACTCCGCAGCGCTCGCCGACGAGGAGCTCATCCAGGATCTGATCTTGGTGATGACCGCGGGGCAGGACACCACGGCCAACTGGATCGGGAACACCCTGCGACTGATGCTGACCGACGAACGGTTCTCCGTGACTCTGTCGGGAGGCCGCCGCAGCGTCGGCCAGGCGCTGAACGAAGTGCTGTGGGAGGACTCGCCCAGTCAGAACAGCCTGGGCCGCTGGGCGGTTCACGACACCCAGTTGGGCGGTCAGCGCATCCGGGCCGGCGACGCGCTCATTCTCGGCCTGGCCGCCGCGAACTCCGATCCGCAGGTCCGGCCGGACCTGTACGGCGGCTCCGCCGGGAACCACGCGCACATGTCCTTCGGCCACGGCGAGCACGGATGCCCGCACCCGGCGCCGGAACTCGCCGAGGTCATCGCCCACACGGCCGTCGAGGTGCTCCTGGACCGGCTCCCGGACGTGATGCTGGCGGTGGCCGCCGACTCACTGGTATGGCGGACGTCCATACAGATGCGCGGCCTGTCCGCCCTGCCGGTCGAGTTCACCCCCGGGTTCGTCGTGGGAAGGGGATAGCCAAGCCACCGCGCCCGCCCTCGACGACGGCTTCCGCCCCCGGCCGGACGACCCGCCGCTGAATGTCCTCTCCTGGAACCGTCTGACAACGCCCCGGGCGGCACCGCCGTACGGTTCGACCGCGGCGCACGAGTTGGACTGGAAGCCCAAGCGGTGAAGTGCGCGGACAGGCGGCCGTAAAGTACAGCGTGGCATCCCAACCTGTGAATCCTCGCCGACCCGGGCCCATCGACGCCGAGCACGGCACCACCGGCCCGACCCGGGTGGTGGCGCTCTAGTGGCGGGAACGATCCTGGACGCCTCGTCGCCCATCACGGTGTTGCTGGTGGAGGACGACGAGGTGATCCGCAAGACGGTGGGCATGGCGCTGGAGCGCTACGGTTACCGCCTGTCCACCGCCGGTGACGGCCTGAGCGGCCTGGAGTCCTTCCAGGACGGCGGGCACGACCTGCTGCTGCTGGACGTCATGCTGCCCGGCCTGGACGGCATCGGCCTGTGCCGCAAGGTCAGGGAATCCAGCATGGTGCCGATCCTGATGATGTCGGCGCGGGGCGACGCCCTGGACGTGGTGTCGGGCCTGGAGGCGGGCGCGGACGACTACGTCGTCAAGCCGGTCGACATGCCCGTGCTGGTGGCCAGGATCCGCTCCCTGCTGCGGCGGGCCACCTTCACCCCGCAGCCGGAATCCACCGGCGCCTCCGTCGGCATCGGGGGCGCCGACCCGTCCACGCTCACCTTCGGGGATCTGACCATCGACAGCGGCGCCCTTGAGGTGTGGCGGGCCGGACGGCCCGTCGCGCTGGCCCCAACCGAGCTGCGGCTGCTCCTTGAGTTCGCCGCCCACCCCGGGCTCGTGCTGGACCGCCGGACGCTGCTGCGCGACGTGTGGGACTACGGCTGGGACGGCGACAGCCGCGTGGTGGACCTGTGCGTGCAGCGGCTGCGGAAGAAGATCGGCGCCGAGCGCATCGAGACGGTGCGCGGCTTCGGCTACAAGCTGCGCCGTTCATGAATCCGGCCTCCTTGCGGTGGAAGATCGCCGTACTGGTCGCCATGGCGTCCTGCTCGGTCGCGGCCGTGGTCGGGGTGCTGGTGCATCGGGCGACCTTCGACCGGTCGCTCCGCATCGGCGAAGGCGCCGCGGAGCTGGCAGTCACGCAGGTGGCGGACGAATACGCGCGCACCGGCACGGCGCCGGGCGACGCGCTGAAGGATCCGGCCGAGCTTCCTGAGGAGCTGCGGCAGCGGCTCACGTCCGCCGAGCCGGTCACCTGGTACGGCGAGGAACGGCCTGGCCGGCCCTGGATGTGGGCCGCCAGGCCGGTGGGAGGCCAAGTGGTCACCGCCAAGATCGACATGGGAACGGAGCTGAGGAGCCTGCAGGCCCTCGACCGGAACATGGTGAAGGCCGCGCTGGCCGCGCTCGCCGTCGTCGTGCCCGTATCGGCGCTCGCCGCCGAGCTGCCGAACCGGCGGCTGCGCCGGGTGGCCGCCACCGCGCGGCTCATCGCGGACGGGGACCTGAACGCCCGTACCCAGGCGGGCGGCCGTGACGAGATCGCCGGCATCTCGGCGGCCGTCGACTCCATGGCGGCGACCTTGCAGCGGCGGCTGCTCGCCGAACAGCGCTTCACCGCCGACGTCGCCCATGATCTGCGCACCCCGCTGATGGGGCTTCTCACCGCGACCGAGCTGTTGCCCGGCGGCGAGGCGACCGACCTGGTTCGCGACCGGGTCGGCGTACTGCGGTCGCTGGTGGAGGACCTGCTGGAGATCTCCCGCCTGGACGCGGGGGCCGAGCAGGCCGAGCGCTACCCCGTGCCGCTCGGTGGCCTCGCCGCCGAGTCGCTGCGCCGCCTCGATCTCACCGCCCGATTGACGGTGGAGGGCGACCCCGTGGCCGACACCGACCCGCGCCGCCTGGACCGGATCATCGCCAACCTCGTCGCCAACGCGCACCGGCATGGCCGGCCTCCGGTGGAGGTCGGCGTGAGCGGCCGGACGATCGTGATCCGCGATCACGGGCCGGGCTTTCCCGATGACCTGCTGGCCGACGGTCCGCAACGCTTCCGCACCGGTAGAGCCGAACGCGGCCAGGGCCACGGTCTGGGCCTGACCATCGCTCTCGGCCAGGCCCAGGTGATCGGCGCCGAGCTCGTCTTCGCCAACGCCCCGGACGGCGGCGCGATCGTCACGCTCCACCTCCCGGGCTGACATACGCGCCTGATACACACCCGATACGCACCTGAGCGGTGGCTGATGAGCCGCTTCCGCAGGGTCGACACCTCCGCGGCCGAAAGTGGCCGGTAAGCGCCCGATCGAGGCGTGAACCGACCGCTCGTGGAGGTCCCCGCCATGTGTTCCGCCCGTCATAACGTCGTCCGCTCCGTGCTGTGGGCCTGCGTCCTCGCCCTGATGGTCGCCGGCGTGTCCGGCTGCGTCGGCTCGGCCCGCAGTGACGTCCGGGCCGCACCTCCCCGGCCTGTCATCGACCTGTCACTGCCGTGGCCGAGCGAAGGGCAGGCCGGCATCGAGGTGGTCGGCGTGGGCGGCCTCGGCACGAGCGGCCAGATGAGGCCGGTGCCGATCGCCAGCGTGACCAAGGTGATGACGGCCCATGTGATCCTCAAGGATCATCCGCTCAAGGACGGCGAGGCGGGTCCGCTCATCGAGGTCGACAGGACCGCCGCCACCGAGTCGCTGTCCGGGCGGGAGTCCACCGCGCCCGTACGGGAAGGGCAGAGGCTGTCGCTGCGCCGGTCGCTGGAGCTGATGTTGATCCCGTCCGGCAACAACGTCGCCCGGCTGCTGGCCCGCTGGGACGCCGGATCGCAGGAGGCCTTCGTCGCGAAGATGAACGCCGCCGCGGCCGGCCTCGGCATGGCCGACACCGTCTACACCGGCGCCAGCGGCAACGAGGATTCCACGGTCAGCACGGCGGTCGACCAGTTGAAGCTGGCCCGGCAGGTGATGAAGGACGAGGTGTTCCGTCAGGTCGTCGCCATGACCGAGACAACGGTGCCGGGCGACCCGAGCGTGCTCCGCAACACCAACACCCTGCTGGACAGACCCGGTGTGATCGGCGTCAAGACCGGGTCGGGCACCGCGGCGGGCGGCAACCTGATGTGGGCCGTCAAGGCCGAGATGGACGGCAGGACGCGCCTGGTGCTCGGCGTCGTCCTGGCCCAGAGCCCGGGCACCAACCCGACGGCGGGCAAGTACGCCACACTGGACGCCGGCGACAGGCTGATCACCGCTGTGCGGAAGGAGCTGGCCTCCCGGTGAGCGCCTGGCCGGTCAGCCCGTGATGCACACCTGATACACGGCCGAGTGCCGGCGGCTACGCGGCTTCGACGGTGTGGATACCCGGGTCTCACAGGATGGCGGTCATGTTCCCTTCTCGAACGCCCGGTGCGCTGGCCGCACTGTCGATGACCATGATTCTGGCGGCGGCGACCGGATGCGGCTCGACCGCGGCGGCCGCGCCGTCCGGGGCCGCCAAGCCCGGTGCGCAGACCGCCAAGGACCCGCTCTTCGCCTACCTGGGTAACGGCGGCTATGACGTCGGCTCGTACGACGTGCGCTACGACTACCGGAGCGGCACCACGAAGATGGACGGTTCGGTGAAGATCACGGCCACCGCGACACAGGCCTTGTCCGCTTTCAGCCTGGACGCGGGGATGGAAAAGATCACGAAGGTCGCCGTGGCAGGGCATCCGGCCGACTTCCGCGTTGCCGGTGAGAAGCTGCTGATCACACCGGAGCAGATCCTGCCCAAGGGACGGCCGTTCCAGGTGGACGTCTCCTTCCGGGTGGACCGCGGCGCCAACCCGCAGTCCCCCGCCTTTCCCAAGGACGAAGAGCCGCACCGCACGGCCTGGGTCGAAAAGAAGGACGGTTTCGCGGTCATGGGCCAGCCGGACCGAGCCCACCTGTACTTCCCCAGCAACGACCACCCCAGCGACAAGGCGAAGCTCACCTTCCGCATCACCACCCCCAAGGGTCTCCAGGCGGTCGCGAACGGCACGCTCCGCTCAGTCAAGGAGAAGGCGGGCCGCGTCACCTACACGTTCTCCACTCGCGACCCCATCCCGACCCACGTCGTACAGGCGGCCGTCGGCCGGTTCACGCTGATCAAGGACAAGGGGCCCCGAGATCTGCCGCTGCGCAGTTACGTCGCCACCGACCAGGCCACGAAGACACGCAAGCTCGTCAGCGGCATACCCGACCAGATGGCCTGGCTGGAGAAGCGGCTCGGCCCCTATCCTTTCGAGACCTACGGCGTGCTCGGAGTGCCCGAAGACTACAACGGTGTCGCACTCGAGGCCGCGACCATCTCCACCTACGCCGTCGAAAGCCTCACCGGCACCGACCTGAAAGGCCGCGTGACCAAGGAGGACATGCAGAACGACGCGATCACCATGATGCACGAGCTGGCCCATCAGTACTTCGGTGACGCCGTCTCGGTGCGCGACTGGAACCAGATGTGGATCAGCGAGGGCCACGCCGAGTTCTACCAGCTTCTTTATGCCGTGGAGATGGGCTATCGCGACCTCGACGACCCCGATCGCGGTCTGCGTGCCCGCTACGTGTTCGACGGTGACAAGCGGGTCGAGTCGGGCCCCCCGGGGAAGATGATGCACGCGCGGGACGTGCTGGTCGGCACGAACACGGCAGGCTTGCTGATGCTGTTCGGCTTGCGGGAGATCGTTGGCGAGGACACCTTCCGAAAGATCGAGAAGACCTTCTTCAACGAGTTCCGCGGCCGCTCGGCCTCCACCCAGGACTACATCAACGTCGCGAACCGGGTGAGCGGCAAGGATCTGACCGGATACATCAACAGCTGGATCTATGACGCCGAGACCCCGCCGATGCCGGGCCACCCGGACTGGAAGCCCAAGCGGTGAAGTGCGCGAACAGCCGGCCGTACGGTACGGCGTGGCGATCCGGCCTTTGAATCTTCGCCGGCCCGGCCCGGAGGCGACGGCGGCCCGTCGCCTCCGGCCCCCGGTCCGATCAGAGCTCGTCGAGGATGCGGGTGAGGGCGCGCTTGGTGTCGGACACCGGGACGGCGTCGATGCACAGGCGCTCCATGACGGCCTGGTAGCGGTCGAGGTCGTCGCGCTTGTCGAGGTAGATCGCGCTGGTGAGCTGCTCCAGGTAGACCACGTCGGGCAGGTCGCGCTCGGAGAACCGCAGGATGCTGAACGGCCCGCCGGCGGCGGCGTGGCCGCCCGCGCTGAACGGCATGACCTGCACGGTGACGTTGGGGGACGCGATGACGTCCATGAGGTGCCTGATCTGGCCGCGCATGACCTCGGCACCGCCGAGGGGGCGCCGCAGCACCGCCTCGTCGATCACGGCCCACAGGTGCGGCGCGTTGGGCCTGCCGAGCAGCTTCTGCCGGGCCATCCGCAGGTCGACCCGCCGCTGGATCTCCTCCTCGGTCCCGTCCGGGTGGCCGAGCAGGACGACCGCGCGGGCGTACTCCTCGGTCTGGAGCAGGCCGGGGATGAACTGGACCTCGTAGCTCCGGATGCGGGTGGCGGCCTCTTCCAGGCCGACGTACGCCTCGAACCAGTTCGGCAGGACATCGTCGTAGTTGTGCCACCAGCCGGGGCGGTTGGCCTGCGCGACCAGGGACAGCATGCCCTCGCGGTCGCTCTCCTCGGTGACCCCGTAGAGCGTCAGCAGGTCGGCGACGTCGCGCGCGCGGAAGCTGACCCGGCCGAGCTCCATCCGGCTGATCTTGGAGTGCGAGGCCCGGATGGAGTGCCCGGCGGCTTCTAGGGTGATGCCGCGGTTCTCACGGAGGCGGCGCAGCTGGGATCCGAGCAGGATGCGCAGGACCGTCGAGCTGCCTCGCTCCCGAGCCATCATGTTGAGCGGGGTCTCGTCCCCTTCGGCTCGGGCAGTGATCATGTCCATTCCTTAGAACAGCGGTGTCGTCTCACTTCTCGCGGTCACAGAGAAGTTCACGATACCCTCGGCGCTCTAATCCGGATATACCCCAACATCACCCTTAGGCTACGATTTTGAACCCTCCGTAGCTGAGATTTGGGTCAAAAGGCCAGGTCATCGAAGTCGCCGTTCTTGGCGCCCAGGATGAACGCGGCCATTTCCGCCCGGCTGTAAATAAGTGCCGGGCCCCCTGGATGCCGTGAGTTCCGGACGGCGACTCCGCCGTCCGGCAGCGGGGCCACCTCGACGCAGTTGCCGCTCGGGTTGCTGTAGGCGCTCTTGCGCCAGCGCGCCCCCTCGATCGCGGACGCGGCCATGCCGTTGGAGATCTCGTCCATCTCGCCTCTTCACATATCCCCGAAAACCCGACGAACCCTGACATCCGTCATCTCAGGCCTTTCACCGGAACGAGGACACCCAGATGGGTGCTTCCACCCTCAAGCGACAGCATACCTCTGTGCGTTTGCACGTGCATCGGTACTTGCACCTGCACACCAAAAGGGAGCAATATGTCCAACTAGCTACAACTCCATGCTGAGATCGACCTAACCTCACAGGGCTCGCCTATGACTGGGTACGGGACACAACGGACTAAACCCACGCAGGTGGGAAACGACAGCTGGGAAGACTGGCTCGCCTCGCTCGACCACGTCCTTTCCTCGTCGGGCCCGTGGGCGGTCGGCGGCGAGGAGAACCCCGAACGGCTGCAGCTCGCGCTCTGCGAGCTGAGGCACGACCCCTACGCGGCACGCACCGCACGCAGGTTCACGACCAGCACGCTGCGCGCCTGGGAACTGGACGAGCTCCTGGACGACGCCGAGCTCGTCATCGGCGAGCTGGTGATCAACGCGCTGAGGCACGGGCTGAGCAGCCGCGCCGCCGTGTACTCAGGACGACCCGTACGGATCATCCTCGCCCTCACCGAGCGGTCCCTGATCTGCGTGGTCACCGATCCGAGCGACGAGTTCCCCACGCCACGCGACCTCGACTTCGTCTCCGAGGGCGGGCGCGGGCTGCAGGTCGTCGCGGGCATCAGCCACCAGTGGGGATGGGCCCCGCTGGGCTCCCCCGGCAAGGCCGTGTGGGCCGGTTTCACCCTCCCCGGGAGTCAGACCCACCCCGTGCGGCACCTGGAGGTCGTTACCAGCCCTCCCCTGCTGGAATAGCACCCCCTGCCGCCTACGTCACCCGCTTTTCGGAAAAGACGGATATCGCCCCCCGAACCGGCGCTAACATCGGCATTCGGCAGAACAGGGGGGATCATGACGGCGTTCTCGAAGCTCGAACGACTCGGCTTCGATCCGTCCATCCCCAACGAAGCCCGCATGTACGACTACTTCGTGGGCGGCAAGGACAACTTCGCCGCCGACCGGGAGGCCGCGCGGCGGGCGCTCGAGCTCGCGCCCGAGCTCCCCATCATGTGCCGCGAGGGCCGGCGGTTCCTCGACCGGGCCGTGCGCTACCTCGCCGGCGCCGGCATCCGGCAGTTCGTCGACATCGGCTGCGGCCTGCCGACGCAGGGCAGCGTCCACGAGGTCGCCCAGGCGGCGGCCCCCGGCTCGCGCGTGGCCTACGTCGACAACGACCCGGTGGTCGTCGTCCACTCCCAGGCCCTGCTGGAGGACGACGAGCGCACGGCGGTCGTCGAGGCCGACATGCGCGACCCTGATCAGGTCCTCGGCCATCCCCGGCTGAAGAGCCTGATCGATCTGGACGAGCCGGTCGCGATCCTGCTGCTCTTCACGCTGGTCGTCGTCCCCGAGGACGAGCTGGTGGCCCGCATCGTCGGGCGGTTCCGCGACGCCGTCGTCCCCGGCAGCCACATCGTCATCGCCCACAGCGTCTCCGACCCCCGGCCCGAGACCACCGCGAAGCTCGCCGCCCTCTACCAGGACGACGGGGTGGTCTCCGGCCCGCGTCGCGAACAACTCCGCACCAAGGCAGAGGTCGAGCGGCTCTTCGAGGGCCTCTCGCTGGTCGAGCCGGGTGTCGTCTACATCCCGGCATGGCGGCCCGACCCCGGAGACCAGCCCGGCGACCCCGAGGCGGTCTGGTCCGTCGGCGGCATCGGGCGCAAAGCCCCCTGAGACGGGCCCGTCATGCCCGGCCGGTGTCTCCCCAGGTCAGAGGCGTAGCCTTGCGAAAGATGGCCTCGACGTAGCCCCGGACACCGCGAAGACTCCGAGCCGGCGAGCCGGTGGCGCCGGTCCTATCGCCTCGATGGAGTCCTCATGTCCGCTACCGCCCCCCCCGGCACACCAAGAGCGACCGGCCCCGCGCCCGCGCTGGTCGCCGTGCTCGGCCTGCTGTCGGCGTTCCAGCCGTTCGCCCTGTACATGTACCTGCCCGGCTTCCCTCCCATCGCGCGCGACCTGCGCACCTCCGCGGTGGGCGTGCAGCTGACCATCAGCGCGTTCCTGCTCGGGCTGGCGCTGGGCCAGTTCTCGATCGGGCTGCTGTCCGACCACTTCGGCCGGCGCGGGCCCCTGCTGGTCTGCCTGGCCCTGTGCACGGCGGCCGGGGCCGTGTGCGCCCTGGCCCCCACCATCGGGGTGCTGATCGCCGCGCGGTTCGTCCAGGGGCTCTCGGGGTCGGCCGCCATCGTGATCGGCCGCGCCGTCATCTCGGACACCGCCCGGGGCAGGGACGCCGCGCGGGTCTTCGGCGTCCTCATGGCGGTCCTGGGCGTCGCGCCCGTCGTCGCCCCGCTCGCCGGGGGCATTCTGGCCGGCACGACGGGCTGGCGCGGGGTGTTCGCGGCGCTGGCCCTGCTGTCGCTGCTGATGTTCCTCACCGCCCTGGTCGCCGTCCCCGAGACGGTGCCCGCGCACCGGCGCCGCGCCGCGGACGTCGACGCGACGGCCCGGGTGGTCCGCGGCCTGCTGCTCGACGGGCCCTTCCTCGGGTACGCCCTGGCGTTCACGCTCGCGTTCGGGGCCCTGATGGCGTACGTCGCCGCGTCGCCCTTCGTCCTTGAGAACCTCCTTGGCCTGACGACGGCCACCTTCTCGCTCGCGTTCGCCCTCAACGCGCTGGGCCTGATGCTCGCCAGCACCGTCAACGCCAGGCTGGTGTACCGCTTCTCCCCGCACCGACTGCTGCAGACCGGGCTGGCCATCCTGTTCGTGGCCGCCGCCGCGCTGTGCGTGCTGGCCGTGACCGGCCTGCTGTCGGACGTGACGGGCCTTCCGCTGCTGCTCGTCGCCGTCTCCTCGCTCGGGCTGGTGCTGGGCAACGCCGGCGCCCTCGCGATCGGGCGCGCTCCCCACGCCGCCGTGACCGCCTCGGCCCTGCTGGCGACCGCGCAGTTCGCGTTCGGCGCGCTGGTGGCCGCGCTGGCCGGGCTGCGCGGCGACCGCAGCGCCGTTCCCATGGCCCTGGCGATGGACGTCTGCGCGGTGCTGGCCCTGCTGGTGCTGGCGCTCACCCGCAACGCGCTGGAACTGACGCCGGGCGAGCAGGCGGACGCCGAACGCGTGAGGTCCTGCGACCAACGCCGCTGACGCCCGAACCGGGATGAGCGGCCTCGCCGGGGCCGGGGGCGAAAAAAACTTTACGGACGCCGCACGGCATCGGTGTCAGCGGTACGGCACACCACTGACACGCAGGGCAGACCCGCCACCCCCATCATGATCTCGAATGATTACGGACCGTTGGTACCGTGCGGACGATCGAGCCCCAATATGTCAGCGATCTTCCGGGAGAAAGATCGGTCTCCGTCCGCGCGTCGCGGCGAATCAGACTTAACTTTTGCCCCATACCCCGTAAAATCCGCCGATGTGAACGATGGTCATCACGCTCCACAGGAGCTTCCGGTCCGCGAACGCTCGTTCCGGACCAGCTCCGGCCGGCACCGGCGGCCGGTGCCCGCGCAGTTGCCTCCGGACGCGCCCGCGCTCGTGCTGGCCGCGCCGGGCACCGCCGGCGACGTCCCCGCGGCCATCAAGACCATTGTCGGCGTCGAGCATCCCCAGCTCGACGTGCGCCTGATCCACCTCGGCGACAGCAAGACCAGCCTCGCCGAGACGCTCACCGAGTGCGCCATCGACCGGCCGAAGGAGTCGCCGGCGGCCATCGTGGTGCCCCTCGTGACCGGGCCGCACCAGCAGGTCTACCGGGCCATCCGGGAGGCCGTGGCCGACAGCGACGTCCTGACGACCATCGCCGACCCGCTCGGCCCCCACCCGCTGCTCGCCGAGGCCCTGCACGTCAAGCTCTCCGAGAACGGCCTCGCCCGCGCCGACCGCATGCGCCTGTTCAACATCGCCGCCCCGGTCGACGGGATCATCGTCGCCACGGTCGGCGGCCAGGAGGCCGTGCGCGCCGCGGACGCGACGGTCGTCCTGCTGGCCGCGCGGCTCACGCTCCCCGTGGTGGCGGCCTCGCTGGACGCCTCCCCCGGCGTCGGGGACGCCGCCCAGCGGCTGCGCAACATCGGCGCCTCACGCCTGGCCCTGGCCCCGTTCCTCATCGGCCCCGAGATCGACCTCCAGAAGATCACCGCGGCGGCCGAGTCGGTGGGCGCGGGGTGCTCGGAGCCTCTCGGCGCCCACAGCGCCGTGGCCCAGCTCGTCGCGCTCAGCTACGGCAGCTCCCTCACCGGCGACGACCCCGAGCAGCAGTAGAGCGACCGGCCCCTCCTTCAGAAGCGGAGCGGGCCGGGCCAGGTGTGCACCGGCTGGTCGGTGAAGGCCAGGTCGCGGTAGCGCGCCAGCATGGCCGCCCGGGCGCCCGGCTCCTCCCCCAGCGCCGCCAGCGCCTCGCGCTGCCAGACCGCGCCGGTACGGCGCAGCAGCACCCGCTCGCGGATGATCGAGAGCAGCCTGGACGCCTCCGGCCCGTCCACCCCGGCCGCCACCAGGCCCTCCTCCGCCACCGGCAGCAGTTCGAGGATCAGCTCCGCGGCCGGGGCGGGCTCCGCACGTCCCGGCCAGGCCAGCGTGGCGTCCAGCCCGTTGCGGGCGGCGCGGTAGAAGTTGCGGTAGGCGTCGGCGAAGGGGAACCCCTCGGTCCACTCGGGACCGGCCGCCGTCGCCGCCACCAGGCCCAGCAGGAACGCCGCGTTGGCCGCCATGTCGACGCAGGTGGGCCCGGCCGGCAGGGCGCGCAGCTCGACCCGCAGGTGCCCGCCGCCCGCCGGGTCGTACACGGGGCGGTTCCACTGCCACACCGTGCCCTGGTGGAGCCGCAGCTCCGCGAGCCGGGGCACCCCGCCGGCACGTACGGCCGCGATCGGGTCCTCGTCGTCCATCACGGGCATGACCGGCTCGTACTCGCGGACGCTCAGCTCGAACAGCTCCTCCGCCCCATGCTCCACCCAGCCGGAGCCGAAGCACACGCGGCCGTCCACCCGCCACGGGCGCTCCATGTCGCGGTCGTCGGCCGAGGCCTCGAACAGCGCGATGCGGGTCTCCTCCCACAGGTCGCGGCCGAGGAAGGACGGGGAGTTGCCGCTGACCGCGAGCACCGGCCCGATGGCGAGCTGGGCGGCGTTGTACACGCGCGCGAAGTCGGCCGGGGGCGTGCGCAGGTGGACCTGCCAGGAGGTGTTGGCGCTCTCCAGGATGACGTCCTCGACCTCCAGCTCCAGGCGCTCGACACCGTGGATCTGGACCCGGAACGGCTCGGCGCGCACCCGCCGCATCCCCCGGCTGAGCGCCCGGTAGCGGGTCTCGTCGCTCAGGGCGTCGCGGGTGAAGTCGAACACGGTGAGCGTGGGCAGGATGCCGATGGGCACCACCCTGCCGCCCTGCGAGCGGGCCGCCTTGTCGAGCACGAGCATCATCTCGCGCGCCTCGGCCGCGAGGGCCGTGAAGGGCCGTCCGGCCAGCGGCAGGGGGGTGAGGTTGACCTCCAGGTTGAAGCTGCCCAGCTCCAGGACCACCCGGTCGTCCCCCGCCGCGGCGCGCACCTCCTTGTTGCGGCGCAGCGGGCGGCCGTCCGCGTCGATCAGGAAGAGTTCCAGCTCGGCGCCGATGGTCGCGGGCCCGGCGCCGAACCCGGGCCTGCCGAGCAGCTCGCGCAGCGACAGGAGGGAGTCCTTCAGGCGCTCCCCGAAACGCCCGTACTCCGCCTCGGAGAACCGCTCCTTGGCCACTTGCTGTCCCATTCGCATCCCCCACACGTGCTGGTGCCGGTCTCCCCCTCCCTCTCCCGGTGAACCCGTTTCATGCCTCCTACCTCGACTCGCGTGGCCCCCGGAGCTCGGCGAGCCGCTCGTGGTAGCGCTCGACGCCCGCGAGCTTCACCTGCTCGTATCCCCGGACCAGGTCGGGCAGGCCGGCCAGCTCGACCGCGAGGCCGTGCGTCTCGGCGGTGAGCCCGGCGGCGCACTCCTCCACCAGGGCGGCGTACTCCTCGATCAGCCCTCTCTCGACTTTACGGACATGCGCGCGGCCGAAGGGATCCAAGGGGGTGCCCCGGAGGCGGCGCATGGCGTACAGCAGGCGGAAGACCGGGCGGAACCACGGCCCCAGGGAGATCTTGCGGCGCATGCCCATCGCCCGCAGCAGCGGCGGGTGCAGGCGCCAGCGCACCTTCACCCCGGCGCCGAACCGCTCTCCGACGCCGGCCAGGACCGCCGGATCCAGGCAGAGCCGCGCGACCTCGTACTCGTCCTTGTAGGCCATCAGCTTGTGCAGGTGGCGCGCCACGGCCTCGGCCAGCGCGGTGTCCCCGGTCACCGCAGCCTCCGCCTCCCGCACCCGCCCGACGAGCTGGGCGTACCGCTCCGCGTAACGGGCGTCCTGGTAGGCGATCAGCTCGGGCACCCGCACGGTGACGAGCCGTTCGAGCTCGCTTCCCGGCTCGGCCTTGACCAGGTCGATCAGCGCCTCCGCCTCGCTGCCGGGCAGCACCGGCGCGGCGACGCCCTCGGCGGGCGGAGCGGCCGGCAGGCCGGCGTCTCTGGGGCTGTGGACGACGTGCCTGCCGAGCCGGAAGGCCCGCACGTTGGCCGCCACGGCCACGCCGTTGAGCTCGATCGCCCGCTCCAGCGAGGCGGCGGATACGGGCAGCGCCCCGGCCTGGTAGGCGGCGCCGAGGAGGACCAGGTTGACGTACTGATCGTCGCCGAGCACCCGGCTCGCGAGCTCGTGCGCGTCCATCACCACGGCGGCCTCGCCCCGGGACGCCGACACCACGCGGGACACCACTCCCCCGGCCTCGGGGAACGCCAGGCCAGGATCGGCGACCATGCGGCCGGTCGGGACCTCGGCCGTGGAGAGCACCGCCACCGTCCGCCGGGGCGACGCCGCCGCGAGGTTGGCGGCGTCGGCCGCGACGAGCAGGTCGGCGCCGAGGTACAGGTCGCAGGCGCCGTCAGCGATCTTGTTGGACTCCTCGGCGGGCTCGGTGGTGATCTTCACGTCGGAGACGACCGCGCCGCCCTTCTGCGCCAGGCCCGTCTGGTCCAGGCTCCTGACGTGCTTGCCGTCCAGCGTCGCGGCGACCGCGATGATCTGGGCGAGCGTGACCACGCCCGTGCCGCCGACCCCGGTGATCCGCATGGCGAACCGGTCGGCCGGCACCCGCGGCTCGGGCTCGGGCGCCTCCTCCGGCGCCTCCCATGGTCGCGCGCCGCGCGAGCCGGCGCTCCCGCCGCGGGTCGCGGCGTCCGCCGCCGGGGTGACGGTGAGGAAGGACGGGCAGTCGCCGTCCAGGCAGGAGTAGTCGACGTTGCAGCTCGCCTGGTGGATGCGGGTCTTGCGGCCGAACTCGGTGTCCACCGGCTGCACCGACAGGCAGTTGGACTTGGACCCGCAGTCGCCGCAGCCCTCGCAGACCCGCTCGTTGACGACCACCCGCGTCGCGGGCGCCACCGCCTGCCCGCGCCGCCGCTTGCGGCGCTTCTCGGCCGCGCACTCCTGGTCGTGCACGAGCACGGTGACGCCGTCGACCCCCGCGAGCGTCTCCTGCGCCCGTACCAGCAGGTCGCGGTGCCAGACCTCGGCGCCGGGCGCGAGCCGCACGCCCCGGTAGCGCGCAGGGTCCTCGGCGGTGATGATGATCTTCCGTACGCCCTCGGCGGCGAGCAGGCGGGTGATCTCGGGCACGGCCATGCCGCCGACGGCGCGCTGGCCACCGGTCATGGCGACCGCCGAGTTGTAGAGCAGCTTGAAGGTGATGCGGCTGCCCGCCGCCACCGCCGCCCGCACGGCGAGGCTGCCGGAGTGCAGGAAGGTGCCGTCGCCGATGTTCTGCACGATGTGGTCGCGGTCGAGGAAGGGCTCCATACCGATCCACTGGGCGCCCTCGCCGCCCATCTGGGTGATCCCGCTGACCTCCCCGGCCTGGGACTCGTCCATGAAGACGACCATGGTGTGACAGCCGATGCCGGCGCCCACCAGCGTGCCCTCGGGCACCTTGGTGGAGCGGTTGTGCGGGCACCCCGAGCAGAAGTACGGCGTGCGGGGCATGACGGGCAGGAGCTGGATGGACTCCCTGCGGGCACGCGGCGGCGGTTCGACGCCGAGGCGCCGGGCCAGCCTGCGGGCGATCAGGTCGGGCCCGAGCTCGCCGCCCACGGGGAACAGCGCGCGGCCGTCCTCGTCCGACTTGCCGAGGACGGCGGGACGGTCGGGCGCCGCGTACAGCGTCTCCTTGATCTGCTGCTCGACGAACGCGCGCTTCTCCTCGACCACCACGATCTCGCGGAGCCCCGCGGCGAACTCCCTGACCGTGCGGCCGTCGAGGGGCCAGGGCATGCCGAGCCGCAGCAGGCGGATGCCCCGGCGCGCCAGCTCGTCGTCCCCAAGGCCGAGGATCGCGAGCGCCTGCCGCAGGTCGAGGTAGGTCTTCCCCGCGGCCACCAGCCCGATCGTGTCGCCCGGCCGGCCGGCCGTGACGCGGTTGAGGCCGTTGTCGTGGCCGTACGCGCGGGCGACCTCCAGCCGGGCGTGGTGCACCGAGCGCTCCAGCTCCAGCGGCACGGGGTTCAGCATGCGCGCGGTCGGCACGTGGCGGTACGGCCGGCCGTCGAGCTCCACGTCCGGCAGCACCGGCATCGGCCGCGCGGAGGGAAGGTCCACGGTCGCCGCCCCGTCGGCCACGTTCGTCACGATCTTCATCGCGGCCCACAGGCCGCTGTGCCGGGACAGGGCGAACCCGTGCAGGCCGAGGTCGAGGATGTCGGCGGGATCCGCCGGGTAAAGGACCGGCAGCAGCAGGTCGGCCAGCGCCGCCTCGGAGGCGGAGGCCACGGTCGAGGACTTCGACACCGGGTCGTCCCCGACGAGCGCGAGCACCCCGCCGTGGCGGTGGGTGCCCGCCAGGTTGGCGTGCCTGATGGCGTCGGTCGCCCGGTCGAGGCCGGGGGCCTTGCCGTACCAGATGCCGAAGACCCCGTCGTGGCGGAACCCCGAGAGGGTCGCGGCGAGCTGGGTGCCCGCGACCGAGGTGGCGGCCAGCTCCTCGTTGAGGCCCGGCCGGTGGACGACGTCGTGCTCGTCCAGCAGCGCGCGGTTGCGCCCGAGCTCCAGGTCGTAGCCGCCCAGCGGGGAGCCCTGGTAGCCGGACACGAACCCGGCCGTGCGCAGCCCCGCCTCCCGGTCGCGGCGGCGCTGGTCGAGCGGGAGCCTCACCAGTGCCTGGATGCCGGTCAGGTGGACACGGCCTTCCTGACGGCCGTACCGGTCCTCGAGCCGGAAATCCACGTGCGCCTCCTCGAATCGGCTACACCTACCATCCTCCTGATCGGCCCGGAGGCGAATCGGATGATCGACAGAAACGTACGCGCTTCTTGGAGCCGAGAACCCTTGACAGGCCAGACGGGCGGCGACCGGGATCGCCCCCCGGCGCACATACGGACCGGATGCCTTCCGAACGCGATCACTCGCAGCCATTGACTCCGTCCGGCCGAATCGATATGCCTGGACAACGCCATTTGTTGGGTGAGGGCCCCTCGTGGGGAGGCGGTGGCAATGCGCGTGCTCGTGCACGCCTACCCGTGGGACGTGATCGGCGATCCGCTGTTCACCGGACGGGTCCAGGCGCTCGGCTGCGACGGGGTGAACCTCGCCGCCGGCTACCACACGGTCAGGGCCGCGACTCCCTGGCATCCTGAGCGTGCCTATCTCGACGCGAGGCACTCCGCGCTGTACCGGCCCGTCCGCGAGGAGGCCTGGGCGGGCAGGCGCCTCGTGCCCGGCGCGCCCGGCTGGATGGACGATCCCGACTCCTTCGGCACGGCCACGCGCGTCCTCACCGACGCCGGGGTGCCGGTGACGGCCTGGATCGTGCTCACGCACAACTCCCTCCTCGGCGAGGCGCGTCCCGACCTCAGCGTGGTCAACTGCTTCGGGCAGCCCTATCCCTGGGCGCTGTGCCCCTCGCACGCCGAGGTGCGCGACTACGCCGCCACGCTGGCCGCCGAGGCCGTACGCGACCTGCCGCTCGCCGGGGTGCTCCTGGAGGCCTGCGGGCAGCTCGGGGCCGACCACGGCGGCCACCACGAAAAGACGGAGGGCGCCTACGACGCGCGGGCCCGGCGCATGCTGTCGGTCTGCTGCTGCTCGGCCTGCCAGGCGAGCTGGGCCGCGCGCGGCGTCGACACCGCGCGGACGGTGCGCGACCTGCGCGCCGCCGTGCGCTCCCACGAGCACGACCTCGACCCGGGCATGGCGGCCACGCTCCTCGCCGTGCGCCACGAGGCGGCGGACGAGCTGCGCCACCAGGTCGTCGAGTCGCTTCCCGGGCTCCGGGTCAGCCTGCACGCCAGCCCCGACCCCTGGGCCACCGGCGCCAACCCCGGGCTCACCCCGCACGCGGGCAAGGAGGTCGACACCGTCGTGGTGCAGTGCTGGCCCACCGGGCCGGAGTCCCCCGACAGGGTGCGGCTCGCGCACCGGCTGCTCCCCGAGGAGGTCGCGGTCGGCGCCTACGTGACCGTGCTCCCCCCGGTACGGCCCGAGGAGACCACCGCGCACGTCCGGCGGCTGGTCGAGGCCGGGGCACAGGAGATCCACCTCTACCACGCCGGCCTCGCGGGGCCGTCGCGCCACGGCCTCCTGGCCGACGCCACCCGCGCCGCCGCCGCCCACTGATACCAGGGTCACCCCCGATATCGTGATATATCAGGATATGAGGTGACCAATGCAGCGTCTGACCCCTGAGCAGTTGAGAAGTCACCGGTGGTACGGCACCGAGAGCCTGCGGTCCTTCAGCCACCGTGCCCGCACGCGCCAGCTCGGCCTGTCCGCCGAGGAGCACCTGGGCCGGCCCGTCATCGGCATCCTGAACACCTGGAGCGAGCTCAACCCCTGCCACATCCACCTGCGCGAGCGGGCGCAGGACGTCAAGCGCGGGGTGTGGCAGGCGGGCGGCTACCCGGTGGAACTGCCCGTGATGTCGCTGTCGGAGACCTTCCAGAAGCCGACGACCATGCTCTACCGCAACCTGCTCGCCATGGAGACCGAGGAGGTCCTGCGGTCCTACCCCGTGGACGCCGCGGTGCTCATGGGCGGGTGCGACAAGACCACCCCGGCCCTGCTCATGGGCGCCATCAGCATGGACCTCCCCGCGATCTTCGTGCCGGCGGGGCCGATGATCCCCGGCAACTGGCGCGGCGAGGTCCTCGGCAGCGGCAGCGACATGTGGCGCTACTGGGCCGACAAGCAGGCGGGCCTCGTCGACGACGCCGAGATGAGCGGGGTCGAGGAGGGCATCGCCCGCTCCCCCGGCCACTGCATGACGATGGGCACCGCCTCCACCATGACCTCGGTCGCCGAGGTGCTCGGCATGACGCTGCCCGGCGCCGCCTCCATCCCCGCGGTGGCCTCCGCCCACAACCGGATGGCCGCCGCCACCGGCAGGCGCGTCGTCGAGATGGCGTGGGAGGACCTGCGCCCGTCCGCGATCCTCAACGCCCAGGCGTACGCGGACGCCGTCACCGCCGTGCTGGCCCTCGGCGGGTCGACCAACGCCGTCATCCACCTCGTCGCCATGGCCCGCCGCAGCGGCGTCGAGCTCACGCTCGACCACTTCGACGCGGCCTCCCTGCGCGTTCCCGTGCTCGCCGACCTGCGGCCGAGCGGCACGTACGTCATGGAGGACTTCTACCTGGCGGGCGGCCTGCCCGGCCTGCTGAGCCGGATCGCGGACCTGCTCCACCTCGACCGGCCGACCGTGACCGGGCGCAGCCTCGGCGAGACGCTGGAGGGGGCCGAGGTGTTCGACGACAAGGTCATCCGGACGCGCGGCAACCCGCTGTCCGCCGAGGGCGGCCTCGCCGTCCTGCGCGGCAACCTCGCCCCGGACGGCGCGGTCATCAAGCACGTCGCCGCCGACCCTCGGCTGCTCGAGCACACCGGGCCGGCGGTGGTGTTCGACGGGCACCGCGACCTGATGCGGCGCATCAATGACGAGAGCCTGCCGATCACGGCCGACTCGGTGCTCGTGCTGCGGGGCGCGGGACCGCGCGGCGGCCCAGGGATGCCCGAGCACGGCATGCTCCCCATCCCCGACAGGCTGCTCAAGACGGGGGTGCGCGACATGCTGCGCATCTCCGACGCCCGCATGAGCGGCACCAGCTACGGCGCCTGCGTGCTGCACGTCGCCCCGGAGTCCCACGTCGGCGGGCCGCTCGCCCTCGTACGGGACGGGGACCCGATCACCCTGGACGTCGAGGCCCGGCGCCTGTCCCTCGACGTCCCCGAGGAGGAGCTGGCACGGCGCCGCGCGGCCTGGCAGGCCCCGCGCACGGCGTTCAGGCGCGGGTACGGCACGCTCTACGACGCCCACATCCTCCAGGCGGACCAGGGCTGCGACTTCGACTTCCTCACCGGCACCGACGACACCCCCGACCCCGACACGGAGTGACAGACCGCGCGGGCGGCGACCTCATGCGCAGGGCCGCGGCCGTACGAGACGGCTCCACGCGGTGGCGGCCTGGCGCGAGACCCCCTGCGCCGTGTCCTCCCAGGCCCCGTCATCATTCGCGGCTCAGTCGTCGGACAGTGCCGTGGCGGGAACCGCGTCCCGGGAGCAGGCCTCCGAACTGGAGGCCTTCTTCGCCAACTCTTCGCCGCGCTTGCCGTACCAGGCGCTCCATGCTCCTAGCAGGCCGATGGTCGCCACCAGGAGGATCGACGAAAGCCCGGCCATGACATCGGTCGGCAACCAGTAGACCAGGGGGAGGCGGACGGCCGACTCGACCAGAAGCGCGATTCCCCAGACGAGGGTCATCACCAAGTAGGTCCGGCGGAACATCGGCGCCGCCGCGTACAGGACGTCCCAGCGCCGCGCGGTGTCCGCGTCTTCGGCACCGAAGCGCTTCGCCACGGCGAAGGCCGCGGGACGGCGGGCGACGCAGGAACCCAGGAAGATCAGGCCCGCGACCGCGGTGGTGACGGACTTGATGGCCAGGAGGAACTTCGCGTCTCCCGTCAGCAAGGAGAGGATCATTCCCACGCCGAAGACGACGCCCATGAAGGCGGCGAATCCATCGAAGCGACGCTGCCGGACGGCGACGTAGGCGACCCGCAGGAATCCGACGCTCGCCGCCGTCAGCATGGCGGCGTACTCGCTCACGCTCAGCGCGCGGCACACATAGTAGGTGCCGATCACCGGCACCACGTCCCACAGCATGACCGAAACGATCTGGTTGTTACCTGAACGGCTCACATCTCACTCCTGAAGGTCTCAGCTGTCGTAGTCACCCTCGGTGATCCGCTGTGCGGTGGTGATCACCTCACCGAAGTCCGCGCCGCCGTAGGCGATGTGGCCGAGCGAGCGCAGCGTCTCGTACCAGAACGTGGCGTCCTTCTCAGAGATCAGCGCACCTACGCCCGTCTCCTTAATACGAAATTATTCGCTTCAAGGGGAAGTTAGCGCGGCGACGCACTTAAAGCAAGACTATTCGCGTTAAGATGTCGGCCATGGCGACACAGGAACCCGTACGCCGGCCCGGGGGGCGCAACGCCCGCGTCCGCACGGCCGTATGCGAGGCCGTCCTCGACCTGCTCCACGAGGCGGACTGGGACGATCTGAGCATCGCGCAGGTGGCGGAGCGATCCGGCGTCCACCAGGCCACGATCTACCGGCGCTGGGGCACGCTGGGCGCGTTGGTCGACGACGTGGTGACCGAGCAGCTCACGCGCTCGTCCCCGGTTCCCGACACCGGGACGCTCCGTGGGGACCTGGAGGCCTATGCGGTCCAGGTGGCCGAGGACGTGGCCGGCCCCCTCGGTCCCGTCTTCCTCCGTGCCGCCCTGGTGGGCGCGCGCCCGGAGGGAGAGCCCTCCAAGCATGTCTATCTTCTGGAGCGAGGCACACAGCTCCAGACGATGCTCGACCGCGCCAGGGATCGCGGGGAGAACCCCCCCACGTTGCTGGAGCTGCTGGAGGTCATCCTCGCGCCGCTGTACTTCCACGCGATGTTCTTCGAACGGCCGACCAACGCCCACCACGCCCGGACACTGGTGGACAGGCTGCTCGCCCTCAGCGGATCAAGAGCTGACACCTTTACAATGTAGATCACATGGTTGGATCCCCACGCTCTCTCGCCCGCGGGCGGAGATGGGTGACCGTCGCGGGTAAAGGTGCGCGACGATATACCGGTGTACAACATGTCAGAGGATTCGGTCCTGCGGCCGGTCGCGAGGTCGACCACGCGCACCGATCTCGTCGCCGACTCGATCCGGACGGCCATCCTGTCCGGCCGGATCAAACCCGGCGAGACGCTGGTGGAGCGCCGGCTCGCCGAACAGCTCGGCGTGTCCAAGACCCCGGTGCGGGAGGCCCTCATCGGGCTCGCCGCCACCGGGCTCGTCGTGATCAGCCCGAACCGCGGGGTCAGCGTACGGGTGCTGGGCGCCGCCGACCTGCGCAAGGCCCAGGAGCTCCGCCTGCTCCTCGAACCCTGGGCGGTGGCGCACTCCACGCGGCCGTCCCGCCCGGCGACCGTGCGTGACGCGCGGGAGGCGCTGGAGGAGGCACGCGAGCTGCTGTCGGGAGACGACCCGACCTCCCTCAGCCTGGCCAACCGCCGCTTCCACCGCGCGCTCTACTCCGGCTGCGGCAACGAGCTGGTCACCGCGCAGCTGGACAACCTCCAGGACCTCACCGCCGTCGGCACGGTCACCGTGCTGTGGCGCCACTGGCCGACCTGGCGGGAGGAGTTCGCCGAGCACGAGAACATCCTCGCCGCCGTGACCTCGGGCGACGCCCCCCTGGCCGAACGCCTGACCAGGGCGCACATCGAACGCTCGGTCGCCCACCTGTCCCGCGACCCGGGCGAGCGGAGCTAGCGGCCAGCCCGCCACCCCACCCCAAAGCCCGGGCGGACGTGGCAGGCGGGTGCCGGTGCCCGGGGTCAGCGCGCGGCGTCCCCGCCGGAGAGGGTGGAGCGGTAGCGGCGGAGGGTCTCCTCGTCGGGAGGGTAGGTGCCGCGCAGCGGAGCCCCGGCTTCCACCCGCGCCTGGATGAAGTCCTCCAGCCGTTCCTGCTCCAGGGCGTCGCGCGCCACCTCGGCCGCCAGGTGGCGGGGGACGCAGACCACGCCCTCGGCGTCCGCCACGATGACGTCGCCGGGGTAGACGGGCACCTCGGCGCAGCCGATGGGCACCTGCAGGTCGACGGCGTGGTGGCGCGCGAGGTTGGTGGTCGCGCAGACCCCGGCGGCGAAGGCCGGCAGCTCCAGGCCGGCGAAGAACGGCGAGTCGCGTACTGCCCCGTCGGTGACCAGCCCGGCCGCGCCGCGCCGCAGCAGGCGGGTCGCGAGGATGCCGCCGATCGACGCCGCCCGGGTCTGGCCCCGGCAGTCCATGACGAGCACCTGCCCCGGGCCGACCGACTCGACCGCGAGCCGCTGCGGGTGGTCGTAGTCCTTGAACACCGACAGCACGTCAAGGTCCTCGCGGGCGGGGATGTGGCGCAGTGTGAACGCCTCCCCCACCATCCGGGTGTGCGCCGGGTTGAGCGGGCGCAGCCCCGCCAGGAAGGTGTTGCGCAGCCCGCGGGCGAACAGCTGCGTGGTCACGGTCGCCGTCGACACCTTCCGCAGCGCGGCGAACACCTCCGCCCCGACCTCCCCGGGCGTCTCGGCGTGCCCGGACGTGACCTGTCCTGATTCCCGAGGCGTCTCGGCCCGGCGGTCTCGCGCGGTGGGCTCGGTCATGCCGCACCGACCGGGAGCCGCAGGGAGCGCAGGACGGCCGTGACCTCGTCGCGCTCGGAGTCCGGGAGCGGCGAGATGGGTGGTCGTACGTCCCTGCCGCACAGGCCGAGCTGGGCCAGCGCCTCCTTGAGCACCGACACGTTGTTGGCGTTGCCGTGCCGGGCCCGCAGGTCCTCGATGGGCTTGAGCAGACGCCAGAGCTCCATCGCCCCGCCGAGGTCGCCCGCCTGGAGGCGTCCGAGCAGGTCGAGCGACAGCTCGGGGACGATGACGGCCAGGCCGGAGGTGAACCCGCGCGCCCCGCCCGGCCAGTAGAACGGCGCCCAGCTCTCGGCCAGCCCGCACACCCACGCCACCTCGGGCACCTCGGCCGCCAGCTCGGCGAACCGCACCGGGTCGGGCACCGCGTACTTCACCCCGACCACGTTGGGGCACGCGCTCACAAGGTCCCGCAACGCCCTGGCGGTGACCAGCGGGGAGCGGACGTAGCAGACGACCCCGAGCCCGGGCACCGCCTCGGCGACGGCCCGGTGGTAGCCGGCCCACCCCTCCTGCGACTGGTAGGGATGCACGGGCTGGTGCACCATGACGCCGTGCGCCCCGAGGCGCGCCGCCTCGGTGGCGAGCCGGACGGCCGTCGCCGTGTCGTGCCCGACGCCCGCGATGACCGCCGCCCCGCCCGCCGACTCCACGGTCAGCGCCACCACGCGGTCCAGCTCGGCCAGGGACAGCGAGTAGAACTCGCCGGTGTTGCCGTTGGGCGTGACCGCGCCGACGCCCGCCGCGACCATGCGGGCCACCAGCGCTGAGTACGCCGGCCCGTCGACCTGCCCGAGCCCGTCGAACGGCGTCACCGGCACGGTCACCACCGACGCGAGCGCCTGCCTGACGTCATCCACCATCGAGATCTCCCCTTCGTGGGCGGCTGCCGAACCTTGGTATATCAGTACACCATCGGCACCCGATCGGCTCAGGCGATGTCGAGCACCGCCTTGCCGTGCAGCCTGCGGCCGAGGAGGGCGTCCACCGCCTCCGCGGCCCTGTCCCAGCCACCCCGCCAGGAGATGCCCGGGTCCAGGCGGCCGGAGGCGACCTCCCCGGCCAGCCAGGTCAGGTCGGGGGCCAGCCCCGTGCAGGCGAGGAGGAAGAAGGTGACGATCGAGCGGTCATGGCGCCCCTGGTCGCCGAACAGTGTCCCGAACGGGAAGTGCTCGCCCTCGCTCGTCGCGTGCCCGACGGACACCAGCGTGCCGCCCTCGGCCAGCCTGTCGAAGGCCTCCACGAGCCGGCGCCCCCCGACCAGTTCCACGACGCCGCCCACCGGGGCATCCACCTCGGACGGCCCGGCCACCACCTCGTGCGCGCCGAGCGCCCGAAGACCGTCCCCGTGCGCGCCCGGGTCGCCGGTGGACGCCACCACGTGCGCGCCGCCGAGCCGGGCGAGTTGCACGGCGTACCTTCCGACCCCGCCGGTGGCGCCGGTGACCAGCACCCGCCTGCCGACGAGCGGGCCGATCCTGTGCAGGGCGCGCAGCGCGCTGGCGCCCGCCACGGGGACGGTGCCGGCCGGGCCGAGGTCGGCGCCGTGCGGCACCGTGCCGATCCACTCGGTGCCGACGGCCCGGAGCTCCGCCCACGCGCCGTCGATGGCGAGCGTGACCACCGGGGTGCCCTCGGGCGGGCCGGAGCCGTCGGCGGCGGCCCGCTCCACGACGCCCGCCGCGTCCCAGCCGAGCACGGCGCCCTCCGGCGCGTTCTCCAGGCCGTACTTCACCTCGCCGTAGTTGAGGGAGGTCGCCGTCACCCGGATCAGCGCCTGGCCGGGGGCGGGTTCGGGGTCGGGGACCTCCCCGAACCGCAGGCCGCCGGGCACGGAACGATCGACGAGCAGAGCGCGCATGGGTCGGACACCTTTCACGAGTGACGCTGACGCCCACAGAATGCCACTGAGTGGCATAAACCTACAAGTGGCATTCGCGCTCCGCTAGACTGTCCGCGATGACCACCTCGCCCCTGCCCCTCACGCCACCCGCCGGCACGGCCGTGCGGCTGCCACTGCGCGAACGCAAGAAGCTGCGCACGCGCCAGGCCCTGATCGACACCGCCCTGGAGCTCTTCACCGAGCGGGGCTTCGACGGCACGACGCTCGACGACCTGTGCGAGGCGGTCGAGGTCTCCAAGCGCACCTTCTTCCGCAATTTCAGCAGCAAGGAAGACGTGGCGATGGCGCCCACCCAGGATCTGTGGACGGCCTTCCTGGACGACCTCGAGTCCCGGGAGCCGCGCGGCCGTCCCCTGCTCGACCTGCTACAGGAGGCTCTGCTCGCCGCCCTCGACGGGATGACGGCCGAGGGCTGGGCGCGCCGCGTCCGGCTCAGCCGACGGCTCGCGGAGCGGACACCCTCGATGGACGCCCACGGCCTGCACTTCTGCGACCGCACCACCCGCGCCGCGCTCACGACCCTGCACCGCCGGCTCGACCTCGCGGGCCCGGGCGACCCGCGTCCACGGCTGGCGCTCGACATGCTGGTCGCCGCGTTCCACTGCGCCCTCGCGTCCTGGATGTCCCTGCCGGGCGACCCCGGTCGCGCCGATCTGGCCGCCCGCATGCGCGACGCGTTCGCCGCGCTCCCCGGCGCCCTCACGCTGACCGCCACCCCGCGACGGCCGGGCCCTGTCGGCTAACCCCCGGCGACCTCGCTCCGGAAAGAGTTTGAAAGTCGGTTGAACCGGGTCACAGAGGGCCGCGTACCTCCGTCCGTACGCACATGCAGACGACATAGGAGGCCTGATGCGGCCACGCATCGTCACGCTCTGCGCTGCGGCACTCGTCCTGGGCATTTCCACCGGCACGATCCCGGCGCACGCTGAGTCCACGCAGTCCAAGGAGTCCACCAAGACCACCACACACACCGGCACGCGGTTCGCCGAGCTTCCCCTGATCTCGGACGTGGCGGGCAAGGCGGACGTCACCGACCCCAAACTGGTCAACCCCTGGGGTCTCGCCATGGGCAAGACGCTGTGGGTCTCCAACGCGGGCACCGGCTCGGCGACCGTGTACTCGGGCGGGGCGAGCCAGCTCACCAAGGAGAAGACCGAGGTCGCCATCCCCGGCGGCACGCCGACCGGCCAGGTCTTCAACGGCGAGGAGGGCTTCGAGATCTCCAGCAAGGGCGTCTCGGGCCCGGCGACGTTCATCTTCGCCAGCCCGAGCGGCGCCATCACCGGCTGGAACGCCGAGGTCAACCCGGGCAGCGCGATCATCGCGGCGTTCACCCGCAAGGCCGATTACAAGGGCCTGGCGATGATGCGGACCAACCGCGGCTCCTTCCTCCTCGCGGCCGACTTCGCCCACAACCGGATCCACGTCTTCGACGACGACTTCAGCCGCGTACGGCTGTCGAGGTGGGCCTTCGTGGACCGCGGCCTTCCCCGTGGCTACTCCGCGTACAACGTGGAGATCGTCGGGAACGCCGTCTACGTCGCCTACGCCAAGCGGGACCCGGAGACCGGAAAGTCGATCGCGGGCAAGGGACTCGGCTTCATCAGCCGGTTCAACGCCTCCGGCCGGCTGACGGCCCGCGTCGCGGCCCGTGGCGCCCTCAACGCCCCCTGGGCGATGATCACCGCACCGCAGGGCTTCGGCCAGTACGCGGGGGCGCTCCTCGTCGGCAACTTCGGCGACGGCTGGATCAACGCCTACAACCCGAGGAACGGCCGCTACCTCGGCCCGCTCCGCAAGGCCGACGGCAAGGCCATCGCGATCGAGGGCCTGTGGGACCTGGAGCAGGGAACCGCCGCCAGCGGTGGCGAGAACGCCCTGTGGTTCTCCGCCGGAATCCAGAAGGCCCAGCACGGCCTGGTCGGCCTGATCATGCCCGCGGACGCCGCGAGCACCACGGCCACCCCGTCCGCCTCGCCGAGCGCGTCGGCCTCGCCGACCGCCTCACCGACTTCCTCCGCCAACTCTTCGTACTAGCAGAAGGGAGGTGGGCGACCACCGAGCCGCTCCGGCCGGAGGGCTCCTTCCAACCGAGGATTCCCATCATTCCTAGAGATCAGTACGACCCGCCCGAATGAGCGGAAGTCGGCTGCGGGGTGGCGCGCCCCGCAGCCGGCTTTCGGTTGTTCGGACGTCCGCCCTCAGGCGTTGTCCGGCGCCCCTCGGCTTCGGCGTATCTCGGTTCGGCGACTCAGCCGATGGTGCAGCTCACGCCGCCGAGGGTGAAGGACGCCGGCTTGCCGGTGTTACCGGTGTGGGTGGCCTGGAAGCCGAACCCGGTCGAGGCCCCCGGCGCGATGGTCGCGTTGTAGCTGACGTTCCTCGCGGTGACCTGGCCGCTGGAGGGTGAGATGGTGGCGTTCCAGGCGGAGGTGACCACCTGCCCGGCGGGAAGGGTGAACGCCAGCGACCAGTTGCTGATCGGGGTGGATCCGGTGTTGGCGAGGGTGACCTCGGCGGTGAACCCCGTGTTCCAGGCGTTCGTCGTGTAGGTGACGCGGCACGGCCCGGAGCCCGGAGTCGGGGTGGGCGTGGGCGTGGGCGTCGGGGTCGGCGTCGCGGTGGGCCCGCCCGCGAGGCCGAAGAACTGGATGGCGGCCAGGGCCATGCCGCTCGTCGGCAGGCTGTGCCCTACGCCCTGGACGCTGACGGCCTCGACCGGAACATTGGTGCCCGTGCCTCCGTAGCGGGTGCGCGTCCAACTCGGCTGCGGGCGGTCGGTCAGCGTGGCGGTCTGGCTGAGCCCGTGGACGTTGGTCCACTGCTTGATCTCTTCCTGGAAGTTCGGGTAGCGCAGCGTCGTGTCGTCGGTGCCGTGCCACACCTGCATCCGGGGACGGGCGCCGCTGTAACCGGGGTAGGCCCCGCGCACGAGGTCGCCCCACTGCTGCGGGGTCTTGGTCACGGTGCCGTTGGCGCAGGCGCTGTTCCAGCTTGAGCCGTCCGTGGTGGCGAAGCATCCGAACGGCACGCCCATGAAGGCCGAGCCGGCCTTGAAGATGTCGGGATAGTCGCCCAGCAGGACGTTGGTCATCATGCCGCCCGAGGACGCGCCGGTGACGTACACCCGGTCGGGATCGCCGTTGTTGTGCTGCTCGACGTACTTGACCATGGACACGATGCCCACGGGGTCGCTGCCGCCGTCGTGCTTCAGCGCCTGCGGCGAGGAGACGTCGAAGCAACTGCCGCTTCTCGTCGCGGACGGGTAGACGACGATGAAGCCGTACCGGTCGGCGAGGGAGGCGAACTCCGTCCCCGAGAAGAAGGCCGGGCCTGAGCCCGTGCAGTAGTGCACGGCGACCACGATGGCCGGCTTCGCCGCCACCGAGTCCGGCACGTACATGTGCATTCTCAGAGCGCTGGGGTTGGTCCCGAAGCCGGTGACCTCGGTCAGCGACGCGGGCGACGCCGGTGGCGCGGTGGCCAGCCCCGCGACGACCAGCGTCGCTGCGGTGGCCAGCGCGCCCAGCAGCTTGCTTCTCATCCTCATCCGTACTCCTGCTCTCCGGTTCGCGTGGCATGCTCTCGAAACATTCCGGAGTATCTGCCGGAATATTTCGGCAGACAAGACGCCTAGTAGAAGCGCTGGAGGACAGGGGCACGGACCTGCGGGCACGGCCGCGGCGCATAGGAAATCTGTGAAACTTTCGGCGCGGTTCAGGCTACCGGACGGTGCCGAAGGCCAGGCCGGCGGCCAGGGCGATCACCAGGGAGAGCACGACCAGGACCATCACCGAGGACAGCGGACCGCGGCGGCGGGACGGCTGGAGCGCCGCGCGCATCGTGCGGATGCGGGGAGCCGGGCCGACCGCCGACGGCGTGGGGACGTGCTCCGCGGTGGGCCGCGCGGACCGCGGCGTGGCGGGCGGCGTGCGCGGCGGTGGCGCGGCGGGCACGGCCGGGCGGATCGACGGCGGGGGCGCCGGGGCCCGGGACGGCGCCGGGGCGCGGGTCGGGGACGCGGCGGGGGTGGGAGTGGACGGCGACGAGGGGGGCGGCGTCGGGACCGGAGGCGGGGCCGGGGCGGGGGGTGGCGCCGGAGCCGGGGGCGCCGGGGCAGGGGGCGGAGCGGGGGCCGGTGGCGGGTTCGCCGGGGCCTGGCAGATCGGAGGGTATCCCCCGATGCTGATGCCGACCCGCAGGCTCACCACCACGTCGACGTCGAGACAGACGGTGACGTCGGCCCCGGGAAGACTCCCCGCCGGGACCGGCACCGAGGCCGGGGCCATGGCCGAGCGCGGAATCGGGTGCGCGACGGTGCCCGCCGACCCAGGCAGGACGCCGGCCGACGCGGGAACGGGGTGCGCGACCGCGCCCACCGACGCGGAGAGGACGCCGGCCGAGGCGGGGATCGGGTGGGTGATGGTGGTGGCGGAGGCGGGGGCGCTTCCGACGAGGCCGGTCAGCGACAGGCCCGCGACCGGCACCGCCAGCAGCGCCGCCGTACGTGGAGCGGCCACGGTCAGCCGCTCCACGGGATGCGGTCGAACTCCGACAGCGCGGCGCTGAACGCGTCGGGCCCGACCGACAGCCCGCTCGCGAACACATGAGAGATCTGCCAGGTGAGGAAGACGCCGAACCCGAGCAGCGCCGCCATCACCACCAGCGGCGCGAGCGTCTTGCCCCGGGGACGGGCACCGGCCATGAACGGGAACACGATGACGATCAGCCCCGTCAGGATGGTCAGCGGCAGCACGCCCGCCGGAGGCGTGGCACGCGCGTCGGCGGCTCTCTGGCGGCGGGCCGCCGACAGGTCTCTCACCTCGTCGAGGACGTCGGACTTGGCGGCCTTGGCGTCGTCGTCCTTCACGATCAGGCCCGCCGCCTGAGTGCGCAGCGCCTCCAGGCGCGACGCGCCCTCCGCGCTGAGCCGGCCCGAGGCCATGAGCGGCCACTCCTTGTTGAGCACGAACCCGACGTAGTCGCGCACCTGCTGCTGCAGCTGGGCGCCGCCGGGAGCGGGAAGCCGTGCCGCGGACCAGTAGGTCTCCACGGCCGCCTGGCTCTCGGCGTAGGTGTTCTGGCGCGCGGCGTCGGCCGTGGTCCACGGCACCACGATCGCGATGGCGAACACCAGCAGAAACAACGACGAGAGCATCGACCCCGCGTGGCCGGCGGAAGGGCCGTCGGGGACCAGGTCGTCGGTGCCGTTGCCGAGCCTGCGGAAAAGAAAGGCGGCGATGGCCACCACGCCGACCGCCGCGGCCACTGCGAGTACGCAGACCAGCATGACCAACTCCATAGCTTCGTATCAGGCGGGGTTGCCCCGCCTTGCCGATCGCATGCCGTCACATAGCTATCACATTACGTAACCGGGATGATGGCCATTCGGGGAGATGTAGGTGGGGTTTTCCCCACCGCCTTTCGGGATGCCTCGGCCATGTCACCCATACCGCCACGGTCTCTACGGTGGGGGCATGACTCACGCCGAGGTGGCCACCCCCTGGGACAAGATGCGCGCCCACTGGTCGGCACCGGCCTGGCTCCGCACGTTCCATGTGGTGACGGGCGTCCCGATCGCCCTGGCCGCCCTGTTCGCGGTGGCGGGGCTGGCCCTGGTGTCCGTGCTGTTCGCCTGGACCCTCGTGGCGCCGCTGGTCGCCCTGCCGCTGCTCTTCTGGTCGGCGCGGATGTTCACCAGGCTCCAGCGCGCCCGCTTCGCCGCCTTCCTCGGCGTGGACATCCCCGCGGTCCCGCGCCGCCCCGGCACGGGCAACCCCGCGGTCCGGCTGTTCCGCGACGCGCGGACGAGGAGCACCTGGCGGCAGCTCGGCTACCACATGCTGGCGCCGCTGATCAGCGGCGCCGGGTTCGTCGCGGTGGTGATGGTCTGGTCGGCCTGCCTGGTCGCGGCGGCCCTCGCCGTGCAGGTCTGGAGCGTGGGCGGCGGTTGGCGGAGCGCGCCCCTCGCCCTGCTCGCCCTGGCCCTGTGCGTCGCCGCCCCGTGGCTGGCGCGGGCGATCACCGCGCTGGACGTGATCGCCGCCGAGGCGCTCCTCGGTCCGAGCCTGAGCGAGCAGCTCGCGCTGCGGGTCGAGACCCTGAGGGAGAGCCGCGCGGAGGTGATCGACGCCGCGGACGCCGAGCGGCGGCGCATCGAGCGCGACCTGCACGACGGCGCCCAGCAGCGGCTGGTGTCGCTGGCGATGAACCTCGGCATGGCCCGTGCCGCCTTCACCGACCTGCCGGGGCCCGCCAGGGAGACGATCTCCCGGGCGCACGAGGAGGCCAAGCAGGCCCTGAAGGAGCTGCGCGACCTCGTACGCGGGCTGCATCCGGCCGTGCTCAGCGACGAGGGGCTGGACGCGGCGCTGTCGGGCCTCGCGGCGCGGGCCCCCCTCCCCGTACGGCTGCGGGTGGAGGTGCCGGAACGCGCCTCCCCCACGATCGAGGCCGTCGCGTTCTTCGTGATCTCCGAGGCGCTGGCCAACGTGGCCAAGCACGCGCGGGCGTCCGCCGCCGAGGTCACGGCGCGCCGCGAGGGAGACCTGCTGCTTCTGGAGGTCACCGACGACGGGCGGGGCGGCGCGGAGCCGGACGCCGGCACCGGGCTTCGGGGCCTGTCCCAGCGGGTGGGCTCGGTCGACGGCAGGCTGAGCATCGACAGCCCGCCCGGCGGGCCGACGACGATCAGTGTGGAGCTGCCATGCGCGTAGTGCTCGCCGAGGACTCCGTCCTTCTCAGGGAGGGGCTCGTGTGGATGCTGGGCTCGGCCGGCATGGAGGTGGTGGCGGCCGTGGCCGACGCCGAGTCGCTGCTGCGCGCCGTCGACGAGCACCTGCCCGACCTCGTCGTCACCGACGTCCGCATGCCGCCGGGCCACTCCGACGAGGGCCTGCGGGCCGCGCTCGTCCTGCGCCGCCAGCGGCCGGGCCTCCCGATCGTCGTCCTGTCGCAGTACGTCGAGGAGCGTTACGCGACCCAGCTGCTGTCCACCGAGACCAGCGGCATCGGCTACCTGCTGAAGGACCGGGTGGCCGACGTGGCGGAGTTCGTCGGCGCGCTGCGCCGGGTCGCGGGGGGCGGCACCGCGCTGGACCCCGAGGTGGTCGCCCAGCTGCTGCTCCGCCGGCACAGCGATCCGCTCGACCGGCTCACCCGCAGGGAGCACGAGGTGCTGGCGCTGATCGCCGAGGGCCGGTCGAACACCGGCATCGCCGAGGCGCTGGTGGTCTCCGAGGGCGCGGTCGGCAAGCACATCAACAACATCTTCGCCAAGCTCGAACTGTCCGGCGCGGACAAGGACCACCGCCGGGTGCTCGCCGTCCTGCGCTTCCTGAAGATCTGAGAGAGGCACCGTGCCGATGCGAAGCACCATCCGGACCGCCTGGATCGCCGGGGGCGGGGCGCTCACCGCGCTCACCGTGATCGGCATGGCCCTGTGGGCGTGGACCGGCATCCGGCTGCCCCACGACTACGACTTCGCCTTCCCTGGGTCGTACGACTCCTCCGACCTCGGCCGCCTGACGACCGAGACCTCCACCGTGACGTACGCGATCACCACGCCACTGGTCATCGTGGACGCCACCGGGAAGGTCGGCGTCCGCTTCGTACCGGGCGCCGCGGGCCGGCTCTCGGTGCGGCGTGAGCTGACCTGGCGGGACGGCGACCGGCGGTTCTCCGAGGCGTGGGAGAGCGGCAGGACGCTGCGCGTCAGCCTCACGTGCGCGGGCGGCTCCGGCTGCCGCGGCGACTACACCCTGGGCGTGCCTCCCGGCGTCGAGGTGCTCCTCACCACGCCCACGGGCACCGTGCGGTGCTCCCCGGCATCGCCAGGGGCCCCCTGCCCGCCTCCTCGTCTCACCTTCTGACCGCAATCATCCTGGATTACCGCGTTGACCAGGGGTTTTAGGAGATACCTCTGAGTGAGAGGTATCCTGCGGAAGTGTCACACGCACAAGGCGATTCGACGGATGAACCAGGCACGTTCGAGGTGCTCGCGGAGGAGCTGCTGGCCGCCGTGGTGGCGTTGCGCCGGGCGTCTCGCCGGGCGGCGGGGCGGGGGCCGGTGTTCGCCTCCCTCACCGGCGCCCAGGCCGACCTCGTACGCCTGCTGTACCGCAGGCCGGGCATCGGCGTCGCCGCCGCGGCCGCCGAGCTGGGCATGGCGGCGAACTCCGTGAGCACCCTGGTGGGCCAGCTCACCGCGGCGGGACTGGTGCGGCGCACCCGGTCGGACGGCGACCGGCGGGCGGCCAGCCTGGAGCTGACCGACGCCTCCCGCCGGCGCATGAGCGAGTGGCGCGACCGCCGCGCCGCGGCGGTCGCGGACGTGCTGGCCCGGATGGACGCCGCCGAGCGCGATCGGCTGGCCGGCGCCGTGGAGCCCCTGCGGCGGCTGGCGGAGCGATTGGAGCAGGAATGACCACTGCCATACCGGCGGTCGAGTGCGAAGAGCTGACCTACCGCTTCGGTGACCACCGGGCGGTCGACGGCGTCTCGCTGAGCGTCGTCCCTGGAGAGATCTTCGGGCTGCTCGGGCCCAACGGAGCAGGCAAGACGGCTACGGGATTGTGACGCAATTGAGACGGTGAGAGATTCCTCTGACCTGCGGGTTCGCCTGGTTTTCACCTACACCAACCCGCCTGCCTGGCCGTTCCGTACGCCGTCATCCCGCCCGGAGGGGTGCGGGGTAGGGGCTGGGGCGCAAGATGCAGCGCCCTGCCGGACGAACGATCTTGCGCCCCGGGTCCTGCCCTGCTCGGCTTGTCCTGGGATGACGGCGGGAGGAGCGGACGGGCTTCCAGAGCAACCCGCTACGGTCGTTCGGCAACGCGGGCGGCTCCGGGGCTGGAGTCCCCCGCCGGAGGCGTCTTGCTTTGCTCGGTCTGCTCGGTGTCCAGGCCGGTGGTCTGGGGCGCGTTCGGGGCGGCTGTGGGGGCTGGGGAGTTTACGGGTTCCCTCGGCGTGAGCATGCCGAGAAGAACGAGACCGATCAAGGACACCAGGACCCCGGATGCCCATGCGCCGCTGCTGATGTTCACGCTCAGCTCACCGGGGTAGTGCTTCCCGATCTCGTCGGCCTGGTTCTTCATCAGGGAGATTGCCAGTACGTACCCGCCTGTGGAGATGGCGGCCAGAATGATCGAGATTTTGTGGGGGAAGACGGCGACTGTGACCAGGAGTATGCACGTCGTCAGCAATGCGGCGATGCATAAGCCCCCGTGTTGGCTCAGTTCCTCGGTGAAGTTGCTGTCCGGTAGATCCCACAGGGTGTAGCGGGTTTTGATGTTGGCTGTCTTGGTGATGTCGTCGGCGAGTCCTTCTGCCCATGGGGCCAGGCTGATGATCAGAAGGATGAGGGCGCTCATGCTGGTCCACGTAGCGACTTGAACCCTACGGATGATCTCGCGTGTGTCCGCTGAGAGAGTCAACGTCGGCCCCTTGGTTGGTGTGATCGTGGGTGGTCACGATGACATGCGGGGCTTCCCGGCCTCAATGGGCTTGGGTCTGATGCCGTGACGGGAGCGCTGGGCCGGCGGAATGCCGTAGGCACCCGTAGGGCGACCGCGAGGGAGTTCGGCCGGCGCAGCGCGACCTTCTTGCAAGCTGCGCGCCAGTACGGGGACCCTGGTCGGCGTGTGCGCTCGTACGCGGCCTTGCGTCAGCCCTGCTGGGCCGCATAAGGCGGCGTACTCTAGAGGCACCGCTGACACGCGTCTCTGCCTCTAGGAGGTAGCTGTGCCTGAGTCTGTTCCTTCGGACTTTTCCCCCGGCGAGCGTATCCGCTACTTCCGTGAAAAACGCGGCATGAGTCGTCCCGTTCTCGCTGGGCTGGTCGGCCGGGGGCCTTCTTGGCTTAAGAAGATCGAACGCGGCGAACGGGAGACCCCTAGCTATGAGCTGCTGTCTCGGCTAGCGAGCGCACTCAACCTGAATGATCCGTCTCTGCTCACAGGTCATGCGACTTCCCTCCCCCTGGGGGCGGGCTCGCGGCTCATGCTGGCATGTGTTCCGGACGTTCGGGATGCGGTGCGAGGTCCCCTGTTCGGGCAAGCCGAGAGGGATCAATCGTCTGTAGACGTGTTGTCAGGGCGGGTCTCGGAGGCATGGAAACTCTGGCACACCTCCCGATTCCAACGCTCTGAGGTGGGGCGCCTGCTGCCGGGCCTCCTCGCTGAAGGGCAGACGCTTACGAGATCCCTGGAAGGTGCCGAGCGGCGGCGTGCTTCTGCCGTGCTTGCGAGCGTTTACCAGCTAGCACAGCAGGCGCTGGCCTATGCCTGTGAGGCGGAGCTTTACTGGGTGATCGCTGACCGTGCACGATCCGCAGCGCAGGACGCTGACGACCCCGTATCTCTGGGGGGTGCTGCATGGTCATACGCGAACGGACTCCGCGAGACCGGATATTCGACGGAAGCGATCCAAACTGTGACTGAGGCCGCTGAAGCTCTGCGACCTCAGTTGGACAGCGGTTCCGATGATCTGAGGGGCATGTACGGGGCACTCAACCTTCATGCGGCTGTCACCTTCGCTAGAGAGGGCCGTGACGGTGATGCCTGGCGTCACTGGGATGAGGCGAACACGGTAGCCCGGCGGCTGCCGGGGGGTTATGCGCAAGCATGGACCGTGTTCGGTCAGGGCAATACGGACTTTCACGCCGTTTCCATCGGCGTGGATCTGCGCACTCCTGGCGCTGCACTCCAGAAGGCAGAGAGCATCGATCTTCAAACGGTTCCTTCTGTCGAACGTCGCGCAAGGGTTCTAGTGGAGATGGCGAAGGCCCATAACCAACGCAACGACAAAGCGGGGGCGGTCCACTACATGAACCGGGCCCAAGAGTCCTCGCCCGAGACAGTGAGGTATACCCCTTCAGCCCGTGGGCTCGTGGGTGAACTGTTCGCTACCGCAAAGGGTCCGCTGAAAGCCGATGCGGTTGCGCTGGCTGAGGCTGTGGGAGTGGCCACAGAGTAGACCCACAATGGGGCCCTCGCACTAGGGTCCCATTGTGGGCCCCTCGTCGTGGGGCCCCACTGCGGGGCCTGCAAGCGTGTCCAGCCGCTTTACTGTCTCTTGCATGAGCGATTCATCAGGAGGCGGTGCAGGTAGAAGCCCTGTGCCGCTTCGTTCTGCGGTCGATACGGGTACGCCGCGTGTGGCGCGGATCTATAACTGTCTGCTGGGTGATGACGGGGATAGCTTCGCGTCGGAACGGGAGGCGGCTGCCCGTATCTTGGCGATGAACCCTCGGGTCCGGCACATGGTTTTGGCTAACCGCCAGTTCCTTGGGCGGGCGGTCCGGCATGCGGTCGCTACCAGGGGGATTCATCAGCTTCTGGACATCGGGAGTGGTTACCCGACTCAGCACAACGTCCACGAAGTGGCCCATTCGATCGCGCCGGATGCGTGTACGGTCTACGTCGATAATGACGAGGTTGTCGCGAGTCATGGCCGCGCTTTGCTGGCCGATGATCGGCGCAGCTTCTTTGTGGAGTGTGACCTGCGTCAGCCTGGTGAAATCATCTGGGCGGCTCAGACGGTACTCGATTTCACAAAGCCCGTTGCTGTGCTCTTGGTGGCGATTCTGCATTTCCTGCCCGATGGGGAGGACCCGCACGGGATCGTCAAGGATCTGGTGGGGGCGCTGGCTCCTGGGTCGCTGCTTGTGGTGTCGCATGTCCTGGACGACGCTCAGACTCAGCGGGGGGCGCGGGTCTATGACAGGGCGAGTGCCCCTGTCGTGCCTCGCTCTCCTGACCGGATCGGGGCCTTCTTCGACGGCTTGGACCTGGAGGTGCCGGGGCTGGTCACGCTGCCGATGTGGCAGCCCGACGATGACACCTGGTACCAGGACGAAGCCGATTCCATGCCCGTGCTGTGCGCGGTGGGGCGCAAGCCATGAGCGGCCGGGTGGGCCATTCCCCGGTGGGGGTGGCGGCGCGGCGGTTGTGTCGCAGCCTGGAAGATCACGGCGTGTTGGCGGCGGCTGTTCATGAAGGTGATGACGTGGCCTTGGTCATGGTCTCCACCGGTCTGGCGGTCTGGTGCTATCGGGGCCCTGACATGCGTCTTCGCTACAAGTGGTGGACGGGGCGTTACTCGCGGGTGCGTCCGGGGCGGTGGGTCTACTCCGAATGCCCGGCACAGGAGCCGGTCACGGCTGCGCGGAGAGTTGTCGAACGGCTTCGGCAACTTCCCCCGGCACAGGTAGTCGTCGTGCCTGTCGGGGCGGGTTCGCCGATCAGCGGGCCGGGCTGATGATCTATCCCCGTTACGATCCGGCCGATCTGCCAGACGAGCAGCGTCACGCGAACCTGAACACGGTGAGGCGTGCTCGTCTGGCGGTGGCCTTGCTGGTCGAGAGTGATCGTCAACGGCGGCAGGCTGAAGGCCTGATCCACTGTTGGGGGCTTGACCGGGAAGCCCTGGACAAAGCCGCTGCCTCCTTGGCCATTCCTCCGATGTCAGATGAGGAGTGGCAGGCGATTGAGGAGACGCGCCCTAAGGCACCTGATCCTGAATCGGTGACGCAAGAACCTGCGGGCGACTAGTCAGCCGTCCGCTTCAAGGGGACGAATAACCGGAAGATGGCTGTTGTCCCGGTCGTTTGGTTTGATTTTCATCGATGGATCGACGCAAACACATCTGACTAATCCGACCGGGTGTCTCGAAGGTTCGAATCCTTCCGTTCCCACGTTCCTGTAAGAGCTGACTCAAAGGGAGGTAAGGCATGGGTAAGGACGACAAGGGTGGCGGCAAGCATGAGGGCGGCGGAAAATCGGACAAGCCGTATAAGCCGGGGGACAAGACGGCTCCGGGTAACAAGAACGACGGGGAGCTGACGGGCGGCGGAAAGCGTGGGGGCGGTAAGAAGTGAGGGAGAACGGGCAATCGATTGATTCTCGGATCGACGGCCTCGTCAACGAGCTGACCGCCAGGGGCGCAATGGGCGAGGGGTGGCGGGAAGCCATGCACGCCGCGCCTCGGCATCTGTTTCTGCCGTATGTGGCGTGGGCCATGCCATACGGGCAACCGGCGCATGTGATCGACCGGCATTCGGACGCGGCGGGCTGGCTGGGCGCGGCCTACGCTGATCATCCCGTGGTCACTCAGGTTGACGACGGCCGGACCGATATCCGGGAAGCGGAGACGGGTAACTGTTTCTCCTCCTCCTTGTCGGCTCCTGGGGCGGTCATGAGCTTCCTGGACCTGCTTTCCCCCTACTCGGGGGACAAAGTCCTAGAGGTGGGGACCGGAACGGGGTGGACGGCGGCGCTATTGTCGCATCGGGTCGGGGAAACCAACGTGACCTCGATCGAGATCGACGAAACCGTTTCGGCGATAGCGGCGGAAAATCTCAAGCTGGCTGGTCATAGTCCCCGGCTGATGGTGGGCGATGGCCTGGCGGGGTATCCGGAGGGTGCGCCTTACGATCGGGTGCACGTCACCTGCGGCGTGTATGAGATCCCGTATTCCTGGGTCGAGCAAACACGCCCCGGAGGGCTGATCGTACTTCCGTGGAGCCCACCGTTTGAGTCCGGGCACAACCTGGCTCTTACGGTCACCAACAAGGGCACCGCTGTTGGAAGATTCTCGGGCGGCTCCTCCTACATGATGGCTCGCAGTCAGCGACACCCGGACAAGCCGCCATTAGTGCAGGGAAGACGCAGCGAGACGGCGGCTGATTCTCGCCGAATTCTCCGTGCGGGGTATGGCGCTGACGTGACCATAGCGGCGCTCATGCCTGGGGTCTGGTCGGAGTACGAATACGACCAAAGCTCGATGACCCTCCGACTCTGGGACCCGAACTCTCTCGCGCTGATCGAAGGGAGCGACGTCCACCAGTACGGGGAGCGGAGTCTCTGGGATGAGCTGGAAGATGCCTTCTTCGCGTGGGTCGAGTGGGGCTCTCCAGATCGTGACCGGTTCGGGATGACGGTCACCCCGGAGGGGCAATTCGTCTGGCACGACACTCCGGACAACCCTGTCGCCGGGCATACCCGGTAACCGGCTAAGAGAGGCGAGGGTCATGGGCAAGGAGGAAAAGAAGCCAGCGGGTAAGCCGAAGGAAGAGAAGCTTCCGGTGCGGACGCCACAGAAGCCACCTAAGCCATCAGGGAAATAGTGCTGGGGCGGCGGCGCGGTCGCTCCGAATCCCGCGCCGCCGCTCCATCTGTCGCGGGGGACTCGTACCGGCGAAAGCCGATCAATCTGGAGAGGAGGAAAATGACGGTGTTAAAGCTCTTTCCCGCATTCGCTGTTGGTGTGATGTGCAGTACGGTCTTTGTGGTCGCAACCGGTGTTCTGATCCCGCTGTTTACTGACCTTACCTCGCTCGACTGGGCCACTAGCGGCAGCGGCGGGGTAAGTCTGCTACTCGGCTGGGCGGTGCGGCTTGGATACGTGGCGAACCCCAATTGCCGGACGTGCCATGGGAGGGGGTTTTACTTCGACGCAGACAATAATTGGGTGCTATGCCCTGACATCTCGCACAAAGACTAGATGTAGGTCGGCTCTGCGCTGATCTATCGAGTCGGTAAGGCATCTTGTGGGGGCCCTCGGCCGGGTTGGTTCCGGTCGGGGGCCTTCTGCGTGGGTGAATGGGTGCCGGGCACTCCCGGTTCGTCTGGCAGAGACGAACTTGGGCGGGGATTGTTTCGGCAGTGGACGGGTTGATGTGCTGGTGATTGGCACGGGAGCGGTGGGGCCGGCGGAATGCGTAGCACCCCGGAGGGGCGACTGCGAGGGAGTTCGGCCGGCGCCACCGCGGCTGTCTTTCGCGGCCGGGTTGGGGGCGGGTCTTTTGGTGGTGCGGACCTTTTGCGTATCGTCGTGCGTTGTCCGCTGTAGGTCGGGGCGTTGGTCAGGGGGCTTCTTGGATTTCGGGACTCAGCCGTATCAACTCGTGGCGCTGATGGTGGTCATGGCGGTGGTGTCCGTGGGGGCCCTTCTCGTGCGCGGGGAGGGCCGGGGGCGGGGTAATCGGCCACGGGGGATGTACCGGGAAGAGGAGGACCGGGGGGAGGTTCGGCACTGCCGTGTGGGGGTGCTGTTGGAGGACGGGTCCTCGGAAGGCGCGCCGTTGGAGATGGATGGGACGTGGCACGCCCTGTCGGTCTGGGCGGAAAAGCAGTCACTACGGCCTGAGGTGCAATACGCCTGGGTAAGTTCTCCTCGGGCGGATGGCCGGGTCAACGTCTGGTTATGGCATCGGGGCTACGCCAACCGCAAGGAGGTCCGGGACGCGTGAACGAACGCTGGGTGCTCATTCTGGCTGTTTGCGGGGTGCTCGGCGTCGCCCTTCTGGCGGCGTTCATTGTGCGTCTTCGGGCGGAGCGTACGGGTTCCCCGGTGGTCATGCGTTCTCGGGGCGGGGGGGCTGTGCTGGTTATGCCGGATGCCCCGGTGCGTCGGTGGCGGGTGCTGGTGCGGGGTGAGGATGGGACGGAGACCTCACAGGACCGTCAGGAGAATCAGTATCGGGTGTCGCTGGTGGCTAGGCGTGAGTCGTCGCGGCCGGGGGTGCGGGCGGTGCGGGTGCGGGGGCCTGTTGGGCCTGCGGGTGAGGTGACCGTGTGGACGTGGGTGCGCGGTGAGATCGCGGCACGGCGGAAGGTCAGCGTGTGGGACCTGCCTGATTCGTATTGGGATCCGACTCCTGCGGAGCTGCGGGAACTGGGGTTGAAGAGGTATGACGGTGGTTAGGGGCGGCGGCCGGTGCTTCGGCCGGGACCGGCCGCCAGGCCGCATGCCCGGCCGAAGGGCACAAGGCCGCGCGGCGGCGCGTAGCGTCGCCGCCTTGACCCTTATACGAATAATTCGGCAATGCATCCGCCGTGTTTTACGGACACCCTTTACTGAGAGTTTCGGACTTCCCCTGGTGAATGCGGGATTTGAGGGGTTTACGGGGAACTTTATGCGGTTCTTATCCGTTGTGCCGGGTGATAGTCATTCGGACGGTAGGAGGGGTCGCAGTTGGCTTTACAGGGTGGTATCCCTGTAGCGCACGATGATGCATTCCCGTACGGCGCTTATGTCGTCGGGGAGGTCTCGCAGGTCACGGACTTCGAGGCGAGCACGAAGGACAGGCCGGTGGCTGCCCGCGACAAGGCGACGGGTGAGCTGATGTGGGCGGTGCCCGTGATGGACGGGGATCCGAGTCTCAAGGCCGCCGCTAAGTCGGTGTCGGTCAAGATCCTTTCGCCGGTTGAGCCGGTGATTCCCGCGCCGCCTGCCGAGATGGCGGGGCTCCCGTTCGTGCCCGTGCAGTTCGATGGGCTGACGGTGACGCCGTACGTGAACCAGCAGACGAACCGGCTGGCGTACTCGTTCAAGGCTCGCGGGATGCGGGCGGTTCCGGCTGCGGGTGCGGCTGGTAAGGGCGGTCCGGTTAAGGATGCCCGCTGATGGATTCTGCTTTAGGTAGGTCCTGTTTCGCGTGCGCGTGGCGTGCGCTTTCTCTGGGGTGTGGCGACCCGATGTGATGTGTGAGTGGGGGCCGCTGGTGTATTCCAGCGGTCCCCTCCGCGTCCGCTAAATCGCCTTTCAGTCATCGGAGAGGGTGACTCTTTTCGTGCTGCGCAAATTGCCTGGCGCTGAAGTGCAATCGGTGGTTAGTACGACGCCGGATACGGCCGTTGTGTGGCGTCCCACGGTGGTGGGGACGCCCGCGATTGTCGTGATCGTGGTGTGGGTGTGGCGGCTGCTCGTCGGCCTGGTCAAGACGGTGGTACGGCATCCGTTCGCCTGTGGTGTGGTCGCGGCCCTGGGCGGGGTGTGCTGGGTGTTCGGGTGGCAGGCCGGGGCGGCGGTGGGTGTGGTGGCCTGCTGCGGGCTGTCGGCGTGGGCTGCCATCGATCCTGCGGGGTTCATGGCGTGGGTGGGGTGGCGGGCGGTGTCGTGGGGCCGGTGGATGTGGGTCTACCGGCGGCGGTGGCGCTCGGTGGTCACGGTGGCGGGGCTGGCCGCGAACGTCGGCGGGCGCGGTTATGCGCCTGAGCTGGTCAAGGTGAGCTGTGACCGGGCGTCGGATCGGCTGCGGGTCAAGCTGCTTGATGGGCAGACCGATGCGGAGTGGGCCGACAGGTCGCCCAACTTGGCGCATGCGTTCGGGGCGGGGTCGTGCCGGGTGGCGGTGGAGCGGCCGGGATGGCTGGTGCTGACGTTCCCTCGGCGGGATGAGCTGGCGGCGGTGGTGCGGGCGCGGCCGATGCCTGCGGTGCCGTCTGTGGGGCCGGTGGACATCGGGGTCTGTGAGGACGGGTCGCCGTATCGGCTGAAGGTGCATGGGACGCATGTGCTGATCGCTGGGGCGACGGGGGCCGGTAAGGGCTCGTGGTTGTGGTCGGCGGTGCGGGGGCTGGTCCCGGCGTCGCGGGCTGGGTTGGTGGAGCTGTGGGCGCTGGACCCCAAGCACATGGAGCTGTCTTACGGGCTGGCGCTGTTCGATCAGTACGCGGCGGCGGCGGAGGACTGCGCGGGCCTGCTGGAACACGCGGTCAAGGTGATGCAAGACCGGGCGGCGAGGTACGCGGGGGTGCGGCGGAGCCATGTGCCGACCGTGGATGACCCGTTCGTTCTCGTGATCGTGGATGAGGTGGCGTTCCTGACTGCCTACCAACCCGATAAGGGGTTGAGGCTGCGCATCTCGGCGGCGTTGGCCACGCTCACGACGCAGGGCCGCGCGGTCGGGGTCGGGGTGATGGCGGCACTCCAGGACCCGCGCAAGGAGGTCATGAGCATTCGCAACCTGTTCCCGGACCGGGTGGCGCTGCGCCTGGATGAGCCGTCACAGGTGGACATGGTGCTCGGGGACGGGGCGCGGGACCGGGGAGCGCTGGCCGACCTGATCCCGCGTGACCCTGATGACCCTTCGGTGGGTGCGGGCGTGGCGTATGTGCGCCTGGAGAACGCCCCGGAACCGATCAGAGTCCGGGCGGGCTACGTCTCGGACGCCGACATTCGACAGATGGTCATCCTCAAGACGCAGGGAGTGTAGTGAGTCTCGCGGTGGTGGTGCTGTACGGGCTGGTCTGCGGCGCGTGTGAGGTCGAAGACGAGCTGTGGCATGACCTCGTTCAGGGCGTGGTGGAGTGCCACGCCTGCGGGGACCGGACGGCGGTTGGTGCCGATGATCCCGAGCGGCCGGAGTCGTTCGGCTGGGATCTGTACGACGCGGGCGGGTGGGGGCCGTATGACCTTGCCTGAGCTGCTGTCGGGTCTGCGGTGCGCGGTCTGCAAGGCGCGCGGGCACCTCTGGGCCGATCACGTGCGGGGCATCGTGGAGTGCCGTTCGTGCGGGCAGTCGGCGTTGCTGTCGGACGCCGAGATCAACGACGACAAGGGGACTGTGTGACCGACGCGCTGACGCGGGCGGAGCTGGCCAAGCTGATGCAGGCGCGGGACGTCGCCGAACTGGTCGCCACCGAAAACGGGGTGTGTGTCCGGACGCTGGCGATGCGGGTGACCGACACGGTTACCGGTCGTGTGGAGACGGTGGAGATGCCGTGTGGGGCGACGCTGGAATCGAAGTGTGTGCCGTGTGCTCGGCGTAACCGTCAGGTGCGGATGGCGCAGTGCCGGGAGGGGTGGCATCTGGAGTCTGAGCCGGTGGCGGAGGCTGATCCGGATTCGGTGACCGATGATCAGCGGTGGTTGGTCGGGTGGCGGGCGGAGGTTCAGGCCAAGCGGGATGCGGCGCTTGCGGCGGGTGATCCGGATGCGGCGGTGTGGGACGCCGCGATCGTAGAGATCGATGCGGAGATCAACGCGGCGGGGATGCGGGGCAACGTGCTGGATGGTGCGGCTCCTGGTGAGCGGCGGGCGCGTTCGACTCGTCGGCGGCAGGATGCGCCTGATCTGCCTCGCCGTCAGATGGCGGATACGACGCTGGGGCGGGTGTTCACCTCGCGGGATGGCAAGCGGTTCCGCCCAAGCATGTTCATCACGCTCACGCTGCCGTCCTATGGGCGGGTGCGGGACGGCGCGCCGGTTGATCCGGGTTCGTACGACTATGGGCGGGCGGCGCGGGATGCGTTGCATTTCGCCAAGCTGGTGGATCGGTTCGTGCAGAACCTTCGCCGGGTGGCGGGGTTCGACGTGCAGTATTTCGCCACGGTGGAGCCGCAGATGCGGTTGGCTCCTCACCTGCACATGGCGGTGCGGGGCACCATGAGCCGCGCGGACATCAAGGCCGTGGTGGCGGCTACCTACCATCAGGTGTGGTGGCCGCAGGCCGATGAGGTGGTGTTCGAGGGTGATCGGCTGCCGGTGTGGGTGGAGCGGCCTGGGCGTGAGGGTGGCCAGCCGTACGCCGATGGGCAGTCCGGTGACTACGTAGATCCCGCGTCGGGGGAAGTCTTGCCGACGTGGGATGACGCGCTAGACGAACTCGGGGAGGCGGAGAACGCCGAACCGTTGCACGTGGTGCGGTTCGGCACGCAGGTGGACGTGCAAGGGGTGCTCGCGGGGTCCAAGGATGCCGATCAGTGCATCCGGTACCTGAGCAAGTACCTGACCAAGAGCCTGGGCGGGTCCATCGATCCGGAGGACACGCGGCGGCGGGCGCACGCCTCCCGGTTGGTGGACGCGCTGAGATACGAGCCGTGTTCGTCCCGCTGCCCGAATTGGTTGCGGTTTGGGGTGCAGCCGGAGGGGGCTAAGGCGGGGATGGTGCCGGGCCGGTGCCGGGGCAAGGCGCACAGGCCGGAACACCTCGGGTATGGCGGGCGGCGGGTGCTGGTGTCCCGCAAGTGGTCCAACCGCACGATGCGGGAGCACAAGCAGGACAGGCGGGCGTGGGTGCTGGCGGTGCTGGGTCTGGCGGATGAGGCGGCGACGCGGGAGCCGGGCCGGTACCTGTGGGCGCGTATCCCGGACGGGGATCAAAGCCTGGAGTCGCGGGCGGCGCGGACCTTGCATCTGGTGGCCGAACGGCAGGTGTGGCGGCGGCACCTGCAACAGATGCAGGCGGCGGCGGAGGGCGGTCCGGGTGCGGCGGTGAGCGGGCCGGTTGGATGACCGGTAGGTCACCCCGGAGGGGCAGCGAAGCGAGTCCAGCCGGCGCGCGGGGCCTGCGGTGCGGTGGGTGGGTGTCCGGTGAGGGTCGCCCCTTGGGGGGCGTGCGCCGTAGGCGCTCCACTCTGCCTTGGGTGGGTGGGCGGGCTGCGGAGAGAGGGAGGTACAGGCGGCGGCGACGGCGGATCGCGGCAACGGGGAACGGGTAGGACAGGCGGACGGATCGCGGCACGGTACCGGGGACAGGCAGCACCCCCGGCAGGATGTTGATCAAGGGCAGGACGGCGAAACCGCGCGGCTGCGTGCGGCTGCTCGGGCTCTGGTGGCTGACTGGCCGGAACTGGGCGCGCGGGAGCGTAACCGGCTAGGGCTGCTGCTGTCGGGTCGGGCTGTGTGAGCCAGCGATGTGACTACCCCCGCCGAGAGGGATACGGCGGGGGTAGTCCGGTGTCAGGCGGCGCGTGGCTTGACGGGCTCGATGATCACTCGGTCGGCGATGAGGGGCGCGACCTTGCGCCGTCCCCGGCCTATCGGCAAGGCCGTCACGGTGGCCAACATGGAGATGATCTCTCGCTTACGGCCTCGGGTGAGACCCTCCCAGGTGGCGGCGGGGTCATCGCTGGTGATGAACGGGGCAAGCGGGCTCTCTCCGGCGGCGGCCTTCAACGTCTCGTTGATCCCGTCTATCAGGCGGTCGGCCTCCTCGCAGGTCTCCTCGAAGGTCTCCTCATCGATGGCATCGCGGGCGAACATCTTGGCGGCGGTCTTCTTGCGGGCCTCGATCGCGATCACTTGGGCACGCAGGGCGGGGGCGTCCACCGTGGCACGCTGGGGCAACAGCTCGGCCAGATCGGGCCGTGACAGCCGTTCGATCATGACGGTCTCTATCCAGCGGTCGGCTTCCTCTGCGGGCGTGCTGCAATGTCCGGCCTTGCGGCACTCGTAAATGGCGAGCCCTTGGGAGTTCTTCCGCACGCTCATGGTCGTGCCGTCACGGCAGATGCCACATTGCATGATCAGACTGGCGAGCCACCTGGGGGTGTTACCTCGCGCGGTGCGCCGCTTCGGGTCGGCGAACAGTGCGATCAAGGCTTGGCGCTCGTCCTCGGTGATGATCGCTGGCAACGCGTTCTTACGGATGATCTCGCCCCGGTAGACCTGGTGTCCGGCCGTGCGCGGGTGGGTGAGAATCTGAACAAGCGTTCTACTGTTCCACCCCCGGGACTCAACGGCCTTGCCCTGTCGGTGCAACCTGCGCCCGTCCTTCTGGCTGACGGTCAACACTCCACGCTCGGCCAGCGACAGAAGTATCTGATTCATCGCCACCCCCGAAAGCAGGTCCTTAGCCCACGACTTGATCTCTTCGGCCTCCTCGGCGTTATGCAACTGCATGTTGAGTACCGGACGGTCCTCATACCGGCGCTCCATCGTCGGGGCCTTGGGATTGACGCACACCGATCGGACACGCCCGGTGTCCACACCCCAGCCGTAGGGGCGGACTCCTCCTCCGTAGTCGCCGTTACGGGCCTGGCGCTTGCGGGCGACGGCTACCCGCTCGCCTTTGAGGTCGGATTCCTGCTCGGCGTTGACGGTGTCACGGATGAAGTCGGCGCGACCGGCGGCCGTGCGGAAGTTGTACTCTCCGCCTCGGGCACGCGAGTACACGCGCACGTCGTAGGTAAGCGCGTGCCGGACGAAAGCGTGCGCCTGGTCCACTCGGCGATGTAACCGGGTGGCATCCCAAATGATCAGCTTGCCTACCTGGCCCTTGGACATGTCGACCAACAGGCGCTCATAGTCGGGCCGGTAGGCGTCCTCGTCACGGGCGCTGACGTCGTTGTCGCTGTAGGTCCGGGTGATCTCGCCCAACTCCTGATCGTCGGCGAAATCCTGGTTCTCAAGATGCTGAGAGCTGGTCCCATGCTCGGTGCCGTCGCGGTCCTGGGACTTACGGGCGTAGTCGGCCAGTTCGCGCGGGCCGTCAACGCGCTGCACTCGAATCTTAGAGATCTGCACGGGGGCCTCCGGGGGTCGATGTCCGATCTACCTCTATTTTGTCCCCTAATTAGGTAGTCGTGAAGACCACCACGATCAGGGTCATCACCACCCTGCTCCCGATGCAGGGCGGGCGGGCCTTCGTCTTCGGCGCGGACGTGGACCGGCGCAGGATGGACGTGCGCCGGCTGATGGGGTACGTCCCCCAGCAGCTGTCGGCGAACGGCGCGCTCACCGGCAGGGAGAACGTCTCCCTGTTCGCCCGGCTGTTCGACGTGCCGAGGCGCGAGCGCCGCGAGCGGGTGGCGGAGTCACTGCGCGCCATGGGCCTGGAAGACGACGCCGACCGCATCGCCTCCGCGTACTCGGGCGGCATGGTCCGCCGCCTGGAGCTGGCCCAGGCGCTGGTCAACCGGCCGAGGCTGCTCATACTCGACGAGCCCACCATCGGTCTCGACCCCATCGCCCGGTCGGGCGTCTGGGACCGCGTCAACGAGCTGCGCGAGACCACGGGCATGACCGTGCTGGTCACCACGCACTCGATGGACGAGGCCGACGCCATGTGCGACCGGGTGGCGCTCATGCACCTCGGCACGCTGCGCGCGGTCGGCACACCCGGCGAGCTGAAGGCCGCGCTCGGCGGGGACGCCACCCTTGAGGACGTGTTCCGGCACCACGCGGCCGACGCCCTGGACAACTCACTTCCTCAGGGAGGATTCAGTGAAGTACGTACCACTCGCCGTACCGCAGGGCGCCTCGGCTGAGGCCGGGCTCTTCCCGGTCCGGCGGCCACCGGCCTGGCGGCAGTACCCCAGCCGGGTGGCGGCGCTGTGCCTGGTCGAGCTGCAGAAGATGCGGCGCGACCGCACCGAGTTGCTGACCCGCGCGATCCAGCCCGCGCTCTGGCTGCTCATCTTCGGCGAGACCTTCAGCAGGATCCGCGCCATCCCCACCGGCAGCGTCCCCTACCTGGACTTCCTCGCGCCCGGCATCCTGGCCCAGTCGGCGCTGTTCATCGCCATCTTCTACGGCATCCAGATCATCTGGGAGCGCGACGCGGGGGTGCTGACCAAGCTGCTGGTCACCCCCACTCCCCGGTCCGCGCTGGTCACGGGCAAGGCGTTCGCGGCGGGCGTGCGCGCGCTCACCCAGGCCGTCGTGGTGCTGCTGCTCGCCGCGCTGCTGGGCGTCGCGATGACCGGCAACCCCCTGAAGCTGGCCGGCGTGGCCGTCGTGCTGCTCCTGTCCGCCGCCTTCTTCTCCTGCCTGTCCATGACCATCGCCGGGCTCGTGCTCACCGGGACCGGCTGATGGGCATCGGCCAGGCCATCACCATGCCGCTGTTCTTCGGGTCCAACGCGCTGTACCCGGTGGCGCTGATGCCGGCCTGGCTCCAGGTGATCAGCCACGCCAACCCGCTCAGCTACGAGGTGGACGCCCTGCGCGGGCTGCTCATCGGCACCCCCGCGCACCTGCCCCTCGACTTCACCGTGCTGGTGGTGTCCGTGGTGCTCGGCGTCACCGCCGCCTCCGGCCTGCTGAGCCGCCTCGCCCGCTGAGGCTCCTGCCCGCCGCTCGCCGGCCGAAAGGTGCAGCTTGCTGTAGTGTGCGCCACCCGGTCGATCCACCAGACTTCACTGCATGCGTGAACAATGGGGACAAGTTCGGCGCGGCAGCGGGTACCTCCTGGCGGGCCTGCCGTCGGCGATGGCGACGATGTTGGTGTTACCGCTTCTGGCGGTCGGGGCGATGTCCACGGGGCTGGGCGGGCTCGGGCTGGTGGTCTTCCCCCGCATGATGATCGGCATGAGGCGCTGGTCCGAGTGGCACCGGCGCCGCGCCGCCGCGCTGCTGGGCGTCCCTGTCACCGCGCGGCGCGCGACCTTGCCCAAGGGGGTACGGGCGCAGTGGCGGCAGGTGCTGGACGATCCCGAGAGCAGGCGCGACGCCCGCTGGGTCCTGCGGCACGTCGTGACCGGCATCCCGGCGGGGCTGGCCGCGCTGGCCTGCGTGGGCGCTGCGGTGTTCACGGCGGTGGCGGCTCCGCTGTGGTGGCTGTTCCCCGCCGGGGAGCCGCTGCGGCTGCTGCTGGCCGTCCCGGTGACCGGGTGGGAGAGCGCGCTCACCGCGGGGGCCGCGCAGGTCGCCGTCGCCGGCGCGGTGACGTGGTGGGCGGTGCCGAGACTGGCGCGCTTCCACGCGCGCGGCTGCCTGGCCGCGCTGGAGCCCTCGGCCGAGGACCGGCTGGCGGAACGGGTCGGCGCGCTCACCGAGAGCCGGTCAGGCGTGCTCGACGCCCACGGCGCGGAGCTGCGCCGCATCGAGCGTGACCTGCACGACGGCACGCAGGCCAGGCTGGTCGCCATCGCGATGCGGCTCGGCGTGGCAAGGGAGGCGCTTCCCGAGGAGTCGGGAGCGCTGGCCAGGCTGCTCCAGGAGGCCCATGAGGGCACAGAGGAGGCCATGACGGAGCTCCGCGGCGTGATCCGCACGATGTACCCCCCGATTCTCGCCGACCGGGGCCTGGAGGGCGCCGTGGCATCGGTGGCCGCGCGGGCGGGCGTACCCACCGAGGTGGAGCTCGGCGAGCTCGGCAGGCTGCCCGCGGCGGTCGAGGCCGCCGCGTACTTCATCGTGGCGGAGACGCTCACCAACGCCGCCAAGCACAGCGGCGCGACGCGCGTGCTGGTGCGGTTGACACGGCATGACGGCGCCCTGCTGATCGAGGTCACCGATGACGGCATCGGCGGGGTGGACGAGAGCCTCGGCACCGGCATCATCGGCATCCGGCGCCGGGCGGCCGCGCTCGACGGCACCGTGCTCGTAGACGGCCCGGCCGGCGGGCCGACGACCATCACCGTGGAGCTGCCGTGCGCGTCGTGATCGCCGAGGACAACGTCCTGCTCTCCGCCGGGCTCGAACTCCTCCTCGGTACCAAGGGCATCGAGGTGGCCGCCGTCGTCACCGACGGACCCGGGCTGATGGAAGCCGTGGAACGCCATCGGCCGGACGCCGTGCTCGCCGACGTGCGGCTGCCCCCGTCCTTCCGCGACGAGGGCATCAGGGCCGCCCTCGCGCTCCGGCGGGCGCATCCCGGCCTGCCCGTGCTGGTCCTGTCGCAGTACGTCGAGAAGGTGTACGCGCGCGAGCTGCTCTCCGACGGCTCCGGCGGCGTCGGCTACCTGCTCAAGGACCGGGTGAGCCGGGTCGGCGAGTTCGTGGACGGCCTGCGCCGGGTCGCCGGGGGCGGCACCGTCATGGACCCCGAGGTGATCGCCCAGCTCATGGCCGGCAGCGGCGAGAACGCCGTCGACTCGCTCACCAACCGCGAGCGCGAGGTGCTGACGCTGATGGCGCACGGCCTCGGCAACGGGGAGATCGGCAAGCGGCTGTTCGTCACCGACAACGCGGTGCACAAGCACATCGGCAACATCTTCGCCAAGCTCGGCCTGCCGGTCACCGACGGAGGTCACCGCCGGGTCCTCGCCGTGCTGACCTACCTCAACAGCCGGCAGTGACCGCCTGCGGCCGCGGGTGACCGGCCGGCTCCACGGGCCTCCGCCAAGCCGCCGAGTTTAGCGAAATGCCTGATAGATCCGCACAGCAAGTCTTAAGATTCTGGGTTCCGTGACGGATACCAATCCCCCGCTCGCGGAGATGACGGACGCACGGCCCTCCGCACCCGAAGGACCAGCGGACTCTCCCCCCGCCGGGCGGCTGGCCGGGGTGGACCTCGCCCGCGCGATCGCGGTGTTCGGGATGTTCGCCGTCCACGTCGGCCCCGATCCCGCGAACGTCGGCGGGATCCCCGGCGCCTTCCTGGAGCTGTTCCGTGGCCGCTCGTCCGCGCTCTTCGCGACGCTGGCGGGGCTGTCGCTGGTGCTGATCAGCGGTCGCGCGCGGCCGAAGACCGGGCGGGAGGGACGGCAGGTCAAGGCGCGCATCGCGCTTCGCGCCGTCATCCTCATCGCCCTCGGCACGGCGCTGACGATGCTCGGCACCCAGATCTCGGTGATCATCCCCTACTACGGGGTGTACTTCCTGCTGGCCCTTCCGCTGCTGCGGCGCGGCGCGGGGACTCTCACGGCCGCCGCCGCGCTGGTGGCGCTGGCCGGGCCGTTCCTGACGTTCGCGCCGCTCGTGATCCCCGAGTCCTGGCTGGACACCTTCGCCGCGTACGACCCGGTCAACGCGCTCGACGGGCGGGGATTCATCGACCTGGTGCTCGTCGGGGCGTACCCGGCGGTGACGTGGATGGCGTACGTGTTCGCGGGCATGGCGCTCGGGCGCACGGACCTGGAGGCGCCGCGGGTCCGCCGGCGGCTGGCCGCCCTCGGCTGCGCGCTGGCAGCGGCCGGGTACGGCGGCTCGTGGCTCGTCCTGCACGTCTTCACCGGCCTGCACACGGCCGTGGACGCGGCGGCCGCGCGGGGTTCGGACTCCGCCGCCCTGTACGACGGCCCGCTCCCCGAGCGACTGCTGGTCGCCTCCCCGCACAGCGGGACGACGTTCGAGCTGGTGGGCAACATCGGGGTGGCGGTGCTCGTCATCGTGCTCGCCCTCGGCGCGCTCGCCGCGCTGCCCCGCCTGCGCCGGCTCGCGTCCCCGGTAACCGCCATCGGGACGATGTCGCTCAGCGCCTACGTCGCCCACATCCTCGCCATCAGGTTCCTGGACGTCGAGGGACTGCTCGGCTCGACCGGCGCGGCGCTCGCCGCCCTGATCCTGCTGAGCCTCGCCTTCGCCGCCGTCTGGTCGCGCTTCTTCGGCCGGGGCCCGCTTGAGTACCTGCTGCACGTGGCCACCGCGGGACCGGCGAAGCTGGTCAGATGACGCCGTGGACGCGGCGGGCACCCAGGGGGTCAGCCGGGGACGTGGTGGAGGTCGACCAGCCGGCCGCGGGCCCGGGCGGAGTCGGCGGTGCCCGAGGCCCCGGCGGTGCGCACCAGGATCTTGGTGCGGTCGGCCCTGAACAGGTCGTGGGAGAACTCGAAGGAGTGGCCGGCCTGGTCGTAGGTGGTGCGGGTGACCGCGAGCAGCGGCAGGCCGAGCGGCACGTCCAGCACGGCGGCCTCGTCGGGGCCCGCGGGCACCGCCTCGATGGCCTCGATCGCCTCCACCGGGCGCACGCCGTACCGCTCGGCGAGCAGGTCGTAGATCGAGCCGCCGAGCGGCAGCTCCAGCAGGCTCGGGAAGCGCAGCGCGGGAAAGCGGGCGTTCTCCAGCGAGAGCGGCTCGCCGTCGGCGAGGCGGATGCGGATGATCTCGGTGACCAGGTCGCCGGGGTCGACGGCCAGCGCGGCGGCCGTCGCCTCGTCGGCGGCGACGATGCCCGCGCCGACCACCCGCGACCCGGCGGTGAAGCCCTGCTCGCGCAGCAGCGCGGGCACGCCGATGACGCTGGACAGGTCGCGTTCGATCTTGGCCCTGCTGACGAACGTGCCGCCACCGCGTCCCGGCACCCGGCGCACGGCGCCGAGCCCCTCCAGGGCGCCGAGCGCCTGGCGCAGCGTCGACCGGCTGACGCCGAGGCGCGAGGAGAGCTCGCGCTCGGAGCCGAGGCGCTGGCCGGGCTCCAGCTCGCCGGCCGAGATCAGGGCGAGGAGCTCCCGGCGGGCGGCCTCCACCGCGCTCTCATCTCCCAGGTCGCGGGACACGTCATCACCTTTCTCGCCATGGCCACGAACCACGGCGGAGACCGAAGGATCGCCCGATTAGATCACATGAGACCCAGCGCTTCCTGGGATTCGGGAAGGATCTGGCCGCCGTCCACGACCATGGAATGGCCGGTGATGTAGGCGGCCTCGTCGGTGGCGAGGAACAGGCAGGCGTTGCCGATGTCCTCGGTCGTGCCGAGGCGTCCGAGCGGGATCGCGGCCGTCATCCCCCGCAGGTAGTCCTCCCCGTGCTCCATGAGGCTGTCGGTGAGGATGTTCCCCGGCAGGACGGCGTTGATCGTGATGCCCTTCGGCGCGAGCTCCATGGCGGCGGTGCGCATGAAGCCGAGCTGCGCGGCCTTGCTGGCGCCGTAGTGCGACCAGCCGGGGTACCCGGTGACCGGCCCGGTGATCGAGGACGTCAGGATCACCCTGCCGTGCCCGGACGCCTGCAAGGGTGACAGGCACGCCTTGACGCAGAGCATCGTGCCCTTGACGTTCACGCCCAGCACCTGGTCGATGTCGTCCTCGGTCATGTCGGTCAGCCGCTTGTCGGGAAAGACGCCGGCGTTGGCGCACAGCACGTCCACGCCGCCGTGCCGCCTGACCGCGGTCTCCGCGATCCGCGCGCAGTCCTCCGCCCTGGAGACGTCGGCGGCAAGATGGGAGACGCCCAGCTCGCGGGCGGCGGCGCTCGCGGCCTGCTCGTCCCTGCCCACGATCAGCACGTTCGCGCCGGCGCGCGCGAACACCCGCGCGATGCCCATGCCGATTCCCTTGGTGCCGCCGGTGACGACGACGGACCTTCCTGCCACTGGAGTGAACATGGGGGCTCCTTAAAGTGATCCACTGAGGTAGCGTTCCGCCAGCTCGCAGCTTCCCTGGGTGTAGCCGGCGCCGAGCTCGCGGGCGATGTCGACCGCCGAGTGCGAGCCGATCCAGGCGACCAGCAGCAGGCGGCGGAACATGATGAAGGTCCAGATCTCGTTCTCGTCGTCCCCCGGCAGGCCGAGGACGCTCCGGTAGCCGCGGACCCAGGAGTCGATCATCTGGGGCACTGCCGGGTGGTGCTCGATGAAGCTGACGGCGGCGCCGAGGTCGTACAGGTACCAGCCGAGCCCGCAGTCGTCGAAGTCGATCACGGTGGTGGCGGCCGTGCCGTCCACCAGCAGGTTGGCCAGGCGCAGGTCGGCGTGGATGAGCCCGTAGCGCTCCGGCCCCTTGCCGAACCGCTCCAGCCGGTCGCGCAGGGCCCCCTCCAGCCGGGACAGCACGGCGTGCGCCTCCCGGTCGACCCCGGCGCCGTCCTGCCATCTGCCCCAGCGCGGCGCGGGCCCGAACGCGGCGTCGGCGTCCCAGTGGAACCGGGTGAAGGCGGCGGGCCGCGGCCAGCGGCGGGCGTGCAGGTGCATGCGGGCGGTGATCGCGCCGAGCGGCTCGAAGTGCTCGACCAGGCGGTGCTCGGCGGGCTCGGCGCCGGGGACGTACTCGAACATCACGCACCTGCGCGACGCGGAGCCGGGATCCTCGACGGTGACGACCCTCGACCCGTCCAGCGCGGGAAGCACCGCCGGGGTGCGCACGCCCGCCTCGTCGCGCAGCGCCGACAGCCAGTCGAGCTCGGAGGCGATCGCCTCGGGCGAGTGGTAGCCGAGGCGGTGGACGCGCAGCACCGTGCGGGCGTCCCCGTCGGTGACGAGGAAGGTGGCGTTCTCCGACACGTTGATGAGCGTCGCCCCAGCGTCGGGCGAGAGGCCGTACCGCCGCAGCGCCCGCCGGGCGACCCGCTCGACGCGGGCGAGCACGTCGCCGCCGCCCGACAGGTCATGGACCTCCATGCGCACTCCTACTGGTCACGGGCCTTCAATGGTCACGGCCGTCAGTGGTCACGGCCTTCGACCGCCGACAGGACGCGGGCCATGGCGTCCCTCGCGGTCCGTACAGAGTCTGCACGCCCCGCCCCGGGCGCCGTACGAGAGTCCGGTGCGGGAGCCGCGCCGGGCGCGGACGCGGGCACGGTGCGGGCGTTGGACGCCTCCGGGTACGGCGGGACGGGACCGCCGGGCGGCGGCGACCACGGGTCGAGCCGGTCGAAATCCCCGAACGGGGCGTCCACGTGGTAGGCGACCCGGGTCCAGTTGACCAGGTTGCCCGGCTGGAGGTTCTCCCCCGCCGACGAGCCGCCGACGAAGCCGGTGCCGATGGTCATGGAGATCGGGAGGTTGGTGTCGATGCCCGAGCTTCCCGTGCTGTTGCCCGCGTTCACCGAGACGCGCAGGACCGGCACGGCCGCGCCGTACTCCATGATCGTGGCGGGGTCGGTGCTGTGGATCGCGGCCGAGTGACCCGCTCCGGCGATGCGCAGGACGGCCCGCGCGGCGTCGATGCCGCGCCGCGCCGAGGGCACCCGCATGAGGCCGAGCACCGGGCAGAGCTTCTCGTGGGCGAGCGGCTCCTCCGGGACGGCCAGGTCGAACGGCGCGAGCAGGATCCTCGTCCCGGACGGGACCCTGACCCCGGCCCGCTGGGCGATCCACACCGCGTCCCTGCCGACGAAGCGGGTGTCGAACCGGCCCTCGGGGAACAGCGTGCCGCGCACCCGGTCACGCTCGTCGCCGCTCAGCAGGTGGGCGCCGCGCATGAGCGAGACCAGCCGATCCGCGATGGACTCCTCGGCGATGAGCACCGACTCGCTGGTGCACAGGGTGGAGTTGTCGAAGCTCTTGCTGTCCACGATGTGCCGGGCGGCCGACTCCAGATCCGCCGTGCGGTCCACCAGCACGGGCACGTTGCCGGGGCCGACACCGAGCGCCGGGTTGCCCGACCGGTAGGCGGCGCGCACCATCGGCGTCCCGCCGGTCGCGACGATGACGTCCACCCGGGGATCGGCCATCATCCGCTCGATCAGGGGCAGCGCCGGCTCCTCGACCACCTGGACCACCCCGTCGGGGGCGCCCGCGGCGACCGCGGCCTCGGCGAGCGTGCGGGCGGCGTCGGCGCAGCACTCCCTGGCCATCGTATGCGGGCTGATCACGATCGCGTTCCGCGTCATCAGCGCCAGAAGGATCTTGAAGTAGACCGTGGCCACCGGGTTGGTGGAGGGCGTCAGCGCGAAGACGACCCCGGCGGGCCTCGGGATCGAGAGGATCTTGTCGGCCGCGTCGGCCCGAGGGGACACGTAGTCGTGGCCCGCGTAGGACTCGACCAGGCCGGTCGAGCAGGCGAGGTTCTTGAGCGCCTTGTGCTCGGCGACGCCGAACCCGGTCTCCCGCACGGCCCACTCGGCGTAGCGCACGGCGTTGGCGGCGGCCACGCGGGCGACGGCCGCGACGACACGGTCCACGGCCGCCTTGTCGTAGCGGGCGTACGCGCGGGCGGCCCACCGCGCCCGCTCCAGCATGACCGGCCCGCGGTCCGCCGACCTGCCGTTCATCGTGCCGTTCACCGTGCTGTTCACCGGGCCTCCTTGGCGGCCCGCGCGATGGCGACGGCCGTACGATCCAGCAGTTCCTCGGCCAGCGACGGGTCGAGGAGGATGCCTGGTTTGTACTGCAGCACCCGGGGGTCGAGGGTGGAGAAGATCGCCCAGACCCCGTTCTCGTACAGATGCCTCATGACGTACTTCGCGCCCTCGGGATGGTCGAATTCCAGGCCGATGACCAGGCCGTTCTGCCGGATTCCGGTGAACCAGCCGGGGTTGTCGGCGCGGATGGCGGAAAGGCCCCGGCCGATGAGGTCGCTGATGTAGTGCACGATCGAGCGGGTCTCAAGACGGTCGCAGATCTCCAGCGTCTTCAGCGCGGTCACGCAGCCCAGCTCCGCGCCGCCGAAGGAGGCCATGTGCGCGAAGCCGTCCTCGGTCAGCCACCCCGCGCAGCGCTCGCTGACCAGCACGGCCGCGATGGGGTACAGGCCGCCGGAGATCCCCTTGCCGGTGACCAGGATGTCGGGCCGGATGCCGTGCTTGGTGATCGCCCACAGTTCCCCGGTGCGCATGAGCCCGGTCTGCACCTCGTCGGCGATGTACAGGGCGTCGTGGGTCTCGCAGAGCCGCTTGACGCCCTCCAGGTAGCCCGGCTCGGGCAGCGGGAAACCGTATGTCGCGGGGATCGTCTCCATGATCACGGCGGCGACGTCCCTGCCCCGCAGCGCCTCGTCCATGGCCGCGAGGTCGTTGAACGGCACGTGGACGAACTCCTCCGGCCGGTCGGACAGGAAGAGCTTGGAGAACCGGTCGTCGCCGGTGCCGACGGCCAGCCCGGTGTGCCCGTGGTAGGCCTTGACGATCGAGACGATCTTGCGCTTGCCGGTCGTGTGCCGCGCGGTCTTGAGCGCGATGTCGATCGCCTCGCCGCCGCCGCTGGCGTAGATGACCTTGCTCAGTCCCTCGGGGGCGGTGGTGATCAGCGCCTCGGCGAGTGCCGTGCGGGCCAGGGACGGGAAGTGGTGGTTGCCGATATCGAAGTGGTCCATGGCCTGCCTCAGCGCGGCCAGGACCTCCGGATTGCGGTGGCCGACGTTGTAGGTGCCGCCGTTGAGGTGGACGTCGATCAGGCGCTTGCCGGAGACGTCGTACAGGAAGTAACCCTCCCTGCGGTCGATGACCAGAGGCACTCCGGAGTCGATCCAGAACTGCGTCTTCCCCGGGTTCCAGTACGCCAAGGACTTCTCTAGAACCTCGTCCTTGGACGCGAAGGAGAACAACCCGTAGTCCAGCATCCTGGTCCCATCGGTTCGGTCTACTAATCGGTAGGACCGAATAATTCACCAGGCCGACCTTATGCGTCAATGGTCCATCTTGTGAGGATTCGGAAACACAGAAGGTGTTGCTTGACCTGGCCATAAATGGCAACATTTGCGCACCTCGCGTGACTTCGCCCACGTCGAGAGTGTCCCCAGCGCAGGAGGCCGACCGGTGTGCACCACGGAACAGAATGCACAGTCTTGAGCACCACAGATAGCCGGGCGACGGCGGCGACCTCCCGGCCCGCGGGCGTGAACCGCCTGCGCAAGGACGCCGTCGGCCTGCTCGGCGTCATCTTCATGGCGGTCGCCACCGCCGCCCCGATCACCGCCATGACGGGCAACGTCCCGATCGCGCTGGGCTTCGGCAACGGCCTCGGCGTCCCGGCGGGCTACCTCGTCGCGACCATCGTCCTCACGGTGTTCTCGGTGGGGTACGTCGCGATGGCCAAGCACATCACCTCGGCCGGCGCATTCTACGGGTACATCTCGCACGGGCTCGGCCAGATCGCGGGCATGGTCGCGGGCCTGCTGGCCACCATGGCGTACGTCGTGTTCGAGGCGTCCATCATCGGATTCTTCGCCTACTCGGCCAACGACACCTTCAAGTCGCTGGCGCATGTGGACGTCCACTGGCTGTGGTTCGCCTTCTTCGGCCTCGCGCTCAACGCCGCACTCACCTACTTCGACATCAACCTCACCGCCAAGGTGCTCGGCGTCTTCCTGGTCACCGAGATCCTCATGCTGGGCCTCACCGCCACCGTGACGCTGTTCCACGGCGGCGGCCCCGACGGGCTGATGGCCGGCTCGCTCAACCCGGTCAACGCCTTCGGGACCAACGGCCTGGCGGCGGGCGCGGTCGGGCTCGGGCTGTTCATGTGCTTCTGGTCGTGGGTCGGCTTCGAGTCCACCGCGATGTACGGCGAGGAGTCCCGCGACCCCAAGCGCATCGTGCCGAGGGCCACGCTGGTCTCCGTGGTCGGGATCGGGCTGTTCTACACCTTCGTCTCCTGGATGACCGTCGCGGCCAGCGGCACGAAGGCGCCCGAGATCGCGGCCAAGGAGTTCGCCGGGGTCTTCTTCAACCCCACCCGGGAGCTGATCGGCGTGTGGGCCGTCGACCTGTTCAAGATCCTTATCCTGACCGGGTCGTTCGCCTGCTCGATGGCGTTCCACAACTGCGCGTCGCGCTACCTGTACGCGCTCGGCCGCGAGGACCTGATCCCCCGCACCGCGCGCACACTCGGGCGCACCCACGCCAAGCACGGCTCCCCGCACATCGCCGGGTTCGCGCAGACGGCCGTGTCGGTGGCGCTGGTCCTGGCGTTCTTCTTCGCCGGCATGGACCCCTACGTGCACATGTACACACTGCTCGCCGTGCTCGGCACGCTCGCGATCCTCGTCGTCCAGTCGCTGTGCTCGTTCTCGGTGATCGGCTACTTCCACGTCAGGAAGAAGCACCCGGAGACGGCCAACGTCTGGCGCACGCTGGTCGCCCCGCTGGCCGGCGGCCTGGCGATGCTGTACGTCGTGTTCCTGCTCTTCCAGAACCAGGAGGCCGCCGCCGGAGACGCGTCCAAGACGCTGCTGTTCAGGCTGATCCCGTGGATCGTGCTCGGCTTCGCCGCCGCCGGCGCCGCCCTGGCGCTCTACCTGCGGGCCAGGAAGCCGCTGAAGTACGACATCATCGGGCGCATCGTGCTGGAGGAGACCGTCGAGCGCGACTGACGGCATCGAGCACCGTCGACCGGCCACACCCGCGCCAGGAGGAACGAGACAGTGAGCGGACGAGCAGTACTGGTGACAGGAGCGTCCAGGGGCATCGGACGGGCGATCGCGACGGCCTTCGCCGCCGCGGGCGACCGCGTCGCGATCCACCACCGGGGCTCCGCGGACCTCGCGGTACGGCTGCGCGACGAGCTGCCGGGCAAGGGCCACGTGGTCGTCCAGGCCGACATCGCCGATCCCGGCCAGGTGAGGCGCATGGCCGACGAGGCGGCCGAGGCGCTCGGCGGCATCGACGTCCTGGTCAACAACGCCGGCGTCTTCTTCCACCACCCCATCACGGAGGTCTCCTACGAGGAGTGGCAGGCGGCCTGGCGCGAGACGCTGGACACCAACCTCGTGGGCGCGGCCAACCTCACCTGGTGCGCCGTGCGGCACATGAGGCGCGGCGGCCGCATCGTCAACGTCTCCTCGCGCGGCGCCTTCCGCGGCGAGCCGGAGGGGCCGGCCTACGGGGCGAGCAAGGCGGGGCTGAACGCCCTCGGCCAGTCGCTCGCCATCGCGCTCGCCCCGCACGGCATCTCGGTGGGGACGGTGGCGCCCGGCTTCGTCCAGACCGACATGACCAACGAGCACCTCAAGCCGCCCCGGGGTGACGCCATCCGCGCCCAGAGCCCGTTCGGCCGCGTGGGCCTGCCGGAGGAGATCGCGGCCGCGGTCCTCTACCTGGCCTCCCCGGCGGCCGAATGGGCCACTGGCAGCATCATCGATCTCAACGGGGCCTCCTACCTGCGGACCTAGGCGCCTTGGACGCACGCCTCGCCCCCGGCGGCGGGCGAGGCGGCGTCCCTGTCCCGGCGGCGATACGTAAACCGCCCGATGTACGAAATAGGCGGAGGTTCTACCGTCTGCGGCGTCGAGAGCCCCTTCAGGGAAGGTGAGCCCATGCGCGTGCCGACCGTCCTCCTCTCCGTCTTACTCCCCGCCGTCCTCCTGGCCACCACCGCCGCGACGCCCTCCGCGGCGAGCGCGGCCGCCGGGGCCAAACCGCCGCCGAGTCCGGTGCAGGTCGTCTACCAGCGGGCGTCCTTCCACTCCGGCACCGCCGAGGGTGTCACCGCCGGGCGCGGCCTCGCCTTCTCCTCCCCTGTGGGAACGACCTCCTACACCGACGCGCTCGGTACCAAGGACTGGGAGTACGCCCGCTGGACCGGCAAGGAGCGGCGGATCGGCTTCGCCGCCACCGAGCTGGTCGCCTCCTGGACCGCCGACACGCCGCCCGGGAGCTGGCTGCAGGTCGAGATGCGCGGCCGCCACGCGGCCGGGCTGACCAAGTGGTACGTGATGGGCCGCTGGGCCTACGGCGAGTCCGACATCCGCCGCACCTCGTTGCCGGGCCAGCGGGACGCCGACGGCACCGTCTCCGTCGACACCTTCGTCGCCGCGGCGGGCAAGGCCATCACCGCGTACCAGCTGCGGGTCACGCTGCATCGCACGCCGGGCTCGGCGGTGATCCCCGAGGTCAGGACCCTCGGGGCGATGGCCTCCGCCGTACCGGAACGCGCCACCGTGCCGGTCAGCCCCTCGGGCGGCGCGTGGGGAACCGAGCTGAACGTGCCCCGCCGCTCCCAGAACGTCCACCGCGGCCACTACCCCGAGTGGGACGGCGGCGGCGAGGCGTGGTGCAGCCCGACCTCGACCACCATGGTCCTCGGTTACTGGGGCAGGTGGCCGAGCGCCGAGGACACCTCCTGGGTCGACCCGTCCGACCCGAACCCCGAGGTCGACTACGCCGCCCGGTACACCTACGACCACGCCTACCAGGGTGCGGGCAACTGGCCCTTCAACACCGCCTACGCCGGCCGCTACGGCCTTGACGGCTTCGTGACCCGGCTGCGGTCGCTCACCGAGATGGAACGCCTGATCAAGGCCGGCATCCCGGTGATCACCTCCCAGTCGTTCCAGGAGAGCGAGCTGCCCGGCGCGGGCTACGGCACCAACGGCCACCTCATGGTGATCATCGGCTTCACCGCCACGGGCGACGTGATCGCCAACGACCCGGCCTCGCCGGGCAACGACGCCGTACGCCACGTCTACCCGCGAGCCAACTTCGAGAACGTCTGGCTGCGCAGCTCGGGCAGCGGCGGCATCGTCTACGTCATCCATCCGCCCGGGCACAGGCTGCCCAGCACCACACCGGGGCTGCCCGCCAACTGGTGACCCCTTGCCGGGCGCGGCGGGCCCTCCGGGGTTCGCCGCACCTCGGCCCCCGAACCGTGGTCCGGTCACGTCACAGCGGATCGGCGAAGGCCCAGCCCTTGGCCAGCACGGCGTCGACGGCGTCGGCCGCGGCGGCGAGACGGTCCTCGGGTGAGCCCGCCACGACGACGTACGGGAGGCCGCGCCGGTCGAGCTCCTCGCGGAACCGGCCGGACATCCATTCGCGGATGGACTCGCCGTCACGCCAGCCGTCCTGTTCGAACGGCACGCCCGCCGTGCCGGTGAGGATCCACAGGTCGTGGCGGCTCCGGCGGTGGACACGCTCGACGTCGGGGGAGGCCGCGCCGAGATAGCGCTCATGCCAGAGGGACGTGGCGAAGGCGTCGGTGTCGCAGACCAGCAGCGGCGAGCCGGACCGGGCGGCGGCGTCCTCCAGCGCGAGGTGACGCTCGGCTATCAGCGTGAACTCCTCCGAGGACCAGGGAAGGTCGCCGATCCACAGGTCATCCCGGTGGCGGTCCAGGCGCCGGGCGGCGGCCAGCTTCTCCTCGCAGTAGAGGCGGCCGTACTCGGGCACCCAGCGCGTGGCCGCCCACACCCCGCCGCGTGCCGCGTAGCGCGCGGCCAGGGCGCGGGCGAGCGTCGTGGTCCCCGAGGACTCCGCCCCGACGACCACCACCCGCCTGGCCAGGTAGGCCCGCACGGCCGGGGACAGCCACTCCCAGCAGGCCACGGGATCGGCACGTACGGCGGTGCCGCTCACGGGGAAGCGACCGCGAGAGGGGTCGACCGGCACGTGCGCCGCGGAGAAGCGGCGGGCCAGCTCGGGGCCGTAGTCCTCCGAGCTGAACACCGCGTCGACCGGCGGCACGTCGAGCGCCCCGGCGCCCGTTCCCGGTAGTGCCGCCAACCCGGCGCGGAAGGCGTCCACGTGTTCGCGCCAGACGGCGTCCGACTCGAAGTCGATGTCGGCGTCGTCGAGCACCGGGACGATCTCCACGTGCGGCTGCGGGTGCCGCTCCCGCAGCCAGCCCGCGCGCGACACCAGAGGGATGCTCTCGACGGTGGACGCCGCGACCACCACCGTCAGGCGCTCGCACGCCGCCGCCGCGGTGTCGACCAGATGGTGGTGACCGGCGTGCGGTGGATAGAACTTGCCGATGACCAGGCCGTGCCGGAACGTCATGCCGCCGTCTCCAGCGTTGCGGCCGTCCGGCCGAACCGGTCGCGCCGCCACGCCAGCAGCCCCGCCACGCACAGCCCCAGGAAGACGACGTAGAGCCCGCTGGTCAGATACAGGCCCTTGTAGGCGTACAGCGGGATGTAGACCAGGTCGGCGGCGATCCACAGCCACCAGGACTCCAGCAGCTTACGGCTCTGACCGTAGGTCGCCGCTAGCGAGATCGCCGTGGTCAGCGCGTCCCAGAAGGGCACGTTCGAGTCGGTCCGGGCGCTCAGCAGCCACGTCAGCAGGCCGGTCAGGGCGACCCCGGCGACGGCGAGCGCGGCCCACTCGGCCGGTGACGTGCGGTGCACGACCAGCCGGGTGCGGTCGCGCCCGCCGTAGAGCCACTGCCACCAGCCCCAGGCCTGGAGCACGACGTACACCACCTGCAGCCCGGCGTCCGCATACAGCCCGCCGTCCACGAAGATCAGGCCGAGCAGGGCCACGTTGGCGATGCCGACAGGCCAGTTCCAGATGTTCTGCCGCACCACGAGCCAGACGTTGACCACACCGGTGGCGAAGCCCAGGATCGCGTGACCAGTGCAGGTGATGGTTCCAGGAGTGGCGAGGCTGGTGCTCGATCTCGGATACGCTCACGACCGCCGCCGGTCATGTTCTTTCTGCACATGCTCATGATCACAGCGGTGGCCGTCTCACCTCCGGCCGGCGACCGAACCGAGATCCCTGGAGACGTGAGGCTTGGCGGGTGTCTGGTGGCTGGGCCATGCGATGTCGTCAACCGCCAGAAACGGCTCGGCGGCCACGGTCGCGGGGGTCACTCCGGTGAACGCCACGACGTCCCGATGCAGGTGGGACTGGTCGGCGTAGCCGGCGTCGGCCGCGACTCGGGCCGCGCCTTCACCCGCGACCAGGCGGTGGGCGGCATGGTCGAAGCGGACCAGCTTCATGGCGCGCTTGGGCTGCAGGCCGAGCTGCGAGCGGAACCGGGACCACAGGCGCTTACGGCTCCATCCGACCTCCCTCGCCAGTCCGTCGACCCGGACCAGGCCGCGGCTGACGATGATCCGGTCCCAGGCCCAGGCCACCTCCGGGTCCACCGGCGACCCCGCCTCATGCCGGCGGGCGAGCAGCGCGTCCGTCAACGCGAAGCGATCCTGCCACGACGAGACATCGCACAGTCGCTCACGGATCCATGACGCCTCCCGGCCCCACAGGTCGTCGAGGGCCACCACGGCGCCGTCGAGTTCGGCGGGGGAGGCGCCCAGAACCGCGCGTGCGATCACCGGGGACAGGCGCACCTGCACACACTCGACGTTCTCACCCCGCGCCCAGACCGCGCCTCCGGACCCGACCCCGGGCCCGGCGACGACACTTCCCCGCTGCTGCCGCCCGGCGACATCGTCCACGACGGGCGAACCGGTGCCGAACTCCAGAAGCAGCGTCACGGCCGGGTGCGGGACCATCCGGAGCGCGTCCAGGTCACGGACACCGAACCCGGCCATGGTGACACCGGCCACCCGGCTGGGCCGCTGGGGGCACGCGACCTCCCACACAGCCGCACCGTGCACGAACGTCCGCACCATCCCATGCTAGCGAGCCGAGGGAGGGGAACATTTGTCCAATCCGCCGGCGCGTACCGGCGGCGACAGTGGGCTCATGACTGTTTCTGACGGCCGTCCGCACATGAATGGCGACACCGAGGCCACTGAGGATTCGACCCTGCCCCTGGACGACGGCGACATCTACGTGTGCCAGGACGGCCCCCGCGACGCCCCCGCACTCCTGCTCATCCACGGGTCCGCCTCCTCGACCCGATCGTGGGACTCGCTGGTTCCGCTGCTGACCGGATCCCATCGCGTCATCCGGATCGACCTGCTCGGGCACGGCCGGTCAGCCAAACCGGCCGGCCCCAGCTACGCGCTCCCGGACCAGGCACGCAGGATCGACGCGGCACTGGACCGGCTCGGCGTCAAGCACGCCATAGTCGTCGGCCATTCCAGCGGCGGCGCGGTCGCCACCGCCCTCGCCGAACAGCGCCCCGACCTGGTGACCGCGCTCGCGCTCATCAACACCGGACCCAGCCTGGACGCCTTCATCGCACCGGAGTCCGCCGCGATCGGACCCTCGCAGTGGCCGCCGACCGACAAGCAGCTCCGCCAGTTCGCGAGCACCGGTTTCAGCCGCGCGGGCTACCAGATCCCACAAGAGCTCCTGGGCGAGGTACGCGCTATGACCTACCACACGCTCACCACGACGATGCAGGCCACCCGCGACTACCTGGTGCGGCAGGCGCTCCCGGATCGGCTGATGGTCCTGGGCAAGCCGCTACTGGTGATCTTCGGCGAGGACGACCGCAGATGGCGATCCTCATCCGCCGCCGACTACCGCACCGTTCCGGGCGCGAAAATCGTCTTGCTGCCCGGTCTCGGACACACGCCCATACTCGAGGATCCGCCGCGGACCGCCACCCCCCTCCTGGCCTTCACCACGATCCACGCGTGATCGCCAACGACCCGGGCCGGCTTCCCTTGAGCTACAACTGACGCAGCACCTGCATGGCGTCCTTCTCGATGCGCGAAAGATCGTGGAGGATGACGCCGGCCCGCTCGAGGTACCCCGCGTCGCCGCTCTCTCCAGCCTTCGCGATCAAGGTGGACACGTCCGTCCACAGGACGGCGGCCTCGGCGTACAGCCTGTGACCGGCGCGGAGGTTGCCGTCGTCGATCAGCCCGGCGCACTCGTCGAGGAAGTCGCGATAGAGGGCGCGAAACAGGGCACCGCCGGTGCCGCCCTTCTCCATGAGGAGGGCGGCCCGCGGCAGGTCCTGCTGCGGCTCGCCGGCGCGTAGCAGCCATCTGGGCACCTGTTTGCCGGCTTTCTCGATGCCGCGGTGGCCCAGGTTCGCGATGGGAGCGGCGAGGAAGGCGTCGGCGCAGTCCTTGATGGCGGGGATGATCTGGTCCTGCCAGGAAAGCGGGTGAGCCGGCAGGGTGATGGTGAAGGATCGGTTCCTGGCGGTCATCGGGCCGCGTTCGGCCCGCGCCATGGCGAGGCCGGCCCGGCTGGCGCGCACCGCTCCTCCCTGCTGGTCGGTGTCCACCAGGTAGACGTCGTGCTCGTCGTAGCCGTACATGGCGACGACATGACCGCCGAAGTGCACCTTGGACCGGAAATAGTCCAGGTGGTAGCAGTCGAGCTGAAGGCCGACCGGCCGACCGGCGTCGATGGGGGCGGCCACGTTCTCCCACGCCTTGCGCGGTGAGGTGGTCTCCTCGGCCATCAACGTCAGTCCCAGCCTGGCGGCGAGGTTCCTGGTGAGGTCGAAAGGCTTGACGCGGCCTCCGAGAAAGGGGAACGCCATGCCCTTGCTGTCCCAATAGATGAAGGACAGGCCCGAGCCCAGCCCGAACAGCATGGGCTCGGACAGATCAAGTCCCTCATGCCGCAACAGCACCCCCAGCGCCGTCGTCTCGCAGTGGTGCATGCCGCGGGCCTCGATGTCCTTCACGATGGTCATGCGTCGCTCTCCTCATGCTGACGCGGCGAACGGTCACACCGTCCCCATCCCTGATACCTTCATGATCAACCACTGGGGACCGCTGGAAGTAGCATGAGGCCTCCCACAGCGGGAGAGTCCAGCCGAGACCGGACTCACCCTCGACAGCCTGGCAAACCCATGACCGACTCTACGAATTCAACCTGTGTAGGGCTCCTGCTCCTACTCTGGTCACTCGCCTTCGCTGATCTCGGCAAGGGCCGCGCGGAGGCGGTCGGCGAGCTCGAGGGCCTGCCGCGCCGACCAGGGGATCACTCCGTTCTCGGTCATCAGGGCGTGATACTGCTGCTGCTCATAAGGAGTTCCCGGCGGCAAGGGAGCGATGTGCCAGTGCAGGTGGGTATTGCCCTGCTGGCTGCCCAGCGAGAGCAGGTAGGTGCGTTCGGAGGGGACGACTGCCTCGACCGCCAGGGCGATCCGGCGGACCGTCCGCATGAGCCGCAGGTAGGTGTCCTCGTCGAGGTCTCGGACGACGTGCTCGACGTGGGCTTTGGGAGCCACCAGGACCTTGCCGGGCATCGTGGGGTAGCGGTCCAGGAAGGCGATGTGCCGCTCGTCCTCGAAGACGATCTGCTCGAGGTCGTAGCCGCGAGCGCCCGCCAGGATGGCGCAGATGAAGCAGGGGCCACCTTTGGTGCGCCGAACGTAGTCGGCGAGATCGAACATTTCTTTCCGCTGGGGAAACGGTTCACCTTCGGAAACCACGGCGGGCAGGTCCTCGCCGGAGGGATGCGGGCTCATGGTCGTCACCATAGGCCGATCAGTGGATGTCCAGGTAAGCGCAGCAGGACGCGGGGGCAGAGTCTCGCGGGGCCATTTTTGCTCGACATCCCCCGACAGCAGAGCGGAGCCGGCTAGGGCGTCATGGTCGGGGTGGTGGCCGGGGTGCGGACGGCGTCGGTGAGGACGCTTCTGGCCTGGCGGACGACGGCCTCGTCGACGAAGCGGCCGTCGGGGAGGGCCACCGCGCCGACCCCTGCCGCCGCCACGACCTCATTGGCGGCCGTGACCTCCTCCTCCGTCGGGCGGTAGGCGGCCTCGATGACCGGGAGCTGTGCCGGGTGGATGGCGGCCCGGCCGCGGAAGCCCATCGACCGGCCGACGCGGCACGACTCGGCCAGGCCCTCCAGGTCGCGGAAGTCGGTGTAGACCGACTGGACGGGCGCGGGCAGCCCGGCCGCGCGGGCGGCGACCACGAGCCGCGACCGCGCCCAGGCCAGCCCCGCCTCGTCGCTGACGCCCAGGTCCGCGCGCAGGTCGGCCTCCCCCAGGCCGATGCTCGCCACCGCCGGGTCGGCCGAGGCGATCTCGTAGGCCCGTTCGAGGCCGAGGGCCGACTCGATGAGCGGGTGCAGCGCGACGCCCGGCACGGCCTTGGCCACCTCACGGATGTCGACGGCCGACTCGACCTTCGGCACCCGGATGCCGGCCATGCCCGAGCACAGTGGCCCGATGGCCCGCAGGTCCGCCTGGCCGCAGGCGGTGCGCACGTCGTTGATCCTGATCTGGACGCGCAGCTGAGGGGAGGCGAGCAGCCCAACGACCTCGGCCCTGGCCTGGCTCTTGGCGTCCGCCGCGACGGCGTCCTCCAGGTCGACGATCACCACGTCGGCGGTCCCGGCGAGCGCCTTGGCCACGAGCGCCGGCCGGTCGGCGGGCGCGTACAGGAAGGTCAGCACGACCCGGCTCCTCTCGCGGGCGTCTGTGGGGTGGCCGGTGTCGCGTACGTCATCAGACCACTCCCTTCTGGCGCAGGGCTTCGATGTCGGAGGGCGAGAGGCCCAGCTCCGACAGCAGGCCGGTGGTGTCGGCGCCGTGGGGGCGGCCGGTCCAGCGGATCTCGCCGGGGGTGTCCGACAGCCGGAACATGACGTTCTGCATCCGCAGCGGCCCGAGCTCGGGGTCCTCCACGGTGGTGACGGCGTCCAGCGCGGCGAGCTGCGGATCGGCCAGCACGTCGCGCACGTCGTAGATCGGCGCGACCGCGGCCTGCGCCTCCTCGAACGCGGCGAGCACCTCGTCGCGGGTGCGCGCGGCGACCCACGCGGCGACGGACTCGTCCAGCTCGGCGGCGTGCTCGACCCGCCCCGCCCCGGTGGCGAACCACGGCTCGGCGATGTACTCGGGCCTGCCCACCAGTCGCATGACCCGCTCGGCGATGTTCTGCGCCGAGGTGGACACCGCCACCCAGGAGCCGTCCGCGCACCGGTAGGTGTTGCGCGGCGCGTTGTTCACCGAACGGTTGCCGGTGCGCGGCGGCACGATCGCGAGCTGGTCGTAGATCGTCGGCTGGGCCCCGAGCACGGTCAGAATAGGCTCGATGATCGACATGTCGACCACCTGCCCCGCGCCGGTGGTTTCACGCGCGCGAAGCGCCGCCATCACGGCGTAGGCGGTCGCGAGGGCGCAGATGCCGTCGGCCAGGCCGAACGGCGGCAGGGTCGGCGGGCCGTCCGGCTCGCCGGTCATCGCGGCGAACCCGCTCATCGCCTCGGCGAGCGTGCCGAATCCTGGCCGCTTGGCGTACGGCCCGAACTGGCCGAAGCCGGTGACGCGGGCGAGCACCAGGCGCGGGTTGGCCTCGCGGAGCCGGTCGTAGGAGAGGTTCCAGCGCTCCAGCGTGCCCGGCCTGAAGTTCTCGATGACCACGTCGGCGTCGCGCACCAGCGCGAGGAGCAGGTCCTGACCCTCGGCCGTGGACAGGTTGAGGGTCATGGCCCGCTTGTTGCGGCCGAGCATCTTCCACCACAGGCCGCCGGGCCCGTGCCCTCGCGAGGGATCGGGCTTGGCCGGATGCTCGACCTTGACGACCTCGGCGCCGAAGTCACCGAGCAGCATCGCCGCCATCGGCCCGGCGAACAGCGTCGCGAGGTCCAGGACACGGACGCCTTCGAGGGCTTTCATCGGTGTACCTCCATCACAGTGCCGCGTCGATCTCGGCGCGGGTGGGCATCGACGTGCTCGCGCCCTCGCGCTGGACCGAGAGGGCCGCCGCCGTGGCGGCGAACCGCAGGGCCGCCGCCTGCGGCCTGCCCTCGGCCCGTGCCACGGCCAGCGCGCCGACGAAGGTGTCCCCCGCCGCCGTGGTGTCGACCGCCTTCACCGGTACGGCGGGCACGCGCAGCCGCTCGCCCGCGCGCGAGCCGTACAGCGCGCCCTCCCCGCCCAGGGTGATCACGGCCTCGGGGACGAGGTCCAGCAGCGCTTCGAGCGCCTCGCCGGGGTCGGCGAGGCCGGTGATGGCCTCGGCCTCGTGCTCGTTGGGCACGATCAGGCCGACCGCGTCGAGCAGCTCGCGCGGCAGCTCCCGCGCGGGGGCGGGGGTGAGGATCACCGGGACCCCGGCCTGGCGGGCCGCCGCGACCACGGCCTCCATGGGCAGTTCGAGCTGGAGCAGCAGCGCGTCGGACCGGGCGATGACGGCGAGGTCCTCCGGCGAGACGCCCGTCACGGTGCCGTTGGCGCCGGGGATCACGATGATGGAGTTGCCGCCCTCGTCGTCCACGACGATGTGGGCGATGCCCGAGGAGCCCGGCACGACCCGCAGGCGGCGCACGTCGACGCCCGCCGACTCCAGCGTCTCGCGCATGACCGGCCCGAAGGCGTCGTCGCCCACCGCGCCGACGAACGCGACCTCCGCGCCCGCGCGGGCCGCGGCGATGGCCTGGTTGGCACCCTTTCCGCCGGGAACCGTGCTGAACGTCCGGCCGGTCACCGTTTCGCCGCGTTTGGGGGCGGTCGCGGTGTAGGCGACCAGGTCCATGTTGGCGCTGCCGAAAACCGAGATCATGGTCTTTCCTCTCGCATGCCGTCACCCCGGCGGTGACCGCCCGCCCGCGACCACCGGGATGGCGGCGTCATGACGCCGTGTCCCGGTGGTGACCGGCCTTCCCCGCCGCCGGGACGGCGGCTTCGGGGTGCGTCGTGTCGCGGGTCACGGAGCGGTGACCGCCAGGGTGCGCCGGGTGAGCTCGTCGAAGCCGATGCCGTCGAAGCCTCTCATGCTGCTGGCCAGCCGGTTCTTCAGCGCCCACTCCGCGGGGATCTGGGACGCGCCGAGCAGCCCGCCCATGATCGACCCGACCGTGGCCCCCGCCGAGTCGGTGTCCCAGCCCGCCGCGACCGCCCCGGCGATCGAGGCCGTGAAGTCACCGCGCCCATGGATGAGCGCCGCCGCGACGAGCGCCGCGTTGTTGATCGTGTGGACCCAGTGCAGGTCGCCGTGGCGCTCGTACAGCCGGTCCACGACCCGCTCGAAGTCCGGCTCGGACGCCGCGTCGGCGACGGCCTCCCGTACGGCCCGCGCCAGCCGCGACTCCGCGGGGACGACGGACAGCCCCGCCGCGACGACCTCCTCGACCGAGGAGGCGACGAGAGACCGCGCGCACATGGCCGCGACCATCATCGCGCCGTAGATCCCGTTGGCGGTGTGGCTGAGGCGGGCGTCCCGCCAGGCGAACTCCGCGGCGGCGCGCGGGTCGCCCGGGTTGGCCCAGCCGTACACGTCCGCCCTGATCAGGGCGCCGATCCACTCCCTGAACGGGTTGCGCCTGCTGGCCGTTCCCGGCGGCTCCACTCCGTCGAGCAGGTTGCGGTACGCCACCCGTTCCGCCGTGAACACGCGGCCGGCGGGCAGCTCGTCCAGCCACATCGTGGCGACGTCCGCGGTGGTGAAGTCCCGGCCGAAGCGCTCCAGCAGGGACAGTGCGAGCAGCGGGAAGTTGAGGTCGTCGTCCTCGGGCACGCCGTCGATGTTCTCGGCCAGGGAGTTGACGGCGCTGCGCCTGTTCCACGGCCAGCGGGCCGCCACGTCGTCCGGGAGGCCGATGGCGGTGAACCAGCGGCGGACGGGCCAGTTGCCGGTGGCCTCCGCGATCTCCCTGATGCCCTCGCGGGGGATCTTCTCCACCGGCTTGCCCAGCACGCACCCGGCCGCCCGCCCGAGCCACGCCCCGAGCAGCCGTTCACGGAGCGCGCCGCGTCCGTTGCCGGTACCGGTGCCCATGCCTCCGGGGGCACTCGCCACGATCGCGGCCAGGTCAGAGGGCTCGGGAAGCGGAGACGGGATCGCCGCCAGTTCGTCGAGCAGCCGGGCCGCCAGCTCGCGCAGCTCCGGTGCCGGCGGCTCGGGGGAGGCTCCGGCACGCGGCGGCGCGTCGTGCCCTCCCGCCGCGTGCCACCGGGCCGCGATGGCCTCCACCTCGGCCGAACGCCCGTCCTCGGCTGCCTGGCGCAGCTCGTGCCCCAGCAGGTCCTCGGGTTGAACCCAGGTGAGCCGGATCAACCCCCGGGTGGAGGACGGTCCGGTCATGATGAAGGGGCCTTGGTGGTGTCCCAGGTGAGGGAGGTGAACGCGGTCTCGTGGGCGCGGCGGGCGGCGAGGTCGGTGGCGTGGACGCGGCGCGCCACCTCGGCGATGGACACCCCGGGAGCCACCAGGTCGATCCTGCTGGCCTCGGTCACCGGGTCGAGCCACTCCGGCGGCACGGCCTTTGCTCCCGAGAGCGCCCCGGCGATCGCCCCGCCCATGCTCGCGATCGAGTCGGCGTCGCGCCCGTAGTTGACGCCCCCGAGGATGGTGTCGCGGTAGTCGCCCCCGGCGATCAGCAGGAAGGCGAGGGCCAGCGGCAGCTCCTCGATGCTGTGCAGGCGGCTCGGCCTGCGGGCGCCGAGTCCCTGGTCGCGGTAGGTCTCCGCGACGGTGTCGTAGGGCGCGACGGCCTCGCGCAGCGCACCGAAGGACCCCTCCCAGTGGCGAAGGCCCCGCGCCCGCTCGCAGACGGCCTCGATGGCGGCCCGCGTGCCGTCCCGTGCCAGTCGCAGGCAGGTGGCGACCACAGAGTCCGCGGTCGCGCCCGGGCGCATGGCCTCGGCGACGGCGGCGGCGAGCACCCCGGCGGCCTCCCGGCCGTAGCTGGACTGGTGGGCGCCCGCCAGGTCGATGGCCTCGGCGTACGCCGCGTCGGGGTTGGCCGCGTTCACGATGCCGACCGGCGCCATGTACATGGCGGCGCCGCAGTTGACGATGTTGCCGACGCCCGCCTCGCGCGGGTCGACATGGCCGTAGTGCAGGCGCAGGACCAGCCACTTCTCGGCGAGGAAGACCCGCTGCAGCGGCAGCGCCTCGGTCTCCAGCTCGGGGATCCAGCGCTTCTCGCCCATCATCTCGGGCACCAGGTGCTCGGCCGCCGCGTACGCGTCCAGGTGCCGCCCGGCCTTCTCGTACACGCGGATGAGGGCGTGGGTCATGAGGGTGTCGTCGGTGACGTGGCCGTCGCCCTTGTGGTATGGAGCGATGGGGCGGGCGTTGCGCCAGTCCTCGAAGTACGGCGGGACGATGCCCGTCACGTACCCCTCGTAGCGCTCCTGGATCTGCTCGGGCGTCCAGCCCTCGGTGGCGCCGCCGAGCGCGTCGCCGACCGCCGCGCCCGTCACGCACCCGACGGCCTTGTCGGTCAGCAGGTCGGTCAGCGGATCGTCCTGCGGCGTCATGAGAGTCCTCCAGCGATGTCGATGAGATCCGTTCCTGCCAGGTCGGGCAGCCCGCAGCCCGTCAGCGTGCGCGCCGCGGTCCGCCAGCCCTCCGGAAGCGCCTCATACCCGGTGAAGGCTCCGGTGAGCGCCCCGGTCAGGGCCGGGGCGGAGTCGGCGAGCGAGGGCAGGCACGCGGCGGCGGGCACGGCCGCGGCGAGCGCGCCCCCGGACACCTCCGCGAGCGCCAGCGCCACCGCGACCGTCTGCGAGGCCGCGACGCCGTAGCTGTAGACGTGGTCGAGCAGGGCCGCGTCCAGGGCCGGGACCGCCGCGAAGGGGTCGCCCGCCTCCCGCGCCACCGCGAGCGCCGTACGCGTCGCGTGGCCGATCGCGGTGTCCTCGGGCAGCTCGGCCAGCGCCGCCTCGATCGCCGAGGCCATCGGCCCGCCCGCCACCAGCTCGGCGACCGCCGCCGCCACGGCCATGGCCGCGTGGACGCCGTCCTCCGCGTTGGTCACCGAGGCGTCGGCCCTCGGGTCGGCCCCGATCGCCCCGAAGGCGACGGCGCGCACGGCCGCCGCGTCGTCGAAGAAGTGCGGGTTGTCGTGGCCGCTGGCCGGTGGCGGTTTCCCTGCCGCCAGGTTGTCCAGCGCCGAGCGTACGGAGATCCGCACGCGCAGGTCCGACCGGCCGGCCAGCCTGCCGAAGGCCTCGGCGCGGTCCTCGTGGATGGTGAGCGCGGTCCAGGCGAGCCATTCGGCGTCGTCGGACGGCCCGATCGCCAGCGGCTCGGCGGGCTGGTTCAGCGTGAACGGCACGGGCGGGGTCGTGACCCGGTGCTCCTCGGCGAAGCCGTCGAGCTCCCTGCCGAGCCGCCTGCTCCAGGGCGCGAGCAGCGCGGAGCGGTGCCGTGCGGACGGCCAGCCGGCCGCGTCGCCGATCGCGAGGCCGATGAAGGCGCCGCGGATCCTGTCCCCCGATGACATGTCTCTCCTCTATCCCTTGGGCCGGCGCCGCGAACATGCCGGCCGGCCCTCGTGCGCGGTCACGCCGGTCCTCCGATGCGCGGTCCCGCCGGCCGGCCGGCGCGCGGTCACGCCGGTCGCCCGGCGCGCGGTCACGCCGGTTCCCCGGTCGCGGCCACCAGTTCGGTGGCGACGTCGAGCACGTGGCACCCGGCGACGACCGGAAGGCATCTCCCGGTGACCGGCCCGATCTCCCTGGCCCACCGTTCCGGCACCGCGGCCTCGCCGCGCCCCGCCCCCGCGAGGGCGCCGGCGATCGCCGCCGTGGTGTCGGCGTCCCTGCCGAGGTTGGCGGCGCACACCACCGACTCCTCGACCTCGCCCGCGCCCATGAGGTACCCGGCGAAGGCGAGCGCGACCGCCTCGGGCGCGAGGTCCGTCCAGGGGTAGTGGCGCACGACCACGGCCTCGTACAGCGCCTCAGCCGATGCCGTTGCCACTGCCGCGACAGCGGCACGCAGGTTGCGGGAGGTCCAGGAATCCTCGGGGACGGCCGCGATGCCGGCCTCGACGACCTCGCCAGGCGAGGCGCCGGTCATGGCGACGGCCACCGCCGCCGCCACCGCCTGGCCGCCGTACACGCCCTCGCCGCTGTTGCTCACCACCCCGTCGACCGCCACGAGCCGGGCGGCCTCGACCGGGTCGCCGGCGGCGAAGACGCCGTACGGCGCGGCGCGCATTGCGAGCCCGTCGGACCAGCCGTGCTGGTGCCACCTGCCGGACAGCGGCGGCTCGATGCCCCGGCGCAGCGCCTGGATGGCGCCGAGCTCGGAGAACCCCGCACCGCGCATCGGTCCCTCGATGTTCGGGATGATCTGCTCGCGGTACTCCCTGGCGACGTCGGCGGGGGTCATGGCCGAGCCGTACCTGCACAGCAGGGAGGAGGCGAAGATGGTGTACTCGGTGTCGTCGGTGCCGCCCATGCCGGGCTCGATCTCGGTGAGACGGCCCCAGCGCCGGGCGATCTCCTCCGGGGCGAGGTTCTCGGCGGGCCGCCCGAGGGCGTCGCCGGCCGCCAGGCCGAGCAGGCACCCCCGGGCGCGGGTCAGCTTCATTTGCTGTACCGCTCCAGCACCTTGTCGCCCTCCTCGACGAGCGCCTTGGCCGCCTGGTCGAGGGTGATCTTGTTGGCGAAGTACTGCTGCAGGGTGGGCGTGGCCACCTTGCTCTTCCACTCGTCGAACCCGTTCACCCGCAGGTAGGGGGCGACCACGAGGTTCTTGGCCGAGGCCGTCGCCACGTCCCAGCCGTTCTCCTTGGTCGTCATCGACGGGTCGCTCGCGGCCTTGGTGCTGGTCGGGAGCAGCCAGTCGCCCTTGGCGAGCTTGGCCTGGTTGGCGCTGTTCAGGAAGAACGAGATGAACTTCGTCGCCTGGTCGGGGTACTTGCTGTCGGCCGCGACCGACAGGGTCTGCGAGGCGGCGCCCTGGTTGGAGGTGGTGCCCTTCAGCGGCGGGAGCGTGATCCACTCGAAGCCGGCCGGCGCCTGCTCCACGACCTGCTGGCGCAGGTAGACGCTTGCGGGGATCATGGCGTACTTGCCCGCGTAGAAGCCGGGAAGCGGGTCGGCGGTGCCCATGCCGAGCGTGGACAGGTCGGCCGACTTGTCCTTGTAGAGCTGGTCGTGGATGCGCTGAAGGACCTCGCGCTCCTCGGGGCCGACCTTGACCGTGGCCTTGGTGCCGTCGGTCTGGAAGAAGGTGCCGCCGAAGTTCAGGCCGAGGTTGAGCACCTTGTTGACCGGCGACTTCAGCGGCCAGGCCACCCCGAAGGCGCCGTCCTTGGTGAGCTTCTTGCAGATCTCGGCGTACTCGTCCCAGGTCCAGGGGTTGTCCGGGGTCGGGATGCGCACCTTCGCCGCGTCGAGCAGCTTCTTGTTGGCGATGATGACCTGCGACTCCTGCAGGAACGGCACGCCGTACACACCCTGGCCGCCCTTGCCGTCGGCGAAGGTCACGGTGTCCCAGGCGGGCTGGGGGATGTCGCTCTTCAGGTCGTCGGGGAGCTTGCCGGTGAGGTCCATGAGGTAGCCGCGCGAGGCGAAGCCGGCCAGCGCCGGGGAGTCGTCGTGGATGACGTCCGGCGGGTCACCGCCCTCGAACGAGGTGACGAGCTGGTCGTTTACGTTGTCCCAGCTCCCCTGGACGTACTCGACCTGGGTGCCGGGGTTGGCCTTGTTCCACTCGCCGACGATCTGCTTGTTCGCGGCGATGGACTCCTTCTGCCACGCGAGGCTCAGGAACTTCAGGTTCACGGCCTTGGCGGGCTGGTCGCCGCCGCCGGCGTCTCCGCCGGACGAGCAGCCGGCCGTCAGCGCGACCATCGCGGCCGCCGCCACCGCGAGTGCGGTTCTGGTACGCAAGAGATTCTCCTATCAGGGGGTGCAGCATGCTTGAGGGGTTCCGCGGGACCTAGCCCTTGACCGCGCCGGCCATCAGGCCCGATCTGAGCCGCCGCTGGATGATCGCGAAGAACACCAGGCTCGGGATCGTCGCGAGCAGCGACGCCGCCGCGAGCGGGCCGAGACGTACGACCCCCTCCGCGCCGGTGAACTTGACGAGGGTCAGTGGCAGGGTCGCCACGTCGGGGTCCTTGAGGACGACCAGTGCGAAAAGGAACTCGTTCCAGGAGGAGATGAAGGCGAACAGCGCCGTGGCGACCACGCCGGGGGCGAGCAGCGGCGCGACCACCTTCACCAGCGAGCGGATCCGGCCCGCGCCGTCGACCGCCGCGGCCTCCTCCAGCTCGCGCGGCACCGCGCGCACGTACCCCTGGAGCATCCACAGCGCGAACGGCAGCACGAACGTCACGTGCACGACGGTGAGGCCGGGCAGGGTGTTCACCAGGTCCAGCCGCCGCAGCACCATGAACAGCGGGATGATGATCAGGATGAACGGGAAGACCTGGCTGACCAGCACCCACCCGACCGCGAACTTGCTGACGAGCGATCGGTAGCGGGCCATCGCGTACGAGGCGGGCAGCGCGAGCACGACGGTCAGCACCGAGCAGGCGACGGCCACCGCGAGGCTGCGCAGCGCGCTGCCGACGAGGTCCTGCTCGCCGAACGCGTCGGCGAAGTTCGACAGGACCGGGTGGCGCGGGATCCACGTGGGCACCAGGCTCGCCATCTCCCGCGACGTCTTGAGCGCCGTGGACAGCAGCCAGACCATGGGGAAGGCCAGGAAGACGACGTAGCCCAGCAGGGCGAGGTACTGCAGTGGCCTGCGCATGTCAGTTCGCCTCCCGCATCTGCCGCCAGATATAGAGGCCCAGCACGGCCAGCACGACGATCACGAAGGCGACGCCGAGCGTGGCCGCGTACCCGAAGAAGCCGTAGCGGAAGGCCTCCTCGTAGGCGAAGAGCATCGGCAGCCGGGTCTGCCCGCCGGGCCCGCCCTGGGTGAGGACGTAGACCAGGCCGAACTGGTTGATGTTCCAGACGAAGTCCAGGGAGGTGATCGTCACGATGATCGGGCGGAGCTGCGGCAGCGTGATGCTCCAGAAGCGGCGGAAGGACGAGGCCCCGTCCATGTGGCCGGCCTCGTACAGCTCCTTGGGCACGTTCTGCAGCCCGGCGAGCAGCACGACGGTCGTCTGCGGCATGCCGGTCCAGATGCCGACGACGATCACGGCGGGGAGCGCGATGGAGAAGTCGTTGAGCCAGTCGATGTTGTGGTCGAGCAGGCCGACGTCGCGCAGCACGCTGTTGAGGATCCCGGCGTTCGGGTGGTAGACCAGCCGCCACATCAGCCCGACGACGACGGGCGGCATGGCCCACGGCACCAGCACCAGCACCCGCGCGAACGCCCGGAACCGCAGGTCCTCGTTGAGCAGCAGGGCCAGCCCGAGCGAGGCGAGGAACTGCAGCACGGTCACCGAGACCGCCCAGATCAGGCCGATGCGGAACGACGCCCAGAAGTCCGCGTCGGCCATCAGGTCGCCGAAGTTCGCCAGCCCGACGAAGGACGTCACGGCGTTGCGCCCCGACCTCGCGTCGGTGAAGGCGAGGAAGATGCCGTACAGCAGCGGCCCGACGCTGAAGACCAGCACCGGCACGAGCGCCGGCAGCATGAGCACCAGCGTCTCGCGCCCCTGCCGGCCCCTCTTCTCCCTGCCGCGGTGACCCGTGGCGGGCCTTCGCGTCCTTTCGGCCGTCAGGGTCATGAGGTCTCCTCCCCCAGGGTCGAGGCGCGGATCACCAGGTGGGGCTCGACGGTGACCACGCGGGGCTCGCGGTCGCCGTGGGCGAGCCGGTCGAGCAGGAGCTCGGCCGCCGCCCGGCCGCGTTCGGCGGAGCCGAGCGAGACGCTGGTCAGCGGGGGCCAGGCGACGGTGGCGAGGTCGGTGTCGTCCATGCTCGCCACGGCGACCTCCTCGGGCACCCGCCGCCGCTCGCGCCGCAGGACATCGAGCGCCCCGAGCGCGATCAGGTCGTTGGCGCACAGCAGCGCGTCGAGGTCGGGCACGCGGTCGATCAGGCGGGCGGCGGCACTCGCGCCTTCCGGGCGGTAGAAGTCGCCCACCTCCACGAGGCCGGGGTCGTACGGCAGGCCGAGCGCCGCGAGCGCCTCGGCGTAGGCGGCCGAGCGGGCGGCGCCCGGGACGGTGTCGAGCGGGCCGTTCACGAAGCCGATGCGCCTGCGGCCGAGCCGGTGGAGGTGCTCGACGGCGAGCCGCACGCCCTTGCGGGAGTCGGTACGCACGTTGTCGACGGGGGTGCCCTCGGGGACGGAACCGATGATCACGATCGGCGCCCGGGCGGCGGCGAACATCTTCAGGTGCTCGCCGGTCACGCGCAGCGGGATCATGATGAGGCCGTCGATGTACCGCTCCCCGAGGCCGCGCAGCACGTCGATCTCGTCCGCGGCGTCCACGTTCGTGGAGTGCAGCACCAGCCGGTAGCCGGCCGCCTTGAGCACCGGCTGGATCTCGCGGATCATCGCGAGGTACACCGGGTTCCCTATGTCGGCCATCGCGAAGCCCACCTGGTTGCTGCGCCTGGACTTCAGCGACCTCGCGACCGAGTTCGGCACGTAGCCGAGCTCGCGCGCTGCGCTCATCACCCGGCGCTCGGTCTCGGCCTTGGTGGGCAGCCCGTTGAGCACCCGTGACACCGACGCGATGGACACTCCCGCGCGCTGGGCGATCGTCGTGATCGTCGGCCCGTCACTCACGTGTCACCTCGGTGGTCGAAAACGGTAAACGTTTACAGAGAACGAGGCTGAGAACTCTGAAAACGTTTACGGGGTGAGGACATGTAACCCGCGGGACACATTCGGCGTCAAGTCACGATCGGATAAACCGGACATCGCGGACGCTTCGCCGGGGAGCTTACCTGGTCAGTGGTCGTGGAGCGCGGTTGCGCCGGGAGGCGGCGGCCGGGGCGAGCCGCCGCTAGCGGGACCGGTCAGATCGTACGGCGCCAGACGTCGATGGCGAGCACCGGCCGCATGCCCACCGACAGGTACAGATCAAGCGCCGGGGAGCTGTTGCCGGAGTCCACGTGCAGGTACGTGCCGGCCCTCCCCCGGGCCACGTCCCCGGCGAAGGCGTGCCGCAGCAGCAGCTTGCCGACGCCCCTGCCCCGGAACTCCGGCAGCACCGACAGGATCCGGACGTACCCGCAGTTCTCATCGCTGACGAACATGTCGCTCCCGAGCAGCATCGCCGCCGGAGCGCCGTCCACCTCGGCGACGAGGAGCTGCGACCAGTCGTGGGTGCTGGAGGACTCGAAGTCCTCCCTCCACCGGTCGTACTCCTTGGGGACGAACCCGAAGTGCTGGGCGAAGCCCTCCTGGTGGATCCGGTGGGCGGCCCGCGTCAGCTCCTCGGACCCGGCCGCCCCGCGCACGGTGACACCGGGGAGGGACCCGGGGTCCACCTCGGCGTGGTCGGCCCTCAGCCGGTGGAAGCCGGTCGCGGCCTCGAAGCCGTGCTCCTTGGCCAGCGCCCGCTTGGCGTCGTCCTGCCGGTAGACGCCGATGTCGGCCACCGCGTGGGGGTGCCCGGCCTCGGCGGCCAGCTCGCCGGCCCGCCGCAGGACGGTGTCCCACAGCCAGGGGGTCACCGCCGCGTCGCGGGAGAGGATCTCGATCTCGACGTTGCCGTCGTCGCCCTGGCGCGAGGCGTAGCCCCAGCCCACCAGCGCCGGGTCCCCGTCGCGGCGGAACACCAGCCAGCCGTCGCGGCCGAGGTCGAAGCCCGGATCGGCGAGGCCGTCAGCCACGTCGTCCTCGGTCATGTCGGGGTGGCCGAGGACCTCGGTGTCACAGGCGGACACCAGCTCATGGATGACCGGCACGTCCTCTGCCACGGCCCGCCGGACGTCGTACGCATCCATGATCGCAGAGTTGTCGTTGGTGTGGTTCACGTCTCCGTTGTAGGACCGGCCACTTGCACGGCGCTGAGTCCGGACTTGGCGACGGCGCCTCCTGGGGGATGATGGCGTCCATCGCGACGAATCATGAGCGGAGACGGCATGGAGATGCGGGACTTCTTCGAGCACATTTCGGGCGCCCGGCGGGTGTACGGGGAGCCGTACGAGAGGGACGGCGCAACGGTCATCCCGGCGGTCTCGGTGCGCGCGGCGGGCGGGTTCGGCACCGGCCACGTGCAGGAACGGATCTCCGGCGGCACGGGCGGAGGCGGAGCCACGACGGCCGGCCCCGTCGGCGCGTACGTCATCAGGGACGGCAAGGTGTCATGGGAGCCCGCCATCGACGTCAACCGCATCGTGCTCGGCGGGCAGATCCTCTTGGGGCTCGCGCTGATCGTGTACGCCCTGCGCTCCGGCATGCCGCCGGAACGCCGTCATGGGCGCTGAACGGCACGACTAGGCTTGGCCGACATGGACCGCACCCGCCTCTACCGCGACGGCGTCCTTGAGGCCGAGGGCTTCCCGATCGCCGACGTATCCGAGCACATCAAGGATCCGTCGGCGACCGTGTGGTTCGACCTGCTTGCTCCCACCCCTGAGAAGCTCGCCGTCATCAGCGAGGAGCTCGGGCTGCACCCCCTCGCCGTCGAGGACGTGCTGCACCCCCACCAGAGGCCGAAGCTCGACATCTACGAGAGTCACCTGTTCCTCACCGTCTACGCCGTCAGGCTGGGCGAGGGCGACGGGCCCCTGGACCTCACCGAGGTGTCGGTCTTCGTCACCAGGAACGCCCTGGTGACGGTCCGGTCCGACGACACCTGCGACATCGACGCCGTGGTGGCGCGCTGGGACGCCGAGGGCGGGCTCGCCAGGCACGGCGTCTCCTTCCTCCTGCACTCCCTGCTCGACTACGTCGTGGACGGCCACTTCGACGTCGCCCAGGCGCTCGACGACCAGGTGGAGGAGCTGGAGGACCAGCTTTTCACCGACCGCCCGGGCGACGGGCGGGCCATGCAGCGCCAGATGTTCGACCTGCGCAGGACCACGGTGCGGTTCAGGCGCGTCGTGGTGCCGATGCGCGAGGTGGTGAACAGCCTCATCCGCCGCGACCTGCGAGTGGTCGAGCCCGAGATGGCGCCCTACTACCAGGACGTCTACGACCACGTGCTGCGGGTGTCGGAGTGGACCGAGTCGCTTCGCGAGCTGGTGGGCAACGTCTACGAGACCCACCTGAACCTCCAGGGCTACCGGATGAACGACATCATGAAGCGGGTGACGAGCTGGGCCGCGATCATCGCGGTGCCCACCCTGATCACCGGCTTCTACGGGCAGAACATCCCCTTCCCCGGCTTCTCGCACGCGGCCGGGTTCTGGACCTCCAGCCTTCTGATCATCGTGGCCTCGTCGATCCTCTACCTCGTCTTCCGCAAGAAGGACTGGATCTGACCGGTCGCGTTTCCGGGGCTCAGGCGCGGGCGGTCGCCTCGTCGACCCAGCCGCCGGAGAGCACGACGTCGCGCAGCAGTGAGCCCGCGCCGAGAATGGCCGCGTTCGGCCCGGCCCGCGTCGCGTCGATCTTGAGGTCGCGGGTGGCCAGGGGCAGGCAGCGCTCGTAGACCGCGCCCCTGACGGCGGCGACGAGCTGCTCGGCCGCCGACAGGCTTCCCCCGATCACCACCGCGTCGGGGTTGAAGAAGTTGACGAGCGCGGTGAGCACGTCGCCGATGAGCCGCCCCGCGCCGCGTACGAGGTTGGTGGCCTGCGGGACGCCGTCGGCCGCGAGGGCGGCGATGCGCGCGGGGTGGTCGACCTCGATGCCCTGCTCGGCGAGGGCGGCCATCAGCGCGGCGCCGCTGGCGAAGGCCTCCAGGCAGTCGGAGTGGCCGCACGAGCACATCACCGACCTGTCCGCGCGCACGCGCACGTGGCTGATGTCGCCCGCCGCCCCGCGCCCCCGGTGCAGCCGCCCGCCGGCGATGATGCCGCAGCCGATGCCGGTGCCGACCTTGAGGACCATGAGGTTCTCGCAGCCCGGCCAGGCGAGATGCTCCCCCGCCGCCATCAGGTTGGCGTCGTTCTCGACCAGGATGGGGACGCCGAACCGATCGGCGAGGTGCGCGCCGACGGGGTACTCGTTCCAGCCCGGCATGCGCGAGGGCGAGATGACGGTGCCGTCGGACGGGTCGACCGGGCCGGGAACGCCGATGCCGACCCCCCGCACCGGGAGCCCGCCGCCCCGCGCCGCGACGAGCTCCTCCAGCCGGGTCACGAGCCAGTCGAGCGTGGGCCGCGCCCCGTCCCCTATGTCGCAGGCGTGCTCGACGACGGCCAGGGGCGTGCCGCTCAGGTCGACCAGGCCGAGCCTGGCGTGGTGGCTGCCGAGGTCGGCCACGGCGAGCAGCCCGGCCCAGGGGGCGAGCCTGAGACGCCGGGGACGCCGGCCGCCTCTGGACAGCCCCGCGCCCTCCTCCTGGAGCAGGCCCGCGTCGATCAGCTCCTCGACGCGCAGCGACACGCTCGACGGGGCGAGGCCCGAATGCCGGGCGAGTTCCGCGCGCGACTCGGCATGGCCCAGGGCGACGAGACGGAGGAGCTCACCTTTGCCTGACACAGGGAGATGCATACCACGTCATGACTTAGTACAGCAATCAGTTGACTTAGCCCGATATCGACCTCTATCGTCCGTAAAACTTCGATTCCGAATTAAGTTCGATCGCAAACGACGAGAATGGAGTTGGTGATGGTGCACGCTGCCGCACTGTCACGCTCGCGCCGCGCGGCGCTGACCGTGGTGACCGTGGTGTCGCTGGCCGGGGCGGCCGCCTGCTCGGGAAGCGGCGGCTCGGCCGCCGTGCCGCCCGGCGCTCCCGGTGACGGGGGTGCGACGGCCGCGGACGCCTTCGCGAACGCCCCCGTCGCCGCGGCCTCCGAGATCCTGCCCGGGTCGACGATGGAGAAGATCAAGAAGCGCGGCGAGCTCATCGTCGGCGGTTCGCTCGACGCGCCGCTGCTCTCCCAGCAGAACCCGGTGACGGGTCAGGTGGAGGGCTTCGACGCCGACCTCGGCAAGCTGCTGGCGAAGTACATCATCGGCGCGCCCAAGGTGAAGATCGTGAACGCCGCCTCGGAGACGCGGGAGGCGCTGCTGTCCAACGGCACCGTCGACGTGGTGTTCCAGACCTACACGATCACGCCGGAGCGGGCCAAGCAGGTCGCCTTCGCCGGGCCGTACTACACCTCCGGCCTCGCCGTCGCGGTCAAGAAGGGGACGACCGGGATCGCCAAGCCCGAGGACCTGGACGGCAAGACGGTCATCGCGGGCGCCAACACCCCGGCCATCCCGGCACTCAAGAAGGTCGCGCCCAACGCCAAGATCGTGACCTTCGGCAGCGACCCCGAGTGCGTCCAGGCGCTCAAGCAGGACCGCGGCGTCGCCTACGTGCAGGACCAGTCGCTGCTCGTCGCCGACGGCAAGAGCGACCCCGAGCTGCAGGTGGTCGGCGAGCCGTTCACGACCGACCCGTACGGCATCGGCCTCAAGCACGGTGACGACCAGATGAAGAAGTTCGTCAACGACTGGCTGAAGAAGTCGCAGGACGCGGGCCTGTGGCAGCAGGCGTGGAAGAACTCGATCGGCACGGTCGTGCAGGGCGAGGCGCCCACGCCGCCCGCCATCGGCTCGGTCCCGGGCTCGTAGGGCCGACCTCCCCGATGGACGCACTGTCCGGCAACCTCCCGGCGCTGTGGGACGGCCTGCTCGTCACCCTGCGGCTCACGCTGCTCGCGTTCGCGGGCGCGTCCGTGGTGGGCGTCCTGGTCGCGACGGCCCGCGTCAGCCCGGTGCCCGTGCTGCGCGCCGCCGGCACGGTCTACGTCGAGACGCTGCAGAACATCCCCCTGCTGGTGCTGCTGATCCTGGCGGTCTTCGGGCTGCCGGAGATCGGCGTCCAGGCGGGACTGTTCACGACGGCGGTGGTGGTGATCGCGCTGTACCAGGCCGCCTACGTGGCCGAGGCGCTGAGGTCGGGGGTCAACTCGGTCCCCGCCGGGCAGGGCGAGGCCGCCCGGGCGCTCGGGCTCGGCTTCACCGGGTCCCTGCGGTACGTGGTGCTGCCGCAGGCGCTCGGCACGGTCGTCCAGCCGCTCGGCAACATCTTCATCATGCTCACGATGAACACCTCCCTGGCGGCGGCGGTCGGCGTGGTCGAGCTGACCGCCGCCGCCAACCGGGTGAACCTCATCGAGGCACAGCCCATCCCGATCTTCGTCGGGGCCGGGCTGGCGTACATGCTGCTGTCGTCGCTGGTCGGGCTCGCCACCGGCGTTCTCGAACGGAAGCTGGCGGTGGCCCGATGACGCGAGGGAGCGCCCCGAGCCGCCTGCTCTTCGACGAGCCGGGGCCGCGCGCGCGGCGCCGGGTCCGCACCGCCACCATCGTCTTCACGCTGGCGGCGCTCGGCCTGGTGGCCCTGGCCGTACGGCAGTTCGCCGCGAACGGGCAGCTCGACGCGGCGCGGTGGCAGCCGTACGCCACCTGGCCGATGTGGCGCTACCTGCTCGACGGGCTGTGGTCGACCGCTCTGGCGGCCGTGGTCTCCGCCGCGCTCGCCATGGCAGGCGGTCTGCTGCTCGCGCTCGGCCGGCTGTCGCCACGGCGCCCGGTGCGCTGGGCGTCGGCCGCGTACATCGAGGTCGTGCGCACCATCCCGGCGCTGCTGCTCGTCTACGTCGTGCTGTTCGCGCTGCCGAGGTACGGCGTGGACCTGCCGCTGTTCTGGAAGCTCGTGGTGCCGCTCTCGGTGTCCAACGCGGCGGCGTTCGCCGGGATCTTCCGCGCGGGCATCCTGTCGATCGAGCGCGGCCAGACCGAGGCGGGGCTCGCCATCGGGCTCACCCGGGGGCAGACCATGCGGGCCATCGTGCTGCCCCAGGCGGCAAGGCGCGTGCTCCCGTCCATCGTCAGCCAGTCGGTCGGCCTGCTCAAGGACACCTCGCTGGGATTCGTCGTGAGCTACGCCGAGCTGCTGTACAGCGGCAAGGTGCTCGCCAACTACAACCACCTGCTGATTCAGACCTACATCGTCGTGGCGCTGATCTATCTGGTGGTCAACGCGTCGCTGTCCAAGCTCGCCCGCACGCTGGAGGCGCGGCAGGCGCGCGGGGGCCGCCGCGCCAGGCCCCCGGCGGTCCCGGAGGCCGCAGTCCATGCCTGACATGTTCGAGAAAGGTGACCGCATGTACGCCCGTCTGGCCGAGGTCGTCCGTTCCGGCTTCACCGAGAGCGTCCATTTCGGCAGCGTCGCGGGCCTCGGGCCGGACGGGGCCCTCGCGCTCTCACGCGGCGCCGTGGAGGAGCCGATGCTGCCCCGCTCCTCCGCCAAGCCGTTCCAGGCCCTCGCCTGCCTCACCTCCGGCGCGCCGCTCGACGGCTCGCGCCTGGCGATCGCGGCGGGAAGTCACACAGGGGAGGACTTCCACGTCGCGCTCGTCGGCGCCATGATGGACGAGGCGGGCCTGGGCCTTTCCGCCCTGGGCTGCCCCGCCGACTGGCCGGAGGACGAGCCCGCGCGGCACGCCCTGATCAGGTCGGGCGAGGGCAGGTCCAGGGCGCGCATGAACTGCTCGGGCAAGCACGCGGCGATGCTGCTGGCCTGCGCGGCGTCGGGCTGGGACACCGCGTCGTACCTCACCCCCTCGCACCCGCTGCAGGAGCGGGTGCGTTCGGCCGTCCAGAGGCTGTCCGGCGAGCAGAGCCCGCACACGGCCGTCGACGGCTGCGGCGCCCCGCTGTTCGCCATGTCGCTCGCGGGGCTCGCGCGGGGCGTACGGGCGCTCGTGACCGCCCCGCGCGACACGCCCGAACGGGCGGTGGCCGACGCGATGCGCTCGTTCCCCGAGTACGTCGGGGGGACCGGTCACCTGAACACCGAGCTGATGCGCGCCCTGCCGGGCTCGCTGGTGAAGGGCGGCGCGGAGGGCGTGCTCGTCGCCGCGACAGCCGAGGGGCACGCGGTGGCCGTCAAGGTCGTCGACGGCGGCCCGAGGGCGACATCGGCGATCGCGCTGGCCGCGCTGGCCGCGCTCGGGGCCGACGTCACCGGCGCCGAGGCGTTCACCACGGTCCCGGTGCTCGGCGGCGGCCGTCCCGTCGGGGAAATCCGCGCCACCCTCTGACCCACCACTGTTTCAGCCGGCGCTCTTCGACCCTGCGCTCTTTTGACCCGGCACTGTCAGATCCGCCAGCTATGTTCCAAGGAAGCACATGAGCCTCACGTACGAGATCTGCGTCGACAGCACCGAGGCGGCCCTCGCGGCCGAACGGGCGGGCGCGCACCGGGTGGAGCTGTGCGCGGCGCTGTTCGAGGGCGGCATCACGCCGACCATCGGCACGGTGGCGGCGACGCTCGCGGCGGTGTCCGGCATCCGCGTCCACGTGATCATCCGGCCGAGGGGCGGCGACTTCATCTTCGACGCCCACGAGGTCGCCGCCATGGAGCGGGACGTGGCCGAGGTACGGGCCGCCGGGGCGCACGGTGTGGTCATCGGCGCGCTGACGCCGCAGGGCACGGTGGACCGGCCGGTGTGCGAGCGGCTCATCGCGGCGGCGGACGGCCTGCCGGTCACCTTCCACCGCGCCTTCGACATGACGGCGAACCCCTACGAGGCGCTCGACACGCTCGTCGACCTCGGCGTGCGGCGCGTGCTGACCTCCGGCCAGGAGGTGTCGGTGCTGGAGGGCGCTCCGCTGATCGCCTCGCTCGTACGGCACGCGGGCGACCGCGTCATCGTGATGCCGGGCGGAGGCGTGACCGAGCGGAACATCGGGCGCATCGTGGCGCAGACCGGGGTCAGCGAGATCCACTTCGCCGCGCTCACGGGCGAGCCGAGCCCAGCCGTACACCGGAACCCGCGCCCCTTCATGGGCGGCGAGCTGCGGCAGCCGGAGTACCTCAGGCAGGTCACCTCCGGCGCCCTGATCTCTGAGATCATGAGCGCGGCCACCGCCTGACGGAACGGCGCGCAGGCGGCCCGTCAGGGGGGCTCAGCCGGTGCAGGTGCTGGAGCCTCCGAGGCTCACCATCGCCTGGTAGACCTGCTCGGGACGCATGGGCGGCTCGGGGAGCGGATGGGCGCGCTCGGCGCGGAACGCGTCGAGCATCAGCCCGAGGTGGCGCCGCCAGGCGGTGGGGCTGACCTCGCTCGTCGCCTCGCTGATGCGGGTGTGGGCCCAGATCACGAACGCCAGGTCCTCCACCGTGACGTCCGGCCTGACCACTCCCTCGCCCTGCGCCCGCTCGACGATGCGGCGGCTCAGCTCGTTGATGCGGGCCTGGGTGCGCTCCATGCACTCCGCGTGGGGGAAGCGCATGGACGCCAGGTCGTTGAACCCCCGGTCGTGGGCCTGCAGCTCACACAGCTTCTCCAGGTAGAAGGCGAACGCCTGCCACGCGTCGTCCATGCTCAGGGCCTGCTCCGCGCTCTCCAGCCAGGTGCGCAGCTTGCCGACGAATATCGCCTCGACGAGGTCCATGCGGGTGGGGAAGTTGCGGTAGAGCGTGCCGATGGCGACACCCGCCTGCCTGGCGATCTGTTCCAGCGGGGCGTCGAGCCCCTCCGAGGCGAAGATGGTGCGGGCGGCGTCCACCAGGGCGTCACGGTTGCGTTGCGCGTCGCGGCGCAGGGGCCGCGCGGTCTTGGTCGGCGTGGGCTCGTCGGACGGCATCTCCCTAGTGTAACGAACTTGAGGCTCGCCTCGACTTCTGTGCTACGCTCGCGAGTCGAGGTGGCCCTCGACTTGCCGATACGCACTCCGTACCAGGTCAGAGCCACTTCTACTTCCCTCAGGTGGTGACGGCCGGGCTCACCTGTGCGGCATGCCCCTCACTCCCCGGCCCTCGAAGGAGACCCTGTGAACGTCTTCCTGTGGATAGTTCAGGTGCTTCTCGCCCTGGCCTTCGGCATGGCGGGTGTACTGAAGACCACTCAGCCCAAGGAGAAGCTCGCCACGAACATGGGGTGGGTCGACGACTACTCCGCCGGCACGGTGAAGCTCATCGGCGGACTGGAGTTCCTGGCCGCGCTCGGCCTGATCCTCCCCGCCGTGACGGGCATCGCCACCGTCCTCGCCCCGCTCGCCGCCACCGGCCTCGCCCTGATCATGATCGGCGCGATCGTGGTCCACGTGCGGCGCAACGAGGTCCAGGGCGCGGTCCTCAACGTCGTCCTGCTGATCCTCTCCGCCCTCGTGGCCTGGGGCCGCTTCGGCCCCTACCACTTCTGACCCCCGCGACGGCGTCCCGGCACCCTGCCGCTTCGGCCCGCACCGCTTCTGACCCTCTCCGGCCCGCCTTCCGCTCTCGGTAGGGAGGTCGTACCACCCTTCCCGGACTCGGATCTCCGTCGGCGGGCGCGGAATCTGTCGGTGGCGCCCTGTAGAAAGGGGCGGTGACGACAGGGGTGAGCTGGCCGCAGGTGCTGGCGTGGCGGCTCAGACGGCAGTTCGTGGAGCCGCCCGCCGGCTCCGGCGTGGTGCCGGTCGTGCGGCGGCTCTGCGGCGTCCAGGCCCAGGTGGCCTCCTCCGCCGAGCTGGCGGTGGCCGTGCACCGGCACGCCCCGCGGGCGGGCGAGGTCGACCAGGCGCTCTGGCACGAGCGCTCGCTCGTGAAGACCTGGCTGATGCGCGGCACCCTCCACCTGGTGCCCTCCGACGAGCTGCCCGTCTACTCCGCGGTGATGGGCTCCCTGCGTTACTGGGAGAAGGGGTCCTGGCATCGCGGTCACGGCGTCACCGCGGCCGAGCTCGAAGCCATCATCGACTCGGTGCCGAAGGCCCTGGCCGAGGGGCGGGCGCTGACCCGCGAGGAGCTCGTCGAGGCCGTTCTCGACGTCACCGGCGACGCCCACCTGCGCGAGGCCCTGACCTCCGGGTGGGGCGCGCTGCTCAAGCCGCTGAGCTACCTCGGCGAGCTGTGCTACGGCCCGCCCCGCGACCGCAAGGTGACCTTTGTCGCCCCCGCCACCTGGCTCCCCAACCGGCCGGGCGCAAGTCCCGCGCCCACCCCCGGCCCACCGCCCCCAGGGCGCGATGCTTCTTCCCCGGGGCACCTGGACGCCGAGGTCACCCGCGTCCGCGCCCTCTTACGCTGAGCCGCGGGTCCTGCCCGTTCCAGGCACGCGGCCGGCCATGACCGCCATGCCACGCGCGTCACGGCCGGACCGCCAGACATGGCCGGGGTACCACCGGACCGCGAGACATGGCCGGGGTACCACCGGACCGCGGGTTCTGGTCGCGTTGCCGGTGGCCGGGGCTCAGTTCTGGATGCCTCGGCCGTCTTGGACGGCGTTCCATTCCTCGTCGGTTACCGGTGGGGTGCCGAGGGCACGTGCCGCCTCGTCGAGGTCCTCACGACTCAGCCGCCAGCAGTGCATCAGGCCCTCGGCCCGCCTTCGACGGCTCTCGCTTTCCATGATCAGGGCCACGGCGGCACGTACGCGCTCCACTGTCGTGCGGTTCACCCGGCGCCGATCCCTCGGCTCGTCCGCGTAGGCGCCCCCGGAAACGATCATCCGGCCTCCCTGTACCGCGCGGGCACGCGGCTCGATCCGAGCGCGACCCGCTGCCGCCGAAAGCACATGCTCCGAAGGTAGAAATATCCGCAAATAGTAGGCAACAAGGTTTCGCATAGTTGCTGGAGTCGCACCCGCACCATCTCCCCCCGAGATGGCCGCACGCACAAGCCGGTGCCCGGCCCGGCGACTGAAGATCGAGTAATTTGGCGCCGTGAGCACGGACATTTCAGATGAGTGGACGGACGAGGCGATCCGCCGGCTTGAGAGGGAATCGGCACGGGTGGGTCGCACACCATTGCGGACCCTCCCGCTGCCCACCGAGTGGGGCATCACCCTCTACCTGAAGGACGAGTCGGCGCAGCCGACGGGAAGCCTCAAGCACCGGCTGGCACGCGCTCTGTTCGCGCACGGGGTGGCGGCGGGCCTGATCCGCGAAGGCGGCACGATCGTCGAGGCCACCGGCGGCGCCATGGCGGTCGCGGAGGCGTACTTCGCCCGTCTTCTCGGCCTTTCCTACGTCGCCGTGATGCCCGGGGAACCCTCCGCCGAGCGGTCGGCTCCCGTGGAGAACCTGGGCGGCCGATGCCGGTTCGTCACTCCCCCGCTGGCGATCTACGAGGCGGCACACCGGCTGGCCGAGGAGACCGGGGGTTACTACATGGACCATTTCTCCGCCGCCGGGGCCGCCGACTGGCGTTCCGGCGACCTCGCCGGGGAGTTGTTCGCCCAGCTGAGGGAGGCGGGCGGGTCCGGCGAAGCGAGCGAGGTCGCGACGCGCGACGACGCGAGGCCGGTGGGCGAAGCCGGTGAGGCCATGCCGCGCTGGGTCGTGGTGGGGGCGGGCACGGGCGCCACCAGCACGGTGCTCGGGCGTCATATCCGCGAGCACGCACTCACGACGAGGCTGGCCGTGGCCGACCCGGAGAACTCCGCCTACTTTCCCGGCTGGGCCAGTGGTGCGGACGACTACGCGACGGGCATGCCTTCCCGGATCGAGGGGGTCGGACGCCCCCGGATGGAACCCGGCTTCACGCCCTCGCTGGTCGACGTGGTGGTGCCCGTCCCTGACGCCGCGAGCGTGGCGGGGGCGCGTCACGTGCGTACCATGACCGGCCTGCCGGTGGGCGGATCGACCGGGACGAACCTCTGGGGCGCCTTCGAACTGATCCACCGAATGCGCCGCGACGGCATCCGGGGCAGCGTGGTGACCCTGATCGCCGACGCCGGTCCGCGTCACCTCCGCACGTACCACGACGACGCGTGGGCACTGAAGAAGGGCCTGGACGTGCGGCCGTACACGGCGGCGCTGGAGCGGGTCCTGAACGGAGACCCCTGGCGGCCACCGGCCCGGCCGGGCTCGTGAACGAAGGCCCTGCCGCCGCGCCCCCGCGCCTGGCACCACGTCCTCGAACGGAGACCCGGCCGCATCGGGCACCACGTTCTTGATGGAGACCCCGCACCCGGTACCACGTTCCTCGGTCGTACCGGCGGGAACCTTCGGGGCACGGTCGGGGGTACTAGCGGCGACGAAAGCGTTTCGGGGAGACCGGGAGGTAGCCGCAGATGAGAAGACCCTGGCACGCGGGGGTCCGGATGGCCGCCTGCCTTGCCGTCGTCCTGAGCGCGTGCGGCGGCCTGGTATCGGGTTGCTCGGCCGGCACGCCCTCCCAGGCAGCGGCCCCCGCAAGCCCCCGCACCGCACTCACGGGAAGCACCACACCGCCTCCCGTACGCCCGGAGACCGCGCCGCCGGGGTCAAAGACGGAGTGCGCCGTCACCCGGCCCTCTGACCGGGAGGACGATCCGCCGTCGCAGGTCAGGCGCCGGCCAGGGGAGGACCGCTGGTTCGGCGCGAAAGATCTGTGGGCGTTCCTGCCCGACCCGGCGTACCCCGGAGACCCGCGCCCGCAGGGCCACAGCTTCAAGATCGGCTGGTGGCGGCTGGCCGAGGGGCGCCTCAGGCTGAGCGCGACCCGCGTCGACGGCGGCACGGGAACCGCGACGGCCGAAGTCCCCTCGGGATACGCGCCGACGGGATTCCAGCCCACCGGCATCCTGTTCTCCCGGCCGGGCTGCTGGCGCGTGACCGGGTCCCTCAACGCCACGAAGGTGGCATTCGTCATGACCGTGCGCTAGCGGCACCGCCTCACAAGGGCCGCTCCGCGCCTCAGCGCACCGCCTCAGCGCACCGCCTCATAAGGGTCGCGCCCGCGTCCCACCGGTACGGGGGGAGAGGAACTCCAGGCGGTTCTCGTGGCAGTCGGCGACGTAGAACCGCCGGTGGCCCGGGAAGCCGTCGTCCCAGGTCACCTTGACGCCCAGGCCCGCGAGCCGTTCGGCCAGCGCGTCCAGGCCGGTGACGAGGATGCCCGGATGGGCCTTGCGCGCCGGGCGGAAGTCCTCCTCGACCCCCAGGTGGATCTCCAGATCGTCGGCGCGCACCCACAGGCCACCGCGGGCGGCGAGCACCGGGGGCTTCTCGACCTCGGTCATGCCCAGTACGTCCACGTAGAACCGGCGGCACACGTCCTCCTCGCCCGGCGGCAGGGCGAGCTGCACGTGGTGCAGTCCGAGGCCGAAGGACGACCTGGCCGACTGGGCTTCCTGACGTTCGCTCATGATCGGATGCCTCCAGGGAAGGGGGAGCCGTGACCGGGGATGATCAGGGCGGGGCGCAATGCCGGCAGGCCCTTGCGTTCTCGTTCTAACACTCCCCCGCGCCGCCGTCCGCACCGCCATGCCGCCCGGCCGCCCAGGCCGTACTCGGAGATGGCGGGCTTCGTGATGGGATGTCCACCAGGAGGTATTGAAATGGACTACATCAGGCTTGGTACCACCGGTATGAAGGTGTCCCGGATCTGCCTCGGGATGATGAGCTACGGCGACCCGGCCAAGTGGCAGGACTGGGTGCTGGACGAGGAGAAGAGCGAGCCCCTCGTACGCAGGGCCGCCGAGGCGGGGGTGACCTTCTTCGACACCGCCGACGTCTACTCGGCCGGCAGCAGCGAGGAGGTCACCGGGCGGCTGCTCCGCAAGATCTTCCCCAACCGCGAGGACTACGTGCTCGCCACCAAGGTCTTCTTCCCCGTGGGACAGGCCGTCAACGACAGCGGCCTGTCGCGCAAGCACATCCACGCCGCGATCGACGCCTCGCTGAGGCGCCTCGGCACCGACTACGTGGACCTCTACCAGATCCACCGCTGGGACGACCACACCCCCATCGAGGAGACGATGGAGGCCCTCCACGACGTCGTACGGTCCGGAAAGGCGCGCTACATCGGCGCCTCCACGATGTACGCCTGGCAGTTCGCCAAGGCCCAGCACGTCGCCGAGGTCAACGGCTGGACCAGGTTCGTCTCCATGCAGAACCACTACAACCTCCTCTACAGAGAGGAGGAGCGCGAGATGGTCCCGCTCTGCGTGGACCAGGGGGTCGGGCTGATCCCGTGGAGCCCGCTGGCGCGCGGCCTGGTGGCCAGGGCGGGCTCGCAGGACCAGAGCACGACCCGCGCGGGCTCCGACGGGCGGATCACCGCGCTGTACGGGGGGCCGGGTGACGCGGCGGTCCTCGACCGGGTCGCCCAGATCGCCGCCGAGCGCGACGTCCCCCCCGCGCAGGTGGGCCTGGCCTGGCTGCTCGCCCAGCCCGGCGTGAACGCGCCGATCGTCGGGGCGACCAAGGAGCGCCACCTGGACGACGCGGTCGCGGCCGTGGGCCTCACCCTGTCCGACAAGGAGCTCGCCTCCCTCGCCGAGCCGTACGTGGACCGTCCGGTGGCCCACTAGTACCGCATGGGGCTCGCCGTCTCGGGTCACGCCACCGAGATGACGAGCCCCGCGGCGACCCGTATTCCGGCCGGGCCCGGTCCTGCGGCCTCGGTAGGCTGAGGGCATGGGGCGGGCGAACGACGAAGCGGCGGCGGCGCTGGAGGAGTATGCCGAGCTGTTCGCGATGAACGGCGGCGACGCCTTCCGGGTGCGCAGTTACCAGAAGGCCGCCAAGGCCATCGCGGGCTTTCCCGAGGACATCTCGCAGGTGGACGTCCGCAGGGTGCCGGGCGTGGGCGAGGCCATCGCGAAGAAGATGGAGGAGTTCCTCCAGCGGGGGAGCTTCCGGCAGCTCGACGACCTGCGCCTCCAGGTGCCCGACGGCGTGCGCAAGCTGACGCGCATCCCCTCCCTCGGGCCGAAGAAGGCCGTCTTCCTCTTCCAGGAGCTCGGCATCGCCTCCCCCGAGGCGCTGGCCGAGGCGATCCGCGCGGGCAGGCTCGCCGGGCTGCGCGGGTTCGGGGCCAAGAGCGAGGAGAACATCCTCAAGGGCATCGAGCAGCTCCAGCAGGCGGGTGAGCGGGTGCACCTCGGCGTCGCCATGGACCTCGCCGAGCGCGTCATCGCCTCGCTCCCCGCCGAGAGGATCGCCTACGCCGGGTCGCTGCGCCGCATGAAGGACACGGTCGGCGACATCGACATCCTGGCCGTCGGGCCGGCGACGCTGATGGAGGAGTTCAGGCGGCAGCCGTACGTCGCGGAGGTCATCGCGAGCGGCGGGCTGAAGACCTCGGTGCGCACCACGCAGGGCCTCCAGGTCGATCTCCGCCTGGTGCCGGCCGAGTCGTGGGGCGCGGCGATGCAGTACTTCACCGGCTCCAAGGAGCACAACGTACGGCTGCGCGAGATGTGCGTGAAGCGCGGCTGGAAGCTGTCGGAGTACGGCCTGTTCGAGGGCGAGACCGTGATCGCAGGAAGGACCGAGGAGGAGATCTACGAGGCGCTCGGCATGCGCTGGGTGCCGCCCCCGCTGCGAGAGGACGGCGGCGAGATCGAGGCGGCCCTGCGCGGAGAGCTTCCCGAGCTGGTGACCCTCGCCGACCTCAGGGGCGACCTGCACACCCACACCGACCTGACCGACGGCATCGCCACGCTGGAGGAGATGGTCGAGGCGGGGGCCGGGCGCGGGTACGCGTACTACGCGGTCACCGACCACGCGCCCAACCTGTTCATGCAGCGCATGACCCTCAACAAGGCGCTGGAGCAGCGCGAGCGGCTGCACCGGCTCCAGGCGTCGTATCCCGGCATGCGGCTGCTGCACGGCACCGAGCTCAACATCGCGCCCGACGGCACCGTCGACTGGCCGGCCGAGGTCCTTGCGGGCTTCGACGTCTGCGTCGCGTCCGTGCACTCGCACTTCACCCAGTCACGCGACGAGATGACCCGCCGGTTCATCACCGCGTGCGAGAACCCTGACGTCCACATCATCGGCCACCCCACGACCCGCAAGATCGGCAAGCGGCCCTCCGTGGACGCCGACTGGGCGGCGGTCTTCGCGGCGGCGGCGCGCACGGGCACCGCGATGGAGATCGACGCCTACCCCGACCGCGCCGACCTTCCCTCCGATCTCGCCCGGCTCGCGCGCCACCACGGCGTGAAGTTCTCCATCGACAGCGACTCCCACGCCGTGCCGCACCTGGACAACCAGCGCTTCGGCGTCGGCATCGCCCAGCGCGCCTGGCTGACCCCGGGCGACGTCATCAACACCTGGCCCCTCGACCGCCTCCTTGCCTTCCTCGGCCGCACCTGACCCCTCCTCCCCGCGACGATCTCGACGATCTCGGCGGGCCCGGCGAGATGCGCCGCCTGACGGGGAGGAAGATGAAGGTCCGGGGCGGTAGCGACCTGCACGCCGCCCGCGCGGCAAGCGCTGTCGATCACCAACATAGGTTCAGATCATGAAAAATATTGATAAGACGGACCTCACGGTCTTCCCGTTGTGCCTGGGCGGCAACGTCTTCGGGTGGACGGCCGACCGTGACACCTCCTTCGCGGTCCTCGACGCCTACGCCGAGGCGGGAGGCGACTTCATCGACACCGCCGACTCGTACTCGGCGTGGATCCCCGGCAACGAGGGCGGCGAGTCCGAGACGATCATCGGCGAGTGGATGGCGGAGCGCGGCAACCGCGACTCCCTCGTCGTCGCCACCAAGGTCGGCCAGCAGCCCGGAGCCGAGGGCCTGTCGGCGGCCAACATCCGCACCTCGGCCGAGGGCTCGCTGCGGCGGCTGCGCACCGACAGGATCGACCTGTACTACGCGCACTCCGACGACCGGAGCACTCCCCTGGAGGAGACGCTCACCGCCTTCGACGAGCTGGTCCGCGAGGGCAAGGTGCGCCACATCGGCGCCTCCAACTACGAGGCCGGCCGCCTGGAGGAGGCGCTGGCGGTGTCCGACCGGCTGGGCCTCGCCAGGTACGTCGCCCTCCAGCAGCACTACAACCTCGTGGAGCGCGAGAGGTACGAGGGGCGGCTCGAAGAGGTGGTCGCCCGCGAGGGCCTGTCCAGCGTGCCGTACTTCGCCCTCGCCAAGGGTTTTCTGACCGGGAAGTACCGGCCCGGCCTCAGCGTCGACTCGGCGCGGGCGGGCGGCGCCTCGCCCTACCTCCAGACCGAGCGGGGCCGCCGCGTGCTGGAGGCCCTGGACAAGGTCGCCGCCGAGCACGGTGTCGAGCCGGCGACCGTGGCGCTCGCCTGGTTGCTGACCAGGCCCACCGTCGCCGCGCCGATCGCCAGCGCCCGGGTGCCCGAGCAGGTTCCCGCGCTGGTCGCGGCGGCTGACCTGGTGCTGTCCCCCGAGGAGGTCCGGCTGCTCGACGAGGCCTCGGCCTAGGGACGGTGGAGCCGTGGAAACGGCCAGGCTCGCAAAGAGGTCCGTGGAGACGGCGAGGCCCGGTCGCGGGGCCTCTGGAGGTGAGGGAGACCCGCGACCGGGCAGTTTCGGGAAGCCGTTCCCCGCCGTCCACGGCTCCCGGCGTGAGGGGGGTTCGCCGGGAGCCGCGTGTCTCAGTGGTAGACGGCCTTCTCGGCGCCGGCGCCGGTGAGCGAGCGGACCTCGATCTCGGCGTACTTCTGCGCGTTGAACTCCTTGCTGAGCACCGTCCCGATGTACCCGGCGAGGAAGCCGAGCGGGATCGAGACCAGGCCCGGGTTCTCCAGCGGGAACCAGTGGAAGTCCACGGTCGGGAACAGCGACGTCTTCGCGCCCGAGACGACCGGCGAGAAGATCACCAGGATCAGGGCCGACGCCAGGCCGCCGTAGATCGCCGAGACCGCCCCCGCCGTGTTGAACCTCTTCCAGAACAGGCTGTAGAGGATGGCGGGGAGGTTGCCCGACGCGGCGACCGCGAACGCCAGCGCGACCAGGAACGCCACGTTGAGGTTCTGCGCGAAGATACCGAGGATGATCGAGACCGCGCCGATGGCGAAGGCGGCGATCCGCGCGACCTTGATCTCCTGCTGCTCGGTCGTGTTCCCCCGCTTGAAGACGTGCGCGTAGAGGTCGTGGGCGAAGCTCGACGAGGAGGCCAGCGTCAGGCCCGCGACCACCGCGAGGATCGTCGCGAAGGCCACTGCGGCGATGACCGCGAGCAGGATCGTGCCCCCGACGTCACCGAAGATCAGCTGTCCGATCTTCAGCGCGAGCTGGGGAGCGGCGGTGTTGCCGGCCGCGTTCTGGGCCGCGATCTCCTTGCTGCCGACCAGGGCGGCGGCGCCGAAGCCCAGCACCAGCGTGAGCAGGTAGAACACGCCGATGATGCCGATGCCCCACAGGACCGACTTGCGGGCGACCTTGGCGGTCGGCACGGTGTAGAAGCGGATGAGGATGTGCGGCAGGCCCGCCGTGCCGAGCACCAGAGCCAGCCCGAGGCTGATCAGGTCGAGCTTGCTCGCCAGGCCCTTGGCCTCCACGCCGTACTTCAGCCCCGGCTCCAGGAACTGCTGCCCCTTCCCGCTCGCCTGCGCGGCGCTGCCGAGGAGGCTGGAGAGGTTGAAGCCGAAGTGCCCGAGGACGAGCAGGGTCACCAGGGCGGCGCCCGTCATCAGCAGCACGGCCTTGACGATCTGCACCCAGGTGGTGCCCTTCATGCCGCCGACGACCACGTAGACGATCATCAGCAGGCCGACGACCACGATCGTGCCCGCCTTGCCCGCGGGGGAGGTGATGCCGAACAGCAGGCCGACCAGCGCGCCCGCGCCGACCATCTGGGCGAGCAGATAGAAGATGCTGACCGTGATCGTCGAGACCCCGGCGGCCGTACGGACGGGGCGCGGGCTCATCCGGAACGCCAGCACGTCGGCCATCGTGTACTTGCCGGAGTTCCGCATCAGCTCGGCGACCAGCAGCAGGGCCACCAGCCAGGCGACGAGGAACCCGATCGAGTACAGGAAGCCGTCGTACCCGGACAGCGCGATGATGCCCGCGATGCCGAGGAACGACGCGGCGGACATGTAGTCGCCGCCGATGGCGAGGCCGTTCTGCACGCCACTGAACGACCGGCCGCCCGCGTAGAAGTCGGCGGCGTTCTTGGTATGGCGGCTCGCCCAGAAGGTGATGCCCAGGGTCGCGGCGACGAACAGGACGAAAAGCGCGATCGAGAGGGCGTGGTTACTCATTGGAGGACGTCCCCTCGATCTCACCGCGAAGCTTGTCGGACAGCGGGTCGAGCTTGCCGGCGGCATGCCGCGAGTACGCCCACGCGATCAGGAACGTCGACACGAACTGCAGAACGCCGAAGATCAGCGCCACGTTGATGTTTCCGAAGACCTTGGTGCCCATGAAGCCACGTGCCCAGCCGGACAGGACCACGTACAGCAGGTACCACACAAGGAAGGCGACGGTCACCGGGAACGCCCAGCCGCGGTAACGACGGCGCAGCTCCTGGAACTCCGGGCCGGCCTGCACCTGTTCGTATGCCGATGACTCGTCTTGTTGAGTGGCCACGAGACCTCCACGTTGTGATCTGTATCACGCTTACCGTAGAAGGGTCCGGGGGCCCGGGCGGAGGGCTCCGGGCCGCATCATCGCCAAGTCGCCCCTACCCGTCGCTCACGTGGCCGGGCCCTGCGCCGAAAGGCGCATTCCACGCGACGAGTGGTCCCCGCGCCCGGCCGCCGCACGGCCGCTCAGGTGGAGCCTCAGGTGGAGCGGGGCCGCCAGTCACCCCGGTTGACGTTGAGCGTCTCGGGCGCGTGCAGCCGCACCATCGTGCGCGCCACCCCTCGCGGCACCCGCCCTGGGGTGAGCAGCGACATGACGATCATCACGCCGAAGGAGATCGGGACCGTCCACGCCGCCGGCTGCGCGAGCAGCGCGCCCGTCCAGCCGGTGTACGGGCCGCCGGTGATGACCGCGATCACGGCGACGCTCGCCAGCCCTCCCCCGGCGAGCAGCCCGGCCATGGCTCCCGTGGTGGTCAGCCGCCGCCACCAGATGCCGAGCACGAGCAGCGGGCAGAACGACGAGGCGGCCACGGCGAAGGCCAGCCCCACCACGTCCGCGACGGCGAGTGACCTGGCCATCGTGGCCAGCACGAGCGGCACCGTCACCGCGAGCAGCGTGGCGGCGCGGAAGCTCGGCACTCCCCCGCGCAGGATGTCCTGCCCGATGACCCCGGCCACCGACACCGCGAGCCCCGAGGAGGTGGACAGGAACGCCGCGAAGGCCCCGGCGGTGACCAGGGCGCCGAGCAGCTCCCCCGCCGTCCCGCCGACCATACGGCCCGGCAGGGTCAGCACCACCGCGTCCGTACGGCCCGTCATGAGCAGCTCGGGCGTGTAGAGACGCCCGAGGGCGCCGTAGACCGCCGGGAGCAGGTAGAACGCGCCGAGCAGGGTCAGCACCACGAGCGTGGTGCGACGGGCGGCCCGGCCGTCGGGGTTGGTGTAGAACCGCACGAGAACGTGCGGCAGGCCCATGGTGCCGAGGAAGGTGGCGAGGATGAGCGAGTAGGTCGCGTACAGCGGGTGCTCGCGGCCGTGCAGCGGGAGCGCCCACTGGTGGCCGGTCAGCACGGGAAGGCTCTCGACGTGCGGCACGGGCGCGCCCGCCGGGAACGCCACCGTCGTGTCGTGCCTGATCGTGTGGTTCCCCGGCGGCAGCGTGAGCCGCTCCCCGCGCACCTCCCGGCCGTCCACGCGGCCGGTGGCCGTGACCACGGTCTGCCGCTCGAACCGGACGGTCACGTCGGCGCTCACCGCGACGGTCACCGCGTCGGCGAAGACCGGGGGCGCGTCGCGGCCCAGCCCCGGCTTGCCGAGCCCATACCAGGCGAACAGCAGGAACACCACGGGCAGGGCCAGCGCGGTCAGCTTCAGCCAGTACTGGAACGCCTGGACGAAGGTGATCGAGCGCATCCCCCCTGACAGCACGTTGGCCGCGACGACGACGGCCACGAGCAGGCCGCCCACCCACGGCGGCGCCCCGGTGATCGTACGGAACACCAGGCCGGCGCTCTGGAACTGCGGCATCAGGTACAGCCAGCCGATCAGCACGACGAGCACGCTGGCCACCCGCCGCACGGCCATCGACTCAAGGCGGGCCTCGGCGAAGTCGGGCAGCGTGTAGGCGCCCGACCTGCGCAGCGGGGCCGAGACCAGCACGAGCAGCACCAGGTAGCCGCCGGTCCAGCCCACCGGCAGCCACAGCATGTCGGCGCCGTAGGCGAGGATCAGCCCGGCGATGCCGAGGAAGGAGGCCGCCGAGAGGTACTCCCCGCCGATCGCCGAGGCGTTCCACAGTGGCGAGACCGTTCGCGAGGCGACGTAGAAGTCGGAGGTCGTCCGCGACAGCCGCAGCCCGAAGGCCCCGATGAGGATCGCGGCCACCACCACGACGATCACTGCCGTGAGCCCCAGCGCGGCGCTCACGGGGCCCTGCCCGCAACTCTGCCCGCGACTCTGCCCGTGACTTCGCCCGCGCGCCGCCCGGGGGGCGTGCTCACTGGCGCTCGACCAGGTCGGCGAAGTGGCGCTCGTTGCGCTCGGCCTGCCGCACGTACAGCCAGGCGCCGGCGACGAACGCCGGATAGATCAGTCCGGCGAGCACCACCCACGGCAGCGGCAGGCCGAACATGCGCACCTCGCGCAGGTCGGGGACCAGCAGGAACAGCAGCGGCAGCCCGCCGATCACGCACCCGAGCACCGTGCAGACGAACAGGGCCAGCCGGAACTGGGTGCGGACCAGCGAGCGCATGTAGACCTCGCCGAGGCGCGTCTGCTCGTCGATCTCCATGGTGACCGGGTAGCGGGGCCTGCGCGCCGCCGTCGTGCGAGGGCTGGTGACGACCTGCCGCTTCGGCCGTTCGGGCGTCTTCGGCGTCATTCGGCGCGCCCCTCCGCGCCGCGCCTCGTCCCCGCGTCTGCCCTCATCCCCACGCGGCCCCATCGCGTCCCCGGCGTCAATCGGTACGGCCCTTCCTGGCACGTCGTACGAGCAGGTCGCGGAGCTCGCGGGTGTGGCGGCGGCTGACCGGGATCTCGGTGTCGCCGATCCGGACCGTGCAGCGCCCGGAGTCGATGTGCAGCTCGTCGATGTGCTTGACGGCGACCAGGTGGCTGCGGTGCACGCGGACGAACCCGGCGGCGGCCCAGCGCTCCTCCAGCGCGGCGAGCGGGATGCGCACCAGGTGGCTGCCCGCGGCCGTGTGGAGCCGGGCGTAGTCGCCCTGCGCCTCCACGTACCGGACGTCGGAGCTGGCGACGAAGCGGGTGATCCCCGCCAGCTCGACCGGGATGGTCTCGGCGTCCGGCGCCGTGCGGGCGGCGTCCTCCACCGAATCGGGGGCGTCCGGGATGGCGGCGCACACCCGGCGGATCGCCTCGGCGAGCCGCTCGGGCCGTACCGGCTTGAGCAGGTAGTCCTCGGCCTTGATCTCGAACGCGTCCACCGCGTGCTCTTCGTAGGCGGTGACGAACACGACCCGGGGAGGCCGGGCGAACTGGGCCAGCAGGCGGCCGAGCACCACGCCGTCCAGACCGCGCATCCGGATGTCGAGGAACACCGCCTCCACTGGCCTGCCGTCGGCCATGGCGCGGTCGAGCATCTTCAGCGCCGACGCGCCGTCGCGGGCCATGGCGACCTCGCCGATACGCGGATCGGCCCTGAGCAGGTACGCCAGATCCTCCAGCGCCGGCTGCTCGTCGTCCACCGCCAGCACGCGCAGGCCGGTCACATCACTCCCGTTCACCCGATCGCACTCCTGAGTGAACTAGAGAGTGATGAATCCGACAGAGGAAGTCAACGCCTCACATCACCAGCGGCCATAACTATCCGGAGAAGTCCAACGGCGGGTGGGACCGCCCGCCGCCGGCTGAGGGGACGACGATCCACGCTTCGGTCCTCTTGCCAGTGAGGCGAACAACTTTCGCTGCCGCCAGCGAAAGTTCTGCGGTTTTGGGCGGACAATCTTCACAAGGCATCAAAAGATGGCTTACTGTCGGGACGATCACCGTGCTCGCCGAGGAACTGTGAGGCGACCGCGCACCGAGGAAGGGACTCCGCCATGCCCCCCAGGCGGCCGACGGCCCGCATCAGAAGTTGGATCGCGCAGACCTGCGCCTTACTCATAACCGCCACAGGCCTGACCGTGCTGACGGTGGCCGCCCCCGCCGAGGCGCACACGGCGGCCATCGACCCCGCCGACTACCAGCGCGTGGAGATGGCCAAGGGCGTCGCCGACATGGGCGAGCCGATGACCATGACCGTGCTGCCCGACCTGTCGGTGCTGCACACCTCGCGCGAAGGGATCCTGCGGCGCACCGACGCGCGCGGCGACACCGCCGTGGTGGGCGCCCTGAACGTCTACACCCACGACGAGGAGGGGCTCCAGGGAGTCGCCGCCGATCCGGGCTTCGCGACCAACCGGTTCGTCTACCTCTACTACGCGCCCCGCCTCAACACCCCCGACGGCGACGCTCCGGCCACCGCGTCCGACTTCTCCGCGTGGAAGGGGGTGAACCGGCTCTCCAGGTTCACGGTCAAGCCCGACTGGACGCTCGACATGGCGAGCGAGGTCAAGGTGCTCGACGTGGCGGCCGACCGGGGTATGTGCTGCCACGTGGGCGGCGACATGGACTTCGACGCCGCGGGCAACCTCTACCTGAGCACCGGCGACGACTCCAACCCCTTCGACTCGGCGGGCTACTCCCCGCTTGACGAGCGGACCGACCGCAACCCCGCCTACGACGCCCAGCGCAGCGCCGGGAACACCAACGACCTGCGCGGCAAGATCCTGCGGATCAAGGTCAAGCCGGATGGGACCTACGACATCCCCGAGGGCAACCTGTTCCCGCCGGGGACCGCGAACACCAGGCCCGAGATCTACGCCATGGGCTTCCGCAACCCGTTCCGGCTGACCGTCGACAAGTCCACCGGCATCGTCTACGTGGGCGACTACGGCCCCGACGCGGGCACCAGCGACCCCAACCGGGGACCGAGCGGCCAGGTCGAGTTCGACCGTGTCACCGGCCCCGGCAACTACGGCTGGCCGTACTGCACGGGCACCAACACGCTGGCCGAGACCTACAACCACTTCACCTTCCCCGCAGGGCCCTCCGGGCAGAAGTACGACTGCGCCGGGGGCGGGCCGAACAACGACTCCTTCCGCAACACCGGCCTGCGCACGCTGCCGCCCGCGCAGCCCGCCTGGATCCGGTACGGCGGTGACGCCGGCTCGCCGCCGGAGTTCGGCGGCGGCTCCGAGTCCCCCATGGGCGGCCCGGTCTACCACTACGACGGCGGCCTGAAGTCCGAGGTGAAGTTCCCCGAGGACCTGGACGGCCACTTCTTCGCCGGTGAGTTCGGCCGGCGCTGGATCAAGGCGATCGACGTCAACGGCGACGGGACACCCGGCGGCATCACGGACTTCCCTTGGACCGGCACCCAGGTGATGGATCTGGCGTTCGGCCCGGACGGCGCGCTGTACGTGCTCGACTACGGCTCGGGCTACTTCGGCGGCGACGCGAACTCCGCCTTGTACCGTTTCGAGTACATCAAGGGCCGCGACCGTGCACCGATCGCCGTGGTCAAGGCCGACAAGACCTCGGGCAGGACCCCGCTGACCGTGACGTTCTCCTCGGCCGGCTCCGCCGATCCGGAGGGCGCCGCACTCACCTACGCCTGGGACTTCGGGGACGGCTCCACCTCCACCGATCCGAACCCGGTCAAGACGTACACGACCGACGGCCAGTACAGCGCGAAGCTCACCGTGAGCGACCCCGCCGGCAACACCGGCAACGCGAGCGTACTGATCACGGTGGGCAACACGGCGCCTACCGTGGCCGTGGAGCTGCCCGGCGAGGGTCAGCTGTTCCAGTGGGGCGACACCGTCCCGTTCAAGATCAAGGTGACCGACCCGGAAGACGGTGACATCGACTGCGCGAAGGTCAAGATGACCTACGTGCTCGGCCACGACAGCCACGGTCACCAGATCACCGCGAAGAACGGCTGCTCGGGCGACCTGACCATCCCGGTCGACGGCGAGCACGACGACGCCGCGAACATCTTCGCGGTGTTCGACGCCGAGTACACCGACAAGGGCGGCCTGACCACGCACACCCAGCACATCCTGCAGCCGCGGCACCGGCAGGCCGAGCACTACACGGCCGCGTCGGGAGTCAACCCCATCAGCAAGGGGCAGGCGCACGGCGGCAAGACGGTGGGTGACATCAACAACGGCGACTGGATCTCGTTCAAGCCGTACGAGCTGACCGACGCCAAGGGAATCACCGCCCGCGTCTCCTCCGGCGGGAAGGGCGGCACCATCCTGGTGCGCGCCGGATCGCCTACCGGCACCCTGCTGGGCAAGGTGAGCGTGCCGGTGACCGGCGGCTGGGAGACCTTCGTCGACGTCTCCGCGCCCCTGTCGAACGCACCCGCCGGAACGACACAGCTCTACCTGTTCTTCAAGGGCAATGACGGCGCGCTCTTCGACGTGGACGACTTCACGCTGACGGCCGGGCCGCCGAGCGGGGGCCCGGTCATCGGCCCCATCACCGGCGTCGGCGGCAAGTGCCTCGACATCGCCGGCGCCAACCCGGCCAACGGCACCAACGTGCAGCTCTGGGAGTGCAACGACACCGGGGCTCAGGTCTGGACGGTCAGCGGATCCACGATCCGGTCACTCGGCAAGTGCCTGGACGTCGACGGCGGCCGTACCGCCGACGGCACCAGGGTCCAGATCTGGGACTGCGTCGCCGGTGTCGGCGCGCAGAACTGGACCATCGGGTCGGACGGCACGCTGAAGAACCCGCAGTCGGGCAAGTGCCTCGACGGGTCGAACGCCGGGCAGATGGTCATCAAGACCTGTGACGGCAGCGACGCCCAGAAGTGGAAGACGCCGGGCAGCGGCGGCGCCGGCGGCGAGGGCGACGTCCTGGTCTTCTCGCGTACGGCCGGCTTCCGGCACGACTCGATCCCGGCCGGCATCCAGGCCATCAAGGACCTGGGGTTCAAGGTCACCGCGACCGAGGACCCGGGTGCCTTCACCACCGGCAACCTCGCCAAGTACAAGGCGGTGGTCTTCCTCAGCACCACCGGCGACGTGCTCGACGACGCCCAGCAGGCCGCCTTCGAGTCCTACATCAAGGCGGGCGGCGGCTACGTCGGCGTGCACGCCGCGGCCGACACCGAGTACGACTGGCCGTTCTACGGCGGCCTGGTCGGCGCGTGGTTCGCGTCCCACCCGGCGATCCAGCCGGCCACCGTCAAGGTGGAGGACCGTGCCCACGCGGCCACCGCCCACCTCGGCTCCCTCTGGAACCGCACCGACGAGTGGTACGACTACCGCTCCAATGCCCGTAGCACCGCCCACGTGCTGGCCTCTCTCGACGAGTCCTCGTACTCCGGCGGCGGCATGGGTGCCGACCACCCGATCGCCTGGTGCAAGACCTACGAAGGCGGACGGTCGTTCTACACCGGCGGCGGGCACACCGCCTCGTCCTTCGCCGAGCCGGAGTTCCGGCAGCACCTGCTCGGCGGCATCAACTACGCCATGGGCAACGCCAAGGCGGACTGCCGTCCCGAGACCGGCTACACCTCGATCTACAACGGCAGCACGACCGGCTGGTCGCAGGCCGGGCCGGGCGGCTTCACCAACGCCGACGGCACCCTCACCTCGCACGGCGGCCTCGGCATGCTCTGGTACAAGGCGAAGGAGTACCACTCCTACTCGCTGAAGCTGGACTGGAGGATGCGCGGCGACGACAACTCCGGTGTCTTCGTCGGCTTCCCGGCCTCCGACGACCCGTGGTCGGCGGTGGACAACGGCTACGAGATCCAGATCGACGCCACGGACGTCCCGGAGAAGACCACAGGCTCGGTCTACGGGTTCAAGTCGGCGGATCTGACCGCCCGCGACCAGGCGCTCAACCCGCCGGGGCAGTGGAACACCTACGAGATCCGCGTCGAAGGTGAGCGTCTGCAGATCTTCCTCAACGGCGTGAAGATCAACGACTTCACCAACACCGACCCTGCCCGCTCGCTCCAGCAGGGGTACGTCGGCATCCAGAACCACGGCGACGGTGACGAGGTGGCGTTCCGGAACATCCGGATCAAGGAACTCGGCCCCGCGACCGGTGACGTCACGGTTCAGGCCGAGAACTGGACGGAGGCGAACGGCGTGCAGCCCTACCCGCACGCCCCGGCGCACGGCGGCAGCGTGCTCGGCTTCGTCAACCCCGGCGACTGGGCGGCGTACGACGGTGTGGACCTCACCGGTGTCACCGGCTTCACGGCCCGGGTGGCCTCACCCAACCCGTCCGGCGGCTTCGAGATCCGCACCGGTTCACCGACCGGGCCCGTGCTCGGCAGCGTCACCGTTCCGAACACCGGCGGCTGGGAGTCCTACGCCGACGTCTCCACGCCGCTCACGAACGTCCCTTCCGGGAGCACCAAGCTCTACCTGGTGTTCACCGGAGCGGACTTCGACGTGGACGACTTCACGCTCGTCCGCGGCCCGAAGGACACGAAGGCGCCGGTGACCAAGGCCGCCCTGGACCCGGCGGAGCAGCCCACCGGCTGGTACACCGCACCGGTGACGGTCACGCTCACGGCGACCGACGAGGGTTCCGGGGTCGACAAGACCGAGTACAAGGTGGACGACGGCGAGTGGGCCGCCTACACCACCCCGTTCAAGGTCGCGAGCGACGGCGCCCACAAGGTGTCCTTCCGCTCGAAGGACAAGGCCGGAAACCAGGAGGAGGCCAAGGACGTCACGCTGAAGCTGGACGCCACCAAGCCCGTGCTGACCATCGGCGGGCTGAACGCCGACGGGAACTACGGCGACAGCGCCCAGATCACCGTCACCGCCGAGGGCAAGGACGGAGGGTCGGGGATCGACACCGTGACCGCCACGCTCGACGACAGGGAACTGCAGCTCGGTAAGCCTCTCGATCTGACGGCCGTCACGCTCGGCGCGCACACCGTCAAGGTGACCGCCAGGGACAAGGCCGGCAACACGACCGAGCAGGCCAGGACCCTGACGGTGACCACGTCGTTCGGCGATCTCACGACCCTGCTCGACAGGTTCGCCGTCAAGGGCTCGCTCGGGAGCCGGCTTCGCAACTACCTGAAGTCGGCGAGCACAAGCTACGAGAAGGGCCACACCGACCAGGCGCTGCATCACCTGGGCAAGTTCCAGGACAGAGCCGCCGAGGTGGCCAACGCGGCGGACCGAGCGGTGCTGGTCCGCGACGCGGACGCTCTGATCGTCCACCTGGGCGGCAAGGCGTCCGCCGAGGGGATCGCCGCCAACGGCGGACGCCTCCTCCCGGAAATGGCGAGGTGACCATCCGGACGTAGTGGGCCGGTGGGCCCGTCACCCGGTCCGATGATCGGGTGACGGGTTCCCCGGTGCACGTGCGGCTCGTGGCGGGCACGCCCGCCGGCTTCAAGGTGTACGCCGACAGAAGATACGTGCGCCCCGCCTTCGGCCCGGGTGTCTACACCGCCGCGCCCGACCCACCACTCCCTTGACAGGCACCCGCAAACGCTAACTACCCGGCCTTGGGGGAGCCTCACGGAGGCCATCCTCGTCCAACTGGTCTGTAGCAGTAAGGACGTCGATGGCAACTGTAGAGGGCCCTGACCCCCACCCCAAATGCGATCACCATGCGGAACGGGCTACTGACGCGGAGGAATCGCTGCTCTCGCCACGATCGCTATCCATCATCATTGCCGCTGCGGCAATCGGCATGATCGTCGGGATCGGAAGCGGGGCGGCGGCCGGGCTTGCCGTGGTCACCACTGCCGGAGCAGCCTGGGCGGTCGCCCTCGGCCTCATCACCGGGATCGACTCGGCCTTGCTGGCGGGCCTGGCTGCTGCCGGAGGCCTCTATGTACTTATCAACAGGAAGACCCGTAAGTAGCAACGCCTCCGTGATCGGACACATGCCAGCAGGCCATCGTCGTCCGTGTAGAAACGATCATTCTAAGCCGGGCAAACCGACGCGCTTGATGGCCGCCCGCAAGAAGACTCCGGGCAGCGCAACGACCTGGAGGCGGGCATGGCCAAGTACCTGTCCTGGAGAACTACAAGGTCGCCTGAGTCATGTGGTTCGGCGCGCCAATCGCCGGACCGAATATCGGTGGTCCTTCAGAAGGAGGTCGAGCACATCCGGTGCTGGAAGGTCGGATTCTCCGAGAGCCTCGGCCATGGTCCGCCGCACGATCGCGGCCGAGTCGCGAGCGAGACGTTGCCCGATCCGTTCATCACGATGTTCCGGAATCCTCGCCCAACGAGAGGCGGCCAGCGCACGGACAGCCGAGTGGGGATGCCCGATGAGCACCGTGGGTGAAGTTAGATTGGAGCTCACAGGGAGCCAGCACAGGGCTGTCGCCACGTCGTGAACAGTCCGATCGTCCGCGGAACTCATGATGCTGATGCCGAGCCTGTCGACCTGCGGAGCCTGATCGTCGCGGCAGGTGACACTCGCCAACCGCAGGCCGGCGAGGGGGAGGTTGCCGGTGCCGAGGTCAATGCGGAACAGGCTGAGGGGATGAGAAGCGGCGAACGGGCCGTGGTAGGCGGTGGCGTCCTCCTCTCCCCGTGCGAAGGACATGCCCAGCTCGAAGAGGCGCTCGCGCGTCGGCGGTGACAGCGACTCGGCCAAGGTGGCGAGCCCCGCCATCGCCTCGCATCTATTCGACGACACCTCCTTACGGTCCTGCGCCCGAACGACCAGGGCCTCAGCAACCTCTTCCCGGTCACGTTCAGGCAGTGTCGTAACGAGTGCTGCCTGCTTGCCGAGACCACCCGCGTAGTCGATCCTGCCTGACTGGCGGTTGTAGGGAGTAAGCAGCCGGTCGCGGGCCTCGACGGCCGTTGTCGTGTCGGAAGGCTGCCGGCCCATGCGCACCAGCAGCCGAGCCGCCGTTGGATTTCCCGGTGCCAATGCCTCCAACCGTTGGGCGAAGATGTCCGCACGTGCGGCGATGGCGGCACTCGCGAGCCTCAGCACGTACTGGGCCGCCGAACCATCGGAGCTGATCATCTGGATCAGTTGGTCAGCCGCCCGTTCGCCTAGGCTCTCGTGTCCGAAGAGAATCCCGGCCAGCGCGGTGATGTGGTCTTGGTCGCTGAAGTAGTACTTGCCGTCGTCGCGCGGGGCCCATGGACTAAGACTTTCCAGCAGCCGGGAGGCCGGGGCTGTGGTGCCCCTCTCGATGAGCGCGGCAAGGAGTTTGAGCGCGGCCAATCCCGAAGACGGCCCCACCTGGCTCTGCCTGACGCGTCCTGCGCAGTAGCCCTCCCATTCGTTCAGCGCGATGTCCACCAAATCGTCGACCTGGTCGTCAGGGATCAGATCGCTCTGCCCGGCCGTTCCGATGAAGCCGACGGCTCGGTGGTGCGGCATGTGATTAGTGAGAGTTGAGGTCAGGTCGAGGTACTCGTCTTCCAGACCGCCGAGGATCTTCACCACCGGCTCGCTCTGACCGCAGCGGGCGTAGAGGTGTGCCGCCCGTGCGGGTTCTTTGGACTGGGCGTAGATCTCGGCCAGTAGGTCGAGGGCGTACTCCTCAGTGGCGTAGTGGGCGGAGACGACCGCGGTGTGCCGAGCTCGGCGGGCGCCGTGGGCTGCGCGTGCGTACTTCTGGCGTCTCAGCGCGGTGGCCGCGTCCTCAAGGTGGTTCCTGCGCCGGTCGAGCAGAGGGGTTCCGCCGCTGGCGCGCATGGCCTGGGCCAGTGGATGGGTCTCCTTCCACTCTTTGTCCGGACCATAGATGGACATGCAGGAGCGGACGGCGTACAGCCATTCGGCGGTGTCGTCTCCTAGACCCTCGAAGGCGCCTTCGTGGATGGCGTCCCACCACATCTCGATCGCCGCGTCGGCCTCACCGACGAGGGTCAGGTGACGGGCATATCGCGCCCGGACGAGCGCACCCTCCCGCGGAGGCAGCTGTCTGCGCTTGGCGGATACGATGATGTCCTGCCAGTCCCCCGTCACGTCCGCGACCACGAGGTTGAGCCTGGTGCGGAGGAGCCCGGACGTTTGGCCGATCGCCGCGGTGATGGCGGGCAGACGTGCCATGACCACTTCGGGCTGCTTGCTGGCGATCGCGGCCTCGCCAAGGATCAAGATGTACTTAGGCAGGTGGTCGTCTGCCAGGTCGGCCAAGGCGTCGACCGCCGTCGCAAGTGATGTCAGATCGTCCAGGGCATGCCACGTCATGGTGTGGACCGCTAATGCCCTCTCTGTCAGACTCTCGTGAGACTTGGGGACGAAGTAGTCTTCTGTGACTCAATCAGGGCGAGAACAGGATCTTTTAGACAGTGACTTTGACAGTGGCCGACCTCCGCGGTGATCTCACCGATGATGGTGGGGTGGGCAAGGGTGACGGACCTCGATCGGATCGGCCGAAGCGGCGCTCGTTCACGCCGGAGTACAAGCTGGCGATGGTCGAGGCCTACGACGCGGCGACCGAGCCGGGCGCCAAGGGCGCGTTGCTGCGCCGCGAGGGGCTGTATCACTCCCACATCATCGAGTGGCGCAAGGCCCGCGATGCGGGAGCGTTGAACGCTTTGGCGGCCAAGCCATCCGGGCCGAAGACGCGTAAGAGCGAGGCCGAGAAGGAGAACGAGCGGCTGCGGGCGCGGGCGGAGAAGGCCGAGCGGGAGCTGGCCAAGACCAAGGCGGCGCTGGAGATCATGGGAAAAGCGCACGCGCTCTTGGAACTGCTCTCCGAGAGCGCGGACAACGACGCGCCGCCCAGGAAGTGATCGACGAGGCGTTCACCGCCTTGGAGCCCGTGCTCGGTGTGACCGCGGCGTGCGCCCTGTCAGGCAAGTCGCGGGCCACCGTGCACCGCCACCGCCATCCCGCGCCGGTGATGCTCGGCCCGCGCCCGGCACCGGCGCCGCACCCGGCGGCGTTGAGCCGGGATGAGCGGGCGCGGGTGCTGGCCGTCTTACACTCGGCCCGGTTCGTCGACAAGGCGCCCGCGCAGGTGTGGGCCACGCTGCTGGACGAGGGCGTCTACCTGTGTTCGATCTCCACCATGTACCGGCTGCTGCGCGGTTGCGGTGAGGTGCGTGAGCGCCGGCGCCAGGCCACGCACGCGGCCAGGGTGCGGCCCGAGCTGGTCGCCCGCGGCCCCTCCCAGGTTTTCACCTGGGACATCACCAAACTGAAGGGGCCGGTCAAGGGCGTCTACTACGACCTGTACGTCATGCTCGACATCTACTCGCGCTACGTCGTGCACTGGGAGGTCCACGCCCGCGAGAGTGCCGAGCTGGCCGAGCAGTTCATCGCCGCGGCCATGGGCGCCAACGGCGGCCAGGCGCCCGCGCATGTGCACGCCGACCGGGGCACCTCGATGACCTCCAAGCCGGTCGCGGCGCTGCTGGCCGACCTGAACATCGCGCAAAGCCACAGCCGGCCCCGGGTGTCCAACGACAACCCCTACTCCGAAGCACAGTTCCGGACGCTGAAGTACTGCCCGGCCTTCCCCGAGCAGTTCGGCTCGATCGCTCACGCCCGCGCCTTCTGCCAGGAGTTCTTCACCTACTACAACCACGAGCACCGGCACTCGGGTATCGGCCTGCACACCCCGGCCTCGGTCCATCTGGGCACCGCCGGCCAGATCCGGACCGAGCGGGCACGCACGCTCCAGGCCGCCTACGCCGCCAACCCCGGCCGGTTCCGCCGCGAGCCCACTCCGCCCAGCCTGCCCAAAACCGTCTGGATCAACGAACCCGTCGAGGAGGAAACCAGCTCCGATATAGAACAAGTCGCCTGAAACGTCTCAAACGGTTTGACAGCTACCGATGCGGCGGCGGCGCGCTCCTTCGCAGGAGAGTTCAGCTCTCCCGTGTGGGCGAGCTCACTGAGACGGTGTCGGACACCGGTGTCCTCGTCGGGGCCCTCGGTGTGCGAGTAGCGTTCGACGATGTCGGCGTACAGTATCGCGGCGCTGTCGCAATCGCCGCCGGATTGCAGCGCGGCACCGGCACGAGTGCGCATCAGAAGGGCGTGGCCCCGGTAACCACCATTCTCCAGTGACTCTGCGATCTCTTGGAAGAGAGCCGCAGCCTGGAGGGGTCGGTCGGTTTCGTTGGCCGTCGCGGTGTCGAACTTCTCGGCCAGACCAGGGAGCGCCTCAACCGGGCCTCGCGCCAGCGCGTTCGCATGGATCATGCCGGGGAGAGCGTCAGGAGCGTCGCCGAACAGCAGAGTCCGCGAAAGGTTGAGCTTCCGGTGAGCGATCCAGCGCAGGTCGGGGTCGCTGAGCCGAGCGGCGAGAGTGCGACCGTCGAAGATGTCGAAGTCGAGACCGTGCTCCTGCCGCGCCCACTGCTGGAGATCGTGCCGGACCGCCGTGGTCACGTCGTGAACAATGAAAACGTTGACCTCGTCGACCTCACGGCCCTTCACCACTTTGCTGATGTCTTCTTTGATCTTGGTTGGTATTGAGCCAGCCTGCAGCGTGCACGCGAAGACGATCAGCCGACCGGTCTTGTCCGAGCCCGGAAGGCTGGGGATGTAGCTGCGGAAGCTCTCGAAGTCGCGGCCCTGATCGCCGCCGGCGGACACCGGACCGGTGGCGACGGTGATGTTGTGGGTGATCCTGGCTCGCGCGAACTCACGGCAGATGTCCTCGAACGTGTGGTGGCCGTTGCTTCCAGACAGCTTCAGCAAGGCCCCGTGGATCTCCTCGGTGACCACGTCGGGCGTCTCGTCGAGCCAGGGTCGTGACATGGGTGCTGAGAGTAGTCAGCGTGACCGACAAACTCTCACGAAAGCTTCTGGTCGCCCTTCACCGACGCGATGAGCAGCTGGGCCACATCGACCACTTCCAACGTCTCAACCGCCGAAACCGCGATCGTGGCCGTGACCGATGCGGTCCGCATCGTGCTGGCGCACTACGTCGAGGATGCCGAGGTGTCGCTGCGCCGATACCGCCTCGTCGGTCGCGTTCCGGCGCTGCGCGCCCAGGAGATCGCCAGCGTCGCTCGCTACTAGTCTAAGGGCGTCGTCACCGATTCTGAGGTGGCCGATGAAGGCATGCCACTCAGCAGGGGGAAAGACCAGTGCTGGGCCGCCGTGGTCCTTGGAGTCACGTACGGCGATGGCGCCAGGAAGATTGGTCGCCACCTCGACGCAGTGTCCGCCGTCAGATCCGGAGCGGCTGGACTTGCGCCACCGTGCGTCGCTCAGATCCATTGCTTCATCACTTCCTCGATGACTTTCACGGACAGATGCTGCGGGTATGTCTCGGCACGGATGGCGTCGTAACGCTTGATGAGCTGACTTACCGTCTCCCGGTCCTCAATCGTCCGTCCTCGCGGGGAGCAGTCGACATAGGCAGCATGGGGAGAATTGTGTTGTTCTGCCAGGACGAAGGCGCTGAGCAGCCCGCAGGTCGATTCTGCGCTGTACGGCACGATTTGAATCGTCACCCTGGGGTGGCTTGCGATCTCCAGCAGGTAGGCCAGTTGCTCTCCCATGACCGCTGAACCACCGATGGGTCTACGGAGCACACCCTCGTCGATCAGTGCGAAGATCGTGGCCGGATCCTCGCCCGACAGGATCGACAGACGCCTCATCCGTCCAGCGACCTGCTGGTCCACTTGTTCTGTCGTGATGCCAGGCTCCCCGACGATGATGCGTCGAGCATAGGTCTGGGTCTGGAAGAGGCCCGGTATCAATAGGGGATCCCAGATGCGCAGCGTTGTCGCCTCCTGTTCGATGTCGAGCCATGGACGGAAGTGCTCGGCATCCGTCTCCCGCCGAGCGATGGCGCTGAGCCGAGTCAGAACGCCATCCAGACCCAGCGCTTGATCGCATCTCTCGGCGAATACCTTCTCGGGTCGACGTACCGCTCGTTCGACCATGCCGACCATGCTTGTAGAGAACATGATCTTTTTCGCCAGTTGGTTCTGTGTCAGTTGTGCCGCTTCACGATAGCGACGCAACTCGTAGCCGAAGAGCGCCAGAGGCGAGGTGTCTGGGTGCAGCACGACCGGTTGAGGCACGGCCCCTCCCTTGGGCGAATGAGATGGGGTGGCGCTGGTAGCACCGGGCAGCACACAAGAATCGTGCACACCCTGTGTCATCGATTGACTCCCTAGCGTATCCATGGCGCGTCAGGCTTGGAGGGCAAATTTCTTCCTTCCGTGACCTGTGACTGCGGAGATGGATCTCGATGCCACAAGACGCCTGCATTCCTGGTGCCATCCCGCAGTCGCCGAAGACGAAACGAGGTGACATGGCGACACAAGGCCTTCTGGGAGCAATCGATTTGGTCGGGGTCCCGGAGTCGGTGGCGCGGGCTCGGGCGTTCGTGCGTGAGGTGCTGGGGCGCGCGCATCCGGTGCTGGACGAGGTCGTGCTCCTCGTGTCCGAGCTGGTCACGAACAGCGTCACGCATTCGGACTCGCGTAGGGGCGGGCAGGTGACGCTCGCGGTGAGCGAGGTTGACGACACCGTCCATGTCGAGGTCCTCGACTCGGGATCCGACAGCGAGCCGAGAGTCCACGACGAGCCGTACGGCGAAGGCGGTCGTGGGTTGTTCCTGGTGGACGCCCTCTCCGAGCGGTGGGGCATCTATAGGGACGGCGCCGGCCGGGTGGTCTGGTTCGCCCTCAGATTCCGAGGGCCAGGGTCGATCAACGCCGTACCCGGAATTGGTCCAGAAGTTCGGGCTGGGAGTTGAGGCGCGGCCAGCCGGGTGCCGGGGGATGTCGGGTCGTGCCGGAGGTTCCTCGTAACCATCCCACCCGGCACCTCGTAATCTGGCCCACCCCGCATCCATTTGGGTGGTGCACCGGGGCTGCCCACCCGAGCAGTGGCCTGCCTTGGTCGCCGCAGATGGGGTGGGCGCTGCTGGCCCCCCGTTCTATTGGCACCAGGCTTCCCTCCCGGAGCACAGCCGCACGCCCCGCCCCGCGCTCCACCCACCTCCCGCCACTCGGGTGGGCACTGCTCGGGTGGGCAGCCCTGGTGCACCACCCACGTGGATGCCGGGTGGGCTATCTACAAACCACACAAACGCTCACAGAAGCCCGTCCCGACGAGGCACGAGCGAGAGGCGGAATCATGGGCCCTCCCGTGACCCGGGTGACGTGGTGGGCCGGGTGTTTCCCACCCGGGCCGTGGCCTGTCCACAACACGGGAAGGGGGACGCTCCGGCATGAAGGACCGGCTGGTGGGTCCGTCAGACGGAGACGCCCTGTTTGTACTTGGGGAGGCGGACGCTGATCTTGGCGCCGGCGCCCTGGGCCGTCTCCACGACCAGGCCGTACTCGTCGCCGTAGACCTGGCGGAGCCGCTCGTCCACGTTGGCGAGGCCGACCCCGCCCGCGCCCGAGCGCTCGTCGGGGTCGCCGGACAGGATGCGCCGCAGCCGCTCGGGGTCCATGCCGATGCCGTCGTCCTCCACGCTGATCAGGCACTCCGAGCCCGCGTCCTCCGCGATGATCGTGATGCGGCCGACCCCGTCCTTGCTCTCCAGCCCGTGCCGCACGGCGTTCTCCACCAGCGGCTGCAGGCAGAGGAAGGGCACCGCCACGGGCAGCACCTCCGGCGCGATGCGCAGCGTCACCCGGAGCTGGTCGCCGAAGCGGGCGCGCTCCAGGGTGAGGTAGCGGTCGATCGAGCGCAGCTCCTCGGCGAGCGTGGTGAACTCGCCGTGCCGCCTGAAGGAGTAGCGGGTGAAGTCCGCGAAGTCCAGCAGCAGCTCCCTGGCCCGCTCGGGGTCGGTGCGCACGAAGGAGGCGATCGTGGTCAGCGAGTTGTAGATGAAGTGCGGGGAGATCTGCGCCCGCAGCGCCCGCACCTCGGCCTCCATGAGCAGGGTGCGCGAGCGGTCGAGCTCGGCCAGCTCCAGCTGGGAGTCGACCCAGGTGGCGACCTCCTGCGTGGCGCGCACCAGGCCCGCCGAGGCGTGGTCTCCGTAGGCCGCCAGCGAGCCCACCACCCGGTCGTCTGTGGTCAGCGGCACCACCACGGCGTACCTGACCGGGCACTCGGGCAGGTCGCAGGAGACCGCGTCGGGGCCGAGCACCTGGATGCGGCCGTCGCGGAGGGTCTCGGCGGCGTTGGCGAAGGCGTTCCGCGCGTGGTGGTCGCCCGCGCCGTCGTAGACCAGCAGCTCCTCGCCGTTGGTGATCGCGATGGCGGGCGAGCCGAGCAGCTCGCGCAGGTAGCGCGAGGCCTTCAGCGCCCCGGCCGCCGTCAGGCCCGCCCGCAGCGGCGGCGCGGCGAGGGAGGCGGTGTGCAGGGTCTCGAAGGTGGCGCGCTCGGCCGGGCTGGTGCCGAGCTCGCGCCGCCCGCGCAGCACCCGCCACAGCACCACGGCCGGGACCCCGACGAGGACCAGGAGCACGGGCACGGCCAGGAGCGGTTCCACGCCGCCGGAGCCTACTCCACGAAGCCCTCGCCGAGGGCCTTGCGGATCTTCACGGCGTACGACGCGGCCTCGTCGTCGGCCTCGTACTTCACGCGGGGCCAGAAGAAGCCGCGCAGGCCGTCCTTGCGGTTGCGGGGGACGACGTGCGCGTGCAGGTGCGGCACGCTCTGGCTGACGCGGTTGTTCATCGCCACGAAGCTGCCCGCCGCCCCGAGGCCCTCCTCGACGGCGCGGGCGACCGCCTGGACGCGCGCGAAGTACGGACCGACCGCCTCGGCGGGCAGGTCGGTGAGGGTCTCGACGTGCTCCCTCGGGATGACGAGCACGTGCCCCTTGAACACCGGCCGGGCGTCGAGGAACGCCACGGCCACCTCGTCGGCGAGCACGACGTGGGCGGGCACGGCGCCCGAGGAGATCCCGCAGAACGGGCACGCGTCGGTCACCAGCCGAGCTTAGCGGCGCCGGACAGGAGCGAGCGCGCGATGACCATGCGCTGGACGTCGTTGGTGCCCTCGCCGATGGCCATGAGGGGGGCGTCGCGGTAGAGGCGCTCGACCACGTACTCCTGGGAGTAGCCGTAGCCGCCGTGGATGCGCATGGACTCCATGGTCACCCGGAGCGCCACCTCGGAGGCGAAGTACTTGGCCATCGCGGCCTCGGTGTTCACCGCACCGGCCGCGGACCGGTCGGCCGCCCAGTAGGTGAGCAGCCTGGCGGCCTGGATGTCGGTGGCCATGTCGGCGAGCTTGAGCTGGATGGCCTGGAAGTCCGCGATGGGCCGGCCGAAGGCCTGCCGCTCCCTCGCGTAGCCGAGCGCCGCCTCGTAGGCGCATTGGGAGACGCCGACCGCGCGGGCCGCGATGTTGATCCGCCCGAGCTCCAGCGCCGAGAGCACCTGCTGCATGCCCCGCCCCTCGGTCCCGCCGAGCAGGCTGGAGGCGGGGACCCGGACGCCGTCGAGGACGACCTCGCAGGTCTCGGTGCCCTTGTAGCCGAGCTTCGGCAGGTCCCGGCCGACGGTGAAGCCCCGGTCGGCGTCCACGAGCAGCACCGACATCCCCCGGTGGGCGGGCTCGGTGATCGAGGTCTTCACGAGCACCGGCAGCGGGTCGGCGTGCCTGGCGTTGGTGATCCACGTCTTGGTGCCATGGATGACGTACTCGTCGCCGTCCCGCTCCGCCCGGGTCTGGATGCCCTGCAGGTCGGTGCCCGCCCCCGGCTCGGTGAGGGCGATGCCCGTACGGCGGGCCCCGGTGGCGAGGTCGGGCAGGTAGGCGGCCCGCTGCTCCTCTGTGCCGTACTTGGCGATCATCCAGGAGGCGAGCGAGTGGGAGCCGAGCACCCCCGCCACGCCCATCCAGCCCCTGGCGATCTCCTCGAAGACCAGGGCGAACGACACCCGGTCGAGGTCGAGCCCGCCGTACTCCTCGGGGATCGAGATGCCGAACAGGCCGAGCCGCCTGAAGCCCTGGACGATCTCCTCGGGATAGCGCCCCTCGCGCTCCCACTCGGAGGCGACCGGCACGATCTCCTTCTCGACGAACTCCCTGAGGGTACGCCGGAACAGGTCCTGGTCCTCGTTCAGCTCGAAATCCATGGGGGCGCCCGATCTATTCGCTCTGGAGGGGGCCGGTCTTCGCCCGGGGGAAGTAGCCCTTGTCGTGCGGGGCGTCCCGCTTGTAGACCATGACGGACCTGCGCCACGACATGACCTCGTCGCCGTCCTGGTTGAGGCCGCGCGTGCGGCAGGTGACGATCCCGGCGTACGGCCGCGACCTGGACTCGCGCTTGTCCAGCACGATCGACTCCGCGTACAGGGTGTCGCCGACGAACACCGGGTGGGTGAGCCTGATCTCCTCCCACCCGAGGTTCATCATCGCGTTCTGGCTGACGTCCATGACCGAGATGCCGAGCACGATGGCCACCGACAGCCCGGAGTTCACGATGATCTTCCCCACCGGGGCCCTGGCGGCGAAGTGCGCGTTGAAGTGGTTCTGGTTGGTGTTCATGGTCAGCAGCGTGAACCACGTGTTGTCGGCCTCGTTGATCGTCCGGCCCAGCGGGTGCTGGTACACGTCGCCGACGGTGAAGTCCTCGTAGTAGCGCCCGATGCGGGCCTCGTGCACGGTCACACGGCCAGCCTCTCAACGCTCGCCGCGACATGCCAGCATGGCCCTCCGCCCAGGGAAGGCCAGGGTTCGGGCGGCGTGCGGGGTCAGGCCGTGCTCTCCTCGGCGGCCGGGAGCAGATAGAGCGTCACGATCGTCTGGTTGCCCTCGGCGTCGGAGACGTCGAAGGCCCGGATGGAGCCGTGTGCCACGGTGTCGTCCATGATGCGCCGCGGGTGGTCGATGGCGTGGCGCAGGACCACCGGGTAGCGCCCGTCGCGGCCGCCCACGGCCACCGAGAACTGGTCGTCCTTGGGGTCGTACTCCAGGTAGGCCAGCGGGATCCTCTCCGCCTCGAACAGGTCGCCGAAGTCCTTGCTCACCACCTCGATGGCGGCCTCGGCGCCCTCGTAGTCGCGCGTCATCGCGTCGAAGAACTCGCGCCATTCGTCACGCGGAAGCTCAGGCCGCTGCTGGTTCATGGTCATGGTCCCCCTCACCGCCGCCGTGCCCGCGGGCCGCGTCGTCACCATGCTCGGCGACCCCGCCGCCCCGCCACATCACCCGATCAGGTAGGACTCCCCGAGGGAAGGGCCTCCCGCGCGTGGGAGGCCGGCAGCAGGATCCTGAACACCGTACGGCCCGGGCGGCTCTCGACCTCGGCCGAGCCGCCGTGCGCGCTCGCCACCGCCCTCACGATGGCCAGCCCGAGGCCCGTACCGCCCGAGGCGCGCGAGCGGCCGAGGTCGGCGCGGACGAACCGCTCGAAGATCTCCCCCCGGAGCTCCTCGGGGATGCCGGGCCCGTCGTCGGCCACCGACAGCTCCACCCACGGCCCTCCACCGGCCGGCGGGCCCACCCGCACCATCACGGTGGTGCCCCCGGGGGTGTGCGTGCGGGCGTTGTCCAGCAGGTTGGTCAGCACCTGGTGGAGCCGGTCCGCGTCCCCCGAGATCGTGACCGGCTCCTCGGGCAGTTCGAGCCGCCAGCGGTGCTCGGGTCCCGCCACGCGGGCGTCCCCCGCGGCGTCCAGGGCCAGGCGGGTCAGGTCGACCTCCTCGCGCCGCAGCGGGCGGCCCGCGTCGAGGCGGGCCAGCAGGAGCAGGTCGTCCACGAGGTGGCCCATGCGCACGGACTCGGCCTGGACCCGCTCCAGCGCGTGCCGCACCTCGGGCGGCACGGGACCCGGGTGGCGGCGGGCCAGCTCGGAGTGGCCGCGGATGGCCGCCAGCGGGGTGCGGAGCTCGTGGCTGGCGTCGGCGGCGAACCTCCTCAGCCGCTGCTCGCTCGCGTGCCGCCGGGCGAGGGCGTCGCCGACGTGGTCGAGCATCCGGTTGAACGACGCGCCGACCTGGCCCACCTCGGTACGCGGGTCGGTGTACGGGACGCCACTGGGCAGCTCCACCTCGCCGTCGGCGAGCGGCAGCTCGGTCACCCCCCGCGCGGTGGCGGCGACCCGGCGCAGGGGCCGCAGCGACACCCCCACCCACAGCGCCCCGGCGACCCCGGTCAGCACGAGGGCGACGGCGAAGACGGCGGCCTCGACGGCCTCCAGGCGGTGCACGGTGGCCTCGGCCTCCACCAGCGGGAGCCCGGTGACCAGCGTGTCGCCGTCGAGACCCGGCACGGCCATCAGGCGGTAGTCGCCGAGCCAGGACAGCCTGACGGTGCGCCCATGCCCGTCGGCGGGAAGCGCGGCCAGGGCCGCCGCGTCGGCGGCGGAGAGGGTCAGCGTGGCGCCGGTCGCGGAGATGTCGTCGGTGTCCCGCTGCGGGGCGACCACGCCGCACTGCGTGACCACCCCGGCCACCAGCCTGGCCCCGAAGGTCCCGGCGGACTGCCCGCGCGTGTCGCCCTGGGAGTGCTCAAGGCTGGAGGCGAACCGGCCCCTCGACGTGGTGAGCTGGTGGTCCAGGCCCGAAAGCAGGGACCGGTTCAGTGCGAGGACGCTCACCACCCCCACCGCGGCGCACGCGCACGCGAGGAGCACCAGCAGCCCGGCGATGAGGCGGCCGCGCAGCGTCACCGGCGGCAGCGGGCGCGCCATGGAAAGCCTCACGACGGCACCGGTTTGAGCACGTAGCCGACGCCGCGCACGGTGTGGATCAGCGGCGCCCGCCCGGCGTCGATCTTCTTGCGCAGGTAGGAGATGTACAGCTCGACCACGTGCGCCTGCCCGCCGAAGTCGTAGGACCACACGCGGTCGAGGATCTGCGCCTTGCTCAGCACCCGGCGCGGGTTGCGCATGAGGAAGCGCAGCAGTTCGAACTCGGTGGGGGTCAGGTCGACCAGTTCCCCGGCCCGGGTGACCTCGCGCGCCTCCTCGTCCATGACGAGATCGCCGACGGCCAGCCGGTCGCCAGCTCCGGCGCGGGTCATCCCGGCCCTGCGCAGCAGGCCGCGCAGCCGGGCGAGCACCTCCTCCAGGCTGAACGGCTTGGTCACGTAGTCGTCGCCGCCCGCCGTGATCCCGGCGACGCGGTCCTCCACGGAGTCCCTGGCCGTCAGGAAGAGCACGCAGACCTGGGGCATCTCGGCGCGCAGCCGGCGCATGACCTCCAGGCCGCCGACGTCGGGGAGCATGATGTCCAGGATGACCGCGTCGGGGGCGAACTCGCGGGCCAGCCTGATCGCGGTCGCGCCGTCGCCGGCCGTCCGCACCTCCCAGCCCTCGTAGCGCAGCACCGCGCTCAGGACCTCGGCCAGGTCGGGCTCGTCGTCGACGACCAGCGCGCGCACGGGCGTCCCGTCGGGGCGCAGCAGGCCGGTGATCGGAGTGGGCGTGGTTTCCTCCATGAGGCTTACAGGGTCCTACCTGTACCGCAACGCACCCTATGCGATTCTGCTGAGAATCCTCTGAACGCCGCTCTTCATAGGAAAAGCAGAGATTCCGCTGGCACGGTGGCCGATATCTCGACGAAAGGGGATCTCTTGACCACCACGCACGCCGGCCACCGGCCGGGCTCCGGCGGGCGGCACTCGGCCGCGCCGGAGGCCCCGGGCCGGGGACGCCCGAGCCTCGCGCCCGTGGTGACCCAGGCGCTCATCGCCGCGGGCGCCGTGGCCGTGGTGGGGCTGTGGTGGGCGGACACCCCGTCGGTGATCGGGCCCGGCGGCTGGCTGACCGGCGCCGGACGGATCACCGGGCTGCTGGCCGGGTACGCGATCGCCGTGCTGATCGCGCTCATGGCCCGGGTGCCGGCGCTGGAGAGGGGGGTCGGCGCCGACCGGCTGGCCCGCTGGCACGCGATGGGCGGCCGCTACACCGTGGGCCTCGTCGTGGCGCACACGCTGCTGATCATCTGGGGGTACGCCGTCACGACGCGCACCGGCGTCGTGCACGAGACCGCGAGCCTGGTGCTCTCCTACCCCGACATGCTCAAGGCGACCGCGGCGGTGCTGCTGCTGGTCGGCGTCGGCGCCGTCTCCGCCAGGGCCGTGCGGGCGCGCGTGCGCTACGAGACCTGGTTCTACCTGCACTTCTACACCTACCTCGCGGCGGCTCTCGCCTTCGGCCACCAGTTGAGCAACGGCGCGGAGTTCGTCGGCGACCGGGTCGCCCAGCTCGCCTGGTACGGGCTGTACGGCGTGGTGGGGGCGCTGGTGCTCTGGTACCGGTTCGTGACGCCCGTGGCGCGGGCGTTCCGGCACCGGCTGCGGGTCGCGCACGTCGTGCCGGAGGCGCCGGGGGTCGTCTCGGTCTACCTGACCGGCCGCCACCTGGGCGAGCTGAAGGCCGAGGCGGGCCACTTCTTCCGGTGGCGGTTCCTCACCCGCGACCTGTGGTGGGCGGCCAACCCCTACTCCCTGTCCGCGGTCCCCGCGAGCCACGAGCTGAGGATCACCGTCAAGGACCTGGGCGACCAGAGCCGGTCGCTGGCCCGCCTGCGGCCGGGCGTCCGCGTCGCCGCCGAGGGCCCGTACGGCGCGTTCACCGCCGGCCGGGCGACCCGGCGCCAGGTGCTGCTGATCGCGGGCGGGGTGGGCATCACCCCGATCCGGGCGCTGTTCGAGACGGTGCCGGGCGAGGTGACCCTGCTCTACCGGGCGAGCACGCCGCGGGACGTCGTCTTCCAGCGCGAGCTCTCGGCCATCGCCGCCCGGCGGGGCGCGGCCCTGCACTACCTGGTCGGCCACCGGGCCGAGGTCGGCGAGCCCTTCACCGCCGAGGTCCTCACCTCCCTGGTGCCCGGGCTGCGCGACCACGACGTCTACCTCTGCGGGCCGTCCGGCATGACCGCCACCGCGGTGGCGGCGCTGCGCCGCGCGGGGGTGCCGCGCCGCCGCATCCATCACGAGTCGTTCGAGTTCTGATCCAAGGAGCCCCCGATGCGAAGAGCCATATTCGCCGTGCTGGTCACGGCCGCCGGACTGATCCTGCTGCTCTCCTTCAAGCCCCACGAGGTCGCGTCCGCGGAACGGCCGCCCGCCGCCGTCTCGGGAGGCACGAGCGGAACTCAGGGCGATCCGGCGCCGAGCCAGGACGCGAGCGGCGGGCCGTCCGGGAGCGCCGCCCGCACGGTGACCGGCGACGCGGTGGACACCCGCTGGGGGCCCGTACAGGTGCGCGTCTCCCTCTCGGGAAGCAGGATCACGGCCGTGGAGGCCATCGTGGTCCCCGACTCCAACCCCCGTGACCGGGAGATCAACTCCTTCGCCGTGCCCGTCCTCACGCAGGAGGCGCTGGACGCGCAGAGCGCCCAGATCGACACCGTGTCCGGCGCGACCTACACCAGCGAGGGGTACGCCGGCTCCCTGCAGAGCGCGCTGGACAAGGCGGGCCTGTAGGTGAGGCACGTCGAGCACGTCATGGGCACGGTCTTCTCCTTCGACGTGCGGCACGAGCCGTCCGGCGGCCTTCGGGAGGCCCTCGGCGAGGCGGTGGCCGAGCTGCACCGGATCGACGAGGTGTTCTCGACCTACCGGGAGGGCAGCCCGGTGAGCCGCCTCGGGCGCGGCGAGATCACCCTGGCCGGGTGTCCCGAGGAGGTCGCGGAGGTGCTCGCGCTCTGTGAGGAGGCGGCGCGGGTCAGCTCGGGGTACTTCACCAGCGCGCCCGGCGGGCGCCTGGACCCGTCCGGCATGGTGAAGGGGTGGGCGGTGGAACGGGTGTCGGCGATGCTGGCCGGGGCGGGCGCGTCCCGGCACAGCGTCAACGGCGGCGGCGACGTGCGGGTGCGCGGCGAGGCGGCCCCCGGCAGGCCGTGGCGGGTGGGCGTCGCGCACCCGCTCCGCCCCGGCGCCCTCGCCACCGTGGTGTCCGGCCGGGACCTCGCCGTGGCCACCTCCGGGGTCGCCGAGCGGGGAGCGCACATCGTCGACCCGCACACGGGCGCCCCCGCGACGGCCCTCGCCTCGGTGACCGTGGTCGCCGAGAGCCTGACCAGGGCGGACGCGATGGCCACCGCGGCGTTCGCCATGGGGGACGCCGCACGCGACTGGGCCGAGGGGCTGCCCGGCCTGGAGGCGTTCGCGGTCACCCGCTCGGGCACCGCCTGGTGGACGGGCGGCTTCCCGCGCTATGGGCCCACGCACCCCGGCACAAGCCGCAAATGATGTGCTATGACGTGATTGACAGTTAAGTGGGCAATGCCGGGCATGCCATCGGCCCAGGCATGTCCCGACAGCGAAGGACTACTTTGGCCAGCAGCAGCGCCAGTCACGGCCCCCTCGCCGCGTACACCCTCGCCGAGCTGCGGGAGCGGCACAGCGCGAAATGGCGGGAGTACCCGCCGGACGTGCTGCCGGTGTGGGTCGCGGAGATGGACACCCCGCTCGCCGAGCCGATCGCGGCGGCGCTGGTGGCGGCCATCGGGCGGGGCGACACCGGGTACGCCGTCGCGGGAGGGCTGCCGGAGGCCTTCGCCGGGTTCGCCGCCCGGCGGTTCGGCTGGCGTCCCGACCCCGCGCACATGCGCCTGGTGCCGGACGTGATGGCCGGGATCGTCGAGGTGCTGCACCTGGTGACCGAGCCGGGAGACCGGGTAGTGATCAACACCCCCGCCTACCCGCCGTACTTCTACTGGCTGCCTCGCATCGGCCGCGAGGTGGTCCAGAGCCCCCTCGCCCTGACCCCGGACGGCTTCCGGCTGGACCTCGCCGCCCTGGAGCGGGACTTCGCGGCCGGGGCCGCCGCGTACCTGTTGTGCAGCCCGCACAACCCCACGGGCCTGGTCTTCGGCGAGGACGAGCTGCTGGCCGTCGCCGGGCTCGCGGATCGCTACGGGGTGCGGGTCGTGGCGGACGAGATCCACGCGCCGCTGGTCTACCCGGGGGCGCGTCACGTGCCGTTCGGATCGCTGGACGCCCCGGCCTCGGCCCGCTCGATCACGCTGGTCTCGGCGTCCAAGGCGTGGAACCTCGCCGGGCTCAAGGCCGCGCTGGCGGTGCCGGGCGTGGAGGCCCGGTCCGACGTCGCCGCCATCGACGCCGAGGTGAGCGAGAGCGCGGGCCTGCTCGGGGTGATCGCCTCGGAGGTGGCGTTCGACGCCGGGGAGCCGTGGCTGGCCGAGCTGATGGCCGGGCTCGCCGCCAACCGCGCCCTGCTCGGCGACCTGCTCGCCGAGCGGCTGCCCGAAGTCGGCTACCAGCCGCCGCAGGCGACCTATCTGGCCTGGCTGGACTTCCGCGCGCTCGGGCTCGGCGACGACCCCGCCGGGTGGTTCCTGCGGCGGGGCGGGGTCGCGCTGTACCCGGGCACGAAGTTCGGGGCCCCCGGGTGCGGGTTCGCGCGGTTCAACTTCGCGACCGCCGCCGAGCGGGTGACCGAGGCGGTCGGCCAGATGGCCGCGACGCTCGTCAGCCGCCCGCGCGCGGGCGTGACCAGGGCGCTCAACGCGCTGTGACCGTCCGGGCCGAGGGGGCGCCGGGCCGCTCCCACAGCGGCCCGGTCCCCCCCTCGGTACGCGCTCAGTCGAGCAGGGTGGCGAGGAAGGAGTTGGAGAAGACCTGGTGCGGGTCGAGCGTGTTGAGGGTGGCCACGGCGGTGTCCCAGTTGTCGCCCGAGGGCTGCCCCGCCCGGTAGGCGTTCGGAACCGTGGTGTCGCGGATGGTGGCGTCCGCCCACGCGGCCGTGCCCGAGTACGCCCACCCCTTGGACCACTCGGGCCGTACGGCGGCGTAGGAGCCGGTGTAGTTGGACAGGATCCACTGCTCGGTCTCGCGGTAGAACTGCTGGGAGTACGGCGTGCCGGGCACCGTGAGGATGTCGAGCCAGACCGCCACGTTCCAGTCGGCGTGGTCGGGCCGTGACCGCAGCGCCGAGAGCTGCGGGGACACCGCGCCGGCGACCTGGGAGTCGGCCGGGTTGTCGAGCCCGGTGACGCGGATCTCCAGCGGGCCGTTCATCGGGTAGCGCCCCTGGTTCGCGTACGCGGTGATCGCGCCCTGGTAGTAGGCGTAGAACTCGCTGACGACGCGCTGGATGTCGCTCCTGTTGGTCAGGATGGCGTAGCCGTTTGCGGTCACCCGCAGCGTGGTCGGGCGCACGTACAGCATCAGGTTCTTCGACCAGCCCCAGATGTCCCACGTGCCGGTCAGGATCAGGCCGGAGCCGACGACCCCCATCTGGGTGTTCTCGAAGGCCGGGGTGAGCGCGGCGTTGCCCGCGACGATCTGTGACAGCAGGTCGGAGGCGTCCTTGGACAGGAAGTCGGAGAAGGAGTAGTTGTAGGGGCTGTTGACCTGCCGGGAAAGCAGGGGCTTGGAGGGGGCGACGCTCCACACCTTCAGCCAGGGCACGGTGGTGAAGGGGAACCAGATCGCCTCGACGCGCCCGGACGAGTTCACGTAGCTCGCGAAGGAGTCGGAGCCGGCCGAGGCGGGCGGCGCGAACATCGTGTTGACGTTGATGTGGTAGAAGCTCTGGCACCTGAGCCGCTTGTTCGCCCCCACCCGCAGCGTGACCTCGGTGACGAACGTCCGGCCGAGGTTGACCAGCAGCGCGCCGATCGCCGGGTCGGACCGCTGGAAGGACCTGACGGCGTACTGGCTCGTCCCCGGGTCCCAGACGACGGCCTTGAGCTGCGTGACGAGGTTGCTGACCGAGCCGAAGGTGTGGCCGGGGGTGAGGGTCTCCCCCGTCTTCGGCACCGCCGTGCCGTGCCCGTCGATGGCGAGCACGCCGCCGAGCGACAGGTCTCCCGGCGCGGGGGTGGCGGTCAGGCCGTAGCCCGCTCCCTCCAGGGTGGTCAGCAGCGCCTCCATCGTGACGCCGGTCTGGGCGGTGACGCTGGCGGGCGAGCCCGCGTTGACCGTGACGGCGGTGAGGTGCTGGGTGGTGTCGACCAGCAGGGTGTTCCCCGGGGCCCCGGCCGGGATGACCAGGGGCGACCAGTTGTGCGACATGCCGCGGGGACGGACCTTCCAGCCGTTGGCCCTGGCCCAGTTCGCGAGGGTGACGACCTCCGCGGCCGAGGCGGGGGCCGACGTCCAGACGCCGTCGATCTCGATCTCCCCCGACCAGTTCTCGTAGGTCTGCTGGTAGAGCGAGATCCCCGCGGGGTAGTCGGGCGGCGCCGCGAGCGTCGCGCCGCTCGCCGGGGTGAGGCGGGCGGCGGGCGTCCACTGGAACGCGCTGAGCGCGGCGGCTCCGGCGGCGCCGCCGAGTAACGCCCGTCGCGTGAGACCGTGCCGGCCGGTGTCGTCACCGTATGCCATGAGGTGCCTCCGTTGATCGCTTGTTTTCGGGCGTGCGGCGGCCTGGGGCGACGATGGAGGAGACCCGGACCGTCCCGTGCGGCGGCACGGGGCCGGGGCCGTTCCCGTGCGGGGGCGCGCCGGGGGTATGGCGGATCGACGTCCGCGAGGAGGACGGGGACGCCGGCCGCCCTTTCCGGGGTGGCCGGAGGTGCGGGCTCGCGCCTAGGCCCGCGTGTGGTGAGCTGTCAGGAACTCACAGTTTCCCGATGGCTTTTTATACGCCCGCGCAACATGGCGGTCAAGCAAATGCTTGTTTGTGTTAACGGGCCGGGAACGGATCAGGTGTCCAGGAAGCCCGGGGGGACCATGACCCGCAGGCCGTTGGGGATCGAGCGGATCGTGAGCGGGGTGCGCAGGCGCACCTCGCCGTCCACGTCGGCGGCCATCGAGGGCTCGGTCTCCAGCAGCATCTCGCCGCCCGTCACGAACGGGCCGCCCGCGAGGCTGCTCCAGCGGCCGCTCGTGGCCCTGACCAGGGTCTCGGCGAGCAGCCTCAGCCGCTTGCCGGAGCCGAGCTGGTAGGCCACCAGGCGGCGGTTGTCGATGCTGATGTCGCGGGCGATCTGCCAGCCGCCGTGGTAGCGCCCGTTGGCGATGTTGAGCTGGTGCGTGAGCAGCTCGTGGCGCCGGCCGTCCACCGTGATGAAGGCGCGGAACGGCGAGTGCCCGGGCAGGATCGTCAGCGCGGTCAGCGGGTACGCCGCGCGGCCGAGCACGCGCTTGAGCCACGGCTTGACCTTGCCGGCCACCTCGACCGACACCCCGAAGCTCGCCAGGTTGGCGAACGGGCGGTCGCCCGCCATGCCGAGGTCGATGTCGGCGACCTTGCCGCGGCTGAAGACCTTGACCGCGCGCGCGAGATCGAGCGGGAGGCCGAGGCTGCGGGCGAAGTTGTTGGTGGTGCCGAGGGGCAGCACGCCGAGGGCCACGTCGCGGTGGGCGACGTGCTTGACGGCCTCGCTGAGGCTCCCGTCGCCCCCGCCGACCACCAGCAGGTCGGGCTGGAGCTCCAGAGCCTCCTGGATGATCTCGGGGAGCCGGGAGGGGTCCATGACCGCGTAGGTCCTCAGCGGGCGGAAGCCGTCGGCCTGGAGCAGCCGCAGGGCCTCGAAGTAGCGGTGACGGCCCCGCCGGGACCGCGTGTTCACCACCAGGGCCACCCTGCGGAGATCGCGGATCGCCTTGGTGTGTTCCGCCTTGCTCCGCAGCTCGCTCACCGATCACCCGTCCCGTAGATGGCTTCGGGAGACATGCTATTCAGTGCCGGGAAGCAGGCGGGACGGGTTTCGGCGTCGCCGTAACCCGTCCCGCGTGGACCTTCGCCGGTCAGTTCACCGGCTCACTGCTTTACCGCGTCCTCACCGCGTCCGGAGGCTTCTCCGGCTCACTTCTTCGGCGCGGTCACCTGGGCGATGACACCCAGGTTGCCCGGAAGCGGTGCGATGAGCTTGATCTGCACGCCGAGCTGCTTGCCCTCATCGCCGGGGTTGCCCGAGCCGAGGGTGAAGCCGTTGACGCTCTCGCCGTACAGGTCGGTCGCCGGAGTGCCGTCGGCGTTGACGACCCGCAGCGAGTACTGCTGGTTGTCCTTGGAGGGGACGACCACCGAGGCGTCGCGGAACCGGTAGTAGAGCCCGTCCTCGCGGCTCTCCAGGCCCGGGTACCAGGTCTTGGCGTCGGTGAACGCCTTGACCGGGTCCTGCGGCGCGAACTTCGTGCAGTACTCGGTGAACGGCTCGCCCTCGATGCACTCCTTGAAGGTGTACGTCTTGTTGAAGCCGAACGCGATGTTCGACGCCTGCGGGCGCGACGGGATGTTCTTCAGCACGCTCCGGTCCACCTCTGCCGCCTTGCCGCTACGGCGCAGCGGGTCGAAGTGGGAGTCGACCAGCAGGAGCTGGCCCTTGGCGCCCGCCGACGGCAGCGACCAGGTGTTGGACGCCGCGTTGTTGTAGCCGAGCGAGGTGTCGCGCAGCCAGACGAGCATGCCAGGAGCGTTGTAGGGAACCTTCTCGACCTTCCAGGCGCCGTCGCGGCTCCAGGTGGTGTCGTAGGTGTAGCTCAGGCCCTTGTCGAAGCCGTCGAGGTTGCGCCACTCGGCCAGGTAGTACTGGGCGCTCTTCAGCGTCCCGCTGTGCTGCACCCAGCCGGCGCCCTTGGTGTCGGTGAAGGTGCCGCCGGCGGCGGTCCAGCCGGCCGCGCCGGACTCGACGTCGTCGCTCCAGACGGTGGTGCCGCCGCTGGTGACCGAGAAGTCGTCGGCGAACCAGCCGCGCTCCTCCGCCGCCGCGTCGGTGGCGTACCGCAGGCGCAGCTTGACGCTCTTGCCCGCGAACGGCGCGAGGTCGGCGTAGTAGTGCTGCCAGCCGCCGGAGTCGCCGGTCAGGCCGTACTTCTTGTTGCCGTAGTCGCGCATGCGCTTGTTCGGGTCGGCGTAGTCGTCCGCGGTGGAGACGAGCGTGCCGTCCGCGCCGTAGATCTTCTGCTCGGCCCAGGTCGCGCCACCGTCGGTGGAGACCTCGACGAACCCGTAGTCCCAGTCCTGCTCGATGGTGAAGTCGTTCCAGAGCCAGAACTTGGTGTCCGTGCCCGCCGGGACCGCGATGTCGCGGGTCAGCTTGATGTCGGCCCAGTCCTGGTCGTTGTTCGACCACCACACCTTGGTGCCGCTGTGCGGCGTGGTCAGCGTGACGTCCTTGTCGGGCAGGTTGATCCGTACACCGTCCTCGGTCAGCTTCGGCGTGCGGGACGCCTGGCCGACCGTGACCAGCTTGGTGCCGTCACCGGGGTTGAGCACCTTCGGGTTCGCCCAGCCGAGCACCCACTTGTCCCACAGGCCCATGTGGATCGGCATCGACTGGAAGATCGGCCCGGAGTGCGAGCCGGTCGACATGAGGTCCCAGAACTCCACGTCGCTGTCACCGGCGCCGGTGGCGTCGTACAGGTCCGGGAGGCCGAGGTCGTGGCCGTACTCGTGGGCGAACACGCCGACGCCCGAGTTCTCCGGCTGCACGATGTAGTTGGAGATCTTGACGTTGGTCCCGGGGACCGTGTAGCCGCCCGCGATCGCGCTGGAGTGGGCCCAGATGGCGAAGGTGCCCTGGGCGCCGCCGCCGCCGGACTTGTCCTCGCCCGCGTGGACGAGCACCAGGTGGTCCACCACGCCGTCGGGCTCGTTGTAGTTGCCGTCGCCGTCGGCGTCGGAGGTGTCCTCCTGGTCGTAGTCGGCCCAGGGGAAGTTCGGGTTGCTCTTGGCCAGCTCGTTCACCGCGTCGATGCCGAGCTGAGCGGCGCCGCGGGGGTTGCTCGGGTGGCCGGAGGAGTCCTGCACCGCGGCGTGGCAGGCGCCCGCGCCGTACCAGGCCTCGGAGTGCGGCACCTTGATCCAGCCGATCGCCTCACCGCTGACGGTGTAGGCGCCCTTGGACATCTCCTCGTACATGTTCTTCATGGTGTAGCCGGAGATGTCGATGCCCGGCTTGCCGTCGCGAGGGTCCTTCAGGTCCGTGCGGACCCGCTTGGTGACGCCCTTGCTGGAGTAGAGCATGTCGTTGTAGAAGGCGTTGTTGAAGTCCGCCACCCACATCGAGTTGTTGTCCTTGCCGCCACCGGCCGCGAGCGCGGGGTTGGCGATCTTGTTGTGCAGCGGCCCGTTGATCTTGGTGCCGGGCGGCTCGGTGACGCAGTCGTCCGCGTCGTCGATGCTCTTCGGGTGGCTGAAGCCCGAGAAGTCGTCGTTCGCGTTCTCGTTGAACTCGACCAGCAGCGTGAGCAGCTTGGCCTTCTGCGTGGTCTTGGCCTTCTTGTAAAGGAACTCGAAGGGGTTCTTGCCGGTGCGGACGGCCGTGCGCTCATGCTTGGCCAGTTCGCGGGCGGCGACCGGGTTGCCCTCGGCGTGCTTGTGGTCGAACTCCTCGGCGGTGGGCGCGGTACCGCGCCGCTTGGCCGCCCCGATGTCCACCTTCTCCCCGGACTTGGGGGTGGTCTCGCTCTGCACCCTCGGGGGGGCGTAGTTGATGTAGTAATCACTCGCCGTGGGCTGATACCTGGCCACCGAGGTGTCCCCCGGTGCCGCGGCACCCGTGACCGCGAGGCCCGCCGCCGCCAGTCCCACCACTGGCAGCATCGCGGCGAGACGCCTGATTCTGCGTGACAACAGGGTTTCCTCCTCCGCCCGGGTTGTCCGGGCTCCACCCGGGGTCTCCGGGCGACGTCCAAGGCGCGCCGGGATGAACGCGCCGACCGTTGGAGATCTGTGGCGTTAACCATGGAACGCCCCAGAATCGGCAAAGCGGACGTTAGAGGATGGAGTAAAGCAAAAGTAAAGCCAACCAAGGATGTTGCGAAATTGTCATCGTGGGAAGTCCGGTGCGCACGGCGTTTCCTGCGCTCGTGATGAGCCGTTTCCTGCGGTTTTCCTGGTGGGTGATGTCATAGTGCGGAGTTTCGTCCCTGGTTCGCCCCGAGTCGGCATGTCCGGGGGGCAGAACGTACAGTCGCAGTCGTGAACGCCGTCGATGAACTCGTGGACGCCCTCCCTGCCGGGAGGGTGCTGACCGATCCTGATGTGACCGCCTCCTACGCTCGGGACCAGACGTTCCTCGAGCCCGGCAAGGCCCTGTGCGTCGTCGCGGCGCAGACCCGTGACGACGTGATCGCCACGATGAGCTGGGCGACCCGGCACCGGGTGCCCGTGGTGCCCCGGGGCGCCGGCACCGGGCTCGCGGGCGGCGCCACGGCGGTCGACGGCTGCGTGATGCTGTCGCTGGCGCGCATGACCGCGATCCGCGAGCTGTCCCCCGCCGACGAGATCGCCGTGGTGGAGCCCGGGGTGATCACCGCCGACCTCGACCGGGCCGCCCGGGCGCACGGCCTGATGTACCCCCCCGACCCCTCCTCGTACGAGATCTCCACCATCGGCGGCAACCTCGCCACCAACGCGGGCGGGCTGCGCTGCGTGAAGTACGGCGTCACCCGCGACTCCACGCTGGGGCTCGAGGTCGTGCTGGCCGACGGGCGGGTCCTTTCCACCGGCCGCCGCACGATGAAGGGCGTGACCGGGTACGACCTCACCGGGCTGTTCGTGGGCTCCGAGGGCACCCTCGGCGTCATCACCTCGGCGACCATGCGGCTGCGCAGGGCGCCGGCCGTGCCACCGGTCACGATCGCCGCCGAGTTCCCCTCGCTGCGCGCCGCGGGCGACGCGGTCGCCGCGATCGTCGCCGCGGGCTGCCAGCCCTCGCTGCTGGAGCTGATGGACCGCAACACCCTCAAGGCGATCGACGACTGGAAGAACATCGGCCTGGAGACCGGTGTCCAGGCCATGCTCATCGCGCAGTCGGAGGGGAACCCGCCCGGAAACGCCGACGAGATGGCCCGCATCTGCGAGGCCGCCGGGGCGAGCTTCGTCGCGGTGTCCTCGACCCCCGAGGAGACCGACGAGCTGATCGGCGTGCGGCGGCTGGCCTACACCGCCAAGGAACGGCTGGGCACGTGCCTGGTGGAGGACGTCTGCGTCCCCCGCTCCGTGCTCCCCGACATGATCTCCACCATCGAGGAGGTCGCCGCCCGCCACGACACCATGATCTGCACGGTCGCGCACGCAGGAGACGGCAACCTGCACCCGGTCTTCATCTTCGACCGGGGTCTCCCCGAGCCGCCCGCGAACGTCTGGGAGGCGGCCGACGAGATCTTCCGCGTCGCGCTCGACCTCGGCGGCACGCTGACCGGCGAGCACGGCGTCGGCCTGCTCAAGCGCCGCTGGCTCGGCCTGGAGAGCGGACCGGTCGTCAGTGAGGTCCAGAAGGGTATCAAGGCGGTCTTCGACCCTCTGGGCATCCTCAATCCCGGCAAGGCCATCTGAGACCGGCATCACCATTCCCACTGGTAGCGTTCTTGACCACAAGTGGTGATATTTCGCGCTATCGGGGGTCGGGGTGGCACAGGGGCTCAGTGACGAGGATCCGCGCCGGCTCGGCGCGTTCGAGATCCTCGGGCGCCTGGGCGAGGGCGGCCAGGGCGTGGTCTACCTCGGCCGGTCGGCCAGGGGCGAGCAGGTGGCGATCAAGCTGCTGCACGCCCGGCTCTCCGGCGACGCCGACGCCCGCGCCCGGTTCCTCCGCGAGGTGTCGGTGGCGCAGCGGGTCGCGCGGTTCTGCACCGCCTCCGTCCTGCACGCCGACCTCGCCGGCAACCAGCCCTACATCGTCAGCGAGTACGTCCCCGGCCCGTCCCTGCGCCAGCTCGTGGACCGCGAGGGACCGCGCAGGGGCGCCGCGCTCGACCGCCTCGCGGTCAGCACGGCCACCGCCCTCGCCGCGATCCACGGCGCGGGCATCCTGCACCGCGACTTCAAGCCCGCCAACGTGCTGATGGGCCCCGAGGGGCCGGTCGTCATCGACTTCGGCATCGCCAGGGCGCTGGACACGCCCGGCGCGACCGCCACGGGCGACACCCTCGGCACCCCGTCGTACCTGGCGCCCGAGCAGCTCAGCGGCGTGGCGGCGACCCCGGCGGTCGACGTCTTCGCCTGGGGCGTGACGATGGTCTTCGCCGCGACCGGGCGGCCGGCCTTCGGCGCGGACTCCATCCCCGCGGTCATCAACCGCATACTCAACGAGCAGCCCGACCTGACGGCCCTGGACCCCTCGCTGCGCGCCCTGGTCGCCGCCTGCCTGTCGAAGGACCCCTCCCACCGCCCCACGGCGGAGGCCATGGTCTCCCACCTGATGGGCCGGCCCGCCGCCCAGGTCAGGCACGACGCCCAGGGCGGCGGTCCCGGCAACCCGCAGGGTGGAGGTCCCGGCAACCCGCAGAGCGGCGGTCCCGGCGACCCGCAGAGTGGCGGTCGCGGCAACCCGCAGCGCACCAGGCGGCGCGCCGCGCGGCGCAAGCCGCTCGGGGAGCGGACGGTCGTGCTGTCGGTCGTCGCGGCGGTCGCCGCCGCCATCCTCACCGCCGGCACCGTGGTGCTGGTCCAGACGGTGGCCTCGTCCGGCTCGTCCGCCCAGCGGGCGGCCACCGGCGAGCTTCCGGTCGTCGACGCGGTCAGCGGGGGGCGGTCCGGCACGGGGCCGCCCGTGGACGCGACGGCCGCCGCGGTCTCGCCCACCCCGTCGCCGAGCCACACCGGGAAGCCCACGGCGCGGGCCAGGATCAGCCAGTCCCCGCCCCAGAGGTCCGCGTCCCCGAGGCCGTCCACCCGGGCGCCGTCCCCCACCCCGACGGCCAAGCCGACGCCGGAGCCGACGCCCACCCCGAAGCCGACGGTCTCGCCGACCGCGAAGCCGGCACCGACGCCCACCAAGAAGCCCACGTCCACCCCCAAGCCGAGCGCTCCGGCGAATGCGAACCCGAACACGCCGGCCGGGGTGTGCGGGGCGGGGTTCAAGACCGTCGACTCGCACGGCCTCGGCGGCGCCACGGTGTACCTGCTGTACAACGGCGCGGCGGGGAAGAACTGCGTGGTCACGATCTCGAAGTACGTCATGACGCAGAAGATCAGGATGAGCGCCGTGCTGCAGGTCAAGGGCGGCGCCTCGGGCGACGACACCGGCAGCTACGCGGAGTACGCGGGCCCGATCAGGCTGGCCGCCTCGAAGACCTGCGTGATCTGGGGCGGCGGGTACGGCACGTCCAACTGGAAGAGCGGCTGGTCCCACTGCGGCTGACGCCGGATCACCGCGGCTTGACGGCCCACCGGCCTCCGCCGAACCAGCCCGGTTCCTCGCGACGCTCGCCACGAGCGGCCCTCCTGGCGAGCCGGAGCGCCCGCCCGGTGTAATACCTTCTGGGGCACCGGCAACCACGGGAGTGATGCGTGATCGACAGCCGCCTCGACACCGCGAGCACCGACTTCCAGGCGAGACGGGCCGCCATGCTCGCCAAGCTCCGCGACCTCGCGTCCGAGCAGGCCAAGGCGGTGGCGGGCGGAGGCCCCAAGTACGTCGAGCGCCACCACCGGCGCGGCAAGCTGCTCGCCAGGGAGCGCGTCGAGCTCCTGGTGGACCCCGACTCGCCCTTCCTGGAGCTCTCGCCGCTCGCCGCCTGGGGCACCGACTTCCCCGTGGGCGCGAGCGTGATCACCGGCATCGGGGTGGTCGAGGGGGTCGAATGCGTGATCGTCGCGAGCGACCCGACCGTACGGGGCGGGTCGTCGAACCCGTGGACGCTGCGCAAGACGCTGCGGGCGTCGGACATCGCGCTGGAGAACCGCCTGCCGCTGATCAACCTCGTCGAGTCGGGCGGCGCGGATCTGCCGACGCAGAAGGAGATCTTCATCCCCGGCGGCCGGATATTTCGTGATTTGACCCGGTTGTCGGCCGCCGGCATCCCGACCATCGCCCTGGTGTTCGGCAACTCGACGGCCGGGGGCGCGTACGTCCCGGGCATGAGCGATCACGTGGTCATGGTCAGGGAACGCGCCAAGGTCTTCCTGGGCGGGCCCCCGCTGGTCAAGATGGCCACGGGCGAGGAGTCCGACGACGAGTCGCTGGGCGGCGCCGAGATGCACGCCCGCGTCTCCGGGCTCGCCGACCACCTGGCCCTGGACGAGCACGACGCGCTCCGCATCGGCCGCCGCGTCGTCGGCCGCCTCAACCGGCGCAAGGCGGGCCGCACTTCGGGCGCACGGCCTCCGCTGTACGACGAGGAGGAGCTTCTCGGCATCGTCCCCGAGGACCTCAAGATCCCCTTCGACCCGCGCGAGGTGATCGCCCGCGTGGTCGACGGCAGCGAGTTCGACGAGTTCAAGCCGCTGTACGGGGTGAGCCTGGTGACGGGGTGGGCCAGCCTGCACGGGCACCCGATCGGCATCCTGGCCAACGCCCGAGGCGTGCTGTTCAGCGAGGAGGCCCAGAAGGCCGCGCAGTTCATCCAGCTCGCGAACCGGTCGCGCACTCCCCTGGTCTTCCTGCAGAACACCACCGGCTACATGGTCGGCAAGGACTACGAGCAGGGCGGCATCATCAAGCACGGCGCCATGATGATCAACGCGGTGTCCAACTCCACCGTCCCGCACCTCACCGTCGTCATGGGCGCCTCCTACGGGGCGGGCAACTACGGCATGTGCGGGCGGGCGTACGATCCGCGCTTCCTGTTCTCCTGGCCGAGCGCGAAGTCCGCGGTCATGGGCCCCGCGCAGCTCGCGGGAGTGCTGTCGATCGTCGGGCGCGCGTCGGCCGAGGCACGCGGCCAGGTGTACGACGAGGAGGCCGACGCGGCGATGCGGCAGATGGTCGAGGCCCAGATCGAGTCGGAGTCACTGCCCTTCTTCCTGTCCGGGCGCCTGTACGACGACGGGGTGATCGACCCGCGCGACACCCGCACCGTCCTCGGCCTGTGCCTGTCGGCCATCGGCGAGGTCGCCCCCGCCCCCGCCCCCGCCGGTTTCGGCGTCTTCCGGATGTGAGCGAATGATCAGACGACTGCTGGTGGCCAACCGGGCGGAGATCGCCCGCCGCGTCTTCCGCACCTGCCGCGACCTCGGCATCGAGACCGTGGCGGTGTTCTCCGACGCCGACGCCGGCTCACCGCACGCCGCCGAGGCCGACCACGCCGTACGGCTGCGCGGGGTCAGGCCCGCCGACACCTACCTCGACGCCGACGCGATCGTCTCGGCGGCGCTGAACGCCGGGGCGGACGCCGTCCATCCCGGCTACGGGTTCCTGTCGGAGAACGCCGCGTTCGCCAGGGCCGTGCTGGACGCGGGCCTGACCTGGATCGGCCCGAGCCCCGCGGCCATCGCCGCGATGGGCTCCAAGATCGAGGCCAAGGTCCTGATGGCCCAGGCCGGGGTGCCCGTGCCGGCCTCGGTGATCCCGGAGTCCCCCGAGGCCGGGGAGCTCGTGTTCCCTGTGCTGGTGAAGGCGTCGGCCGGCGGCGGCGGGCGCGGCATGCGCGTCGTGCGCGACCCGGCCGAGCTGGACGAGGCAGTGGCGGCGGCCCGGCGCGAGGCGCTGTCGGCGTTCGGGGACGGCACCGTCTTCGTCGAGCCGCTCCTGGAGGAGGCCAGGCACATCGAGGTCCAGATCCTGGCGGACGCGCACGGCACGGTGTGGACGCTCGGCGAGCGCGAGTGCTCGATCCAGCGCAGGCACCAGAAGGTCGTCGAGGAGACCCCTTCGCCCGGGATGTCCCCCGGCGTGCGCGATACGCTCTTCGAGGCCGCCGAGAGGGCCGCCAAGGCGATCGGCTACGTCGGCGCGGGCACGGTCGAGTTCCTCGTCAAGGGGGACACCGTCGCGTTCCTGGAGATGAACACGCGGCTCCAGGTCGAGCACCCGGTGACCGAGTGCGTGTACGGCGTCGACCTGGTGCGCCTGCAACTGGAGGTCGCCGAGGGCGCCCGCCTGCCCGCCGAGCCGCCGGAGCCACGCGGCCACGCCATCGAGGTGCGCCTCTACGCCGAGGACCCCGCGAGCGACTGGCGCCCGCAGAGCGGCACCCTCCGGCTGTTCGAGGTGCCGGGCGTCGACGCCCGCTTCCAGGTGCCGGGGCTCACGAGGGAGACCGGCGACGGCGGCCCGGCGGCGTACGGCCTGCGGCTGGACTCGGGGGTCGAGAGCGGGTCGGAGGTCGGCGTGCACTACGACCCGATGCTGGCCAAGGTCATCGCCTGCGGCCCGAACCGGGCCGGGGTGGCGCGGCGCCTCGCGACCGCGCTCGCCCGCGCGCGCGTCCACGGCCTCATCACCAACCGCGACCTGCTGGTGGGCGTGCTCCGGCACGAGGCGTTCCTGGCGGGTGACACGCACACGGGCTTCCTCGACCGGTACGACGTCGCCACCCCGGCCGCGCCGCCCGTACCGCTGCTCGCCCTGGCCGCGGCTCTGGCGCTGGCCGCCGCCAACCGCGCGGCGGCGAGCGTGCTCGGCGGCCTGCCGAGCGGCTGGCGCAACGTGCCCTCCCAGCCGCAGCGCACCGCGTTCGACGGCCCCGGCGGCCGGGTCGAGATCGCCTACCGGCTCACCCGCGACGGGCTGGCGGCCGAGGGCTTCGGCGACGTGACGCTGGTCTCCGCGACCCCCGCCGAGGTCGTCCTGGACGTGGCCGGGGTCGTGCGCCGGTTCGCCGTCGCGGGGTACGCCGACGCCGTCCAGGTGGACTCGCCGCTCGGCTCGGTGTGGCTCGTGCCCCTGCCGAGGCTGCCGGAGCCGATCGTATCGATCCCCCCAGGCTCCCTGCTCGCCCCCATGCCGGGTACCGTTCTGCGCGTCGAGATCACACCGGGAGCGGCGGTCACAGCCGGGCAGCCGATCCTCACCTTGGAGGCGATGAAGATGGAGCATCAGATCTCCGCTCCGGCGGCGGGCGTCGTCTCCGAGCTCAACGTGACGCCGGGCCGCCAGGTCGAGGCGGGAGCCGTGCTCGCCGTGATCGAGGAGTCCCGATGACGGCTCTGGTCCGCCACGAAGCGCGCGGCGGCGTCGCCACGATCACGCTGGACTCGCCGCACAACCGCAACGCGCTGTCCGTGCGGCTCCTCGGCGAGCTGGAGCGCGTGCTGCACCACGCCATCGGCGACGAGGGCGTCCGCGTGATCGTGCTGACCGGCACGGGCCCGGTCTTCTGCTCGGGCGCCGACCTGAAGGAGCAGGCGCCCGCCCAGAACGGCATGCACGACGCGCCGGTGACCGCCTCGTTCCCGGAGATCATGAGCCTGGTCTGGGGCAGCCCCAAGCCGGTCATCTGCCGCCTGAACGGCACCGCCCGCGCCGGCGGCCTCGGGCTGGTGGCCGCGTGCGACTTCGCGATCGCCCCCGACTCGGCGACGTTCGCCTTCAGCGAGGTACGGCTCGGCGTGGTGCCCGCCATGATCTCGGTGACCGTGCTGCGCCGCCTCGACCCGCGCGCCGCCGCGGAGTACTTCCTCACCGGAGAGGTGTTCGGCGCCGCCCGCGCCGCGGAGATCGGGCTGCTGACCCGGGCCGTCGCCGCCGAGGAGCTCGACGCCACCGTCGCGCACTACGCCGGCATGCTGCTGCGCGGCGGCCCGGAGTCCCTCGCGATCACCAAGCAGCTCGTCCGCACCGTGCCCGGCATGTCGGTGGACGACGGCATGCGCGAGATGGCGAGGCTCTCCGCCCAGCGCTTCACCTCCCCGGAGGGCCAGGAGGGCATCCGCGCCTTCATGGAGAAGCGCCCCGCCTCCTGGATCCCGGAGCCCGGGTCCGAAGGGGACACGGCCCCGTGACGGGCGCCGCCGGCCCGCTGCGCATCGCCAACTGCAGCGGGTTCTACGGCGACAGGCTGTCGGCCGCCAGGGAGATGGTCGAGGGCGGGCCCATCGACGTGCTGACCGGCGACTGGCTGGCCGAGCTGACCATGCTCATCCTCGCCGGCAACCGGCTCAAAGGCCGGCCAGGGTACGCGCGCACGTTCCTGACCCAGATGGAGCAGGTGCTCGGCACGTGCGCCGACCGGGGCATCAAGATCGTGTCGAACGCCGGAGGGCTCGACCCCGCCGGGTGCGCGCGGGCGGTGAGCGACCTGGCCGGCCGTCTCGGCGTCGCCGTGCGGGTGGCCCACGTGACCGGCGACGACCTCATCGGGCGCGACCTCGGCGCCCTGCTCGGCTCCGGTGACCCGCCCGGCTCCGGCGAGAGTCCGGTGGCCGCGGCGCTCACCGCGAACGCCTACCTCGGCGGCGAGCCGATCGCCGCCGCGCTGGCGGGCGGCGCCGACGTGGTGGTGACCGGCAGGGTGACCGACGCGGCGCTGGTCACCGGCCCTGGCATGTGGCGCTACGGCTGGGGCCCTGGTGACCTAGACGCGCTCGCCGGGTCCGTGGTCGCCGGGCACATCATCGAGTGCGGCTGCCAGGCGACCGGCGGCAACTACGCGTTCTTCACCGAGGTGCCGGACCTCGCGCACTGCGGCTTCCCGATCGCCGAGCTGCACGCGGACGGCTCCAGCGTGATCACCAAGCACCCGGGCACGGGCGGGCGGGTGTCGGTGGGCACGGTGACCGCGCAGCTCCTCTACGAGATCGGCTCGCCCCGCTACCTCGGTCCCGACGTGACCGCGCGCTTCGACACGATCGAGCTGGCCCAGGCCGGGGACGACCGGGTCAGGGTGTCGGGCGTCAGGGGCGAGGCGCCGCCGGACACGCTGAAGGTCGCGCTGAACCACGTCGGCGGCTACCGCAACACGATGACGCTCGTGCTCACCGGCCTGGACATCGAGGCGAAGGCCCGCCTGGCCGAGGAGGCCGTCTTCGCGCGCGTCCCGAGGGAGGCGTTCGACCAGGTGCACGTGGAGCTGACGCCGCTCGCGAGCCCTGCGGCCCCCGCGCCGGTGGCGCTGCTGCGCGTCACGGTGATGGACGCCGACCAGCGCCGGGCGGGGCGCGCGTTCTCCTCCGCGGTGGTCGAGACCGGGCTGGCGAGCTATCCCGGCTTCTACGGGCTCACTCCCCCGGGCGACGCCTCGGCGTACGGCGTCTACCGGCCCGCCGCGGTGCCCCGCGCCGCCGTACGGGCGGAGGTGTGGGAGGGCGGCGAGCGGGTCTGGCTCCAGCCCGCCCCCGTGAAGGCCGCCGGCGCGCCGGTCCCGCCCCCGCCGGAGGACGGCGCGACGGATCGTACCGAGGGCGATCGGCCCACCGTGCGGCACGCGCCGCTCGGCACGGTCGCGGGAGCCCGGTCCGGCGACAAGGGGGGCGACGCCAACCTCGGCGTCTGGGTCCGCACGGCCGAGGAGTACGCCTGGCTGGAGGGGTTCCTCACGGCCGGCCGGCTCAGGAGCCTGCTCCCCGGCACGGCCGCGCTGGAGGTCGAGCGGCACCGCCTGCCCAACCTGCTCGCGCTGAACTTCGTCGTGCGCGGCCTGCTCGGCCGGGGGGTGGCGGCCAGCCCGCGCATGGACGCCCAGGCCAAGGCCCTCGGCGAGGAGCTGCGGGCCTGCGTGGTCCCGATGCCCTTCTGACGGCCCGACGCCTTCCCAATCGATTGGACACGGCTGCCCCGGGTCTAGCAGGCTCACGCGCATGACACGTACAGACCTTCCCGTGACCTGGGACGAACGCACCGTACTGACGACCTTTCTCGACTACACCCGGGCCACCGTCCACGCCAAGTGCGAGGGGCTGTCCGAGGAGCACGCCAGGAGCGCCCCCCTGCCCGGCTCGCCGCTGATGACCATCAGCGGCCTGGTCAACCACCTGCGGTGGGTGGAGTACTCCTGGATCCAGGTGCGGCTGCTCGGCGAGGAGGACCTCGGGCCCTGGACCGACGAGGACCCCGACCGCGAGATGCGCGTCGCCGTCGAGACGCCGCTCGCGGAGATCCTCTCGGAGTACGAGGCGCAGTGCGCCCGCTACCACGAGCTGGTGGCCTCGCTCGACCTGGACACGCCGGCGAAGGAGCCGATCAGGGACGGCACGCACGTCACGCTGCGCTGGATCCTGCACCACCTGATCGAGGAGACCGCCCGGCACAACGGCCACCTGGACATCCTGCGCGAGATGGCCGACGGCGTCACCGGAGACTGACCGCCCGTACGCTCCCGTCCGGCGCGCCCGCGAGCCTACTGTTGTGGCCACACCTCGTGGAGGACGAATGGACCTGTATCCAGCCGGTGGCGAGCGGCCCAGGGACGGCGGGAGCGGGGCCGGCGCGTGGCGCGGGTCGAGTCACGGCTTCGAGGGCGGCCACTGCGTCGAGGTGACCGTCCTCGACCAGGCCGCCATCAGGGAGGCCGCCGAGCGGGGCGAGCTCGGGGCACTCGGCGGCGCGCACAAGGCCGGGTACGACAGGCTCTACGTCCTGCGCGACTCCAGGAATCCCGACGGCCCGAGGCTCTACTTCACCCCGGCCGAGTGGGAGGCGTTCCGCCTCGGCGTGCTCGACGGCGAGTTCGACGCGCTGGGCGAGTGAGGACGTACCGCCCACCGCCTCCCACTCAATCCTTATGCTCTACAATTGCGCGCAATTGCGGCCATTTCTGGCGCTTCCGGGGAAGGGACATTCATGCGTCTGCGGTTTCTCGGCTCTACCTCGGAGGCAGGCGCCTGCCCGTCGCTGTACGAGACCGATCGGGGCACGATCGTCGTCCAGGGACTCACGCTCACCGACCCCGACGCGCGGGCGGACCTGCGCCATGTGCTCGACGGGGAGTCCGCCGTCGAGGTGCCGCGCGAGCTCCTCATGGAGATCGCGCGCGAGGTGCTCTTCCCGGCGGAGCCGGACCGGCGCGTAACTGATCACGAATAGCGAGATCCCTATGGCATGATCGCGTCCCCAGGTCTACCCTCATGCGAGTCCGATGCCGACTGGAGGTGGGCGTGAGCGGCTTTCAGCAGGCGCGCATCGACCTTGGCGCCCAGCTCCGGCAGCTACGCGAGGCGGCCCAGCTGTCCGGCAAGGATCTCGCCGCGCGCCTGGGCTGGCAGGCCTCCAAGGTCTCGCGCATCGAGAACGCCCGGCAGAGCGCCACCGAGGACGACGTGGTGGTGTGGTGCCAGGTCGCGCAGGCGCCCTCCGAGGTGGTCGACGGCCTGATCGCCCAGGCCGTGTCGCTGCTCGAACGCCAGGACTCCTGGCGCCAGCGGCACAAGAGCGGGCTGGCCGCGCTCCAGGAGGACATCCGCGACCTGGAGTCGCGCACCAAGCTGTTCCGGGTGTTCGAGCCGGGCGTGGTGATCGGCCTGCTGCAGACGGCGGAGTACGCCCGCAACATCTTCACCAAGGTCCGCCGCCTGTACGGGGCGTCCGACGACATCGACGCCGCGATCAGGGTCCGCATGCGCAGGCAGGACATTCTGTACGATCCGGCGAGGCGGTTCCGGTTCCTGCTGCCGGAGGCGGTGCTGCGCTACCGGCTCGCGCCCGACGACGTCATGCGCGGCCAGCTCGACCGGCTGCTGGCCGTCACCACCCTGCCCAACGTGGAGTTCGGCGTCATCCCATTCTCGGCACAGTTGCCGTCCGCCCTGCTCAACGGCTTCTGGATCTACAACGAGGCCATGGTCGGCGTCCCGACCAGGACCAAGGACCTCGTGCTGCGCGACCCCGAGGACGTCGCCTTCTACGCGAGCGCGTTCGAGGATCTGTGCGAGGTGGCGGTGTTCAGGGAGGGCGCGCGCGAGGTGATCGTCCGGGTGCTCGTCGACTTCGCCCAACAATCTGCCCAGTAGCCCGACAATTGCTTGCCGATCACCGCAAGATCATGCAATCCTTACCAGCCATGGGTGACGTGGAGGTGAGGCACATGCTGGACACCATGTCCTGTCTCGAGCAGTTCGCCTTGGCGACCCGCCGGCACATCGACCTCTCCGTGCAGGTCCTCGGCGGCACCCCCGGCGCGGTCCGCGTCCGCAACCGCTTCAGCGACACGCTGAAGGAGGTCGTCACCTGCACTCCTGAGGGCGCCTTCCTCACCTCGTGGGGCTACCGGCTCGGCACCGTCGACGGCATCGACGACGCCGCCGCCCGTCTCGCGTACCTCCTCGCCGCGCTGCCCGCCTGAGGGTCAGGCGGGCCGCAGGCTCGCCGCCATCCGTTCGAGGTTCCCGACGAACCGCCGCACGTCGGCCTCGGAGTGCTGGACGGACACCGTCCACTGCTCGCACTTGCCCCACGGAGGCAGGAACACCCCGCCGTTGTGCTGGAAGAGCCAGTGCGCGTTGCCCCACTGGTCGGGGTACTCCGCGAAGTCCCGGTAGTCGAGCAGCGGCCGGTCGTGGAAGACCACCGCCCCCTTGGCCCCGTACGACCGGACGTAACCGGGCAGGCCGTGACGGCGCAGCACGTCCTCGGCGCCCTCGGTCATGACGCGCCTGAGCCTGTCGAAGTGCCGGTACGCGTCGTCGGTCAGGATGCCGAGCAGCACGGCGCGGGCGGCGGCCATCGTCAGCGGGTTGCCGTTGAAGGTGCCGACCTGCTCGTACGTGCCGTCCGCGATCATGTTCATCAGCTCGGGGACCCCGCCGATCGCCCCGCACGGCACCCCGCCGCCGAGCGCCTTGGCCAGGCAGATCAGGTCGGGCACCACGCCGGACCACTGCGTCGCGCCGCCCGCCGAGACGGCGAGGCCGGTCTTCACCTCGTCGAACGCCAGGTAGGCGCCGTGCCGGTGCAGCAGGTGCCTGAGCCCGGCCAGGTAGCCGTCGGGCGGCGGGATGAGCCCGATGTTCATCATGATGGGCTCGATGATCATGCCGGCGATCTCGCCGGGGTTCTCCACCAGCAGGCGCTCGACCGCGGCGAGGTCGCCGAACGGCGCCACCAGCGTGAGCTGCGTGAGGGCGGGAGGGACGGCCCGGCCCACCGGCACGGAGTAGGGACGGCCGGCGGGACCGGCCTGCTCCGGGTCCGGATACACCGACACCTGCACGCTGTCGTGGTGCCCGTGGTAGGTGCCCTCCACCTTGATGATCTTCATGCGGCCGGTGGCGGCCCGCATCAGGTGCACGGCGTCCATCGTCGCCTCGGTGCCGGAGTTCCCGAAGCGCCACAGCGGCAGCCCGAACCTGCGGGCCAGCTCGCGGGCCACCACGACGGCGTCCTCGGTGGGCTGGGCGAAGTGCGTTCCCCTGCGCACCCGGTCGGAGACGGCCTCGACGATCGCGGGGTGGGCGTGGCCGACGAGCCCGACCCCGAAGCCCCCGTGCAGGTCGACGTAGGAGGTGCCGTCCACGTCCACGACCCGGGAGCCGTCGCCGTGGGAGATCCACACCGCTCCGGGCGGCGCGTCCTGCCAGTTGGAGGCCACGCCTCCGGGAAGCACGTCGGCGCACTCCCTCCTGACGCGCTGGGACTCCGCCGTGCGTTCGAGGAAGACCGACTCCTCCTTGGCGATCAGACTGTCGAGCAGGACGAGATCCCGCTCGACCAACGACTCGCTTGCGACTGGCATTTCATTTCCTTTCGGCCGGCGAGAGCCGGCCCGTCAGATAGGCGGTCGCGACAGAGGTGATCCACTGGTGGGTGACCTCCTCCTCCGGCGCGAACGGCCCCGGCACGTAACCGCGCGAGGCCACCCCCCGCTGCACGCCCTCGCACGCGCCCCAGTCCTGGCGGTTGGTCAGGTCCCAGAAGTCCACGGCGTACGACGGGTCGGCGCCCCCGGCCTCCGGGGGGAACAACCACTGGCAGGTGACCTTCGTGCGGCCGGCGCCGACGGGGTCGAGGACGTGCGTCATCACGTAGTCGGGGTGCAGGCTGAGCAGCAGGTTCGGGAACAGGTGCAGGTACTCCACCTTGCGGCGGAGCGGTCCTGTGACGCCGGGCAGGAAGGCGCCGCCCGAGGCGCCCGTCATCGACATCGTCTCGGCGCCGTCGACCAGGGTCATGCTGCCGCCCGCCCACAGGCCCTCCGGCGCGTAGTTGTCGCCGCTGTCCGGCGGGGAGACCCGGCACAGCTCCGGGTGGATCGCCGGGCAGTGGTAGCACTCGTGGTAGTTCTCCACCGCGAGCTTCCAGTTGGCCGCGAGGTCGTACTCGTGCGAGGCGGCGACGGTCAGCCGTTCCATCTCGTACGGGGCGACGACCTCCTCCAGCCCGGCGAGGTACGCCCCGAGCGGGGGCGCGTCGCCCGAGGCGTTGACGAAGACGAAGCCGTGCCATTCCTCGACGCGCGCGGGGATGAGGCCGAGCCGGTCGAGCGCGTAGCCGTCGCCGTGCTCGCGGGGCACGCGGTCGAGGCGCCCCGTCAGGTCGTACACCCAGTTGTGGTACGGGCAGGCGATGAACCGGCCGGTCGCGCGGGAGCCGCAGGGCAGCAGCTCGTGGCCCCGGTGGCGGCACACGTTGTAGAAGCCGCGGAGCGTTCCCTCCTCGTCGCGCACCAGCAGCACGCTGTCGTCGCCCACGGCGACGGCCGTACGGGTGCGCGGGCCGAGGCCGGCGGCGCGCCCGGCGCACACCCATCCCCCGGCGAAGACCACCCGGCGCTCGAAGGCGAGCACGTCGTCGCTGAGGTAGGCCTCCGCGGGCAGCATCATGCCGGGCGGCGCAAGGCAGGCCCGCACCTGGCCGAGGTCCAGCGGCGCGGTGGCGCCGGTCGCAGGGGAAAGGCCGGTCATCGACGCCACCTCCGGTCGCGCAGGATTCGCTTGGAGCACAGGTACCCGGCGATGCCGGTGACCCCGCCGCCGCCGTGGGTGGCGGACGAGCACTGGTAGAGGCCCTTGATCGGCGTGGTGAAGTCGGCGTAGCCGGGGGCCGGGCGCAGGTGGAAGAGCTGGTCGGGCGAGAGCTCGCCGTGGAAGATGTTGCCGCCGACCAGCCCGTACTCCCGCTCCATCTGGTGCGGGCCGAGGACCTGGCGGTGGATGACCGAGGCCTTGAACCCCGGGGCGAGCTGGTCGTACAGGTCGACCACCCGGTCGGCGTAGGCGTCGAGCTCCTCGGTGTGCGGCTCCGCGGACCAGGTGTGCGGCACCCACTGGGTGAACATCGACATGATGTGCGTGCCCTCGGGGCACAGGGTGGGGTCCAGCGTCGAGGGGATCACGCTGTCGGAGAAGGGGGCCGCCGCGGGCCGTCCCTCACGGGCGTCCTGGAAGGCCCGCTCGATGTACTCAAGGGAGTGGCACAGCTCGACGGACCCGCTGAGCTGCTGTGGTGATAAATCGGGATTCGAGGTGAACCTCGGGAGCGCGGAGAGCGCCACGTTGATCTTGACGACGCCGCTGCGCGAGCGCCACCGCTCGATGTCACGGGCGAAGTCCGGCGGCAGCTCCGAGCGCTCGATCTGGTCGAGGAACGTGATCTTGGGATGCGTCGCGGCGACCACGATGGGGGCCGTGAACTCCCGGCCGTCCCTCAGCGCCACCCCGCGCGCCCGGCCGCCGGCGACGATGATGCGCTCCACCGCCGCCCCGGTGAGCACGTGCGCGCCGGACGACTCGGCCGAGGCGCGGATCGCCGCGGAGACCGCGCCCATGCCGCCGATCGGGTAGCCCCAGCCGCCCATCTTGCCGTCGCCGACGTCTCCGATGGTGTGGTGCATCATCACGTACGCCGTGCCGGGCTCGGCGGGGCCCGCCCAGGTGCCGATGACGCCGTTGATCGCCATGGTGCCCTTGACCTCGGGGGACTCGAACCACTCGTCGAGCAGGTCCGCCACCGACATCGTGAAGAGCCGCACGGCGTCGGCCGTGCCCCGGGTGGAGAGCCCCCGCATGCCCCAGGCCAGCCGGAGCTGGTCGATCAGGTCACGGGGCCGCGTCGAGCCGACCTTCGGGGGCGTCTTGAGCAGCATCGGGGCGAGCACGTCGCCGATGCCCTTCAGCCAGGCCTCGTACCGGGGCATGTTCTCGGCGTCCCTGCGGGAGAACGCCGAGAGCTGCGCGCGGTCGTGGGCCTCGTCGCCGGTCAGCAGCAGCGACCGGCCGTCCGGGAACGGCATGAAGTCGGGGCCCATCGGGACCACTTGGTAGCCGTGCTCCGCGAGCCGGAGCCCGTTGACGATGGTGGGCGGCATGAGGCTCATGACGTAGGACAGCGCGGTGACCTTGAACTCCGGCCCCCACGGGGTCTCGGTGGTGGCCGCGCCGCCCGTGGTGGCGCGGGCCTCGACCACGAGCGGCTTCAGGCCCGCGCGGGCGAGGTACGCGGCGGAGACGAGGCCGTTGTGGCCGCCGCCGACGATGATGGCGTCGTAGGTCGTGTGCGGATCTGTCTTCGTGACGCTCTTCGGGTCGCCGCTCGCGGCGCCTCGCGAAACTCCGTGCCGGTCCACTCGCCGGAACCTTTCCTGCCGCGTCCTGGCGGACGCCTTCCGTTCGCCCGTAACGACCCGGAAAACTTGGCCTGAGAGCCTTGTGGCCGCAGACCCTCCTCACCAGACTAACTGGTTAACCAGTCAGTCTGGCAAGAGGTGACCTGACGTAAGAAAAGAGCCGCGCATGCCCCCCCATCCTCGTGAGCCCTTGGATCGCCGCCGATTCCTGCTGGCCGGTGGCCTGCTGGGCCTCACCGTGGCGTGCGGCGCCGACCGGTCGAGACGACCCTCCGCCGCCGCCTCCGTGCCCCTCAGCCGCCCGAGCGCGCCCGCGCGGCTGCCCCTGCACGCCGACATCCCCGCGGTGGCGAGCGGGCGTTCCCCCGAGGGCGGCGGCAGGCTGAAACTCCTCAACTACGCCGAGTACATCTCCCCCGACGTGTGCAAGAGGTTCGGCAAGGAGCACGGCGTCGAGGTCGAGGTCGAGGTCACGACGTTCACGACGATGGACGAGATGGTCGCCAAGCTGCGGACTGCCGGGGAGTCCTTCGACGTCTGCTTCCCCACGCCCGACGTGATCTCCAAGATCACCGTGGGGAAGCTGCTCCAGCCGCTCAACCACGACTACCTGCCGAACCTCGCCAACGCCTGGCCGCAGCTCCAGGACCCGTTCTACGACCAGGGCTCGCGCTACACCGTGGCGTACAACGCCTACACCACGGGGGTCGGCTACCGCGCCGACCGGGTCGCCTCGGTCCCCGCCAACGGGTACGACCTGCTGTGGGACCCCGCGTACAAGGGCAAGGCGTACGTCCTCGACGACGCGCGCGAGGGGCTGGCGATGGCGATGCTCCGCAACGGCGTCACCGACGTCGACACCGAGGACCCGGCCAAGATCAAGCAGGCGGGCGCCTGGCTCGCCGAACTGATCGGCGCGATGAACATCAAGATCGGCATCAGCGCGTACCAGCTCGTCCCCGAGGGCCAGGCGACGGTCCATCACTGCTGGTCCGGTGACATGGTGAACGCCCAGTCCTACCTGCCGAAGGGCCTGGACGCCGACGCCCTCGGATACTGGTCGCCCTCCGGCGCCACCGGCGTCGTCGGCACCGACACGCTCGCCATCCCGCGCACCGCGTCCAAGCCCGTGCTCGCGCACATGTTCATCGACCACCTGCTCGACCCGGCCGTGGCGCGGGAGAACTTCGCCTTCACCGGCTACCAGCCCGCGATCTCCGCCATCTCGCCCGACAAGATGGTGAGCGACGGCTTCGTCACCGAGCGGCTGAAGTCCACGATCGTCACCCCCGAGGTCTACTCCCGCAGCCTGCAACTCCTCCAGATCAGCCCGGGCGCGGAGGCGCTGTGGAACGACGCCTGGGCCGCCTTCAAGGCCGGCCGATGAGCCGTGGCTCCCGGCTCTGGCCCGCGCTGGCCGCGCCGGGCACCCTGTGGATCCTCGCCCTGTTCGCGGTGCCGTTCTACGCGGTCGCGGCCGTGGCCTTCGGATACACCGACCCGGTCTTCAACGCGCCCGTCCCCGAGTGGGACCCGCGCTACTGGGACCTCACCGCGTTCGGCGAGATCCTCCAGCGGAGCCTGAGCGGCGACCTTCAGCCGGTGTTCCTGCGCACGCTGCTGTACGTCGGCACGGCGCTGGCCCTGTGCGTGCTGATCGGCTACCCGGTGGCGTACTACCTGGCCAGGCACGCGGGCAGGCGGCGCGGCCTGCTGCTCGCGCTGGTGCTCGCGCCGTGGTGGATCAACTACATCACCCGCATGCTGGCCTGGCTGAACCTGTTGCAGGACGACGGATACGTCAACGACCTGCTGCTGGTGACACACCTGGTCAGCGAGCCGGTGCGATGGCTGTCCGGCAACCCGTACACGGTGGTGCTCGCGCTGGTCTACGGGTACATCCCGTTCTTCATCGTGCCGCTGTTCTCGACGCTCGACCGCGTCGACGAGCGCCTGCTGGAGGCCGCGCGCGACCTCGGCTGCTCGGACCGCCGCGCGTTCTGGCACGTCACGCTGCCGCTGTCGCGCCACGGCCTGATGACGGCCTCGGCGGTGACCGCCCTGCCGATGTTCGGCGACTACTACACCAACACGCTGGTCTCCGGCTCGCCGACGACCACGATGGTGGGCAACCAGATCGAGTTCTACCTGCTCGGCGGCAGCCGCAAGGAGCTCGGAGCCTCGCTGGTGCTCCTGCTGTCCGCGCTGCTCATGGCGCTGATGGCCTACTACCTCGTCGCGTCGCGCCGGGCGGAGGAGGAGCTCGCATGACCGTGCGCCGCCGTCCGATCGTGCTCGCCACGCTGACCTGGCTGTACGTCCTGTGGTCGCTGGTCCCCGTGCTGGTCGCCATCCAGTTCTCGTTCAACGCCGGCAAGTCGCGCAGCTCGTGGCAGGGGTTCTCCCTGCGCTGGTACGCCGGGGACCCCGGCTCGGTGGCCGCCGACCCGAGCCTGCGGCTCGCGCTGGTCAACAGCCTGGTGCTCGCGGGCCTGACGACGCTCGTGGCCACGCCGCTCGGCGTCGCGCTGGCGCTCGGGCTGGCGAGGTGGCGGGGCCGCGCCGCCAGGGCGTCGAACGGCCTCATGCTGCTGCCGCTCGCCACGCCCGAGATCGTCATGGGCAGCGCCCTCTACCTGGTCTTCACGAACCTGTACCTGTTCATCCCGCTCGGCAGGCCGGCCCAGTTGCTCGGCCACGTGACGTTCTCGATCTCGTACGTCGTGGTCATCGTGCGCTCGCGGCTCGCGTCCATCGGCGAGGAGTACGAGACGGCCGCCCGCGATCTCGGCGCGAGCCGGCTGACGGCCCTGCGCCTGATCGTGCTCCCACTGCTCGTCCCGGCCGTGTTCGCGAGCGCCATGATCGTGTTCGCGTCCTCGATGGACGACTTCGTGATCTCCTCGTTCCTCTCCCCCGACGCCTCGTCGGTGACGGTCCCCATCAAGCTGTACAGCGCGGTCCGCAACGCCCCCTCCCCGGCGCTGAACGCGCTCGCGACCCTGCTGCTCGCCGGCTCGGCCCTCGCCCTGGTCCTGGCCTGGCTCGTCCTGCGCCGCCGCGGCTCCTCCGACGCCCTGAAGGAGATGACCTCCTTCTGATGGCTTCAAGGCGCTTGTCCGGTGATACTCGCGCCCGTATACTCGTAGACGAGTAATCGTCTGCGAGGGAGTGCCGGTGGCGAAACGGCGCAGGGTCGCGAACCTGCTGGCGCTCGCCGTGCTGTCGGCGGTCATCATGCGGCCGATGCACCCCTACGAGATGGCCTCGGTGCTCCGCGAGCGCGGCAAGGAGCACGACATGGACATCAAGTGGGGCTCGCTGTACACCGTCGTGCGCAACCTGGAGAAGCACGGCCTGCTCGAAGCCGCGGAGAGCACGCGGCAGGGTGGCCGTCCAGAGCGCACGGTCTACCGCATCACCGACGCCGGTCGCGAGGAGCTCGCCGACTGGGTGCGCGAGTTGCTCTCCACCCCCGAACGCGAGCACCCGAGGTTCGAGGCCGGCCTGTCGGTGTGGGGAGTCCTTCCGCCCGACGAGGTGACGAGCCTGCTCCAGCGGCGGCTCGGCCTGCTGGAGGCGGAGATCGCCGCGCAGCGGGAGTCACTGGCTCAATACGCGCGGGAAGTCCCAAGGCTGTTCCTCGTCGAGGTGGAGTACGACCTGGCGGTCCGCGAGGCGGAGGCGACCTGGGTCCGCTCGCTGCTCGACGAGCTGACGACGGGCTCGTTCCCGGGCCTCGCGCAGTGGCGCGACTGGCACCGGACGGGCGTGATACCGCCGGAGATGGCGGAGCTCGCCGAAAGGGGCGGCATGAAGGACTGAAACCTGTGAAGGACCCCGGCGGGGGTGCGGGAACACCGCCGCCGGGGTCGACCTCGAACCGACGCCCGCGGAACGGAACCCGGCCACGAGGTGGCAACCGCAAGAATAGCCGGGCTCTTACCTCTCCACGGGCCGGTTCGGACCCTCAAGATCCGAAACCGGAGGAACCATGAAGGACACCAAGGACGTTCGGCGCGGGCGGTCGCAGGCGCCGATGATGGAAGGGCGGATGGCCCGGTGGTACGCCAGGCAGCGCGGCTCGGCCCCCCAGATGGCGGAGGTCCGTGACTCGGCGGCGCGGCTCACCGCCGATCTGCCGAGCGGGGCCCGCATACTCGAAGTGGCGCCGGGCCCCGGGTACCACGCCATCGAGATGGCGCGGCCCGGGCGGTTCCAGGTGACCGGGCTGGACGTCAGCCGCACGTTCGTGGAGATCGCCGGCGAGAACGCCCGTCAGGCGGGCGTCGACGTCGACTTCCGGCTCGGCGAGGCATCCCGCCTGCCGTTCGACGCCGGCTCGTTCGACCTGATCGTGTGCCAGGCCGCCTTCAAGAACTTCGGCCGGCCGCTCGGCGCCCTGGACGAGATGCACCGGGTCCTGCGCGGCGGCGGGACGGCGGTGATCCACGACATGAACCGCGAGATCACCCGGGCCGACATCGACCACGCGGTGAAGGGGATGGGCCTCAGCCGGTTGAACTCCTTCCTGACGAAGGTGCCGCTGACGGCGCTCCGGCGCCGCGCCTACTCGCCGGGCGAGTTCCGCCGCCTCGCCGCCGAGAGCGCCTTCCGCGCGTGCGAGATCACGACGGAGGGGATCGGCCTTGAGGTGCGGCTGACCAAGCAGGCCGCGGCCTGACACCCCGCTCACCGCCGAATGCCGGGGCGGTGGGGCCGAAGCGCCCCATCGCCCCCGGTGAGCACCGGTCCTCTCACAGCAGCACCGTGCAGCCCCGGTGCCGGAGGGTGTCCAGGATCGCGGGGTCGTCGTACAGCTTGTTCCAGCGCAGGTCGAGCTTCTCCAGGCGGGGGAGGGCGGCAAGGGACGGGGGCAGCTCGCGGAGGCGGTTGTTCCTGAGGTCCAGGTGCGTGAGCGCGGCGAGGTTCCCGAGCGAGTCCGGCAGCCGGGTGAGCCGGTTGTCCCTGAGGTCGAGGAGCCGGAGCTCCCCGAGGTCGCCCAGCGCGGCGGGCAGCTCGGAGATCCGGTTGCCGCGCAGGTGCAGCTCACGCAGGGCGGACAACCGCCCGAAGGTCGCGGGCACGCCGGTCAGGTGGTTGTTGTAGAGCCTGAGCTCGGTGAGCGCGGCCAGGCCGCCCAGGCTCTCCGGCAGCTCGTCCAGCCGGTTGTCGGTGAGGTTCAGGTACGCCAGCCGGTCGAGCCTTCCGAGCGAGGACGGCACCGAGGTGAGGCCGTTGTCGCTCAGGTACAGCTGGCCGGTGAGGTTGGGCAGGTCGCCGAGCGCGCCGGGCACCGAGGTCAGGGAGTTGTGACCGAGATCGAGCATGCGCAGCTCCCGCAGGCGGCCGATGTCCTCCGGGACCTCGCCGATCGCGTTCTCGGCGAGGTTCAGCGAGCGGAGACCGGTCAGCCGCCAGAGCGCGCCGGGCAACGAGGTCAACGCGTTGCCGCCGAGCGCCAGGTGCCGCAGGCCCGCCAGCCTGTCCAGGTCGGCGGGCAGCTCGGCCAGGCGGTTGCCGTACAGGAAGAGGCCGGACAGTCCCGCCACCTCCAGCACCGCCCGGGGGAACGCCTCCAGCGCGTTGCCGTCCAGGTGCAGCTCGCGGAGCGCGCCGAGCCGGCCGATCTCCTCGGGGAGTCCGGTGAGCCGGTTGGCGTCGAGCCGCAGCTCGGCCAGGCGCGTGAGGCCGCCGATCGAGGGCGGGATCTCGGTGAGCCGGTTCCAGGCCAGGTCGAGGCGGCGCAGTTCCGGCAGGTCGCCGACGCCCCCGGGCAGAGCGTCCAGCCCGAGCCCGGGGGCCCGCAGCTCCACCACCACACCGTCTTCATGGACCAGCATCTCCGGTGTCAGCGTTCGCACCGCAGTACCGTACCCCTTGGAGAACCGGGGCGTTGCCCGCGCGCGGGCCCCAAGCTGGTCACCTCCAGGGCCGGCCTGGGCGCCGCCCTCCGCCCGCTCACCTGACCCGTCAGGTCGCCGCAGTGGGGGACTCGATGAGCGAGGGGTAGTCCTTGAGCTCGATGTCCGTGGCGAACCAGTCCGTCATCCTCATCATCGCCCGGAACAGGAGCCTGCGCTTGAAGAGCAAATTGCGCATCCTGATGCGCCTCGACGTCGAGGGCGCGAGGAAGGGCCCCGCGCTCCCCTGCCTGGCGACCTTGGCGTAGCCGCGGAACGCCTCCTCGTACTTCCTGAACGCCACCCGGTGGTCGCCACCGGCCGCCGCCAGCTCCCCGGCGAGCACGTACGCGCCCACGACGGCCAGCCCGGTGCCGAAGCCGCCGAGGGTGTTGCCGTAGGCGGCGTCGCCGAGCAGCACCACCCGGCCCTCGGAGTAGTGGCCGAGCTCCACGCGGCTGATGGAGTCGAGGTAGAAGTCTCTCGCCTCCGGCACCTTGGCGATGAGCTCGGGAACCCTCCACCCGGCACCCTGGTAGGCCTCCACCAGGATGCGCTTCTGCCGGTCGACGTCGTCGCGGTCGTAGTCGAGCCGCTCGGAGGCGAAGACGAAGAAGGCGGGCGCCTTGGGACCGCCGAGCGCCGCCATCCTGCCGGGCTCGTTGTACATCACCCCGCCCGCTTCGGCGTCGATCTCCGCCAGCGCGTAGTAGTGCCCGAGGAAGCGCACGTACCGCGACTCGGGTCCGAAGGCCAGCCTGCGCACGTTGGAATGGATGCCGTCCGCGCCCACCACGAGGTCGAAGGTGCGCGGCGCGGCGCGCTGGAAGGTGACGTGCACACCGCCCGCCGTCTGGGTCAGCGAGGTGATGGTGTCGCCGAAGATGTACTCGCTCCTCCCCGACGTCTCCTCGTACAGCAGGGCGGCGAGGTCGCCGCGGAGGATCTCGATGTCGCCGCCGCTGAAGTCGCCCGGCATGACCGCCAGCCGCCTGCCGTTCCCGTCGACGATGACCTGGTCGGTGCCGCCTGTCTGGCGCCGCCGCACCGCCTCCAGGATCCCCATGCGCTCGAGCACGGTGTGGTGGGTCGTGCCCTTGAAGTCGACGGCCTGGCCTCCGGCGCGGAGGCCGGGCGCCTTCTCCACGACGGTGACGGTGCAGCCGTAGCGGTTCAGCCAGTAGGCGAGGGCGGGGCCCGCGATGCTCGCCCCGGAGATGAGGACGGTGGTGTTCTTCATGGCCAGAAGCCTCGCGAGGCCCGCTGACAGCCTGCCTACCACCGGCTGACACCCACACCACCAAACCGCCCGCCACCGTCAGCACCGGTCGAACCTCGCCACCGCCCACCGTCAGCGCCCACCGAACATCGCCACCGCCCACCGTCAGCGCTCACCGAACATCGGCGAACGTCCGCCGTCAGCACCCGTCCGAGCACCGTCGTCCGCTGTCAGCGGCCGTCGAGCAGAGACCGCGCGTCGTCCCGGCTCATCGCGGCGGCGCGGGCGAAGGACGACGCGAACGCCTCGGCGCCGATGAGCTCTCGCGCGCCCGCGGCGGTGCGGGCGACGTGGCGGTCGCCGGTCACGGACGTCCCGCGCAGTGCCACCGCCGCACCGAGCAGCAGCGCCGCCTCCTCCCCCGCCCCGTCCAGCAGGGCGGCCCCGGCCTGACCCTCCGCGGCGTCGGCGAGGTCCGTCCTCAGCGGCGACCTCCGCGCGGACGCCAGCGCCCGGCGATGCAGGAGCCTGGCCTCTCCGACGTCCCCCTCGGCTTCGGCCAGCCGGGCCAGGGCGGTGAGGACGGCGGCCCGCGTCCCCTCGGACCAGACGGTGCCGGAGTCCCGAAGCGCCATGTCGAGCCGCTGGCGCGCCTCAGCGTGGTCGCCTTCGAGCCGGGCGATCTCGCTGAGGCCCAGATGCACGGGGGCCGGGGCGCTCGGCAGGCCGGCCCTGCGGGCCAGCTCGCCCGCCCGCCGGTAGTCGGCGGCGGCGCCGGCCAGGTCGCCCTCGCGTACGAGAGCCTCGGCCCGGCGGGCGAGCACGTCCACGATCTCCTCGGCGGCGCCCAGCTCTTCGAGCAGCTCCAGCGCCTCCCGCCGCAGGTCACGGGCGCGCGCCCACTCCCCGCGCCAGCTCGCGACCAGGGCCAGCCAGTCGAGCCCCTGAGCCGTTCCCCAGCGCTCCCCCAGGGAACGGAACCGGGCCGCCACCTCCACGAGCTCCGGCTCGGCCTCGGCCGGGCCGCCGTCGAACAACGTCAGCAGGGCCAGGCTCAGCCGTACCAGGGTGCGGCTCCACGGATCGGGCCCGAGCCGCCGGTCGGCCCCGGGGTCCATCGCGCCCGGCGGCCCGGACGGCCCCGCGACCATGCCCCACAGGGCCGCGGTGAAGGGATGCCGGAGCGGCCGGTCCAGCGATCGCATGATCTCCCCGGCCCGTTCCCAGTGCTCGGGCAGCGCGCGCGGCACGGCGTGCGCGACGCACATGACGTACTCCTCCTCCAGGCCTTCGGGAGGGCCGGCCATCTCCTTGAGGAGCTCCGCCGCCGCCTCTCTGGCGTGGCCGCGCCGCCCGCTCAGCCACCAGTACGCCGCCAGGGCCGCGATCAGGCGCAGTGCCGTCTCCGCGTCGTTCCGCACGCTCCAGCGGAGCGCGGCCGTCAGGTTGTCGTGCTCGGCGGACAGCCGGGCCAGCCATCGCAGCTGCTCGGCGCGGCGCAGGTGGGGGTCCGCGCGCCGCGCGAGGTCGAGGAAGTGGCGGGCGTGGGCGGCGCGCAGACGCTCCCGCTCTCCGGCCTCGGCAAGCCGTTCGGCGCAGAACAGCTGGATGGTGTTCAGCATGCGGTAGCGGTCGCCGTCCGTCTCGACCAGCGACTTGTCCACCAGGTCGGCCAGCAGCCCCGCGGCGTCCTCCCCCTCGCAGACCGCCTCGGCCGCCGCGAGGGACGCGCCTCCGGTGAACACGGCGAACCGCCTGGCCAGCGCCCGCTCGTCCGGCGTGAGAAGGTCCCAGCTCCACTCCACCACCGCGCGCAGGGTCTGGTGCCGGGCGGCGGCCGTACGGTCGCCGCGCGACAGCAGCCGGAACCGGCCGTGCTCGGCCAGCCGCGTGGCGATCTCCTCGACGGTGAACGACCGCAGCCGCGCCGCCGCCAGCTCGATGGCAAGGGGCAGCCCGTCGAGCGCGGCGCAGATGCGGGTGACCGCGTCCACGTTGCCCGGCCGTACCTCGAAGCCCGGTCGCACGGCCGCCGCCCGGTCGGCGAACAGCCGTACGGCCGGGTAGGCGGACGCGGCGGACGCGAGGGAGCCCGGTGGCGGGGTCGCCAGCGGCGACAGGGGCACCAGCGTCTCCCCTGCGATGCCGAGGGGCTCGCGGCTGGTGGCCATGACGGCCAGCCCGGGGCACTCGCCGAGCAGCCTGCGGGCCAGCACGGCGGCGGCGGTGATCACGTGCTCGCAGTTGTCGAGGACGAGCAGCAGCTCCTGCCCGGCGAGCGCGGACACCAGGCGTTCGACCGGGTCGGACGCGGCGTGCGGCCGGAACCCGGTCTCGCGGAGCCCGAGCGCGCCGAGCACCGCCTGGGGCACCTGGTCGCCACCGTCGGGCGGGGGGTCGAGCGAGGAGAGGTCGGCGGACGGGGAGTCGAGCGGGGAGAGGTCGGCGAAGCACACCTCGCGCCGCCCGCGTGCGGCCGCCTCGACCGCCAGCCGGGTCTTGCCGGTGCCGCCAGAGCCGATGATCGTGATCAGCCGGGCGTCGCGCAGCGCGTCGATGCGCGCGAGCTCGGGCTCGCGCCCGACGAAGCTGGTGAGCTGGGCCGCGAGCCCCCTGCGCGGCACGGGCACGGGCGTCTCGGCGCGCAGGATGGCCAGATGGATCTCGGCGAGCTCGGGCGAGGGGTCGGCGCCGAGCTCCTCGGCGAGCAGGCGCCGCGTCTCGGCGAAGACCGCCAGCGCCTCGGCCCGCCGCCCCGCCGCGTGCAGGGCGCGCATCAGCTGCCCCCTGAACCGCTCGCGCAGGGGATGCGCGGCCACCAGCCGCTGGACCTCGGCCACCTGCGTGCCCTGGGGAAGGGCCAGCTCGGCCTCGACGAGGTCTTCCGCTGCGGACAGCCGGAGCTCCTCCAGCCGCGCGGCCTGTGCCCGCCCGAAGGGTAGGTCGGCCAGGGCGGCCCCCCGCCAGAGGGCGAGCGCCTCCCGTAGCGGGCCTGCGGCGGCCATGGGGTGGCCCGACACCAGCAGCCGCCGCCCCTCGCGGGCAAGCCGCTCGAACCGGTGGGCGTCGACGTCCTCGGGGTCGATCGCGAGCCGGTATCCGGACCCGTGGAACTCGATCAGCCCGGCGGGCAGGTTGCGGCGGAGCCGGGACACCTGGGCCTGCACGGCGTTGGCGGCGCCCGCTGGAGGGGCGTCGCCGTACTGCCCGTCGATCAGCCGCTCCACGCCGACCACCCGGCCCGCCTCCAGCAGCAGCATCACGAGCAGGGCGCGCGGCCGGGGGCCGCCCACGAAGAGCGCCTCACCGGCAGGCGACCGCACGTCCAGGGGCCCGAGGATGCCGAACTGCATGACCTCGATTGTCCCCCTTCACGCCGACCGGCCGGGCCGAAGAGCGCCGCGAGCCGCGACCTCCGGTTGCGGGGGGAACGTCAGGCGATCACGGTGCGGACGCCCCGGCGTACCAGGGAGCGGGACACGATCAGGCGCTGGATCTCACTGGTGCCCTCCCAGATGCGGTCGACCCGCAGCTCGCGCAGGAACCGCTCGGCGACGTTGGTGCGCATGTAGCCTCGCCCGCCGAAGGTCTGCACGGCCCGGTCGGCACAGCGGTAGGCCGCCTCGCTGGCGAACAGCTTCGCCAGGGACGCCTTCGCGTGCACGATCTTGCGGTCGGCGCCGGAGTCGGCGAGCTGGGCGACCTCGTAGACCAGCAGCCTCGCGGCGGCGGCGTCGGCGGCCGAGTCGGCGAGCGGGAACGCCACGCCCTGGTGGTCGATGAGCCGCGCGCCGCCCTGCTCGCGGGCCGCCGCCCACGCGACCGCCTCCTCCAGCAGGCGGCCCATGGCGGCCACGCAGTGCGCGGCGATGCCGAGCCGCTCCTCCACGAACCAGCCCTGCTGGAGCGCCTCGGCCGCACCCGGCTCGCCGAGCACGGCCTCGGGCCCCACCCGCACGCCGGTTAAGCGCAGCGTCGGATGCCCATGCGGGAAGGTGTGGGTGAACGGGGGCTCGTCGACGAACTCCAGGCCCTCGGCATCGGCGTCCACGATGAACAACGTGGGCCCGTACCCCTCACAAATGGCCACGACGATGTGCGCGGCGGCGACGTCCCCGCTGGTCACGAACCACTTCTCGCCGTCGAGGAGCCAGCCGCCCGCGCCGTCGGGCGTGGCGGTCGTGCGGATGCCCGAGGGGTCGGAACCGGCGTGCTCCTCGGTCACGGCGTATGAGATCCATCCCTCCCCCCGCAGCGCGGGCCGGAGGTAGCGGTCGACCTGCTCGGGCGTGCCGGCGGCGAGCACGTTGTAGGCGTCGGGCACCCACCACCACAGGCCGTTGGTGTTACGGCCGAGCTGCTCGTGCGCCACGACGTAGTCGACGGTGGACCACCCCTGCCCGCCGTGCTCGGGTGCGTGCCGGCCGCCGTGCAGGCGCGCGGCGATCGCGGCCTTGACGATGCCGTCCACCACATCCCCGGGCAGCCGGCCGCCCGCGCGCTCGGCGGCCTCCTCATGCGGGACCAGCTCCTCGTCGACGAACCGCCTCGCCCGTTCCTGGAGCTCGGCCTGCTGCGGCGTGAGCCGTACCAGCGACGTCATGTCACCACCCGGATCGCTCTACCCTGACTGGTCACCCAGTCAACTCACCGGAACCGCCCGCTGTCAATAGCGGCCACGCGACAAGGGACAGGCCGGCCCGCGCCTCCCTTAGGCCCGGCATTGCCATGATCATCCGTTGAGGCGCCGGAAGTCATCACCGGGGCGGACCGGCACTCATCCAGCAGAGGGACGATTCGACGGGCCGGGCCCCGTGCTCGGCCCGCCGCTTCGCTAGGAGCCGGGGAAGGCGGAGCGGTCGACGCCGACCTCGCGGGCGGCGGCGATGCGCGCGTGCTCAAGCAGCCGCTTGCGCGACAGCACGGAGGGGTGCAGCGTGTAGCGGATGATCAGCCCGTCGAGCATGCTGTCGAGGCGCTCGGCGGCGCCGTGCGGGTCGTCGCAGGTGAACTCGCCCGAGTCGACCCCGGCCTGGATGACCTGCTCGACCGAGCCGATCCACGCCGTCTCCAGCTCCAGCAGGATGTGCTGGACGACGGCCTCGCGCAGGCCGGCCGCGAAGGCGTCGATCCAGAGGATCCAGCTCTGGTCGGTGCGCGATCGCGGGATGTAGAAGCGGAGGACCCGGTCGAGACGGTCGACGGCGGGGCCGGAGCCTCGCACCAGCTCCTTGAGTTTGGCGACCTCGGTGTCGATGGTCGTCCGGAGCATCGCCGTGATCAGCTCGTCCTTGGTGGCGAAGTGATAGTGGATCAGCCCGCCACTGACGTTCGTCGCCTTGGCGATGTCGGCGACCCTGGTGCTGGAGATGCCTCGCTCAAGCACCACCCGCCGCGCGGCCTCCAGCAACTCGGCCCGGCGATGATCCGCCTGGTCGGCCCGGCTCCCGCGTGTCCCCTCGGCTGTACCCTCAGCACTGCGCACGGCCTGAATCCTACCCGAGCGCCCCGGCCTTCCCGCTGCTTACTGGCGGTTCAGTCAGGCCGGTGTTCCCTGCCGGCCTCCACGCCGCGCGCGTGGCACGGGGGGCTTGAAGCTGACGCTCCTGCTTGCCGCGCACGGCGCGGCAGGGGGTTGACGTTTGACTGGCCAGCCAGTCAGTCTCTGATGGTGTGAAGCTGACGCGCCTGCTGGCCCCCGAGTCCGTCGCCGTCGTCGGGGCCTCCACCCGCCCCGGTTCGTATGGCAACCTCGCCGTGGCCAACCTCGTCGCCGCCGGCTTTCCCGGCCCCGTTTTCGGGGTCCACCCGACCGCCGGCGAGGTGCACGGCGTGCGCTGCTACCCGAGGATCAGGGACCTGCCGGTCGTGCCGGACGCCGTCGTCATCGCGACCCCGGCCGCGACCGTTCCCGCGCTGGTCGCCGAGGCCGGAGAGCACGGGTGCGGCGGAGCCGTCGTGTTCGCGGCGGGCTTCGCAGAGGTGCCCGGCGGCGCGGGCCGGTCGCTGGAGGGCGCGCTGGCGGCGGCGGCAGCGGCGTACGACATGCCGGTGTGCGGCCCGAACGGCAACGGGATCGTCGCGGTCGCGGGACGGGCGCCTTTGTGGGGCGACGCCTACACGCCCCGGCGCGCCGGACCGATCGCCCTGATCTCCCAGAGCGGGAACGTCGCCGTCAACGCCCTGCTCAGCACCCGCGCCCTCCGGCTGCACACGGTCGTGTCGTGCGGCAACCAGGCGGTGGTCGATGCCGCCGGTTACCTCGCCGCCCTCGCCGAGACCGGCGGCGTCCGGTCGGTCGCGCTCTACCTGGAGGACGAGGGCGACGGCGCCCGCCTCGCCGGTGCGCTGGCCACCTGCGCGGACGCCGGCATCGGCGTGGCCGTCCTCAAGGCGGGCACGAGCGAGCTCGGCGCCTCCGCCGCCGCCGCGCACACCGGGGCGGTGGCCGGGGACGCGCGGGTGCTGAGGGCCCTGATCGAGGAGGCCGGGGGCGCCTGGGCCCGCAACCCGCACGAGCTCCTCGAACTAGCCAAGACCCTCGCATACGGCTCCCGCCCCACCCGCCCGAACGGCGACCGAAACGGGAAGGGCACGCGGAACGGGAAGGGCGTGCTGATCGTGACGTGCTCGGGGGGTGACGCGGCGGTCGGCGCGGACGAGGCCGCGCGCCTCGGAGTGCCCCTGCCGCCGCTGTCCCCGCCTACGCGGTCCGCGCTCCTCCCCGTGCTGCCCCCGACGGCGACCCCGGGCAACCCGCTCGACTACACGGCGGTGATCTTCGGGGACACGCGGCGTACCGCCGGCCTCATCACGGTCGCGGCGGCCGACGAGGCGCTCGGGCCGGTGCTCGTCTACTACGACCGGCCTGCGCGGATGAGCGACGACGCGGCGGTGGAGTGGGACGGAGCGCTCGCGGGCGTCATCGAGGCGGCCTCAAGACTCGAAGGTCGCGTGATCGTCGCCTCGACGCTGCCGGAGCTCATGCCGGAGGAGACGGCCGAGCGCTTGGCCGACCACGGGATCATCCCGGTCTCCGGCTTGTCCGAGGGCATCGTGTGCGCCGGAGCGCTCCTCACCCCCATCGGCGACGGCGACCGGTTGCGCGAGATCGCCTCCGCCGCCCGGACGAGCCCCCGCGCCCGCGACCCCTACGACACGGACGGCACACTCCGCACCGACCGTACTGACGTCACTGACGGCGGTGATCACACTGACGGCACCGACGGCAGAGACGAGGCTGGCTGGCTCGCCGAGCATGAGGCCAAGGCGCTGCTGAGCGAGCACGGGATCCCCGTCCCGGCGGGCTTCGTGGTTCACACGCCCGAGGAGGCCGTCGAGGCGTCCGCCACGCTCGGCACGGCGGTCGCGCTGAAGCTCAGCGGCAGGCACCTGCGGCACAAGACCGACCTCGGAGCGCTCCTTCTCGGAGTCAGTGGCGCGGAGGCGGTGCGGCAGGGAGTCACCACGCTCCTGGCCTCGCCGGCAGCCGCACCCGGCACCACCATCACCCCCGAACAGACCCCACCCGGCACCACCATCACCCCCGAACAGACCCCACCCGGCACCACCATCACCCCCGAACAGACCCCACCCGGCACCACCGTCGCCGCTGAGCGGGCCGCGCCCGGCATGGCCGTGCTCGTCGAGGAGATGGTGGCGCAGGGGGTGGAACTGCTGGTCGCGGTCCGGCGGGACGGGGTCGTGCCGGTCCTGGTCCTCGCCCTGGGCGGGACGTGGGTGGAGGTGCTGGACGACGTCGTCCTGCTGCCCCTTCCCGCTACTCCCCGCAGGGTGGTGGAGGCCCTGGGACGGCTGCGCGGGGCGTCGCTGCTGACCGGTGCGCGCGGACGCCCCCCGGTCGACCTGGCGGCGCTCGGAGAGCTCGCGTCCCGGACCGGCGACCTGGCCCTCGCGAAGAACCTCACCCTGGTGGAGCTGAACCCGGTGATCGCCACCCCGGAGGGCGCGACCGCGGTGGACGCCCTGATCCAGACCGGACGACGCCCTGACCCGGACGGACGACGCCCCACTCCGACGCCCTGACCCGGACGGACGACGCCCCACTCCGACGCCCTGATCCGAACCTGACGAAGCCCACTCCGACGCCCTGATTCGAACCTGACGATGCCCCTCTCCGCGGTCAGGCTCTGATCCGAACTCGACGATGCCCGGCTCTTGCGGGGCGGATCCGTCGGCCGGGGAACGGCCCGGTGGCAGGAAATCCGGTTGGCCACGGTGCCTGCGGCGGGTGACACTGCGGTGTGCGATCTCAAGAGCGGATGGAGCGGGCCGCCATGGAGATGGAGCGGGCCATCAAGGAACTGGGCGGCGTGATCTACACGGCGTTGCGCGACGACGACCTGAGCGCCGATCCCGCGCGGCGCGGGGAGGGCCTGGGTCCGCGGCCTGGCGACGTGATCGAGCTGGCCTGCCTGCTGGAGGAAATCGGCCGGTCGAGCCCGGCCGTAAGGGAACTCCTCGAGCGCCCCACCGCGGAGCTGACGCCCGAGGACGTGGCCCGGCTGGGGCGCCGGCTCCTCCAGGAGATCAACTACCAGCCGTCCTTCGACGACGAACCGGGCCTGTGGGCGACGCTCGCGCAGGCGCTACTCGTGGTGGAACGCGACGTCCGCGCCACGGGGATCTCCGGGCCGCTACGGCTGACCGTCCCCGACTGGGACATCGGCGGCCACGCCCGGGTGGAGTTCAGGAACGCCTTCCAGGGCAACGGCATCCCGCCCGGCGTCGGAGCGGACGACCTGGACGCGCTCGTGAGCGTCGCCGACGCCACCCAGGAGGTCGTCATGGAGATGATCTGGGCCGCCTGGCCCACCTGTCCCGAGCACCGCCTGGGCCTGTACGCGGGGTCGGAGCGCGGGACGGCCATCTGGCGATGCGGCGGCACGGGCACCGGCATGCACACGGTGGCACCGGTGGGCCGGCTCACCATCGAACACCGCTAGCGGACCACTCCCAGGGACCTCGAACGGACCGGTTCCCTATCCCCTGTGGCGCCGTGGCCCTCCGCCCACCCTTCTCGTTCCCGGCGGGGAGGACGGCCTGGGTGGGCGGCGCGGCCGGGCGAGGACTTCAGCCGGTTGATCCCTACTTGCCGAGGGCGCCCTGGAGGTCCATGACGTGGTCCTGGGTCTGCTGGAGCAGGGGGCGCAGGGCCTCGGCGACGTCCGGGAGCCCCAGCTCCACGGCCTGGCTGACCCGCTCGCGGTAGCGCTGGAGCTGGGCCTCTTCGAGCTCCAGGTCGAGCTGGAGCGCGGCGGCGCCGTCGGGCACGCTCGGGATCTCGGGCACCGAGACGGACGGGATGCCGCCGAGGAACGCGATCTGCCCGGCCAGCGTCGTCGCGTGCTCCAGCTCCTGGCCCAGGTGGGCCTTGAGCTCCTCGATGATGCTCTGGTACTCGGGCCCCTTGACCGTGGCGGTGTGCTGCGCGTACTGCACGATCGAGCGGTACTCGCTCTCCAGGTCCTCGTTGAGGAGGGCGATGAAACTGTGCTGGTCCACGCTTGATCATCCTTCCGTTCGCTGTAGACCTGCCCTCCTACCCCCTATCGCGGCGACAATGCGGCTCCACCCGGCCACACCGTTCAGCCGAGCTTGTAGAGCGACTGGGCGGTGTCCGATCCCCCGTACTCGGTGGGGTCCACGAGGGTCCCGTTGGCCTTCACCCACGCGGTGACCTCGTCGTTTCCTCGCTCGGGACCGCCCATGCCCCCGCCGAGCATGAGGTACTTCAGCCGCCCGCTGCTGACGTACTCCCGCAGCTTGGCCACGGTCATGGCGGCGTCGCTTCCGGTGAAGCCGCCCATCGCGATGACCGGCTCGCCGCCGGTGGACAGGATGATCGACGAGGCGCTCTGGGCGCTGCTGACCGCGAGCAGCCAGGTGGCGCCGCCCCGGTTCCTCTCCAGGTAGGAGATCATCGCGGCGCTGACGTCCCCGCCCCGGCCGCCGCCGAAGCCGCCTGGTGCCCGCCTCCCCGTACCAGAAGGCGCGCCCGGAGGCACGGCCGTCCCGGAGGGCCGCTGGGCGCCGGCCGGCGGGTTGCCCAGGGAGCCGGGAGCCCGGCCGCGCATCCCGGGAGGTCCTCCAGAGCCCCCCATGCCGCCGAACCCGCCGCTTCCCGCCGGTCCAGCCGTGGGGTTGGTGCCGTTCACGGCCGAGGACAGCGGGGTCAGCGCGTACGCGGTGGGGCCCGCGAGACCTCCCGCGAGGCCGAGGACCAGGGCGACGGCGGCGAGCCGTGCCCTCCCCCGCCCGCCGAGCCGCAGGACGAGCAGCCCGATCGCCGCGACCGCGCACAGGCCGGCGACGGCGTACGCGAGCCACGGGGCCCACTCGGGAGTACGGCGGAGCACGGCGAACGCCCAGGCGCCGGTGACCGCGATGCCCAGCGGCAGCACCCAGGCCCACGCGCGCGTCCGCAGGTACGCCTGCCACATCAGCACTCCACCGAGCCCGGCCAGAGCGGACACGGCGGGGGCGAGCGCCGTGGAGTAGTACGGGTGGAAGGTCCCTGCCGAGAAGCTGAAGACGGCGTAGTGGACCACCAGCCATCCACCCCAGAGGAGCAGGGCCGCCCGCAGCCCGGAACGGCGCTCCGGGAGGAACCGCCCGAGACCGCGACCGGAGCGGTCATCGGTACGGACGTGGCCCGACCCATCACCCGTGACGACAGGACCGGAGCGGTGATCTATAAGGACGGGGCCGGAGCGGTCACCCGTGAGAGCCGGCTTCCTGCTGGAACGACGGCTCGTGAGCACGAGCCCGGCGACCAGCGCGAGTGCGGCGAAGGGGATCAGCCACGAGATCTGACCGGCCATGACGTCGTTGAACAGCCGTCCCGCGCCAGACGCCCCGCCGAAGCCGCCACCACCGCCGCCTCGCCCGGCCGCCCCCTCGCCGCCGAAGATCCGGCCGAGGCCGTTGTAGCCGATGACCAGGTCCCACACCGTGTTGTCCGTGCTGCCGCCGATGTACGGCCGGTCGGCGGCGGGCCACAGGTCGACGACGACCATCCACCAGGCACTGGACGCCACCAGGACGGCGCCCGCGACCAGCAGGCGGGCGAGGCGTGCCAGGATCCTGCCGGGCGCGGCGTACAGGTAGACCAGGGCGAACGCGGGGAGCACCAGGTAGGCCTGCAGCATCTTGGTGGTGAAGGCCATGCCGACGAGCAGGCCGCAGAGCACCAGGGTCCGCGTCCGCCCGGTCCTGATCGCCTCGGCGCAGAACCAGGCCGCCGCGACCAGGAGCAGCACGAGGATGGTGTCGGGGTTGTTGTCCCTGTTGATCGCCACGGTGATCGGCGTCAGCGTCATCACCAGCGCCGCGACCAGCCCCGCCACGTGCCCCCACACCCCGCCGGGCGCGGGCCGTACGTCATGGCGCGGGGTCTCGCCCACCGCGCGCCCGTCACCGTCGGGCACACCCGTCCCGCCGGACACGGAGCCGTCGGACACACCCGTCCCGCCGAAGGCGCGGCGTACGGCCGAGTGGACGAGGGCGACGGACCCGACCCCCGCCAGGGCCTGCGGCAGCAGCATGCTCCAGGTGCCGAAGCCGAAGATCCGCGCCGACAGCCCCATCACCCACAGCGCGAACGGCGGCTTGTCGACGGTGATGAACGACCCCGCGTCGACCGCGCCGAAGAAGAACGCCTTCCAGCTCCGGGTGCCCGACAGGATGGCGGCGGAGTAGTAGTCGTTGGCGTACCCGTTGCGGCCGAGCGCCCAGGTGTAGAGCACCGCCGCGAGCGCGAGCACACCGAGCAGCGCGGGCCGCGCCCAGCGGGGATCCTCCGGGCGGCCGAGCACCACCCGGGCGAGGCGGCCACGCCCGGCGGGACGGTGCCGTCCCCCGGCGGCCGGGGGCCGTTCGACGTCCACGGTCATCGGGAGCCCTCCTTCCGGCGGCCCGGGCTGAACACCCAGGCGCGCAGCAGCACGAAGCGGACCAGGGTGGCGGCCCCGTTGGCGACGACGACCCCGGCGAGCTCGACCGACCTCGGCGCGCTCGCGGGCAGCAGCGCCAGCGTCCCGGTCGTCAGCGCGAGGCCGACGAAGAACGCGACCAGGCCCTCCACCTGGTGCCGGAGGGCCCCGGCCGAGCCGGTCACCCCGAAGGTGAAGCGCCGGTTGGCGGCGGTGTTGGCGACGGCGGTGACCAGCAGAGCGACGGCGTTGGCCACCACGGCGGGGGTGACGCCGCGAAGCACCCAGAACAGGGCCAGGTAGGCGAGGGTGCTGACCACCCCGACGACCACGAAGCGGGGGAGCTGGCGCACCATCCCCGACGGCAGCCGGGCGGCGGCCACCTGGTCGGGAACCGGGATGCGCGCCGCGCCGGACAGTGTCCTGCGTGCCACCCTGGCCATCCCCCTGAGGTCGTCGAGCGCGGTCCGGAGGACGTCGACCCTGCTGTCCGGGTCGTCCACCCAGTCGACGGGGACCTCGTGGATGCGAAGGCCGTGGCGTTCGGCCAGCAGCAGCAGCTCGGTGTCGAAGAACCACTCCTCGTCCTCGACGGCCGGCAGCAGGGCCTGGGCGATCTCGGTACGTACCGCCTTGAAGCCGCACTGGGCGTCGGAGAAGCGGGCGCCCATGGCCGAGCGCAGCAGCAGGTTGTAGGCCCGGGAGATGATCTCCCGCTTGGGCCCGCGCTCGACCCGGGCCGCCCTGGACAGGCGGGTGCCGATCGCGAGGTCGCTGTGGCCCGACAGGAGCGGGGCGATCAGCGGCAGGAACGCGGTCAGGTCCGTGGACAGGTCGACGTCCATGTAGCTGACGACGTCGGCGTCGCTCTCGGCCCAGACCTGGCGAAGCGCCCGTCCCCGGCCCTTCTTGTCCAGGTGGACGGCCCCCACATGGGGCAGGTCGCGGGCGAGCCCGGTGGCGATGTCCCAGGTGCCGTCGGTGCTGGCGTTGTCGGCGACCGTGATGCGGAAGCCGTACGGGAAGGTGCGGGTCAGGTAGTCGTGGAGGCGGCGGACGCTCTGCGCGAGCACCCGCTGCTCGTTGTACACCGGGACGACCACCTCGACGAGGCGGGTCCCGGTCTCCGGGGCGAGGGACGCCTGTGCGGGCGCCGGTGCGAGGGAGGAGGTCATGCGCGATGACCGGGGATCGGCTGGCTCATGGCTCCACCGTCGGGGAGCGGGATTGAACCACCCTTAGGCGTTGATTAACCCTGTCTGAGAATGCGCCCGGCCGGGCAGCCTCAGGCTGGCGCGGGCGCCGCCCCCGGGTGCGTTGGAGAGGGCCACCTCGCCCCCCGCGTCCCGTACGGCCTGCGCCACGATGGCGAGGCCGAGGCCGGAGCCGGGCATGCTCCTGGCCGTGGACGAGCGCCAGAAGCGGTCGAAGACGTGCGGAAGCTCGTCCTCGGGGATGCCGGGGCCGTGGTCGCGCACGGTCAGCTCTCCCCCTTCGAGCCGCGCGGTGACCGTGCCCCCGGCGGGGCTGAACTTCACGGCGTTGTCGAGCAGGTTGACCACGGCGCGTTCCAGCGCGCCCTCACGGCCATGGACGAACCACTCGCCCAGCTCGGCGTCGATGCGCACGTCGTGGGCGCGCAGGCGGGCGCGGGCGACGGCGGCCTCCACCACCTCGTGGAACGGCAGGTCCACCGTGGGCTCCTCGCCCCCGGACACGCGCGACAGCTCCAGCAGGTCGCCGACGAGGGCGGACAGCTCGGCCATCTGGGCCTTCACGCTCGCGAGCAGGCGCCTTCTGGCCCGCGGGTCGAGCTGCCTGCCGGTGTTCTCGCTGTGCAGCAGCAGGTCGATGTTGGTGCGCAGGCTGGTGAGCGGGGTGCGCAGCTCGTGCCCGGCGTCGGCGATGAGTTGCCGCTGGCGCTCGCGGGAGCTGGCGAGGGCGGCCGTCATCGCGTTGAAGGACGTGCTCAGCCGCGCGATCTCGTCCTCGCCGTCGACCGGGATGCGCGTGAGCAGGTCCTCGGTCCTCGCGATGTGCTCGACGGCGCCGGTCAGGCGGGTGACGGGGCGCAGCGCCGTACGGGAGACGAACCGGCCCGCCGTGGCCGCGCCGAGGACGCCGAGCGCCGCGACCCCCGCGAGCAGCAGCGCGAGGCCGCGCAGCGTCGCGTCGGTGCCCGCCAGCGACCGCGAGACGCTGACGGCCACGCCGGGGCCGACGTTCACGGTCAGCACGCGGACGGTGTCGCCGCTGTCGGTGACGCCGTCCCGCAGCATCCGGGCCCCGGGCAGCCGCGCCATGCGCTGGTCGGCCGGCTCCACCTTGACGGCGTCCCAGCCCTGGGCGCAGCGGGTGCCGTCGGCGAGGACGATCTGCTGGAGGCGCAGGAACGGTCCCGGCTCCTCGGTGCCGCTCGGGTGCTCGGAGCAGTTCCGCTGGATCATCTCGACCGTCCTGCCGCCCAGCGGGGGCTGGTCCAGCGATGTGTCGAGCTGCCGCGACAGCTCGTTGCGCACGAGGAACCAGCAGGCGGCCGCGCAGACGGCGATCGCCACGGCGACGACCGTCGCGACCAGCACGGTCAGCCGCGACCTCATCGACCGGCGCCCGCGCCGCATCAGGAAGGCGTCCTCAGCACGTATCCCACGCCGCGCACGGTGTGGATCAGGCGGGGCGCGCCGCCGGCCTCGGTCTTGCGGCGCAGGTACATGATGTAGACGTCCAGCGAGTTGGACGAGGGCTCGAAGTCGAACCCCCACACGTCGCTGAGGATCTGCTCGCGGGTGAGCACCTGCCTGGGATGGGCGAGGAACAGCTCCAGCAGCAGATACTCCGTGCGCGTGAGCTCCAGCGGGCGGTCGTCCCTGGTGACCTCGCGGCTGGTCGTGTCCATGCGCAGGCCGGCGTGGCTCAGCACCCCGTCGGACACGGCGGCCGGGGCCTGCCTGGCCCCGCGCCGCAGCAGGGCGCGCACCCGGGCGAACAGCTCGTCCAGCTCGAACGGCTTGACCAGGTAGTCGTCGGCCCCGGCGTCCAGCCCGGACACGCGGTCGCCGACGGCGTCCCTGGCGGTGAGCATGAGCACGGGGATCTGGTCGCCCGCCGCCCGCAGGCGCCTGCACGCGGTCAGCCCGTCCACGCGCGGCATCATGACGTCGAGCAGCACCAGGTCGTACCGCTCGCGCCCGAGCGCGTCGAGGGCCTCGGCGCCGTCCTCGGCGAGGCCGACCTTGTACCCCTCGAACTCCAGGCTGCTCTGCAGCGCCTCCCGTAGCGCGGGCTCGTCGTCGACCACGAGCAGCCGCGCGACGTCCCTGTCTCCCGTTGTGCTCACCGGCTCACGGTAGCCGGACATTGTGAGAAGCCCATTAAGGGTTTCCCGCGAGGACCGCCATGGCCGCGTTGTGGCCGGGGATGCCGCTCACGCCTCCCCCGCGCCGGGCGCCCGCGCCGCACAGCAGGATGCGCTCGTGCTCGGTCTCCACACCCCACCTGCCGGTCTCGGCGGGGTCCTCGGCGAACGGCCAGGACAGGTCCCTGTGGAAGATGTGGCCGCCGGGGAGCCCGGCCTCGTTCTCCAGGTCCACGGGGGTCTTCGCCTCCAGGCAGTACGACCCGTCGGGGGCGCGCAGGAGGCAGTCCTCGATGGGCTCGGCCAGCACGCTGTTGATGGAGGCGAGGGTGGCGGCCAGCGCCTCACTCCTCGCCTTTTCCGGATTTTTCCGGAAAAGGCGGGCGGGCATGTGCAGGCCGAACAGCGTCATCGTCTGGGCGCCGGCCTCCCGCAGCGAAGGACCGAGGATCGAGGAGTCGGTCAGCGAGTGGCAGTACACCTCCGCCGGGGGCAGCTCGGGGATCACCCCGGCGACCGCCTGCTCGTACGCGAGCGCGAGCTGGTCGCGCCCTTCGTTGATGTGGAACGTGCCGCTGAACGCCTCCACCGGGTCCACCGACCCGTCCTTCAGGCGGGGCAGGCGCGACAGCACCATGTTGACCTTGAGCTGGGCGCCCTCCGGCGGCTCCTGCGCCCCGCCGAGCAGCCTCGCCATGACGGCGGGCGGGGTGTTGACCAGCAGGTGATCGCCGGTGACGGTGTGCTCGGCGCCCTCGGCGTCACGGAACACGACCTCGCCGCCCGGGTCGATCGACAGCACCTCCATGCCGGTGCGGATCTCCGCGCCGCCGCTCCGCGCCGCCTCGGCGAGCGCCCCGCTGACCGCGCCCATGCCCCCGACCGGCACGTTCCAGTCCCCCGTGCCGTCGCCGACGACGTGGTAGAGGAAGCAGCGGTTGGCCAGCAGGTCCTTGTCGGGGTCGGCGAAGGTGCCGATCAGGGCGTCCGTCAGCACGACGCCGCGCACGGTGTCGTCGCCGAACCGCTCGCGGGCCACCTCGCCGATCGGCCGCTCGAACAGGTCGCGCCAGGCCTCGGCGTCCCCGACCACCTCGCGCAGCGCCGTACGGTCGCGCAGGGGTTCGAGCAGGGTGGGTGCCACCCGCTCGGCGACCCGCGCCGTCTGCCCGTAGAACCGGTGCCAGGCCGCGAGGTCGCCCGGCCCGCCGGTCACGGCGGCGAAGGAGGCGGCGGTCCGGTCCGCGTCGCCGTTGTCCACGAGCAGCCCGGTGCCGCCCACCGGGGTGTACGAGGCGTAGCGCCTGCGCCGCAGCTCCAGCTTGAGCCCGAGATCGGAGACCACCTTGCCCGGCAGCAGGCTGACCAGGTAGGAGTAGCGCGAGAGCCGCGCGTCGACCCCGGGGAAGGCCTGCGCGGAGACCGCGAGGCCGCCCACGTGGGAAAGTCGCTCCAGCACCAGTACGCGGCGCCCCGCTCGCGCGAGGTAGGCGGCGGCGACCAGGCCGTTGTGCCCGGCACCGGCGATGACGGCGTCGTAGTGCGAACGGGGCATGACAAAGTCTCCTAACCCGGACAGTACGGTGAGACGGCACATCAGGGGAACAATCCCCCTGGAGCGTACATACGGAGAGGACCGAGAGCGAGCATGCACATGACCGGCCACGGCGCGGCGATCATCCAGACATCCGAGGAAGTCACCGAGGCCCTGGCCACGGGGGCGCCCGTGGTCGCGCTCGAAACGACGATCATCTCGCACGGCCTGCCGCAGCCCCGCAACCTGCGGGTCGCGATCGAGCTCGAAGAGCTGGTCCGGGAGGCGGGAGCCGTGCCCGCGACCATCGCCGTGCTCGACGGAGTGGCCCGCGTGGGCCTCGACAAGGGCATGCTGGAGCGCGTCGCCACCGAGCCCGGGCTGCGCAAGCTGGGCTTCCGCGACCTGCCGGCCGCCGCCGCGCTGTCGGCCAGCGGCGCCACGACCGTCTCGGCCACCGCGTTCCTCGCGGCCCGCGCGGGGATCCGGGTGTTCGCCACCGGCGGCCTCGGCGGAGTGCACCGCGGATGGACGGCCGACCAGGACGAGTCCGCCGACCTCGACATGCTCTCGAGGACGCGGATCACCGTCGTCTGCGCGGGCGTGAAGTCGATCCTGGACGTGCCCGCCACCCTCCAGCGGCTGGAGACGCGGAGCGTGAGCGTGGCCGGGTACCGCACAGATGAGTTCCCCGGCTTCTACCTCCACACCTCCGGGCTGGCCGTCGACTGGCGCCTTGAGACCCCCGCCGAGGCCGCCGCCGTCATGCGGGCGCAGGACGGCCTGGGTGGCCCCGAGACGGCGCTGATCGTGGCCAACCCGGTGCCGGAGACCGAGCAGCTCGACCCCGGGCTCCACGACCGCGTGCTGGCCGAGGCCCTCGCCGCCGCCGACGCCGAGGGGATCACCGGCCAGGCGATCACCCCGTTCCTGCTCGACTTCCTGGTCAGGGGCACCGGCGGCGCCTCGCTGGAGGCCAACCTGGCCGCCGTGCGGGGCAACACCCGCCTCGCCGGGCAAATCGCCGCCTCGTGGGCCTCGTCGCCGTCGGCGGAGAGCTGAGTGGGCGGTCTGCTCGTCATCGGCGACGTCGTCACCGATGTGGTCGCGCTCCATCACGCGCCGGTCGCGACCGGCACCGACACCGCCGCCGACATCGTCGTGCGACCGGGCGGCTCGGGGGCGAACACCGCCTCCTGGGCCGCCCATCTGGGCGCGGACACGCGCATCCTGACGCGCGTCGGGTACGACACCGGCCCCTGGCACATCGCCGAGCTGCGCGGGGCGGGCGTCCACCCGCACGTGCGGGTGGACCCCGCGCACCCGACCGCCGTCGTGATCGCGATGGTCGACGTGACCGGTGAGCGCTCGATGCTGACCAACCGGGGCGCGGGCGGGCGCATCGGCCCGGGCGACTGGGACGACGGCCTGCTCGACGGCGTGAGCCACCTGCACGTCTCCGGGTACACGCTGTTCGCCGAGCCGGGCCTCGAACTGGTCCGGCTGGCCGTACGGGCCGCCCTGGCGCGGGACGTGCGGATCAGCGTGGATCCTGCCTCGACCGGCTTCCTGCGGGATTTCGGCCCGGACAGATTCCTCGCGGAGACGGCCGCCGCGACGATCATCATCCCGAACCGGGACGAGGCCCTGCTCCTGACCGGCGAGACCGACGTCGCGGACGCGGCGGCGGCGCTCAGCGCGCGGTACGGCATGGCCGCGGTGAAGCTCGGGGCCGGCGGGGCGCTGCTGGCGGTGGCGGGCCGGGTGGTCCACCGGGCGCCCGCCGTGACCGCCCGCGCGGTGGACTCCACGGGCGCCGGGGACGCCTTCGCCGCGGGATTCCTCAGCGCTCTGCTACCAGGTGACTCTCCGGAGTCGGCGCTGGAAGCGGGGTGTCTGGCGGGCGCCGAGGCCGTCACCCGGCTGGGCGGAAGGCCGGGGTCTGCGAGCGGTGTCCACTCGGTTACAGGCTCCGGGATCGGCTAGCGGCTATGTTCTCCCTAGATGGCGCTAATTGATAGCCTCCGGCGTAAGCTGCACCATTAGCAACATGCGTCACACTCGGGAGGATGCGGTCAGCCGATGGACGCCGATTCAATGATCTGCTTGAGTGATCTGGTCCCGGCCCTGCGCTGGAGCCACCCTCAGCAGATCGCCGAAGTGCTCGCCGACCCCCGGCTTCCGGGCGGCTGGTGGGCTTCGGTCGCTCTCAGCCGTGCCCTCGGCACGACCGGTGTCGACTGGCTCTGCGACAGGCTCTCGCGGCTGGCCGTCAGCCGCTGGGACCACCTGGCGCTGATGGACGTGCTGCCCGCGCTCCAGGTCCACATGGTGGACCCAGGGCTTCCCGGCTGGCCCGAGCCCGCGCGCTCGGCGATCACCGGGATGGGCGGATGGCAGCGCCTGCGCAGGCTCACCGCCGCCGACCTGCGGGTCCCGGCGGTCCCCGCGTCCCCCGAAGTGATCATCACCGCCGTCTTCCGTGAGGTGCTCGGCCGGGTTCCCGCCATCGCGCCGCAGGTACCCGGGCCGATCTCGCCGCAGCTCGCCCCGGTGGCGGGCCCACCCCAGCTCGCCCTGCCGCCGATCGCCCCGCCCGCCACGGCGCACACGGGGCCGCACCCGGCGCAGCAGGCCGGCCCCCGCGCCGCGCAGCCGACCGGCCCCCATCCCACGCAGCCCGGCGCGTCCCGCACGGGCCCGCATCCGACGCAGCCCGGCGCCTCCCGCACGGGCCCGCATCCCACACAGACCCCCGACGCCGCGGTTCCCCCGGGGAACGGCGTGCCGCAGGCGCCCCCGTACCGCGAAGCGCCGGCCGCCGCCACCCCGCCGCCACCCCCGGTTTCGGACAACCCCCTCGTGCGGCTCGTGGACGCGGTGTTCCGCGAGTGGACGCCGCTGGAGCGGGCCGTCGCCATCGAACGGCTGTTCGCCGAGGAGCCGATCAGCCTCCGCACGCTCGCCCACGAGCTGCACGTCGACCGCGACGTGCTCTCGCAGGCGCAGCGGGCGGCCGAGGAGCGCGTGCTGCACTGGCTGCGCTCTCCGGAGTCCACCGCGGTGACCGGGCACCTGTTCCGCCTCACCGAGTGGCTGGGCGTCGCCGCCACCGAGGACCAGCTCATCGGGGCCGACCCCGCGCACCCCATCGAGGTGCCCTCACTCGGCACACCCCTGTGGCGGGTGCTGGTCGCGCTCATGCGCGACCGCCGCCTCCAGGACGGCTGGCTCGTCGTCGGCGACCTCGGCAGGCTGCGCGAGCGGACGGCCCAGCTGCTGGGCGACAAGACCTCGGGAGAGGACGCCGCGGAGGTGCTGGCCCAGGTCGGCATCCGCGCCCACTCGGCCCGGGCCTGGATCGACGCCCTGCCCCGGGCGATGACCCGGCAGCCCGAGCCGCCGGCCACGAACGGCTTCAGCCCGCTCCCCCGCCGCACGCCCGGGGCCAACGGCCACCAGATGCGCGGGGGGCTGCCGGTCCCGTCCGTGGCGGAGAACCTGCCCGACGCCCAGACGGCCCTGGCGGCGCTCACCGCGCTGTCCGGGCCTCCCCGGCCGCACCTGGTGCCGGAGCCGCGCGCCGCGACGCACGCGCCGCCGCTGCCCAGTCCCGCCTCCGACCCGCGCCGCTGGCAGCGGATCGACGTGACGAGCGAGCATCTGCGCGGCGAGCCGGTGCCCGTGCCCGAGGGGTACGCCACGCAGCTCGGCATGCGCCCGGGCACGCTGCTGTCGGTCACCGGGCCGGGGGACAACGCGGTCGTCCTGGTCTGGCGTGACCGCCAGCCGGTGTTCGACTCGCTCCAGCCGGTGCTGATGCGGCTCAACGCCCGGCCGGGCGACGCCGTCTACGTCACCGTGGACGGCTACCGCCTGGACGCCCAGCTCACGTCCTGAGGCGTCCGGGCGCCGTCACGGGGTCACGGGGTCACGGGGTCACGGGGTCACGGGGTCACGGGGTCACGGGGTCACGCTAGGCTGCTCCGGCTTGAGCACCTTGCGGTAGTACGTTCCAGCGGACTCGTACTTGAGCGCCTCGTAGAACTCCGGGGCGCGCCTGGTCGCCAGCGCGATGTACCCGGCGTCCCTGGACCGCGCCCACACCTCGAACTCCTCGAGCAGCGCCCGGCCCAGCCCGCGCCTGCGGAAGCCGTGCTGGGTCATCGCCTCCTCGACCCAGGCGACGTGGCCGTTCGCGAACAGGGTCAGGTGCACGTAGCCGAGCAGGTACCCGCGTACGTCACCGTCCACGACGGCGACGAGGACGAGGGCGTCGGGGTTCTCCAGCAGGAGCGGAAAGGCCGCGTCGAACGCCGCCCGCTGCGGGCGGAACGACAGGGCGAACTCGCGGGCCAGTCCGAAGATCTCCTCGGTGTCACTCTTCTCGGCCCTTCGCACCAGGAGATCATCAGATGTCATGAAAAGGACTTTAGGTAGTGGATGGCCTGTTCGTCCATTCGCCGTCGGGGCCAAGATCGCAGTTCGCCATGCCGAAGCAGAGGTTGCCCCCGAGCTGGGTGGCCAGCTCCAGCTGGTCGTAGTAGATGCGATGGCTGGTGATGAGGCCGTCCGCCACGATCGAGACGCTGCACGCGCCGACGGTGATCGGGCGTCCGGTCGCCTGGAACACCCCTCCTCCCGGCACCAGGACGTGGCCCGTCGCTCTGCTCTACCGCGTGTACTGTTCTATCGCCCCCCGAGCGGTGAGAATCTCTAATTGATGCTCATCGCAGGTGTACTGCCCGGTAGAGACCTCGGGGGACGGTCCGTCCGGGGGGGCCGCGGACCAGGCGAGCTTCCCGCCGATGCGGACCTCGACCCTGTAGGCCGTGGTCATGACGCCGCTTGCGACGACAGACGAGAATGGTGCTTGCCATTTTTGGTCGGTGCGTCCTTGAATTGACAAGGTCATCGTCTTACCGTCTGCCGTGAAACCTTGCCCGCGGAAGTCGTAATTGGATGTCGCCGTACCGTCGGCACGGTAAACGACCTGCTTCCCGGATGAGCCTCCGACAGGCCCTCTGACCGTCACCACCTCAGATGACTTCGGACCGGGCGGTTCTGTGCTCACCTCGTAACGTGCGGATTGCAGGGTCCACGTGCCGACCAGGCAGTTGCCTTGCGCGACAGTGGGGGTCCTGCGATCTTCTAGCTGCGATCCTATCCACAGACCGCTGGGCAGCAGGATCGCGATCACTATGCCTGAGATCACCGCGAGTTGCGCGGCGGGACGAGGGGCCGTGAACGCACTCGAGGTGCGGATATCCGCGCTGACAGGGGAGACGCGTCCGAGGCGAGTGATGCCACTTGCCCCCATGCTCGTGACCAGTGCGAGAAGCGGTGCTGTAGTAAAGAACGGCACTGTCAGAAGCTCGGCGTCGCTCCAGCCGATCCATTCGGCGCAGTGCCCTGACTGCGATCCCTCCCAGCAAAGGTCTGTAGAGCCCACAAGCAGGAAAACCGATATCTGGACCACGCTTGTCACGAGGGCAGCCATCAACCCCTGTAACGCGGGCATCCTCCGCGCCGACGCGGCGACCACCGCAGCGACAACGGCCTGGATCAGCGCGGCCGGCAGTGTCAACTGGAGCTGATCCAGGAGAGGGAAAAGCGCGTTAGGTATCCGGACATCGGTGAGACTAGCCGAGTACTCCACCCAGAGAAACGGTGCCACGGCCACGTACACCACGCCACCGGCGAGTCCAGCGGCCAGTGGTTTCCGCGGGTCGAACAGCTCAGTGCCGGCTCGGAACCACGCGGCCAGGGGATACAGCAGACACACAAGGAACACACCGGTGATCACGCTGGGGTATGTCGTCGTTATCGTTTGCTGGATGCCCTCGACGAGCAGGATGAGCTGGCCCAACACCGACCAGGCGCCTTTGGCGACCAGCACATAGCGTTCGGTCAAAATCCGGAACGTTGACTCGTAACCCAGGTAGCTGAATTCGAGATGGACGGCGAGCGGTACAGCGGCGACCACCACCTGAAGCGGGAACCCGGCGAAGAAGGTGACGCGTGCCGTCTCTCGGCGGATGGTCGGCAACCAGGCGGCGGCACCGGTGGTCACCCAGCGGCAGTACAAGATCTGGGACAGCACAATGAGCACGGCGAAGACCACCTGTACGACCGGATACGTGCTGTCCATCGCCACTGCTTGTCCCTGCCATACCCCCCGCTCGCCGACCAGGATTCCCACTCCCAGACCGAGACCGGGAAGTACGCCATGAGGCGGACGCCTACCAGTAGCCAACGACGTCAGGGTGGCTCGCCACATCGCCGGGCCTATCACGCCGGCCGTGAACAGACTGATGATCAACATGGTGGTGACCGCTGCCGCCGCGCTCCGGGAGAACGGACCGTAGTACCAAGAGGTGAAGAGGTCGAGGATCGGCACCGCCGCGACGCCCGCAGCGGTGCCGACAGCGAACGCCTCCCAGAACCCGGTACGGAACAGTGCTCTGGGCCGCGCCAGTTCCGCCACCCGTCTGGACGCGCTGGGATGTGCGCCGAACAGCTCACCCAGACGCCGCCACAGACCGGTGCTCTGTTCCTGACGGGCCAGTACGCGGTTGAGATCGGCGACCTCGTCAGCACCACCACGCACCGCCCATGCGTCGGCTGCCAGCTCACGGGCTCGAAGCACCGACGCGGAGGATAGGAATACCAGCACGGACAGAGCGGCCACCTGAAGGCTGTCCGATCCTATGCTCAGCCAGCTCTCTGCCTTAAGTGTCATCACCGCGTACGGCAGCAGTACCACGAGTGGAAAGGCCAGGCTCAACGCGACGGTCAGCCGGGTGACGTCTACGTCACGGAAACGCAGGTGCGCCAGTTCGTGGCGTACGAGCGCGGAGAACGCGCGGCGGTCGGTGGTGAACGTCGTCAGCAACCCACCATCGATCCGCACGAAATAGCGCGGGAACCAGCCGAAGGTGTTGGCGTTCACCCTGGGGGAAAGGCTGTACAGGAAGATGGGCCGCCGGGCAAGCCCGGCCTGCGCTGTGAGGCTCGCCAATTCGGTCAGGATCTCACCGTGCACATTGGGGTCGAGAGGACGTAATCGGCGAACATACCGATCCCAGAGGGGCAGCAGCCAGTAGACAAGCAATGTCGCCCCGAGAGTCAGACCGATGCCCAGGAGCATGTCCCTGCTCCACTGCTGATCGAATGGTCGCCGGCATCGCGATTGTGCCTCGATGGCCGCACTGTACGCGCGGGCGCTGAGCCCGGTTGTCGGGTACTTCAGAACACAGGCCAGGCTTTCCCGCAGCGAATCGCCGTTGATGAGCATTCGCTGATATGTCGATGCCGCGGTCCCCAGTACAGCGGCGACGAGCACGAGAAAGCGCCCCATCGTCTGTGACGGCAGCGTCCAGACCGATGGCAGGTGACAGGGGTGGCCGGTGATCTCTGCAGGAGGGGCCGAATCCATGGAGAACCTGCCGTCGGTCAATCTTCGGGGTGACCGAATTGGGACACGAACTGTTCGAGTAGCGCGACCCGAAGCCGGATCACCTCGGGTTCCGGCAGTTGCCACTGCGCGCCGTATTTGTCGATCAGCCGGCCCAGCTCTTCGAGCTGGACTTCGGTGAGCGGGCCGGCGAAGGCCGGAGGCAAGGGGCGGCGCTTCCGCTGCTTCCACCAACGACGGACCCGGCCGACCGCCGCTTCGGTGGCTTCCTCCTGCGCCGCCTGAAGCACGACCTGCAGCCCCATCCCTGAAAGGACTGCTACGTATGGCAGTACATGCTGGGCCATCTCGTCGATTCCCGCGCCGCCCAGATCACCACCGCCGCTGGCGGCCAGCCGGGTGGGGTCCTCGCGGTAGCGACCTGGAGCGCGACGGTATTTATCCACTGCTGCGGAGGCGAGTATCCGTTCTGCTGGCGCGAGCGTGTTAAGAACGCCCTCACACAGCGAGAGATGTAGTTCTCCGGGAGTCGGCGGCGGCTCTACTGACGTGGTCATCCAGCCCTCCATCCCTCGGTCGCCTTGCGCTCGTCTTCAAGCGCTGATGGGCCCGTACCACAGTCGATGAAAGCGTAGCGAGCAAGGACCAGGAGTTAAACAGTTCGCTGGATTCGCGCCCAAGTCGATACCGTTCCAGAGGTTATCGAACCGCAACCATTCAGAACGGGCTAATCGGAGCGTGACGAACGCCGGGCCGACGTATCGATCTGCCACGTCACAGTGGGCAACAGGGAAGATGACGATCACGGTGGCGGTGGCTTGATCCGGACCGACATCCTCAGATCCGAAATCACCGCTCTACGAGGAAATTCTGCCAGCTCTGAATTGTTCGCTTGTACAGCTCGGGCATATGAAGAGCCGGTACGTCGGCGTAGTCGAAGAGCCCGAGCTTCTTGTGTTCGTTGGAACTGCGCACCTCCTCGTCGCCGTTGTAAGTGGCTCCGTAGCTGACGATGAAGGTGTGCCGCAGAGGGGTGATCTCATAGACCCAGGTGTCTATGATGTCCTCTACGGTCACGGTGATGTTCAGTTCCTCGAAGACCTCCCGGCAGACGCACACCTCCGGTGTCTCCCCTACTTCAAGCTTCCCGCCGGGGAGTTCCCACTCGTCGCGCTCATTCATGAGCAGCGGTACCTTCCCGGCCAAATCGATGACAAGTTTGACCGATATGGGAAGCTGATACTCGAAATAGCCGGGGTTTCGCTCGACAAGGTACTCTGGCATGCCGTTACTACGGAGGCGGTCAGGGCCGTCCCCCCCGTCGATCACCCAAGCCAGATTGCCTGATGAACCTGCCCTGCCCTCGGTTGGCTTTGCAGGGGATCCGGGGCTCTCTGTGATATCCAGAACCTTCAGAGTGGTGTCACCGTCCGAAGATGTGCGGAATCATTATCAGGGCCAGGCCTGCTGCGAAGGAGGCCAGCACGCGCCACAGTGAGCGGGCCGCCATCAGCGAAAACGCCGAGAACACGATGACGACCGCCCCGGCCATCACCTCTATGAGCAGGATGCCGTCGGAGGGCTTGCTCTGACTTGCGATGTTCGCCCCGGCGGCGATGAGGGCGACCACGGCGGCAAGCAGTCCCAGAAGCTGCAGTTGCTGGTTCTTGAACTCCGTCAGCTCCCGCTTGTTGCTCTCTTGCATCTCATGCCAACGTGCCTGCTGCTCCACCATGTCGATGCCCATCCGTGTGGTCTGGTACTGCATCAACCGCCTGTGGTAATCGCGGCTCTGGCGAGGCTCCAACTCTATGGCCCGAGTAAGGGATATGCGCGCTGAGTCGAATTCATGTCGAAGTGTAAGAATGCGTGATTTTGTCTCGTGATAGTGTGCGATCCGCCCGTTGGTCGAGGTTATGCCCGCGTCTGCGCAGGGCTCCGCTTCTTCGACCTCATTGATCGTCGGAGGCGCCGCCCTTCGCTCAAAATATTCTGCCATGAAAGTGGCCACCTGATGTACGACCCCGGCGACGTCCGACATGTCGCCTGCCGCGCGACGTGAATATTCGACGGCCTTTCTGAGACTCGCCACATCTCCCCGGTTACGTTCTATTATCGCGAGGAAGGTGGGGAAATATGGTTCTTTCTCGAATCGCTTGGCATAACGCACGACCGTGTGCTCGTACTCGCTGTGGCTTTCCTCCCTGCGCAAGCGGAGCAGTAACCCGTATAACGCGCAAAAGCGGATCGAGTGCTCAACCCTGGGCAGTTGCAGGATCCCCTGCAGCGTCTCCTCCGGGTCGGGGATCTGCTCGATGACATCGCGGATGGCCTGTGGAAACTCCGGAGACCTCTGTTCGGGCAGGGCTTTGAGGTACTGAATCACCCGGGTGTAGCGTCTCGATTCGCGCAACCTCAGTCCCTGGCCTCGGCCGTGTGGTGCTCTGCCCGTAAGTGAAAGCCGTCGTTCAGATAGGCATATTCCGACGACCCGGCAACCGTGGCCAGCACTCTGAGTGCCCTGCGATCTCCGCTGAAAGACCGACGGCCGTGCAGGACCCGCAGGTTGTGAATCAGATAGCCCTGGCCTTGGGAGAAGACATGATCAGCCGGTGCCGGCAGCTCGCATAGCAGGTTCAGCAGGGGCTTCGCCCGGACCGACGCAGCGTTGGGGCCTTGCGAGCGCATCGTTTCTGTACCTGATGCGCCAGAGCTCGGAGTTGCGCGAGACCTTGATGACGGGAAGCCATGGATGTCCTGGGGCAAGCAGGACAACGTTTGTCGAGGTTGGTGAGCAGCTTCTTCTCTCTGGCTTTCCCGATGACGCGGGCGCCGTCCAGGAGGAGAGACTCCCCTCCTTTGCAGGCAAGTGCCGTGTAGAGGCAGCCCACTATGGTCGGTTGTACGCTGGCATGAGCGCGGTCGGTGTGCAGTGGCAGAGATTGGCTTGTGAAGCCTTTGCCGTTCTCGTCATCGACGCCTGTGGGCTCGATGACGGTGATGACGGTGATGCCGGGGCTGCTTTCGTGCGGATGCGGATACGGCACGGTCCAATCACGCAAAAAGGACCTGACCACTTCTATGGTGGCTTGGTCGAGAAACAGGACGCCACGCACGGCCAGTCCTTTTTTGGCTTCCGCAGTACTGAGTTGTCACCCGCTGGGCATCAACAGTCTCATACCGCAACCTTCCCCGTGGGCAGAGCCGAGTTAGGTGGAGCCATGCCAAGTAGACGCCAGATTTGAGCACCTTTCTAGAGGGGGAAGGAAATAGGGGCGCATTGTCGAAATCAGGCGTCCCTGTGGATGCGAGCGGACTAGTGAACTCCCAGGTCCCCACCTGGAGGTGGGAGCGGCTTTTGGCGATGCCCACCTTGTGCAGCCAGCCGTCGAGCGGCCGGGAGAGTTCCGGTGTGATGCGATGGCGCTGGTCCTGCGGCGGCACCACGAGCAGTTCTGACAGGATCTTCGGCAGCCGGCCGTTCTCGGGGCCGTACAGGCCACTCCGCTGGTGGTCGGGAAGGTCCACGCGGACGTGCCCGGTATTGGCGGTGAACGTGAAATCGCACCAGGCGCGGTACGGCTCCGCATTGGGCAGTGTCGTACGGACGGGTTGGAGTGCTTCGCGCTCATGCTGACACCGGGATGGCGTGATCGTCGTCCGACGGCTTTCTCGCACGTCCGTATCTCCAGTGCGGTGGGGGCTGCTGCGTGGGTTCCGGGTCAGGATAGATCGCGGATTACCGGGGTCGCGAAGGCTCCGATAACAGGCCGCTCGCAATAGAGCGGTTACCCAAAACCTGATCGTCGGTTGCGCCTCAGGGTCGACCGCAGAGATATTCATGTCCGGAAAAAGCTATGGTTTACAGGATTTGGCGGGTTTTATCCGTTTGATCGTCGTCAAGGGGATCAACTGGTGGCGGGCACCAGGGTCTGCGGTCTTGATGATCAGCCTCCCCTGGTCGGTGTCGACAAGGGCACCGCAGAACCGGCCGGAGCCCGACTCGACCACGACCAGCAGGTCGTCCGAGGCGGCGACGGGACTCAACCACGAGAAGCCCACGGCCACGGCGACCAGGGTCACTCCCGCCAGCGTGAACGCACGCGCTCGCCCGATGGCCGCCTGGACCCTCGACACCTCCTCCCGGGTCCACTGCTGAAGGTCCTCACCCGTCAGCAGCCGGTCCTCGGAGGGAGCTCCCGAGGCCGCCCGCAGCGCTGTCAGGGTCGCGCTCACCAGCCCGGCGAGCGCGGCGCCGAGCAGCACCACGACCACCCAGCGGTACGGGGTGGCCAGGTCGGAGACGTTGTCCCTGCCCTTGACGATCAACACGGCGCCGAGCAGGGTCGTCAATCCCGCAAGGCCGGTACGCCAGCTCTCGGCCTGCCTACGCGCCACCTCCAGTTGCTCGAACCGCAACCGGTCGGCCCGCTGCGCCCACCTCCACCGGTCCGTACTCACGACACCCGCCTGTGCTTGTCCGGGGTCACGGCACGCGCCTCAGCCAGCCCGCGGGCACGGCAGTCCCTCCACCGGTCGGCTCTCATGGCAGCCGGACCTGCCAGTACGCTCCGCAACCCTGGTCCCACGAATCGGCGGGCCGTTCGGCGTGCACATGACCGCAGTCACAGCAGACGGTGCGGGCTAGAACCGGCCCGCTGGTACCGTTCCCGGCGCTCTTGTCGGGGGTGCGTTCCGTTTCGGCGCGCTCTCCCCGGCGGCTGAAGATTCCCTTGTACCCCGGAAGCCCGTACTCCCAGGAGAACGAGATGTGCCCGCCGCAGCCCGGACACAAGCCCACCACGTCGATCCGGCGACCGTCGTCGGCCGGACTCACGGTGAACCCCTCCCGGCGCAGACCGTGGTCGATCAATCGGTACTTGACCTGACGATGGCGCTCGATCCTGGTCCGCCCGACGTCCGGGTCGTGTGCGGGAGTCACCGTGCTCTCTTCGGGCCCCTCAGACACTGGTGGGGTCCTCGGCCACGTGGAATCCGAACAGCGGCGCGTAGCGGCGCAGCCGCTCACGTACTCGCTCGGGTGTCTCGTCGAACTCCTCGGCCGCCCAGGCGATGTGCGCCTCACTGACGGTGGCCTGGACGACGGGCTCCTGGCCGTCGAGATACTCAGTGACCACGAGAAGATCCTGCCAGTACACGATCTCGTCCAGGCAAGCGTCAACGGGATACTCCAACGTCAGCCCGAGCGGCACGAACTTGGCCATCCGCTCATGCGTCGCCGCCACGGTCCACCCATATTGTCCCGCCACCTGTACCAAGAAGAGTGGCGTGATGGTGGAGACGTGTGATTTAGAGAAGTCGTCCTTGCCGCGTAGCATGTCAGCGTCGCATTCCTCGGGGATGACGTCGTGCAGGCCCCGCCGCGTCGCCTCGCTCAGTTCGGGTACGGGCGCTCCCAAGAGCCGATACGGGGCGAGCGTGTTGAGGAACGCGCCCAGCGACTGGCCCGCCTGGAGAGCGCCGCTGACTATATCTCCAGGACCGAGGTGCCAGATGAAGTTACCAGGCACCCGAGAGTCGAGCAGCGTGGTGGCGATCGTCAGCGTTGGCGTCAGGGCCGCTTCCTCAGCCGACAGTGTTGGTAGTTGGGCATCTGAGTAGACCTGAAGCACCCGTTCCCGGGCCTCGCCCAATGAACATGCGAAGCTGGCCGAGAGGTTCAGCAAGTCCATTACGGTGAGCGGTTCTCGGGGCGCCGTGAACGGCACCAAGGTCTCTGCACATATGGCATCTCGGTTTCCGCGTGTGTGCCAGCCGGTTATGAGTCCAACCATTCGGGATATGGCGCTCTGGCTGGTCAGCATGTCGATGTCATAGGTGGTGGTGAGATATCTGTCGATGATCTCCAGTTCCGTGTGGCTGGGCGTCAGATCGGGCAGAGCCGAGATGTCAGGCAGCGTGATCAGACCGATGGTGTCGAGCCGGGTCAATTTCGCGTGGACATCATGGACGCTGGTGTCGGTTTGCGCTGCGAGCATGACGAGTTCGAGGGGTGTTAAATACTGGCCGACGGTTTCGACATGCTTGAGCGCCTGGCACTCCAGCGCGTCCAGATTTGTGGGATATTTGTCCCGCCGGACCACGGTGACCCCCAGCGGAGCCAATTGATCGCACATAGACAGAATCTGCTCGAGTGACCGGCCAAGGGCGGTGCATTTCGTGGCCACCTGCGCGGGCGTCAGCTTTCCAGAGATCCATGGTGCTAGTCCGTCGTTGTCCCGTGACAGGAGCTTCGCGTCTGCGTCACTGCACATGTAGCCGTTGAGCGGTCCGAGATCGATGTCTGGTGGTACACGGTCGGGAGGCGCAAGGTCGGCCACGCGTTTGAGCACATCGCCAAGCGTGCACTCTGAGGCGATCGATGCAAGGACCAGTGAGTGTGCCGCATCCAGTTGCGGTCTCCTCCTCGGACCAGACAAGATCGAGACCGCATGGAGCATCCATCTGTCTGTCAACGGACTGGTGAGCCGGGGCACATCTCGCATGGCGGACAGATGAAGCCCGATTATCGCGTACCGTCGCAGCCGCTTGAGCCGGACCGCCACTGTATCGTCGCGGTCACTGACCGCTCCCACGATGGTGTCGAGGTCGATGATTGTGTTGCTTTTGAAGCTCTGGAAGCTCTCCAGCAGGCTCCTGTCAGCCGGACTGACGATAGGAGACCCCTCGGCGCAGGTATGCAGCGCAAGGGGGTATCCCCTTGTGGACCGGGAGCCCACCAGACGCGCCCACTGGCCGGCGCGCCACATATCGATGCATTTGTAGGGCAACATCCTTGGTGGGTTGTGCAGGAACTGCTGGTCCTCTGGTAAGCATCCCAGGGTGCCGATGGGGATCTGCGGATCGGGTTCCCGGACATCTCCCAACGGGATGGACCGGCCTGTGCTCACCAGGTGGTCGAAAACGAGTTGAGCGATTCGAGGCTCATTCTCGGTCAGTTCCCACAGCCAGATGAGGGTCAGTCCCGGCCACGACATCAGGGCGGCCACTGACCGGGCAATTTCCTCGTCCACCCACTTGCGGTCCCATTCCCGGAGGATCTTTCGATCCACGGTGAACGTAGGGCGGTGGATGTCCCGGAGATTGACAACGAGGCCGAAGATTCCCTGGTTGGTGCGGATGCCGTCGGCTGCCAGAGCGCCCATGACCGACACCCACCACAGATTCTCACCGCACTTCAGCGACTGGACGTCCTGTTCCTTGTAGTGGAGTTCATCTGCTTGCCAGACCTCAGGGGCGGCGTTTCGTTCGACCACCTCGACGCGACACTCCGCGATCAACAGGAGCGAGCTTAGGGTGTGCAGGACGGAGACGTCCTCGTCGCCGGTGAGGTACATCCGGACCAGAGTTCCGCCGCGGGTCATCCCGTCGGACGAGGTTATCTGGAACAGGCTGCCGCTGCTGGCGATGTCCACCCTGTACGCATCCGGCGAGACGATGCCGTTCCGTCCGACCGGCCTGGTCACCACGGTGATCTCGTCCGCGAGCATGAAGTAGCTGAACACGCCGACCCCGAACTGGCTGTTGGACACCAGACGCAGGGGCGGGTCCAAGTCCTGCCACTCGGCTTGCTCGGCGCGGTAGTCATGCCGGTACACGAACCGCTCGCCGGCGTTGGCGAAAACATGCTGGAGGGTGCCAGGATCCATGCCGATCCCGTTGTCCTCGCACTCGATGTACTCGCGGCCGTTCTCGTCGGCGCCCTGCCGGAAGGAGATCTTCCCCTGCCACGCGCCGGGCGATTTCCCCTTACGCCGGAGAGCCTTCATCCGGGTGTGCCGGTAGCGGCACGCGTCGAGAGCGTTCTGGTACAGCTCCCGGATCGCGAGAGCCGGGTCGTCGTAGAGCTGACGGCCCATCAGCAGCTCCCGTACCTTGTCCTCCGCCAGCCGGAACCGCTCCACCGGTGTCTGGTAAGCCGGGGTGTCGTCCTTCCGCTGCTCGGGGCGGAGTTCCCCCGTGGTGACACGTTCGGGCAGACCGTTGCGGAGCGCGCTCGCCATCGGGAGATCACGGAGAGTCGCGAGGGCGAGACCGGCCCGACGGGCGACATCCTCCAGGGCGAGGTGCATGGCCGGATGATCACAGATCATGCGAAGATCGAGATCTCCCGCCTTGCGGTGCCACTCCGTGCGGTCCGCCGCGGCGGTGACGGCCGTCAAGGGCAGTTCGAGCCGGGTGCCGACGTGATCCGCGATGACCGGCGGCATGCGCCGCGGGTCGGCGGCGAGGATCCCGGCCACCCAGAGCACCGCGGCCAGGCCCCGCCATCGATCATCCATGTAGACACGCTGGAGGTGCTCCACGAGCTGCTGGTCGACCGGGTCCGCGCCGACCGCGCGTACCAGCGCCCCTACCAGCTTGGGCAGCTCGCCCTGAGCAGCCGGAAGGGTGCTGCCGTCGAGCAGGCGGGCGCCCCGCTCGTAGGCCCGGTCGGCCGCCGCGCTCCGCCAGACCGTCAGCCTGGCGGCCAGCCACTGATGGACCAGCCACATCGCGAGGGTATTCCGGGCTTCTCCCTGGCCGCGCTTTTCCAGCCCTTCCGCTCTCCGGACGATGTGCTGATACATCTCGTGCGTGGTCTCGAGGTCGCTGCGTGCGCCGGTCTCGTACGTGCGGGTGAAGTTCGCCGGATTGATACCCGCCGCCAGCCGTACCCCTTCGGCCAGCACGCTCTCCCTCAGGAAAGGAGCGGCGATCAGCGCCGCCGCCTCGGGCGGTTCCAGTTCCGTGGCAGCGCCGAGGAGTAGGGACACCTGTTCCAGGACCCGGACCGGATAGTTCTGGTCGAACCAGGGGTCATCGACACCGGTGTTTCTCCTCAGCACCTCATGGACGGCGCCGCAGTCGCGTGCGCACTCCTCGACCACCGCCTTGACCTTCTCGCGGATGAGACGGGCGCGCACGGGGTCGGCGTCGAAGTGTTCCCAGAGCTTCGTGGTCTCGACGGCACGGCGCCAGGCCTCGGTCAGCTGGTCTCCGTCGCACACCACGGTCGTAGCGGCCGGCAGTGTCGTTCCGGTGTAGTGCGCTTCGGGTTCCTGCTGCAGGCCCTCGGTTCTGGAAGCCTTGCGCTGCATCTGCTGCTCGACGTCGACGAGGACCTGTTCAAGCGTACGAGCGGGATTACGACGGTCGAGCGCCTGGGCCAGGGCCTGGGTGAAGAAGCTGCCTGACTCTGTGTAGAGGCAGCGCTGGCCCGCTCGGCAGCCGGTCACGACGACGAAGTCGCCCCCGGGGAGGGAGGGAAGCAACTTGCCTCGCGCGGCGGGCCCCAGGGCCTCGGCCGGATCGTCCCGGCAGGCGTCGACGAAGTACACGACCAGCCGGGCCTGGCAGTGTTCGACGTTCGGAGGTACCAGCGGCACGAGGCTGTCGGGGTCCGGTGTCGATGCTCCTGGGTCGCGGTACGCATCGCTCGGCACCAGATAGTCCCGGCCATCAATCGTGATGCCGTGCCCGGAAAAATACAGGAGGAGGACGCTGCCTGCAGGAGCATCCGCGCACGCACGCTTGATGTGGGCCTTTATCCGGCTCCCCGTGGGCTCCTGGCCATATTCGTCTACGCCTAACGATATGACCGATTCATAACCGGACTGTTCCAGCGTATCGTGCATAAGTCGGACATCGGATCGAACGACGTCCCCGATCTCGCTGAATTCACCATCGTCGTACCTTGGGACACCGATCAGAAGGGCCTGCCGATTCACCACGAACCACCCCTAGCGCCATGGTCGACTCAGTATGTTGCCACGTCGCGATAAGATCGGAAAGCTCATGACATCGGAGCAAATTTCCGGAACCTCCTGGGCTGCGCTGGCTCCGGCAGTGAACGAAGCACGGACTCTCGTTAGACCTGGAGCCCCTCAGTAGTCTCTCATTTCGGGCACAGGCGCCTGTTCCCGATGATCGATATATCTGGGTCCGGCTGTCTTGCAGACCGTCGGAAAACAGCGAAGGGCCCCCGACAAGGGTCGGGGGCCCTTCTTCATTGCACGAGTGAGCGTCGTACATGCGGTCGTGTCCGTCGAATCAGTGACGCTGCCCCAAGGCTTGAAGGCGGGGTACCCGGGCAGCAGAGACGCGTTCCATCCGCCCGCCGCCTCTGCCAGGAGCAGTCGCATGGTCTCCGAGAACGCGGGGAAGTCCTGCGATCGCCCGGCCGACACCGGCGTGCCGGTCGAACCCGGCACCGTTTGTTCACCGCCGGCACGCTCACGGTGTCACCCGCACGATCACCGCAGTCCGCAATCTTATTCAGCAGAGTCCTAGGCTAGGCGGGCATGCCGAGCTGGCGGGCGATCAGCATGCGCTGGACCTCGCTGGTGCCCTCGCCGATCTCCAGGATCTTGGCGTCGCGGTAGAAGCGCCCGACCGGGTACTCGTTCATGAAGCCGTAGCCGCCGAAGATCTGGGTGGCGTCGCGGGCATTGTCCATCGCCGCGTTGGAGCTCACCAGCTTCGCGATGGCCGCCTCCTTCTTGAACGGCTCGCCGGCGAGCATCTTCTCGGCCGCGTGGTAGTAGGCCAGGCGCGCCGTGTGGGCCCGCACCTCCATGTCGGCGACCTTGAACTGGATCGCCTGGTAGCGCCCGATCGGCAGCCCGAACGCCTGCCGCTCCTGGACGTACCGCAGGCTCTCGTCGACGCAGCCCTGCGCGAGGCCCGCCGACAGCGCCGCGAAGGCGATGCGGCCCTCGTCGAGGGTCTGGAGGAACTGCGCGTACCCCCTGCCCCGCTCGCCGAGCAGGTTGGCGGCGGGCACCCGGCAGTCGGTGAACGACAGCTCCCGCGTGTCCGAGGCCGACCAGCCGACCTTGGAGTACTTCTTGGAGACCGTGAACCCGGGCGTGCCCGACGGGACCAGGATCGTCGTGATCTCCGGGGAGACCCGCCCCGCGCCCTCGGTCCGCTCGCGCTGACCGGTGATGGCGGCGACGGCGACGAAGCCGGTGATGTCGGTGCCCGAGTTGGTGATGAACGCCTTGGATCCGTTGATCACCCACTCGTCCCCGTCCAGCACGGCCGTGGTCCGCATGCCGCCCGGCACGTCGGAGCCGCCGCCCGGCTCGGTCAGCCCGAAGGCGCCGAGCGTCTCGCCGGAGGTCAGCCGGGGAAGCCATTCGGCCTTCTGCTCGGCGGTGCCGAACCGGTAGACCGGCATGGCGCCGAGGGAGACCGCGGCCTCCAGGGTGATGGCCACCGAGGAGTCCACGCGGGCGAGCTCCTCCAGCGCCAGGCACAGGGCGAAGTAGTCGCCGCCCATGCCGCCGTACTCCTCGGGGATCGGCAGCCCGAACAGTCCCATACGCCCCATCTGAGAGACGATGTCGTACGGGAACGCGCAGCGCTCGTAGTAGTCGCCGATCACCGGCGCGACCACGTCCCTGGAGAATTCCTCGACGGTCTTGCGCAGCGCCTCGTACTCGTCGTTGAGCCGGTGCATGCTCTTCACTCCTCTACTCGGGCCGGGGCTTCGTCGGCCTGGGCTTCGCCCGACGGGGATCGGCCCGCCGGGCGTTCGCCGGCCGGTGCTTCTTCGGCCGGGTCCTCCTTGGCCAGGGCCTGGACGACGCGGGAGGGGCTCGGACGGCCCAGCTCCCCCGCCAGCCAGACGCTGGTCGCGACCAGGGATCCGAGGTCGACGCCCGTCTCGACGCCGAGCCCGGAGAGCATCCAGACCAGGTCCTCGGTGGCGAGGTTGCCCGTGGCGCTCTTGGCGTACGGGCAGCCGCCGATCCCTCCGGTCGAGGCGTCCACGACCGTCACCCCGGCCCGCAGGGCGCTGAGGGTGTTGGCAAGTGCCTGGCCGTAGGTGTCGTGGAAGTGCACGGCGAGCCGCTCGGGCCCCACGCCGGCCCGCGCGAAGGCGTCCAGCAGGGCGGTGACGTGACCGGGCGTGCCGACGCCGATGGTGTCGCCGAGGGACAACCGCGAGCAGCCGAGGTCGAGCAGCCGTTTGCCCTGCCTGACGACCTGGGCGATCGGCACCGGGCCCTCCCAGGGGTCGCCGAAGCACATCGACAGGTACGCCCGGACGTCCAGCCCGTTCTCGCGGGCCCGCCCGACGACCGGGGTGAACATCTCGATCGAGCCGTCCAGGCTCCGGTTCAGGTTCCGCCTGGCGAAGGTCTCGGTGGCGCTGCCGAAGATCGCGATATCGGTGACGCCCAGGTCGAGCGCCCGGTCCAGGCCCCGCTCGTTGGGGACCAGCACGGGGTAGCGGACCCCGGGCGCCCGTTCCATGCGGCTCAGCAGTTCCTCGGCGTCCGCGAGCTGGGGCACCCATTTCGGGTGGACGAAGCTGGTCGCCTCGATGGTGGTCAGCCCCGCCTCGGCCAGCCGCGCGATGAACCGCGCCTTGACCTCGACGGGGACGATCGCCGACTCGTTCTGCAGGCCGTCCCTGGGCCCGACCTCGTAGATCGTCACCCGGTCCGGCAGCCCGTCCATCCGGGCCTCGAACGGCATGCGCATCATGCCCCTCCCGTCCCTGAGTCCGTGTCCGTCACCGTGTCCGTATCGGGGATCTCGGCGCGGACGACGGCCAGCACCGCGTCCATGTCGACCGGCTGCCCGGCGCGCGCGGGAAGCTCCGCGACGACCCCGTCCGAGGGGGCGGTGACGGTGTGCTCCATCTTCATCGCCTCGACGATCAGCAGCGGCTGCCCCTCGGTGACCCGCTCGCCGGGGACCACCTTGACCAGCAGCACGGTGCCGGGCATCGGGCTGCGGACCACCCCGTCGCCCGCACCGCCCGCTCCCGCGCGGTCGCCGCGTTCTCCCGGCTCGTGCGGCGTGATCGCCCAGGACCGCCCGTCCCTGCCGAGCCAGACGGTGCCGCCGTCCACGGCGTGGGTGAAGCGGGAGGTCAGGCCGCCCAGCGTCACGAAGATCTCGCCGTTCTTCCCGTGGGCGAGCCGGGCCTCGGCCGGAGGCGCGCCGCCCACGGCCACCTCGGCGCCCGTCCGGGGAAGGCCGCGGACGCCGACCTCGGCGGTCTGGCCCCGCGCCGTCAGGAGCCAGGGGGTCCAGGCGGGCTCGCCGACCCGCCAGCCGTCCGGCACGTCCCACGGGTCGTCGCCTGCGGCCGAGAGGAGCCGGTCCTGCAGGACCAGCGCCGCCGCGGCCGGCACCTCGTCCGGCAGGGCTCCCGGACCGTAGGCGGCGGCGAGCAGCGCGGGAAGGCGCCGGTCGATCAGGCCGGTGCCGAGGTTCCCCGCCGCCACGTCCTGGTCGGCGAGCAGCGCCCGCAGGAACGCGATGTTGGTCGTCACGCCGAGGACGGTCGTCGCCCGCAGCGCCGCGTCCAGCCGCCGCAGCGCGCTCTCCCTGTCCGGGCCCCATGCGATCACCTTGGACAGCATCGGGTCGTAGTCGCTGCCGACGACCGTGCCCGCCTGGAGCCCCGAGTCCACCCGGACTCCGTCGCCCTCCGGCTCCGCGAGCGCGAGCACCCGTCCGCCCGTGGGCAGGAAGTCCCGGGAGGGGTCCTCGGCGTAGACGCGGGCCTCGACGGCGTGGCCGCTCAGCCGTACGTCGTCCTGCGTCAGCGGCAGCGGCTCCCCCGCCGCGACCCGGAGCTGGAGCTCCACGAGATCGAGGCCGGTGACCAGCTCGGTGACCGGGTGCTCGACCTGGAGCCGGGTGTTCATCTCGATGAAGTAGCCCGGGTGCCCCGGCTGCTCGCCGGAGACGATGAACTCGACGGTGCCCGCGCCCACGTACCCGACGGACCTCGCGGCCCGCACCGCGTCCGCGCCCATGCTCCGCCGCGTGTCCTCGTCCAGCAGCGGCGAGGGCGCCTCCTCGACGATCTTCTGGTGGCGGCGCTGGAGGCTGCACTCGCGCTCGCCGAGGTGGACGACGTTGCCGTGGGCGTCGGCCAGCACCTGGATCTCGATGTGCCGGGGGTCGGCGACGAACCGCTCGACCAGCAACGTGGCGTCCCCGAACGCGGCGGCGGCCGTGCGGCGCGCCGACTCGATGGCCTGGGGCATCTCCTCCGGCGAGCGCACGACCAGCATGCCCTTGCCGCCGCCGCCCGCCGAGGGCTTGATCAACACGGGGTAGCCGATGCGGCCGGCCGCTTCGGTGAGGTCGTCGGCGGGCTCCGCTCCGCCGGGGACGACGGGCACGCCCGCCGCTGCCACGGTGGCCTTGGCGCGGATCTTGTCGCCCATCGCCTCGACGGCCTCGGGCGGCGGGCCGACGAAGACCAGGCCCTCCTCGGCGCAGCGCCGCGCGAACGCGGTGTTCTCGGCCAGGAACCCGTACCCGGGGTGCACGGCCCCGGCCCCGCTGAGCTTCGCGGCCGCGATCACCTGCTCGATGTCGAGGTAGCCGGAGGCCAGCCGTACGGCCGTGTCGGCCTCGCGGACGTGCCGGGCGCCCGCGTCCGCGTCGCTGTACACGGCGACGGACCGGACGCCGAGCCGGCGCAGGGTTCTGATGACGCGGAGCGCGATCTCGCCCCGGTTGGCGACAAGAACGGTGTCGAACATGATCACATCCGGAAGACGCCGTAGCCGATGGGGTCGAGGGGGGCGTTGGCCGCTGCGGACAGGGCCAGCCCGAGTACCGTGCGGGTGTCGAGGGGGTCGATCACGCCGTCGTCCCACAGCCGCGCGGTGGAGTAGTACGGGTTGCCCTGCTCCTCGTACCGCTCGCGGATCGCGCGCTTGAACTCCGCGTCGTCCTCGCCGCCGGGCCGCACGGTGGCCAGGACGTTGGCGGCCTGCTCGCCGCCCATGACCGAGATGCGGGCGTTGGGCCACATCCACAGGAAGCGCGGTGAGTACGCCCGTCCGGCCATCGCGTAGTTGCCCGCCCCGAACGATCCGCCGACGACCACGGTGAGCTTGGGCACGCGGGCGCAGGAGACGGCGGTGACCATCTTGGCGCCGTGCTTGGCGATGCCCCCGGCCTCGTACGCGCGGCCCACCATGAACCCGCTGATGTTCTGCAGGAACACCAGCGGGATCTTCCGCTGGTCGCACAGCTCGATGAAGTGCGCGCCCTTCAGCGCGGACTCGCTGAACAGGATGCCGTTGTTGGCGACGATCCCCACCGGATGCCCGTGGATGTGGGCGAAGCCGGTCACCAGCGTGTGGCCGTACTCCGGCTTGAACTCCAGGAAGCGGCTGCCGTCGACGACGCGGCCGATGACCTCGCGCACGTCGTACGGGGTGCGGGTGTCGGCGGGCACGATGCCGTACAGGTCGCGGGGGTCGTGCAGCGGCTCCTCCGGACGGGCGCGCTCCCAGGGTGCGGGGTGTCTCGGCGCGAGCGTCGAGACGATGTCGCGCACCATGGACAGGGCGTGGGCGTCGTCGTCGGCGAGGTGGTCGGTGACCCCGCTGACGCGGGCGTGCACGTCGCCGCCGCCGAGCTCCTCGGCCGTGACCTCCTCGCCGGTCGCGGCCTTCACCAGCGGCGGGCCGCCCAGGAAGATCGTGCCCTGGTTCCTCACGATGACCGCCTCGTCGCTCATGGCGGGCACGTACGCGCCTCCGGCCGTGCAGGAGCCGAGCACGGCTGCGATCTGCGGGATGCCGCGCGACGACATGGTGGCCTGGTTGTAGAAGATGCGCCCGAAATGCTCCCGGTCGGGGAAGACCTCGTCCTGCAGGGGCAGGAACGCGCCGCCGGAGTCGACCAGGTAGACGCACGGCAGGTGGTTGTGGAGGGCGACCTCCTGGGCGCGCAGGTGCTTCTTGACCGTGAGCGGGTAGTAGGTGCCGCCCTTCACGGTCGCGTCGTTGGCGACGATCACGCATTCCCTGCCGCTGACCCGGCCGACTCCGGTGATGATCCCGGCTGCGGGGGCCTCGTCGCCGTACAGCCCGGTGGCGGCCAGCGGGGAGAGCTCCAGGAAGCGGGAACCGGGGTCGAGCAGCGTGCCGACGCGGTCGCGGGGCAGGAGTTTGCCGCGCTCGACGTGCCGCGCACGGGACCGCTCGGGGCCGCCGAGGGCCGCGACCGCCAGGCGTTCGCGCAGGTCGGCGGCCAGACGCTCGTTGACCTCCGCGTTGCGCTTGAACTCCTCGCCGACCGGGCTCGCCGCCGACCGGAGCACAGGGCCCATGACGCACACCTCCCAGTGGTTAACGCTCGCTAACAACGCCCTGGATGTTAGTCATCATTAACGGATTCGTCTACTATTGCCGGTCATGACCGTTGTGCGGAGTCCTACCCGCGTTCCGAGCCCTCGCCGCAGGGAGATCCTGGACGCCGCCGCCACGCTGTTCGCGGCCAGGGGCTTCCACGGGGTGTCGATCGAGGAGATCGGCGGCGCGGTCGGCATTTCCGGGCCCGCGCTCTACCGCCACTTCAGCGGCAAGGACTCCCTGCTGTCGGAGATGCTGCTGGACATCAGCGAGCGCCTGCGCACCTCGGCGGTCGAGCGGGTCACCCGGGCCGCGGACGGCGGCGAGGCCCTCGACGCGCTGATCACCGGGCAGATCGAGTTCGCGCTCGACCATCCCGCGCTGATCACCGTGCACGACCGCGAACTGGGCAACGTGCCCGAACCCGCCCGGCGGCAGATCAGGCGGCTCCAGCGGCTGTACGTCGAGGAGTGGGTCACCGTCCTGACCGAGCTGTACCCGGGGGTACGGCCGCCGGTGCTGCGCGCCGCCACCCACGCGGTCTTCGGGCTGCTGAACTCCACCCCGCACAGCGCCGGCGAGCTGGCCCGCGACGCCATGTCCGACCTCCTGCGCCGCATGGCCCGCGTCGCCCTGGCCAGCCTCGTTAACGAACGCTAACTCCCGGCCTTTCGCCCGGACCCGGCCTTCCCATGCCCGGACACAGGCCTTGTTCTGCGTACTATCTCGATATATCTTTCACCTATCTAGATAGTTCAGAGCAACCGTACCTACCGGCGAAGCGTGCCCGAGGAGATGATGGAGCTACGCGTGCGGGGAACCAGGAGGAAGGGGAGAAGTGACGACAAGTGAGGCGCCCGCCGTCGCCGTACGGGGGCTGAAGAAAAGTTATGGCAACGTCGAGGCCGTCAAGGGCATCGACTTCGAGGTGCTGCCGGGCGAGGTCTTCGGCTTCCTCGGGCCCAACGGCGCGGGCAAGACGACCACGATCAGCATGCTCTGCACGCTCGTGGGCCCGACGGGCGGCTCGGCCGAGGTGGCCGGGCACGACGTGGTCAAGCAGCGGGACGAGGTACGGCGCAACATCGGCCTGGTGTTCCAGGATCCGACCCTGGACGGCTACCTGTCGGCCGAGCAGAACCTCCGCTTCCACGCCGAGCTGTACGGGGTGCAGAGGGAGGTCGTCAACGAGCGGATCAGGCAGGTCATGGAGATGGTCGCGCTCTGGGACCGCAAGGACGCCAAGGTCTACACATTCTCCGGCGGCATGAAACGCCGGCTGGAGATCGCGCGGGGCCTGCTCCACTCACCGCGCGTGCTTTTCCTGGACGAGCCCACGGTAGGCCTGGATCCCCAGACTCGATCGGCTATCTGGGGATATATCGATAAACTGCGGCACACCGAGGACATCACCATCTTCATGACCACGCATTACATGGAGGAGGCGGAGTACTGCGACCGCATCGCCATCATCGATCATGGCGAGATCGTGGTCATCGACTCCCCCGAGGCCCTGAAGGCCGGCATCGGCGAAGACCGCGTGCAGATCCAGACCGGTGACGACGAGACCGCCATCGCCGCGCTCAAGGAGCGTTTCGGCCTCGACGCGGCCGTCCGCGAGGGCGTGGTCACCTTCGCCGTCCCCTCCGGGGAGGAGTTCGTCCCCCGGCTGTTCGCCGAGCTCGGGGTGCCGATCCGCTCGGTCAGCGTGTCGCGGCCCTCACTCGACGACGTGTTCATGAACTACACCGGCTCCACGATCCGCGACGCCGAGGGCGAGACCGGCGGCTCGTCGTGGATGCGCGCCATGGCGAGGAGGTAGACGATGGCAACCGGCGTCACCGCGCCCGGAGTCGTCCGGGTCCACGTACCCGGGCGCAGCGTCAGGCACGACATCCGGGCTATCAAGATCGTTCTTCACCGTGAGCTGCTGCGGTTCGTCAACGACCGCACGCGCATGGTGTCCACGCTGGTGCAGCCCGTGCTGTGGCTGTTCGTGATGGGCACCGGCCTGAGCACGCTGGTCTCACGGGGGCCGAGCCAGGGGGTGGACTTCCGCACCTTCATCTACCCCGGTGTGATCGCCATGACGGTGATCACGACGGCGATGTTCTCGGCGGGCTCGATCGTGTGGGACCGCGAGTTCGGGTTCCTGCGCGAGATGCTGGTCGCCCCGGTCAGCCGGGCCGCCATCGTGATCGGCAAGTGCCTGGGCGGCGGCATCGTGGCGACCGTGCAGGGCATCATCATCTTGGCCCTCGCTGGGCTGGTCCACGTGCCCTACTCCCCGACGCTGATCCTGACCCTGCTCGGCGAGATGTTCCTCGCGTCGGTCACGATCACCGCCTTCGGCGTGAGCCTCGCCGCCCGCATGAAGAACATGCAGTTTTTTTCGGGATCATGCAGATGGCGATCATGCCTATGATCTTCCTTTCGGGGGCGATGTTCCCCCTGGCCGGCCTGCCCGGATGGCTGGCCTTCCTGACGAAGATCAACCCCCTGACGTACGCCGTCGACCCGATGCGGCACGCGGTCTTCAGCCACCTCAACGTGGACCCGAGGGTCGTGGACGCGCTCAACCCCGGCGTCCACTGGTTCGGCTGGCATGTGCCGGTCATGGTCGAGCTCGGGATCGTCGCCCTCATGGGACTGGCCCTGCTCGGCATCGCCATCGCCCAGTTCCGCCGCACCGACTAGCCGGCTCGAGACGGTCGGCACCGCTCACGGATCAGCGGCCGGGTTCTGCCAGCAGCAGCGAATTGAGGGTGCCGTACTCAAGACCGCCCTCAAGGGCTCCACAGGTGCCGTCGGTGAGCAGTTCCCGGGCGGCACGTGCGACCAAGCCGTACGCCGCCTCGGCGATCGAGGACCCAGCACTCACACGAGCCACACCCAACGCCGCGAGCGCGGGCACGGTGAGAGTCCCAGGACCCGCCAGGACATTCACTGGCACGGACACCGCACGCACGAGCGCCGTGATGGTCTCCGCATCCAGAGCACCGAGAACGAACACTCCGTCAGCACCGGCTGCCACGTAGGCCTCGGCCCGGGCGAGGGTTTCCTTCAGCCAAACCGCGGGGTCCCCGGCCGGCAGACGGTGCGTGTCGATTCGGGTGTTGACGAACAGCGGCACACCAGCGGTGTCCGCGGCACTACGGGCAGCCGCGATGCGCTCGGACTGCTCCAGGATGGGACGCAGCAGGGCCGGGCCCGCGCGGAGTGAGTCCTCCAGATTGATGCCGACGGCTCCGGCCGCGAGCACGCCCCGCACGGTCTCAGCCACACCCGCGGGGTCGGGCGCGTAGCCGCTTTCGACATCGGCTGTCACCGGAACGCCGACCGCTGCGGCGACCCGAGCGATCAGGTCGAGGCCGCGGTCCCGGTCCAGGTGGTCGCCGTCCCCATAGCCCAGGGCCCACGAGACACCGGCGCTGGTGGTGGCGACCGCGGCAGCGCCGGCATCCGCCACGATACGCGCGGAGGCGACGTCCCAGGCATTGGGCAGTACCAGCGGCCGACCGGGGACATGCATCGAGCGGAACAACAGGGCCTTGTCGCGAAGTGTTGACATGCCGGATATTCCATCAGACGGAACCGAAGCCAGATCAAACCTGTTTCGAGAAGGCGCCGCAGAGCGTCGAACGGGGAGTGCCGCTCCTGCGCGTGGGCACTGATGGGCAAGCGAACGGCCCGGGAGCTCGTGGGCTGCCGGGCCGTCGTGTCGCCTGAGGGCTGTTACTTCTTCACCCTCACGTAGTCGCTCCTGCTGGACGAGGCCGTGGCCTCGCCGTTGCCCTTGAAGCGGATCTTCCAGTAGCCGGAGTTCCAGGCCTTGACCTGGGTCCAGAACTTCCCGGAGCCGTTGGTGCTGACCGTCTTGACGTACTCCCACTTGGAGTGGCCGGCCTGCTTGAAGTACAGGGCCACCTTCACGTGGTCGTAGGCGACCCAGTGGTCGCCGTCCCAGATCTGCAGCGTGCCCCTGTTCTTGACGTACTTGCCGTACTTCACCGGCTCGGGGTACGCGTTGAACTTGATGATCCGGGTGTCGGCGGGCGGCTCCGGCTCGTTGACCGTGACGTACACGGACCGGCTGCTCGTGCCCTTCACGCCCCGGGCGCCGTCGAATCCGGCCCGGAACCAGCCGGACCGCTCAGCCTGGGCGCCGATCGAGAACCGGCCGCCACGGTCGGTCCAGTCGTGCCCCACGACCTGCCACGAGCGCGAACCGTCGGGCTTGAACAGCAGGTCGACCTTCTGCCCCCGGTAGCCCTCCCAGCCGTGCGAGGTGTCCAGTTCGAGACGCCCGCGCGCGGACAGCCTGTCGCCCTGGTCGGCGGGGTCGGGGTTCACGTCGAACCCGGTGATCCGGCTGCCGGTGGACTTCTGGCGCACGTCGACCTGGTCGCTGTCGCTGGTGGCCTTGTGCGCGACCGCCGAGCCGTCGTACTCCGCCCGCCACCAGCCCGTGCGGTCGGCCTTGACGCCGGCCGAGAACCGGCCGTTCCAGTCGGTGTAGTCGTAGGCGACCCGGTCATAACCGGCGCTGCCCTCGGCGCGGAAGGCGATGTAGACCTTCTGCCCCTTGTACGGCCCGTACCCGCCGGTGCCGTTGAGCAGCAGCCGGCCCTGGAGGGTGAGCGTGTCGCCCTGGTCGACGGGCTCGGGTGAGGCGCCGAACCCGGCGAGGTCGGTCTCCCAGACCTGCTTGACCTGGAAGTCCTTGCTCGCCTGCCCGGTGCCGACGACGCTGGTCGCCTTGGCGGTGACCTTCCACTCGCCGGGGGCGTCGGAGCGGCCGAAGGTGCGGGTGCCCTGCCACTTCTGCTTGCCGCCGGCCTCGTCGACCTTCTTGGCCTCGACGTCGAGCGTCGAGCCGTTCGGACGCTTCAGCGTGAAGCCCCCGCTGGTCGCGCCGTCGACCAGGAAGCTGAAGGTGACCGCCTTGCCGTCCTTGCTCTCGACGACGACCGGGCTGGGGCCCACCTCCACCGAGGAGACGTCGGGGGCCGCGAGTCTCCCTGCCGACGCCGACGCCGATGGGGTCACCAGAGCGAGGGCTCCGGCGCCCATGGCCATCGCCACGACGACGGCACGGATGCGTTTTAACACGGGTTGTCCCTTCTTCCCGTTGCTTTAACGCGGCTTTGAGGGTGCCACGTCATTCCTTAGTAGTAGACGGCCGCATTATGCAAACGGTTGTGCCATCTGACAAACCGTCATTAATCACAGTCAAATAGAGCGGTCCACTCGGACAGTGAGCCAGTTCCGGCAAGCCTCGGGACGCGACCCGGTTCATCGCGACATAATCGGCCTTGTGGGCCGCGACGCAGTTGAGACGCACTTCATCGAGTCGGTTGCCGCGCTCTCCCCGGGCAGCCGCCGTGATCCCGGGCTGCCCGTGCGGCCGGGCACGACGCTCACGGGCGCCCGATGTCGCGAGCTCTTCGAGGTCCAGCTCGCCAGCCGGCTGCTCGACATCGCCGCCCGCTGGCTGCGCGAGCAGGGCGAGGGCTTCTACACGATCGGCTCGGCCGGCCACGAGGGCAACGCCGCGGTGGGCGCGGTCACCCGCGTCACCGACCCCGCGCTCCTGCACTACCGCTCGGGCGCCTTCTACCTCGCCCGCTCGGCGCAGGCCGGGCGGCTCGCCGAGGAAGGGCTGCGCGACGTGCTGCTCGGCCTCGCCGCCGCGGCCGAGGAGCCCATCGCCGGCGGGCGTCACAAGGTCTTCGGCCATCCCGACCTCGCGATCATCCCGCAGACCTCCACGATCGCCAGCCACCTGCCGCGCGCCGTGGGCGTGGCCTTCGCCATCGAACGGGCGCGCAAGCTCGGCGTCGCCGGCGCGGCCTGGCCGGCGGGGGCGATCGCGGTGTGCGGCTTCGGGGACGCCTCGATCAACCACGCCAGTGCCCTGACCGGCTTCAACACCGCGGCCTACTGCGCCTACCAGGGGCTTCCGCTGCCGATCCTGTTCGTCTGCGAGGACAACGGCATCGGCATCAGCGTGCGCACCCCGCCCGGGTGGGTCGAGGCGTCCGGCCACCCTCTCATCCCGCGCTTCCAGGCCGACGGCTGCGACCTCGCCGAGACGTACGACGTGACGTGCCAGGCGGTCGAGCACGTGCGCACCCGCAGGTCACCGGCGTTCCTGCACCTGCGCATGGTCCGCCTGATGGGCCACGCGGGCTCCGACGTCGAGTCGGCGTACCGCACTCCGCGTGATATCGCCGCAGACCTTGAGCGCGATCCCCTGCTCGCCACGGCGAAGCTCCTGGTGGACGCCGGGCTGGCGGTGCCCGACGAGCTGCTCGGGCGCTACGAGACGATCCGCGAGCACGTGCTCAAGCTGGCGCTGGAGTCCACGCGCAGGCCACGGCTGCGGTCGGCGGACGAGGTCATGGCGCCGCTCGCCCCCCGCCGCCCCGCCCAGGTCGCGGCGCAGGCCGTGCGCCAGGCGGGCGACCGTGCCGCGCTGTTCGGCGACACCCCGCCCGAGCGCGAGGGTCCGCTCACCCTGGCGCAGTCGATCAACCGCACGCTGGCCGACATCATGGGCGCCTGCCCCGAGGTCATGCTCTTCGGGGAGGACGTGGCCCGCAAGGGCGGGGTGTACGGCGTGACGCGCGGGCTGCTGAAGCGCTTCGGCGCCGCCCGGGTGTTCGACACCCTCCTGGACGAGCAGGCCGTGCTAGGCCTGGCCCTCGGCTCGGGCACCTCCGGCCTGCTGCCGATCCCCGAGATCCAGTACCTCGCCTACCTGCACAACGCCCTCGACCAGCTGCGCGGGGAGGCGGCGACGCTGCGGTTCTTCTCCCAGGGCGCCTACCGGAACCCCATGGTCGTGCGAGTGGCCGCGTACGCCTACCAGAAGGGCTTCGGCGGGCACTTCCACAACGACAACTCCGTCGCCGCCCTGCGCGACATCCCCGGACTGGTCGTCGCCTCGCCCGCCAGGCCCGACGACGCCGCCGCGATGCTGCGCACCTGCGTCGCCGCCGCCAGGGCCGACGGCGACGTCTGCGTGTTCCTGGAGCCGATCGCGCTCTACAACACCCGCGACCTGATGGACGAGGGGGACAACGGCTGGCTCACCCCGTACGCGCCGCCCTCGCGGTGGGCGGAGACCCACGTGCCCATCGGCAGCGGCCGCGCCTACGGCGACGGGCGCGACCTGACCATCGTGACGTTCGGCAACGGCGTGCGCATGAGCCTGCGGGCCGCGATCCGGCTCACCTCGGAGGGGTACGGCTGCCGCGTGCTGGACCTGCGCTGGCTGTCCCCGCTCCCCGTGGACGACCTGCTGCGCGCCGCCGACCTCACCGGCAAGGTGCTCATCGCCGACGAGACGCGCGGCTCCGGCGGGGTGTCGGAGGGGGTGCTCGCGGCGCTCGCCGACGGCGGGTTCACCGGGCCGGTGGCCCGGGTGACCTCCATGGACAGCTTCATCCCGCTCGGCGACGCCGCCGCCCACGTGCTGCTGTCGGAGGCCCACATCGAACAGGCCGCCCGCAAGCTACTGGCCTGATCCGACCCTGGTGAACAGCGTGGCCCGAGCCGGTGCATCCGTACCGAGGCGAACGCCGCCCCGGCGGCGAGGGCGAGCCGCGTGTGATCGTCAGGGCCGGCGGCCGGTCAGGGCGAGGGTACGGGCCTGCGCGTCGGCGTCGCCGGGCACGGGGACGGGCTCGCCGAACATGCCGCTTCCCGCGAGCGCCCCGGCCATCGGGGAGAGGTAGTCGTAGACCTCGGCCATGAGGTCGGGGTCCACGCGGTCGTCGACCCCGAGGCCGCGGGCGAGGTCCCAGGCGTGGACGGCGAGGTCGCTGGCCATCTCCATGCAGTAGCGCCGGGCGTCCACCGTCCCGTAGGAGAGGTGGACCTCCCGGTCGAGCGCTCCCGGCTCGGCCAGCGCGCGCTGCGCCGCGACGCTGGCGTCCGTCCACCGGCCCACGGGGTCCTCACCGAGCTGGTCGCCGTCGAACCGGTCGCCCACGTCGGTCACGGTCCTGCCCGCGAGCAGCGGCGGCACCCAGAGCTGCTCGACCACGAGGTGGTTCACCAGGTCGCGGACGGTCCACTCGGAACAGGGCGTCGGGGAGTTCCAGGCGTCGTCATTGATCATCGCCACCCGCAGACCGAACTCGTCCATCGCGATGGCGTGCAGTTCCAGCACACGATCCTCCATACGCCGGACCTACCCGAAATGTCGGATTTCACAGCCAGTTGCGGCGTTTGAAGACCAGGTAGAGGGCGCCGCACACCGCCGCCATCAGCGCGACGGCGAAGGGGTAGCCGTAGACCCAATCGAGCTCGGGCATGTGGGTGAAGTTCATGCCGTAGATCGTGCCGACGAGGGTGGGGGCGAAGAGGATGGCCGCCCAGGAGGAGATCTTCTTGACCTCCTCGCTCTGGGCGTAGCTCGCCTGGGTGACGTTCTTCATCTCCTCGTTCTGCGCCTGGCTGACCAGGGTCGAGTTGACGATGAGGATGTCCTGGAGCATCTGGCGGAAGTTGTCCACCCGCTCCACGACCGTGATCGCGTGGTCGGCCACGTCGCGCAGGTAACGCTGGAGCTCCTCGTCGACGCCGTACTTCGGGGAGCCGGCGATCAGGCCGGTGAGCATGTCGAGCAGCGGCCGGGTGGCCCGCTGGAACTCGATCACCTCGCGCGACAGGGCGTAGATGCGCCTCGGCGCCGCGGGGTCGCCGCCGAAGACCTGGACCTCGATCTCGTCGATGTCCTTCTGCAGGCCCGCGACGACCGGCGCGTACCCGTCGACGACCGCGTCCAGGATCGCGTAGAGGACGGCCTGCGGGCCCTGCCGCAGCAGGTGGGGGTCGTTCTCCATGCGGCGGCGGACCTTGCTGAGGTCGGGGGCCTCGCTGTGGCGGACGGTCAGCACGAAGTCCGGCCCGACGAAGACGTGGAGCTCGCCGAACTCCACCTTCTCCGGCGAGTCCAGATATTGGGCGGCGCGCAGGACCAGGAAGAGCGTGTCGCCGTACCGGTCGGCCTTCGGACGCTGGTGGGCGACGATGGCGTCCTCGACGGCCAGCTCGTGCAGGCCGAACTCCTCGGCGACCTTGAGGATCTCGCCGTCCGACGGGCGGTAGAGGCCGATCCACGCCATGCTCCCCGGCCGCATGCGCAGGGCCGCCACCGCCTCGGCCAGCGACGGCGGGGTGTCGGCGCGCCGGCCGTCCACGTACACGGCGTTGTCGATGACGCTCTGCTGTGCCGGGGCGTCGATCTCCTTGGAGCGGGGATCCATGGAGTGCTCGGGCGCCACCTCGTGATCGGCACCACGGGTCTGCACTCGCATCAGGTCTCTCAGCCCTCGCACACGACGCTCCGGCACGGCACACCTCCCTGGGGACTGTGGGGACGGCGAGCCCGGCTCCGGTGCGTTCCGCCCGTGTCAGACCCTAGCCTGATATAGGCGTATCGCTCCGCAGGTACTCGTCCAGCTGGCCGCGTGCCCGGTCCCGTACCTTGCGGCGCAGCATCGGCGTCCAGCCGAGCAGCACCCCCGTGGGCAGGCCGAGCGCCATCCTGCTCCAGTGGCGGAAGTCGAACTGGTCATGGTGACGCACGATCAGCCCCTCCTCGAAGCGGAACTGGGCGTCGATCTCGTTGACCACGCGCCTGCCGGTCTGCGAGAAGACGTACTTCGCCGTCCAGTGGGCCGTGCCCGAATAGTTGTCGGCCTCGATGTCGCGGGCGGAGACCTCGGTGCCGCGATTGCGCTCTATGAGCATGCGCCACATGCCCATGACCCGGTCACGGCCATCCAGTTCGAGGAAGACGGGGTCGCCGAAGCTGACGTCCGGGTGGTAACACCGGCCCATGGCGTCGATGTCACGGTTCGCGAAGGCGTCGTAGAACTTGCGAATCACTTTTCGATGCTCGTCGCCCCGTGACGCCGGTGTACGGGAGTTTGGCATTCACCCAGCTTAGAGGGGTTCTCCGAGAACCTGGATCCCATTGTGCCAGCAAACCGCGCGAAGCCACTCGTCCCCGAGATCCAGCCTTTCCAGTGAGTGCAACTGGTGGGCGTAGGGATAGGGGATGGTGGGCAGATCGGAGCCGAGCACGACCTTTCCCGCGAGCCCGAGATCGCGGAGCGGCGGCCTCAGCCGCGCGGGAAAGGGCGCCGTGGCCTCGGCGAAGTCCGTGAACGCCATCGTCGTGTCGAGCCGCACGTTCCGGTAGCGCGCGGCGAGGCCGAGGAACTCGTCGTACTCCGGCATGCCGAGATGGGCCACCACCACGCCCAGCGCCGGATGGGCAGCGAGGACGCCGGCGATCGGGCCGGGGCCGGTGCACCTGCCCGGCACCGGCATCGAGGAGGCGTGCACGACCACCGGGATCCCGGCCTCGGCCAGCAGCCCCCACACGTCGTCGAGCTCCGCGTCGCGCGGGTCGAACGCCCCCACCTGCAGGTGCACCTTGAACACCCGCGCGCCGGCGTCCACCGCCAGCCGTACGTAGCCGAGGACGCCGGGCTCGGGGAAGAACGTCGCCGTGGGGACGCAACCGGGGGTTCTACGGGCGAAGTCCAGCGTCCACTCGTTGAGGCTGGACGCCATGCCGGGCCTGTGGGCGTACGCGAGGGCGGTGAAACGGCGCACACCGAGGGCGCGCAGGCGGGCCACGCGTTCCTCCGGCGGGACGCGGTAGTGGATGTCCCAGCCCTCCCCGACCAGCGGGCCACCATGCTCGAAGTGGTGCCAGACGCGCCGCTCCATGCGCTCAGGCAGAAAATGGACGTGCACGTCGGCCAGACCTGGCAACCCCAGCCCGCCCCACCACCCGGGCACATCCGCGTCCAACACCCTCGGCACCGTACCCGACCGCTGTCGCACGCGCCTTCACGAAGGTTGTTCTAGTGGTACGGGGAAGACCTTGGGCGGCCGACCATGCGACGCTATGTCCGCGCGTCCTCGGCCGTGCGGACATAGCTTTTCCAGTGGAGGTGGACCCTGCAGACTCTCAGCGGTTTCTGGGCGCGGCTGACCGCCGTGCAGCCCGGCCCGCCCATGTGGATCACGGCTCTGGCCGCGTTCGTGGCCCTGGGCGTGGTCGTCTACCCCACCTCCTGGCACATCTCCAGAGGCCTGATCACGGTCGCGCACGAGGGAGGCCACGCGCTCGTGGCCCTGCTCACCCGGCGCAAGCTCCAGGGCATCCGTCTCCACTCCGACACCTCCGGCGTCACCCTGACCCGGGGACGGCCGACGGGCCCCGGCATGATCTTCACCGCCGGAGCCGGGTACGTCGCGCCCTCGCTGCTCGGGCTGGGCGCCGCCTGGCTGACCGCCGCCGGATACATCACGATCCTCCTGTGGACGGTCCTGGTGCTGCTCGCCTGCATGCTACTGATGATCCGCAACGTGTTCGGCGTGGTGGCGCTGCTCACCATCGGCGGCGCGGTGTTCGCGCTGTCCTGGTTCGCCCCGGCCGACGTGCAGTCGGTCGGCGCGCAGCTGGCCGCCTGGTTCCTCCTCATCGGGGGCATCCGGCCGATTCTCGAGCTGCGGAGCAAGCGGCGGCACGGCAGGGCGCCGGACTCCGACGCCGACCAGCTCGCCCGGCTCACCCCGTTTCCCGGCGGGTTCTTCGTCTTCCTGTTCCTGCTGATCTCCGCCGCCGCCCTGATCGTCGGCGCCTACCTCCTCACCCCGATCGACCTGCTGAACCGCCTGAACACCCTGTGACACCGCGCACCGCCGGGCACCGGATGCACGGGGCACCACACCGTCAAGGCACCGAGGTGTACTTGGAACAGTGCCTGCTCGATGTCGGGCATGAGGTCCTCCGGGGGGACGGACGCGCGTGCGTGCGGTGTCAGACCGCGGCGAGCGTCTGGGGGCCGGGGGTCGCCATCAGCGTCTCGGCGATGACGGCCGTGGCGGTGCGGTCGCGCAGCTCCGCCTCGGGGGTGAGGATGAGCCGGTGGGCGAGCACGGGAGCGGCGAGCGCCTTGATGTCCTCGGGGATCACGAAGTGCCGCCCGGCCGCCGCCGCCTTGACCCTGGACGCGCGGAGCAGTGCCAGGCTGGCCCGGGGACTCGCGCCCAGCCGCACCTCGGGCGACCGCCTCGTGGCACTGACCACGGCGACCAGGTACTCGTAGATCGAGTCGGCGACGTGGATGCGGGTGGCGAAGTCGATCATCCCGGCGACGTCGGCGGCACGCGCGATCAGGGGCAGGCGCTCCACCTGCGGGCCGGTGGGCATTCCCTTGAGCATTTCGAGCTCCGACGCGTGGTCGGGATACCCGACGGACACGCACATCAGGAAACGGTCGAGCTGCGCCTCCGGCAGAGGATAGGTGCCGTCCATGTCCACCGGGTTCTGGGTGGCCACGACCATGAAGGGCCGGGGCACCGGATGAGGCTCGGCGTCGACGGTGACGCGCCGCTCCTCCATGACCTCCAGCAGCGCGGCCTGGGTCTTGGGCGAGGCACGGTTGATCTCGTCGGCGAGCACGATGTGGGCGAACACCGGCCCCTGGTGGAACTCGAACTTATGGTTCGCCTGGTTGAAGATCGAGACACCGGTGATGTCGGAGGGAAGCAGGTCAGGCGTGAACTGGATCCTGCGCAGCTCGGCCTCGATGCTGGCCGCCAGGCTCCGGGCCAGCGTCGTCTTGCCCGTGCCCGGCACGTCCTCGATGAGCAGATGCCCTTCGGAGAACAGCGTGATCAGAGCGAGCTCGATGGTCTCTCGCTTGCCGCGGATCACCTGCTCGATGTTGCCCGCCAGGGCATGGAAGCGCTGCTGGAACTGCACCGCGAGCGCCGCCACGTCCCCATGAGCCGCGGCCACCCGGCCGGCGGCCGATTCCCCCGCCACCCCCGTACCCGTACCCAAGCCCGTCCCCGCACCTGAGCTCATCCCCGCACCCAGACCCGTCCCCGCACCGGCACCCGCACCCGTCCCTGCGCCGGCACCCGCACTCAGGCCCGTCGCTGTACCGGCACCCGCGCCCGCGAAGTCACCCGCACCGTATTGAGGAACGCCGTACTGAGGAACGCCGTACTGACCGGTGCCGTACGCCGAACCACCGGTCCCCCCACCATCCTGCTCCCGCCGATCCCCGTACACAGAACCGGCGGCATTCACACCATTCTGTCCGCTCGCCCCGTACCCAGAACCCGCCGTATCCGCACCGCCCAGCTCCGGCCCGGAGCCATACCGCGCGTCCCCGTTCGACTCCTGCCCAGCCACGTACCGGCCGTCGCCATACCCGGAACCGGCGGCATTCGCACCGCCCTGGCCCGCAGCCCCGTATGCGGAACCCGCGGCATCCGCGCCGTTCTGCCCGCTCGCCCCGTACGCGGAACCCGCGGCATTCGTACCGCTCTGCCCGCTCGCCCCGTACGCGGAACCCGCGGCGTCCACACCGTTCGGGTCCGCGGGTTTGTACTGGCCGGTGCCGTACGGACCCCCGGCGTACCCCAGACCGGACACGGCGCCGTTCTGGTCCGCGGATCTGTTCTGTCCGGTGCTGTACGGCGAGCCGTTGGGCTCCGTGCCTTGCCCGAGCGCCGGGGTGTACTGCCCCGTGCCGTACGGCGCACCGCTGTAGCCGGCATCACCGGCGTCCGCGCTGACCGGCCCCCCAGGCTGGTACTGGCCCGTTCCATACGAGATCCCGCCGTACCCCGCACCGCCGGCTTCCGCACCCGGCTGGTCCGCGGGCTTGTACTGCCCGGTCCCATGCGGCCCGCCGCCATACCCACCGGCACCGGCCGCCGAGCCGTTCTGATCGGCGGGCTTGTACTGCCCGGTGCCGTACGGACCCCCGCCGCCGTACCCGGGACTGGTGATCTCCGTGCCGGATTGCTCCGCGGGGCTGCGCTTTCCGGCCGGGAGTTCTCTGCCGGAATCCGTGTCACCGGCTTCCGAGCCGTTCGGTTCCGCCGGTTTGTACTCCCCTGTGCCGTACGACGCCCCGCCGTACCCCCCACTGGCAGCATCCGCCGAGCCCGATCGCTCCGCCGGTTCGTACTGCCCGGTCCCATGAGCCGAGCCGCCGGGTTCTGAGCCGTCCTGCTCCGCGGGCTTGTACTGGCCGGTGCCGTACGGACCGCCTCCGTAGGCCGGTGCGCCGGCCTCCGCGTCCGGTTGCTCCGGGGAGCCGTACGAAGGCCCGGTGTACTCGGGGACGTAAGGCCGGCCGTGCTCCGTACCCCCGTACTGCGAGCCGCCGTGACCGGTGTTCTGCTCGGCACCCGACTGCCGCGTGTCCCCGTACCGCTTGCCGGTGTACGGCTGGTCAGCGGGCCGGGGGTCGTCGTACTTCTGACTCCCGAGCGGCTGACCGCTGTCGTACCGCACGCTGCCGAGCTGGGCGGTAGTGCCGTGCGGCACGGTGCCCAGGTGGGCGCTTCCGTGCTGGGCGGTGCTGTGCTGTGAATGGTTTTGGTGCGGACTGTTCTTCACGACATGGCCCCCTGATCAGTCGTCGCATTGGAACAACGGCGCGGCGGGGAAGCCGCCACGCGGAGTCTTCATCAGCGTGTCGCTCAGATAGCCGACCCCGCCGTTCCACTCGATCCGGTCCCAGACGGCACTGGTCTCGCCCGGCTCCGACTCGGTGACCGAGTCCCCCTTGAGCTGGCAGATCACGGTGATGGACCGGTACTGTCCCTTCGGAATCCTCCCGTCCTCCCCGGGTCTGATGATCGTGTCGGTCTGGTTGTTGTTGGCGTTCTGGTACGCCTGCCGCGGGTAGGCGAGGTCGGCCGTGGCCGACGCCGCGCTCTGCCCCTCGCCCGCGGCGTTCTTCGCCTTGAGCACGAAGTCGTACCTCTGGTTGTTCTTCGGCCCCTCGACGCTGAACGAGGTGCCAACGCCGACGACGACCGCCACGACGCCGAGCACGGCGACGACGCCCGTCGCCACCATCGCCGTGAGCCGGTCACCACGCGGCATTGGGATCTTCACCCCGCGACTCTCCCCTTTGCCCCTGATTTCGGTGGATCACCCTAGCGCTCCGCATTTCGCGCTGAGATGGATCCGTTGAGCCCATCCGTCCATCCGTGCATTCGTCGCCCGCCCAACGCGCCTACCCGGGGACGGCCACGGAAAGGCTGGAGCCGAAGCGGTTCTTGACCACCTTGAGCTGTGCAGGGACCCGCGTGCGCAGCTCGCCGACGTGGCTGACGATGCCGACGGCCCGGCCGCCGTCCCTCAGCTCGTCGAGGATGTCCAGAACGCCGTCGAGGCTCTCCTCATCGAGCGTGCCGAACCCCTCGTCGATGAAGAGCGTGCCGAGCTCGACCCCACCGGCCTCGGCGGTCACCACGTCTGCGAGCGCGAGCGCGAGGGCCAGGGATGTCATGAAGGCCTCACCGCCGGACAAGGTGGCGGGATCGCGGTCGGACCCGGTCCAGCCGTCGAGAACGCGAAGACCCAGCCCGCCCCCGGACCGCCTGCGGTCGGCGGCGGACTTGCGCACGTCGTACAGCAGGAGGTATCGACCACCGGACATATGGTCGAGCCGCTGGTTGGCGGCGTCCACGACCTGCCGCAACCGCTCTCCGAGCACGTACGACGACAGGCGCATGTCGAGTGTGTTGTCGGGAGAGGTGCCGACGGCCAGCTCCGCGAGCCGCTTCGCGAGGCGATGGCGCTCCTCGGCGGGACGCCACTCGGCCAGAGCGCGTTCGAGGGTCTCGGCGAGCCCGGCGAGCTGGTCATGTCGGGCGACTGCCTGGTCGCGGGCTGAGGCGTGCGTGCCGTGCTCCCGCTCGGCCATGTCGAACGCCTCGGCCAGCGCGGCGAGGTCGGGAGCGGGCATGGCGGCCGCCGCGACCAGCTCCGGATCGGCCAGTAGCTTGGTCACGGCCGCGCGCTCGGCGTCGAGCTCGCGCAGCCGCTCGGCCATGGACTCGCGGGCCGCGGCCGACCTCGTGGCCGCCCTGGCGTCCGCGACGCTCGGGAACCCCGCGTCGGTCGCCGCGCTCTCTGCCCTGGTGTGCGCGGTGTCCCGCTCCGTGCCGGCCGAGCGGGCCAGCCGCCCGGCCTCCGCCGCGTCCCGTAGCAGCTCGGCTTCGTCGGCCAGCCGTTCCAGGCGCGCGGCGAGCGTGGCGTCCTCGCCCCTGGCGGCGTCCAGCCGTACGGCGAGCCGCTCGGCGTCGGCGGCGAGGCCCTTCTCCCTGGCACGCTCGGCGGCGGTCTCCAGGCCGATGCGCGTGGCACGCTCGGTCAGCTCGGCGAGCTCCTCCTCGATGCGCCGCACGGCCTCCGCGAGCGCGGTCTCGCCCCCGGCGACCTCGCGCAACCCCGCCAGCGCCGCCTCCGCCGCCGCCAGCCCCCGCTCCGCCTCCCCAACCCCCGGCTCCTCGAACCCTCCGGCGCCCTCCGGCCCTGGCTCGGATGACCGGATCCCGCCCGCCGTCTCGGCCTGCGACTCGGACGAACAAGATCGACTCGCCGCGTCTTCGGCTGTGTTCCGCACGGTTGGAGTGTCGGCGTCTTGCGGGATGGGGTGCCGGATCGGCCGCGGGACGCCGCGCCGTACGGCCGCTCGTGCCTCTTCGTACGTCGCCGCGGCCTCGCCGACGCGGGTGGCCGCCCGGATGGCGACGACGAGCAGCCGCGCCTGCCCGTCCACGCGGTCGCGCCGGGCTGCCACGCTCTCGTCGCCGTCGCGGGCCGCGTCGAGTACGGCCGTGAGGCGGCCGAGCTCCTCACGAAGCCCTGACTGGTGGGCGCGGTGCCCCGCCACGAGCAGGTCGAGCTCCTGAGCCCGGGTGCGCGCGGTGTCCAGCTCGTGCTGGACGCGCTCCGCCTCTGCCGCGAGGCCGGGCTCCTGCTCCGCCAGCGTGCCGAGACGGGTCAGCTCGGCCTCCGCCTCCTCGCGCGCGGCCAGCGCCGCCTCCGGTGAGAGCCCCTCGGCCCGGGCGGTCGCCTCGTCGAGCTGGGAGGAGAGCACGGCGACCCTGCCCTCGGCCGCCTGACGGGCCTCCTGCGCCGCGTCGGACAGCGCCTGGGCGGCCTGCTCGTCGTCGACCGTGGGGGTCGCCTCGGCGGGGGACGCGGGCGCCGGATGGTCGGCCGAGCCGCATACGACGCACGCCTCCCCGGGGACGAGCCCTCGGGCCAGCTCGGCCGCCATGCCGTCGATGCGGGACTGCCTGATCGACTGGAGACGGTCGCGCAGCTCCTGCGCCTCGTCGGTGGCCAGCCGCCGCTCGCCCTCGGCCGCCTCCAGCCCCGCCGCCAGCGAGTCCCGGCGCCCGGCCTGCTCCAAGAGGGCATCGGCCGCCTGGCAGGCGGCCTCCGCCGCCGGGATGCGGGCCATCTCGGCCCTCACCGCCGCCAGCCGCGCGTCGATCTCCTCCAGACGCCCGGGCAGCTCGGCCTGGGCGTCAGCGAGGGCGGCCTCCCGATCGGCCAGCCCGGCGAGCTCGTCGTCCAGGTCGGCGAGCTTCTCGATGATCTCGGCGAACCGCTCCTCGTCGGCCCGGCGAAGCTCCAGCCCGGCCAGCTCGTCGCGGTGGGCACGCTCGATCGCGCCGAGCCGCTCGCCCACCTGCCTCGCGGCCTCCTTGACCCCGGCCCCCGGCAGGACATCGGTGCCCGGCAGGACATCGGTGCCCGGCAGGACGGCGATCAGAGGGGCGGGCAGGTCGAGGAGGGCTTGGAGCAGATCGCGCCAGGTGGCGGCCAGCTCGCCCGCGAGCGCGTCGCGGCGCCGGACGGCGTCGAGGTCCCGAACGGCGCTCTCCACGGCGGCGCGGGCGGGAGGAAGGCCGGAGGCGGCGAGGCGTGCGCGAGTGAGGGCCTCGCCCGTCTCGCGGCGGAGCTCCGGCAGCACGGCCAGCCGCCCGGCCGTCTCGGCCTCCTGCTCCGCGAGCGTCACCAGGCGCTTCCCGGCCAGCGCGAGCTCCTCGCGAACCCCCGCCAGCCGTACCTCCTCGGGGCGGAGCTGCTCCAGCCGGGCGATCTCGTCACGGCGTCCGCGTTCGAGCTCCGCCAGCCGCTCGGGCCCCATCCCCTCCACTCCACGGGCCCCCAGCGACCAGACCGGCTCGGAGCCCACCTCTGATCGTGCGGTGCCGCCGGGTGAGTGGGGTAGGAGGGGCAGGGCGCGCGCCATGGCGTCGGCGGCGAGTCGCTCGGCCTTGGCGGCGTCCTCCGCTCGCTGCTCGGCCTGCTGGACGAGCGGCAGCACCCGGTCGGCGCGGACCGCCTCCGCGAGGATGGTCTCCAGGTCGGACCGCTCGTCGGCGGTCCTGTCGAGCTCGTCGCGGCGGGCGACCGCCTCGGCGTGGCCGCGCTGCCGCTGGACCAGCTCGCGGGAACTTTCGAGCTCGACCCTGGCCGATCTCAGCGCCGCCTCGCTCGCCTCCCGCGCCTCCGCCCGCCCGGCGAGCGACTCCCGCGCCACGGCGAGCAGAGCCCTCGCCCATTCGAGCGGCTCGGCCTGCGGTTCAGGACCGGTGCACGCCTCAGGACGGCCCTGCGACTGAAGGTCGGAAGATGTGTCGAGGTCGGGCCGTGGGCCCAGGGCCGAAAGGAGGGCCGGGCCCGCCGCGCCGCGCATGTGGTCGATGACGGAGTCGACCTGCTGGCGCAGCTCCTGCCGCTCCTGACCGGTGCGGGTGCGGTGGTCGGCCAGCCAGTGCTCGACCTCGCTGAAGATCTTGACCGAGAAGAGCTTCTCCAGGAGCTTGCGGCGGTCGTCGCCGTCGGCCCGGAGGAAACGGGCGAAGTCGCCCTGGGGAAGCATCGCCACCTGGCAGAACTGGTCGGCGTTCATGCCGAGCAGCCCGCCCACCAGCTCTCCGGTCTCGTCGGCGCGGCTGGACAGGAACATCCACTCGCCGGATGGACGCAGCTCCTCCAGCAGGACCTTGGCCTTCTCCTCGATCAGCCCCTCGCCCTTGAGCTTGGGCCGCTGCCAGACGGGCGAACGGGTGAGGCGCAGCCGCCGGCCGCGCACGGTGACCTCCAGCACGACCTTCGGACCGCGGTCGGCAGGGGCGTGGTCGCAGCGCAGGCGGCGGGCGCTGTTGCGCTGGCCCGGCACCTGGCCGTACAGGGCATAGCACACGGCGTCGAGCACGGTGGTCTTCCCGGCCCCCGTCGGGCCGTGGACCAGGAACAGCCCCGCCTCGCCGAGCGCGTCGAAGTCGATCTCCTCGTCTCCGGGGAAGGAACCGAACGCGGTCAGCCGCAACCGGTGCAGCCTCATCTCAGGCGCCCTCCACGCGTCACAAGATCACGACCACCAGCCTGGCACGCCATTCAGACCAGAGCCTCCTTCGCCCGGCACGCCTGGACCGCCTCCCGCAGGAGCCGCCTCTCGTCGTCGTCGGCAGGCTCGCCGCGCACCTCGCGGACGAAGTCGAGCACGACGTCGATCTCCGGGCGGCCCGCCAGCCGGGGAGCCCTGGCCGCGGCCGGGGCGGCGCCCTCCGGCTCGAAGGCGAGGGCGAGCGTGTGCGGAAAGCGCTGACGCAGCCGCTCCATGGCGCCCTTGGGCCGTACTGGATCGGTGAGCGTCACCTGGAGCCAGTGATCCTCGAACCGGGTCCACTCGGCCGACGCCAGAAGGTCGGCCAGGTGCCCGCTGACCCGGGCGATCGGACGTGCTACGGGGGCGGGCACGAACTCGGCGCCGGCGAACCCGTGCGGGCCGATGTCGACCAGCCAGGACCCCTTGACGTGCCGCTCCTCGGAGAACGAGTAGGCGATCGGCGAGCCGGAGTAGCGCACGGACTCGCTCATGCGCTGGCGGCCGTGCAGGTGGCCGAGGGCGACGTAGTCGGCGCCCTCGAAGGCGCTGACCGGCACGTGCGCGACGCCGCCCACGCTGATGTCGCGCTCGCTGTCGCTGCTCGCGCCGCCGGTGACGAACGCGTGGGCCAGGACGACCGACCTCGTGCCCCGAGTGGCCAGGTCGCCGCGGATGAGGGTCATGGCGTGCTCGATCGCCGCCGTGTGGCTGCGCTCCGCGAGCTGCCAGGGGGCGCGGACGACCTCCGGCTCAAGATAGGGAATGCCGTAGAAGGCGACGTCGCCGATCACGACCGGCTCGCCCACGCGGACGGGGTCGGTGCGCAGGTGCACCCCCGCCGCGTCGATCAGGTCGGCGCCGAAGCCGAGCCTGCGGGCGGAGTCGTGGTTGCCGCTGATCATCACCGTGCGGACCCCCTCGGCGACCAGCCGCCGCAGCGTCTCGTTGCACAGCGCCACCGCGTCGACCGAGGGAAGGGCGCGATCGTAGACGTCACCGGCGACGACCACCACGTCGACGCCCTCCGAGCGGATCGTCTCCACGAGGTGGTCGACGAAGGCGCCCTGGGCGTCGATCAGGCTCTCACGGTGGAAGGCCCGGCCCAGGTGCCAGTCGGAGGTGTGCAGCACACGCATGTCGCAGGAAGCTAACAGGTCCCACTGACAAATGAGGTACCAGCCGCACCATCGTTCCCCCCGCGTGACTTAACCTGATGATCGGAGGTCATATTTAGGGCGGAAAGCCCTCGTACGTAGGGACGCGTTCGATCGGGGAGCGGAGTCCTCCAGGACACGACCACGATCATCTGATGGACACGGTCTGCGGCGAGCCGCCCGACGAGGAGGTGGCGTGAGCGACCGTAGCCGGTTGAGCGTGGCGACGGCTGTGCTTCTGGCGATCCTGGCGACGGTGGGCTACATGCTGTCCCCGCCGTCCTTCGATCCCCCGCGGCTGAGCGCGAGCGAGAGCTTCCAGCCCCTGCCGCCACAGCCCGCTCAGGAGTACCGCCCGGTCCCGCACAACGCCGCCATCGCCAGCCAGGAAATCTCCATCCCGGTCCAGGGCACCACGCTCACCGCCACGATCAGGTCGCCGCGCACCCCCGGCCGCCACCCCGCGATGGTCTTCGTCCAGGGCTCGGGACGCGGTGACCGGGGCGAGTTCACCTCCCAGGCCACCTGGCTCGCGAAGGCCGGGGTGGTGACGCTGACCTACGACAAGCGCACCGTGGGCTACGACTTCCGGCACCGCGACTTCGGGCTGCTCGCCGACGACGCGCTCCGCATGATCCAGGTGCTGCGGCAGCGTCCCGACGTCGACCCGGTGCGCGCGGGCCTGTGGGGCGTCAGCGAGGGCAGCTGGGTGATCCCGATCGCGGCTGCCAGGAGCCTTGACGTCGGCTTCAGCGTGCTGGTCTCCTCCCCGAACGTCTCGCCCGTACGGCAGGTCGCGTGGGCGCTGAACGAGCAGCTCGAACGCCTGCACGCGCCCGCCGGCGTACGCGAGCTGCTGGCCAAGGCGATGGGCGGCGTCGGGTTCAACTTCCTGCGCTACGACAGCGTCCCTGCGCTGAGCCGGCTGAAACAGCCGGTACTGGCCCTGTACGGCACGATGGACCCGTCGATCCCGTTCGTGGAGAGCACCCAGAAGCTCACCTCGGCGCTGAGCACTGCGGGCAACTCCGACTACACCATCCGGTTCCTCGGAGGGGCGGACCACGCCATGAGGGTGAACGGCGGCCCGTTCACCAACGGCTATCTGGACACGCTGGCCAACTGGGTACTCGGGCTCCCCGGCACGGCACAGCCGCCCACGGGGGCCCAGATCGCGGGCGCGACCCCCGTGCAGCGCTACGAGGCCACCGACATTCCAAGGGCCCCCTGGTACGCGGGCACCGCCATCCTCGGCCTCGCGCTCACCCTCACCGTCGTGGGCTACGTCGCGGCCCCGGTAACCGAGATGGTCGTACGGCTGCGCGGACGCGACCTGCTTCCCACGGCCCACTCGGAGTCCTGGCCCGCGATCCGCCGCCGCCTGCGCCGGATGGCCTGGACGGGCGTGGGCCTGCTCGCCGCGGTCACGGCCTTCATCACGCTGATCGTGCTCTTCTCGGTGAACCAGGCGGGGGCGTGGCCGGCGGTCCTGTCCGGATGGCTGGTGGTCCGGGTGCTGGCCGTCGTCATGCTCGTGCAGGAGGTCACCACGGTCGCCGCCGTGGCCACCGCGTTGCGCGAGGGATGGGAGCCGGGGCGCTGGCAGCGCTTCACGGTCGCCACCATGCTGGGCGGCACGGGCCTGCTTCTGGTGACCGCCGCCTACTATGGCCTGTTCGGTATTCCCTGGTAACCGTAGGCGCCCGATCTGACCCTACGTATCCGTATATATCGTGATCCGTTCCTGGCGTGTTCACGCGCCCGTAGGCTCGCCCGGCTACATTTTCCCCTCCTGGTCCAAGGGGGATGGGACAGCGTTGCCTGACACAAGGAAGCCACGGGGAACCGCCTCGGTCATCGGATGGACGGCGCTCTCCGCCCTCCTTCCGGGCTCGGCCCACCTGCGCACCGGTCACCGCCGTACCGGCTTCGCCCTGCTCGGGGCCTTCGTCCTGGCGGTGGTCGTCCTCGGCGTGGTCGCCTTCACAGCGGACGCCGACCTGGCGGGCCGCCTCCTCGACCCCGGCTGGCTGCGTGCGATCATCGCCCTGGCGATGATCGCGGCCGTGGGCTGGTTCGCCCTGCTGGTCCGCTCGTACGTGATCCTTCGGCCGGGCGAGCTCTCACAGGCCGGTCAGATCATCTCGGGCGTCCTCACCGGGGCGCTCGCGGTCGCCGTGACGCTGCCGTTCGCCGTCGTCGCCCAGTACGTGATGGTGTCGGAGGAGACGCTGAACACCGTCTTCGACGCCCCCGTGACCGTGGCGGTGGCCCCCACGGGAAGCCCCAAGCCAGAGGACCCGTGGAGCGGCAGGACCCGGGTGAACATCCTGCTCCTCGGGGGCGACTGGCAGCCCGACCGCGTCGGCGTGCGCACCGACAGCATCAACCTCGCCAGTGTGGACGTGCGCACCGGCAACACCGTGCTGCTCAGCCTGCCCCGCAACCTGGAGAACGTCCGCTTCCCCCCGGGCAGCCCGATGCACCAGCGGTTCCCCGCCGGGTTCCGCCTCCCCGCCAACCCCGACGGGTCCCGTGAGGACCTGCTCTTCGCCGTCTGGGAGTACGCCGAGGCCCATCCCGAGCTGTTCGGCGGGCGCACGGGCATGGGCCCCGAGACGCTGAAGGAGACCATCGGATACACCCTCGGCGTGGACGTCGACTGGTACGCCTTGGTCAACATGTGGGGACTGGCCCGCATCATCGACGCCCTGGGCGGTCTGACCCTCACCGTCCCCACCGACGTCGTCTTCGGGAAGTACAACGAGGGCCTGGTCAAGGCCGGCACCCGCAAGCTGCGCGGCGCGGACGCGATGTGGTTCGCCCGCTCGCGCACCTTCAGCGACGACTACACCCGCATGGGCCGCCAGCGGTGCGTGCTCGACGCCCTGCTCCACCAGGCCGACCCCGCCACCGTGCTGCTGAGGTTCAACCAGCTCGCCAAGGCGTCCAAGGGCATGTTCCGCACCGACATCCCGCGCCCGATGCTGGGACACCTCGTGCCGCTCGCGCTGCAGGTCAGGGACGCCCGCGTCACGGGGGTGCAGTTCGTGCCGCCGCTGATCAGCACCGGGAGCCCGGACTGGGCGCGGATCCGCAAGCTGAGCGCCAAGGGCATCCGCGACTCGGTCGCCGATGAGGCGACGCCCTCCCCGCCGGCCACCCCGGGCGCCGCGACGACGCCGTCCTCCCCCCGCACCCCGTCCGCGACGCCCTCCGCGACGAAGACCCCCAAGCAGACCGCGGACATCTGCGGCGCCTGAGCCCGGCGCCGTGCTCACGGTTCTGTAACGGTGCCACTTCAGTCACATGACGTAGCCTTGTGACTACGATAAGTCTTTCTCGTGTGTCCGCCCCCCGTGACGTGGTCTCGCTGAGAGCGACCTATGACCATGCGTCCTGCCCGTTCCCTCCTCCGCGCTCCGGGTGGCCTGTTCCGAGCGTTGTTCCGGCAGCCGGCCGGGAGCCCCGCGACGGCCGTCACCGGGCCCGCGGCGAGCCCGCCCGCTCCGTCCGGCCGTCCTCCGGCGGAGCGCCGCGCCATGCCCGAAAAACCCGACAAGGAGAGCGCAGTGTCCAATGTGGAAGCCGGTTCGGGCATCACCGTGACCGGGATCGACGACAGGTACGGCGCGCTGTGCCAGGGGTTCAACCAGCGCTGGCGTTCCCATCCCGACTACATCAAGGTCGTGCGGTCGACCGACGACGTCGTGGGAGCCCTGGACGAGGCGCTGAACAGCGGCCGTACGCGGATCACCGTCCGCTCGGGCGGCCACTGCTATGAGAACTTCGTGGCCAATCCCGGTGTCCAGGTGATCATCGACATGGGCCAGATGGACCGCGTCCACTACGACCCCGGCATGGGGGCGTATTGCGTGGAGTCCGGGTCGACCAACTGGCACAACTACACCCAGCTGTACCGCGAGACGGGCCTGACCCTGCCCGCCGGGTCGTGTTACTCGGTCGGCGCGGGCGGCCACATCAGCGGCGGCGGGTACGGCCTGCTCTCCCGCCGGCACGGCCTCACGGTCGACTACCTGTACGCCGTGGAGGTCGTCGTGGTGCGCCGCGAGCCGCACGGCGACTACCAGGCGGAGGCCGTGATCGCCCGCAGGGACGACGAGGGCGACCTGAACGACCTGTGGTGGGCGCACACCGGGGGCGGCGGCGGCAACTTCGGCGTGATCACCCGCTACTGGTTCAAGGACTTACCCCGGCCTCCCATCAACGTCTGGCTCAGCGCCGTCGCCTGGAGCTGGGAGGGCGGCATGACGTACGACCGCTTCGCCCGGCTCGTGGCGAACTTCGGACGGTTCTGCGCGGAGAACAGCGAGCCCGGCGACGAGTACGCCGACCTGTTCTCCATCCTGAAGCTCACCCACAGGAAGGCCGGCAAGATCGGCCTGATCACCCAGGTCGACGCGACGAACCCCGCGGCCGGGCGCGACCGGCTGGACTCCTTCCTCGCCCAGATCGAGGACGGGGTCGGCCTCCAGCGCGCCGAGTTCGACGTGGACATGGGCGAGCACTCCCCCATTCCGGGGCTGCACGAGGAGCCGCGGCTCATGCCGTGGATCCAGGCGACGCAGGCCCTCAACGGCTCGGGCGACAACCGGCGGGGCAAGTACAAGTCGGCGCACATGCGCAAGCCGTTCCCCGACGACCAGATCGAGGTCATCTGGAACTTCCTGTCCAGCACACGGGACGATCCCGACGACGACTACGACAACACGCAGTACGCCAACCCTGACGCGCTGATCCAGGTCGACACCTATGGATGCATGATCAACACCATCGGCGCCCACGAGACGGCCGTGGCCCAGCGTGACTCGATCATGAAGCTCCAGTACCAGACCTACTGGACCGATCCGGCGGAGGACTCCGTACACGAGCGCTGGATCCGTGAGCTCTACCGCAGGGTGTACCGAACCTCCGGCGGCGTCCCCCTCCCCGCGACGGCCGGCGGAGAGGCCGATCCGGACGCGGTGACGGACGGTTGCTACATCAACTACCCCGACCGCGACCTGAGCAGTGACGAGTGGAACACCTCGGACGTGCCCTGGTACCGCCTGTACTACGGCGACAACTACGAGCGCCTGCTCAGGGCCAAGCGCACGTGGGATCCGCACGACATCTTCCGGCACGACCAGTCGATCAGGTGAGATGCTGTCACTCCGCTCGCCGGAGGAGGATTCCCCGTGAAGAACTGGCTTCTCATCGCAGCAGGCGCGGTGCTGGTCCTGGTGGGCGTCCTCTGGGCGCTCCAGGGTCTCGGGTACGTCGGGGGCAGCTTCATGAGCGGGGCCAAGGAGTGGTTCGTGATCGGCCTCGTAGCCGTGATCGCGGGCCTCGGCCTCGGCGTCCCCGCCCTACGCCGGCAGATCCGGAGCCCCAGGCGATAGCCTCCGCCGGGGCGGTCCGAGGGGCGAGGGCCGGTCAGAGCTTGAAGGAGTCACCGGCGAGCCTGCGCACCCGGTCCTCATCGACGAGGTGACCGAGGCCGGGCTGGGTGAGCGGCACCGCGACCACGCCGCCGGACGCCCCGACGGGCGGGGTGACGATCTGGGCGCTGCGCGGCGGCTCGGTCACATCGCTGGGCAGCGTGCATCCCGGCAGGCTCGCCACGGCGACGGTGGCCGCCCGGGCGAGGCCCGTGCCCCTGCCCCCGGCCGCCGTGATGTCCCATCCCGCCGCCATCGCGCGATCGTGCGCGAGCCGTACGGCACGAAGCGACCCGAACCTGGACGGGCGCAGCAGGAGCGCGCTTCCCGCCCGCGCCGCGATGGCCTCCTCCAGCGCCGCCACCGAATGCACCTCGATCGCGACCAGCGAGGAGACCCGCTCCTGAAGCTCGGCGTGGAGATCGAGGTCGGCGTCGGCGTCCGGACCTCCGAAGGGCCGTTCGATCGCCGTCACGCCGTACGCTTCCAGCGCCTCGAGGGCCGTGCCGTCGGTGTAACCGCCACGCCCGTCCACGGCGAGGGCCAGGGCGGGATACGCCTGGCGTACGGCCCGAACCGGCTCGACATCCCACCCGGGGTGCACGTCAAGGGTCACATGGGCATAGCCGGCGCAAACGTGGCGGTTCACCCGGGCGACCATGGCGTCCAGCGACCGCTCGGCCCGGAGCCGCACGGTCGCCATCACGGACGTACGGGTGCCGCCGAGGGCGTACGCCAGCGGGACTCCCCGCATCCGGGCCCAAAGGTCCCAGCAGGCGAGGTCGACGGCGGTGCCGCCGGGGACGACGCCCAGCTCGTCAGGGTGCTCCCAGTCGACGCCCAGCAGGGCGGGGGCGAGCGACTCCTCCAGCGTGGTCCAGGTCTTCGAGAGCGACTGGTCAGGCTCGCCCTCAGCCCTGGCACGAACGGCCCCCGCGTGAGCGACCCCCTCGTGGGCGCCCTCGGGAACGGACCCTTCCTGGACAGCCCTCTGGGCCGTCTCCTCCGCGGTCGCCCGCGCGTCGGCGCCACCGTGGGCAGCCGTTCCGGGAGCTCCCGAGCGGGATGGCCGGTGGTCCGGGGACTGCACGACCTCGCCCCACCCCGTCATGCCCCCGTAGTCCGTGAGCTTGACCAGGATGCTCTCCGGACGCCTGCCGTAGGGCAGTACGAGCCGGAAGACCTCTAGCTCACGGACACGTGGCATGGAACCCCCTCGTCGAACACCTGCCCTTCCATGGTGCCCGTTCCGTGGATCTGTACCAAACCCGGCCGGTGAACGCGGGATCGCACCTTCGCCCGATTCGGCCTCCGCCCCGCCCTCGGACCCACGTCGGTACAGGGGATTCGACCCGCACCCGGCACTCCGGATCCGGATCCGGATCACGATTCGCCCCTCACAGGACACAGGCGTCAGCGCTGGACGCGGCCGGCGATCAGGGGACCGAGGGCGGCCTGGGCGACGATCAGGCCGAAGCAGGCCAGGTAGACCCACCAGGCGGTGTCGAGCCCCGCGAAGACGGCACCGGTCACGGCGATGACCACGACCGAGAACACCGACTCCCCGATCTGCAGCGAGGAGCTGTTCCTGCCCTCCTCCCCCGGCTCTGAGAGCTCCAGCGTGAGCACCGACAGCGTGGGGTAGACCAGGCCGATGCCGAATCCGGCCATGAGCCACGCCACGAGCCCGACCAGAATGGGGACCGCGTCGAAGACCAGCAGCGCGGTGCCCGCGATGCCGAGGGCCAGCAGTGCGGTGCCGCACCGCAGCAGCGCCTTCCGGTCGTACCGCCCGCGCCCCTGGATCCACGACGCGAGCGACCAGCTCAGCGCCGACCCGGTGAGGAAGAGTCCCGCCTGGGTGGGGCTGAGCCCGCGTTCACCGATCAGCATGAGGGGGACGAACACGTCGGCGGCGAAGGACGCGCCCGCGGCTAGACCCCGCAGGAGCACCACGGTGGGAAACCCCCGCGCCGCGCGCATCGTGCCGGGGGGCAGCAGCCGCGGGAGGGCGAACGCGAGAACGGCCAGGCCCGCGACCAGCAGGACGAGCCCACGCCCGCCCAGCCCGCTGCCGTACTGGAGGAGCGCGGCGCCGACGGCCACCACCCCGCCCCACGCGAGCCGCGCCCCGAATCCGGCCCGGGAAGGAGCGGGCTCCGCGCGGCCCTCCTGCGGTACGACGGTGGCCCGCCCGGCGAGCCCTCGCCACAGCATGACGGCGGCGGGAGCGACGAAGATCGGAATGCCCAGGAAGATCCACCGCCAGCCGATGTGCTCCACCACGGCACCGGTGATCGCGGGGCCCACGATGGACGGAAGCACCCATGCCGCCGCCAGCAGCGAGAACACCCTCGGGTGCATCGCCGGCGGGTACACCTGCGCCACCAGGACGTACAGCGCCACCGAGAAGAGGCCGCCACCGATGCCCTGGACGAACCGGCCGATGATCAGCACGTGCATGGTGGGCGCGAATCCCGCGATGAGCAGCCCCGCCACGAAACCGGCGACCCCCGTCCACAGCGGCGCCACCGGCCCGCGCGCATCGCTCCACCGGCCTCCCGCGACCGTGGCGATCACGCTGGCCGCCATCGACCCGCTGAAGGCCAGCCCGTACAGGGAGAGCCCGCCCAGCGACCGGGCCACCACGGGCATGGCCGTCGCCACGGCCAGGTATTCGAACGCGAGGAGGAGGACGAGGGCGACCATGCCCACGCTCAACGCCCGATACGGACGGCTGAGCACGCTGGGAGGTGCGGTGGGAGGAGAATCGATCACTGCTGAGGACACCTGCCCCAAGCTACGGCCCCGCCTCACTGCCGACATCAGCCCCCCACCTCGGACTTTGGTCCTAGGCACAACCAAGGACGCCTTACCCGGAACCATCACAACCCCGACTCGGGTCGGGTCTGGCGGGTCGTGTTCTATGTGGCGCGGATCGACAGGGTGCGTTCGGCCCACTGGGCGATGTCGCGGCGTTCGATCGCGGCGGCCATGAGATCGGGGAAGGCGTCGGGGGTGCAGGCGAAAGCCGGGACGCCCAGGGCGGCGAGCGCCTCGGCGTTGTCGCGGTCGTAGTGGGGCTGGCCCTCGTCGGACAGGGCGAGCAGCACGATGACCTGCACTCCGGCCGCCGTCATCACGGCCACCCTGCGCAGCATCTCCTCCCGTACGCCCCCCTCGTACAGGTCGCTGATCAGGATGAAGATGGAGTTCGCCGGGCGGGTGATCAGCCCCTGGCAGTAGGCGATGGCGCGGTTGATGTCCGTGCCGCCGCCGAGCTGGGTGCCGAACAGCAGCTCCACCGGGTCGTGCAGCTGGTCGGTGAGGTCGACCACGCTCGTGTCGAAGACCACCAGCGAGGTGCGGAGCGCGCGCATCGAGGCCAGCACGGCCCCGAAGACGCTGGAGTACACCACCGAGGCCGCCATCGAGCCGCTCTGGTCGATGCAGAGCGTGACCTCACGGATCACCGCCTGCTGCCTGCGGGCATAGCCGACCAGCTTGGAGGGGACGATGGTGTTCCTCTCCGGCAGGTAGTTCTTGAGGTTCGCGCGGATCGTGCGGTCCCAGTCGATGTCGGCGACCCTGCGCGGGCGGCTGGTGCGGGCCGACCGGTCGAGCGCCCCGGTGATGGCGGTCCTGGTGCGCTGCGCCAGCCGGCGTTCGAGGTCGGCCACGACCTTCGCGACGACGGCGCGCGCCGACCGCCTGGCGGTCTCCGGCATCACCCGGTTGAGCGAGAGCAGCGTGCCCACCAGGTGGACGTCGGGCTCCACGGCTTCGAGCATCTCGGGTTCGAGCAGCAGGCGGGTGAGGTTCAGGCGTTCGATGGCGTCCTTCTGCATCACCTGGACGACGGTCGACGGGAAGTAGGAGCGGATATCCCCGAGCCACCGCGCGACCCGAGGCGCCGAGGCGCCGAGCCCCGCGCCACGCTGGGTGTCACCGCCTCCGCCCGGCCCCTCGCCTGATCCGCGCCCGCTGTTGTACAGCGCGGCGAGGGCCGCGTCCATCTGGGCGTCGTCGCCGCCCAGCGCGCAACCCGTGCCGTCGGCGTCGCCCCCCAGCACCAACCGCCATCTCCGCAAACGCTCGTCCATCAGACGCTCCCCTCCACAACCCACCAACCCCGATCTGTGCGAACGCTCGCCCGCCGGACGCCCTCACCACGCCCCACCGACCCCGACGCACCCAACTCACCCAACTCACCCGACTCACGACTCACCCGACACAGCCCACCCACCAGGGGTGTTCCGGCGCATCAGGGGCTTCCAAGGATGGCGAGTACGGTCCGGACGGCCGGGGCCGCGCGGGCGGGGTCGGCTTCGGGGGCGGTGGGCCTTCCCGCCTCGCCGGAGGACACGCGCCCGCCGATGGCCCGGCGCTCGGGCGGGGCGAAGGCCCCGAAGGTGCGCCGGAGCAGTGGGAGCACGTCGACGAACGCGTCAGCCGTCAGCCCCGTCAGCCAGGTGTCGATCAGGCCGAGCAATCCCGCGTCGTGGACGAGGAGCAGGCCACTGCCGGAGAGGAACCCCTCCACCCAGGCCGCCGCCTGCGCGGGAGGGTTGCCCGCCGACATCGACCGGGACATGCGCCTCGCGACCTCCTCGGCCGGGATCGTGCCGGCGTCGAGCAGGATGCGGGTCAGCCTGCCGCCGATCAGCCCGTGCAGATCGCGACGTTCGGCGACGCCTCGCAGGGATTCGAGCCAGCCTTCCCTGCCCGACTCCAGCAGGCCCACCGAGGCGTGCACCGCGTCGACGTGGCCCAGCATCTCCCTGGCCGAGTCGTCGTCCAGCCCCGTGACCGCCGCCGGGAGCCCCGCGCGGATGCGGCTGAGCAGCGACTCCACGATGACCGACAGCCCCTGGGCGGGAGTGCCGCGCACGTCGCCGTACCGCTGGGTGCGCACCAGCGCGGGAAGGGCCGCCATCAGGTGGGTGACGTCGCTGTCGAGGGCGGCCCTGGTGGAGATCGAGGACAGGACATGAGGCAGGGCCTCCGGCAGGTCGGCGAGCAGGCACCGCTCCGCCACCCCGGTGAGCTCGGCGAGCGTCCTCGGTGACGCGGGACCGGCCGGCCCGGGCCCCGCGTGCCGGGCCGAACGTCCGGATCCGAGGTCGACGAGCTCCCGCACCCGCGCGGTCGCGGCGGCCGGGACCGTGGTGCCGTACGCGCTCGCCTCGATCAGGTCGATGTCGAACTCAGGGCGCCACTCCAAGGTCCAGGATTCGCGGAAGGTGCCCTTGCCGCGCGCCTCGCGGGGCGAACCCCACGCCACGCCGATCAGGCCGAGCCGGTGAAGCAGCCGGCTGCGGTCGAGGTCGAGGGGCTTGCGCAGGTCGAGGTCGACGTCGCGTTCGAGTGCCTCGGGGCGGAGCTTGAGCCGTCGCTGCCGGTCGCGCAGGTCACGCTGGAGCGGGACCATCGGCGTGCTGTCGGGGACACGGCCGAGCCGCTCCCCCACGACCATGCGCCGCTGGATGAGCTCGACCGGCAGCTCGTCGCCCTCGCACAGCACCGCCCGCACGGCCTCGGTGACCTCGCCCAGCCCCGCCAGGGGACGGCCACGCACCACCGCGAGGCTGTGCGCGAGCCGCACGGCCTCGATGACATGGGCCGAGGAGACCGGCAGATCCTCCTCCCTCAGCACCCTCGCCGCCGCCGCGAGCCAGCGCTCGATCGGACGGTCGGGCGCGGCGAACAGGTGGTCGTACCAGCCCGGCGAGGTGATGCCCGCCCCGTAACCGCTCAAGGACGCGAGCCTGCCGTACGTCCAGGGCACCCAGGTCAGCTCCACCTTGACCTTGGGGAGCCCCTTGAGCAGGCGGTCATCGGGCGCGGCCGGGCCGAGCTCGCGCAGCGCAGGGACGTGCCATGCGCCGCACACCACCGCGACGCGCCGGTAACCGTCCTTGAAGGCCGTGCGCATGGTCCTGCGCATGTACGCCTCGCGCCGCGCCTCGTGCTCGTGCGGCGTGTACCCCTCCCTGACGGCCGCCATGGCCTCGGCGATCACCTCGAACGGCGTGTCGCCGCGATGCTCGACGGCGTCATCCCACCACCTTTCGGGATCGTCGTACCCGGCCGCCTTGGCGAGCTCCCCGATCGGATCACGGTGCACCACAGGACCTTCTGCCTCAGCGACCCGCGCCTCCGGCTCCACAGACCGCGGCGCCCCATCGGGCTCCCCGCCCCCAGCCTCAGGCTCGCCGGATCGCGGCGGTCCATCGCGCTCGGCACCCCCGACCTCCGGCTCCACAGACCGCGGCGCCCCATCGGGCTCCGCGCCCCCGGCCTCCGGCTCGCCGGACCGCGGCAGTCCGTCGCGCTCGGCACCCCCGACCTCCGGCTCCACAGACCGCGGCGCCCCATCGGGCTCCGCGCCCCCGGCCTCCGGCTCGCCGGACCGCGGCAGTCCGTCGCGCTCGGCGCCCCCGGCGTCCGGCCCGTCCGGTCGCGAATTGGCGGGTTGGGCGTCGACGGCGGGGAGGGCATCGCCCGGCAGTGGGAAGGCGGCGGCTCTCTCCGCGAGGCTGTGGGTCGCCGGCAGGTCGCAGAAGCGGACGGGGACACCCGCGCGGATGGCATAGCGAATCGCCTGCCACTCGGGAGAGAACGCCGCGAACGGCCAGAACGCCGCTCTCGACGGCTCTCCCGGCACGTGGGCCAGTAACGCGACGGGGGGCTCCATGTCGGGATCGCCCGCCAGCCCGACCAGCCCGTCGGCCTCGGGCGGCCCCTCGATGAGCACGACGTCGGGCCGCAACCGCTCCAGCTCGGCCACCACGGCCCGTGCGGACCCCGGCCCGTGATGCCGCACCCCAAGCACCACGGACACCGGAACCTCACTCATCCCACCGCCCGCCGAACCCACCCCAACCCCTGCCGAACACACCCCGACCGCCGAACCCACCCCACCGCCCGCCGAACACACCCCGACCGCCGAACCCACCCCACCGCCCGCCGAACACACCCCAACCCCTGCCGAACACACCCCGACCGCCGAACCCACCCCACCGCCCGCCGAACACACCCCAACCCCTGCCGAACACACCCCGACCGCCGAACCCACCCCACCGTCCACCGAACACACCCCACCGCCTGCCGACCCGCCGAATCCGGGCACGCCCGCTTGCCCGACCGCGGATGTCGCGCCCGCCTCTCTGGTGAGGGGCGAGGCGGGTTCGGGTGGCTCCATGCCTGTCAGCCGGCTCCGCGGGTTCTCAGGAGGCATCGCGGCAGGCCCGGTAGAAGTCGCGCCAGTCGGGACGTTCGCGGACCACGGTCTCCAGGTACTCATGCCAGACGACGCGGTCGGACACGGGATCCTGGATCACCGCGCCGACGATGCCGGCCGCGACGTCACCGGCCCGGAGCACTCCGTCGCCGAAGTGGGCGGCGAGCGCGATGCCGCTGGTCACCACCGAGATCGCCTCGGCGGTGCTGAGCGTGCCGCTCGGCGACTTCACCGTCGTACGCCCGTCGGCCGTCACCCCGGAACGCAGCTCGCGGAAGACCGTGACGACCCGCCGGATCTCCTCCATGCCGGTCGGCGTGGCGGGCAGCTCCAGGGAACGGCCGAGCTGGACGACACGCCGCGAGACGATGTCGACCTCCTCCTCGGCGCTTGCGGGAACCGGCAGGACGACCGTGTTGAACCGCCGCCGCAGGGCGCTCGAGAGCTCGTTGACGCCCCGGTCACGGTCGTTGGCCGTGGCGATGACGTTGAACCCCCGGGCCGCCTGGACCTCCTGGTTGAGCTCGGGGATCGGGAGCGTCTTCTCTGAAAGCACCGTGATCAGTGCGTCCTGCACGTCGGACGGCATGCGGGTGAGCTCCTCCACACGGGCGAGCCGTCCCTCGGCCATGGCGCGCATCACCGGGCTCGGTGTCATCGCGTCACGGGAAGGGCCCTCGGCGAGCAGCCGGGCGTAGTTCCACCCGTAGCGGATGGCCTCCTCGGCCGTGCCCGCCGTGCCCTGCACCAGCAGTGTCGAGTCGCCACTGATCGCCGCGGCGAGGTGCTCGGACAGCCAGGTCTTGGCCGTGCCGGGCACGCCGAGCAGCAGCAGCGCGCGGTCGGTCGCGAGCGTGGCGACGGCCACCTCGACGATGCGGCGAGGGCCGATGTACTTCGGAGTGATCTGCCGGCCGTCGCCCAGGAGGTAGGTGGTCACGGCCCAGGGCGACATCTTCCAGCCGGGGGGCCTCGGCCGGTCGTCGGACTTGGCCAGGATCGCCAGCTCTTCGGCGTACTGGTCTTCCGCGTGCGGACGCAGAACGGTCATATCGGCTTCAGCTCGCTCTCGCGTAGTCGGCCCGGAGGATGGAGTTCGAAGAAGTTGGATGCTCACGGGCGGGGCTCCAGCTCCGCGAGCATGTCGAAGCGGAACCGCAGCGTGGCGGCCACTTCCTGGACGGGCGGCTCGGGTGAGAGCCGCGCCGCGACCTCGTGCATGGCCGGATCGACACGCTCGCTCGCGAGGCGCACCAGCTCGCCGAGGTTCCAGGGCTGGCGCCCGGCCGTGTCGAGGATCTTCGCCAGCACGGCCTCGGCCAGCGCCGCTCCCCAGGGGGCGGGAATCCCGCCGAGCATCATGATCAGTTGACCGTCGACGGGCTGGTCGTGCACCAGCTCGGCCGCCTTGTCGGCGCGCTCCGCCGGGGGGAGGACGGCGAGCAGGTCGGTGAGCGGCTCGACGGCGAACAGGGCCCGCGCCCAGGTCGGATCGTTCTGCAGGACGGCCGCGCGCTCCCAGCCGAGCCTCACCTCCCGCGACCACTCGCCGATGTTGAGCGCGACGATCTGCTTGGCCGTGCGGCCGAAGTGATGCGTCCAGAACGACAGCGGCGTGTGGGCGACGAGCTGCTGCAGCCACCAGCTGCGCTGACCCGTGCCGCCGGGGGCGCGGGAACGGACGCCGTCGCGTTCCATCGCGCTGTCGCAGGCCTGCGGGGGGTCGGCCTGGAGCCGGTTGCCGGCCAGGGTGAGGCACCGCGCCGCCCGCTCGGCCATCCGCCGGCCGAGCCGCGACTCCGGGAGCCTGGTGAGCAGGTCGGCGGCCTGGCTTCTGACCTCGCGCCTGCGGTCGTCGAGCGCGGCCTCCAGGAACGGCTCGTCCGCCATCGAGAGACCGTCGGCCATGGCATGGATGAACGCCGCCCGGTCTTCGGGCCCCTCCTGCTCCCAGCCTCGTCGCAGCAGAGCCCGCGCCTTGGCCGGATCGGCAGACCTCAGCCCCCGGAGATAGGAGAGGCGGTCACCTCTGGTGCCGAACTCCCAAAGCTGATGCGTCTCGACCTCTCCCTCCTCCGCGGAGCCCCCAGAACCCAGAGATTCCTCTGATCCCCCAGACCCGGTCGAACCCGCAGAGGCATCGAAGCCTGTGGAGCCCTCGGTGCCCACAGATCCCCCCGAACCATCCGAACCCGACGAACCCCTGGCCCCCGCGGAACCGCCTGAGCTCGTAGGACCATTCCCTCCCCCAGAGCCTGAGCCGTCCGAACCAACGGAAGCGCCGGAGCCTGCGGGACCCTCGGAACTCGCCGAATCGTCCGAACCCGTGGAGCCGTCGGCGTCCGCCGAACCGCTTGGGCTGCCGGAGTCGTTCGGGTCGGTGGCGTCGTTCGGAGCGGGAGGTCTTGGGAGGCCGTGGGGACCGGTGGGGGCGGCTGAGGTGTTCGAGGCATTCGAGGTGGAGAAGACGGTGCCCATATGGGCGGTCGCCTCCTCCAGTAGGTAGGCCCAGGGGGGGTTGAGTGCGGCGAGCCAGCGGCCCCTCGCGCCCGCCAGCACCCCGATGGGACCCCGCAGCGACCGGTCGCGCACGCCGTGGTCGAGCACCCTGGGCACGAGCTTCGGCGGCAGCCGGTACCCCCGGACGGCGGCGGCCTCCAGCCACTCGGGCAGCAGGCGCGGCTGCTCGCCGTCGAGGATGCGGCTCACCCGCTCACCCGCGGCACGGGGGACCAGCGGCTGCTCCTCGGGAGGCGCGGCAGGCAGCGGCTCGCCCCTATGGAGCCGCTGCCCTGCCCGCGCCCCGACGGTGTGCGCCGCGGCCTGCCCCAGAAGGTCGGGCACGGGACGCCGGTCTGTGCCGACCAGCGCCGCCGACACCAGTCGCTCCCACTCGTCGACCGTGATCACAGCACCACCACCTGGCCCTCCTCGTCCCAAGTCGTGAGCGGGCGCAAGCCCCGAGGCGTCCACTCGGCGGCCACGGTCACCCCGTGACCTCCTGAAACGGCCAGCAGCCGCCACGGGAGACCGGTCGACGGGTGCAGCGGCATCCCCTCCACCACCGGCGGATCACCAGAAGGCCCCCTAGACGAGGCGGCGTCGCCGGAAGCCCCCGGAGAGGGGGTTGTGTCGGTGGAAGACTCTGGAGGGGAGATCGCGTCACCCAAGGGCCCCGGAGGCGAGGCCGCGTTGCCGGAGGGCTCCGGAGGCGAGGCCGCGTTGCCGGAGGGCTCCGGAGGCGAGGCCGCGTTGCCGGAGGGCTCCGGAGGCGAGGCCGCGTTGCCGGAGGGCTCCGGAGGCGAGGCCGCGTTGCCGGAGGGCTCCGGAGGCGAGGCCGCGTTGCCGGAGGGCTCCGGAGGCGAGGCCGCGTTGCCGGAGGGCTCCGGAGGCGAGGCCGCGTTGCCGGAGGGCTCCGGAGGCGAGGCCGCGTTGCCGGAGGGCTCCGGAGGCGAGGCCGCGTTGCCGGAGGGCTCCGGAGGCGAGGCCGCGTCGATGGAAGGCCCCCGGGGCGAGGCCGCGTCGGCGAGGAACCATAGATCTCCGCGCTTGGCGGGGACGACCGGGCCCAGCACCACGGGCCAGGACTCCAGCCACGGGTCTCCTTCGAGCGCGGCGGCCACCTCCGCCAGCGCCGCGCGCACCCCGCCGCCCCCCGGCGGCCCGGCCGGCACTCCGCCGTGCCGGGCGGCCACCAGCGCGCGCAACGGGGACCCACCGGGATAGAAGGCCAGGTCGGCGTCCAGCGAGGTGCCGGTGACCAGCGAGGTGTCGAGGGCCTGGCCGACCGGCGCGAAGGAGAGCAGCAGGGCGGACCTGCCGCTGCTGCGCCCGCGCAGCCAGACGCGGCGAGAGACCAACCGGTCCTGCTCCTCGTCGCGCTGGCCGAGCACATCCCAGTGATCGCGCAGGGTGTGGCCCGCGAGCACCTCGTCACGTGACGTCGGGAAGCCCACGCGCGACCGGATCGTGTCGCGAAGGGGCGCGGGCAGCTCGCTGGCACGGCGGTAGCCGACGGCGAGCAGGTTGAGCAGGCCGTACTCCCCGAGCAGGCGGGCAGGCCAGTCTTCCTCGGCCAGCACGCGGGGCAGCCGGGAGACGGCCGCCGCGGCGCCGGGCGCCTGGGCGTCCACCAGGCGCCTGGTCAGCTCCTGCCACTGGGCGGGCGCGCTCTGCCGCGCTCCGGCGAGGCCCTGCCCGACCTGGTCGGCCAGCCAGCGCTCCAGCTCGGACAGGCCCGTGGCGACCCGCTCCTCGCGCTGTGCCGCGCGCCGGTCGGCTGCGGCGCCGTCACCGGAACCGGCCTCACGCCGCTCGGCCGCGCCCGGCTCGGAAGGCGACGGAGCGTCGCCCTGGGCCGTGGCGGTGGTGGCGGAGGCTCTGGCGGCGCGCACGCGACGCTGATCGAGCCACTCGGCGACCCAGGCGGGTGGAGCCTCGGCCGGTGACACACCGTCGGCCGACCAGAGGAGCAGCAGGCCGAGCGCATGTTTGCAGGGGAACTTCCGGCTCGGGCAGCTGCAACGGTAGGCGGGCTCGCCGAGGTCGACGCAGGCGCGGTAAGGCGATGACCCGCTGCCCTTGCACTCTCCCCAGAGCACGTCGGGCACGCTGCCCAGAGCCGACCACTTGGCCGGCGTGCCCACGCTCTGCGCCCCCTTCTGGGAAGAGGCGTCGGGGGCGAGCGCGAGCACCTGATCACGGCTCCAACGTTCGATCACGAGCGGCACACTATCGACGCCCTCTGACAAAAAATCGCCCCTCACGCAGGCTCATGAACCGCCCGTCGCATCGGGAAGGATCGAACACGACTCGGACGGGCGGGAGGGCTCCCGATCACCTCACAAATCCCCACAAACCACCACAATCAAGATCACGTTCGAACCCGGTCAGCCGAAGACCACCACCAACTCAGACCACCTCGCCCACCCGGGCGGAAAGACAGGAGCCACCTCCCCACCCAGCGGAAGCACGCTGCCTCGGCCATCGGGCGGAAGGCGAGAAGCACCTTTCCCGCCGGTGGAAGGACGGAGCCGGAACCGGCCACCGGACGAAAGGCAGAGATCGCCTCTCCCACCGGAAAGCAGGAGCCGCGTCGGCCGTATGGGCGGAAAGCAGGAATACGGGCGTGTCGATGGGTACGGGGCCTCTATGAATCTCATCTGGGAGCAAGTAGTGGTCGACGCGGCCGATCCGGTCGCGCTCGGGGAGTGGTGGACCAAGGCGCTCGGCTGGGTGGTCGTCAACGACGCCGCGGACGAGTACGAGATCCGCCTGGCCCCGGACGTCCTGCCCGGCATCCTCTTCACCCCCGTGAGCGACGAGAAGAAGGGCAAGAACCGGCTTCATCTCGACTTCCGCCCCAAGGATCAGCAGGCCGAGGTCGACCGCCTCCTCGCGCTAGGGGCACGCCTGGCCGACGTCGGCCAGGGCGCCGAGCCCTGGGTCGTGCTCGCCGACCCGGAGGGCAACGAGTTCTGCGTACTCAGCTCCCGTAAGTGACCCCGGCCCCCACTGACCAACAGCGGCAACTCGTACACCACCCCCGCGGACGCAACCCGACGCGCCCCTCGGCGGGTGTGGCCGGTTCGGCCGGCCGACTCAGCGCCCGGCGAGTCCGGTCGGCTCAGCGGTCAACGAGGCCCGTGTGCTCAGCTCTCGGCGAGTCTGGTCGGCTCAGCGGTCAACGAGACCGGTGTGCTCAGCTCTCGGCGGGTTTGGGCGGGTTTGGGCGGGTCAGTGGTCGACGGGGCCGGGTGGTGAAGGTGGGCCGCTGAGGGGTTGGCGCGGGGGGTTGGGTTGGTGGTGGGTGAGGCCGGTGGAGCGGAGGTGGCGGAGTGTCCAGCCTTGCCCGCCGGGAGCGATCGGGGCTGTGGCGGTGGTGAAGAGCTCGGCGGCGCGCCGGTAGGAGAGCCTGCCCCGGCCGGTCACGGGGCAGCGGTCGCGGGCGGGCGTGCTGGGCGCGGCCCTGCGTTCCGTCAGGAGCACCGGCCCACCCGTACGGCCGAGCAGGAGCAGGGGCAGGAGCCGGGCCGTGCCCGCGCGCCAGCGGATCGCCGGGGCCCCGCGCACGCGCCTACGCACCAGGTCGAGGTCTTCGACGTTCAGAGCGAGGATGCGCTCGATGGGCGCGGCGGTCTCGTAGAGCAGGCGCCAGCAGGTCTGCTCCCGCAGGCCGACCGGCAGGTCGAAGATCATCGCCAGTTGTTCCCGAGAGAGCACCGAGGGTCCCGCGACCGGTGTCGCCGGCGGCCGTAGCCGCCGCAGTGGGTCGGCGTCGATCCAGCCGCGCATGCGCCACCAGGCGATCGCGCCGCGCAGGATGGAGAGCTCCCGGCCGACGGTACGCGGGTCGGCGGTCGCGGCACGCTCGCTCAGAGCGGCGTGCAGGCGCTCTGTCATGTCAGGGGCGTCGAGCAGTGCCAGCGGCACGATGGGCGGGCGGGCGCCGCGCCGGGCCTTCCCCTGGGGCGGAGTCCTGCCCACCAGGGGCCAGGCCCACGTCGCCAGGGCGATGCGATAGACGCGGCGCGACGCGTCCCCCAGCCGGAGGGTGTCCAGGTAGTGATCGATCGCGACGGCGTACTCGACGGGGGCTGGCATCGCTCACTCTCACGGTGGTGGCCAAGTGTCGACCGAACTCGACCGGGGCTGTCGTCGAGCGCTCTCGTGGTCGTCTGTCTCGGTCAGGGGGCATTGGGGCTCTCGTAGCTGGTAACCGCAGTAAATGGTGTCGGCTGGAGGAGGGAATTCGAGTCTAACGCCACGGAAAACAGCAGATAGAGCACTCGGCCCGCTCGATAGCGCTCCTGCAGTAAAGGGACTCAAGTTTTCTCAGTCGGGGCATTGAAAGCGGGTCGGTCGGCTCCCAAGGTGAGGGGGCATGGCTTGGAAGTGGATTCGACGGCGTCTGGGCGCTCTGTCCCATCGGGACCTGCGGCTGTTCTTCATCGGCGAGGCGACCTCGCTGCTCGGTTCGTCGATGGCGTCGCTGGCGGTGGCGTTCGCGGTGCTGGACGGCGGCGGCACCCAGTCCGACCTCGGTTACGTCATGGCGGCGCGCATCGTGCCCATGATCGTGTTCCTGCTCGCAGGGGGCGTGGTCGCCGACCGGCTGGGCCCCCGGCGCGTCATGATCTACGCCGACGTCGTCCGCTGTGCCACCCAGGCGGTCCTCGCCGGGCTGCTGCTCTCCGGACATCCGCCGATCTGGACGTTCATGGTGCTCGTCGCGGTCTGGGGTGCGGGCGAGGCGTTCTACGCGCCGGCCCGTGGCGCCCTGATCCCGGCGGTCGCGGCCGGGGGCACCCCGTACGAGGGCAAGCTCCGGGACGCCAACGCGCTCGCGGGGCTGGCGCAGTCGATGGCGTCCGTGGGCGGCCCCGCGATCGCCGGAGTCCTCGTGGCCGTGGCCGGGTCCGGCGTGGTGGTCGCGCTGGACGCGGGGACGTACGCGGTGAGCCTGCTGGCCCTCACCCTGCTGCGCGTCTCCGCGCGGGTGGCCTCCGCGCCGAAGACGGGGGCGGTGCGGGAGGGGTGGGAGCAGTTCCGTTCCAGGACCTGGCTCTGGGTGACCACGCTGCAGTTCACCCTGTTCAACCTGCTGGTGTGGGCGCCGTTCCTCGTACTTGGGCCGGTGGTGGCGCAGGAGCGTCTCGGCGGTGCGCGTGGCTGGGGTCTGATCATGGCCCTGTACGGCGCGGGAGCCGTCGCGGGCGGGCTTTCGATGATGGGGGGCCGCATGCCGCGCCGTCCGCTCGTGGTGGCGACGGTGGCCACGTTCGGATGGGCGCTTCCATCCGGCGCCATCGCCGCGGGCCTGCCCACCGCCCTCATCGCGGGCGCCGCGCTGGTCGCCGGCGCCGGCTCGGCGGTCAGCGGCGCCCTCTACGCGACCACGAACCAGCGGCACGTGCCTCCCGGAGTCCTCGCGCGGATCACCTCGCTCACCACCATGGGAGCGTTCGCCCTCGGCCCGATCGGCCTGGCCGCCGCAGGGCCGGTGGCCTCCGCCGCCGGAGTCGCGGCCCTGCTGGGGTTCGGCGCGATCTGGCAGGTCGCGGCCGGGGCCATCGTGCTCGGCATACCGGACGTGCGGCGTCTCACCGCGGGCGGGGACCACGACGCGAGCGACGCGCGGGGAGACCACGATCCCAGTGAGGCCCCGGGGGGACCGCGATCCCAGTGAGACGGGGGACCACGATCCCAGTGAGCCCCGGGACGAAGCCTCACCGTCCGGCCGTCCACGGCCGTGAGCCTCCCTGGTGCCATAAGATCGGCGGCGTGCTGCTCATGACGCTCGGCGACTACCCGGACGGCCCCTCGGTGTTCGTCTCCGACGACGCCGAGGCGTTGCGCGTCGCGAACCAGACCCTGACCGGGCCGGACGCGGTCGTGGCCGTGGGCGACGACGGGCGGGTCAGGTTCCTGCGGCGCGACGTGACCGGGGCGTTCACCGCCGTCCAGGAGCGTCCCGCGGTCGCCGAGGCGCTGGGGCTGCTCCCCCACCCGGAGGGCGGGTGGTACCGCGAGACGTGGAGGACCTCCGCCGGCTTCGAGCCTCCCGGGTACGGCGGGGTGCGGCAGAGCGCCACCGGCATCTACTTCCTTCTCCAGCCCGGCGAGGAGTCCGTCTGGCACGTGGTCCGCTCCGACGAGGTGTGGTTCTGGCACAGAGGCGGCCCGCTGACCCTCCTGCTCGGCGGCACGGGCGACCGTCCGCAAGGCACGGGCGACCGTCCGGAAGGCGCAGGTGACCGTCCGGAAGGCACAGGTGATTCGGCGGGCCGGCGGGAGAGCACGGCCGAGACCATCACGCTCGGTCCCGACGTGGAGAACGGGCAGGTCCCCCAGGCGCTCGTGCCGGCCGGCACCTGGCAGGCCGCGTACCCCGCGGGGCCAGAGGGCGTCCTGGTGAGCTGCGTGGTGTCCCCCGGTTTCGATTTCGCCGACTTCAAAGCCATTTGACGCCGGGCTGAACGCGTTTTCCGTTCCACTCGTCAGCCCAATTAAGTTCACGTGAACACCATTGACGCCGGCGATTCACTCACCCACTATCTCTGTGTCAGATAATCCTCTGTTTACCCGAGGTGGCCGTGCGGTTGCCACGAGTGAAAGCCGAGCACCGGCCCCACAGGGCCGGAGACGGCAGGGTTCGCATCGGCGGGTCCATTTACGGGGTCGCCGCCGAGATCGCCGATCCGGACGGCTTCGCATGGGCCGCGCTGGTCGCCATGGACGGCACGCGCACGCAGGAGGAAATAGCGGCCCTGCTGCGCGGCGCGTTCCCCGCGCTCACGCGGGCGGGCGCGACCGCGATCGTGGAGCTCCTGGTCAATTCCGGATATGTCGAGGACGCCTCGGCCAGGCCGCCCGACGAGCTGAGCCCGGCCGAGCAGGAGCGGTACGAAAGGAACATGGCGTTCTTCCGCCGGGTCGACCTGACCCCGCGCGCGCACGGCTGGGAGGCGCAGGTCCGCCTCAAGCGCTCACGGGTGCTCGTCCTCGGGCTCGGAGGTACGGGCAGCCACGCGGCCTGGGCGCTGGCGGCCTGCGGCGTCGGCGGCATCCACTGCGTCGACCGCGACGTGGTCGAGCTGTCCAACCTCACGCGGCAGGCCCTCTACCGCGAGGCGGACATCGGGAGCCCCAAGGCCGAGGTCACGGTCGCGAGGCTCTCCGAGGTCAACTCCTGCCTCGACATCACCGGAGAGAGCCGCTCGATCGAGTGCGAGCGCGAGCTGGCCGAGCTCGTCGCCGGGTTCGACGCGCTCGCCCTGTGCGCGGACGAGCCTCGCGGTCGCGCGGGCATCCGCGTGTGGGCGAACCGGGTGTGCCTGGCGGCGGGCGTGCCGTGGGCGGTAGGCGGCTACAACGGGCCCCTGGTCAGCGTGGGCGCGTTCAGCCCCGGCGGGCCCTGCTACGAGTGCCTGAACGCGCATGTCGAGGCGAGCCTGCCACCCGGCGCCCCCGTCGACCTGGGCGGGCGCGGGGTGATCGCCCCGTCCGCCGGGGTGTCGGGTCACCTGACCGCCCAGGCGATCATCTCGCTGCTCACCGGCGTCCCCGCCCTGCCCGGGGGCTACGTCACCGGGGTCAATCTGGTCGCCCCCGACCAGCACGTCTACGCGCGCCATCCGGCCGCGCCCGACTGCCCCGCCTGCGGGACTCTCCGGCCGAGAGCGGAGCCCGCCGTCACGGCCACATCCTGACGGCGGGGGCCGCTCGCACGTTGAAGGCACACCAGATCGCCACGTCGAGAAAGGGAAGCCATGGAGAACGCCGAGCCCGTGACGCAGGAACCGCCCGCCGAGATCGATCCCCCGGCCGCCAAGATATCGATCCGCCTGCTGGACAAGGTGGAGACCACCAACACCTACAGCGGGAACTCCAACAGCTAGCGCGAGGCCCCGGCCGCTCCAGCGAGAGCGCGGGCGGAAGACCAGCACCACCGCACGGAAGAACCGCCGCCCGCTCACCGGGTGACGCACCGATGTGAGCGGGCGGCGACAGGAAGGCCCGGGCGGGACGGCCGTCGAGTGCCCCCGGGTCACCGTCTATTTCAGTGGGGATACCGGTGAACAGACAATTACCACGGATTCACACCGTCCCAGGCCGCCTCCTGGCGACAAAAGAGTACGCGTCCGACTTTTTCGGCATTTTTCACAATATAGAGGGCGTGATCTGGAAGCTCGAACGCGCCCAGACCTTCGACGAGGGCTCCGACCCGAGCTGGAACACCATGCGACGCGGCGACTGGCACCGCTCGCTGGCCATGCTGGAGGAGGCCAGGGACACGATCGCCGCCGACCTGCCCGCCCGCGCACGGCTGCGGCGCCTGCGCGTCGTCCAGTGGCCGCTCACGCCGTACCTGCAGTGGGAGCTCCATCTGCTGGCCCTCCGGGCGCGGCTCGGCGAGCAGGGCCGGGTCGCCGACTCCGCGGAGGTGTCCGCGCTGGAGACCCGCGCCCCGCTTCCCGAGCTGGTGATCTTCCCGGGGGTCCGCATGTACCACGTCCTGTACGACGCGCGAGGCGCCTGCACGGGGGCCCGCAGGATCGACGACGGCGCGGTGGTGGAGTCGTGGACCTCGGTGGTCGCCTCGCTGTACGAGGGGGCGCACGACCTTTCTGACTACGTGGAGCGAAGGGTCCTGCCGCTGCCGCCGCCGAGACCGGGCCCCGGCCTGCCACAGCCCCTGCCGAGGCTCCACCCTGCCCTGCCATGACGGCGGTCCGGCTCCACGCTCTCGGCGTCCGCGAGGACCGCGGTGAGTGGATCGTGGGAAGGGCCGACACCGGCGTGTGCGTCGCGGTGCCGTACGAGGGGGTGCGCGCCATCCAGCTGCTCCAGGAGGGCATGACCGTCCGGGTGGTCCAGCGCCGGCTGCGCACGGAGACGGGCGCGAACCTCGACGTGGGCGACTTCGTCGCCGGGATGGCGGCCGTGGGCCTGGTGGCCTCGATCGGCGACCGGGTGCTCGACGCCCCGCCCGTCCCCCGGCCGTCGCTCCCCTGGCTGCCGGCGAGGCTGGTGCGCTGGACCCTGAGCCCGGTACTCCACGCCCTGCTGGCCGCGCTGGTCCTCGGCGGGCTCGCCGCCGTGCTCCTGCGCCCTGAGGTGGTCCCCCGCTGGGACGCCTTGATGTGGAGCGAGCACGGCACGCTGGTGCTGCTCGGCGAGGTGGTCGTGGTGACCGTGCTCGTCTCGCTCCACGAGCTGGCGCATCTGTGCACCGCCAGGGCCGCCGGCGTGCCGGGACGCATCCGGCTGGACACCCGGCTGCAGTTCCTGGCCGTGCAGACCGACGTGTCGGGCATCTGGCTGGCCGGCCGGCGCGCGCGCCTCACGGTCTACCTGGCCGGGATGGCCGTGGACGCCGCCCTCCTCGGCGGGTGCCTCGCGGCGATGGCGCTCTTCGGCACGCATCCGCTGCCGTCCGTCGTCGCCCTGACCGAGATGACGGCGCTCGCCCTGCAGTTCCTCGTCTTCATGCGCACCGACCTGTACTTCGTGATCCAGGACCTCACCGGCTGCCGCAACCTCTACGCGGGCGCCACGGCGTACCTGCTGTACGCGGTTCGCCGCGCCGCGCGCCGGCCGGCCGCGGACCCGCTCGCGGGCATCGATCGGCGGGAGCGCCGGGCGACCCGGCTCTACAGCGGGTTCCTCGTCGCCGGGACCGCCCTGTGCCTCGGGCTCTTCCTCGCCATCTCGCTGCCCTTCGTCGCCGCCCTGGCCGGCCGGTCCCTCGCGACCCTGACGCGGAACGACGGCGTCCTCCAGGCCGGCGACGCGGTCGCCACCCTCGCCGGTGTCATCGGGTACCAGCTCGCCTGGGCGGGCGCCTGGGCGCGCAGGCACGGACCGCGCGTACGGCGGCTCGTCGCCCGCGCCGTCGCGCGCCGCCGGGGGGCCCGCTCGTCTCCGGCCTGACCCGGCCACGGTACGTCCGCTCGGGGCGGCAGGGGGCGCCGTGCCCGCGAAGGCCCCCTGCCGCCCGAGCTCGCTCAGTTCAGCCGTTCCAGGTAACCGTTCTCCACCAGCCAGTTCACGGACACCTCGTCGCGCATCTGGGGCGACTCGGGGATGAGCCTGCTCACCAGGTGGTACTGGTCGCCGCCGCCCGGCTGCTGGAACGCCGAGGCGATCGGACCGGAGTCGACCGCGAACTCCCTGCTCACCCGGTAGGTGTGGTAGTTGCACAGGTACTGCGGCGCGCCGGGGAAGGTCTCCAGGTTGGTCGGGGGAATGCCGCGCTGGGAGAACGGCGTGCCGATCGGCGCCAGGAAGGCCCCGCCCTCGCCCCCGAAGCGATCGAGTTTCTCGCCGACGCGCAACGTCATCGCGGTAATGAGCGGACGGCCGTTGGAGTATCCCCCCGAATGGGCGAAACCGAAGTCGGGCGGATAGCGGTAGGAGGACGCCGCCCAGATCCAGTAGCGGTTGAGGAACTTCTGCGGCGGGAGTCCGCCGAGCGGCACATAACCGCTGAGAATCTTCCCCAGATCCCCGTTCTTCGGCAGGTTCTTCGGCCCGAGCCTCTGGTCCTCATTGACGTACGGCGCGGTGCAGACGGTCTCGTCCGGGTCCTCCGTCGCGGCGGGCGCCCGTCCGGTCAAGGAGGCGGACGCGGGCACGGCGAGAGGGCCGGCAGCCGTCACCCAGCCGGAACCGGCCCGCGAAGCAGTGGAGACCAGGGTGCCCGCCTGGGCGGGGACACCGCTGAGAGAGATGGCGACGATGCCGAGGGCGGCGGCCAGCGACGCGCGTCGGCGAAAATTTCGCAATGGATCCTCCTGATGATAGGAAGCCGGATCACGGCAATGTCTGCTCGATGTGCGAATCGAGAGAAACGGCGGGATACGCCCTTTTCATCTGGACGGCCGGCGCCGGTTTCCACGGCCGTCCCGAAACCGGCGGCCCGGGAATTCGGGCCGTTTCCGAGATGAGCGGAGCGATTGATCCCTGCGTACCCGCTTCTTGATCAGGAGTCCTGCGAGCGAAGCAATGAAACCACAAAAAAGAAACGCCAAAAGGCGCAATCAATGGGAAATGTCAAGCACAGCGGGAATATGCCCGCCAGTGGATCGATCACCGCGGCCGCGGCCGGGAGCGCCGGAACCGGGCCCGCCATGTTGGGTCAACCGTGCTCAGGCGGAAGAATGCAGGCAAGCGCCCATGCGAGGAGGTCAACGGTGACCCGACAGATCGTCTCCGTCGTCGGTGGCAAGGCCGCCGACGACCCCAACGCCAAGACCTACGACTCGGTCAACCCTGCCAGGACCGCCGAGACCGTGGCCCGGGTCCAGCTCGCCGGTCACGCCGCCTTCGCCTGGGCCTGCAGCGTGGCCGCCGCCGCGCAGCGCGAGTGGGCCCGGGTGCCCGCTCCGGTCCGCGGCCGGGTGGTCGCCTCGATCGGCCGGCTGGTCGAGGCCAACGCCGAGTCCCTGGCGAGGCTGGTCACCGACGAGATCGGCAAGCCGTACGCCGAGGCGCTCGGCGAGGTCAGGGAGATCGTGGACACCTGCGACTTCTTCCTCGGCGAGGGCCGGCGGATGTACGGCCAGACCATCCCGTCGGAGATGCCCGACAAGAACCTCTTCACCTTCCGGGTGCCCGTCGGGGTGGCCGCGGTGATCACGGCGGGCAACTTCCCCGTCGCGGTGCCGAGCTGGTATCTCGTCCCTGCCCTGCTGTGCGGCAACGCCGTGGTCTGGAAGCCCGCCGAGTACGCCTCGGCCTCCGCGCACGCGCTCTACCGGCTGTTCGTGGCCGCCGGGCTGCCCGACGGGGTGCTGAACCTCGTGTTCGCCGACGGCGCCTCGACCTTCGCCGGGCTCGACGCGGCGCTCGCGGAGGGCACCGTGCAGAAGGTCGGCTTCACCGGTTCGACCGCCGTCGGGCGCCGTATCGGCGAGCTGTGCGGGCGGCACCTGCAGTCGCCCTGCCTGGAGCTGGGCGGCAAGAACCCCATGGTCGTCATGCCGGACGCCGACCTCGACCTGGCCGTGGAGGGCGCGCTGTTCTCGGGGTTCGGCACCGCGGGGCAGCGCTGCACCTCGCTCGGCACCGTGCTGGTGCACCGGTCGGTGCACGACGAGTTCGTCGGCCGGTACGTCCGGGCCGTACAGGACGCCACGGTCGGTGATCCCGCCGGCGAGGTGCTCTACGGCCCGATGCTCGACCACCGCTTCGCCGAGCGCTACGAGGAGTACCTCGGCTGGATCCAGCCGCACCACAAGGTGGTCACCGGCCCGGCCGGGCGGATCACGGCGGACAACCCGCGCGCCGGCTTCGACGGCGCCGGAGGCCTCTACTACCACCCGGTGGTCGTGGACGGCCTGCGCCACGGCGACCGCCTGTTCCTGGAGGAGACCTTCGGGCCCATCGTCGGCGTCGCGTCGTTCGGCAGCCTGGACGAGGCGATCGAGCTGGCGAACCGCCCCGGCTACGGGCTCTCGTCCTCGATCTACACCACCGACCCGAAGGCGGCGTTCCGGTTCCGCGCGGGCATCGGGGCGGGGATGGTCAGCGTCAACAACTCCACCTCCGGCGCCGAGGCCCACCTGCCCTTCGGCGGCAACGGCAAGTCGGGCAACGGCAGCCGCCAGTCGGGCGTGTGGGTGCTCGACCAGTTCACCCGCTGGCAGGCGATGAACTGGGACTACTCGGGCCGCCTCCAGAAGGCCCAGATGGACGTCGCCGAGATCATCCCCGACCTGGAGTTCCGGCTCTAGCGGGCGGCGGCCTCCGCTCCGGCCGCCGCGGCCGCCGTGACGTCAGCCTCCGTTCCGGCCGCCGCGGCCGTCATGACGTCAGTCGCGGCCGTCGTGACGTCAGGCTCCGTTCTGGCCGTTGCGGCCGTCGTAGCCGAGAAGGCGCATCGCGGTCTCGGGCTCCATGGCGGCCGCGAGCAGTTGCGCCCGCTCGACGGCGCGGTCCCTGGACTGCTCGGCCCTGATCCGCCCGGCCTGCTGGCCGCGGATCATGATGGCGGCGACGCCCGCCCCGGCGAGCAGCAGCACCCCCACGAGGATCAGCGCCACGATGCCGCCCGTCGAGGAGGCCGTCGCCGTGCCGTCCGCGCCCGGAGCCGGGCCGCCGGCGAAAAGGACGAGCCCGAGGAGCACGAAGACCACGAGCGCCGCGGCGGACGCCAGGGCGATCAGAACCGGCCGTCGCGACCGGCGCACGGCCGGGGCCGGGCCGGGCGGCTCCGGCTGGGCGGCGGCACCTGGCGGGATGACATCCGCCGGGACGGCCGGGGGCCGGTCGGGGCTCCACGGGATGAACTCCGGCGAGGTGCCCCCGTTGGCCGAGGGAGCCACTGCGGCGGGGTGCCCGTTGCCGGGCGGCGCGAACCACGGGCCGTCGGCGACCTCGGAGCCGGGCGCGTGGTCGTACGGCCCTGACTGCGGGACCCCGTACGAACCCGGCTGTGGCGCGCCGTACGGACCAGGCTGCGGCGCGCCGTACAGGCCTGACTGTGGCGCGCCGTACGGGCCGGGCTGCGGGGCCCCGTACGGGCCGGGCTGCGGCACGACCTGACCGGCGATGACCGGCTGGGGAAGCCGGGCCGGTCGCGGCCGGGGCAGCGGTGAGGTCACGTGGCTGTGCGTGCGGTGGGCTGCGGCGGCGACCTCGTGGTAGGCCTCCAGCTCCTCGTCGAACTCCTCCGAGGTGTAGAGCGAGCCGTCGACCAGCGGGCCGCGGGTGCCCTCGATCACCGCGATCACGTCGTCGCCGTTGAGCGTCTTGTGCTGTTCCAGCGCGTGCGCGACGCGCAGCACCTCGCGGCGGTTCTCCTTCAGCAGGTCCTCGGTCTTCTTCAGGATCCTGGCGAGGTTGAACTCGATGCGCTCGGCCAGCATGTCGGGGGTGAGGTGGTCGCGGCGCCCGCCGGGCTCCTGGGTGTACCCGATGCCGCCGGTGCCGCCTGGCCGGGGGGCCGCCTTGCCGTCCCTGATGCCGAGCTGCTGCAGCGCCGCCAGCGAGGCGACGCCGACGCCCATGCCCCAGTAGGCCTCCATGAGGCCGGTGACCATGGTCGCGCTTTCGAGGTCGCCGGAGACGCCGGAGGAGTTGTCCTCCCCGAAGAACATGCGCTCGCCGGCGAGGGAGGCGAGCGACACGATGATGTCGGACTCGTACTCGCTGCGCCAGCGGGTGAACTGGTCCTCTGGCTTGATGCTGGAGACCATGCCGAGGTAGTCGGCGCCCTTCTCGATCGTCGCGATGTCGATCTCGAGGTGCTGGCGGGTGCGGTAGGCGGCGACGGCGTGGCAGGCCTCGTGCACGGCCACCGCGTGGCGCTCGCGCTCGATGTACTCGACGTCCTCGGGCGGGCCGAGCTGCTTCAGCCGCTTGGCGGTCGTGACGTCCGCCCAGGTGATGACCTCGCGCCCGCCTCGGATGGCCGTGATGAGCGATTCGTTCACCAGGTCCTTGATGGTGGCGCCCGTGGCGTACGGCGTGATCGTGGCCAGCTTGTCCATCTGCTCGGGGGTGAGCTCGTGGCGCACCTTGTCGAAGTAGCCCTGGTAGGTGCGGACACGCCCGGCCTTGGAGGGGTATCCCACCTTGTAGATGCGGTCGATGCGGCCTGGCCGCAGCAGCGCCTCGTCGAGCGAGTTCGGCATGTTGGTGGCCATCATGACAAGGATGCGGTACTTCGGCGGCGGCTTGGGCCGCATGCCGAGCAGCCGCCTGACGTAGCGGTTGATGAACCCGCGCGGCTTCTTCAGGCCCGAGAGCTCGGTCAGCAGCGCCTGCAGCGTGCCCTGGTCGCCGCCGCCGCCCATCATGCCCATCGGGGAGACGACGCGGTCGCGGCCGGGCTCGGGCGCCACCGGGCCGAGCGCGTGCCTGGTGAGCACGTTCCTGGTCTCGCCTGACAGGTACGTGAACCCGTGGCAGCCGTCGGTCCGGAACGGGGCGCCCACCGCGAAGCCGCCGCCTCCGGGCGGCCCCTGCTGGGCGAGCGCGCCGCGCCGGCCGAGCGAGTCGGCCTCGTCGAAGAAGACGATCACGCCGCCGTACCTGAGCGCGAGCTTGCGCAACTTCCTGAACAGTGACTTCACCTTCAGGATGCCGATGCCCATGAACATGTTGACGAAGGCGCCGGGGTCCACGAAGACGTACGGCCGCCCGGTCTCGCCCGCGACCGCCTCGGCCATCAGCGTCTTGCCCGTGCCGGGCGGGCCCCACAGGAGCAGGCCGCTCGGCACGTACCCGCCCTTGTCCTCGATCTCGTCGGGCTTCTCCAGGAAGACGATGTTCTCCTTCACGCGCTCGACGACATGGTCCTGGCCCCACACGTCGGAGAACCGGGTCTTGATGTCGTCGGGGAAGTAGGTCTCGACGCCGCCCCTGGACATGAACCAGAAGAGCCCGACGAACTGGATGATGACGAAGAAGAACCCGAAAGCGAGCTGCAGCCCGTACGGGAGCACCTGCCAGAGCAGGGCGGGCGCCTGGAAGAGCGCGAGCGCCGGGGAGACGTCGAGGATCTGGCCCAGCACCAGCGCGAGGAGCGCGATCCAGAACAGCCACTTCATGGCCCTGGCGATGCGGTAGCGGTTCCAGTCGCTGAACCGGCGCCGCGTCCACCCGTCGAAGCCCCCGAAGACCTTCGTGGTCCAGAAGCGGTGGTAAGACGCCGACCGCTCGCTCATCAGGAAGTGGAACTGCCGTACGAGCTCCGCGGCCATCAGCGCCATGATGATCGAACCGGCCCGGCTCGCCGCGATCGTCCGCGCGGCGTCGCCGAACGGCATGATCCCCTCGAACGAGGCCATGTCATGCCAGACGAGCACGAGGAACGCGAGCACCAGCACGAGCAGGATCTTGATCCGGTCCCAGAAGGCCATGGTGCGCCTGGTGGTGGAGTCGGGCCCGGAGTCGGGAGCGCGCAGCCCCGTGGGCTGCTCAGGCGCTGGGGCGTGTGTCATCGGGGCTCCTCACCCGGTCACCCGGGAATTCGCTTGACCTTGAAGGACTGCGCGATCTTGTCGAGCTCCTGCGTCCGGCTCTGGTAGCACGTGGCCGAGCAGCGGATGAGGAGGACGGATACGCGACTGCCGTCCGCGGCGAGGTAGGCGGTCTGGTCGAAGGTCTGAACCGGGCCTCCGAGCACCTTGAAGTTGTAGACCAGGTGGACGCCTCGCACGCCGTCCTGGGGTGGGAGCACCTCGTCGCTGAGGAGTTCGAAGTCCTTGAAGGGATAGGCGGGGGTGTCCTCCATCTGCTTGCGGAGGTCGTCGCTGACCACGACCGGCAGCATCGCCGCGTTGCGCAGGACGTCCAGGGAGACCGCGTCCCGCTCCGACTCGGTGAGGTTCGACACCATCGCGAAGGCGAACGGCTCCTCGGAGCCCTCGGAGTCCAGCAGGTGGTCGGCCGACGGCCTGCTGAAGCCGTCGTAGGCGACCGTCCAGGAGAGCCGTTTTCGTACCTGGGCGGTGGCGGAGGCCATGTCACCGAAGACCTTCCGGTCCAGCGCTTTCTGGTCTACCTTCTGCCACGTGGCGGGCACCTTGAAGTAGCTCTGCCCGTCGTTGCCCATGACATACGTGAAATCGGCACCACCACAACCGGCCAGCCCGGTGACCAGGACAGCAGCAGTCGCCGCCGACATGATCAACCGAGACCCCACCCGCGCTCTTTCCACAGGGGCCTTACCTCCGCCTTGCGGGTCAACATGGTTGTTGTGCCCGCTTTCCCGGCATCCTCCCCTGCAAAGATTTTGGAAATCTTGACCAAATCTTTCCGGAAAGTTAGCTCGTCTTGTTACACAGCCCGGCCTCAGGTTCGCGGGAATAGTTGAAACATCAACTTCTGTTGTGCGGAGTATCCTCGTCCACGAGGCGCGACGCCATACCGGGAAGGTGTGGCGGCGCACGTCACAGCCAAGGAAGAAGGGCTCCCATGCCTGCCGTCACCGCTGACACCCTGACCCTCCCGAGGCTCCCGCGGCTGCCCGAGGCCACCACGGCCTGGCGTCCGGTCGCGAGGGTCATCACCGCGGAGCACCACTTGGAGGGGGAGGGCTTCGCCGTGCGCCGCCCCTTCCCGGGCGTCGACCTCTCGCTGGCCGACCCCTTCCTCCTGCTCGACCACATGGGCGCGGTGGAGTACGCGCCGGGCGAGGCAATGGGCACGCCCTGGCACCCCCACCGCGGCTTCGAGACGGTGACCTACATCATCGACGGCGCCTTCCAGCACCGGGACACCACGGGCGGCGGCGGCCTGATCTCCGACGGCGACACGCAGTGGATGACCGCGGGAAGCGGACTGCAGCACATCGAGCAGCCGCCGCCGGAGCTGGTCGCCTCGGGCGGCCTCTTCCACGGCGTGCAGCTGTGGGTCAACCTGCCCCGCGCGCAGAAGTGGGTCGCGCCGCGCTACCAGGACATCAATCGGAGCGACGTGAAGCTCCTTTCGAGCGAGGACGGGTCCTCCCTGGTCCGGGTCATCGCGGGATCGCTCGCCGGGCACGACGGGCCGGGCATCACCTACACGCCGATCACCTACCTGCACGCGACCGTCGCCCCCGGCGCACGGCTGGACCTGCCGTGGCCGGCGGACTTCAACGCCCTGGTGTACGTCCTCAGCGGCCGGGGCACCGTCGGCACCGCCAACACCGCGCTGGACGAGGGCCGGCTGGCCACCTTCGGCCCGCGCGGCGAGGCGCTGACACTGCGTGCGGCGGACTCCCAGCCGGTGGCCAGCGCGCAGGGATGGGAGATCCTCGTGCTCGGCGGGCTGCCGATCAAGGAGCCGATCGCCCGGTACGGCCCGTTCGTGATGAACACCCGGAACGAGATCGTCCAGGCCTTCGAGGACTTCCAGGCGGGCCGCATGGGCGTGGTCCCCGCCGAGAAGATCCCCCACCGCTCCGCCCGGGACGAGACCCTCTAGGGAGTACACGCGACCTGTGGTCGCTAGTCTGCGTTCATGCCTACCGCACTGATCACGGGCGCGACCGCCGGTCTCGGCGCCGCCTTCGCACGCAGGCTCGCCGCCGACGGGTTCTCCCTCGTGCTGGTCGCCCGCGACGAGAAGCGACTCACCTCGGCGGCCTCCGAGCTGCACCGCCGGTACGGCGTGGCGGCCGAGGTGCTCGCCGCCGACCTCGCCACCGGCGAGGGGGTCACCGCGGTGGAGAAGCGGCTGCGCGAGGGGGTCGACCTGCTGGTCAACAACGCCGGTTTCGGCCACTCCGGCGCGGCCCTCGACGTGCCGGTGGCCGACGAGGTGACCATGCTGCGCGTGCACTGCGAGGCGGTGCTGCGGCTGACGATGGCCGCCCTGCCCGCCATCCGGGCGCGGGGCCGCGGCGGAGTGATCAACGTCGCCTCCGTGGCGGCGTTCTTCCCGCACGGCACGTACAGCGCCTCCAAGGCCTGGGTGGTCACCTTCAGCGAGTCGCTCGCCCTGCGGGTCCCGGAGCCTCGCGTGCGCGTCATGGCCCTTTGCCCGGGGTTCGTGCGGACCGAGTTCCACGAGCGGGCGGCGATCGACACCTCCGGCATTCCCGGGTTCCTCTGGCTCTCCGCCGATCGCGTGGTCGACGCCGCCATGCGCGACTTCGCCCGCGGCCTGCCCGTGAGCGTGCCGGACCCGAGGTACAAGGTGATCGCGGCGATCGCGAGGTACGTGCCGCGTGGCGTGGTCAGCCGGGTCTCCGCGGGCATCGGCCGCTGACCGGCGCGAGCCTCAGGCGCCCGGCCCCCGGGCGATCGCCCCGGGGGCCGGGCATCCGGACTCACAGGCACTCGACGTTGGGGCCCCTGCAGCGGTTGCGCGCGTCGAAGACGAAGGGGCTCGCCCGCTGCACGAGGCCGTAGTCGAAGCAGTCGTGGTCGGTGAGCACCAGGACCGCGTCCGCCTGGGCCAGCTCTGTCTCGGTGAGCCGCACCATGTCCATCTCAGCCGGAAGCAGGGAGCTGTCGACATACGGATCCACGACTCTCACATCCGCGCCGAGCTTGCACAGGGCCTTGGTCACCTCGATCGCGGGCGACTCGCGGCAGTCTCCCGCGTTCTTCTTGTAGGCGACCCCGAGCACGAGGACCCGGCTGCCGTTGATCGCCTTGCGCCTCTGGTTGAGCGCGAGGCTCAGCCGCTGCACGACGTTGTCCGGCATGTGGTCGTTGATGTCGTTCGCCAGCTCCACGAACCTGAAGTTGTGCCCCAGGCTGCGCTTGACCCTCCATGACAGATAGGACGGGTCGATCGGCAGGCAGTGACCGCCGACGCCGGGCCCGGGGGTGAAGCGCATGTAGCCGAACGGCTTGGTGGAGGCGGCGTCGATCGCTTCCCAGACGTCGATCCTGAGCTGCTGCGCGAAGATGGACAACTCGTTGACCAGGGCGATGTTGACATGCCTGAAGGTGTTCTCCAGAAGCTTGCAGAGCTCGGCGACCTGCAGTGAGGAGACGGGGACGACCTCCTGCACTATTCGCCGGTAGAACGCCTGGATCCGGTCCAGGGAAGCCTCGTCGATGCCGGACACGACCTTAGGCGTGTTGTCGAGCCGCCACCGGCCGTTCCCCGGGTCGATCCGCTCCGGACTGTAACCGAGGAAGAAGTCCTCGGGCGTGCGCAGACCGGAGCCTGCCTCGAGCAGCGGACGCAGGTGCTCCTCGGTGGTGCCCGGATAGGTGGTGGACTCCAGGATCACCGTGGCGCCCCGCCGCACCAGCGGCGCGATGGACTCGCCGGCCGAGCCGATGTGACGCAGGTCGGGAGCGCCGTCGCGGAGAGGCGTGGGCACGGTGATCACGCAGACGTCGAACCCCTCCGCGTCGGCGTAGTCCGTACTGGCGAGATAACGGCCGGAAGAATGCGCGGCGGCGAGCACGTAGCCGCTGATGTCCTCGACATAGGACTCCGCGGCGTTCAGCCGCTTGACACGCCACTCGTCCACGTCGATGCCCACGACGTCGAATCCGGTCTCGACCGCCCGCATCGCCAAAGGCAGGCCCACATAACCCTGCCCGACGACGACCAGCTTGTCTCCCATTTCAGATCCCCCCGGCGTTTCGAAAAAGTACAGGAACGACTGTAAAAGGCGGGCCTTCTTATAACGTCGATCCCGCGGCGATCCGGGCGTGTCGTTCGGCCATGCACCGCAAGACCGGCGATAGTGACGTGAGTCGCCGATTCAAATGGCATTGATACCGGAGAAGGAACGACAGATGATAAGTACCAGTTGCCCGCGTATTCTCGGCAGGAATACCCGTCGTTCCCGGTCGGCGGTGATCGTCTCGGTCATCGTCATGGCGGTCCCGTCCTTCGCTCCGCCGATCTCGGGCGCCGTGGCGATCGGCCCGGCCGCCCCGCGCGCTTCGAGCGCCACGGCGGGCGCGTCCCGCGGTCCGGGTGCCGCGGTGCCACCTGTCGATCTCGGCTATGCGATGGACTGCGCGGTCATGGCCGGGACGGCGGTGACCGGCACGAACAAGGTCACGGTGACCGGGGATCTCAACGTGACCCCCGGAACCTTCGTGAGCGGCTTCCCGCCCGGCCAGGTGCGGGGATCCATCGATCTGAACGACGCCGAGGCGCGAAGGGAGATGGCCGCCGCGGTCGCCGCCTACAACGACGCCGCGAGCCGGACGCCCACGGCGACCGTGCCCTCGGTCCTCGGCAACGGCTCGACGATGACCCCCGGCGTCTACCGCACGCCGGGCGGCGTCTTCACCCTGAGCGGGACGCTCCACCTCGACGCCCAGGCGGACCCGAACGCCACCTTCATCTTCCAGGCGACATCCCTGGTCACGGACAGGGTCAGCAACATCGACCTCGTCAACGGCGCCCAGGCGGACAACGTCATCTGGCAGGTGGGCGACTCGGCGACCCTGGGAAGGTACGCCACCTTCCGGGGGAACCTCCTGGCGAGGAACTCGATCGCGGTGACCACGGGCACGGCCATGTACGGCCGCACCATCGCCCTCCACAACATGGTCACGATCGACGGCACCACCACCGGGCCGGCCACTCGCGTCACCACCCCGAACGACCCGCCGACCAGCACGACCTTGACCTCCTCGCCGAACCCCTCACAGCAGGGCGATCCCGTGACCTTCACCGCCACGGTGCACGGGAACGTCGATTCGTTCCTCCCCACCGGGGTGGTGAGCTTCAAGGACGGCGCCAACGTCATCGGCTCGGCGCCGCTCAACAGTTCGGCGGTCGCGACGTTCACGACCTCCGCACTCTCCGTCGGCCCACGCCAGATGACCGCCGTGTACGTCAGCGGGGGCACCGCCGTCAACGAGCAGTGGGTCCACTTCACACCGAGCCAGTCGCCCGTACTGGTCCAGCAGGTGCTCAACCGCGGGAGCTAGCGACTCGCGCATACCGGGCGCCTCCCCACCGCCTCGCTTGAACGGGTCGAATGCCAAACTCCCTTAAATCACCATATAAAGCACGCGAAGCCTATTCGGGCCCTTTGAAGTATTGGAGATAAGGCCATGCGGGAGTAAAGGCAACACAGCACGTCACCAGAAATTTCCAATGATCGAACGTAGCCCCGTAGTCGACACCATTAAAGGCGCAACTGTTACGTATCCGATGAATTGCCCATCTGCGTAACACCCGTTTCTCCGCCATGCACGACAGAAGACGACTCGGACACCTGCTCCGCCACGATCACGAGGCCGCGCCTCAGCACGGTTCAGGCCGGCCACTGACCAAGCACCTCGTCGTCGAAAAGTTGATTGCCATGTCGAAGCCCAGGCACAGCGCCAGCATCTCCTCCATCCGTCCACGCGTCGGCAGGTCATGCCTCGCCGCCGCCCTCGCCGCCCTCCTCGCGATGTTCATGGTCGTCACGACCCCATCCGGCGCGAGCGCGGCACAGTCACCGGTGAACCTCGGCAGCGCCGCGTCCTTCGGGGTGCTGGCCGGCACCGCGGTGACGAACACCGACCTCACCGCGATCACCGGAGATCTCGGAGTCAGCCCCGGCACCTCGGTGACGGGCTTCCCGCCCGGCACCGTGAGCGGTGCGACGCACGCGGGTGACGCCACCGCCTCGGCGGCCAAGAGCGATCTGGTCGCCGCCTACAATGACGTCGCCGGGCGCACTCCCGTCGTCACCGTCGCCGCCGAACTCGGCGGGACCACCCAGACGCCCGGGGTCTACACCCCCACCGGCGGGAACTTCCAGATAACCGGGACGCTCACGCTCGACGCGCAGAGCAACCCGGATGCCGTCTTCATCTTCCGAGCCGCCACCCTCACCACCGCGAACGCCAGCAACATCAACCTCGTCAACGGCGCCCAAGCGAACAACGTGTTCTGGCAGCTCACCGATTCGGGCACCCTTGGCACGCTCTGCACCTTCCGGGGGAACGTCCTGGCCACGAACTCCGTCACGGTGAGCAGCGGTGCCGCCGTCTTCGGCCGGGTCTTCGCCCTCAACGGCACGGCGGCCCTTCAGGGCACCAGCAACCCTCCGAAGACCCGCGTCACCGTCCCGAACGACCCTCCGACCACGACCACGCTGACCACGTCGGCCAACCCCGCCCAGAGGGGACAGTCGATCACCTTGACCGCCACGGTCAGCGCGGTTTCCGGCTCGGTCGTTCCGCAAGGTCAGGTGGCCTTCAAGGACGGCGCGACCATCATCGGCTCCGCCAACCAGTCCGGCTCTGGACCGGCCGTGCTCACGATCTCGAGCCTCGCCGCGGGACAGCATCCGATCACCGCCGTCTACCTGGGCGGCGACACCCCCGACGGACAGGCGATCATCCACTTCGCCCCGAGCACGTCGGCCCAGGTGCTCCAGGTCGTCACGAGCACTCTCTGGGACAGCACGGCCGTGCCGGCCGTCGCGGCCAATCCCGACACTCTGCCCGTCGTGCTCGGCGTGAAGTTCAAGGCCACGGCCAACGGCACGATCACCGGCATCCGGTACTACAAGGGCTCCCCGAACACCGGCACCCATATCGGCAGCCTGTGGACCAGCGGCGGCTCACTGCTCGCCAGCGCGACCTTCACCGGCGAGACCGCGTCCGGCTGGCAGCAGGTGAACTTCGCCACCCCCGTGCCGATCACCGCCGGCACCACCTACATCGCGTCTTATCTCACGATGACCGGGCATTTCTCGTACACGCTGCAGTACTTCACCACGCAATACACGAATGACCCGCTGCTGGCACTCGCGGATGGCGCGGAGGGCGGCAACGGCGTCTACAACTACGGCTCGACGAACGCCTTCCCGTCCAGCACCTATCAGTCCACCAACTACTGGGTCGACGTCGTCTTCGTGCCGTCGAAAAGCTTGTGGGACAAATCGGCCACCCCGGCCGTGCCGTCCGTACCGGACTCCCGGCCCGTCGTGGTCGGCGTGAAATTCAGGGCCACCACGAACGGGACCATCGACGGCATCCGGTTCTACAAGGGGTCGATGAACACCGGCACCCACACCGGCGGCCTGTGGACCAGCGGCGGCTCACTGCTCGCCAGCGCGACCTTCACCGGCGAGACCGCGTCCGGCTGGCAGCAGGTGAACTTCGCCACCCCCGTGCCGATCACCGCCGGCACCACCTACATAGCCTCTTACCAGACCACATCAGGGTTCTTTTCGGCCACAGCCCCCTATTTCACTTCTCAATACACGAGCGGCTCCCTGTACGCCCTGGCGGACGGCGATGAGGGCGGAAACGGAATCTATCTCTACAATGCGGCGAACACCTTCCCCACCAGCAGCTACCAATCCGCGAACTACTGGGTGGACGTCGTGTTCACCACCAGCTAGCTGCGCACCGGGGTGAGCCGGGAGGGCGGCTCCGCGATGTGGGCGTAAGGCTTGGGTAAGAGCTTTCCACGCGGTGCGGTCACCTCGCGTGTCGGCAAGTCCGGTCATTGTTCAATGCGATGGTGAGCATGACCGGTCTTGCGACCATTCCATTCAATCGACCGCATATCTCGAAGAACGAGCTCCCTTACCTCGCGGAGGTCCTGCGCCAGGGATCCACCTCCGGCGACGGGCCGTTCACCCGGCGGGCCGCCGAACTTCTGCGGGAGATGACGGGGTCGTGCAAGGTCCTGCTGACCACGTCCTGCACTCACGCGCTGGAGATGTCGGCGATCCTGCTCGATCTGCGACCCGGCGACGAGGTGATTGTGCCGTCGTTCACCTTCGTGTCGGCGGCCAACGCCTACGCCCTGCGCGGGGCGGTGCCGGTGTTCGTCGACTGCAGGCCCGACACCCTCAACCTCGACGAGAGGCTGGTCGAGGCCGCGATCAGCGACCGCACCCGGGCCATCGTGGTCGTCCACTACGCCGGTGTCGCCTGCGCGATGGAGGCCATGGGCGAGATCGCCGAGCGGCACGGCCTCACTCTGATCGAGGACAACGCGCACGGGCTCGGCGGGTACTACCGGGGGCGGCCGCTCGGGTCGTTCGGCCGCATGGCCGCGCAGAGCTTCCACGAGACGAAGAACGTGCAGTGCGGCGAGGGCGGCGCGCTGCTACTCAACGATGCCGCCCTGGTGGCCCCAGCCGAGATCGTCCGGGAGAAGGGCACGGACCGCAGCCGGTTCTTCCGCGGCCAGGTGGACAAGTACCGGTGGATCGACATCGGCTCCAGCTATCTGCCGTCCGACGTGCTCGCCGCGCAACTGACCTCCCAGCTGGAGTGCTTCGACGACATCCAGTTCCGCCGCCACGCCATCTGGCGCCGGTACCACGAGGAACTGGCGGGCTGGGCGGCGAAGCACGAGGTCTCCCAGCCGGTGGTCCCGGATGGTTGCGAGCATCCGGCCCATCTGTACTACCTGCTCCTCCCTGACCTGCGGAACCGCCAGGCGCTCATCGACCACCTGGCCGGCAGGGGCGTACAGGCGGCGTTCCACTACCAGCCGCTGCACACCGCTCCCGCCGCCCTGCGGTACGGGCGCGTGGCCCCGGGCGGCTGCCCCGTCACCGAGCAGGTCGCCGACCGCCTGGTACGGCTGCCGCTGTTCGCCGATCTCAGCGAGGCCGGGGTGGCACGGGTGATCGACGCCGTCCAGACTTACAAGATGCGCTGACGGTGGGGCGTGACGGGCTCGGCGCGCGGGCCGTGGCCTCACCTCTGGAGTCCGCTCGTTTCGGGTGTTCGGTCGATCGTCTCACCGTCCACCCCGAGCATCCCTCCTCGTTCCCCACGGTCCGGGAAGCCGTGCTCGGGTCCGCGGCGGACGTCATCGTGCTCCGTTACCCGGCGGACCGGGTCGACTGGTTCGCGAAGCTCGCCATGCTCGGCCGCACCGCGATATTCGCCGACTCCCTTTCGTACTGGCGTCTGCGGGCGGGAGAGGGCCGCCGGCCCGAGCCGTCACAGGGCCTGCGGACGACCAGGATCACCGACGCGGCCGCCGTGGCCTCGCTCGTGTCCGGGATCTTCGCCGCTTACGGCAGTCACTACTCGGCCAATCCCCTGTTCGGCGCCACCGAGGCACTCGCCGGCTACCAGGAATGGGCGCTGAGGTCCGCCGCCGAGGGAAGATGCCTCGCGCTCGGGACCGCGGCCGCGGACGCCTACCTCGGGCTCGCGACGCTGGATGAGCGGGGTCCGCGGACGGAGATCCTGCTCGCCGGGGTGGTGCCCGAGGCGCAGGGGCGCGGCCTGTACGCGCACCTGCTGAAGGGGATCGAGGACGGCACGCTGGCCCGCGGCGCCGAAGAGATCCTCATCTCCACCCAGGGGCACAACACCCGGGTGCAGAAGGCGTGGGCGAGATACGGGTTCGAGCCCGTGCGGGCCGTCCTCACGGTTCACCTGGTCAAGAGCAGGCTCATCCCCTGAACGCTGTGCTACTTGACTCCGCCCGGCTGCCAGGGGACGTCGGCGGAGGCCGGTGAGCCGGCACGTTCACGCACCACATAGGTGGGCCGGCCCATGCCGTTGCCGTGAATCCGGCCGACGTACTCGCCGAGGACTCCGATGGACAGCAGCTGGGCGGAGGAGAAGATGGCGACCATCGAGGCGATCGTGGTGAATCCGGCCACCGTGGTGTCGCCCGCGAGGAAGCTCCACAGAACGGCGCAGCCGAGGAGCAGGCCCACGACACCGACGAGGAACCCGAGGCAGCTCGCCACCCGGAGGGGCGTGGTGCTGTAACCGACGAGCATGTTCATCGCGTGCCGGACGAGCAGGCGCGGCGTGTAGGCGGATCGCCCGTGGTGGCGCTCGCTCATATGGACCTTGACCGAGCCCACCCGCGTGGTCGCCCAGGACAGAGCCACATCGATGGACGCGTGTGGTCCCGACAGCTCCTCGAATCCGTCGCGCAGGCACGTACGGAAGGCGCGGAAGGCGCTGATCGCGCGGGCGGCGCGCACTCCCAGCGCGACCGCCATGGCGCCCTTCACCGACCGGGACGCGAGGCTTCGCACGGACCCGTGCTCCTCCTCGTGCGGTACGCCGTACACCAGATCGAGCCGGTCGCCTTCGAGAGTGGCCAGCAGGAGCGGAATCTGCTCCGGCAGGTGCTGCAGGTCGTCGTCCATCGTGACGACGACGTCGAACACCGCCTCCCTGATGCCCGCCACGAGGGCGTTGTGCTGGCCGTAGTTGCGCGAGAGATGGATCGCGCGGACGGCGCCGACCCGGGAGGCGAGCTCGGCGGCGGTCCTCCAGGTGTCGTCCGGGCTTCCGTCGACGACGAGGATCACCTCGTGGCGGACGGAGAGCTGACGGAGAACCGGCATGAGCCTGCCCACCAGCGCCGGAAGAGTTCTCGCGGAGCGGTAACACGGTATGACGACCGACACCGACATTGATCCCCCGATCATCTCCCAGAAGCCGGCCACAATCCTCTCTCGTGGACCTTCCGCGGTCGCGGGAAGGCATGCCTGGTACCGGCAACCCGGCGCACATTCTTCGGCAAAGGCGGACGTCGTCCGGGAGCTCTGAATCCGGTCGGCCATAGATTCGGGCCGACAGCCGGCCCACCGTGGCCATGTGTTCCTCGGGGAAGGATGAGGTCAGCGATGAAGGCGCTCGTTCTGGCCGGCGGCAAGGGTACGAGGCTACGTCCGCTGACCCACACCTCGGCGAAGCAGCTCGTTCCCGTCGCCAACAAACCGGTGCTCTACTACGGGCTGGAAGCGATCAGGAACGCCGGAATCACCCAGGTGGGCATCATCATCGGCAGCACCGGCCGGGAGGTTCGCGACGCCGTCGGCGACGGCTCGGCGTTCGGCCTCGACGTCACCTACATCCAGCAGGAGGCCCCCCTCGGGCTCGCCCACTGCGTGCTCATCGCACGGGAGTTCCTCGCCGACGAGCCCTTCGTGATGTACCTGGGCGACAACTTCCTGGTGGGCGGCATCACCGATCTGGTCGACGCCTTCCGCGAGGGCGACTACGACGCCCAGATCCTGGTCACCAAGGTCACGGAACCGCAGTTCTACGGGGTCGCCGAGCTCGGGCCGGGAGGCGAGATCCTCGCGCTTGCGGAGAAGCCGGACAATCCACGCAGTGACCTCGCGATCGTCGGCGTCTACACCTTCTCCCCCCGGATCCACGAAGCGGTCCGGGCGATCTCGCCGTCCGCGCGCGGCGAGCTGGAGATCACGGACGCGATCACGTGGCTCGTCGACAACGGCTTCCGGGTTCATTCGCACCTCGTCAGCGGCTACTGGAAGGACACCGGCCGCCTGCAGGACATGCTGGAATGCAACCGCATCGTCCTGGAGGCCATCGACCCGCGGACGCACGGAACCGTGGACGAGCTGTCGGACGTCACGGGGCGCGTTGTCATCGAGGCGGGGGCCTCGGTACGGAACTCGGTGATCCGCGGCCCCGCGCTCATCGGCGCCCACGCCCGGATCAGCGGCTCGTACGTCGGCCCCTACACCTCGATCGGGAACAGTTGCGTGGTGGAGGACGCGGAGGTGGAGTACGCCATCGTTCTGCAGGACTCCACCATCAGGGGGGTCTCACGGCTGACGTACTCCCTCATCGGCCGCAACGTCGAGATCACCCGGTCCGAAGGCGTGCCCAACACGCTCCAGCTCATGGTCGGCGACCACAGCAGGGTGCAGGTGCGGGCATGAAGATCCTGGTCACCGGCGGGGCCGGGTTCATCGGCTCCCACTATGTGCGGTCACTGCTGTCCGGCGCCTACCCCGCCTGGGACGACGCTCACGTGACGGTGCTGGACAAACTCACGTACGCGGGCAACGAGGCGAACCTCCAGTCCGTCGCCGGACACCCGCGCTACGCCTTCACGAAGGGGGACATCGCCGACGCCCGGCTGCTCGGCGAGGTGGTGCCCGGCCATGACGCGATCGTGAACTTCGCGGCGGAGACACATGTCGACCGGTCGATAACCGGCGCCGCGGACTTCGTGGTGACCAACGTGCAGGGCACCCAGCGGCTCCTGCAGGCGGCGCTGGAGGCCGGCGTGTCCACCGTCGTCCACGTCTCCACGGACGAGGTGTACGGGTCCGTCGCCGTGGGGTCCTGGAGCGAGTCGGCGCCCCTGCTCCCCAACTCGCCCTACTCGGCGGCGAAGGCGGGAGCCGACCTTCTGTGCCGCGCCTACCACCAGACCTACGGACTCGATGTGCGGGTCACCCGCTGCTCCAACAACTACGGCCCCTACCAGCACCCCGAGAAGGTGATCCCGCTGTTCGTCACCAACCTGGTCGACGGGCTGCGGGTCCCCCTGTACGGCGACGGCGGCCACGTGCGCGAGTGGCTCCACGTCGACGACCACTGCCAGGGCATCCAGCTCGTGCTGGAAAAGGGCCGGCCCGGCGAGATCTACAACATCGGCGGCGGGGTGGAACTCACCAACCGGGCGCTCGCCGAACGGCTGCTCGCCGCGTTCGGCGTGAGCCAGGAGAGGATCGCCCGCGTGCCGGACAGGCTCGGCCACGACCGGCGCTACTCCGTGAACAGCGCCAAGATCCGGGCGATGGGGTTCGAACCCCGGGTCGACTTCGAGCGGGGGCTGGCGGAGGTCGTGGCCTGGTACCGCGATCGCCTGGACTGGTGGCGCCCGCTGAAGACAACCGGTCACTGATCGTTTGGAGGGGACATGGAGGCCACAGAGATCCGCCGCACGTTCGAACTCGAGGACCGGCACTGGTGGTTCCGCGAGCGACGTGCCATCCTCGCCCGTGAGCTGCGCCGGCTCGGCAGGCCGGGCCGGGCGCTGGACATCGGTGCGGCCGGGGGTGGTAACACCCGCGTTCTCATCGAGCACGGGTGGGACGCGCTGGTCGCGGACTTCTCGGAGACCGCCGTGCAACTCGCGCGCACGCGCGGCCTGTCGGCGATCCACGCCGACGCGAGGCACCTGCCTCTCCCCGACGAGCACTTCGACCTCGTCCTGGCGTTCGACGTGCTGGAGCACATCGAGGAGGACGACAGGGCAGTCCGCGAGCTCGTACGCGTACTCCGGCCGGGAGGGACCGCGCTGATCACGGTGCCCTGCGACATGGCGCTCTGGTCGGCGCACGACGTCGCGTCGGGCCACTTCCGCCGCTACACCCGGGACGGGCTGCGCGCGCTGATGATCGGGGAATGCCTGGTCCTGGAGCGCATGTGGAGCTGGAACGTCCTGCTGAGGCCGATCGTCGCCCGCCGCAGGAAGCACATCTCCGGGTCCGACGTCATGGAGACGCCACCTCTCGTCAACATGGCCCTCTCCGCCGTGGTCGTGGCCGAGCGGTACCTGCCGGTCAGGTCGCTGCCGGGGGTCTCGCTGATCGCGAGAGCGCATCGCCCGTGCGACTCAGGGGCCTCCGGCCTCATGGCCTCCGACGCGGGAGAGTGGAATGCCGGCTGAGGTGACGGTCGCCGACATCGGCATGGTGCGGCCGTCCACCCTGGTCGACGCCTCGGGCCGGCGATACGTGGATTTCCGCCGTACTCTGCGCCCGCGCTGGGGCGTGGTGTGGGGAACCCTTCTCGCGGGGCACCTGGGACTCGCGCTGTCCGCGGCCGCGGTCGCATCACTGGGGAGCACCGCCGCCGGCAGGCTGCCGGCCGCGATGGCGCCGGCCGTCGCCGGCGGCCTCGCGATCGGCTTCTGCCTGCACTACCTGACGACCTACCTCCACGAAGGCGCCCACTACAACCTCGCACCTGCCCGCCGGGCCAGCGATGTGCTGACGAACGTCTTCGTCGGGAGCCTCGTCGGAATGGACGTCAGGGCGTACCGGAAGGTGCATTTCGATCACCATCGCTATCTCGGGACGACGCGGGACCCCGAGCGCAGCTACTTCCTTCCGCTCGATTCGCGGTTCCTCCTCGAAGGGGTCACCGGCATCCGCCTGGTCCGCGCCCTGAAGGAGTACCGCGAGACGATGAGGAGCAAGTCACCGGCCGCGGAGACCGGCAGGACCGCGTCCCTCGGCCCGGTGTTCCTGGCCGCCTGCCTGGTCAACGGCTCGATCGTCGGCTGCGCCCTGTGGCGGGGGGCGTTCGCGCTGGCCGTCTCCTGGGTGCTCGGCCAGCTCGTGTTCCTGCCACTGATCAACACGGTGCGCCAGGTGCTCGAACACCGCAGCGAGTTCGCCGATGACAGGACCGATTATCGGCGCGTCGCCCACGGGCCGGTGAACCGGCTCTTCGGCGGCGGCCCGTTCGCGACGGTCTTCGGCTCGGCGGGATTCAACCGCCACCTGCTGCACCACTGGGACCCGAGCGTGTCCTTCACCCGGCTCGGAGAAGTGGAGAGATTCCTGATGGGCACCGAGATCGCCCCTCTGCTGCGGCAGCGCCAGACCACCTACTACCGCGCCTGGCGCCAGCTGGACCGGATATGAGCGAGTCCACCGCGCCGCGGGCGGCGGGGGGCCGGTACAGCGGCGAGCCGGCGCCCACGTGCCCGGCGTGTGACGGTGACACGGCACGCCGGTGGACGCGGGCGCGCGACGTCGAGTACCGCACCACCGACGAGGAATTCGACTACTACCGCTGCGCCTCGTGCGGCGTCGTGTTCATCGACCCCATGCCGATCGACCGGCTCGGCCAGATCTATCCCCCGAACTACTACGCCTACAGCGCCGAGGAGCGGTCGTTCGTCCACCGGATCAAGGACGCCCTGGACGCCCTGCGCTTCCGCCGCATCCTGTCCGGGCTGTCCGGCACCCGCCTGAGCGTTCTGGACGTGGGCGGCGGAGACGGCCGGCAGCTCGACGTGGTACGCGGGCTCGACTCCCGCGTCACGTTCACGCAGGTCGTCGACCTCGACCCGGAAGCCCGCACCCGGGCCGTGTCGCGGGGACACCACTACTTCTGCGGCCGTGTCGAGGACTTCGCCACGGACGACCGGTTCGACCTCATCCTTCTCATCAACCTGATCGAGCACGTCAGCGAGCCTGGCGAGGTGCTGCGCACGCTGCGCCGCCATCTCACCCCTCAGGGCACGGTTCTGATCAAGACGCCGAACACCGACAGCTGGGACGCGCGGCTGTTCCGGCACCGCGACTGGGGTGGCTACCACTGCCCGAGGCACTGGGTCCTGTTCGACCGGCGGAACTTCACGAAGCTGGCCGAGGAGAGCGGGTTCGTCGTGCGCCGGTTCTCCTACACGCAGGGGGCGCCGTTCTGGAGCACCAGCGTGCTGGCCGCGCTGGCGCGCCGGGGGTGGGTGACGATATCGGCCGAGCGGCCGGTGACGCGGCACCCGCTGTTCCCGCTGCTCGCCTCCGTGTTCGCGGGCCTGGACCTGGTGAGGATGAGGATGGGCGGGCGCCCCTCCCAGATGTTCCTCGAACTGGTGCCGGTCAACTACGGCAGCCGCCCGTAGGTAGCGCTGCAGGACCCTGGCCCGGCGCCGTCTCCCCGCCCGCCACCTGGCGTCTCCTCCCCCCTCCCCCGTCTCAGGGGGAGGGGGGACCCGCGGCTAACTGCTGGGGTCGAACAGCACGTCGACCCAGTAGTTGGTGGCCTGGTAGGAGTTCGACGGGAACGTGTTCGTCCCGCTGTAGTTGTACACGCCGTTGCCGCCGGACGCGCCGTCGGCCGGCGCGAGGAGCGGGTTGTTCGTGTACTGGGTGTTGAAGTACTGCAGTGTGTACGAGAAGTGCCCGGTCGTCGTGTTGTACGAGGCGACGTAGGTGGTGCCCGCCGTCACCGGGACAGGAGTGTCGAAGAACACCTGCTGCCAGCCGGAGGCGGTCTCGTTGCTGAAGGTCGCGCTGGCGAGCAACTGGCCGTCGGTGGTCCACAGGCTGCCGATATGGGTGCCGACGTTGAGCGAGCCCTTGTAGAACCGGATGCCCCTGATCGTCCCGCTGGTGGTCGCCTGGAACTTCACTCCCAGCACGACCGGACTGGGATCGGTATGCGAGTCGACGGCGGGAACCGCCGAGTTGTCCCACAGGCTGTTGGACGGCGCGAACACCACGTCGACCCAGTAGTTGGTGGCCTGGTAGGAGTTCGAGGGAAACGTGTTGGTCGCGTTGTAGTTGTACACCCCGTTACCCCCCTGCGCGCCGTTCGCCAGCGCCAGGAGCGGCGGGTTGCTGTACTGGGTGTTGAAGTACTGCAACGTGTACGGGAAATGTCCCGACGCCGTAAAGGCGGACGCGATGTAGGTGGTGCCGGCCGTGACCGAGATGGGCGTCGCGAAGTTCACCTGCTGCCAGCCCGACGCGGTCTCGTTGGTGAAGGTCGCGCTGGCGAGCAACTGGCCGCCGGTGGTCCACAGGCCGCCGATATGAGTGCCGGTGTTCTGCGCGCCCTTGTAGAACCGGATTCCCCTGATCTCTCCGGTGGTGTTCGCCTGGAACTTCACGCCGAGCGTGACGGGGGTGGAGTCCGGCGCGGCGCCGACGGCCGGAACCGCCGAGTTGTCCCACAGGCTGTTGGACGGCGTGTAGACCACGTCGACCCAGTAGTTGGTGGCCTGGTACGTGCTCGTGGGGAAGACGCTGGTCGCTCCGTACTGGTAGACGCCGTTGCCCCCGTCGACACCGTTGGCGAGCGCCGTGAGCGCTCCGTTCACCACGCCTGTCTGGAAATAGGAGAGGTCGTAGGAGTACCTGCCATTCGGCGCGAAGTAGGAGGCGACGTAGGTGGTGTTGATGCTCACCGGGACGGGCACCGAGAAGTTCACCTGCTGCCAGCCGGACGCGGTCTCGTTGGTGAACGTCGCGGTGGCCAGCAACTGTCCCGTGGAGGTCCAGAGTTCGCCCGTGTGCGTGCCCGTGTTCGTCGTGCCCTTGTAGAACCGGATGCCTCTGATGAACCCCGCGGTGGTCACGCGGAACTTCACGCCGAGCTCGACGGACTTCGTGTCGTTCGCCGAGACGATGGTGGGCACGGCCGTCGGCGGCCAGATCGTGCAGGGGCACTGCACGGTGACGTTGACGGTGATCGAGGTCGGGACCGCCTGGAGGTTGCCGATGTCGTCGACCGCCCGCACCATGATGGCGACCGGTCCGGAGATGTTGGGCGGGGCCCAGTCGTACTGCCAGTTGGTGAGCCCGGTGGCCTGGAACCACCGGGTGCCGCCGTCGAAGGAGATCTCGATGCCCGCCACGACCCCGCCACCCGTGTCGGCCGCCGTTCCCTGGACGGTGACGGTGGTGCCGCCCACCAAGGAGGCGCCGGTCGACGGACTGCTGATCGCCGAGGTCGGAGGAGCGGTGTCCGTCGACTGGGTGGCCGGGACCAGACCAGGTTGCAGCGTGACCGGCTGGCAGTTGCACAGGTCGGCGAAGAGGTTCACCGTCGCCTGCTGCATGTCGATGCTGGTGGGGGTGCCCGGATAGGTGTGGTTGGCGTCCAGCCCCCACGCCCACTGGACGGTGCCCGCCCCGAACACCAGAGAGCCGCTCGCGGTCTTGTAGAGCTTGAGACTGTGCGTGGCGACCCCGGCGCCGAACGTGCTGCCGAAGTCCAGCAGATACTGCGTCGGCTTCGCCAGGGTCGTGCTGGAAAGCTTCACGGGTCCCGGCTGCATGAATCCGTTGTCGGGGGCCTCGTCCCACTCGAAGCCGAGCGTCCCCGCCGGGAAGGTCGCCACCTGGCCCGGCTGGAGGTTCGCGACGGAGGTGTTCCGCCACAGCCGCATCTGGGCGAAGGTGGCGGGCACGGTCATCGAGTCGTTCACGACGCCGTTCACCATGAACAACGTCCCCGTCACGGCGTTCTCCGGTCTTCCGCCGTTGGACGGCGGGGAGAAACGCGGATCGCGCCACGTCCCGGTCCACTGAGGGCTCGGATCGATCTTGGCGTTGGCGTGTGTCTCCTTGTAGCAGACCATCGTGCGGAACGCGGTCGACGTGCCGTCGATGCTGGGCTCCCACCTGGTCTTCCAGAACATCTCGTTCCCCGAGAAGAAGGCCAGATTGACCCCGTTATCTCGGGCGTTCTCCACATTTGTTCTCATATCGTCGGACCAGTACTCGTCGTGTCCGACGGACATGAAGACCTTGTGCTGGAGCAGGAGCGGTGCCCGTGCGGCGGTGTCGACACTCGAGAAGTAGCTGACGTCGTAGGCGTTGGCCTCCAGCCACCTGACCATGGGGTACTCGATGGTGAAGAACCATGTGTTGTTGTCGCCCAGGCAGCAGGTGCAGCAGTTCGTCGTGAACGGGCGGTTGTAGCTGACCTTGTAGGCGCGGCCGATCGGCGCGTTCCCGTAGTACAGGCTGTTCCCGCCGTAGGCGTTGTACGCCTGCCAGGCGGCGTCGGAGGTCTTGAACAGCAGCTCCGAGTTCCGGACGTCGTCCCGGAGCACGAAGATCACATGGCTGGCACCGGCCGTCCCGTCATCGCGGACCAGCTTGCCGATGTAGACGCCGGAGACGGCGGTGTTCGGCACCGCCCAGGACGCGGACACCGCCCAGTTGCCGCAGTCGACCAGGGCGGTCGCCGGGTCGGTCAGGCATGCCGGCTGCGTCTGCGGTAGCGGCACCGAGGGCTGAATCGTCGCGATCTTGCGCGCCCCCATGCCGCTGTAGTAACCGATGCGATAGATGTCCATGTGGTAGGCGGTCGCGTTGGTGTCGACCTTGAACTGCACGGTCTCGCCGATGTTGACGCTCATCTGCGTGGCGTAGCCCTGGATGTTGCTGTCACCGGCGCCGGGGACGTCCCACTCGGAGGCGGGGTTGCCCGGGAGGCTGTTCTCTATGCAGATGACGGAGGTCGGCGGGCAGGCGGCCGCGCGCCCGCCGCGTGCGCCTCCCTGCTGCTGCGCCCTCTGGAAGCCGACCCCTTTTCCCCGCCCGTGCGCCTTCTGGAAGCCGGCCGCCGCCTTCTCCAGGTTCCGCGTTCTCCGCAGGCTGCGCGCCACATCCTCGGGCCCCTGCGCCTTCGGGGATCGCGCCCGCTTCTTCGGCCCGCGCGAGTCCGCCGGCTTCTTCGTCCGGTGCGCCTTCCCGGAGCCGCCCGCCTTCTTCCCGGCGGCCGGGATGACCTCCGGCCGGACGTTGGCGACCCGGCCGGCGTTCGCGAGCGACTTCGTCGCCCGGCCGATTCCGAGAGGTCCGATGGCGGCCACGACCGCCCCGCAGACGAGCAACGCCACCCAGAGCGTCCACGTCCGTTTACGGACCTCCCGGGTATGCGGCCCGGTCGCGCGTGGGCGTGGCGAAGAAGGACGAAGAGGCCGAGTCGTGGTCATGCGCGCAAGCGTGGCAACCGCAGCATCACCCGAAGCACATGGACGCTCCGCCTCAACGCTATTCTTACCAGCCTTTGTCCAGGTCAAGAGGTCGCGCATTACCGGGCAAAAGGCGCGGATGCCGAAGTGGCGCGGTCTCTCGCCCGGTCACGGCGGCACGCCCGGAGACACGGCCACCACGTGAACGCAACTATGCGGTCACGTTCCGTAGTATGGGCTGGTAATCCAAGACCCGGCCGCGCGTGGCCCCTTTCCTTTCTCGCTGGATTGGCAGTCTGATGACGCTTTCGAAACATGTGCCCGGCGACACGGGTGTCGGGATTCCCTGGTACCACGCGCTGCGCTGCCCCCGCTGCCACGGTGCGCTTCGCAACGGGAGCGAGCTGCGCTGCGACGCGTGCCGGGTCGCGTACCCCATCGACCACGGCATCCCCCGGTTCGTTCCTCCGGACAACTACGCCGAAGGATTCGGATACCAGTGGAACCGGCATCGTCTGACGCAACTCGATTCCCATTCCGGCATGCCGATCTCCCGCGATCGGCTGCTGGGCGCGAGTGGCTGGACCGCCGGCGAGCTGCGCGGAAAGACGGTGCTCGAATGCGGTAGCGGCGCCGGGCGTTTCACCGAGGTGCTGTGCGAGACGGGTGCCCTCGTGACGTCGTTCGACATTTCGAGCGCCGTACACGCGAACGCCGCCTCGAACGGCCGTTTCCCCGACCTGCGGCTCGTCCAGGCCAGCATCTACGAAATGCCCTTCCCGGAGGAGTCGTTCGATTTCCTGTTCTGCTTCGGGGTCATCCAGCACACGCCCGACGTGGAACGCACGTTCAAGACGCTTTTCCGCTATCTGCGGCCGGGAGGCCGGTTCTGCATCGACGTGTACGCCGCGCTGATCGCCTATCCGCACCCGAGACAGCTGCTGCGGCCGTTCACCAGGAGCATTCCTCCGGCCAGGCTCTACGGGATGGTCGAGAGCGCCGTGCCACGGCTGCTGCCGATCTCCCTGGCCCTCGGCGCCGTCCCGAAGGCCGGGCCGTGCCTGGCACGCCTCGTCCCGGTGGCGACCCATCGCCATCTGGGTCTGAAGGACGCCCGGACGATGCGCAACTGGTCGGTGCTGGACACCTTCGACTGGCTCGCGCCGCGATACGAGAGACCGCAGACCCGCCGGCGTCTCGCGCGGTGGGCCAAGGACCTGGCCCTGCACGAGGTGTCGATCCAGCGGCGCCGCGGGCTTCACGTGATCCGCGGCGTCAAGTAGATGTGCGGGATAGCGGGGATGGCGTCCACGTCACGCCCCGACCCCGATCTCGTCCGGCGCATGTGCGACGTGATCGTTCACCGGGGTCCCGACGGCTCCGGCTTCCACGACGACGAGCACGCGTCGCTCGGCATGCGACGGCTCGCGATCATCGATGTGGCGAACGGCGACCAGCCCGTCTACAGCGAGAACGGCGATGTCGTCGCGGTCTTCAACGGCGAGATCTACAACTTCGCGGAGCTCCGGAAGGAACTCGCCCAGCAGGGACATCGCCTGCGCGGAGCCGGGGACTCCGAGTGCCTCGTCCATCTGTACGAGGAGTACGGCGCCGACATGGTGCACCGGCTCCGGGGCATGTTCGCCTTCGCCGTCTGGGACCGCGCCCGGCAGCGGCTGATCCTGGCCCGGGACCGCATCGGGAAGAAGCCGCTGTACTGGCGGTCCGACCGGGCCTCGATCTGGTTCGGATCCGAGCTGAAGTCCCTCGCGCAGGACCCCGCGATGCGCCGCGATGTGGATCCGGTCGCTCTGGATCACTACCTGACCTACCAGTACGTCCCCGCGCCCTGGTCGATCTATCAGGGCGTGCACAAGCTCCCGCCGGCGCACCTGCTCATCTGGGAGCAGGGCCGGGTGACGGTGCGGCGCTACTGGCGCCTCGACCGCGCGCCTGAGCCGGTGGTGGACGAGCGGGAGGCGGAGGAGCGGCTGCGTGAGCTGCTCCTGGAGGCCACCCGCGTCCGGATGGTGAGCGAGCGTCCCATCGGAGCGTTCCTGTCCGGCGGCATCGACTCGTCCGCGATCGTGGCCGCCATGGCCATGCAGAGCCGGGAGAAGGTCAAGACGTTCTGCGTCGGCTTCGAGGACAGCCGGTACGACGAACGCCACAAGGCGCGGATGGTGGCCGACCGGTACTCGACCGACCACCACGAGCTCGTCGTGACGTCCGACCTGCTGGACGTCCTGCCGCGCCTCGCCTGGCACTTCGACGAGCCCTTCGCCGACTCCTCGGCGATTCCGAGCTTCTACGTCGCGCGGATGAGCCGGCAGCACGTCACCGTCGTACTCAACGGGGACGGTGGCGACGAGTGCTTCGGCGGCTACCGGCGCTATGCCGTGATGAACCAGTCGAGAAGGATTCCACGCATGCCTCGCGCCCTCGCGGCCGCGACCGGCCGCGCCGGCTCTCTCATCGTCGAGCGGAGCGGGTTCGGATCCTTCGCCCGGCGCTTCGGCCGGACGTTGCAGTTCGCCGCGACGCCGCCCGCACGGCGCTATCCGCGCCTGATGTCGTGCTTCACACCGGAGCAGAAGTGGGAGATCTACAGCGACGCGCTCCGCGAGCGGCTGGCGGGCGTGGACAGCTACGGGCTGCTGGAGGATGCCTTCGACGCCTCGTCGGCGGACTCCGACCTCGGCCGTGTCCTCGATGTGGACACCGTCACCTACCTCCCCCACGACCTGCTGGTCAAGGTCGACATCACGACCATGGCCAACTCCCTGGAGGCCCGCTCCCCCTTTCTCGACCATCATCTGATGGAGTGGGCGGCACGCCTCCCCGCCGCGTACCAGGTGCGCGGCGGCCAGACCAAGGTGCTGCTCAAACGGGCCGTCGCCCCCTGGTTGCCGGAGAAGCTGATGCGCTATCCGAAGCAGGGGTTCGGCGTTCCCCTCGCCGCCTGGCTGCGCGGCGAGCTGCGTGAGCTGGCCCATGACGTGCTGACGGACGACACCGCCCGCGCCAGGGGCCTGTTCAGGCAGTCAACGGTCCGCGATCTGCTCCGGCGGCACCTCGACGGCGGCGATCACGGCGCTCGCCTGTGGACGCTCCTGCAGTTCGAGCTCTGGCACCGGGCGCACGCGGCCCCGAGCGGCGCCGTCACGGCCGAGGCGGTATGCCCCTCGTCCTCCTTGGCACCCGCGAAGGAGTGACCCCTCCCCGGCGTACGCGCGTGGCGACCACCGCCGTGTACCGCGATGGGTGACATCTCCTTTGGCGCGCATAAAGGAGTGACAAGGACATCGCCGGGCGCGGGCGTCCACGCCGCTCCGGGGTCACAGCGTCGCCAAGCTTGCACGCATGGCCCACACTCCGCCCGTTCAGGGCTCCCCGGCGAGCGCGCTCGAACCGGTGAGAACCGCCCAGGCGCACGAGCCACGCCGCCGGAGGCCGCCCCACCTCTCGGCGTGGCTGCCAGGGCTGTCCATGATGGTTCTCGTCGCGGCGGTACTGCGCCGATACGGCGTCTCCGTGCCGGACATGGCCGCCTTCGGCGCCTATGTCGCGGTGGGGCTGGCCCTTCCCGGCACGCTGCTCGTCCGGGCCCTGTACGGCGGAGCGCGCACGGCGGCGGAGGAGATCGCACTGGGGGTGACGCTCGGCTACAGCGTGGAGGTCATCCTCTACATCGGCGCACGCGCCGTCGGGATGCCATTGCTCGTGCTGGTGTGGCCGATCGCCGTCTCTGTGCTCTTCGCCGGCGTCCCCCGCCTGCGGCGGCACTGGCGACGTGGGCGCGAGGGGGAACGAGCACCTCTCTGGTGGTCATGGTGCCTCGCGCTGCTCTTCGCGTTCCTCGTCGTCTGGAGCGCTCTCAGCTTCTTCCGGACCCATGCCATCACGTGGCCGGAGCTCGGCGCCGCCTCCATCGACATGCCGTTCCACCTGGCTCTGGTCGGTGAGCTGAAGCACCATGTGCCCCCAATGGTGCCCATGGTGGCCGGCGAACCCCTGCTGTACCACTGGTTCGTCTACGCGCACCTCGCGGCGGCGAGCTGGATCACCGGGGTGGAGCCCCTGGTGCTGGTGTTCCGCCTGGCCATGCTGCCCATGCTGGCCGCTCTCGTCGTCCTGCTGGGGATGACCGGACGGCGCGTCACCGGCTCGTGGGCCGGAGGGGCGCTGACCGCGGCGGGCACGATCTTCGTCGCGGTGCCGAGCCTGTACCTGGGCACGAACGGGTCGTTCACCTGGGGAGGCGTCCCCGACCTCGCGTGGACGAGTCCTACCCAGACCTTCGGCGCCCTCCTGTTCGCCCCGGTCGTCCTCATCCTCATGGACGTCCTCGCGGGCCGGCGGCAGACCGCAGGTACGTGGGTCCTGCTCGGCGTCTTCCTCCTGGCGGTGATGGGGGGCAAGGCGTCCTATCTGCCGCTGCTCGCGGCGGGTCTGGCGGCGGTGGCCGTGGTGGAGGCGGTCAGGCGGCGCCGCGCGCCCTGGCCGGCGCTCGCGGCCCTCGGCATGACGACGGCACTTTGCCTCTATGCGCAATTCATCCTTTTCGGCGGCGTCCGGCAGGGTCTGGTCGTCTCCCCTCTCTTCACCATGCGCACGACATGGGGTGAGCTGACGGGGCTGGGAGACCAGGCCGACCCGCCGGTGGCGGCGGTCACCGGCATCACTCTCATATATGTACTGTGCTGGTTCGTCGTGCTGTGCGGCGTCCTTGGGTTGGCGAGCAGGCCGCGTTCGCTCGGACGGCCCGGGGTGGTCCTCCTGCTGGGCATCGGCGCGGCGGGCCTCGGCACGATGTTCCTGCTCGGGCATCCCGGCCGGAGCCAGCTCTTCTTCCTCTGGGGCGCCTACCCCTATCTGGTGACCGTCACGGTCCACGGGCTGCTCGTCCTGCTGCGGCGAGCGCGGGTCTCGCTCAGGTCGGTGCTGTGCTCGGCCGGCGCGGGGGTGGTCGCCGCCTACCTGATCCCGGTCGCCTGCGGGGTCAGGGTGCCCCTGAGCCCGGGTCAGGCGGACACGATTCTGTACCGTCCCTACGTCGCCCTGTCCGCCGTCGCCGTGGTGGTGTCGGTGGTCCTGATCGCCACGAGGGGAGCCCTTCGCGCGTGGGCTCTGGTGACCACCATGCTCACGGCCATCGGACTGCCCGCCGACCTGCACGCGCGCGTGCTGTCGACCGTGGACCGCCTCACCGGGCACGACCCTCCGGTGGCGGCCGTGCCCGTGGCCGCGCCGGCGGTCCCTCCGGGCGCCCTGACCGCCGGGCGGTGGCTCCGCGCCCACTCGGATCCGGACGACCTGGTGGCCACGAACGCCCACTGCCGCTGGGGATACGAGGACCCATGCGACAGCCGCCACTTCTGGGTGTCCGCGCTGAGCGAGCGGCGCGTACTGGTCGAGGGATGGACGTACACCGCGGCGAATCTGCGCGGCTGGCGTCAGGGACAGTCGCCGGAGCACATTCCCTTCTGGGACCAGGAGCTGCTCAGGGCGAACGACGCGGCCTTCACGGCGCCCTCCGAAGCCGTCCTCCAGCGCCTGCGCGACCGTTACGGCGTGCGCTGGCTCTTCTTCGAAGGAAGCCGGACCGTCCAGAACCCGGCTGCCGGAAGATTCGCGTTCCGGTCCGGCGACTACACCGTGTACGAGCTGAAGTGATCCACGGCCTCTGGCATGTGAGACGAGGCATGCGGGGCCCGTACGGCCGGGCGCGCGGGGTTCGCGCCGGCGGGCCGATCGAATCTCCTGTCCGACCTCCGGGCGCGACGCGGCCGGAGATCCACCCGAAAGTGGTTGCCATGCGAATTCTGCATATCGGATATCGGCTCCCGCCAGAGCCCGGCGGCCTGGAACGTCACATCCAGCGCCTCACCCATGAGCAGCTCCTCCGCGGCCACAAGGTGATCGTCGCCCACAGGCGGGGGGCGGCGCCGGACGGCGCGGAGACTCTGCCACTGGTGCGGAACCGTCTCAGCCGCGCCGTCTCCAGGAGGTCCGACGTGGTCGCCTTCGGCATGGAGTGCGCGCGTGCGCTGTCTCACGCCGGAGACCTCGACGTGGTCCACCTGCACGGCGACCACCGTGAGGCGCTGGCCCTCGGATCCGCCGCCCGGCGACTGCGGGTGCCCCTGATGCTCACCGTCCACGGAGCGCTCACGACGCGCCACCGGCCGATCATGCCGTTCGCCTTCCGCCATGTCGACGAATTCGTCGCCATCGGCGCCCGGCCGGCGGCGGACCTGGTCAGAGCGGGGATACCGGCCCACAAGATCTACACGATGTCCAGCGGCCTCGATCTCGACCGCGTCACCTGGTTCCGCGGGCGGAAGCCTGCCGAATCAGGATTGATCGTCAGCGTCGGCTCTCTGAACAAGGTGAAGAACCACGCGCTGACGATCGAGGCCTTCCACGAGCTGCGCGCCCACCGTCCCGACGCGCGCCTGGTCATCGCCGGCGACGGCGTCGAGCGCGCCGAACTCGAAAGGCTCGCGGGAACAGGCTCCGGGATCCGGTTCGCCGGGCACCTCTCCGAGGACGGCGTCTACTCGCTGGTGAGCCGCGCCCAGGTTTTCGTGCTCTCCTCACGCAGGCTGCCCTCCATCGGGGAGGGAATCCCCACCGCCGCTCTGGAGGCCCTCGCGCTGGGCACCCCCGTCATCGTCTCCTCCGACGCCTCACTCGAGCCGGTCATCGAGCCACGCGCGTACCGCACCTTCCGCAGCGGGTCCGTGGCGGCCCTGGTGGCGCAGCTGCGCGCGGTGCTCGACGACGAGACATCCCGTGCGCAGCTGATCGAACGCGGCAGGCGGGCCGCGTCGGCCCTCGACTGGTCGCTGGTGGCCGGCCGCGTCGAGGAGCGCTACATGAACCTCATGCCCGGCAGGCCGCGCCTGTCCACGGAGACGTCATGAAGGGAGCTACGGCCGGCTCCCCGGTGAGCCGCGCCCGTAGACCATGGTGAGCCCGCTCGATCACAAGGTCAGCCGGATGCGCCCGCCCGCCGGGCGCCATCTGCGGACGTTCACCTCCCTGGCCGCCGCCGGCCTGGTCGAGGCCGTCCTGTCCTCGCTGGGCCTGGTCGCTCTGGTGCGGATGACCGGCACCGAGATCTCAGGGCAGGTCATCTTCGCCCAATCGGTGGCGAGCGTCTGCTTCCTGCTGTGCGACCCTCGTCTGGACAACACGGTCCAGCGATACGTCCCCCTCGAAGAGCGGCGAACCGGGCAGGGTTTCGCGCTGTTCACGCGCCTGCTCCGCTGGGATCTGACGATCCGCGTGAGCGCGATCGGCGTCTGTCTCGCGGCGGTGATGACAGCGCGCCTGCTGGGCTTCGTGAGCACCGATCTCGCGCTCATGCTCGCTCTCGCGTTCGTCGCACGCGGATCCCTGGCGGCCAACGGAGCCGTCCGCGCCGCCTTCCCGTTGGCCAACCGGCTGCATGATCTCGGACTGCTCCGGCTGGGCTGCGCGATCCTCGCGTTCCTACTGGCCTTGGGCGGGCTCCTGGCCGGCGGCCCCCTGGGCTATCTGATCGGCCAGGCACTGGGCTCGGTGGTGACCGCCACGGTGGTGGGCACGCTGGGCGCCCGCAGGTTGCTGGCGGAGATCGGGCCGTCAGCGGCCAAGGTCCCGATACCGGCGGGTCTGGTCGCCTTCACCGTGAAGGCGACCAGCGGGACGGCACTGTCCGAGGTGTCTGATTCCGGGATCCTGACGGTCGCGGGACTGCTCGGAGGCTCCACCCTCGTGACCATCATCAAGATCGCATCAGCTCCCGGCCGGCTGTATTCGACGTTGGTCATGCCCGTCGCGTCCATGCTGCATCCCCGCCTCGCCCGCGCCGCGGCGGCGGGAGAGGAGAGGACCCTCGCCCGCCGGGACCTCATGCGCGCGACCGCCCTGCTCACCGTGGCGGGGGTCCTGACACTCCTCGTCGTGCTCCCGGTCATCGGCGACGTCCTCCGCCTGGTCTACGGGCGGGAGTACGCCGGAATCGGCGCGGTGGCGGCGGCGCTCGTCGCGGCGGCATGCGTCAAGGGAATGGTGTGCTGGTCCAACGTGCTGCCCCTGGCCCTCGGCAGGCCGGGCTGGAGGCTCGCCTACCTCGCGGCCGAAGGGGTTCTCCTCCTCGGCGCCCTCCTCATCGCCGACCGGGCCTCCTCGGGCGCCCTCCAGACCGCGCTCTCCTTCGCCTGGGGGACGTTGCTCGTCTCCGTTCTCGGCACAGGCGTCTGGATGGCCTTGCTCCAGCGGATATCGGCACCGGCGGGCGACCGCGCGGACACGGTGGAGCACTGTGCGGCCCACACGCGGCGGTGAGGCCGCCGGCGCTCTCAAAGGTGACGCGTCGTCCGCGCGAGCTCCTCGTACAGATCCTCGAACCACTCGGCCGTGCCGGCCATGTCCACGGTCGCCGAGCCGGCGTTCGCTCCCCCGCGTAGCCGGCGATGCGTCGTGGGCTCCATCGCCTCAAGGATGCCCGCCGCCAGGGCCCCGGACGACCTCGGATCCGTCAGGATGCCGTTGCGGCCCGAGTGGACGAGCTCGCTGATGCCTCCCACCTCGGTGGACACCACCGGCACCCCCGCCGCGAGCGCCTCCATGACCACCACGGGAAGGGCCTCGTGAAGCGAGCTCAGCACCACCAGGTCGGCCGCCGCGACCAGCCTCTTCGCCCTCGGCACCCGGCCCAGGATGCGCACCTGGCCGCCGACCCCGTGCCGCTCGATGTCGCGGGCGACCTGTTCCCGCAGAGGGCCGTCGCCGACCAGGAGGAAGACGGCGTCCGCGCGGGTCAGGAGGACCCGGGCCGCGGCCTGGACCAGCAGTGAGTGGTTCTTCTCCGGCCTGAAGTTGGCGACGCAGACCACGAGGAACGCCCCTTCCGGCACGGCGAACTCGCGCCGGACCGCGTCGCGCCGCTCCGCCCAGAACCGCTGCTCGGCGACGTCCACGCCGTGGACGCGGGTCAGCACCGGGCGGGCCCCCCGGGTGGACGACCGTGCGACCCGCGACGACACGGCCACGATCTGGTCGTCCAGGCGCCGGGTCAGGCAGTCGAGGAACGTGCTGGCCCTGGTCGTGACGCGTCCGAGGAGCGCGTCCGGCCGCCGGGCCCTGAGAAGGTCGTCGCGGATGTAGTGAACGGTCGAGACCATGACCGGGCGCCAGCGACCGAGCCGGACGAACGGCCGCAGGATGAAGGCGGGCAGCGGGGAGTGCACGTTGAGGACATCGGGCGCGAGACGGCGAACGGTCGTGACCAGCCTGGCGCAGGCGAGGAGCCGAGCCCGTGACCCGAGGTCGACGACGTGGACGCCGAGGTCTTCCAGCTGGTCGATCAGCTCTCCGGTCGCCGCCCGCATGCACACGACCGTGTAGCGGTTGTTCCTCTTGCGGGATTGCCGGAGCCGCTCGACCAGAAGCACCTCGACGCCCCCCATGTCGAGGGTCTTGACGACCTCGCACACGTGAAGACCACTCGTCTGGCGCCTCCCCCTCATCGCGAGCCGCCCCCTCATCGCGAGCCACCGCCGAGGACGGGCAGGCGGCGCTCTCCCGGCGTCGCCGGAATCGGGCGGCCCCGTTCTCGCCGGGCCGCCCTGGACCACGCGACCGCGGCCAGCAGGCTCGTGACCATGACGATCGGTATGCGCTGGCGGAAGATGAGGCCGACGTTCGCCATGGTGGTCGCGTAGACGATGGTGCTGGGAACGATGAACAGAAGGAGATAGCAGGCGGTCGCGCGATCGTGGCGCCACAGCCAGACGGCTCCACGCACCGCGCTGTAAAGGAGGAAGTACCAGATGAGCGCATCGAGCTTGCCCAGCTGCAGTGTCAGGCTGCCGTCCGCCCAGGGGAACGGGGAAAGGAGCGTGTAGACCACCTTGAGCCCGAGTTGGTTCCAGGGGTTGCCGCCGTCATCGAAGGTGACACCCGAACCGCCGATGGCGTTGCTTTGCCGGAAGGTCTCCGACTGGCCGTAATCCAGCTGATGCTGCATCGCCTCGACCGGCGCGCTGTCACCGAGGTTCCCGAAGGGAAGCAGGATCAGCAGTGTCATCAGCACGAGCATGCCGCGCAGGGAGAACGCTCGCTTGACACCGGCGAAGCCGAGGACCATCGGCATCGCGCACATGAACACCATGTACGGGCGCACGTACCACAGCGCCCACAACGACAACACCAGCAAGAGCACTTTGCGCAGGTCGAAACGCCGCAGGTTCGAGACTCCCAGGCCGAGTGAGGCCACGACGAGAAACGCGTTGAACCCCTCCTTGAACATGTCGGAGGTGTGCAGCAGGAACGCCGGCATGAACGCCGTCAGGAGGAGCAGCCAGAAGGCCGCGCGCCGGTCGGCGCCGACCAGGCCGGCGAGCTTGTACATGATCAGGCACAGCGCGCAGGCGAGCAGCGCGACAACGGCCGTGCAGGCCAGTGGGGCGGGGCCTCCGCACAGGTAGATGACGAGCGCGAAGACATTGCAGGGCACTGCCGCGGAATAGAGCGAGCCGATGTCGTCGGACGTCACGAACTGGAATCCCTCGCGATTCCAGAACGCCACGACCTCCATGGCCCTCGACTCGTAGGTGATGTTGTCGCCGCCGTATTCGATGACATGGTTCTGCATCACCAGGACATGGATCGCCAGGCGGACGGCGAACGCGATGAGGAGCACCGGCAGCACTCGCTGGACCGCCTGCCCGTCCAAGGTCGCGTGGACCAGCCATATGAGTACCAATGCGGCGGCGGCGACGATGACATATTCCATGAGAAGTACCCTTAATTCGCCTCGATGTAGGACCGCAAACGTCCAGCGATCCACCTGAGCCGCCGGTGTGGAACTCTGCGAGGCAGACGCTAGCGCCGAAGAACAAGCGGCGGCGCTCGCGGCGGACGAGCCCCGTTCGACCATTACCTTTGTTTGCGACTTCTTTTTACCGGGTCTGAATACGGCGCCCTGACCTTTTGCCGGGAATCCGTGCGATTCATCCGTGAGGAGCGCTCCGCCCGAGGGAACACCGATTTCGGACTAGGCAACCGGGTGCTCATCACCTGAATCACGATGCCCGCGCCACCGCTTCCGCCCGCCTCCGGCGTTCGCCGGCTTATGAGGTCGGCGGCCTCTGGGAATGCGTTTCGATCATGTCCGGGTAGGGATAGGGAAAACATTTCGCCACCACCATGACGGTGTCGGCGAACAGATCAAACAGCGAGCTAGCTTCTCGGATGTGACCAGTCCGATTCGTGTCATGGAAATCATCGCCCGGATGAACGTAGGCGGCCCCGCCACCCAGGTGTCGGGGCTTTGCGAGCTGTTCGACCAGGAGGAGTTCGACCATCGCCTGTACACCGGTTACGTCCACGGCGGCGAGGAGGACCGCCTCCGGTTGCGGAAGGTGGCCGTCCAGGTCCACCGGGTGCCCGGCCTCGGCCGGTCCATCGATCCGACCGCAGATCTCCGCGCCCTCCACAGGCTGGCCGGCGCCATGCGCGCCTTCCGGCCGCACATCGTGCATACCCGGACGACCAAGGCGGGCGCTCTCGGCCGTATGGCGGTCACGGTGTCCGGTGTCGGAGCGGCCAGGGTCCACGTGTTCCACGGCCACCTCTTGGACGGATACTTCTCCGGGCCCAAGCGCTGGGCGTACGTGCGCGCGGAACGGTTCCTCGCCACCCTGTCCGACCGGCTGGTGACCGTCGGCTCCCAGATCCGTGACGACCTTCTCCAGGCCGGGATCGGGCGGCCGGAGCAGTACGTCGTGATCCCGCCGGGGGTGCGGCTCGGCCCGGTTCCCGGCCGCGCCGGGGCTCGCCACGCCCTGGGGCTCGCCGCCGACGCGCCGGTCGTCGCCTACGTCGGCCGGCTGACCCGGATCAAACGGCCCGACCGGTTCGTGGCCGTGGCCGAGGCGGTGCTGCGGCGCGTGCCCGACTGCCGGTTCGTCGTCTGCGGAGGCGGCGAGCTGCTCGAAGACCTGGAACGGTGGATCCGCCCCATCCGCGGATCCTTCCATCTGCTCGGCTGGAGAGCCGATGTCGAGACCGTCTACGCCGCGGCCGACGTGGTCCTGCTGACGTCCGACAACGAGGGCGCGCCGCTGAGCCTCATCGAGGCGGGCATGGCCGGGATACCGGTCGTCTCCACCCGCGTGGGAAGCGTCGCCGAGGTGGTACGTGACGGGGACACCGGCCTGCTCGCCGCGCCGCGCGTGGACGAGCTGGCGGCGCACGTCGTCCGGCTGCTGTCCGACCGCGCGCTCGCGCACCGGATGGGCCGGAGCGCCCGCGACTGGACGACGGCCGCGTTCGGCGTGGAACGCCTCGTCGCCGACACCGAAGCGCTTTACCGGACACTCCACGGCGCGTCCCGGCGGCGCCCGGTCCCAGAGACGAGCCACATGTGAGAATCCTCATCACCGGGGGCGCCGGGTTCATCGGCGCCAACCTCTGCGATGCGCTCAGGCGCCGGCCGGAGGTCGAGGGCGTCACCGTGCTGGATGACCTCAGCAGCGGGCGGCTGCACAACATCGACCACCTCGGCGTGGACTTCGTGCTGGGCAGCATCCTGGATCCGGATGTGCTCCGGCCCCTGGTCTCCGACGCCACGACGGTCATCCACCTCGCCGCTCGCGCCTCGGTGCCGCGGTCCCTCGACGATCCCCTGGCCACCCATGCCGTCAACGCCACCGGCACCCTTCAGGTCCTTGAGGCCTGCCGGGCGACCAGGCCCCACGTGATCCTCGCGTCCTCCTCCTCGGTCTACGGCGCCTGCAGGGAGCGGCTCAAGCACGAGGACCTCCCCACCCGGCCGCTCAGCCCCTACGGCGTGAGCAAGCTCGCGACGGAGGCCTACGCCCTGGCGTACGCGGAGAGCTTCGGCCTGCCGGTTCTGCCCTTCCGCTTCTTCAACGTCTACGGTCCCCTGCAGCCGGCGGGGCACGCCTACGCGGCCGTCATCCCGGTGTTCGTGTCGGCGGCGCTCGACGGCCGCCCGTTGCCGGTCCACGGCGACGGGCGCCAGTCGCGGGATTTCACCTACGTGGGATCGGTGACCGACGTCCTCGTCCAGGCGACCCTCCAGCGGGTGACGAGCGACAAGCCGGTGAACCTCGCGTTCGGCACCCGCGTCTCGCTGCTGGAGCTGAAGGACGTCCTGGCCGAGGTGCTCGGCCGGCGGATCGACACGACGTTCCTCCGACCACGGGCGAGTGACATCCGCGAGTCGCAGGCATCGACCCGCCTGCTCCGCCATCTTTTCCCCGGCGTGCGTCCCATGACGCTGGCCGACGGACTCCGCATGACCGTGACCTGGTTCGACCAGGCGATGAGTTCCCAATCAGCCTCGCATATGTAATGGGAGAAGTCGGTGAGCACCCAAATAGGGAACACCTATCTGATCACAGGAGGGAGCGGCTTCGTCGGCTCGCATCTGGCCGACGCGTTGCTCGCTCGCGGTGATTCCGTCGTGGTCGTTGACAATCTGTCCACCGGACGACTGGGCAATCTCCGCCCACACCCCAGGCTGCGGTTCGTGCAGGGGTCCGTCCTGGACGAGCTGGTGGTCGACGAACTGGTCCACCAGTGTGACGTCGTCGTGCACCTCGCCGCCGCCGTCGGTGTCAAGTTGATCGTCGACCAGCCCCTGCGGTCTCTGACCACCAACATCCGCGGGTCGGAGATCGTCATCGAGGCCGCGCACCGCTATCGCCGTAAGATCCTCGTCACCAGCACCAGCGAGATCTACGGCAAGAACTCCTCCGGGCCCCTGCGGGAGAACTCCGACCGCATCCTCGGGAGCCCTGCGGTGGTGCGATGGGCCTACAGCACCGCCAAGGCCGTCGACGAGATCCTCGCCAACGCCTACCACAAGGAACGCGGCCTGCCGACGATCATCGTGAGGCTGTTCAACACCGTCGGGCCACGGCAGAGCGCGGCCTACGGCATGGTCATCCCCCGCCTCGTGCGGCAGGCGCTCAACGGCATCCCGCTCACCGTCTTCGGCGACGGGACCCAGACCCGCTGCTTCGTCCATGTCGGGGACGCCGTCGACGCGCTCCTTCGGCTGCTCGACGACGAGGCGGCGATCGGGCAGACCTTCAACGTCGGATCCGCCGACGAGATCAGCATGCTGGAACTGGCCAAGCTGATCATCGAGCGCGTGGGATCCACGTCAGGAATCGATCTCATCCCCTACCACGAGGCCTACGAACAGGGCTTCGAGGACATGACCCGCAGAGTTCCCGACACCACCAAGCTGTGGGAGCTGACCGGCTGGACGCCCCGCCGCGACCTGGACACGATGCTGACCGAGATCATCAGCGAGGCCCGCGAGGATCTCGCGGTGTCCGCACGGTGAACGGAGCGATCACCCTGGCCGCCGCGGCCGCCTGCCTGCTGAGCGCTGCGATCGCTCCGCCGCTGAGGCGCCTCGCACTGCGGTGGGATCTCACCGACCGTCCCGGCGGGTACAAGGCGCACCACCAGCCCACCCCCTACCTGGGCGGAATCGCGATCGTCCTGAGCACGGTCGTGCCCACGGCCGTGGTGCTCGGGCTCTCCGACCGGCGGATCACCGTGATCCTGCTGGCCGCGACGGCGGTCGCCGCGCTCGGCCTGATCGACGACGTCGCGTCGCTGCCCGTGGTCACCCGGTTGACCGTGGAGTCGGTGGCGGCGGGCGGGGTCGTGCTCTCCGGCCTCCACATCACGCTGACCCAGACATGGGTCGACAAGCCCATCACGGTCATGTGGATCGTCCTGATGACCAACTCCTTCAACCTGCTGGACAACATGGACGGAGCACTGGGCACCGTAGGCACGGTCACCGCCGCCTTCCTCGGCGGAGCGGCCCTCGTGAACTCCCAGCAGTCCTTCGCGGTGCTCTTGGGGGCGCTGGCCTTCGCGTGCCTGGGTTTTCTGGCGCACAACTGGCCGCCCGCGAAGATATTCATGGGAGACACCGGCTCCCTTTTCATTGGGTTCGTCCTCACCTGTTCCGCGATAGTCCTCGTGGCGGGCCAGAGCGTCGTCATGACCGTGGCCGGGCTGCTCCTGTGGACCTTCGTCGCGGTCGTCGACACCGTCGTCGTACTCGTGTCCCGGATACGCGCGGGTCGCTCGCCGCTGTCAGGCGGCACCGACCATGTCTCCCACCGGCTCCGCCGGGTCGGCCTCGGCGCGCGGACGGTTCCCGCGACCCTCGGCATGATCACGGCGCTGCCCGGTGCGCTCTGCCTGGCCGTCGCCCTCAGCTGGATCCCGCCGCTCACCGCGGCGATCGTGGTGGGCGGGATCGCCACCATCCTCATCTCCCTGCTGCAGGGCGTCAGCGTGTACCCCCCGGCCCAACCCCTGGAAAACCTTCCGAAGATCACCGAAAGGCGGCGATGATCCGGTGGATCTGCTCCACTTCATACGGCTCGCGCGCAGGAACTGGCCGCTTGTCATCCTGTCGCTGGTCCTCTCGGTGGGCGCAGCGCTTGTCGTGACCGCGAAGACACCGCCGAAGTACGTCGCCACGATCACCATGATGGTCTCCGGTTACGACAAGGTGGGCAGTCTCACCACCGCGTACCAGGCGGGAATGCTGTCGACGCAAAGGGTTCAGTCCTACGCCAACCTGCTGACCAGCCGCCGGGTGATCAGCCAGATCGCCGGCGGCGAGGACGTCCGGCGGCTGCAGGCCGGCGTCAAGGCGGAGGCCATACCGGCCACCATGCTGCTCAGAGCCATGGTCACCGATGGCGACCCCGCACGCGCCGCCCGCCTGGCCAACGCCCTGGGCGCCAAGTTCACCCGGCTGATCGACCAGATCGAGCGGCCCACGCCCAAGAGCTCTCCCACCGTCAAGATCACGGTGGTGGACCCGGCCGACGTCCCGAGGACCCCGGTCAGTCCCCGTCCTGTGGTGAACATCGCGCTCGCCGTGCTGATCGCGTTGCTGCTCGCGTTCGGCTCGCTCGTCGTGCGCGACCGGCTGGACACGACCGTCAAGACCTCCGAGGTCCTGCAGCAGATGTCCAGGAGCTCGGTCCTCGGGGTGATCACCTATGAGAGGGACGCGCGCCGGTTCCCCCTGATCGTCCGGGAGAACGGCCGGTCGACCAGGTCGGAGGCGTACCGCTCGCTGCGTACCAACCTGCAGTTCATCGGAGTCGACCGGCAGCCCAAATCACTGGTGGTCACGAGCTGCCTGCCGGGCGAGGGCAAGTCCTCCACCTCGGCCAACCTCGCGATCACACTGGCCCAGGCCGGATGGCGGGTGATCCTGGTGGACGGCGACCTTCGCAGCCCGCGCATCCCGGACTACCTCGGGATCGAGGGCTCGGTCGGTCTCACCGACGTGCTGATCGACAAGGCGCGCCTGCAGGACGTCATCCAGACCTGGGGCGAGCCGAGCCTGTCCGTACTGCCCGGCGGCCAGATCCCGCCCAACCCGAGCGAGTTGCTCGGCTCGCGCGGGATGCGCGCGGTGCTCTCCCAGCTCGTGGACGACCACGACATCGTGATCATCGACGCGCCGCCGCTGCTCCCCATCACCGACGCCGCGGCGCTCGCGGCCATCTGCGACGGAACGCTGCTCGTCGCCCGGTACGGAAAGACCCGGCGGGAGCACCTCGTCCGGGCCGTGGAGACACTGTCCTCGATCAACGCCCGGCTCGTCGGAGCGGTGCTCAACTTCGCGCCGGGCAAGCGCGCCGCGTACTACGGGTACGGCTACCAGGCCAGGGCCGAGGTCAAGACCCCGGTGAACGTGTGAGCAACTCGAGTGGGACGGCGAGCGACTCCGCGATCCGCCGTCCCGCCACCCGGTAGGCCCGCGAGCGGCCACCGTAGGGGTCGGCGATGTCGGGCCGGTCCACCCGGACCAGCCCGCGCAGCGCCCTCACTTCGGCGACCAGCGCGCGGGCCCTGTGCACGGCATCCCGGTGGCAGGTGACCACCTCGGCCGGCACGGCCAGGGCCAGGGTGCCGAATTCGACCAAGGTGAACGTCCGCGCGGCGGCCAGGGGGCGCATCTCCACCGTGCGGGCGCGGTGCTCCGAGGCTGCGGTGAGCACGAGATCGGCCGCGGCGACCAGCTCAGGGGTCAGCGGGCGGGAACGGAAGCCTCCGGGGTCCGCCCCGAACCGGGTCAGCACCCGTTGCGCGCGCTCGGTCATCGGCCTCCCCCGCTCGGCGCCGGTCCCCGCGCTGGTCACCTCGACCGCCGGGCACGGCCCGAGAGCCGACCTGGTGAGCCGCTCCGCCAGCGGAGAGCGGCAGATGTTGCCCGTGCACACGAACAGGATGCGGAAACGCGCCTCCTCCGGCGCCGCGGGCGCCGCTCCCGCGTCTCGCCAGCATCGTGGACCACAGCCCGCGTGCCCGGGAGGCACCGGAGGGACGGTCCCGGCCGAGCTGTCGGGCACCGTGGTCATCAGCGAACGCACCCCCGCGCGTCGGGAGTGATCCGGGTGTACTGCGGGCGGACCAGAGGCTGCACCGGGACCACCGGCGGCTCCGCGGAGGCGGGCTCCACGAGATCGAACCGCAGTGTCCGCGACTGGCGGGGGTCCAGCTCCAGCAAGGTCGAGTACACCGGATGCGAGCGCTCGACCTCCCTGATGACCGAGACCCGGTCGCCGTCGACGGACACCGCCCTGATCTCGGCCCCGACCCCGGCGTACAGCGACACCCACAGCAGGTTGGAACCGACGGGACGGGGACGCGGAGGAGCGTCGAGCCTGTCGGTGACGTAGGAGGGCAGCGGCCCGCGCGGCACGTCGTTGGTGAGCCGGACCCGCACGATCGTGGAGCGGCGCCCGGCCTGGCACGGGCCCAGCTCGTAGTCGAGCGACCGGTTCAGGTAGTAGTCGAGCTTCCCGCCGGCCGAGTTGTTGACCACCAGTCCCGCGTACGGTCCTGGCCGGCGCGGCAGCACGCCGCCGAGCGCGGTGGAGGACAGGCGCCGCTGCTCGGCGTCGTGGCGGCTCCACATCTGGATCCGGTGCTCCTCCACCATGGGCTTCAGGACGGGCAGCACCCGGGATGGGTCCTCGAAGGACCTGGGCAGCGCCTCGCTGACGGCCTTCGCGATCCCGACGAGGAACCGCTTGCGCGCCGCCGGGTCGGTGTAACGGGCGTACGCGGCGCGCTCGGTCAGGTCGACGACGTTCGTCGCGGTCACCTTCTCCCCACCGGGAAGGGTGACCGGCCCGATCAGGCCGAGCAGGTAGGACAGGCCGACCGGGTCGATCGCGATGGCGCCGTCCAGCCGCTGGCGGGTCTGGCGCTCCCACAGCGCGGTCCAGGTCTTCGCGGCATAGGGAAAGTGCGGGGAGAGGTTCGAGACGGAGAGCAACTCGACCGCGCCGGCCCCGTACCGCGCGCGGAACGCCGGGCCGTGGTCGGCGACCGGGCGCGGGCTGCCGTCCAGACCGGTGTTGGCGGCGAGCCGCTTGACGGCGATCCGGCCGTGGTCGGCGGAAAGGACGCCGAAAGCGCCCACGAGGCCACCGGTCCCCCGCGACTCGGCGTTGGTCTGGAAGGCCAGGAAGTAGCGACGCGGGCCATCGTTGCCGAGCATCGGCGGGATCACCGTGGCGGCGGTGGCGGCGCCGCCGATCCAGCGGCGCAACCGGTCCAGCTCGTACAGCGCCGTTCCCCGCGCCTGGTCCAGGCTGGCCGCCCCGGTACGAGCCGGGGTGGCCACCAGGCGGGTGCGCACCCGTGCGAGCCGGGCCTCCGCGTCGTCGAGAACCGGGGCCGCCGTGCGAAGGCCGTCGAGCAACTGGCGCATGTCGTCCGCGGAGCCCGCCCCGGCCGCGAGGAACGACGTGCCGGTCCGCTGCACGCGGGCCAGCACGTCGGTGATCTCGGCGGCCGTCTCGGCCAGGCCCCGCACGGTCGTCGCGCCGTCACCCACGAAGGGCAGGTGGGTGATCAGCGACCAGTCGAGACCGCTGGTGAGGCGCCGGGCCTCGGCCGCGTGACGCTGCGCGGTCGCCAGCGTCACGGCCATCCGGTCGAGGTCACGGGCGCTCATCACCGCTCGTAGATGCTCCAGGGCGTCCCTGGTCGCCTGAAGGTGGTCGCGCACGCCGAGACCGAGATGGACCGACCAGCCCCCGACCAGCACCAAGGCCGCGACGGGGAGCGATACGGCTGCGACGACCCGGCGACGACGCCTACCGCGCACCGGCGGATCGGCGACGCCGTACGGAGATCAGAACGCCGGCGGTACCCGCTGCCAGAAGGCCACCGCCGATCCCCGCCAGAGCACCCACCGGCGCTCCCGTGAACGGCAGCCTGTTACCCGCTTTCCGGCCGCCGGGCTTCTCGCCGCCGGGTGCGCCACCACCGGGTGCGCCACCACCGGCTTGGTTGCCTCCCGCCTCGTGGCCGACGGCCCCACCACCGGACTCGCCACCACCGGAGTGATACCCACCGGAGTGATGCCCTCCGCCGTCATCCGAGTGCTCCTCGCGAATTATCTTGCCGCCCTGGATCACTTCGTCGCCGTCCGCCGCATGGTGGTGGTCGTCGAGTTCGTCGAACACCTTCTTGACATGAGTGGCAGGGCGCGGCGGATAGGGATTCGGATTCGAAGCGTACGACGATGACGGCAGTGCGGTTCCGGCGACGGCCGTTCCGGCCGTTCCGAGTACCGCCCCACATCCGGCGACCAGCGCGAACAGAACAGGCACCGCGCGTTTCCCAGCCATATGAACTCCCCGACGGCGATAATTCAGACCACGGAAATATGGCCCGAATACGGGCAACGTTTCCCTAGAAGCATGTATATCGATCGTCGCCGGAGGGGGTACCTGTCCGACTCGCGGCCTTTACCGAAGCATCACCGGAGCTTGTCGCCCAAAAAGCCCCCGCCGTGGGAGGGGTTCACGGCGGGGGCTTCTCGCTGGGGAGAGCGGTTCTTACTGGAGGCCTCGTGGAACGCGGCCCCGGGTCAGCGGCCGACGTTGGCGGAGTGGCCGATGGCCAGACCGCTGTCGGTGTCGAAGAAGTGGAGGTTCTGGGTGTCCACCACGAGGTCGACGTTCTGGCCGGGGCGGACGTGGCTGCGGGCGTTGACGCGGGCGGTCCACAGCGACTTGTCGCCGATGAGGGGCAGCACGGCCGCCTCTTCGTCGTCACCGGTGTCCTGGGCGGCCACGGTGTCCTTGTGCTCGACCGGCGGGGCGTCGATGAGGAACAGGACGTTGATCTCGCTGCCCAGCTCCTCGGTGACCTCGGCGCGGGTGGGGATGTGGGCCCAGCCCGTGGAGCTGCCGTTGGCCGCGGAGGCGTCCTCGAAGTCGGAGGGACGGATGCCGAGGATGAGCTTCTTGCCGAAGTACTGGTCGAGGCCCGGCTTCTCGGCGAAGGTGGACTCGGGGACCGGCAGCTTGAGGCCGGCGAACGACACCGCCGCGCCGGAGTCGCCGCGCACCAGCTCGGCGTTGACGAAGTTCATCGACGGCGAGCCCATGAAGCCCGCGACGAACAGGTTGACCGGGCTGTCGAAGAGGTTCTGCGGGGTGTCCACCTGCTGGAGGATGCCGTCGCGGAGCACGCAGACCCGGTCGCCCAGGGTCATGGCCTCCACCTGGTCGTGCGTGACGTAGACCGTGGTGACGCCGAGGCGCTCGTGCATCTGGTTGAGCGAGGCGCGCATGGAGACGCGGAGCTTGGCGTCGAGGTTGGACAGCGGCTCGTCCATGAGGAACGCCTGCGGCTCGCGGACGATCGCGCGGCCCATGGCGACGCGCTGGCGCTGGCCACCGGACAGGGCGGCGGGCTTCCGCTTGAGGTACTGGTCGAGGCCGAGCATCTTGGCGGCCTCCTGAACGCGCTTGGCGATCTCGGCCTTCGGCATCTTGCGGAGCTTCAGGCCGAAGGCGAGGTTCTCCTCGACCGTCATGTGCGGGTAGAGCGCGTAGTTCTGGAAGACCATGGCGATGTCGCGGTCCTTCGGCGGCAGGTGGTTGACCACCCGGTCGCCGATGGCGATCTCGCCGCCGCTGATGTCCTCCAGGCCGGCGATCATGCGGAGCGCCGTGGACTTACCACAACCAGACGGGCCGACGAGGACCATGAACTCGCCGTCGTGGATGTCCAGGTTGAGGCCGTTCACAGCCTTCACACCGCCGGCATAGATCTTGTCAACGTTGCGCAGAACGATTGATGCCATGACAGTCCTTCGTGCGTCCGGGTGCCGCCGGGATGTGGATACGTTTTCATGAATCTCATCTGAACCGGACATCTCTGTCAAGCCCTTCCGAAATATAGGCTCCTCACGCTGTTCAGACGGCGTTCCGTTCTTTGCTCCTGCGTGGAAACCATGATGGAATCGTTTCCATGAAGGTGAGTGGACAGCGCCGTACGACCATCAAGGACGTGGCCGAGGCGGCGGAGGTCGGGGTGGCGACCGTCTCGCGCGTGCTGTCGGGCACGGGCTCGGCCAGCGCGGCCACGCGGGAGAAGGTCCTGGCCGCCGCCGCCCGGCTCGACTACCGCCCGAGCGCCCTGGGGCGCAACCTCCGCCGGCAGCGCACCGGGGGCATCGGCCTCCTCGTCCCCGACATCACCGACACCTTCTACGGCAGGCTCACCGACGGCGTGCTCGCCTGCGCCCAGTCGGCCGGCGAGCCGGTCATGATCGGCACCACCGGCGACGACCCCGAGCGGGAGGCGGAGCTGATCGGCTCGCTGCTCGAGGAGAGCGTGGAGCGGGTGATCGCGGTGCCGTGCGGCGACGGCGAGATGTGGGGGCCCGCGTTCCGTGCCGGGCTGAGTGTGGTCTTCGCCGAGCGCCCGGTGCAGGGGCGCGAGAACGTCCCGTCCGTGGTGACCGACGACCGCACGGGGGTCCGCACGGCCGTCGAGTACCTGGCGGGTCTCGGGCACCGGCGCATCGCCTTCCTGTCACGGCACGGCCAGTCGCAGCGCGTACGCGCGTTCCGCGAGGCGCTGGCCGCGCTCGGAGTCCAGGTCGACGAGGAGCTGATCGTGCGCGCGCACGCGACCCGCGACTCGGCGTACGCCGCCGCCGCCGGGCTCTTCCAGCACCGCTCCGACCTCACCGCGGTGCTGGCCGGGGGCAACATGCTGGGCGAGGCCGCCGTCCTCGCGGCCAGGGAGCTCGACTTCCGCATCCCCCGCGACATCTCGCTGATCATGTTCGACGACGTGCCCTGGGCGGAGCTGTGCCATCCCCCGCTCACCGTGATCTCTCAGCCCGCCCAGGACATGGGGTACCGCGCCGCCGAGCTGGTGCTGCGCGAGGGACGCCGGTCGCGCACGGTCACCCTGCCGACCGAGCTGATCGTCAGGGGAAGCTGCGGGCCGCGCCGCTGAGGGCCGCCGCTAGCCGACCACCTTCTCGATGGCCTTGACGACCGCGGCGTCCTCGGGGTCGGTGCGGGGACGGAAGCGCGCGACGACGTTCCCCTCGCGGTCGAGCAGGAACTTCTCGAAGTTCCACGCCACGTCTCCCGCCTCACCCGAGGCGTCGGGGACGGCCGCCAGCGAGGTGTAGAGCGGGTGGCGGCCCTCGCCGTTGACGTCGAGCTTCTCCAGCAGCGGGAAGTCCACTCCGTAGGTCGTGACGCAGAACTCCTGGATCTGCTCGGCCGATCCGGGCTCCTGTCCGGCGAACTGGTTGCAGGGCACGCCGACGACCGTGAACCCCCGGTCGCCGAACCGCTCCTGGAGCCGGACCAGGCCGGCGTACTGCGGGGTCAGGCCGCACCTCGACGCCACGTTGACCACCAGGGTGGCCTTGTCGCCGACGAGCTGTCCAAGCGTGGTGGGCGCGTCATCCAGTGTGCGCACCGAAATATCCCTAAGACTCATAAAGCCACATTAGTCAGGCATACGCGCCGTGGGCGGCTCGCCGGGCGGCGGGTCCCGACGTTCCCGTGTCCACGGGCGGTACCGCGCCAAACCTCAACCGCCCGGCATTTCTGGATCATGTGGTGATCATGTGGGGCACGACACGGGCCAACGCGCCCCCGCGATACGGAAGAGATGTACCGCGATGATCGCAAACAACTGCCCCAGGCGTGTCGCGAATCGCGGGCCGCGGGCGGATCGGCCACTAGAAACCGCCCTAGAACACGTCGCGGCGCCTTCCGGGGACACCAGTGTCTTCAACCGAATCGGAACGGCCACGCGGACGTCGCACGCCCGAGCCACGGGCGTGCGACGGAGGTGGCCGCCCACGTGCGGCCGCCTTCCGCACGCGACCCGATGAATAGGACCGATTTGGACAGTAACCGCGCTTTTCGTGGCGCAGTCGCGGCCGTCATCGCCGCCGCCGCCCTGAACGGGACGGCCGGACCGGCACAGGCCCTCGCGGGGTCTACGGGAACGGCCGACGCCATCACCGGCACAGCAGAACCAGCCAATGCCGAGACCGGACCGGTCGAGACGGCACTGGAGACGGCCCCGGCCGAAGTGGCGACAGCCACCTCGGCCGGGACGGCAGGCCCCGCCATGGGCCCCGCGACGGCAGGCGCCCCAGCGGGCGCGACCGCCGCGAAGGCCCCCTTCGCTCCGGCGCCACTGGCTCCGGAGATCCTCGCTCCACTCGATGCCGCGAACGCGACGACGGCTTCCGTCGCCGCACCGCGAGGAGCGACCGCTCTACCCGGCCGGCCCGCGAGCACGGCCTGGTCCCGCGCCCGGCCCGCCTGGATCAGGACGACGCCGGCGGCGAGGCCGATCTGGACCCGCGCGGGGCTCGCGGGAATGGCCGAGCTCATCGGAGCCCCGAAGGCGACGGTGACGGCGGCCAGGGTGGCGAGGGCCGCCAGGAGGATGCCCATCCGGGTGCACCGCGGGGTGTGGAGGACCTCGGCGCATCCGAACGTGCGCGTATGGGCGCCGAGGACGCCCAAGGGCAGGAACAAGGCGATCGCGTACCGCCTGGTCACCCAGCGATCCTGGCCGGTGACCCAGTTCCGCTGCCTCGACAGCCTGTGGACCAGGGAGAGCAACTGGAACCACCGGGCGCAGAACCCCTCGTCAGGGGCCTACGGCATCCCGCAGGCACTGCCGGGGTACAAGATGGTCGGCATCGGGCACGACTGGCGTGTCAACCCGGCCACGCAGATCCGATGGGGACTGAAGTACATCAAGGGGCGCTACGGCTCGCCCTGCGGCGCCTGGGGTCACTTCCAGTCGCACAACTGGTATTGAGAGGGGAGTGCCCAGGGGAAGGGCGCACTCCGGCGCCCGGGGGGACATCACCCCCGGGCGCTTCTCTCCCTGGAGTCCTCCAGCTGCACGGCCACCGCCCGGATCAGCATGTCGAGCCCGTACTCGAAGGTCTTCTCGTGGTCGCACACGCCGAGCAGCGGCGCCAGCGTGCCCACCTCGGGGAACAGCGCGGTGTCCACCTCGGACATCTGGACGTCCCCGCGGTGCACGGGGGCGAAGGTGGGCGTCACGCCGACCTCGCGCAGCAGCGACCCGATGATGTAGGCGATGAAGGTGCGCAGGATCTCGACGGCGTCCTCGCCGTCGAAGCCGGCCTCGCGCAGCGTGGCCAGGGCGCGCTCGACCGGAAACAGCCCCGCGGGCGACTTGAGCTGGCGGCTCACCACGACCATCGTCGAGCGCGGGTAGTGGTGGGCGATCTGCCGGAACGCCCGCGCCTGGATGCGCACCCGCTCGGTCCACTCCGCCGAGGGGTCGTCGGTGAAGGTGATCTCGGACAGCACGCTCTCGGCCACCGCGTCGAGCAGCGCCGCCTTGTTGGGCACGTGGTTGTACAGCGACATGACCCCGACGCCGAGCTCGGCCGCGATCCGCCGCATGGAGATCGCGTCGGCGCCCTCTCGCTCGATCAGGTCGACGGCGGCTGCGACGATGCGGGACCGTGTGAGGGCTGGCATGAGGTCATTCTCTCCCTGCGCATTGACGTACGTACAGCGTACGTGCCACTCTCCAGTTGTACGTACGGTGTACGTTCTCCACTGGAGGCCGCTGTGTCGACGCACGAGCTCTACACGATCCCCGCCGAGCTCTCCACCTGGGACGTGGAGATGGCCGGCTCCTCCCGGTTCACCTGGGAGTACGACGAAGGCCGCGACCGCATGCTCGCCCTGTACCAGAAGGGCAAGGACAAGCAGTGGGACTCGGTCAAGCGCATCGACTGGGGCCTCGAGGTCGACCCCTACGACGTCCTGGGCATTCCCGACCAGTCCATCGCCATCTATGACACCCCTCTGTGGCACAAGATGGACGAGAAGGCCCGCAAGGAGGTCAGGCGGCACGGCGCCGCCTGGCAGTTCTCGCAGTTCCTCCATGGCGAGCAGGGCGCGATGATCTGCTCCGCCCGCATCGTGGAGTCGGTGCCCGACCTGGACTCCAAGTTCTACGCCGCCACGCAGACGATGGACGAGGCCCGCCACGCCGAGACCTACGCCCGGTTCCTCCAGGAGAAGGTGGGCATCGCCTACCCGATCAACCAGCACCTCAAGGCCCTGCTCGACGACACGCTGAGCGACTCGCGCTGGGACATGCCCTACCTCGGCATGCAGGTGCTGATCGAGGGCCTCGCCCTCGCGGCGTTCGGGGTGATGCGCGACATCACCACCAAGCCCCTGCCGAAGCAGATCCTCGCGTACGTCATGCAGGACGAGGCCCGGCACGTCGCCTTCGGCCGGATGGCGCTGCGCGACTACTACAAGCAGCTGTCGGAGGCCGAGCTGCGCGAGCGCGAGGACTTCGTGATCGAGGGCTGCTACCTCATGCGCGACCGGCTGCGCGGCGTCGAGCAGTGGGAGACCCAGGGCTTCTCACCGGACGAGGTCAAGCTGGCCATGAAGGCGGTCGACGAGTCGGAGTACCTCAAGCTCTTCCGCTCCCTGCTGTTCAGCCGCATCGTGCCGTGCGTGAAGGACATCGGGCTGTGGAGCGAGCGCCTGCGGAAGGCGTACGCCGACATGGGTGTGCTCGACATGGCCGGCCAGAACCTCGACGCGCTCATGCGGCAGGACGAGGACATCGCCGAGAAGCTCGACGCCGAACGGTTCGCCGCCGAGCAGGAGGAGCGGGCGGAGGAGATCGCCGAGACGATCACTCTCGGTGGCGACGGCTGAGCCCGCCGGTCGCGGGGGTGGTCGTCCGCACGACCACCAAGGTCAAGGCCCGCGCGGCTCAGCGCAGGGTGAGCACGAACACGAGCGCGCCCGAGGCGGCGGCCACCACGCCCACCCACGCCAGCATGGCGTCCGCCTCGGCGTCCAGCGGGCGGCTCCCCGCAATCGCCCGCTGGACGCGCCGGTGCCGCACGCCGCTCCTGGCCAGCAGGATCGCGCCGCACAACGCGGCGAGCGCGAACGAGGCCACGGCCACGCCGTCCCCGGAGTGCCGCCCGGCGATCCCGGCCGCGATCAGCCCGCCGGCCCCCAGCGCCGTGGCGGTGCGCGTCCAGGCCAGCGCGGTGCGCTCCATGTGCAGGCCGTCCCGCCCCGCCCTCTCGGCCGGGCGCGCGGGCCTGGTCATCGGGCCACGACGATGAGGATGAGCGCGAGCACGGCCACCACCGCGACGCCGTACCCGAACAACGGGGCCAAGGCGAGCGGCGGGAGGGGCGCCTGGCGCCGCAGCGCCCGCTGCACATGACGCCAGCGGGGGTAGGCCATGGCGGCGGCCAGCGCGGACAGCAGCACCAGGACGACCGCGAGCGCCGTGCTCACCCAGGGGATGAAGACCTCCCCCGGCACGGCCGCCATGGCCACGCCGCCCGCGCTCAGGGCCAGCGACGTGCTCAGCCAGGTCAGAAACGTGCGCTCGTTGGCCAGCGTGAACCGGGGGTCCGGTTCGTGCCCCTCGATGTCCATGAGGAAAGGTTAATTTACGAGTACTCCCCCTAGAGTTGACGGGTTATTCGGGCCTGTCAGGTGCATTCCTGGGCAATCGTCTTGACGGCCTGGGCGGTGTCGTTGGCGACCTTCTGCGTGGCGTCCACGGCCTCGTTGGCGTTGTTGACGTTCAGCTTCTTGAAGTTGTCGGCGAGCTTTTGCAGGGCCTCGTTCAGAGTGGTGTTCCCGGCGGTGTTGGCCACGTCCTCCAGCTTGGCGGCTCCGTCTTCGAGCGCCTTCTCCATGGCCTTCGGGTCGTTGGCCAGGCTCGCGACCTTCGCGCCTGTCTCGCCGATGACCTTGTTGGCCTCGATGCAGGCCTGGGCTTTGTCGACCGTGCTGCATCCGGTGGTGAGCAGGGTGAGACCGATCGCGGACGCTGCGGCCAGGGGGATGAATCGCATGGTGAAGACCCTAGCCAACTTCACTCACCGCTGGCCGCCGGAGAAATACTCCTCCAGATCCGGCGAGAGCGGCGGCACGTCGAGCGGCACCGAGCCGTTGCGGAGCGACTCGGTGGCGAGCAGCCCTGCGGCGACGCTGTCCCTGGCCGCCACCGGGGAGGTGTCGGTGGCACCGCCCTCGCGGGCGAACCGGACGAACTCGCTGACCAGCTCCTGGTCGGCGCCGCCGTGGCCGCCCTCCCCCGCGAAGACGGGCACGGTCAGGTCGCCCTCGGGGTCGTAGCCCCGCCTCCCGGCGTTCCACACGCGCACCACGCTCCCGGTCTCGGTGTCGCCGAAGTTCTCAAGACGCCCCTCGGTGCCGATCACGGTGTAGTTGCGCCAGTAGTCGGGGGTGAAGTGGCACTGCTGGTAGGCGGCGTAGACGCCGTTCTCCAGGCGCATGTGCATCATCGACAGGTCCTCGACGTCGACCACGGGGTTGAGGCCCTTCTGGGCCAGCGGGGGCCAGTTGCGCGCCGGGTCGTACCAGTCGCCGGGCAGCCCCTCGGCGCGGTCGGTGATCCCGCCGTACACGGTCAGCCCGCCCATGCCGGTGACGCGGGTGGTCCTGGAGCCGGCCAGCCAGTGGATCACGTCGATGTCGTGGGCGCCCTTCTGCAGCAGCAGCCCGCCGGTGTTGCGCCGGTCGGCGTGCCAGTCCTTGAAGTAGTAGTCGCCCCCGTCCCCGACGAAGTGGCGGCACCAGATCGCCTTGACCTCGCCGATGGCCCCCTCGGCGATCAGCCGCCGCATCGTGCGCACGACCGGCATGTGCCGCATGTTGTGGCCGACGTAGAGCCGGGTGCGCTGCTCGCGGGCGGTACGCAGGATCAGGTCGCAGTCCTCCAGGGTGATCGCGAGCGGCTTCTCGACGAAGGTGGGCTTGCGCGCCTTCAGCGCCCGTACGGCCAGGCCGGCGTGCGTGTGGTCGGGGGTGAGGATGATCACTGCGTCGACGTCGTCCTCCAGCAGGCCGTCGAAGCCGGCGGTCGTGCGCGGCCCGGGGCCGAGGTCCCGGCGGGCGGCGGCGAGCGCCTCCTCGCGGGGGTCGCAGACGGCGACGACGCGGCTGCCCCGCCCGGGCCGGTGCGCCTCCAGCGCCACCGACCGCCGCAACCCGAACCCCGCCACCCCGATCCGCAGATCCGGCCCCCCACCGCTCATCTCCTGGCCCATGGTTCCCCTCATTGCCTATTTATGCCGATTTATCGGCATAAATAGGCACTTTAGAACACCGCCAGCGGGATGGGGGGCGAGCGCTGCACTACGATTCACGATCGAGGAGGGGATCACTGTTGGACTGTGAAGACATGACCATCGACGCGGAGGCGCCCCCGCGCACGCCCGACGGGTGCGAGGAGTGCCTCGCCGAGGGCAGGCGCTACGTCCACCTGCGCAAGTGCGTGCGATGCGGGCACGTCGGATGCTGCGACTCCTCGCCGGGACGCCACGCGACCGAGCACTTCGAGCAGACCGGCCACCCGGTGATGCGCTCGTTCCAGAACGGCGAGAGCTGGCTCTGGTGCTACGTGCACGAGATCGTCGGCTACCCGAAGGCCGCCCGGTAGGCCGGCCTGCCGGCACCCGGAGGACCGTGACCGCTAGTCGCGCGCCAGGGTCGCCTCCTCGTAGTCGAGCTCCCTGGTGACCCGGCGCAGCACCTCGTCGTCGATGCGGCGCTCATCGCGCATCCGCACCAGCACCGAGCGCTCCGCCTCCAGCATCGAGCGGCGGAGCCTGCGGTACAGCGCGCTCGGCGTCTCCTCGCCCTCGGGGCCGATGCCTCCCCCGAGGCGCTCCCAGGCGCCCATGGCACGGCGCTCGGCGTTGTTGCGCAGCCGGTCGATCACCTCGGCGTGCGTCTCGATGACGCCCTCCTTGGTGAGCTCGTCGAGCCGGGCGAGCGCCGCGCCGGCCGCCGCCTGCTGGGCCGCCGCCTCCGAGAGGTTGTCCTTGTAGACCTCCTGGTCGCTGGTGACGCCCAGCTTCCTGATCAGCCAGGGGAACGACATCCCCTGCACCAGCAGGGTGCCGATCACGACGACGAAGGTCAGGAAGAGCAGCAGGTCGCGGTTCGGGAAGCCGACCGGGAGGGCGAAGGCCGCGGCCAGCGACACCACGCCCCGCATGCCCGCCCAGCCGATCACCGCGACGTGGGAGGCCGGCGGCCGCGGCTCGCGCTCCCGGATCCGGCGGAACAGCAGCCGGGGCAGGTGGACGCCGGGGATCACCCACAGGATGCGGGCCACCACGACCGCCGCGAAGATCGCCGCGGAGTACCCCGCGACGCGCCAGGGATCCTGCTCCTTGAGCCCTTCCAGGATGAGCGGGAGCTGGAGCCCGATCAGCGTGAAGACGATGATCTCCAGGAAGAAGTCCAGGACCTTCCACACCGAGTACGAGACCACCCGCGTGCCGTAGTCGGCGCGGTTCATCCGGTGCCCCAGGAAGACGCCGACCACCACCACGGACAGCACTCCCGAGACCTCGGCCGCCTCGGCCGCGAGATAGGACACGAACGGGATGAGCAGCGAGATCGTGTTGGTGATCAGCGGGTCCTTCAGGCGGTTGAACAGAAACCCGAAGGCGTACGCGAGCACGAGGCCGATGAGCAGCCCGCCCCCGGCGGCGTACGTGAACTGCCCGAAGGCCCCCAGAAGGCTGACCCCTTCGCCGGTGACGGCGGCCACCGCGACGCGGTAGGCCGTGAGGGCGGTGGCGTCGTTGAACAGGCTCTCGCCCACCAGGATCGTGATGATCTTCCGCGGCAGCCCCAGCCTGCGGGCGACCGCGACGGCCGCCACCGCGTCGGGCGGGGCCACGATCGCGCCGAGGGCGAAGGCGGCGGCCAGCGGGAGGCCGGGGATCAGGAGGTGCATCAGCAGGCCGATCACCGCCGCGCTGAACAGCACGAGCCCGACCGACAGCAGCCCCACCGGCCTGCGGAAGTCACGCAGGCGCAGGTACGAGCTGTCCAGCGCCGCCGAGTACAGCAGCGGCGGCAGGAAGACGAGCAGCACCACCTCGGGATCGAGCTCGTACTTGGGCATGCCGGGAATGTGGGACCCGATCAGCCCGACGACCAGCCCGGCGAGGACCAGCAGGAGGGGGGCCGGCCAGCCCCGCCGGCGCGCGAAGGCCGCGATGGCCACCGCACCGGCGGGGAGCAGCACGAACTGGAGCGCTGTGGGAATATCCATCGATCAGCAGGATATGCCGCGGCTCACCACTCGCGGCCATTCTCCTGCGGGTATGGGCGGCCCGCCTCGTCGGTGTGGGGCCTGCCGTCGGGACGGACGCGCTCGCCGGTCGTGTACATCGGGTCGTGCACGTACGGGCGTGACAGCTGCGGATCGGTGAAGTCACCGGGCGACTGCGCCAGGGACCCGAGGCCGAGCGGGTCGGACGGGTCCACGGCCGACTGCGCCGGGACCTGCGGAGACCAGTCGTATCCCTGAGCCTCGCCGGCCGCGCTGTAGGCCTGGCCAGGCTGCCCGGGGGCGGCCTGCTGGCCGAAGGGCAGGGAGTCGTTCACGATCATGTTCTCCCTCGGTACGGCGTCGCCGTACCGGGACGCGCCGCCGTACTCGGGAGGCGGGGGGAACTCCGGCGAGGAACCGTAACTCGGCGGGGCCGAGTAGTCGAGAGGGGGCGTGGCGTAGTCGGCGGACGCGAAGGGGTCGGTCGCCGGACGGCCGTACTCGGGCTTGGACCCGAACTCACCGCTCGGCCCGAACTCGCCAGTGGGCGCGAACTCCTCCCGGGGCCCGTAGTCGTCCCGGGCGGCGTACTCGCCCCTGGGCGCGTACTCGTCCGGGGCCGTGAACTCGCCGGTGGCGCCGAACTCGCCCCCGGTGCCGAACTCGGACGTCGAGCCGTAGCCGGGCTCCGCCGTCGTGCCGTAGTCGGTGTGCGGCCCGAAACGGCCTCCGGCGCCGAACTCGGCCTGGGAACCGTAGTCGGCTCGCGCACCGTAGTCGGACCGCGTGCCCTGCTCGCCCTGGGGCGCGAAGTCGGCAGGCGCCGCGTAGTCGCCGGTGAACGTGTAGCCGTTCGGGGGCGTGTAGTCGGGGTTGACGCCGTAGTCGGCCGAGGCGGCCTGCGGCACCTGCTGCGGGCCGGTCTCCGGCAGCGGGGCCGGGGCCTGGTGGCTGAAGGGCGGCGGGGCCTGCGGGGGGAACTGCTGCGGGACCAGCCCGAGCGCCGCGTCGGCCTGCGCCGCGTAGTCGGCGTTCGACGGGTAGTCGCTGGGCGCGGGGTAGCCGGGCTGCGCCGGGTAGTCACCCTGCGCGGCGTACCCGGGATGGTCACCCTGAGACGACACCGGGTAGTCGCCCTGCGGAACGGCCTGCGCGGGATAGTCGGGGTAGTCGCCCTGAGGAACGGCCTGCGCGGGGTAGTCGGGGTAGTCGCCCTGAGGAACGGCCTGCGGGGGGTATTCGCCATGGCCCTGCGGAACGGTTTCCTGCGGGAGGCGGTCACCCGGCGGGGCGTACTCGGCGGGACGGGTGCGCGGGGCGACCAGCTTGTCGACGGCGGGCGCGGCACCGCGCGCTACCAGCACGTCCTTGGGCCCGAGCGCCGGCACCGTCTCCTCGGGGTAGCCCCCGGCTGCGCCGCGCGCGTAGGCGGCCTGCTCGTCGGCGTAGGAGTGGGCCTGGGTGTAGTCGTCGTCGTGGTCTTCGGGAACGCCGGCCGGGCGGGCGTACTGCCCCGTTCCCGGGTACTCGTGGTACTCCTCGTACTCGGCCTGCTCCTGGTGCTCGGCCTCGTCGTCGTAGTCCGCTTCACCCTCGGGGTACTCCCCGCCCGCCTCCCCGTAACCCTCGTCGAGCGTGTCGAGGAGGCGGCCGACGTCGTCCATCGGCATGCGGAAACTGGCGGTGCACATCTCGCCCCGCCACAGGCTGAGGACCAGGGTGCCCTCGTGCCAGGTGACCCGGAGAACACGCTCCTGGCCACGGGCGTCGAAGAACACCTCACCGAACGATGGCAGTGGGACAACTTCCGACATGGTAGACATCGTGCTTTAACCAGCCTTTATTCGTCCACTCGACCTCAGAAAACCCTACCGAACCGTTCGCGTCGCTGTCATGGCAGACCCCGCAGGCCACCCCTCGCACACCCGCCCCACAATGGGTCAGGCGTACGGTAGATCTTCTTTGACCCCCCGGGACCCAGCCCCGTCAGTCTGCCACGCGGAGCGTGATGCGGCTTCCGGAATGCCGAGATGAACCCGGAACGCACCGCGAGTCGCCACCGGTTTCGGGGCGCGGCGACCCCTCGAGGGCCGGTAGCGTTGCGTGTCGTGCTCGACGACTCCCTCAGCTCCGCCGACGACGTCCTCGACGACACCGACGTCGTCCCGCACGACGACGACACCCTCGAAGACGACGAGGAGACGTTCGAAGAGGAAGAAGACCTTCCGCCGGTCGAGCAGCTGCTGAGCGCCGCCGTCACCGGTGTCGGAGGAGCCGAGAGGCCCGGCCAGGTGAAGATGGCGCAGGCCGTGCGGCACGCCATCGAGCACGACGAGCACGTCGCCGTCCAGGCGGGCACCGGCACCGGCAAGTCGCTGGCGTATCTCGTGCCCGCGATCCGCCACGCGATCGAGTCGGACAACGCCGTCGTCGTCTCCACCGCCACCATCGCCCTCCAGCGCCAGCTCGTCGACCGCGACCTGCCCCGGCTCTCCGAGGCGCTCGCCGACTATCTTCCCCATGAGCCACAGTTCGCCATCCTGAAGGGAAGGCGAAACTATCTGTGCCGCTACAAGGTGACGGCCGCCTGGCCCGATGAGGACGACGACCAGCTTTTCGACCCGCGCGAGGTCAGCGCCACCGGGCGCATGGTCCAGCGCATCCAGGAGTGGGCGGAGGAGACCGAGACCGGCGACAGGGACGAGCTGGTGCCGGGGGTCAACGAGCAGGCCTGGCGGCAGTTCTCCGTCACCGCCAAGGAGTGCCTTGGCGCGCAGCGGTGCCCGAGCGGCGCCGAGTGCTTCGCCGAGCAGGCCAGGGAGCGCGCGGGCAACGTCGACGTGGTGGTCACCAACCACGCGCTGCTCGCCATCGACGCCATGGAGGAGTTCGCCGTCCTGCCCGAGCACGACGTCGTCGTGGTGGACGAGGCCCACGAGCTCGTCGACCGGGTGACCAGCGTGGTCACCGACGAGCTGTCCGAGGTCGCCGTCGCGACGACCGTACGCCGCGTCGGGCGGCTCATCGAGCAGGGCGTGGCCGACCGCCTGCAGGAGGCCGGCGAGGATCTCAAGGCCCTGCTCGCCGCCGCACCGCCCGGCCGGCTCGACCAGCTCCCGCAGGTCCTCGGGGACACGCTCTCCGTTCTCCGCGACGCCGCGTTCGCCTGCATAACCGCCATGGGCTCGCGCGGCGGCGACATGTGGGGCGGGGGCAAGAACGACGACCCCGAGAAGGCCGGGCAGCGCAAGGCGGCGTTCACCGCGCTCGACGAGCTGCACGACACCTCCGTCCGCATCCTTGAGGCCTTCGGGGGCGACTCCGAGGTCGACAGGGCCGAGGTCGTGTGGCTGGAGGGGGCGACCGACCGCCGTCCCGCCATGCTGAAGGTCGCGCCGCTGAGCGTCGGCGGCATGCTGCGCGACAAGCTGTTCGCCGACCGCACCGTGATCCTCACCAGCGCCACGCTCGCCCTCGGCGGCACGTTCGAGGGCATGGCCCGCCAGTGGGGCCTCGGCCCCGCCCGCCCCGACGACGGCGGCCTCCAGGCCCGGCCGGAGCAGGACGCCTCCGGGGCGTCCGCCGAGAAGCCCGGCGACGGCGAGGCGGGTCCCGAGCCCAAGACCGGCCAGAAGCGCAAGGACTGGGTCGGCCTCGACGTCGGTTCACCCTTCGACCACGCGCGCAGCGGCATCCTCTACGTCGCCAAGCACCTTCCCCAGCCGGGGCGCGACGGCCTTCCCAAGGAGTACCTCGACGAGATCACCGAGCTGATCGAGGCGGCGGGCGGCCGCACGCTCGGGCTGTTCTCGTCCATGCGCGCCGCGAAGGCCGCCACCGAGGCGCTGCGCGAGCGGTTGGAGGTGCCGCTGCTGTGCCAGGGCGACGACTCCACGTCGCTGCTGGTCAAGCAGTTCGCCGAGGACCCCGCCACCTGCCTGTTCGGCACGCTGTCGCTGTGGCAGGGCGTCGACGTGCCGGGGCCCTCGCTCAGCCTGGTGATCATCGACCGCATCCCGTTCCCCCGGCCCGACGACCCGCTGGCGTCCGCCCGGCAGCGGCACGTCGCCGCGAAGGGCGGCAACGGGTTCATGGCCGTCGCGGCCACCCACGCCGCGCTGCTGCTCGCCCAGGGAGCCGGAAGGCTGCTGCGGGGTCAGAGCGACAAGGGCGTGGTGGCCGTCCTGGATCCCCGGCTCGCGACGGCCCGCTACGGGAGCTTCCTGCGCGACTCGCTGCCGCCGTTCTGGACGACGAGCGACCCCCAGAAGGTCCGCGCCGCGCTACGCCGCCTCACCGCCACCGCCTGACCGGACGCACGGCACTCCCGGCGACCGCCCATCCGGAGTTTCGCCTCGGAGCAGTCGAGCCGCGCATCGGTCAGCCGCTCCTCCAGCTCGCTCACGCGGGCGAGCATCGAGCTGCTCAGCTGGATGCCCTCGACGGGACGCCCGCGCCACAACAGCAAGGTGCGCTCGAAAGTTCGTCGGATTCTCCGCGATTGCTGCTGGGACCCCCGGGATCCGGGGCTTACCGGCCGGCGGCCGTGAGCTACTGTTCTAGAACAGTCGAGAGAGAGAAGACGATCATGGGCGAGATGTCCTGGTCCGGTCGGCAGGGCGTCACGGTGCCCGCCGCCGCCCGCGCGATGAGCGACCCCGGCGCCACCGGCCGGTTCGGAACCTACGGCGGGCGGTACGTGCCGGAGTCGCTGATCCCGGCCTGCCACGAGATCGAGGCGGCGTTCCGTGAGGCCTGGAGCGACCCCGAGTTCCGCAGCAGGCTCTCCACCCTGCTCACGGTCTACGCCGGCCGCCCCACTCCGTTGACCCCCGCCTGGCGGCTCTCCCATGAGCTCGGCATCACCCTGTTCCTCAAACGCGAGGATCTCGCGCACACCGGCTCACACAAGATCAACAATGTGATCGGCCAGGCGCTGCTCGCTCGCCGGATGGGCAAGGAACGGCTGCTGGCCGAGACCGGCGCGGGCCAGCATGGCGTCGCCACGGCCACCGCCGCGGCGCTCCTGGGCCTCAAGGCGACCGTGTTCATGGGCGAGCGCGACATCGAACGGCAGGAGCTCAACGTTCTGCGGATGAACGTGCTGGGCGCGGAGGTCGTGCCGGTCACGACCGGGAGCCGCACCCTCAAGGACGCCTGCAACGAGGCGTTGCGGCACTGGGTGTCGTCGGTGGACAACTCCTACTACTGCATCGGGTCGGTGATGGGCCCGCATCCCTATCCGTGGATGGTGCGCGAGTTCCAGCGGGTGATCGGTGAGGAGGCCCGCGCCCAGTGCGCCGCCGAACTCCCCGTCGGTGTGCCCGACTACGTGGTCGCCTGCGTCGGCGGCGGCTCCAACGCCGCGGGCACGTTCGCCGGCTTCGTCGACACCACTGCCCGGCTCATCGGGGTCGAGGCCGAGGGCGGCGCGGCGGCGACCTTCGGCAGGGTCGGGGTGCTGCACGGCTTCCGCTCGCTGGTCCTCCAGGACGAGGACGGCCAGGTGACGGAGGCCCATTCGGTCGCGGCCGGCCTCGACTATCCGGGGATCGGCCCCGAGCACGCCCATCTACGCGACGGGGGGCGCGCCCGCTACGAGACCGTGAACGACGAAGAGGTCGTACAGGCGCTGCTGTGCCTGGCCCGCACCGAGGGGATCCTGGCCGCGCTGGAGTCCTCGCACGCCGTGGCCTGGGTGATCCGGGCCGCCAAGTCCGGCGAGATCGCGCCGGGGTCGACCGTGATGCTGACTCTCTCCGGCAGGGGAGACAAGGACATCGCCTCCATCAAGGAGCTGCTGTGACCGAATCCCTGGAAGAATTCCTGATCGCACGCCGTGGCACGGGGCGTCCCCTGCTGGTGCCCTATGTCACCGCCGGGGTCACCCCCGGGTGGACGGACGTCGTCCACGCCTACGCCGACGCCGGAGCCGACGCCGTCGAGCTGGGCTTCCCCTTCTCCGATCCCATGCTGGACGGCGTCACGATCCAGGAGGCCTCCGACCGGGCGATCGCGGCCGGGACCACGGTCAGGGGGATCCTCGAGGAGGTCGCGACGCTCGACGTCGACGTGCCGCTCATCGCGATGACCTACAGCAATCTGGTGGTGCAGCAGAGCGCCGCGGAGTTCTGTGCGGCGCTCACCGCGAGCGGGCTGCGCGGGCTGATCGTGCCCGACTCGCCCCTGGAGGAGGTCGGGGAGCTGGCGGACGCCGCGGCGGCCGAGGGCCTGGATCTCGTGCTGCTCGCCGCTCCGTCCTCCTCCCGGGCCAGACTGCGCGAGATCACCGAGCGCAGCCGGGGCTTCGTCTACGCCCTGACCCGCATGGGCACCACCGGCGAGCGCGGCGAGATTCCCGAGCAGGCCGCCCGGCTCGGCCGCGAGCTCAAGGAACTCACCGACCGGCCGGTCCTGTTCGGTTTCGGGGTCTCCAACCCGGCGCAGGCCGCCGCGCTGGCGCGTCATGCCGACGGCGTCGTGGCGGCTTCGGCGCTGATGCGCAAGCTCCTCGACGGCGCCCGGCCACGCGAGCTGGGAGAATATGTGGCGAGCATTCGACGCGCACTCGACCAGGGAGCCAGATGAGCAGTACGCCCCGCTACCGCGCCATCGCCGACGACCTGACCCACAAGATCAAGTCGGGCCACTACCGCGCGGGCGAGGCGTTGCCCGCGCAGCGTGAGCTCAGCGCCTTCTACGGCGTGACGATGATGACGCTGCGGCAGGCGTTGCAGGTCCTCAGCGGCGAGGGACTGATCGTCCAGCGGGCCGGCCGCGGCACTTATGTGACGCCGGCCAGTGCGGAGTACCCCCTCGACACGCTGCGCAGTCTCGGCGACGACCTACGCAGGCAGGGTTACCCCCTGCGGACCGAGGTGCTGTCGGCCGCGATCCGGCAGGCCCCGCGCTCGCTCACCCGGCTGCTGGACGACGCGCCGGCCGACCGCCGGGCCCTCCGGCTGGCACGCGTACGGCATCTGCTGGGCCGGCCCGCCGTCCACCAGATCTCCTGGATCGTCGAGCCGCACGCCTCGGCGATCAAGGGGACCGATTTCACCGAGACCCCGCTGTACACCGCGCTCGCCGACGCCGGCGCGCGAGTGCACCGGGCGACTGAACGGGTCAGGCCGGCCCTGCTCACCGCCCTGGTCGCGGCGCGGCTGCAGCACCCGGCGGGCAGCCCGGTCTTCGTCAGCGAACGGGCGACCTATGACGACCAGGGCGCCCTGGTCGTCATGGACCACGCCACGATCCTCGGCGAGTGGATGGAGATCAGGGCCGAGCGCAAGGCCACGGACCTGTCGCTGCACTGGGTCTCCCAGCGCTGACCGTTCACGGTTCGAGGCCGTGGAAGGGCTCCAGGCGGGGGCGTTTGGGGTCGACGGCGTCGCCGGAGGAGGTGCCCCGCAGGCGGCGGCCCACCCACGGGATCAGGTGCTCGCGCAGCCACAGGCGGTCCTCGCGGAGCTTCGCCCTGCGGTCGACCTGCTCCCTGGGCGGCCAGGCATGGCGCCAGTCGTCCTCGGACGGCACGCCGAGGACCTCGCAGACCTTCGCGGCGACCAGGCGGTGCCCCTCGGCGTTCATGTGGAGCCTGTCGTCGCTCCACGCCCGCCAGTCGCGGATCGGCTGCATCGACCACTGGTCGACCACGTGGCAGCCGTACAGGTCGGCGATGGAGCGGATGTGCAGGTAGAACACCGCGAACCTGCCCCGCACCTGCCGCATGAGCGGGGTGTCGCGCGGGTCCACCCCGGTGAACAGCACGACGTCGGCGCCGGTGGCGCGCAGGTCGCGCACGGCCCTGGACAGCGTCTTGGCCATGCGGTCGGGGTCGCTGCCCGGCCGCAGCAGGTCGTTGCCGCCGGCGCAGAAGCTGACCAGGTCTGGCTTCAGCTCGATCGCCACCGGCACCTGGTGCCGCACGATCTGGTCGATCAGCTTGCCGCGCACCGCGAGGTTGGCGTACCGGAAGCCGGGCTCCAGCGCGGCGAGGCGCTCGGCCACCCGGTCGGCCCAGCCCCGGAAGTGCCCGTTCGCACCGGGGTCGTTGAGCCCCTCGGTGAAGCTGTCGCCGATCGCGACGTAGGAGGTGTAGGCCCTCATCGCCCGTCCTCCGCGATCGCCCGCAGCGCCAGCTCGTACGACCGCAGGCCGAACCCCGCGATGGTGCCGCTGGCGACCGAGGCGACCACCGAGGTGTGGCGGAACTCCTCGCGCGACGCGGGGTTGGAGATGTGCACCTCGATCAGCGGAGCCGTGCGCTGGGCGATCGCGTCGCGCAGCGCGTAGGAGTAATGGGTGAAGGCGGCCGGGTTGAGGACCACCGGGATGGCCCCGTCGGCGGCCTCGTGGATCCACGACACCAGCTCGGCCTCGTCGTCGGTCTGCCGGACGTCCACGGTGAGGCCGAGCTCCCTGCCGGTCCGGCGGCACAGGGCGGTCAGGTCGTCGAAGCTCGCCGCGCCGTAGACGTCGGGTTCCCGGATGCCGAGCCGCCCGAGGTTCGGGCCGTTGAACACGAACACCGTTCTCATCGCGCCCCGCCCTCCGCGCCGCAGACGAACCTCATCCTCATCGCGCCCTTGCCGTGCCGCTCACGCCGGACACGGAGGCCGCCCTCGGCAGCCGCCGTCGGCGCGATCTCCGCCGTGCCCTCCGCACGCCCGACCGTCATCGTCCGACCTCACGGTAGGCGGCCTCGAGCAGCTCCTCCGGGGGGTCCTCCAGGCGCGCGACCTTGCCGATGTCGTCGAGGATGACGAACCGCTGCTTGGCACCGCGGTTCTTCTTGTCGACCCGCATGTGGTCGCGCAGCTCGGGCCAGGCCTCGTGGCGGTAGGCCGTCGGGAGGCCGACCGAGCTCAGGATCGACCGGGTGCGCTCCACGAGGCCCGGGCCGGCGTGGCCGGACAGCCGGGACAGCTCCGCGGCGTAGACCATGCCGATGGCGACGGCCTCGCCGTGCCGCATGTGGTAGCTCTCGACGCGCTCGATCGCGTGGGCCAACGTGTGGCCGTAGTTGAGGATCTCGCGCATGCCCGACTCGCGGAGGTCGGCCCCCACGACGTCGGCCTTGACCCGGATCTTGCGCTCGATCAGCGCCCGTGTGTGCCGGCCCTCGGGCACCCGGGCGCCCTCGGGGTCGTCCTCGATGAGGAGCAGGATGGTCGGGTCGGCGATGAAGCCGCCCTTGATGACCTCGGCGAGCCCGGCGACGTAGTCGTCGCGCGGCACCGAGACCAGGGTGGCGAGGTCGCACAGGACCCCGACCGGCGGGTGGAACGAACCGACGAGGTTCTTGCCCTCGGGGGTGTTGATGCCGGTCTTGCCGCCCACCGCCGCGTCGACCATGCCGAGCAGCGTGGTGGGCATCTGGACGACCTTGACCCCGCGCAGCCAGGTGGCCGCCACGAAACCTGCCAGATCGGTGGTCGCTCCCCCGCCGACGCCGACCACGGCGTCCGACCGGGTCACTCCGTACCGGCCCAGGGCCGACCAGAGCTCGGCGGCCACCTCGATCGACTTGGCGCGCTCGCCGTCGGGCACGGGAAGTGCCACGACGGACAGACCGGCGGCCTCCAGCACCCCGCAGACCGGGCGCGAGATCTCGGGAAGGCTCGCCGGGTGGATCACCGCCACCGTGCGCACGCCGTCGCCCAGCAGGCCCGGCAGCTCCGCGAGCACACCGGCCCCGACGACCACGTCGTACGGGCGCTCGCCCCTGACCGTGATGCGGGTGCTCGTCACGCCGGAAGCTCCTTCAGGATCTCGTCGGCGATCTCCTCGGGCGCCCGGCCGTCCGTCGCCACGACGATCGAGGCGAGCCGCTCGTAGACCGGGCGGCGCTCCTCCATGAGCCTCTTGAGCTGGCTGCGCGGGTTGAGCACGAGCAGCGGGCGCGCCTGCGCGAGACCGACCCGCTGCACGGCGTCGGACAGGCCGACCTGGAGGTAGACCACCGAATGCCCGGCGAGGAGCTCCTGGGTGGCCTCGTTGAGGATGGCGCCACCGCCGAGCGCGAGCACGCCGTCGTGCTCGGCGAGCGCCTCGCGCACCGCCGCGGCCTCCAGCTCGCGGAACCGCTCCTCGCCGTCGTCGACGAAGATCTCGGCGACCGGCTTGCCCGCCACGGCCTCCACGTCCGTGTCGGTGTCGCGGAAGGCCGCGCCGAGACGATGGGCCAGCAGGCGGCCGACGGTGGACTTGCCCGACCCGGGCGGGCCCACCAGCACAGCTCTGGGAGACGTCACTTGATCACCATCGACGAAAGGTAGCCGGAAAGGTTGCGGGCGACCTCCTCAACGGAGTCGCCGCCGAACTTCTCGACGGCCGCGTCGGCGAGCACCAGCGCGACCATCGCCTCAGCGACGATACCGGCGGCGGGAACCGCGCACACATCCGACCTCTGGTTGATCGCTTTGGCGGGCTCGCCGGTGAGCACGTCGATCGTGGAGAGCGCGCGCGGCACGGTGGAGATCGGCTTCATCGCGGCGCGCACCCGCAGCGGCTCGCCGTTGGTCATGCCGCCCTCGACGCCTCCAGCGCGGTTGGTGACGCGGCGGACGCCCTCGGCGGTGTTCTCGATCTCGTCGTGGGCGTGGGAGCCCCGCCTGCGCGCGGTGTCGAACCCGTCTCCGACCCCGACGCCCTTGATCGCCTGGATGCCCATGAGCGCCCCGGCGAGCCGCGAGTCGAGGCGCCGGTCCCAGTGGACGTAGCTTCCGAGGCCCGGCGGCAGCCCGTACGCGACGACCTCGACCACCCCGCCGAGCGTGTCGCCCTCGCGCTTGGCCGTGTCGATCTCCTCGATCATCGCCGCGCCGGCCTCGGGATCGAGGCAGCGCGCCGGGTGCTCGTCGACGGCGGCGAGCTGGTCCGGCCCGGGGATGAGGCCGTCCGGGGCCTCGGCGGTGCCGATGGCGATCACGTGGCTGACGATGTCGACGCCGAGCGCCTGCTTGAGGAAGTTGCGCGCGACCTGGCCGAGGGCGACCCTGGCGGCGGTCTCGCGGGCACTGGCCCGGTCGAGGATCGGGCGGGCGTCGTCGAAGCCGTACTTCTGCATGCCGGACAGGTCGGCGTGGCCGGGACGCGGGCGCGACAGGGGGGCGTTGCGCGCCTGGGCGGCGAGGAGCTCGGGGTCGACCGGGTCGGCCGCCATCACGGTCTCCCACTTGGGCCACTCGGTGTTGCCCACGCGGATCGCGACAGGGCTGCCCAGCGTGCGGCCGTGGCGCACGCCGCCGACGATCGTCACCTCGTCCTGCTCGAACTTCATCCGCGCGCCGCGGCCATAACCCAGGCGACGCCTCGCCAGGGCCTGCTCCACGTCGGCGGTCGTCACCTCGACCCCGGCGGGCATCCCTTCGAGGATCGCGACGAGCTCGGGGCCGTGGGACTCACCTGCGGTCAACCAGCGCAACATGATGACAAGTCTTCCATGCACGGCCCAGTGCCATCGCCGCCCCCTGAACCGATCAGCGCGGTCACTGCGGCAAGGACTCCGACCCGATCAGCGCGGTCGTTCCGGCGACGGCTCCCAGCCGATCAGCGCAGGACCGCGGCGAGGGCTCCGAGGAGGATGAAGGGCCCGAGGGGGAACTGGCTCCGCAGGGTGCCCCGGCGGGTGACCAGCAGCACGACGGCGTAGAGCGCGCCGAGGAACTGGCCGCCCACCGCGCCGGTGATCCAGGCGTCAAGGCCGAGGGCGCCGGTCAGCATCCCGGTGAGCCCGGCCAGCTTGACGTCGCCGAGCCCGAGCGCGCCGGGCCGTGCGAACCACAGGACCGCGTAGACGCCCGCCAGCGCCAGACCGCCCAGCAGCCCCGCCATCAGGTGGCCCGTGGGGGCGAGCAGCAGGACGAGGATCGGGTAGGAGGGCAGCGTGATGGCGTCGGGCAGCCGCTGGGTCCGCCAGTCGATCAGGGCGAGCGCGCACCCGGCCACCGCCGCGTACGACCAGGCGGCGAGCAAGGGAGTCCACCCGAGCCGCCACGCGACCAGTGCGCAGACGGCGGCGGTGCCCAGTTCCACCAGGGGCGGCCACGCGGGCACCGGCACGGCGCACGCCATGCGGCGAAACGCCTGACGAGCCTCTAACCGGTACGCCCGCCGCGCCTCGGCCGCCTCCTCCCGCGAGAGCCCGTCCTCGGGGGTTTCCTCCGGCGAGAGCCCGTCCTCGGGGACTTCCTGCCCCGAGAACCTGTCCTCGCGGGTTACCTCCGGCGAGAGCCCGTCCTCGGGGACTTCCTCCGGCTCCCCGGACGGATCCCCATCGGGCCTGGCGGCCGGAGGGCTCCCGCCGTGCCCGGCGGCCGGATGGCCTGCTTCGGCCGCCCGGCGATCGCCATCGGGGCGGCGGTCGTCGTAAGGCCCGACGGCCGGGCCGAAGCCGCTTGCCAGGGCGCGGGCGTAAGACCCCGCGACCAGCCCGAGGAGCGCGGCCCCAGCGACGACGAAGCTCACCCGCCGACCCTAATCCCTGATGGACCACCTGGACCGGTGGTGACCGGATCACGAGAAGGCCCGGGTCCTACCGGGGTCCCTGTCCTGAGGACCCGGGGCCGTACTGGGCTCCCTCGTCAGAGACCGGAACCAGGGGCCGTACCGGCCTCCATCGCCGGAGGACTCACCGGAGGACTCACCGGAGGACTCACCGGAGGACTCAAAGGGAAGGGTGGACGACCTTCGGGAGTTCAGTGCTTGGGGCGGCGGAAGCGCCGGAAAAATCCGCTTTTGGGGGTGGTAACCCGGGCGACGGTCACCTCGGCGTGCTCGGCCAGCCCGTTCAGCAGGGCCTGGATGCCCTCTCCCTCGGCCGTGACGTGCCCGATCGAGGCGAGGGCACGCAGCATGCCGCCCTCGATCGCGAACGGCACCGGACCTGCCACGTCGATCACGACGGCGGCGGCCTCCTCGCCGAGCGCGGCCCGGCAGACCTGCGGGGTCACGGCCTGCATGGGCCGGGCGTCCGCACGCCAGAGCTTCAGCGACTCGGCCCCGGTGAACGCGGGAACCGCCTTCCTGCCGTCGGCGCCGACCAGCACCGGCAGGGCCATCTCGCTCTCCTTCTCCTGCCTGAGCCCGTGCTCGCCGACCTCGGACTCCGTCAGCAGGGCCACGACGGGCACGAGCAGGCGCGCCGTGCTCAGGGCCGACACCACGTCGGTGGAGTCGGCCGTACCGGCGGCGAAGGCGGCCAGCGCCGCCGCGACGGACGCGTCGGCGCTGCCGTCGTCGCCGGGGACCAGAGGCTGCGGAATGCTTGGCACGACCCGCGAGCCTACCCGCCACGCCGGTCCGCTCGTGTCAGCCGAGGTCCGCTCGTGTCAGCCGAGGTCGGCGATGGCGGCCACGGGGCCGCCGCCCGAAGGGCCCTGGTGGACGGCCGCGACCGAGACGAACACGGCCGGGTCGCCGGTGACGCTCGCGGCCACCCCGCCGACCGTGGCCTTGATCTGCCGGTGCCAGTGCACGTCGGAGTCGTCGAGCATGATGTTCCTGCGCCCGCGCACCCGGCCGCTCGGGTCGGCCTCGCACTTCATGAACACGTTGACGAGCTTGTCGCCGAGGTCGCTCGGGTGCGGGCGGTCGGGCAGCTCGATGCCGCTCCCGCGGATCGCCTCCCAGATGCCGTCGGCGTCCAGCGCGTCCTTCATCACGCTGTGCCCGATGCGGTACCTGCCGCCGATGCCGCGCACGTTGCCGACCACGACGATCTGCGCGCGGTCGAGCTCGACGCCGGAGGAGCACGAGGCGACGCTGGAGTAGAGGGACAGATCCTTGTGGATCTGGTCGGCCGAGGGCATCTCGATCTCGCCGAGCGCCACCGCGATGCCGAGGGCGGTCGTGGAGTTGGAGATGTCCATGGAGGGGCCGGTGTCCTCGATCACGACCTCCTGGCCGCGCGACTTCGCGTCGGTGATCGTGGCGAGGGTGAGCAGCGGGGTCTTGGTCTGGACGTAGTGGACGTCGGCCGGATCCTCGATGCCCGCGATCTTCATCGCCTCGCGCACGCCGGCGGCGACCTTCTCCACCATGGCGGGGCGGCCGATGTCCTCGGGCAGGATGACGTCGCTCATCGCGACGCCGACCGAGACGCGCGGCTCGTCCGAGGGCTCGACGCTGGAGGGGTCCACGGAGGCGAAGATCGTCGCATGCGGGCTGAGCACGCCGTCGGTGCCGCCCGACCACACCAGCGGCACCTGCGCGGCCTCCTCGGGCGTACGGGTGCCCTTGGCGACGAGCACCTCGCGGAAGGCGCGGTCGGCGAGGATGCGGGTGTAGTCGTTGACGCCGCCGTTGCCCTCGGTCTTGCCGATCACGGCGAGCACCCGGTCGGCCTCGATCACCCCGTCGTCTATGAGTTTCGCGAGCCCGGAGGCGTCGGTGACGCTCTCGATGGCGACCTTGCGCACCTCGATCGGATCCGGCATATCTCCTACCTCTCAGTCATTTCACTCGTCTAATCCAGGACGCATGAATACGGCACGCCTCGCGCCGCGGGCGGTCACGGCTCGATGATGGTGCCGGCACCGCCGGTCAGCGCCCCGCCGATGTGCTCCAGCGAGGTGATCACCGCCCGGCCGCCGCCCTCGGCGAACCGCAGCGCCGCCTCCACCTTGGGGCCCATGCTGCCACTCGCGAAGTGCCCCGCCGCCTGAAGCGCGCGCATCTCCCCGACGGTGACGCGGCCGATCGGGCGGGCCTCGGCCGTGCCGAACCCGGCGACGGCCCCGGGAACGTCGGTGGCCAGGACGAGCACGGTCGCCCGTACGGCGGGCGCCAGCACCGCGGCGGCCGTGTCCTTGTCGACCACGGCCTCGACCCCGCCGAGCGAGCCGTCGGCGCGGCGGACGACGGGCACTCCCCCGCCTCCCGCGACCACCACCGTGTACCCCGCGTCCATCAGGGCGAGCGCGGCCGGCGCGTCGAGGATCTCCAGAGGGCGCGGTGAGGCCACGACCCGCCGGAAGCCCCTGCCGGGGAACTCCCGCCACGTCTGGCCCAGCTCCTCGAACCTGCGCGCCTCCGCCTCGGTGAAGTACCTGCCGATGGGCTTGACCGGGTTCTGGAACGCCGGATCGCCGGCGTCCACGAGCGTCCGCGTCACCACCACGGCCGTACGGCCGCCGAGGGCGTTGAGGATCAGCACGCCGATCGTGGCCTGGGTCTGCGCGCCGCACCAGTCGAGCGGCACGGGGGGCACCACGTCGGCGGCGAGCTGGTTCTTCAGGAGAAGGTTGCCCACCTGGGGACCGTTGCCATGCGTGAGGATCACCTGGTGACCCTCGGAGATCAACGCGGCGACGTGCGCCATCGCCCCTTCGACGGCCTGCCGCTGATCGACCGGCGACGCGCTGCCGTCGGGCGCGGTCATCGCGTTGCCACCGAGAGCGATCAGTACACGTTCAGCCACAGCCCGAAGCTATCCACACTGGCACGCCACCTCATTGGCCATAATTGCCCACAAACCACGCCTCCTTCGGAGTAATTCGCCAAACCGAGCGCCTTGATGGCTCCGTCGCCACTATCCGGCCTCAGAGAGCCCGCACATCGGTGAACACCTGTTCAGGAGCGGTCCACGGCGTCATACTGGCCAAGGTCGGCCGCCCGCCACCGAGCGGGCCGTCCGCCACACGTTCTACCCCAGCAGCCCGCACGGCTCGTGCCCGTCCCCCTGGCGGTCCCCCTGGCGGTCCCCATGACCTCGTCCGACGCGCTCACCGACTGGCGGCGGCTCGACGCGGTGACGCGGAGCGCCGTGAAGGACCAGGCCGTCCGGGGGCGCCCCCACCACCGGCCACGGGTCGCCGCAGTCTCGGCGCGTTACGCGGGAGCCGCGCTGGCCAGGCCGACGGCGTGGATCTACGCGGTCGTCGTGGGCGTTCTCGTCGTCGTCCCGCTCGCCCTCCTGTGGGACGCCGAGGACATGTCCTGGCCGGACAGGCTCGTCGTCGTCGCCCTGGCGAACATCCTGCCCATCGTCATCACCGCCGAGATCCTTCGCGGCAGGCGCGAACGGCTGCTCCGGATCCTCACCGCGAACCGGGAGCCCCGCGCGTTCGCACCACTCGTCTCCGCGCCGGGCACACACGTCGGGGGCGCGAGGCTGATCGCCCGCGTCACCGCCAGGCGGCTCCTGCGGGCGGACACCATCCCGCTCGGCATGCTCCTGTGGCTGCTGATCGGCCTCGCCGCGCTCCTGCTCTCCTCGGGTGAGATGCGGAACGGCCTCGGATACCTGATCATCCTCATGATCATGCTCTTTCAAGGGTTCGCCGCCGTGCTGCGCTGGCTGTACTGGCTCCGCGGGAACCGCACGGCACTGGTCGTGGCCGCGGACGGCGTCGTGATACCGGGCGTGCCGGACATCCGGCTGGCGTGGGAGGACATCGCCGAGGTCAGGCTCCTCCCCCTCCCCGCCTTGTACAGGAACGGCCGTCCCGGCGACACGGTCGTGGCGTTCGTGCCGGCGGACCGCCGGAGGCTGTCCGGCGAGCGGGACACGCCGCGCTGGGGAGACGTGCGGACCGGCTTCTTCGCCCTGCCGGACGGCTGGCTGGCCCCCGCCGCCGACGAGATCGCCTCGGCGGTCGTACGGCTGTCGGACGTGCCGGTGGTCGACTACCGCTAGCGGCCGGCTGGAACCCTGAGCTCATCGCCAGGAATGTCACCACATGCGGGTGATTCAGGGCAGAATCGGGGGGTGGAGCCCCAGAAGCTAGAGCGCGACGAAGTCGCCGCCGCCATGGCCGCGCGCCGTGAGCTCGGATCGCAGTACGAGCTGGAGCTCGCCGAGTCGCTCGTCGACCGCGTCAACGCGGTGATCGACTCCAGGCTCGCCGTGCGGGCGCCCCGGCGCCCGGACCCCGACTGGGCGCAGATGGCCCTCGGCCTCGGGTCGCTGGCCATGTCGATCCCCCTGACGGCGATCGTGGCGCGCACCTCGGCCGGCACGCTGCCGCTCGTCCTGATCTTCGCCCTCATCGCGTGCGTCAACTTCGCCTACGCGATCAGCAAGGCCGGCGCCAACCGCCGGGACTGACCCCATCCCCGGCCGGACCGGGATGGCGGCGAGGCGTCAGGGTGCGGGCCGGCGCCTAGACCGGGGCGACGAAGCCCCAGAGGACCTGGGCGATCTCGTCCACCTCGGCGAACTCGCCCGAGGCCACCGCGGAGACCAGGTCGTAGACCGAGTCGTCGTCGGTGTCGAGCTCGACGCCGTTGTATTCCAGGAAGACCACCGTGCACACCCAGGCGAGCCGCTTGTCGCCCTCGACGAACGGAGGGTGGACGGCCAGGGAGTGGAGCAGCGAGGCGGCCTTGATCAGCATGTGGGGATACGCCTCGTGGCCGAACATCGAGGCCTGCGGCCGGTGGACGGCCGAGTCGAGGAGCCCGGCGTCACCGAGCTCCGGAGGCGCCCCCGCCGTGAGCTCGGCGAGGTCGATCACCTGCTCCACGGTCAGATAGCGCGTCATCCGCCGGGCTCCGGGGCCGGGTGGATCAGGCGGGGTCCCGAAGGCGGGCGGGCCGGGGGGCGCGTCATTCGCCGAGCCGGTCGAGGACGGACCGCCAGCGCCTGACCGCGGCGACCCCGAGGCGGCGCACCTCCTCGTCGGCGTCGTGGCGCGCGATGTACTCGTCCACGGCGGCGTGCACGACCTGCTGCACGCTGCGCCCTTCCTTCTCGGCGCGCCGGCGCAGGGCCTCTGTCTGCTCGTCACTCAGGCGAAGCGTCATGGCCATACCTCCACGGTACGCATCCGGCATCAGGATGATATTGGACACGGTGAGTGTATGACTATTTACAGAACGCTGTCAGCCGATTTCCCGTGCAGACGGCTGAGCCGTGCGACCGCCTCGTCGATGATCTCGTCCCTCTTGCAGAAGGCGAACCGGACGAAATGCCTGCCCAGCTCGGGCCGGTCGTAGAAGACCTGGGTGGGGATGGCGACGACACCTGCCAGCTCCGGAAGGCGTCTCGCCAGGTCGACGCCGTCGGTGAAGCCCAGCGGCCGGATATCGGTCTGCACGAAGTAGGTGCCGGCGGGGCGGTACACGCCGAATCCCGCCGCGGACAGCCCCGCCATCAGCCGGTCGCGCTTGGTGGCGAGCGCGTCGCGGAGCCCGGCGACCCACCCAAGCTCCTCGCGGAGGGCGTGGGCGACGGCGAGCTGCCACGGGGCGTTCGCGGTGAACGTCAGGAACTGCTTGACGGTCTGGACGGCCCGCACCAGCTCGGCCGGCGCGCAGATCCACCCCGTCTTCCAGCCGGTGACCGAGAAGGTCTTGCCCGCCGAGGAGATCATGACGGTGCGCTCGCGCATGCCCGGCAGCGTCGCGAGCGGGATGTGCTCCACGCCGTCGAAGGTCAGGTGCTCGTACACCTCGTCGCTGATCGCGATCAGATCGTGCTCCTGGCACACGGCGGCGATCGCCGACAGCTCGTCGGCGGTGAAGACGGTGCCGGTGGGGTTGTGCGGTGAGTTGACCAGGATCGCCCGGGTGCGCGGGCCCACAGCGGCGCGCAGCTCATCGGGGTCGAAGGCGAACCTGCCCTCGGACGGGCGCAGCGTCACCGGCCTGCGCACCGCCCCGGCCAGCGAGATCGCGGCGGCGTAGGAGTCGTAGTAGGGCTCGAAGACGATCACCTCGTCACCGGCCTCGCACAGCGCGAGGACGGAGGCGGCCAGCGCCTCGGTGGCCCCCAGGGTCACCAGGATCTCGCGGTCGGGGTCGTAGACCAGCCCGTAGTGCTCCTTGCGGTGCTCGGCGACCGCCTGCCGCAGCTCGGGCAGGCCGGGCCCGGGAGGGTACTGGTTGAAACCCTCGCGGATCGCCGTCACGGCCCGCTCCAGCATCGCCGAGGGCCCGTCGGTGTCGGGGAAACCCTGCCCGAGGTTGATCGACTCGGTCCGTACGGCGAGCGCCGTCATCTCGGCGAACACCGTCGTGCCGAACTCGCGCATGCGGGCGACCAGAGGTTCGTTCACGCCGGTCAGCCTATCGGGCCGCCGCGCGCTAGCCTCTTCGAGTGATCGCCCTGTTTACCCCCGATTGCGGGATGCATCACTTTGGTCCTCCCCGGTGACGCGCATCCGGGAGCTGGACGCGCTGCGCGGCTTCGCGGTGTGCGGGATCACGCTGGTCAACACCTGGCAGCACACGGTCGGCGCGATCGGGCGGCACACCACGACGCCCGTCGACTGGATCGTCGAGAACCTCCTGCAGAGCCGCTTCTTCCCCATCTTCTCCTTCCTCTTCGGCGTGAGCTTCGTCCTGTTCCTCCGGTCCGCCGCGCGCAGGACGCCGCGCCCCCGGCTGGTCCTGCTCCGCAGACTCGCCGTGCTGGCCTGCCTCGGGCTGCTCCACCGGATGGCCAGCCCCGGCGAGGTGCTGCTGCCCTACGCCGTCACCGGGGCGATCGTGCTGCTGCCGGCGTCCTACCTGCACCGCCTGCCCGTACTGCTCGCCGGGGCCGCCGCCACGCTGTGGGCGGCGCTCGCGCACGCCGGAGGGGTCTGGCTGATCCCGGGCGTGTTCCTGCTCGGCATGGCGGTGATCGAGTACGCCCCGGGGCCGCGCGCCCTGAAACCCGCGTTCCTCACCAGTGCCCTGCTCGGCGTGGCGCTCACCGGAGCGTGGGTGTACCTGTGGGGGCGTCCGGGGGCGTTCGACTTCCCGTACACGGTGAGCGTCTACCCGCTCGCCGGCCTCGCCGCCGCGACGGCCTACTGCACGGGCGTGCTGCTCCTGCTGCGCCACCGGCCCGGCTCCCTGGCGTTCCTCGAACCGCTCGGGCGGATGGCGCTCAGCGCGTACGTCTCCAGCACCCTCGCCATCCTCGCGGCGCTGCCCCTCCTCGTGCTGGACGGCGGCAGGACCGGGGTCGTGGCCGTCGCGGCGGTCACCATCGCCGTGCAGGCGGCCTTCGCCCACTGGTGGCTGGCGCGTTTCAGGTACGGCCCGCTGGAGTGGGCGTGGCGGTGCCTCACCTGGTGGGAGATCGTGCCGAACCGGCGCCCGGCCGAAGGCCCTCCGGCCTGACCCGGCCGTGGCTCTCGGTAGGCGAGGCCTCTGGCCTTAGGCTTGTGCGGTGACCCGCATCGCCCTGTGCCAGATCCCGGTGTCCGAGGATCCCAAGAGCAACCTCGAGTGCGTGCGCGACGCCCTCGGAAGGGCCGCCTCGCGCGGCGCCACCCTGGCCGTGTTCCCCGAGGCCACGCTGACCCGGTTCGGCAAGGGCGTCGCCGAGCACGCCGAGCCGCTCGACGGCCCGTTCGTCACGGCCGTGGCCGACGCGGCGCGGGCGCACGAGGTCGCGGTCATCCTCGGCACCTTCGAGCCCGCCGGGGGCCGGGTGCACAACACCGCCGTCGCCCTCGACCGGCGCGGCAGGCTGCTGGGCGCCTACCGCAAGATCCACCTGTTCGACTCCTTCGGCGCCCGCGAGTCCGACCTGGTCGCGCCAGGCGACACGCCGGTGGTCGTGGAGCTGGAGGGCCTGCGCGTCGGCCTGATCACCTGTTATGACATCCGGTTCCCCGAGCTGGCGCGCGCTCTGGTCGACCAGGGCGCCGACGCGTTCGTCGTGATCGCCGCGTGGGGCTCTGGCCCGATGAAGGAAGAGCACTGGGCCACGCTGGTCAGGGCGCGGGCCATCGAGAACACCATGTGGACGGTCGCGGTCGGGCAGGCCCCGAACCCCGAGGCCAGGGACGGCTTCGGAGTCGGCAGGAGCATGCTCGTCGACCCGATAGGAGTGGTTCGCACCGATCTGGGCCCCGCAGGCGCCGTCCATGTCGTCGAGATCGACCCGGCCGAGACCGAGCGCGTGCGCGCCACGCTTCCCTCCCTGGAGCACCGGCGCCCAGATATTTATCGCGCTGTGCCGAACGCCTAGGTCCGCAGATCTTGACTTCCACCCGGTGTGAACGCCGGGGACTCTCCCACGTCGCCGTAGGGTGCTTACTGCTTCTGCTACGCCGCTTGATCGTCGTAGGTTTCGGGCGGAGCCAGGGTCGGAGTTGCCTCACCTGGTCTTACCTGGCCTCCACAGTCGTTTTCGCCGTGTCCAGCCAGCCCAGCGGCCACGGTCATGCTGGTAGCGCGGATGATGCGCTGCCCCTCAAGCAGAATGTTGATCGCGGCGGCGACGTCCCGATCATGATGCTCACCACACCGCCGGCAATCCCACTCCCGCACCTTGAGAGGGAGTTTCCCGATCTTCCAGCCGCAGCACGGACACAGTTGAGAGGAGGGATGCCAACGCCCGATCTTCACCAGCGTCCTGCCATACCGGGCGGCCTTACCCTCCAACAAAGCGAGGAACGCACCCCAGCTCGCGTCGTTCACAGACTCTCCACCTCGCCGACCTTCGCCAGATACAAACGGCCTTGAGTGGTAAGAGAGAAAGCGTTGCGGTTGAACCTGGCCGTCTGCCGGTGCTCGTGACGGGACTTGAACCGGGGCAACCCCATCCTCGGCCCCCGGCGTTTCCCGCTGAGCGAATCGAAGAAGTTCCTGTATGCGGAGTTAAGATCACGCACCGACTGCTGGAGCACCACCGAGGACACCTCGGCCAGCCACTGGCGCTCGGGGGTCTTCTTCGCGGCGGTGAGCACCAGACGCTGGATTTCGGCGTCTCCGATGAACGGCAACCCGGCCCTGCGGGCGGCCTTACGCGCGGCCAACGCGTCGTTCCACACCACCCGGGCACACCCGAACGTCCTGGCGAGCGTCTCCCGCTGCGGAGCGTCGGGGTAGAGCCGGAAGTTGTACCGTAACCTCACCCCCGGACACCCCCCACCCCTATTTGACGCTGAGTAGCCAATCGATTACTCGAACATATTATCGCCGACCAAGGATCTGGAAGCCGAATCTCGACGTGACCGAGCCATCGAGCATGACCACATCCGGACACCGCCCTAATTTGAGGCCTCCTGCGGCGCACCTCTCACGATCAGCAAGGCGGCCATCGGGCGACAACGCCGACCTGCCCGACCACCCAGCGAAACTGAAATGCGCGGTTCGCGCTGGCCCTGTCCTGCCCACGGCGGGCAATTTCCTAGCGGGGACGGCATTCATCCCCGCCTGAAGGATCGGGGCCTGACGCGGCTCTCCGGTAAAATGCGGGATGTGAGCGAGCCGGCGCGAAGTACTCAGATGCAGAAGGTCATACCGCCTCGCCTGCTGGTGCCCTATCTCGCGGGCCAGCGCACGATCATCTCCGGCTACGTCTACCGCGTCCAGGACTGCTCACGGCTGACCAGCCCAGAGCAGATCGTCTCCGCGCTCGACCTCTCCTTCGAGGGCTCCGAGCTCACGCCCTCGGTTCCCGAGCTGTACATTCTCCGGTGGCAGGTCCGCGACACCGACAACTACGTCGTCCCCTACGGCCCTCACATGGGCGGAGATTGGAACGATTCGCCGCCCTTCGCGGGCAACGGGTTCACCACCTCCCGCCAGCACGTCGTCCCCCAGTTCCACACCACCCCGATGCCCATCCCGGCGGGAGCGGAGATCCAGCACGTGACCACGCGCGGCGAGCGGCGGTTCGCCGAGTACGACGGGCTCACCTGGCGGCGCGCGGCATGAGCGACATCGAGCCCGTGGGCCTCGGCTTCATCGCCCACCAGCATGAGCAGACCTACGCCGCCGCCCTCGGCCCCGGCCCCGACGACGTCATCCTGTTCAGCGAGGAGTCCAGGGAGGGGTTCGCCCAGGCGGGCGGCTACTGGCGGCGGCAGGTCCGGCGCGGCGACCTCGAATGGCTCGTCCTGCTGCGCACGGTGGGCGCGTTCGGCGGGGAGCCCTGCGTGGTGCTCGACGAGGACGACGACGGCCTGCACATCGCCTACACCGGTCACAGCGGCCTCAAGGCCGAGGCCCTCGGCTACTGGATGGTCGACCACGGGGCGTACGAGGTGGTGGTGCCGCACGACGAGGTCCACTCCATCCGCGTCGAGCGCATCCCGATCCCCTGTCAACCGACCCAGGCCGCGAGTGTCTCTGGTATGTGACCCAAGCTCCCGTTCTTTCCCGCGAGCGACCGACCTTCGCCGAGATCTTCGCCGCGCACTACGCGGCGATGGTCCGGCTGGCCGGGCTGCTCGGCGCGGACGACCCGGAGGACATCGCGCAGGAGGCCTTCGCGCGCCTGCACCTGAGACAGGCGCGCCTACGCGATGACGGCGCGGCCGTGCCGTACCTCCGCTCGATCGTCTGCAACCTGACCCGCAACCGCATACGCCACCTGAGGCTCGTACGGCTGCGCAGACCCGAACCGCCTCCTCCGGAGCGCAGCAGCGAGCAGGCCTTCCTGATCACCGAACGGCACCGCGACCTGCTCGAAGCGGTCGGACGGCTGCCACGGCGGCAGCGCGAGGCCCTGGTTCTGCGCTACTGGCTCGACCTGTCAGAACGCGAGATCGCCGACGCCATGGGCGTCTCCCCCGGCTCGGTGAAGAGCCACACCAGCCGCGCCATCGCGGCACTCGGCCGTGCCCTGGAGGAGAACGATGATTGAGCAAGACCTGCGCGACGCCCTGCGCGCCCAGGCCTCGGCCTACGAGGCCGGCCCGCACGCGTGGCTGGAAGTGCAGCGGCGCGCCGGACGGGCACGTCGCCTGAGGTGGTCGATGCTGGCGGCCGTCCCGCTGGTGGCGGGCACCGTGGTGGCCGGGGTGCCTTTGGTCATCCTGCACGGCGGGCCGGACACGGTCACCGGCGCCACGACCGCCGCCTCCGGCGAGCCCGCACCGACCTACAAAAACGCCTACGAGGCCGGCATCGCGGCCAACCCGCCGATCGGCGAGACGCTCGTGCTGGTCAATCCCACCGACGGCAGGTCGATGCCCCTGTGGTTCGCCCAGGTGAAGGGCAAGTACGTCGACCTCTGCTCGGCCACCCAGCTGTCATCGGGCGGCACCGTCGGGGGCTGCTGGTACGACTCGCGAAACCCCGCCCACACCGGTGAGAACGGCTGGTACGTGGGCGGCACCGAGGGAATGCTGCCACGCCCCGACGAGGTCATCAGCTACGGCGCGGCCCGGGACACTGTGACCAAGGTCGAAGCGGTGACCCGCGACGGCTCCCGGATCCCCGGCACGATCCACCGCCCGAAGGGCGCCCCGCTGGCGATCTGGACCGTGTCCTACCCTTCCCAGGCCAAGGTGACGGCATTCGAGCTCTCCGGCGCCGGTGAAAAGGTCCTCCAGCGGGTGAAGGCCGACACCGCCCCTCCCGCGGAGCCGAACGCGAGGCCCCTCGGACCTGCCGTGGAGCTGGGCGGGGGGATGACCGCGCGACTGCACGAGGACCAGACCCTGGTCTGGCGGCGCGAAGGAAAGGTGGTCGCGTTCACCGTCGTCGCGTCGTCGCCCGTCCTGAAACCCGGAGAGACCCTCGCGGACACGCTGGTGGGCAACCAGACGCCGGTGATGTCACAGTTCGCCGAAGGCCGCTGGTTCGGCTTCGCCAGGGCCGGCACCGACCAGGTGGTGCTGACCTTCAAGGGCGGCGACTCCATGCGGGCCCTCAAGGACGGCGACCCCGTACGAGCCCTCAGGGACGGCGGCTCCGTGCGGACCGGGACGACGCCCGCCCCGTGGAACCAGGACGCGGTGCTGTTCTCCACGCCGTACACGCACAAGGGCGACATCTATGCCGAGGGTTACCTGATCACCGGGTACGACCGCGACGGCAGGGAGATCTGGCGCGAGGACGCGAAGCCCGTCCCCCCGCTGTGGCAGGCCGCGCCGCCCTCCTCCTCTCCGAGCGGTCCGGAGTCTCCTGGATCCTCCAGCCCAGCCGGGACTTCCGGTTCGTCCGGTTCTCCGGGTCAGACGGCGCCGCCGAGGTGACGGTAGCGGGCGAGGCGGGTGGTCAGGCGGTCTTCGGGCGGATGCCGCATCAGGCCGATGATCTCGTATTCGAGGGTCCTGGCCACCCGCTCGCAGAAGGCCTCGGGCTCGTAGGCGGCGTCGGGTAGCTCGGGGATGATCCGGTCGACGATGCCGTCCCGCTTGAGGTCCGTCGCCCGCACTCCCTGGGTCTTGGCGATCTCGGGGGCGAAGTCGATGGTGCGGTACAGGATCGCCGACGCGCCCTCGGGCGGGAGCGGGGACAGCCAGCCGTGCTGGGCGCAGAGCACCCGGTCGGCGGGCAGCAGGGCCAGGGCGGCCCCGCCCGCTCCCTCCCCGAGGAGCAGGCAGACGGTCGGCGCGTCCAGCATCACGAGGTCGGCGAGGGAACGGGCGATCTCGGCGGCCAGCCCGCCCTCCTCCGCCGCCTTCGACAGCGCCGCCCCGGCCGTGTCGATCACGGTGACCAGCGGCAGGCCCAGCTCAGAGGCCAGGTGCATGCCCCGGCGGGCCACCCGCAGCCCGGCGGGACCGAGGTGGCGGCCCGCGCTCTGCCGGCGGCGGTCCTGGCCGAGCACGACGGCTGGAGCCGTGCCGAACCTGGCGAGGGCGAGCAGCAGGCCGGGGTCGTTCTCCCCCACACCCGTGCCGTTCAGCGGGGTGACGTCGGAGGCGCCCAGCTTGAGCAGGGCCCGCACCCCGGGCCGGTCGTCGCGCCGGGACCGGCTGATCGCCTCCCAGGCCTCCACGGCTACGGCCCGCTCCTCGGGCTCCGGCCCGCGCGTGAGCCCCTCCCCGCGCTCCCCGATCTCCTTGGGCGCGCAGAGCACCGACAGCGCGCGGATCGCGATCGCGCGGGCGTTCTCGGCCGACACCACGGCGTCGACCAGGCCGTGCCTGAAGAGGTTCTCCGCGACCTGCACGTCCTGCGGGAAGGGATATCCGTACAGGGACTGGAACACCCTCGGGCCGAGGAAGCCGATCAGCGCGCCCGGCTCGGCGGCCGTGACGTGGCCGAGCGACCCCCACGACGCGAACACCCCGCCGGTGGTGGGGTGGCGCAGGTAGACGATGTACGGCAGGCCGGCGGCACGGTGGGCGGAGACGGCGGCGCTGATCTTGATCATCTGGACGAAGGCGAGCGCGCCCTCCTGCATCCGGGTGCCGCCCGAGGCCGGGGCGGCGAGCAGCGGCAGCCCCTCGGCCGTCGCCCGCTCGACCGCGCGTACCAGCCGCTCGGCGGCGGCCACCCCGATCGACCCGGCGAGGAAGGAGAACTCGCAGGCCATGACCGCCACACGGCGCCCGCCGAGCAGCCCCTCCCCGGTCACCACCGACTCGTCGTACCCGGTCTTCGCCCGCGCGGAGGCCAGCTCCCCGGCGTACGGGGAGCCGGGCGGCGCGGGGTCCACGGTCGGCTCGTCCCACGACTTCCACGAACCGGGGTCGAGGACGGTGCGGATGAGGGTGTTGGCGTCCGGCCGGCTCGGGCTCATCGGCCCCCTCCGCCGTTCCCTGTGCACCCGGCCTTCCGCGTCCAGGTGTTCGGCAGTGACCTCATCACCGGCCGGATCACACTTCCCGCTTCGCCAGCCAGTCGAGCACGGCCTGGTTGTCCTGGCCGAGCGCGGGCGGGGCGAGGTGCTCGGCGGGCGGCTCTCCGTCGAACCTGAGCGGCGAGCCCGGCAGCTCGATGACGCCGAGCTCCGGATGGTCCACCGTGACGACGAGATCCTGCGAGCGGGTCTGGTCCCAGGCGTAGACCTCGTCCAGTGTGCGGATGGCCCCCGCCGGGATGCCCTCGCCGGCGAGCGCGGCCAGCCAGTGGGCCCGGTCATGGGGGGCCAGCGCCTTCTCGATGTCGGCGATCAGCTCGTCGCGGTGCGCGAACCTCTCCCTGTTGACGGCGTACTTCGGGGTGGCCGGGTCGATGCCGAGGAGCGCGGCGAGCTTGCGCCACTGCACGTCGTTGGCGACCGCGATCTGGATCATCCCGTCGGCGCAGCGGAACGCCCCGTACGGCGCGATGGAGGCGTGGTGGTTGCCGCCCGCCCCCGGCACCTTGCCGCCGACCGTCCAGGCCGTCCCGTGGTAGGAGTGCACGCCCACGACCGAGGCGAGCAGCGACGTGCGCACGACCTTCCCTCTGCCGGTGCGCTCCCTCTCGTACAGCGCGGCGAGCACGCCGTAGGCACCGTGGATGCCCGCGAGCAGGTCGGCGATCGAGGCCCCGACGCGGTACGGCTCGGCGGGCGAGGGGCCGGTGAGGCTCATCAGGCCGGCCTCGCCCTGCGCGATCTGGTCGTACCCCGGGCGGCCGCCCTCGGGGCCGTCGTGGCCGAAGCCCGTGATGGAGAGGATCACCAGGCGCGGGTTGAGCTCGTGAAGGCGCTCCACAGGGAAGCCCAGCCGATCCAGCACGCCCGTACGGAAGTTCTCGACGAGCACGTCACTCTGCCTGATCAGCCGGGTGAGGAGCTCGGTGCCCTCCTCGGACTTGAGGTCGAGGGCCACGGAACGCTTGTTGCGATTGGCCGACAGGAAGTACGTGGATATGTCGCCCGAGGGGCCGACGAAGGGCGGGCCCCAGCCACGCGACTCGTCGCCGCCGTCGGGGTGTTCCACCTTGATCACCGTGGCGCCCAGGTCGCCGAGCATCTGCGCTCCGTGCGGCCCGGCCAGAGCTCGGGACAGGTCGAGGACGACGATGTCACTGAGAGGTCCCTGCAAGGTCAGCCTCCACGGGGGTCGGGGGGAGATCCACGTTCCGGTGTCACCGGCAAGCCTGCCAGGTCTCACCACCCGCCCGACACCCAGGTCGCTCCCCGATTCGGCCCGGCGCTCGCCCCGTGGTGCACGGCGGGTCACAGGCGTTCCTTGACCCGATCACCGCTCGTCCACACCGGCGCCGGGCGGCCCGAGACCGTACGACCGGGACGCCTGAGCGGACATCCAGGACGCTCGCGTACGTCCTGGACCCCCGGCAACCGGCTGAGTCCTCGGGACGTCCCCGGCGCGGGAACGCCCTGGGCTGTCCTGCCTGTGGCTATCTGTGCGTCTTACGCCCACGCCACTTGTCCATGTACTCGCGCAGCTTGCGCTGGTTGTTCGGGTCGCGGGCCATCGTCTTCGCCTTCTCGACCCGCTCCTGAGCCTTCGGGCTGCGCAGGTACTCCTTGATACGGTCCACCATCGATGCCATCTCTTCACCACCGTCTGCTCGGTCACCGTTTCCAATGAACGGCTACCCAGGACGACCCTCGCCAATCACTCATTGTGCTCACTAGCTGCAAAAACAGGACAACCAGTGACGGAACCACGACGAATCCGCGATCGCGGCGTGACGATTCCCGCCCCAGGGCGGCCCACCATGACGTGGGCTAGGTTGGTGACCCGCCGGGTCGTCGGAGGGGGCGAGAACGCATGGGGGCACAGTCCGCGTCGTCCGTGGCGTCGGGGAGGACGCGCTGACCGGCACCGCCGGGCCGTCCAGGGCCAGGGTCATGGAACGGGTCAGACGGCTGCTGGACCTGGCGGAGCACCCCAACACCGGCGAGGAGGAGGCCGCGCTCGCCTCCGCGCACGCGGCGGCCCTGATGCTCAGGCACGGCCTGGACGCGTCCGCCGTGAGACGAGGATCCACCGGCCGCGCGGAGACCATCGACGGCATCGAGTTCGAGGTGTCGAACCGCGGCGGGCACGCCCGGGAACGCTGCTGGGCCCTCCACCTCGTCTGCGACGCACTCGGATGCAAAGGCGCGCAACGCTGGACCGGCGTCAAGGGCCGGGGCATCCGCGGCGCCAGGCACGTCACCATGACGGTCGTCGGGCCCGAGGCCGTCCTGGACAGCCTGCGCGTGCTCCTGCCCTCCATCAGCCTGCAGATGGAGAACCAGGTCAGACCCGCTCTCCGGCGGTTCACCGCGTCCGAGCTGGACGCGGTGACGGCCAAGGACCGGCGCGCCCGCGCCGCCGCCGAGTACCGCCGGGCCTTCTACGTCGGCTTCGGCTCCGGCGTCTCCGCCAAGCTCCGCGACCGGGTGGCCGAGGTCGCCGAGCAGGTCGCGGGCACGGGAGCCGAGCTCGTGCTGCTGGGCCGCACGGCCCTGGTGCGGGCCGAGTTCGACCGCCGCTTCCCCGGCCTCAGGCCGGCCCGCGCCACCGCACTCGACCGCAACGGGTACGACACCGGCCGCGAGGCGGGCCGCCGCGCCGACCTCAACGACCGCAACCTCGACGGCCTCACAGCCGGCGAACTGACCACGTAAAGCGGCCGGCGAACTGAACACGTGAAGCGACCAGCGAACCGACCACGTTAAAGGGTCCCATGGGCGTTGGCGCCCACGGGTCCCCCATCCTGCTCGGAATGGCCGCCACCGCCGGGCGGGCCGTCATCGACCTTGTTGGGGGACCGACCGCGGCCGGCCGGCCCCCGGCTCGCTGTCAGAAGGTGGAGACGTTGAGCAGCTTCTCCTTGATGCCGTCCGGGTCGTCGGCGTTGTTCCAGTTGGTGGTGCCCGCCGCCTGGAGCGCGGCCTTCACGGCCGCCGGGGTCGCCGTCGGGTGCGTGGCCTTGTAGAGGGCCGCTCCGCCCGCGACGTGCGGGCTGGCCATCGAGGTGCCCGAGATGGTGTTGGTGCCGCTGCCCGTCCAGGTGGACAGGATGCACACGCCGGGCGCGATGAGGTCCACGTCGGCGCCGTAGTTCGAGAAGTCGGCGAGCGTGTCGTCGACGTCACTGCGGCAGGTGGCCGCCGCGCCGCCGCCGGGAAGCCCGTTGAAGTCGGCGAGCGCGCTGACCGTGATGACCTCGTCATAGGCGGCCGGGACGTGGTTGGCCGCGTTGTCGGTCTCGTTGCCGGCCGCGACCACGAAGGTGACGCCCGCGGCGACGGCCGCGCAGATCGCGCGGTGCATGGCGTCGCCGTTGGTGTTGCCGCAGTTGCCGTCGTCGGCTCCGAGGCCCCCGAGGCTCATGTTGGCGACCTCGATCTCGGAGGCGTGGGCGGTGACGTAGTCGATGCCGCAGATCACCTGCGACCAGCTGCCGCTGCCGCTGGCGTTCAGCACGCGCACCGGCCACAACCTGGCGCCCGGCGCCACCCCGACGACGGTGCTGGTGTTGTCGAGCGCGCCGATCGTGCCCGCCACGTGCGTCCCGTGGCCGTTGCCGTCATTTGCGCTGGTGCCGTTGTTGCAGTTCTTGGCGCCCGCCGTGTAGACGTTCAGGTCGGGGTGGGTGAGCTGGATGCCGGTGTCGATGATCGCGACGTCGACGTTGACGCGCGTATCCACGCCGTTGATGGCTGCGGTGGGGCTGAGCTCGGCGTCCACCCGGTTGACCCCCGTGGGGAGCGTCTGGGCGTCGATCGACACCACGCCGTCGGGCTGTACGAACTGCACCTGCGGGTCGCGGGCGAGGTCGGCCGCCGCGGCGGCGGTCATCCTCGCCGAGTAGCCGCGCAGCGCGTGACTGTAGACGTTCTTGAGGGTCGCGCCCTTGGATCGCGCCTGGGTGTTGGCGACGGCCGAGGGATCGGCTCCGTCTCGCAGCACGACGATGTAGTCGCCGGTGGGCGCGAGGCCGGCGGCGACCGCGGCCGTGGCCGGGCTCACCGCCATGACGAGGGAACCTGCGAAGAGGATGGTGAGGAGCGTTTTGCGCACGGGGGGATCCTCCACTCTGCGGTCCGGATTGGACCAGCAAATTTGACATTGACCACCCCAGTCAGACCTTTCCACCCCAAATCCGGATTTGTAACATAAATTTGACTTAAGTCATTTAGGTTGTCAGATTTCCCGCAAAAGGGGTGGAACAGCTGTCGAGCAGCACGGCTGGTTCAAGGTCCCGACCGGACCCGACGCAGCGATGACTCGCGCACGACATCTTGGCGCCAGGTCACGACCCATCCGAGCACCGCCGGCAACCGCGCCGGCGGCTTAGCGTCCCCGGGTGAATACGAGACACGACAGCCCGGCTCTCTGGGAATCCTTCGCCGCCATCCAGCGCATCCGATACACGGTGTGGTGCGTAGGCCTGTCCTTCATGCTGCTGATCACCAGCACGCAACCGTGGATGCGCTCCGAGGAGTCCCCGTCCGCCGACACCGCGCTGTCGCTGTGGGACCTGCCGTCCTCCGACATCCGGATCATCAGCGAGAACGGCACCAGCGCGCTCGGCATGCTGATGCTGGCCCTCTCCCTCGCCGTGCTCACCGCGCTTAACCCAGTACGCCCGTTTATGCTGGTCACTCTGGTGTCAGCAATATTGGGCTTTCTCAATCTCATGTGGCTGCAACAGGCTCTCCCCAGACCGCACAGTCGCTTCACCTGGAGCGCGGCCTGGGTCGCACCGGGATCCGCCACGACCGCCGCGCTCGCAGAGGCGCTCGCGCTCGTCCTCGGCCTCGCCATGGTGACGGTGGCCGACTCGTCGGACGAACGGGATGTAGTCCGGCAGACGTCGCCGGACATCGCGGAACGATCTGAAACCTCCCCGTGGTCTCCCTACCCCACCCGCAGACTCGCCCACGCGGCCCGGGGAATGACCCTCGCCTTCCTGTTCTTCATCGCGGGCACCCTGCCGTGGATGCGCTTTCGCCATCACCATCGCGACGGGAGCGACACGATCAGGCACCTGTCACTGTGGGACCTGTCCGACTCGTCCATCAGCGACGAGGTGACCACGGCCGGCCAGGTGACACTCACCTTGCTGGTCGCTTCATGCCTTCTCGTCTTGCTGGCCGCCGCCGAACCCCACCGCATGGTCGCCGCCTGCGGCTCCCTGTCGCTCTGTCTCACCGTCGCGTCGGTCTTCCGGCTCTGCTTCGTGGCCACCGACCTCCACAGCCGGTACCCAGCCGTCGAGTTGACCACGCTCCCCGGCCTGGTCCTCATGGTCGTCCTGCTCCTGGTATCCACGACCGCCCTCGTGGGGCCGCCGCTGTGCCGAAGGCTGCGAACAACCGTCAGACGTCCTTACGTGGAACGCCACCCGGTTTGACACACGTCCTCTCCGCGCGTCGCCGTCTGCGTTAGGTTTGTGGTCCGGCAACTGGTGCGTCGGAGGGGGCGTGAGCTCGTGAACACTGTGCCACCAGGAACGGGGCCGCTGTCACCGGAGTTCACCGGGATCGATCCCGCGCTGATGGACCGGTTCATCAGCGAGATGGAGCACGCGCGAGGGCTCATCGGCGAACACACGCAGGCGATCCGCCAGGTGTTCGCCACCGAAGGCGTACCCGCCACCTCGCTCGACCCGATCAGCGAGGTGGAACGCTGGATCGACGAACGCCTCCCCGATCTGCGCCGCCGCAGCAAGATGGCCCACGACACCGCCAAGCTCCCCGACTGGTCACCTGGGGCGGCGAATGGCCTGATGTCGTACGAGGAGAAAGATGTTCTGCCTGCGGCAGAGGCACGCCGTCTGGGCGCGGAGCTGGCCGCTACATACAAGAAGCTGGACTCCGGCGTCTTGTCACCCCTCAGCAGGGACCAGAGCTATCAGCGGATAGTCGACGCTCTTGCCTCGCATGTCAACGATCCCGAATACACCGCCGCGTTCTTCGCGGCCCTCGGCCGGCAGGGCACGCTCGACCTTCCGGCGACCCTGCGACACAATCTCGCACCACCCGGAGAGGCGACCCTCGCGCCACCCCGGTCCGACGACGGGGTACTGCGCACCATCAGCCAAGCTTTCGGCACCGCCGTCTCGGCCGGTTCCCATGTGCCCGGGTTCTCTCAGATCAAGGACTCACTGGCGAACACCGCCCTGTCCGGCCCTGATCAGGTCAATGCCGGCCTGCTGTTGAGCGCGGGATCCTTCCCTGCGAAATGGCTCGCTCAAGTAGCTGCGACGCAGGGCCTCGGAAAGCCGCGTAACGTCAACGCGGGACTTCTGTACGCCTTGGGAAACAACCCCGGCGCGGCACGCCTCGCCCTGAGCGCCGTCACAGGACAAGACCAGTCGAAACTAATCAAGCTCCTCAAGGACTTCACCGCCCACACCAGTAGCATGTCGGCGTCGGCCGGTGAGGCCGACGCCTTTGGGCGCATGCTGGCCGCCGCCTCCGGCGCCTACGACGAGAAGGACGGCCAGCACAGCAAGGACGCAGCAGCGTTCGCCTTCACCGTCATGACGACCCTCGGGGGCCTCAACATCGGCAGAGCCACCCGCATACATCTATCGGAGATCGCCGGCGCGTACGCGACCGAGATAGCTGAGGGAGCGGATTTCAGCGACGCCAACCACCTGCTGCCAAGCGCGTTCGGAGAAGTGACATCCCAGACCCCAGGGTTAAAACCCATATTCCGTCTGAGCCCGAAGGATACCTACCGGTTCATCGAGACCTTCTCCGACAGCACAGCGAACCAGCGACCATTCCGGGAAGGCATGGGAAACCTGGCTCACAGACTGATCAATGCTGAAGTTCCCGCCATGCTGAAGAGCGAGGATTCCACCCGGTTGAGCGACGTTTTCGCTGCCTTGGGCAATGTGGCCGGACTCCAGTTAGCCGCTGAAAAGAAGCACAGCAAGGCTGCGGATGACGCCGACGACGCAGCAGGGAAGAACTTCAGCACCATATCCGGCAATGCCTTGGGCGTCATCGGCATCTTTATCCCAGGCGAGGAGTTGGGAGCGACCCTGTGGACCTTGCTGAGTGGGGCTTGGTCGGCATGGGACACATACAAGCCAGATAGGGAAAAAGAGGGCGAAAAAGTCGATAAGGCCAATCATGAGGAAACACTCGGCCGCCAGCATGGCATAGCGCAATCACTGATTGACGCCGGAATCAAACCAAAGGTGTCGCTGCGCGACTATCAGACCATGTACCCATCTGGCGCCTCTATCGTTGGCGACGATGACAAACTTCGCCCCTTTGCCGAGATCCTTAAGTCGAAGAAAAGCGGCAGCCTGGAATCCCTTGACCGTTGGTTACTGGAGAACGGCATGGGCAAGAGCAGCCAGCTCTCAATCGGCGAATTGTCCAATCGTTTTGCCGACAGATTCGAGGGCAAAAAAGAGCGCACAAAGGAACGCGCCCTCGACTTCGAATAACAACTCAAGAAGGCCGCAGGCACTCAGTCTCACCCCGTATCGAGTATTCACCCTTCGTGTGTGAGTTTAGAAGTAGAACAGTCGCCGTTGACTTGTCGGCAACCGTCACTGTCCCGATGCCGCCGTTCCCGTCAACTAGGGAGTAGTCTGCAACACGTTTGAGGGCTCCAAGCATCATGTCGTTAAGTGCATCCGGCGCCGTCCCTACTTCAAGGTCTCGACCTGTGGCAGCATAAGTCCGTTTGGCTTTTCCTTCGGCACACGGGATGTCTTTGCCGCCGGGATCCACGATGGTAACGCTCTGGGCATTTCGTTCCTTCAAGAGTTGAAGGATGTGAGTTTCCAACGTCTGTCCCGCTTGGGCGGTAGTTGGGCCTTTGTCGGACGTGCAGGCGGCCAGGGCCAGCGGTATGAGCAGTACGAGCACTGCGGCCTTGCGGCAGAGCTTTACGGGACTGGACAGGACGAGCATCGTCTTCGCCTCCACGTCTGGCCGGAACCCGGTCGAGTCCCACATAATCTCAGTCAGAAGCGCTGCGCCACCTAGTATCTACATCCTTACTGAGACTTCCACAGCAGCAGGAGTCCGGCGTTGCCCCTCGACGACGATCTGGTGCCGAACCCGAAATATCGGGATCTGGAGACGGCACTCGCAGCCGTGCGTGCGCATGTTCATGTGCTGGAGACCGCTCTCGATCGCGCGTGTGCGCAGTTCGGTGGTCAGGCGGTGTGGGTGGGGCCGACTGCGCGAGCCTTCGGGGAAGAATTGAACGGCCGCAGGGCACGCATCAAGACGGCCGCGCAACACGTGATCGCGGAGCTGGAGGCGGAGCTCGGCACGACACCCAGCAAGGTTTCCCGCGCGGCGGCTTCCAGCATGAGCGGCTGGGGATAGACAGCACGCGAGGACAGCGGACGCCACCGACCTTGAGCACGCGTGATCAGACAGAATTAGGTCCTTGGCGATGGCGGGGTCGGCAACAAGGTCGGGTCGGGGGCTCGTACGTCGGCCAGGGTCTCGCGCCAGTCAGCGGTGGCGGTGCCTGAGGGCGTTAGCAAGGCGTCGAACTCGTGGGCCCTGACGACCACGGTGAGGCTACGGGTGGCAGGCGTCTCGCGGATGGCCGCGGTGGCGAACCGGCATGCCTCTTCCACCTCCCCGGCCTTGGCCAAGGCGCACGCGTAAGCGAAGCGCACGAGTGCGGGATCGTTGGAATCGCTGGAGTCGTATGACGACAACGCCCGAGTCACCGCGTCGGCTGTGCCGTCCAGATCACCGAGGTCGGCCCGACCGCGCGCCTCGTAGAGGGTGTGCCTTTCCGGTTGGAACGACAGGATGCCGGGCTGGAGCGCCTCTACAGAGCACCGATCCAACGTATGGCGGGATCTGTTGATGGCGCGCTCAAAGGCTGACTGCTCGCCGAGAGATGCATGCGCGAGCGCGGCGAACCCCCACATCCAAGCGATCGCGGGCGTCGCTCCCACTGCGTGTTCCAGCCTTGGAGTGACCATGGCGAGGACCGTCCGCGGGTCTGCCGAATACGTCGGGATGAGCGCGGCACTCGCTAGAACGAGGTCGGCGAGGTAACGGTCTCCGGCCTCGTCCGCCGCCCGACCCGCGGTCGCGTACCAGCGGCGAGCCAGCGGAAGCTGGTTGGCGCAGAACATGATCTCGCCGACCACGATGGACAGCTTGGCTCCCACCCGCGTCAGCCGACGTTGCGCCTCGGCCGGCTGCCTGTATGTGAGCAGTTCCCTGACACTCGCCAGATGCAGCAACGACTCCGGCAACAGAGATGCAGGTGGGACGCTCCGTCCGAGCCTTTCGGCTTCGTTCTCCAGGAAGAGCAGACGGGCTTCGCCGACATTGCTCGAATCAAGTATCTGTTCGAGCATGTCAGGGCCGCGCCAGATGCTTTCGGCCAGGCCGAGGGCCATGGTCGCCGCGCCAAGATGAAACACCTCTCGCCGGTTCGTGGCCGCCTCCCGGGTGTCGGGGCGTGTCTGGGGGACGCCGGGGTCCTTCTTCACAGGGTCATACGGGGCGAGCAGTTCCGCAACGGTGTGTCCGGGAAACATGCGCTCGAGGACCCGGCAGTGGTCGGCGTGCGGCTTGGTCTTGAGATGGCCCTTGAGCCAGCGGCCGAACGCCTCCCGGCTGGGAGATGAGCCGATCAGGTTCCGGTCGATGCTGCGCGCCACCTTGTCGTACTCCAGGCAGAACGCCCGATGCGTCTCCTGGTGACGCTTCAGCAGCAGCGCCTTCAAAAGTGTCGTTTGACCGGGCACTGGGATTTACCTACTCTCTGCACTCATTTGATAACTGAAAGCAAGCACTCCCCACGGTAGATCTCGCCGCTGCTGACTTCCGGCTTTTCCGTCACTTGATCGGCGTACGACACAGAGGCGACACGGATTCGACAGCGTGACGACCTCTCATGGCGCATCTGAACGCTGCTCGCCGCCATACGTGCTTCCTAGCGTCACCACCGAACGCGAGAAGCGAGCAATGGAGGTGTGACACGTGCCCGGCGAAGACGATGGAGCCGACCTACCGAGATGAGAACCCATCCCGCCACGCCGTGAAGGGCGTGTGCGAGAACTCCCCCCGAGAAGGACATTCGACCACGATGCGCGACGACGCCATGAGCACCGGAACTGACATCCCGCTGCTGGAGAAGGCCGTGTTCCCGGCCACCGAGACGGCCGTGGGTGAGGCCCGGCGATGGCTACGTAAGATCCTCGACGGCCGGCCACGCTGCGACGACGCCGTACTGCTGCTGTCGGAGGCGATGACCAATTCCGTCGTCCACACCAGATCCCCGGTGATCGGCACGGTCGTACTCATAGAGAAGGACGGCCGTGTCCAGGTCGAGGTCATCGACGATGGAGCCGAAACCCTGCCCTCTGTGCCCTCCGCGGGCTGCCACTCCTCCGATGACCTCGCGGAATCCGGTCGCGGAATCCGACTGATCCGCGCGTTGTCGAGCCGGTGGGGATTCAGCGAGGAGAGCCCCCGCTGCGTCGTATGGTTCGCCCTTGATCCGTGGTGATCTGGGAACAGCCGGCACCGGCAGTTGATTTTCGTACGCCACAGGAGCGGCACCCGATCGAGGGCTTCGCGGACCGGCCGCTCGGCCAGCGCGAAGGTGCTCGACAGGTAGTGGATGAGTGCTCCGCTTCAGCCCGTACATAGCCAGCGTCGATTCCACATTAAGTAGCCGCCCAACTCCGAATGGTTACGAGATGATGACCACGTGCATCCTCCCGCATCGACTTTGGCCGGATACATCGACGAATCGATCCACACCGGCGCCCGCCTGTACGTGATCGGGCTCGTACTGGCGGACCCGGGCATCGCGGACGACGTCAGACGTCAACTGTCCGCACTGGTTCCCTCCGCCCGCCCGCCGCACTGGGCGATGGAGGACGAGCCGACCCGTGCTGCGCTGATCAAGGAGGTCGGTGCCATGCCGGTCAAAGCCCATGTGTACGGCTGCCGCTTCGAACGGCCGAAGCGCAAGGAAGCCGCGCGGGCGCGCGCCCTGACGTGGCTGGCGCAGGACCTGCCGCGCCAGGCCCGTGAGGTCGTGGTGGCCGAGCGGGAGGAGAGCCAGGACCGACACGACCGGAAGGTTCTCGGCGGGCTGGCGGGACGACCGGCGCGCTTCGCGTACCGGCATGCTCCCTTTGCGAAGGAGCCGCTGCTCTGGCTGGCGGACATCATCGTCAGCAGCACGGCCAAGCTGCTGGCACTCGATGAGGACGTGACGAGCCGGGGACTTGACGCCGTGCTCGAATACGTCGGCTGCGAGCCCGAGTAACGGCGTACACGCGAAAGCCGGGCCACCACCTGCGGAGGTTAACCCGGCTCCACTTCATGACCCCGAGTGGGCCACGCATCGCCCATAGTAGCCGGACCGTCGCAGCGTCTGTCAAGCCGATAGCCCACATGGCCGAGGACGTCCCGGCGAACTACCTCCCCGGCATGCCGTACCGGAACGTGGCTGGAAGTCGCCGTAGTCAGGGTCTCAGATGTTATTTACCGTTGAGGCAAATCGCCGGGTTTTGGCCGTTAATGGTGATTCTGGTGGTGTGGGAGGGGATCCATGGACCAGCCGGTTCTGGAGGCGCAGCGGTGGGTCAACTCGGTCTATGAGAAGGTCGCCGGATATCGGCCCATCCTTGAGGATGGAAGGGCCGGCCGGCTGACCGTGCGGGCACTGGTACGAGCACTCAGGCACGAACTGGGCGTCACCCCGGGCGACGAGTTCGGGCCGGAGACGCTGGAAGCCCTCGCCGCCGCGTGCCCGATGGTCGGCGCGGGCACCTCCAATCAGAACATCATCAAGATCGTGCAGTGCGGGCTCTCCTGCAAGGGCTACGACGGCGGCGGCATGTCCGGCGCGTACGACTCGGCCACCGGCACCGGGGTGACGAGGCTGCGAGCGGACATGGGGGTCGACGAGGCGTTCCCTCCGAACGGCGTCTCACCGCAGGTCTTCCAGGGCCTGCTGTCGACGGACTCGTACGTCCCCACTACTGGCGGCTCACAGCGGATACGACAAATCCAGAAATGGTTGAACGGCACCTACGTGCATCGCAGGGACTTTCCCATCATCCCGTGCGACGGGCACTTCTCCCGCGAGGTGCACAGATCTCTGCTGCTCGGGATCCAGTTCGAGATCGGGATGGACGACGACGCCGCGACGGGCCGGTTCGATCCCGGCATCCAGGAGGGCATCAGGGACCAGGCCGTGCTCGGCCCCGGCGCGACCGACGTGGACAAACGGTTCGTCCGGCTGTTCCAGGCGGCGATGGTCCTCAACGGGTGGGACGTCCCCTTCGACGGGGAGTACAGCACCGCCGTGGCTGACACGGTCGCGGAGTTCCAGGGGTTCGCGCGGCTCCTGCCCGACAACGGCATCGCCGGTTACCAGACGTGGGCGTCGCTGCTGGCGAGCGACGGCGACCCCACCCGCAGGGGAACGGCGTGCGACTGCCCCACCGAGATCACGCCGGCCCGGGCGTTCGTCCTGAAGGTGGAGGGCTACCTGACCGTGGGGCGCTACCTGACGGACGCTCCCGGACCGACACCGGACGAGCCCGTCCAGCCGGATGGGAGGACCCAACCAGACGAGAGGACCCAACCGGACGAACGCGCCCAACCGGACGAGGGGATCCAGCCGGACGAGAGCCGGCCGGACGAGAGCCGGCCGGACGAGAGCCGGCCGGACGAGAGCCGGCCGGACGAGAGCCGGCCGGACGAGAGCCGGCCGGACGAGAGGATCCAGGCGGACGAACAGAGCCGGTCCTATGAGCGGATTCGGCCGGGCGAGCTGGAGACGATCGCGTCCGGGGGGTTGAGCGCGTTCCCGATCTACCAGGCCGGCGGCCGCACGCGGGACCACTTCTCCGCCGGGCAGGGAGCCGAGGACGCCCTGACCGCCCTGGAGGCCGCGCGGGGCCACGGGTTCGTGCGCGGGACGACGATCTACTTCGCGGTCGGCTTCGACGCGCTCGACAGCGACATCGAGCGGCGGATCATCCCCCACTTCCGGGCGCTGGCCACTCGGATGAGGCACTACGGCGGCGAGTTCAAGATCGGCGTCTACGGCCCGCGCGTCGTGTGCGGCCGCCTGGTGCGAGAGGGCCTGACAGTGTCGAGTTTCGTCACGGACCTGCCAGCAGATGTCGGTGGCAACCTCGGCTTCCCGCTGCCTCCCGACTGGGCGTTCGACCAGATATCGATGCTCACGCTCGGTACCGGTCCCGGCAGCGTCCAGATCGGCAACGCCGTGGCCTCCGGCCGGGACCCGGGCCAGTCGCTGTTCGTATCGCCCACCCCGGCGAGCGGTCCGCTCGACGTCCGCTTCGACCTGTCACGCCGCGAGGAGCTGCTGGACGACCTGAGGTCCATCGCGGGCCACGAGACGCCGGTCCGGCGGGACTCCACCGACCCCTCGCTCGATCTGGTCCTGCGGCACGACGCGCTGATCACCGGGCTGAGCCGCGCCTATCGGATGCGCAAGGCGCTGATCCAGAGCCCGATCTTCTGGGAGACCCGCTGGCTCACCCCCGAGGACGCGCCGGAGGATCTCGCGGTCACGGCCTACTACGGATACCGCGCCGAACTGGAAGCATGGCAGGACCTGCCGCCCGAGCAGCAGGTGATCACGGCCGAGCCGACCCCGCCTTCCCCCCAGAAGGACGACGCGAGAACCGGCCTCGGGCAGATGCTCGCGCGCTCCGCGATCACGGCGCACAACCACGCCGTGGACGCCGGCCTCGTCGAGGGAGAGCGGCTGGACCCCGATGACTGGCACGTGATGCGAGACATGTGGCGATGGCTCCGCGAGGACCCCGACCACAGCATCAGCACCGTGCCGCTGATGCTCGTCAACGCCGCGCACGAGGCGGGTGTGGAGGGCGACCTTCTCGCCTACGACGACGCCCGGCTGAGCCAGGTGATGGCCCGGTACAGGGGCACGGGGCCGGACGCCGAGCGGTACGGTCGCGAGCTGCCGGCCGTCTACGCGGTGTTCGAGAAGCACAACGCCTGCCTGAGGTAGCGTCACACCGTTCGAGAACCGCCTCCCCGAGCCGCCCGAGGCCTCACCTCACGTGTCGACGTCGGCCTGTGACCTCCCCCCCGGACAGGAGCGGGTAGCCGGGTCCTCGGTCGAAGAAGGCGGGCGGCCGGGCCGTGCGCAGCTCGGCGCGGAGCGCTTCGGTGGCGGCGAGGTGGACCTCGGGCTCGCCGGCCGAGCCGTACAGGATGACGCCGTAGTCGTCGCGCGCCGACTCCGCCGACACCTTGCCGTCGCGGACGTCGGCCGCCACCAGCGCCGGGTCGCGGTCGTACGGCGAGCCCCAGCCGCCGCCCCCGGTCGTCCTGACCCGGACGATCTCGCCCTCCTTCACGGGGAAGTCGTCGACGAGCCCCTCCATCTCCCGGTCACCGACGGTCACGAGGAACGGGCGGCCGGCCCTGCCGCCGTTCACTCCCCAGCACGCGAGGATCGAGCGGTCGGCGATGGACATGAACGAGGCGTCACGCAGCATGCGGATGTGCTTGTCGTACCCGAGACCGCCGCGATAGAGCCCCGCACCGCCGGAGTCGCGGGCGAGCCCGAGCCGCTCGACCCGGAACGGCCAGCGCGACTCGGCGAACTCCACGGGGATGTTGCGCGAGTCGGGGACGACATGGATGGTGTCCTCCCCGTCGGCGTACCAGCGCCCTCCCGAGCCGCCGCCGAGCACCTCCCGCATGAGGTACGGCCGGCCCTCGTGGTCGTCCCCGTACACGCCGGTGTAGCGGATGGTCTCCTGGTCGGCGGGCATGCGCCCGCCGGTGGCCTTGGCGAGCACCCCGGCGAGCACGCCGAGCAGGCGCAGGATGACGAAGGTACGGGCGTTCGTCGGCGCGGGGAAGATCGGGGTGAGCAGGGTGCCCTTCTCGGGGAACCTCATCTCGATCAGGGGGACGACGCCCTCGTTGACGTCCAGCTCGGCCATCCGCTCCGGGGTGTCGGCGAGGTTGCGGAGGATGGGCGCCAGCCACTTCTTCAGGAACACCCCGTCGGCGTAGTCGCCGGCGTGGTTGATCGGGCCCTTGGCCTGCGGGGAGGTGCCGGTGAAGTCGATGACGAGGGGCTTGTCCGCCGCGTGGTCGACGGTCAGCGTGATCCGCTGGGTGTGCAGCCTCGGCTCGTCCACGCCGTCGTGCTCGGCGTAGTCCTCCCAGACGTGCACCCCCTCGGGGATCTTGGCGAGCAGCTCGCGGCGGAACGTCTCGGTGGTCTTGGAGATGATCGCGTCGAAGCACGCCTCGACCGCCGCCCTGCCGTACCTGCCGAACAGCTCGCCGAGGCGGCGGGCGCCCATCAGGCAGGCCGAGCACTCCGCGTCGAGGTCTCCGGCCAGGGAGTCGGGCATGCGAGAGTTCCGCGTCATGATGGTCAGCGCGGCGCGGTTGGGCTCGCCCCGGTCCCACAGCTTGATCGGCGGCACCATCAGCCCCTCCTCGAACGCGCTGCGCGCATGGGAGGGCATCGAGCCTGGCACGGCTCCGCCGATGTCGTCGTGGTGGCCGAACGCCTGCACGAACGCCACCACCTCGCCGTCGTGGAACACCGGCACGGTGACGCACAGGTCGGGGAGGTGACCGATGCCGCCCTCGGAGAGGTAGACGTCGTTGTGGAAGAAGACGTCGCCCGGGTTCATCTCCGAGACCGGGAAGTCGCGCACGATCGGCTGGACGAGGGCGGAGTACGAGCGGCCGGTGAGCTTGCGCAGTCGTACGTCGTGGATGCCCGCCCTGAAGTCGTGCGCGTCGCGGATCATCGGTGAGCGGGCCGTGCGGGCGATCGCCGTCTCGACCTCCATCTCCACCGACGCGAGCGTCCCCTCGACGATCTCGACCAGCACCGGGTCAACGGTTGTCACTCGCCCGCTCCGTCCTTGTGCGCGGTGGCCCTGCGGACCACGAGGTTGGCGTGCCGGTCCACCTCGGCGGTGAAGCCCGGGTGCAGGGGCAGCGTCGAGCCGTACTCCTCGATCACCGCGGGCCCCGTGACGACGTCGCCGCGGCGCAGCTCGTCACGCCGGTGGACCGGCGCCGTCCACCAGCCGTTCTGGTGGAGCGGCGAGTCGGAATCCTCGTCGAAGTACACCGGCCGCTCACCCGGGAGAACCGTCGTCGCGCCGGCGGCCGGGGGGAGCTCGGGGATGACGGGCCGGGTGATGGGGCCGATGCCGGAGACCCGCAGGTTGACCCACTCGACGGCGTGCCGGGGGTCGTCGCGGTAGCCGTACCCGTAGAGCTTGTGGTGGGCCTCGTGGAACCGGTCGAGCACCTCCGCGCGCCACGCCTCGTCCACGGGGCCGCCGGGTGCGGGCACGCGCACCTCGTACGCCTGGCCGTAGTAGCGCAGGTCGGCGCTGCGCGCGTAGACGTGCCGGTCGGCGGGGAACCCCTCGCGGTCGAGCGTGGCGGCGGCCTGGGCCTCCAGATCGCCGAGGATGCCCGCCGCCGTGTCCAGGCAGAGCTCGCGGGTCACGTGCGTGCGGACGTAGTCGTTCTTCACGTCCACGGTGAGCAGCCCGAACGCCGACACGTTGCCGGGGTTGGGCGGGACGACGACGGCCGGGACCGACAGGATGTCGATGAGGCGGCAGACCAGCAGCGGCCCCGAGCCGCCGAAGGCGACCATCGGGAAGTCCCGCACGTCGAGGCCGCGCTTGACGGTGATCTGGCGGATGGCGTTCGACTGGTTGAACGCGCTGATCTCCAGGACGCCGACGGCGGTGCGCTCGGGCGACAGGCCGAGCTTGCCGGCCAGCGCCTCGATGCCCGCCCTGGCCGCGTCCGCGTCCAGCGGGATCTCGCCGCCGAGCAGGTGGGGCGGCACGCGGCCGAGGTAGACGTGCGCGTCGGTGACCGTCACCTCGGTGCCGCCCTTGCCGTAGCAGATGGGGCCCGGGTCGGCGCCTGCCGACCTCGGCCCGACCTTGAGCGTGCCCTCGGGGGAGATCCAGGCGATGGAGCCGCCGCCCGCGCCGACGGTCACGATGTCGATCATCGGGATCTTGCACGGGTACCGGCCGATGGAGCCCTCGGTGGTCAGGGACGGCTCGCCGTCGACCACCACCGCGACGTCGGTGGAGGTGCCGCCGCCGTCCAGGGTGATGACCGAGGGATGCCCGCCGGTGCCGGCGATGAGCGCGGCGCCGAGTGCGCCCGCGGCCGGGCCGGACAGCACCGTCGTGATCGGCTGGTGGACCACCTCGGTCGCGGACAGCACCCCGCCGTTGCTCTTCATCACCGAGAACGGCATGCCGAGGCGCGAGGAGAGGTTCGCGATGTAGCGCCGCATGGTGGGCTTGACCGCCGCGTCGACCAGGGTCGTCACCGAGCGCTCGTACTCGCGGTACTCGCGGAGCACGTCGCTCGACAGGGACACGACCGCGCCGGGGTGCTCCCGTTCGAGCACCTCGCGCATGCGCCGCTCGTGCGCGGGGTTGGCGTACGAGTGCAGGAAGCACACGCCGAGCGCGGTGACGCCGCGGTCGCGGAACCACCGTGCCACCCGCACGGCCTCCTCCTCGTCGAACGGCCGCACCTCCTCGCCGAGGTGGTCGAGCCGCCCGCCGACCGTCTTCACCCGGTGCACGGGCACGATGCGCGGCGGCTTGACCCAGAAGTAGGAGTTGCCGTAGCCGTCCGGCACGCTCTGCCGGGCGATCTCCAGGATGAACTCGAAGCCCTCCGTGGTGACGAAGCCCAGGTCGACCGGACGGTCTTCGAGCAGCTGGTTGGTCGCCACGGTCGTGCCGTGCACGATGCCGCCGACCTCGGACAGGCTCCGGCCGGCCAGGACCTTGTGCACGCCGTTCATGAACCCGTCGGCGGGGTTGGCCGGGGTGGAGGGGGTCTTGGTCGTGGTGATCTCACCGGTCTGCTCGTCCACCGCGACCACGTCGGTGAACGTGCCCCCGGTGTCGACGCCGATTCGGACGCTGCGCATGCCTTCAGTGTCTACTGAACCCCTCCGGATTCCGGAATCAGCAACATCCGCCAAGGAATCGGCCACTCGTAGGCAGGTATAGCCCTGCATTCAGGCGACCCCGGCCTTGTGGAACCTCCTGCCCGCGCGAGCGGTAGGAAGGGCATGGAGCGACGCGAATTCCTGAAGGTGACCGGCGGCCTCGCCGGCGCGGCACTGCTCACGTCCTGCGCGCGGCCTCCCGCCGCCGCACCGGCGTCCCCCGCGGGTACGCCCCGGCCCCCCGCCCACGTGCTCTTCGCCGACGTCTCGGACCGTCTGTCCGCCCTCGACACCCGTTCAGGGGCGACGATCTTCTCCACGGCGCGGCCGGTCGCGAGTGCGGGATGGGATCGCCTGTACACCGTGTCCCCGGCGGGCGAACTGCTGACCCTCGACGCCGTGACGGGCAGGGAGCTGAGCCGCGCCACCGTCCCACGCGGCGTGGTCGCCCGTGTGGTGTCGCCGCTCGGGGACGTCGTGGCCCTCGGCGCCCCTCCCCCGGCCTCGCCGTACGGCCGGCCGGGGCGGCGCTCGACGACCCTCGTCGTCGCCGATCCATCCGGGTCCACGGCTCCCAAGGTCGTGCGGCTGAAGGGCAACTTCGAGCCCGACGCCTTCTCCACGGACGGGAAGGCGCTGTTCCTCCTTGAGTACCTGCCCGCGACCTCGCCGGAGAGCTACCGCGTCAAGGCCTACGACATCGAGCGAGGCGCGTTCTCGCCCCTGCTCACCCGCGAGAAGCGGCCCGTGCCGGCGGGGGCCGAGGAGACGATGCGGGGTGAGGGCCGGGTCGCCGTGCTGTCGCCCGGCCGCGATCGGCTCTACACGCTCTACACCCACCAGCCCAACCACCTGCACACCCGCGACCTGGTCGCGGGCAGGACCACGGGGGTCCACGCGTTCGTCCACGTGCTCGACCTCGACCAGCGGTGGGCCTACTGCCTCGACCTGCCGGAACCGTTCGGACGCGGCCCGGCGGAGGGCCACACGCTGGCGGTGTCCGCCGCCGCCCTGTACGTCTACGACGGAGCCGGCGGCACCCTGCTCCGGGCGGGCACCGAGTCGCTGAAGATCGAGAGGACGGCCGTCGTCGGCGCGTCGTCCGGCGCCGCGTCGGCGGCGTCGGAAGGCGCTTCGCTGTACGTCGCCGCCGGGCCGTCCGTGCGGTCGATCGATCCCGGCTCGCTCGCCGTGCGGGGCGAGTGGCGCCTGCCGGCGGCCGCCCGCGGCGTCGCGGTGACCCCGGACGAGCGCGCCGTCTACGCGGGCGTCACCGGCGGCGTCGTACGGTTCGACGGCCGGGCGGGGCGCGAGGTCTCCCGCATCGCGGTCCCGGGCATCTCCCTGCTCCGTCACGCGGCGACGCGCCCGGACGGGTGACCGGCTCGACCGGCCCGGACCGGTCACACTTGCCCGCCGGCCCGGCGGCCGGGCTGTATGCTGACGCCCCGTGAGTGAAATGTCCGCCCTATCCGCCGTGCCCGCGCATCCCCACCGAGACGGCGTGCTGAGGTTCTTCTACGGCCCCATGGACTGCGGCAAGTCCACGCTGGCACTGCAGATGAACTACAACCACGGCCGCCAGGGCAGGCGGGGGCTGGTGCTCACCAAGCACGACCGCTCGGGCGGACCGAAGGTCACCAGCCGTATCGGCCTCGGGCTCGAGGCCATCGAGGTCGACGACGACCTCGACCTGGTCGAGCTCGTACGCGCGCACGACCGCGTCGACTACCTCATCTGCGATGAGGCGTGCTTCTACACGGGCGCCCAGATCGAGCAGCTCGCCGACCTGGTGGACGGGCAGGGCGTCGACGTCTACGCCTTCGGCCTGGCCTCGGACTTCCGGTCGCGGATGTTCCCCGCCGCGCAGCGCCTGTTCGAGCTGGCCGACGAGGTGTCGCGGTTGCAGGTCGAGGTGCTCTGCTGGTGCGGGCGCGAGGGCAGGCTCAACGCCCGCGTCGTGGACGGGGTCATGGCGCGCACCGGGGAGCAGGTCGTCATCGCCGACACCGACGCCGCGCAGGTGCACTACCGCGTGCTGTGCCGCCGGCACTACCGCGCCGGCGACCTCGGCGACTCGGCGCACGCCCAGCACCCGGCATCCACGTCCGCCTGACGGCTCCTAGACCGGGCAGGCGTCGCCCTGGCCTGGCGGCGTCGCCCGGCCGGTGAGGGAGGCGACCTCCGCGAGGGCGGCGAGCAGAGTGTCCTCCGGCTGCGCGCCCGAGACGGCGTACTTGCCCTCGAACAGGAAGAGCGGCACGCCGCTGATGCCGAGCTCGCGGGCGCGGTCGATCTGCGCGTGGGTCTCCTCGGCGCCGTCCTCGCCGTCCAGGGACGCCTGGACCCCCACCTCGCCCGCGAGCCCGGCGAGGGTCTCGCGGTCGCCGATGTTCAGCCCGTCGGTGAAGTAGGCGCGGAAGAGGCGCCTGGCCATCTCCTCGCCCCTGCCCTGCCGGGTCGCGGCGAGGATGAGCCGGTGGGCGTCGAAGGAGTTGGCCTGGACGGCGCGGTCCATGTGCAGGTCGAGGCCGGACTCGGCCGCCGCCCCCGTCACGCGGCCGGTCATCTGCCGCGTCTGCTCGGGCCCGCCGAACTTGCGCTCCATCCACGCGGTGAGCGGCTCCCCGAGGGACTCCGCGTCCGGCGCGAGCTGGAACGGGCGCAGCTCCACCTCGACCTCACCGCCCTGCTCGCGGTAGCGCTCGGCCGCGCGCGCGAAGCGCGTATGACCGATGTAGCACCAGGGGCAGACGACATCAGAAAAGATCTCAACCTTCACACGATGCTCAACCCCGTCACATCAGGCAAACATTCCAGGAATGCCGTCAGGGGGCGGATGAGATGTCGTCCATGCGGGCGGCGAGCTGCTGGGGATCGCCGCCGAGCAGCGCGGAGGTCGCGCGCCACCAGGCGAACCACTCGCCGCTGCGCCACATCCAGTCGACGCGCTCGATCGCGGCGACGACGTCGCCCTTCGCCTGCCACCACGGGCCGACCTGCTCGGCCGTGGCGCCGTGGCGCAGCGCCCAGTGGCGCAGCCGCTCGGCCGCCCGCTGGTCGACGGTGACGGCGTACGGGTCCGGGTCCTCGCCGGGAAGCGGGTGGGGGCCGAGCCCCGCCGCCACGCCCCAGCTCCACTGGGCCTCGGCGGGCCCGGAGTAACGCAGCGTGGCGAAGTCGAGGTTCGATCCCGGCTCACCGCCGGGCCGCTCCACCACCACGGCGTCCAGGCGGCCACCGGCGTCGAACGAGACGACCAGGCGCTGCCCGGGGGTGACGCCCTCCGGCAGTTCGATGCGGTCCTCTCCCTGCCAGGAGTTGAGGTCGACCGACCCGACCGGCGAGCCCCACGCCAGGTCGGCGGTGTCGTCGGCGATCCACGCGGCGAGCATCTCCAGCACGGTGAGGTCGGTCCACGGCTCGATGGCGGTGCCGGCGGCCAGCACCTCGTCGGGGGCCGGTATCTTCCCGCCTCGCCCTGCCGACCACCATCCCCTGCCGAGCGCACCGGTGCCGATGAGCAGGCCGGCGATGGCGGCGAGCTCGGAGGACCGCCGGGTGAGCGCGGCGCCCTGCGCCAGCTCCGCGCACCGCGCCATGCGGTCGTCGCCGAGCGCGGCTCGGGCCTCGCTCAGCAGCAACGCGGCCGTCGGATGCTCCTCACCCAGCAGGTCGTGGATGAGTCGCCGGGCCTCCGATCGAGCATCCTCCGCACGGAACTCACGCATATCACCACGTTACGCCGGGAGATCCTCTTCCGCGAGGTTCCGTAACAACCCTGGGATCTACCTGACGCGTAAGGCGGATCGGGCCCGCGCCACCGTCACCAGGCCCGCCCGTACGGCCGCGCGGGGCCGGAGCCGCCCCGGCGACCAGGGCAAAGGGACGGGCAACCGCCTGCGCCCGGGCGCGCGAACGTTGCCGGGAGCAGGCGAAAGATCTAACGAGAGCGGCCGGTGCGGCCGAGCAGCCATCCGATGACGGCGCTGCCGAGTGCGACGCCCGCACCCATGCCGAAGGCCGTCAGCACCGGCCAGACCGGGGCACCGTTCCGTGAACGCCCGGACGCGCCCGGCGCCTCGCCGCGAGGCCGCTCGAACACCTGCCCGGCCTCGTGCGGCCCGGCCACCTGTGGCGAACCGCCGTTCGCGGACGGGGTCGCGGACGGCACGAGCGCCAGGCCGGCGGGAACCTCCGCCGCGGGAGCGGCGCCCACCTGAAGGTGCTGTTCGACCGCGTTGAAGAACTCCCCCGCGGTCTTCTTCGCGACGGAGCCGAGCATGCGCTGGCCCACGCCGCCGATCATGCCGCCGACGACCGCCTCGGCGTCGTAGTCGACCCGGGTCGCACCGCCGTCTACCTCGCTCAGGGTGATGCGCACGGTGGCGTCCACGGTGCCGGGGGCGCCGGCGCCCCGCGCGCGGAGCGTGAACCGCTCGGGCTCCTCCGGGTCGGACAGTGCGACCTCACCCTGGTAGACGCCCTTGATGGAGGCGACGCCCGCGGTAACCGTCATGCGGTAGGTGTCGCCGCCCGTCGACTCCAGCCGCTCGCACCCAGGGATGGTGCGCACCAGGACCGCCGGATCCTGCAGGGCGGCCCACACGCGACCCCGGTCGACTCCGACCACGGCACTGCCAACGACCTTCATGGACACCTCCGATGCCGAGAGACTAGAGACCGACCCGCGACGCGGATAAGGGCAACTTCTGCCCGCCGGTGCCGCAGGGCGTCGTCAGGTCTCGCCCGGCTCACTGCCATGCGTCTCTTGTGGGCATCACGCTAACACCGCCGCGACCCCGCCGCCTTGAAGGCGGTGACGGACCATTCCTGGGACAAACGCGGGACACTATCCCGAAAGCGTCCCGAGTTTGAGCCAAATTCATGAGCAGCCTTCGCCTTTACCCGGGTTCGGGATATAACTAGCCAATTGTTCCGCAGCTTGCGGAGGGGCGGACGCGCAAGGGGACGGATGACCGTGGGTGCTCAGACGGCGGGGCTTTACTTCTCTGTCCTGGGCCCGCTCACGGCGAGCCGCGACGGGGAGCGAATCGACCTCGGCGGCAGCCGCGTCAAGGCCGTCGTCGCGACCCTTCTGATCGCCCAGGGCAAGGTGGTCACCGCCGAGCGGATCGTCGAGGCGGTCTGGGGCGAGCAGGCTCCGAACAGCGTCATGGCCAGCCTGTATTCCTACGTCACCAAACTCCGCAAGTCCCTCGAACCCGACCGGCCGTCGCGGGCGCCCACCGGCATCCTCGACCGCCAGGGCCCCGGGTACGTGCTGCGCGTCCGGCCCGAGTCGGTGGACGCCGAGCGCTTCGCCGCACTGGCCGAGCGCGGCGCCCGGCTGCTGGCCGAGGACCCGGCCACCGCGGCGGAGAGTCTTGAGACCGCGCTCGGGCTGTGGCGCGGGCCCGCGTACGTCGACCTGGGCGAGAGCGACGCGGCCACGGCCGAGGTCGCGCGGCTGGAGAACGCGCGGCTGGCCGCGCGCCAGGACCACGCGGCGGCCCTGCTCGCCATGGGCACGGCCGTCCCCGCCGTGGGCGAGCTGGAGACGCTGGTCCGCGAGCACCCGCTCGCCGAGCGCTCCTGGGAGCTGCTGGCCCTAGCCCTGTACCGAGGGGGACGCCAGGGCGACGCGCTCGCCGCGCTGCGCACGGCGCGCGAGCGGCTGATCGACGAGCTGGGCGTGGACCCCGGACCGTCCCTGCGCGCCATGGAGGCCGCGGTGCTCCAGCAGGACCCCGGCCTGGACTGGCAGCGTCCCCGAGAGACCGCGGTGCTCGCCGAGCCGGTCGAGCAGCGGGAGGCCCCGCGTCCGCGCCTTCCCGCGCCGCTGACCCGCCTCATCGGGGGCGAGGGCGCGGTGAGCACGGTGCGAGGGCTCCTCGCGACCCACCGGCTGGTGACGATCACCGGCGCCGGCGGCACGGGCAAGACCCGCGTGGCCCTGGAGGTCGCCCACCAGCACGCCGACCAGGCCGAGGGCGAGGGGCCGTGGCTGGCCATGCTCGCCGACGTGGCCGACGAGGCGCTGCTCCCCGGCGCGATCGGCGCGGCGATGGGGACGGCCATCACCAAGAGCGCGGACGACCTCGCGGCCTCGATCGGCGACCGCGAGATGCTCCTCGTGCTGGACAACTGCGAGCACCTGGTGGACGCCGTGGCGTGTCTCGCGGAGGACCTGCTGACCCGGTGCCCCGGCCTGCGGCTGCTGGCCACGAGCAGGGAGCGGCTGTCGATCGCCGGAGAGGCCACCTGGGACCTGCCGCCGCTGGACCCCGACGGCACAGGTGCCGAGCTCTTCGTGGAACGATCCCGGGCGGTGCGCCCCGGCTGGCGTCCCCGGCACGCCGAGCGCGAGCTGATCTCCCGGATCTGCCGGGAGCTGGACGGCCTGCCCCTCGCGATCGAACTGGCGGCGGCCCAGACGCGCGTCCTGTCGCTCCAGCAGATCGAAGAGGGGCTCAACGACCGGTTCGCGCTGCTCGCGGGCGGCTCGCGCACCGCCCCGGCCCGCCATCGCAGCCTGGAGGCCGCCATCGAGTCGAGCGTGCGGCTGCTCGACCCGGCCGAGCGGCGGCTCCTCGGCTGCCTCAGCGTGTTCGACGGCGGGTTCGACCTGGAGGCCGCAGAGCGGCTGGACGACCGGCCGCCCGTGCTGCCCCGGCTGAGCGCGCTGGTCTCCAAGTCGCTCGTCACCGTGGACGGCGCGGGCACGCCCCGCCGCTACCGCATGCTGGAGACCATCCGGCGGTACGCGATGCGCGCCCTTCCCGCCGGCGAGCGGCCCGGCTGGGCGAACCGGCACGTCGCCTGGGCGGTCGAGCTGGCCGAGACCGCCGACCGCCGGCTCCGTACGTTCGACGGCGAGCTGTGGATGCGACGGCTCCGGTACGAGCAGGCGAACATGCGCACCGCGCTCGGCCACGCTCTGGCGAGCGGCGACGGGGACTCCGCGCTGCGCATCTCCACGGCGCTGGCCTGGCACTGGTACCGGGCGGGGAACGTGCACGAGGGCATCGGGTGGCTGTCCAAGGCCCTGGAGTGCGCGGGCGCCGACCACCCCGGCCGCGGACAGGCCCTGATCGGGCGGGCGCTGCTGCGCTACCTCGCCGGCGACCCGATCACCGCCAACGACGACGTGGAGGTCGCGCTGCGCCAGGCCGAGGCGACCGGCGACATCGAGGTGATGGCGCGCGCCCTGCCGTACAGGGGGTACTTCCTGCAGCTCAGCGGCAACCCCAGCCAGGCGCAGCTCGCCCTGTCCGAGGGGTGGAAGCACGTACGCGCGGCGGGCCTGCCCTGGGTGGAGGCCGAGCTGATGATGGTGCGCGGGCAGATCACCCGCGTCGCCGGGGATCCCGCGCTCGCCGCCGGGCAGCTCGTCCAGGCGGCCGACATCGCCGAGGCGTGCGGCCACGACTGGGCGTACTGCTCCTCCGGCTGGATCGGCGCGAAGGTCGCCATGGACCTCGGCGACGCGGACCGTGCCGTGCAGCAGTCGGCGCGGCTGGTGGTGCACCTCGACCGCACCGAGGACATGACCTCGTGGCTGGCGTGCGCGCACGTGCTGGCGGGGGCGCTCGGCATGGCGGGCCGGGCGATGGAGGGCGCCGTGCTGCTCGGCGCGGTGTCGGCCATCGGCTCCCGCGTGGGCTACTCACCCCAGCTCATGGACCCGCTCGACGGCCCGCGCAACGTGGCAGTCGTGCGCGCCACCCTCACCCCGGAGGCGTACGAGGAGGCGACTGCGATGGGGGCGAGCCTCACCAAAGAGGACGCCACCGCGATGGCCCGCCGTCTCATCGTCAGCACCCCCGGCGACAAGGACCACCGGACGGTGCTCCGCCTCGACCGCTTCTGAACCGTTTCCGCGCTCACCGCGTGAAGTTCCGCGCTCACCGGGTGAAGAGGTAGATCTCCACGGTGGCCTCGCCGCCCGGCAGGCCCTGGTCGTGGTAGGCGCGGACGACGGCTCCCTTCAACAGTCCGGGGAAGGCCGCCCTCAGGCCGCGGTTCACCTTCTCCGCGAGCCTGGTGCCCGCCTCCGGGCTTCCGGCGCCGAACGTCATCACCAGGCCGGCCCGCCGGCCGGTGAGCCGTCCCCCCGTGGCCCTTCGGACCTCACTCCGTACCCGCGCGGTGCCCGTGCCGGTCACCGTCAGCCTGATGGGGGCCCGGGACAGGCCCACGGGCCGCGCGGAGGGAGTGGGGGCGGGCCTGCTCCCGCTCGTCACCGGGGTGGGCACGGGGGTGACCGGCCGGTCGGCCACGGCGGCGGGCTGGGAGCCCAGCACGATGAGCACGAATCCGGCGAGAAGGTCGGCGAACAGCCATCCCGCGATGGCCATCGGGGTCATCGCGGTGCCGGGCCGCCGCCACACGGCGCCTCACCCCTCCGTCCGGGGGGCGGCCGCCTTGAGGTCCAGCTCCCACAGGCCGACGGCGGTCCGATCGTCCCTGTACTTCTGGTCGGGGGTGTTGAGCTGCCACATCAGCCGCGTGAGGGGCGGCGGCCTGCGCGTCCACTCCGCCGTCACCAGATCGCGGACCTGGCCCCGCTCCAGGAACCCGGCCGTGCTTCCCGCGCAGACGACGATCGCCTGGCCGGGCCCGGTCTGGAAGCCGGTCCAGCGGACGGGGTCCGGTGCCGGCGGGAACAGCGCGGCCCCCTCGCCCGCCTGCTCGCCGTCCGGGAACACCGTGTCCCACCGCCCGTCCGCGCCCAGGGCCAGGACGGAGCCGGGGCCCACCCCGAACACCAGGTGGTGCCTGCTCGACGCGTCCCCCAGCCGGGTGAGCACGCACGTCAGCTCGGTCGCGAGCTGGTCGCCGCCGAGCGCGCGCGCCCGCGCCGCCTCCTTGAGCGGATCCTCCAGCGCGGCCAGGGTGTCGCGCAGCGACTCAGCCAGCCGGGGGCCCGCGTCGTCGTCCCCCTTGATCAGGTCCTGCCAGGCGTCCTGGATCTCGGGCGCCCGGTCGGCGAGCCTGTACTGGATGCTCCGGCAGGCCTGCGCGGCGCCGACCTGCGAGTAGCGGCTTCCCCTGCGGCCCGCCGCGACGGCCGTCAGCAGGACGGGCGGCTGGAAGGTGTCGATCACGGCCAGCGCCATCGTCTGGCGCCGCACCTTGCCGTCCGTACGGGCGGCGTCGCCGCGCACGGAGGCGCCCCGCACCACCAGGCCGCCGAGCCGCGCCCCGTCCGCCACGCTGTCGGGGACGGAGTCGGGCACGTCCGGCAGGACCTGCGGGTCGAGAAGGTGCTCGGCCTTCCGCCCGTCCCCGTAGGAGCCGATCGGCACCTCCGGCTCCTGCCGCTCCACTTGGACCTCCTTTTCGACGTACTCCACGGAGGGCCGGCGGGCGAGCTCCTCGCGCGCCCGCCGCAGGCCCTCGTCGGCACGTCCCAGCTCCTGCTGTGCGCGCCTGAGCTCCTCCGCCACGGGCTGGAGGCGGCGCAGTTCCTCCTGGCCGCGATCGAGGTCCGCCCTCGCCCGCCGCAGCGCGGCCTTGTGGCCGCGGAGCTCCTGGCGTGCCGGCCGCAGGCGCGCGTGCGCGGCGAGCGCCCAGCTCAGCGAGGCCAAGAAGGCGGCGATCGCGATCAGAGTGACGAGCCTGTCTATGGCCATTCCCTGCGCCCCTTGTCCTGTCCGTCGCCGGCGTGCTCGCCGGCGCACAGCGCGGTCACCGCCTGCTCCAGCACGGCGGCGTGGCGGTCGCGGGCGGCCTCGGCCGCCTCCGCCGCCATGATCTGCCGGGTCACGGACACGTTGACGTCCGCGACCACCCGGGTGAGCTCCTCGCCGATGCCGGCCATCTTCTCCGTCAGGGTGACCGCGGCCGCCGCCACGGCCTCCTGGTAGGTCTGCCCGACGTCCCGCGCGGCCTCTCCCGCCGACGCCCGGATCGCCTCGGCGAAGCCGCTCCCCGCCCTGGCCAGGTCGTCCGTCGCCCCGGTGATGCGGTCGCCGAGGCCCGTCAGCGTGGCGTCGATCCGCTCCGTGACGGCCGCGAGGAGCCTCTCCCCCGCCTCCCGCGACTCCTTCAGTCCGGACGCGGCGCTGTCGGCGGCGGCGTCCAGCCGTACGGCGGCCCGGGCGGCGCGCTCGGTGACCTCCTCGGCCAGCGTGGTGGCGGCCTTCCGCATCGAGGACGTCGCGCCCGCCACCTCGGCGCCCGTGTCCCGCAGCCGGGTCACCGTCGTGCCCAGCTCGCCGATGGCCGCGTGCAGGCGCTCGGAGACCACGATGTTGCGTCCCGACAGCCCCGCCATGCTCTCCTGCACGAGCGCCGCCTGGTCGAAGATGCCCCCGAGCACGGCCGCCGCCCTGGACAGTTCGGCCGCGAACCGGGCCGGCGAGGCCAGCCTGCGCCGGTTGAGCAGCATCTGGGCCCGGGTGAGCACGGGAACGAGCCGGGAGAGCAACTCGGCTCGGCGGCGCCCGGCGGCGCGCTCGTCCGCGTGGGCGAGCCAGGTGCCCACCAGGTTGGCGAGCAGCAGCAGGCCGAGGGCGGTCAGCGTGTAGCCCGCGACGTGGGAGAGGTCGAGGAGCGGGTTCAGCTCACCGTGGAAGCCGGACTGCCACAGGTCGAGGAAGGTCCGTCCCCCCGCGGCGGCGCGGCCGGCCGCCGAGTCCAGCATCCGGCCGTACGCGGCGACCGCCGAGGCGAGGCCGAACCAGGTCAGCAGGACGGGGACGAAGACCAGCCCGGAGGTGGCGACGGACAGGACGAGCCCGAGCCGGGGGTGGCGTGAGGCGGGCAGGATGGCGTCCGGCCGGGCGAAGGTCGCCAGCAGGTCCATCTCGACCCAGTCGCCGGCCGCCTGGGCGTCCTCCACGAGAGCGAGACCCAGGGACACCAGCTCCGGTGCCCGGGGTCCGAGTTCCGGTTCTTGGGCGAGTTCCCCCAACGCTTTCGCGATTTGGAGGCCACTCGCCGATATAGCCCTCATAGTGCTGTGTCTCCAGTTGATCCGGTTGGCCAGTGAAACACGGAAACCAAGTCGGAAATCTCATCCATTGATGGTTTTCGCGAGAAGAGATGCTTTTACGCTCGCGGCACGGCTGATCCGTCACGGAGGAGGAATGTGGTGGCCGATGAGGAGAACACCGGGGTGCTACGGGAGATCGCCCGGCTCCGCGAGAAGGCGGAGCGGCTGCACAGCGCTCTGAGCTCCCACCCGTTCCCCGACGAGCCCGGTGTCTCGAGCCTTCGGGAACGGGTGGAGCAACTGGTCGTCGATCAGATCAACCTGGCCAAGAACCCGGTGACGATCGGCGTGGTCGGGCAGTTCAGCGTGGGGAAGTCCATGATGCTGGGCACGCTGCTCGGCAAGCCGGACCTGCTGCCGACCGAGCAGCGCCCGACGACGGGGAACGTCACGGCCCTCACGCTGCTCGCGGCGCGGCCGGGCCTGCGGACCCACGTCGAGGGCACGGTGGGCGTCCACTATCTCAGCCGGCAGCAATTGATCAATTGCGTCGGCGAAATCATGGGCCAACTGGTCCACGAGACCGACAAAATCATCGCGGCGGACGAGGTCGCGCCGCTCGATGGCTACAACCCCATTGATCAGGGCTGGATAAAGTTCGAAAGATGGTGCCAGAAACACCTATGGGGAGAAAAGCACGTAAATCCCACCCTTCGTAAGACGGCGCAGGAGCTGCTGACGCTACGCGACGCGCACCTCAGCGCCGAGGCGCTGCTCGGCGAGACGGTGCACGTGTCCAAGGACCACATCGACAGGGCGATCGACCTCGGCGCGAGCGACGGCGTCCCCGAGTCCTACCCCGAGCGCGACGTCAGGCCGGGTATGGGCAGGCGCGACGTCGAGCAGCGCCAGGAGGACCTGCGCCTGACGTTCCCGCTGATACGCCGGGTGGCCTACACCGTGCGGGTCGACCCGCGCGTGTGGGCGCTCGACGGGCTGCGCGACCAGAACGAGGTCGTGCTGCTCGACTTCCCCGGGCTCGCCGCCGACCGGTCCGCCAAGCGCGACGCGTTCCTCAGCGAGAGCGAGCTGCGGGACATCCACACCATCATCACCGTCATCGACGCGCCCACCCCCGAGACCGAGGTGCCCGACCGCTTCTACAACATGCTGGAGAGGCACGGCCGCAAGCCCGCCGAGCTGCGGGACTCCGTCCTCGCCGTGGGCAACCGCTTCGACCGGATCACCCCGCCCGACCTGCCGGGGGACCGGACGCACGTGACCATGGAAGACCTGTGGCAGGAGTCGCAGAACCTGCGGGGACTGTGCGTCCGGGCGCCCGACCTGGTCCAGAAGCAGGCCGGGCGGGTGCGCCTGGTGTCCTCCGCCGTGGCGATGAGCCTGTGCGACCTGCCCGCGACGTTCAGGGGCCAGGAGATGGCGAAGGTGGCCGCGGCCGTCGAGGAGGCGCCGGCCCGCGCCGCGGCCTGGAAGGACCTCGCGGCCCGGGTGCTCGGCACGCAGCCGGGGAACGTGTGGGGACGGGCGCTTGAGGCCCTGGCCGAGGACGGCGGCTTCGCCTCGCTGCGCGACCTGATCGAGGACCACGCCCGCACCCACGGTCTGGCCAACAAGCTGCGCGCGATGCGGCGGCTGGAACGGCTCATCGGCGACGAGCTGCCCAAGCTGAAGCGCTTCGTCACCGCGTCAGGCCAGCCGCCCCCGGGCGGGAGCGCCGCCGCACGCGAGCGCGTCGGCGCCCTGTTCACCGAGCTGCGGCGGCACCACGGCGAGCTGCTCAGAGCGGTCGGCGAGTTCCGCAACCCGCTGACCGTGCGGGACGCCGACGGAGTGCCCCTGGTCCAGGCGGTGCGCGAGGCCGCGGTCACCGAGACAATGTGCTGGCCCCAGTGGCAGGAGATCCTCCGGCGGGCGCAGGGCGGATTCGTCCGCAAGAACCAGGAGCAGCAGCGGTCCCGCGCCGACCGCCTGCTGCGCGCCAAGGCCGCTCAGGGAGACGACACCACGGCCGCCTTCGTTGAACCGTTCGCCACCACGTACGCGGACGCCGTCAAGAACGGGCACGCGCGGCTCTCCGCGATCCTCGGCGAGTGGCTGGACGCCCAGAACGCGCGCCTCGCGCCCCTGCGGGAGCGGTTCCTCGACGACGAGGTCCAGCGACTGCTGGACGTGGGCCTGCCGAGGATCGCCCACCGCGTCGGCGACAACGTCGACCAGGTGCTGGACATGCTCACCGAGGTCTCCTGGCTCGCCTCCCCCGAGGAGGGCCAGGACGTCGGCGCGGACCCGGAGGACGCGCGCGGCCCGCAGGACGGCACGGACGTCCAGGACCCGGCCGGCGAGCGCCTTCCGGTGTACGTCGACAGGGCGCTTCCCTGGCACCCGCGCGTGCCGGAAGGCAGGAACGACTGGGAGCAGAAGCTCGCCCGGCACCAGATCTACCTGTTCAGGCTCAGGCGGGCGATGGCCCTGAGCGTCGCGGACGCCGCCACCGAGGCCATCACCACGCGCATCACGCGGGTGCACGCCGAGCTCCGCCAGGACCTTGAGTACCTGTACGAACGCATCCCCGGACGAGCACACGTGAACCTGATGTTCCCTGCCGAGCCGCAGCCGGGCGAGGCCGCCGGAGAGGCCGCCGGAGAGGCCGCCGGCGCCACGCCGGGCGACGAGTCGCCGCTGATGAAGCTGATCAGAGAGTGGGGAGTGGCGTGATGCTGCTGAACCTCGTATTCGAGACGCCCGCCGAGCACGCCCGCCACGTGCAGGAGACCGCGCCGCTCACCTTCCACCTCTACGAGCGGGACGGGGACTACCTGCTTCCGGGCGCGGTGCTCACCACCGTTCCCGGCATGCCGCAGGTGGAGGTGCAGGAGGTCCGGGTGGTGCCGGACGACGACGGCCGCCGCGACCACGAACTGGCCGCGATGTGGAACCACGCCGCCTCGCAGTCCCGCGGGTGGGTCGTGTCCAGGAAGGTGCTGGCGGAGGGGCTTCGGCTGCCGGTCAGCCGGGTCGCGTCCGGCCCGAGCTCACCGGAGTGGCCGGTGCGGGCGTCGGTGAAATGGCGGTACACCTTCACCGACACCTCCGGGGTCGCCGCCTACGACGAGCGCCCCGTACGCGTGCTGTTCGCCGCCCCCGGCACTCCGCCGCCCCCGCCGCCGGGGCCCCCGCTCGACCCCGAGTGGCAGGACGTCCCCTTCCCGATCCGGGAGCTGAAGGAGCCCTACTACCAGGGAGTCGCGGCGGTGGACTTCGGCACGTCCTCCGCCACCGTGACGATCCTCGACAGCCGGCGCCCGCAGCGGCTGCCCCTGGACCCCCAGCAGGCGAGGCAACTGCGGGAGAGGCTCGCCGGCCTGCTGCGGGACAGCCCGCCGGAGCACCTCGCCGGGCAGTGGCGCGACCTGCTGGCCAAGCTCGTCGCGTCGGTCGCGGAGACCCTCGGCGAGCGCGCTCCACGCGACCTCACCGCGCTCGCGGCGGAGCTCAGGCAGGCGGTGGCGGTCGGCCGCGACCCGGACACGCTCACCGACGCGCTGCTCGACACTGTGTGCCTGGCTCTGGACGAGTGCCTGGTGGAGTCGGGCGAGAAGCTCGCGGCGTGGCTCGCCCCCCGCCTGCTCGACGCCTACGACAGCGCCTTCCTCGTACCGAACCTGTTCGAGCTGTCGCTGCGCCAGGTCGAGCTGGACCCGGGCAAGAGACGGCCCGAGATCCTGCCCAGCACCGTGGAGATCGTCGATCCCAGCCCCGTGCGGATCGCACTCGGGGTGGACGGGCCGGAGGTCAGGCGGGGGCTCAAGTCCGACCTGATCAAGCCGGAGCTCCTCGGGGACGGCATCACGGGACGGGGCGGGCGGGGCGCGACGACCGACGACCTGATCGCCGCCGTCTACGCCGAGCTGATCGAGCGCACGGAGGTGTTCGCCAGGCCGGACGGCGAGGAGGACCCGCCGGCCATGCTCACCAGCGTGGTCGTCACCTACCCGACGACCACGCCGCCCGGTGCGCGGGAGCGGCTGCAGCGGCTCATCAGGAAGACACTGGACATGCCCCAGGTCATCACCAGCTTCGACGAGGGCGTCGCGGCCGGGCTGTTCTTCCTGATGCGCGACTTCGGCACCGACCGGGGCGAGCTGGGCACCGAGGCGCTGATCTCCCGATCCCGCAGGATCGGCGACGATCCGCCCACCTGGCGGCAGAACATGCTGGTGATCGACGTCGGCGCGGGCACCACCGACATCGCGGTGATCCGGCTGACGGTGATCGACCACACGAGGGCCATCGAGAACGTCGACCCGCTCGTCCAGGGCCGCTACTACGTGATCAGGCCCGAGGTGGTGAACTCCACCGGCCACCTCCAACTGGGCGGCGACTACCTCACCCTGCGCGTCTTCTACTGGCTCAAGGCGGCCGTCCTGGACGCGCTGATCAACGGGGACGGGTTCGAGACCGAGCGGCGGGCGCTCGCCCAGAAGATCGCCGGGCGCGGCCAGGAGAGCGGGAGGAGCGCGCTCGCCAAGCTCGTCGCGATGTCGGACGCGTCCTTGCCCGCGCCGCGCGAGATCGCCGACGTGCTCCGCGACGCGCTGCCCACCCACTGGGCCAAGGACGCGAAGTCACCACAGAAGCAGGCCTTCCACCTCCTGTGGAAGCTGGCGGAGCAGACGAAGATCGAGATGGGCCGGTGGACGGAGGAGACCTACCCCGTCCCCCTGGACGACGTGCAGAGCGTGCTGAACGCCATCGACCAGGACAACGCGGGCGCCCAGACGAGGCTGGTGGACCTCCTTCCCAAGGAGAGCGTCGCCCTCGACCTCGGCGAGTTCACCCGGCTCGCCCGTCAGATCCTCAGCCAGGCCGTGGGCATGGGCCGCTGGCTCGTCGAGGAGAGCTTCCCGAAGAGCTCCGACGAGCGGCTCGACCGGGTCATGCTGTCGGGCCAGACCAGCACGATGCCCCTGATGCGCGAGGTCGTCATCGACGAGCTGCCCGGCAACGAGGGGAACGACGAGCAGGAGCGCCTGCTCACGTGGAACCCCGCCGCGGTCATCGTCGAGGCCGACTACGCCAAGGCCGCCGCGTCGCTCGGAGCCTGCTGGGCCCAGTCGGTGTACCTGCGCAACATGGGCCTGACCGGGGCGGAGGCGGAGCTGGCCAGAGGACGCACCCACGTCCAGATCGCGGTGGACAACCTCTTCTACACGCTTCCCTGCGCGTTCCAGCTCCAGGGCTACGGAAGGAACACCATCCCCCTGCTGGCGGCCGGCCACCCGATGCGCGAGGTGGACGCCGAAGGCACCATCGCCGCCCGCGACACCACGTGGCAGCCGCTGCTCCCCCTCCACGAGGTCCACCGCCCCATCGGGAAGGCCGAGACCATCCAGTGGGGGGTGTTCAACTTCGGCACCCGTCAGGAGGAGGGGTTCCGCCCCGATCCGAAGGTCTTCCTGCCCAGCTCGGACGGCCTCCAGGAGTCCAGGATCAAGACCCTCTTCGAGGTGGACCAGAACCTGATCCCGTACCTCTACCTGTGCCAGGGGGAGGCGCACTACCACGTGAGCGCCGACGAAGGGGAGTTCGTCGACCTGCGCTCCGAGCTGGACCCCCGCACGTGGGACGACCACGAGAGGCGGCTCCGCGAGCTACCGGCGCCGCTCATGGTCTCGGTGGTCGAGGAGGACGGCACGGAGGTGGAGACCCGGGAGATCTTCCCCGCGTGGTCCCCCGACGGGCAGAAGGTGAGCGCGTACTTCGACAGGTTCTTCCACGAGAACGACGCGCTGGACAGCGGCTACGTGCTCGGGCGCGTGTCCGCCCCCCTCCCCTCTCCTCCGCAGAGCGGCTACTATCAGTTCTTCCTGCGGCGCCCCGACGGGAACCGCGACGAACTCGCCCCGCTGCGCGCGCCGGGGCCGGTCGAGCCCACCGCCCGGTACGTGGCGACGCTGGACGTGCGCGGGCGGCTGCGCCTCCACCGGGGCGAGCCGCCGTTCTGGAAGGCGGAGAGCCTGCGCGACGTGGAGCGGCACAGCGGCTCGGTCTACAAGGTCACGATGGACAGGGGCGTCTCGGAGCTGGAGCCGGACCGTGATCCCTTCACCGGAAGGCACTGACCATGGCGACGGACACCACGGCGGGAACGGCCGCCGGTTCTGAGCGGACGCTGGACGACGCCCTCCGGCTGCTCCTCGCGCTGCTCCCGGACGAGGGCGAGGTCCGCGGGAGGCTTGAGGAGCTCGTCGTCGCGCTCACCGGGACGGGCATGCGCATCCATTCCACCGACCCGGCCGCCGCCGACGCCTGCGTGGCGGCGCGCGACGGCCTGGAGAGGCTGCTCAGGACCAGGACGGCCGGACCCGCCCGGCCGTCCGGCCAGGCCGGGGACACCTCGACGGCCGACCTGCGCGAGGTAGCGGAGCACGCGACGGGAGAAGAGCCCGCGGGCGATACCGCCGAGGGCGAGGAGGCGGACGGCCCGGAGGCGCCTGTCGTCGGGCAGGCGGACGCGCGGGACGGCGCCGACGCGACCGTACCGCCCGTACCGCCGGTACCGCCCGGCGAGGGGACCGAGGGTGGCGGAGTGGACGTGAGCCCCGGCGACCTGACGGAGCCGTCGCCGGCGAAGGCGTCACCCCTAGAAGCCATGGCGAAGGCGTCACCCCTCGAAGCCGTTGGGAAGGCGTCGCCCATAGAAGCCGTGAGGGAAGCTCGGCGGCCGGTCGTCGGGGACCTGGACGCGATGACCGCCGAGGCTCTCGCCGATGTCCTGACGCGCATGTCCGGGGACAGGGACGTCTCGCCGCATGCCGTCCCCTACCAGGTGCCCTCGGCAGGGAGCCCGCGCGAACGGGCCGCGGTCACCTGGGAGCGCGTCCACATGCTCGCGCTGCGGCTGGCGCCCGAGGTGGCGGACCTCTGGCGCGGGCGTGCCTGGGAGGCGGTGGCGTCCGCCGCCCGCGACCACGCGGCCGCGACGGGCGCCGCCGTTCCCCAGGCCACTCCGCCCGATGAGCCTCCTGACCTGCCTCCGTCGCTGGAGGTCATCGGCTACCCAGGCCCCGACCTGTCGGCGGGCTCCGACGCCTCGACCTGGGACGACCTCCGGCGCTCCCTGGCGAAACGCGACCTTGCGCACCTGGTCGACATGGCACGTCAGGCCTGCTGGCTCGCGGGCCACGACCAGGGGCTCTGGCACGGCTTCGACGTCGTGACCAAGGGACTGGAGGAGGCGAGCGGGAGCAACCTCAACCTGTACCTGTCCAACATGCGCACCCGCCTGACGAACCTGGTCGGCGACTCGCCGGGACCGGTTCCGGAGTTCCGCCGGCTCCTGGCCCTGGACGAGGCACTCCGCGGCCTCGTGCCGCTCCCGCTCCCCCATCGGCGAAGCTGGTGGGGCCGGCGCACCGCCCTGCTGTCCGACGGCCTCCTCGCGCACCCCCGCAGCGGCGACTGCAACCCGAGGCTCCAGGGGAGCACGTTCAGGACCCTGGTCACCACCCGGCGGGTCGACGACGGCGACCCCTCGGTGAGCGCGAGCAGAGCGGGCACGTCCCCGTCCTTCGAGGGCAAGGTGGTGTGGGTGCTCAGGGTCGCCGACCCCGAGCCGCCCTCCGGCAGGCCTTCCCTGGCGCGCGTGGTCTACGTGAAGAGCACGTGACGTGCACGCCGTACGGGAGGTCCTGCGGCGCAGGGAGAGCTCGGCCAGGATTCTGGCCGGGCTCCCCACGGCTCTGACCTGCGGCCTGCTGACGCCGAGGCTGCTCGACGACGTGACGGCCGTGACCGGGGACGCCCTCGCCTCGGGCGACTTCGGGTTCCGCGTGGTCGCCATGTGGGCGGCACGCGACGAGGACGGCCGCCTGATCAGGGCCCTGGTCAGTGCCGCGCTCCCGGAGGACGGAGCCCTGGGCGCCGCCGCACGACGGGAGACCGGAGCCCTGGGCGCCGCGCTGGAGGCCGGCGTGACGCCGGCCCTGCCTCTGGAGATCGCCCCGGCGGGCGCCGGCCCGCGCCTGGTGCTCGGGGACGAGGAGGCCGGAACGCTGAACGACCTCCTCGTCCATCTCCGGCGACGCCCGGCGGCCGCCACGGGGGCGCCGCCGGGCCTGCCACCGCGTCCACCATCGAGCCCACCACCAGGCCTGCCGCGCCCGCCATCGGGCCCACCGTTCGGCCCGCCATCGGACGCGAGCGCCGCCGACGAGCCGTTCACCGCCGAGTACCACGGGGCGGGGCCGGCCGGTGAGGCCCTGCGGCGGCGTGCCCGGCTGTACGAGCGCGCGGCGGCCTACGGCGTGGTCCCGCGAAGCACCATGTCCCCGCGAAGCACCATGTCCCCGCGAAGCACCATGTCCCCGCACAGCCGCATGTCCGCGCACAGCCGCATGTCCCCGCGAAGCATCCTGTCCACGCGACCCGTCCGTCCGCCGCGCCTGGAGGTTCCCGCGGGCCCGTTCGGACACGAGCTCGTCGCGCACGCGACGTCCCTGACCGTCGTCCCGGTGCCCGACGCGAGCGACGACGCGGGCGCGGCGGCGGTCGCGGCCGAGCTGGAGGGCGCGCACGGCTTCCTCGCCGTGGTGTCGGACGCGGACCTGACGGCACCCGCGCCCCCGCGACGGCTGGGCGACCTCGCGGCGTGGCTCCGGCAGGCCCTGGAGATCCTCAGCCCCGACCGTGTCACGCTCGTGGTGGACGGGGTGGACCCGCGCGGGTCCGACACCGCCACCCGCCGCGCCTGGGTACGGCTGCGGGCGGCGCGCGTCCTGCGCCTTCCGCCCGCCTGGCCCAGAGAGGCGATCATCGTCCTCAGCTCACGGTCGATGGCCCGTCACGGGGACTACTCGATGATCCTGCCGCTGCTCGGACGGCTCACCGCTCCACTCCGCGCCGAACCCGAGACGGTCTACGCCATCGCGACGGCCAGGCAGTTGCTACGCGCCTGTTCGCTGATCGGGCGGCGCTGCGAGACGGTGCTGGCGGCCCCGGTCTCCGGGAGCGGAGGATCGGCTTCCGGCCCGGCGGACGGCGTCCAGCGGCGTGCCCGGCTCTGCGCGCGTGCGGCGCTCCCCCTGGCCGGCGAGGTGGCCTGCGAGCTCTCGGACGCGCTCCCCGGGTGAACGGCCCCCCGGCGGCCACACCCCGTCGTCGTGGAGCGGGTCGTCGATCCTTTCCTGCGCTTCCCTCGCGCTCACGACGTCCCCCCGTCGCCGCCACCGGAGTCTCCCGGCATCGTGCTCCCCTTCTGTTCACGGCCGGCCTGCGAAAGGCCGCCGAGGCCGACGGCGACTCCCGAGATGGCGGCGCCGTCCCTGGTGACGATGCTGTTGTAGTAGTGGTCGCGCCGACCGGCCATGGACCGTTCCCGCTCCGTGCGCTGGTGCTCCCAGGCCGCGAGGCGGCGGCGCAGCTCGGCCGTGTCGATGAGGCGGGCCTGCCCGAGAGCGGTCAGCGTCAGGTTGCCGTACTCGCTGGAGTACGCCCCGCTCACCAGGTGCGCGATGAGACGCTGATCCGTACGGGGGATCTTGGAGACCGCCTCCCGGATGTGGCGCTGGAACCTGTCGAGATCGTGGAGCTCGTCGTCGATCAGCGCCTGGTTGACCGGCGGGTAGGGGCTCTCCGGGCAGACCCGCGCGGCCCTGTCGAGAAACCCCCGCGCCTGGGCGTGGTCCTTGGGCGGGCCGAGGGCGATGAGCGCCGCCTCCACCAGCAGGGTGCAGGCCGACTGCCGTGCGGTGAGGTCTCCCTGGCCGGACGGGGCGATCAGGCCCTGCCCGTGTTCGAGCAGCGCGTACGCGCCCGGCCGGTCGGTCTCGGCCACCAGGCGGGCCAGGGCGATCCACGCGTGGACCGCCTGCGGCCGGTGGACCAGCACGGTGCGGAACGCCCTCTGGGCACCCGCGTCGTCGCCCATCTCCGCCAGGCAGGTGCCGAGCAGGTACCACGCCGTGTGCGCCGGATCGACGCGGGGATCGGAGAACTCGGTGACCAGCGTGGTCAGCTCGGCCGCCGCCCTGGAGTAGCGACCGGACGACAGGTCGAGCCGCGCGCGCTGGAGTCTCACGCCGGCCCGCGTGGCGGGGTCGGCCGCCGCCGCGGCGGCCAGGTCGAGGGCACGCGCCGCGTCGTGGAAGCTCACGCCGTGGTCGATCCAGATCTGCGCGGCGTTCGTCAGGACCACCGGGTCGTTCGGTGACAACCGCAGCAGCTCGCCGTACCGGCGCAGGGCCTCGGCGTGCATGCCGTTGGAGTGGTGCCGGATCGCCGCGTTGAGCGACTCGCTGTACTGGCGCCGCTGCGACTCCGCGAGCTTATCCCTGCGCTTGAGTGACGTCCGGTGCGCGTGCAGCGCCCGTACGACGGCCAGGCCCGCGACGGCGATCAGCGATCCGGCTCCGTTCTTGACCTCTTCGCCGTCCACCGCCGTTCCCGTCAGTACTCGTCGATGTTGACGATGCGCCCGAGTGCGCCGGGACGCTCGCGTGCCCGCGAGGGGGTGGCGCGGATCGGGCGGGGCCGGTCGCGCCCGCCCTGACCGGCGTCCGGCACGCTGATCCACGCCTCGGTGACGACGTCCTTCGAGCGCACGGTGACCTGGTGGAAAAGCCGCTTCCTCAGGTCGCGGTACTCGTGCTCGATGACGTCCTCGAACAGCTGCGCCGACACGGCGATCGCCAGGTCGGCGTCCGGGTGCTCCTCCAGCGCGGCCCGCAGCTCGTCGCTGTCGCGCAGGCGGCAGACCATGTTCACGGCCCTGCCGACGAACCCGCTGTCCCCCACCTGCGTCGGGCCCTGGTGGAACGCGACGCGCAGCCGCAGCCGCACGGGCGCGTCCTTGCCGAGATGGCGGTTGTGCTGCCGGAGCGCGATGCGCAGCTCGCTGACGAACCCGGCGATGACCCGTGCCTCGCTCACACCGGAAGGCAGCAGCAGGAGCAGCCCGTCGCCCTGTTCCTGGCGGAACATCACGGTCGCGGCCTCCGACTCGGCGTACGTGCCGCGCTCGGCGACGTAGAGCCGGTCGAGGCCCGCCTCCTTGCTCGTCTGGGCGATGACCTCGACGAGACGGCGCTGGATCTCCTTCTGCTCCGGATCGGACCGCCGGCTGTACTTCTCGACGTCGAGGCCTATGCACAGCCGACGGACTTCTCCGCTCAGGTCGTTCACCGGTTCGCTCCTTCGGACGAGGCGGTGCTGGAGTTCACCCAGCATCGCCGCCCCGTCACGCCGGAACCTCATAATCCAACGGGTTCTCGCCCAGTCCTGCGAAGCTCTGGAGCCTGCGGATGTCGTGGACGACGATGCGGCGGTAGCCCGTGCCGACGACCCCGGCCCTCCGCAGTACGGTCAGGGCCTTGTGCACGGTCGGGTCGGCGGCCCCCACGAGCGCTGCGAGCTCCGGCTGCGTGAACGCGACGCCGATCATGATGCCCTCCCCGACCGGCTCGCCGTACGACCACGCCAGCTCGACGATGACGCGGGACAGCCGCGTGAGGGTCGAGAACGTGCCGTACTCGACCCGGCGGCGGGTGGTCCAGCGCACCTTGTTGACCACCGCCCGGTTGACGGCGAGCGAGGCCTCGGGGCAACGGCTGAGGAACGCCACGAAGGTCTCCTGGGAGATGAGCTGCACCAGGCAGGGGCCCGCCGCGGTGACGGTGGCCACGCGGGGGTGCCCGTCGAGGGCGGCGAACTCCCCCACCAGGTCGCCACCGACGCGTATGCCCAGCAGCGCGACCTTGCCGCTCTCGGTGTTCGCCGTGACCTTGACGCAGGCGTCCACGAGGAGGAAGACCTCGGTGGACCTGTCCCCCTCCAGGATCAGCGTCTCGCCCGTGGTGAACTGCCGGGGGCGGCCGAGCCCGAGCAGTTCCTCCCTCGCGGCCTCGCCGAGGCCGCCGAGGAGGCTGCCGCGCGGCCACTTGCCTACCTTACGAATCACACGGCGCCGCCCGGGTTCGGGGCCGTTCATAGTGATCCTCCCAAATGTGATGACGGCCGGCTCACGGCCGGATGGTTGAAGCCCGGACCCCCCCGAGCTGTCCGGCGATGAGGAACGCCGTCTCCCACGACGATCCGGGGAGCTGGTAGCCGTCCTCACCGGAGCGCGATGTCTGTTCCGGCGCGCTCCGGGTGCCGCGATCTCGTTTGCGCTTTCAACTATGGGCGGGGCTCCTTGCGAAGACCTTGCGGCTGGGTGACGGCGGTGACCGGTGGGTTGCGGCAAGGGATCATCGCGATGGCAAGATGGCTCACCATGATCTGGGGACGGAAGGCGTTACGCGTCGCGATCGGGGTCGGGCTCGCCGGCATGTGTTCCGCGAGCGGCACCGTCCTCCCCTCCTTACCGGACGCCGCGCGGGCCGTCCCGCCGCGCTCCGCGACCGCCCCGCCCGGCGCCGGCGCGACTCCGGCGGCCTCCCCGTACGTGGGCTCCCCCTCCCCTGACGCGACTCCCGGCCCGTCGTCCTCGGCGGGGGCGGTGGCGACGGCGGAGGCAGGGCCGGCTCAGACAGGGGCGCTGCCGAGGCCGGGCGAGGTGGAGCGCGTACGGAAGCGCGCCGGACGGCCCGCGGTGGTGACCGCCATCCCGACCAGACGCAAGGTCGTCTTCCTCACCATCGACGACGGCTGGGAGCAGGATCCCGGGTTCGTCGAGCTGGTCAGGGAGCGCGCGGTCCCGATCACCGTGTTCGCCATGCGTGACGCGGTGGAGGCCAGGGGCGTGCCCGACCCCGGCGCCGCCGGCGGGCACTACGTGGGCGCGGGCAAGTGGTCCTACTTCCGCGAGCTGCGCGACCTGGGCGTGCCCATCGAGGACCACACCCTCACCCACCCGAACCTGTGGGGGCTCGGGTACGAGGCGCAGAAGGCCGAGATCTGCGGCTCCGCCAAGGTCATCGCCAAGGAGATCGGGCGCCGCCCCGCGCTCTTCCGGCCGCCGTTCGGCAACTTCAACGACAGCACCCTGCGGGCCGTCAAGGCGTGCGACCTGTCGGCCCTGCTGCTGTGGACGGCCAGCGTCCAGCCGGGCGGCAAGATCTCCTACCAGACGCCCGACAAGAAGCTCCACCCCGGCGACATCCTGCTGCTGCACTTCCGGGCCGATCTGGCCAGGGACTTCCGCGTCCTGCTCGACAAGATCGAACGGCGGGGCTTCGAGCTCGGCAACCTGGACGCCTACCTCAGAGCGGCCGGGATCCTGCCTCCGGCTCCCTCCGGCGGTGTACCCGCGGATCAGCCCGTGGGGTGACGCGCCGGACGCGGCCGGGAGCGGACCATTGGACATGCCGCCGGGGAGACCCGGGGTCCATCCCGGGAGGACGGGGCACGAGCCCCTTGTGACCGGGACACCCCGGCGAGCATTCTCGGTTCCGCGGGGGGACCGGGGTGCCGCGAGTGGGGGGCCGGTCGCCGGTGGGCCTGTAGGGGGGACCGCCGGGCCGGTGTGACGAAGATCGCATGACTCGCGGCACCCTCCCGCCTCATTTGCTCTACACGCTGTAGTACTACTTTAAGTAGAACTACGACGTGTAGAGCTCCTGGCCCGTGAGGGGAACATGGACGCATTGGACCTGGCGCGGTGGCAGTTCGGGGTCACCACCGTGTACCACTTTCTCTTCGTACCCCTGACGATCGGCCTCGGGGTCTTCGTCGCCGGGCTGCAGACGGCCTGGCACCGCACGGGCAAGGAGCACTACCTCAGGCTGACGAAGTTCTTCGGGAAGCTGTTCCTGATCAACTTCGCGATGGGCGTGGTCACGGGCATCGTCCAGGAGTTCCAGTTCGGGATGAACTGGAGTGAGTACTCCACGTTCGTCGGCGACGTGTTCGGGGCGCCGCTGGCGATGGAGGCGCTGCTCGCGTTCTTCCTGGAGTCGACGTTCCTCGGCCTGTGGATCTTCGGCTGGGAGCGGCTGCCCAAGCGGATCCACCTGGCGTGCATCTGGGCCGCCGCCATCGGGTCCAACCTGTCGGCGTACTTCATCCTCGCGGCGAACGCCTGGATGAAGCACCCGGTGGGCTACGAGGTGGTCGACGGGCGGGCCAGGATGACCGACCTGTGGGCCGTGCTGACCAACTCGACGGCCACGGCCCAGGTCCCGCACGTGATCGCGGCGGCCTTCATCGTCGCGGGCGGCTTCGTCATCGCGGTGAGCGGCTACCGGATCCTGCGGGAGCGGCGCCTCGGCGGGGACGCCACCGTCCCCCTCACCCGGGCGGCGCGCGGGCGGGCCGCCACCCGCGACCCCGCCATGTGGCGGACGAGCCTTCGCGCCGCGCTGGTCATGACGGCGATCGCCGGAGCGGTCGCGGCGGGAAGCGGCGACCTGTCGGGGCAGCTCCTGCACGAGCAGCAGCCCATGAAGCTGGCCGCCGCCGAGGGGCTGCGCCACGACATGAACGGGGCACCGTTCTCGCCCGTGCCGGGTCTGGAGGTGCCGAAGGTGCTCAGCCTGCTGGCAGCCCACGACCCGAACGCCGAGGTCCAGGGCATCGACGACATCCAGAAGCGGTACGAGAGGCAGTTCGGCCCCGGCGACTACCAGCCGAACGTGCCGGTCGTGTTCTGGTCGTTCCGGGTCATGGTCGGGTTCGGGGTCGCCACCGTGGGACTGTCGGTCCTCGGGCTCTGGCTGACCCGGCGACGCCGCTCGACACCGGAGTGGTTCGCCAGGGCCTGCCTGCTGGCGCTCCCGCTGCCCACCCTCGCGATGGTCGCCGGCTGGCTGCTCAGCGAGATCGGGCGGCAGCCCTGGACCGTCCAGGGCGAGCTGCTCACCGCGGCGAGCGTCTCGCCGGGGGTGAGCCTGGGCGAGGTGGCGATCTCCCTGTCGATCTTCACGGTCCTGTACGGGGTGCTGGCGCTGGCCGAGGCGAGGCTGCTGGTGCGGCATATCAAGGCGGGACCCGAGCCCGCCGAGCCGTCCGCCGAGCCCCGCCGCCCGGACGACCTGGACGCCGAGGCGGCCCGCCTCGCGCCGACCCTGATGTACTAGGAGACCGCCATGGAGCTCACCACCGTCTGGTTCCTGGTCATCGCCTTCCTGTGGACCGGCTACTTCGTGCTCGAAGGCTTCGACTTCGGCGTCGGCGCGCTGCTGCCCGTGCTCTCCCGCGACGAGGGCGAGCGCAAGCAGATGCTCGCGACCATCGGCCCGGTCTGGGACGGCAACGAGGTCTGGCTGATCACGGCCGTCGGCGCCATGTTCGCGGCCTTCCCGGTCTGGTACTCAGGGCTGCTCAGCGGGTTCTACCTGCCGCTGGTCATGGTCCTGATCGGGCTGATCGTGCGGGGCGTGGCCCTCGAGTGGCGCGGCAAGGTGACCGCGCGGGAACGCGTCCTGTGCGACGCGGGCATCGTGACCGGCAGCGTGCTGACCGCGTTCCTGTGGGGGGCGATCTTCGGGAACCTGCTGTACGGCACCACCGCGGCGACCGTGCTGGGCGGAGCCCTCTCGCTGGCGCTCGCGGTGCTGCACGGCGCGGTGTTCGTCGCCCTGAAGACGGCGGGGCCGCTCCGCGCCAGGGCACGCCGCGCCGCGCTGGCGGTGGCGGCGGCCGCCCTGCCGATCGCCGTCGTGGCGCTCCCCGGGCTCCCCTCGGCGGGCCAGGCGGGCCCGAACGAGGCGGCCGGCCCGGCTTACCAGGCCGGGAAGGCGGGCGTCGCGCGCGTGATGGGCACGGCGGACGCGGGCTGGACCTCGCATCCGCTGCTGTGGGTGGCGGCCCTGGCCGCCATGATCGCCCTGGCCGCCGCCGTCGCGCTGATCTGGCGCCGCCGTGAGGGCTGGGCGTTCACCGCCACCGCCGCGTCCATCGTGCTGGTCACCGCCACGCTGTTCGGAACGCTGTGGCGGGCGCCGCTGCCGGGCCTCACCGTGGCCGAGGCGGCCTCCGGCCCGTACACGCTCGGCATCCTCACCTGGATCGGGCTGATCGCGCTGCCGTTCGTGCTGGCCTACCAGGGCTGGACGTACTGGGTCTTCCGCAGGCGCGTCACCGCCTGAGCGTCACTCCGTCCGGTTACATCGATCAGGCGGCCGGGCCGGTCAAGACTGGCCCTCGGGCTATAGACGGGATAAAGACGGGTCAGGGAGCCGCGAGCTCCCGCAGTTCGTGGAGCTCCGAGGGGGAGATGGGCATCCGGGCGATCGTGATGCCCTCGGCGTCCTCGACGGCGGAGGCGATGACGGCCGAGACGGGGATCACCCCGGCCTCGCCCGCGCCCTTGATCCCGAGGGGGTTCAGCGGCGACGGCGTCTCAAGGTGAGCCGTCTCGATGAACGGCACCTCCGTGGCGTACGGCATCAGGAAGTCCATGAACGACGCGTTGAGCAGCTGACCGTGGTTGTCGTAGACCATGCGCTCGTACAGCGCGCCGCCCACGCCCTGCGCCACTCCCCCGTGGATCTGCCCTTCGACGATCATCGGGTTGATGAGCCTGCCGCAGTCGTGCACTACGGCGTACCGCAGGATGCGGATCTCCGCGGTGTCCGGGTCGGTCTCGACGATGGCCGCGTGCATGCCGGAGGCGAACGTCGAGCGGATGGGCGAGTAGTAGTCGCGCCCCTCCAGCCCCGGCTCCTCCCCTTCGTCCACGGGCGGCCGGTCCATCGGGGCCGCGCCGGAGAACTGGGTGGCCCGCTTGGTCTCCTCGTCGAAGGCGTACCGCAGGGGATTGGACAGCACGGCCACCGTCGCCAGCGGGATGGACGCCCCGGGGTTGCCGGCCACGCGGACGAGCCCGTCCTCGATCTCCAGGTCGCGGGGATCGGCCTCCAGCGCCTCGGCGGCGATGCGCAGCGCCTTGTCGCGCACCTTGCGGCAGGCCAGGGCGATCGCGTTGCCGCTCATCACGGCGGCACGCGAGGCGAACGTGCCCACGGCGTACCCGAAGCGCCGCGTGTCCCCCGTCACCACCGAGACCTTCTCCAGCGGCACCCCGAGCTCGGTGGCCGCGATCTGCGCGAACACCGTCTCGTGCCCCTGGCCCTGCGAGGTCAGGCCGGTCGAGACGTGCACGCGCCCGTCGGAGGTGACCTGCACGTGGCCGCCCTCGTACGGGCCGACGCCCGTGCCCTCGACGTAGCATCCGAGGCCGATGCCGATGCGGCGCCCCTCAGCCGCCGCCTGCGCTCTCAGCTCCGCGAAGCCGTCCCAGCCGATCAGCTCCTTGAGCATCCGCAGCGACTCGGGGTAGTCCCCGCTGTCGTAGATCAGCGGCCGGCCGTCCTGGAAGATCAGGCCCTGGTCGTAGGGGAAGTCGCCGGGCTGGATGAAGTTGGCCGCGCGCACCTCCGTACGGTCGAGGCCGAGATGGGCCGCGATGCGGTCCATCGTGCGCTCCATGCAGAAGACGCCCTGCGGGCGCCCCGCCCCTCGGTACGGGGTGACCTGCACCGTGTTGGTGTAGATGGAGGAGAACTCCACGCGGTAGGCGCCGATGCGGTACGGCCCGAGAAGCTGGGTGGCGGTGATGATCGGCACGATGATGCCGTACGGCGTGTACGCGCCGTGGTCGTGCATGATCGTGACGTCGAGGCCGAGGACGCGGCCCTGGTCGTCGAAGCCGACGCGCACGTGCTGCACCTGGGCCCGCTCGTGGGCCGAGGAGATGAAGTGCTCGCGCCGGTCCTCGGTCCACTTGACCTCCTGGCCGAGCAGCATCGCCGCCCAGGGGACGAGGACCTCCTCGGGCCAGGGGTGCACGATCTTCACACCGAACCCGCCGCCCACGTCCGGCGCGATCACCTCCACCGAGGGCAGCGGCAGTCCCAGCTTGGAGGCGATCGCCATGCGGACGCTCGTCGAGGTCTGGGTGGAGGAGTAGACGCGCAGCGACCGGTCGTCGGAGTCCCACCGGGCGTAGACGCCCCGGCCCTCCAGGGGCATGGACGCGCTGCGCTCGATGTCGAGCCGGAACGCCAGCGTGTGCGGCGCCGCGTCGATGGCCTCCGCCGCCCCGAGCCCCCGCTCCGAGGGCACCTCCTGTACGAGGTGGGCGCCGAGGTTGCCGGGAACGTCCTCGTGCACCAGGTGGGCGCCGTGCGCGGCCTCCTCGATGCCGACGACCGGCTTGAGGAACTCGTAGTCCACCTCTATCAGGGCGGCGGCGTCCTCTGCGAGGTAGCGGTCGCGCGCCACCACCATGACCACCGGCTCGCCGACGTGCCTGACGATGTCCCTGGCCAGGGGGTAGGCGGTGCGCCCGTGGGTCAGCGCGGGGTGCGGGATCAGCAGGGGCAGCGGGTCGCGCACGCGCTCCGGCAGGTCCTCCCAGGTGTAGATCGCGACCAGGCCGTCCACGTCCACGGCGGCCGACACGTCGATGTCGCGGATGCGGGCGTGCGCGTGCGGCGACCGCACGAACGCGGCGGCGAGCGCCTCCCGCCCGAGGTCGTCGACGTAGCGGCCCTGGCCGGTGATCAGCCGCCGGTCCTCCCTGCGCTGCACCCGCTCGCCGAACAGCTTCGTCGTCACGCTTCATCACCCATCAGCTCGGCCGCGCGGTGGACCGCCTTGACGATGTTCTGGTAGCCGGTGCAGCGGCACAGGTTGCCCGAGATGCCCTCGACCACCTCGTCGTCGGTGGGCGAGGGGTTGTCGCGCAGCAGGGCGGTGGCCGTGCACAGGAAGCCCGGGGTGCAGAAGCCGCACTGCAGCGCGTGGCACTCGGAGAACGCCCGCTGCACCGGCGACAGCGTGCCGTCGGGCGCGCTCAGCCCCTCCACGGTGGTGATCTCGTGGCCGTCCACCGAGACCGCGAAGGTCAGGCACGACCGCACGGGGGCGCCGTCCAGCAGCACCGTGCAGCACCCGCAGACGCCGTGCTCGCAGCCGACGTGGGTGCCGGTCAGGCCCAGCTCGCGGCGCAGGCAGTCGGACAGCAGCCGCCGCCCCGGCACCTTGGCCTCGCGCACGACGCCGTTCACGGTCAGCGAGATCTCGTGCAGCGCTTCAGTCATTCGAGGACTCCCCCAGCTCGTCGGCGGCCTCCTGGGCGGCGACGCGCAGCGCCCGCTCGGCCAGGACCCCGGTCAGATGCCGCCGGTAGCCGGCCGTCGCGTGGATGTCGCCGTCCGGGTCGATGCGGTTCTGTACGGCCCGCGCCACGGCGGCCCAGTCGACGGAGGCGGCGGGCCGGTGGGCGCACACCTCCGACAGGTCGAGGAGCACCGGCACCGGGCCGACGCTCACGCACGCGACCCTGGCCGAGGCGATGCGCAGGTCGTCGAGGGTCACCACGGCGGCGGCGCCCGCCATCGCGTAGTCGCCGTGCCTGCGCGCGACCTCGCAGAAGGCGGTGCCGGTGCGGGCGGGCAGGGACGGGAAGAACGCCGAGACCGCCAGCTCGCCCGGCTCCAGCGCCGACTCCATCGGTCCGGTGAAGAACTTGCCCGCCGGGACGTCGCGCTCGGGGGCCCCGTGCCGCGCCAGCCGTACCGACCCGTCGAGGACGGTCAGCACGGCGGGCAGCTCGGCCGAGGGGTCGGCGTGGACGAGGCTGCCGACGACGGTGCCGCGGTTGCGGATCACCGGGTGCGCCACCAGCCTCAGCGCGTCGCGGAGCAGCGGCTGCGCCCGCGCGGCGGCGGAGGACCGCTCGACGGCCGCGTGCCTGGCCAGCGCCCCGACCCGCACTCCGCCCCCCTCCACCGCGATGGTGTCGAGCGAGGCGACCCGGTTGATGTCGATCAGGTGCGACGGGGCGGCGAGCCGCATGTTGAGAAGCGGGATCAGGCTCTGGCCGCCCGCCAGCACCTTGCCGTGGGCCCCGGCCCCGGCGAGGACCTCAAGGGTCTCGCCGAGGTCGCGGGGCGCGTGGTAGTCGAACGCCGAAGGCTTCACGTGCTGCTGTCGCTCCCTTCCACGAGGGCCGGCTCGGGCCCTGACCCGCCCGCGGGCCCGGGCTGACCGGCGATCGCGCGGAGCAGGTGGTATCCGCCGAGCACCACGATCGTGCCGAGCGCGATGCCCGCCAGCGAGAAGTCCTTGGTGATCTGGTGCGACACCGGCCCGATGGCGAGGATGATGCCCGCTCCGATCGGCACCATGTTCACCGGGTTGGAGAAGTCGACACGGTTCTCGATCCAGATCTTCGCGCCCAGCAGGCCGATCATGCCGTACAGGATGACCGTGATGCCGCCGAGCACGCCGCCCGGCGTGGCGGCGACCAGCGCGCCGAACTTGGGGATCAGGCCGAACAGGATCGCCACCACGGCGGCGATGTAGTAGGCGGCCGTGGAGTAGACCCGGGTCGCCGCCATGACGCCGATGTTCTCGGCGTACGTGGTGGTGGGCGAGCCGCCGACCGCGGTGGCCACGGCCGTGCCGACACCGTCGGCGAAGACCGCGCGGCCCATGTACGGGTCGACGTCGGCGCCGGTCATCTCGCCGACGGCCTTCACGTGCCCGACGTTCTCGGCGATGAGGGCGATGACGGCCGGGAGCACCAGGACGATCGCGGACCCCGCGAACTGCGGCGCGTGGAACTCAGGCAGCCCGAACCAGGGAGCGTCCGCGACCGCCTGGAAGTTCACCCGGGGGTGGGTGTCGACCTTCCCGATGCCGGCGTTGAAGGCCGTGATGTTCCCGAAGGCCTTGTCGGCCAGCCAGGAGAGCACGAAGCCGACCACCAGGCCGACGAGGATGCCGATGCGCCCGATGAACCCCTTGAAGGCCACGATGATGACGAAGGTGACCACCATGGTGATCAGGGCGATCCACTGGTCCTGCGGCCAGTAGACGTCGGACACGACGTAGGCGAGGCCGAACCCGATGAGCATGACCACCGCGCCGGTCACGACGGGCGGGAAGATCTTGTTGATGGCCCGGACGCCCAGGTAGTGGATCGCGACGCCGCACAGCGCGAGCACCACGCCCGCCACCAGGATCGCGCCCGTCACCGTGGCGCTGTCGCCGCCGGCCGCGCGGATCGCGACCACAGCGCCCACGAACGACGCGGACGTGCCCAGGTAGCTCGGGATCCTCCCCTGCACGATCAGCAGGAACAGGATCGTGGCGACGCCCGACATCATGATCGCCAGGTTGGCGTTCAACCCCATCACCAGAGGGAACACGAACGTCGCGCCGAACATGGCGATGACGTGCTGCGCGCCGAACCCGACCATGCGCGGCCAGCTCAGCCGCTCGTCGGGCTTGACCACCTCCCCAGGAGCGAGACCGCGCCCGTCGCCGTGCAACTTCCATCCGAAGGCCATATGAGCCCCTTCACTGACCGGGCCGGGCGGTCGGTGGCCACCCCGCAGGCGGACCTCCTCGGCGTACTGCTATCTGTTGGCGTTGTTGCGGGCACATTAGACCTGTGAAGGGCCGTCCACATGGTCAGGATCTGCCAAACGTGCCCGCCTCAGGAGCAGTCCTCTTGCGCACCGGCACCTCCCTGTCGCCGTTAGCCCGGCTAGATGCCCCGCATGCGCAGCACGTGCAGGGCCAGCGTGAGGTTGAGGCGCAGGTGGGCGTCCTCGGTAAAGTTGCCGAGCATGCGTTCCAGCTTCCCGATGCGGTAACGCAGCGTGTTGTAGTGGAAGTGCAGGCGGCGGGCGGTCTCCGCCACGTTGAGGTTGGTCTCCAGCAGCACCTGGAGCGTGCGGCGCAGGTCGGCGTTCTCGGCGTCCTCGTCGAGCGCCAGCGGCCCGAGCGTCTCCTTCACGAACGCGTGCAGCTCGGCGGTGTCGTTGACGAGCGACAGGAGCCGGTAGACGCCGAGCTGGTCGAAGTGGGCGACCGCGCCCGGCCCGTGGAGCTGGCGGCCCACCCTGGCCGCCTTCAGCGCCTGGCCGTAGGCGTCGGGCAACAGCTCGGCCCCCTGCGCGACCCTGCTCATGCCCGTGGAGAAGGTGGCGGGCTGGCAGTCGGCGAAGGCGGCCACGGCGTCCTTGGCCAGCCGGGCCATGTCGACGCCCGAGCCGACGATGGCGACCACCTCGTGGGAGAAGCCCGCGACGGCGCCGCGCGGGTCGTGCCGCCGCAGCGCGGTGACCCACGCGGTGAGCAGCCGGTCCGGGGGGATGTCCCACTCGGGGTCGATCTCGGCGACGAGCACGCCGACGGGCCGTTCGAGATCCCACGCGAAGGCGCGGGCGCGGGCGGCCGCCCTCGGCCCGCCCCTGCCGGTGAGGACGTCCCGCAGGAAGTCGGCGCGGTACTTGCTCTCGACGGCGGCGACGGCCTCCTGCCTGGTCACCACGAGGGCCGCCACCGTGGCGGCACGTTCCAGGATCCCGATGTCGCCGGCCTGGATGGCTCCGCCGGGGCTGTGGGCGACGATGCGCCCGTGGTGGTGGCCGCCCGCGACGACGGGGACGACCGTGTAGTCGCCGCCGGAGACCGCGGGGGCGGCGCGCAGCAGCGTGGTGTCGCCGGCGGCTTCGAGCACGTGACCGGCGGGGTCGACGACGGCCACGGCCACGTCGAGAAGCCCCGCCACCTCGGCGACGACCTCGCGCAGCCCGCCGCCGGCCAGCACGATCTGAACGAGCGCCCTGTGCGCCTCCTCGGTGCGGGCGAGCAGCGCGGCCTGCCGGTTGAGGATGTCGGTGAGCACCTGGTTGAGGATGTCGTCGAAGCCGACGTCGTTGGGAAGCAGGATCAGCGGGAAGCCGAGCCGGTCGGCCTGCTCCACCATCTCGGCGGGCAGCTCGTCGACGTACCTGCCGAGCTTGATGCCGAGCGCCGCGAGGCCGCGCTCGTCGAGGTCGGTGACGAGCCGTCCGAGGGACTGCGGCGTGTTCCGGAGGGGGTATCCCGTGGTGAGCAGCAGTTCGTGGGGCTTCACCCACGCGAGGATGTCGGGCACCTCCATGACGTTGAGTCGCTGGACGATGCGGTCGAGGCCGGTCCTGCCGCCGATCAGGCGGGCACCCGCCAGTGTGGATACGCCGAGGACCTCGCCCACGGACACGCCGTGGATGATGGTGCCCGTGGAGGCCAGTCGCATCGCCGGGGGTGATGGGTCAGCTGTCATGGTGCTGCTCCAGGGTGGAACGCCGTTTCAGAGATTCTGACGGAACACCCTGTCTGTCAACAAGAGCCAACTCCTTGGAGAACTGTTGGCATCTTTCTCCGTACGGCCGATCTCCAGGCGCGTTCTACGGTTCCCCCAGACTCGCGGGGAGGCCGAGTGACACTGGGGACGCGTACACGGATCCAACACCGCGCGCCGGGGGATGCGAAAGCGTTCGGCGCGGCGAGCACCGCGCTGCGCCCGGCGCTCGAGTCGCCGCGGCGGCCCGCACGGGTGCTGGCGGTGTTCCCGCTGGGCGTCTACCTGGAGATCCGCACCGACGTCGAGCCGTCCGTCGTGGCGGTCGTCACCGGGGAGGCGACGCGGCTGCCCAACGCCGTCGTGCTGAGCGACCCGCTGCCCGTGACGGCGGCGGGCGACGAGGCCGCCGTCGGCGACGGGTGCATCGAGATCGGCCGCCTGACCGTCCGCGTACGCCGCTGGTGGGATCCCGTGCCCTCGCTCGGGCCGATCGAGCTCCCGCGCCTGGAGCGGGTGCTCCCTCGGCTCGGCGAGATCTGCCAGGCATCGCCCCGCAGGCCCGGGCTCGCCGACGGCGGCGCGGGAGCGCTCCTCGCCGAGGGCTGCGCCCGGGGCTCGCTGACGGCGGCCATCACCGCGACCGAGCAGCTCATGGGCCTCGGCCCCGGCCTGACACCCAGCGGCGACGACATGCTCGCGGGCGTGCTGGTCGCGCTGCGCCAGGTCGGCAGGGCGGCGGGCGTGGGCAGGGCCGTGTGGCTGGCCGACTGGCTCGCCGCGACCGTGGCGTTCGACGCCCGCACGCGCACCACCCCGATCTCGGCGACGCTGCTCCACTGCGCCGCCCAGGGCCAGGCCTGCACCGACGCGCTCGCGGTGCTGCGCGGGATCGCCGGCCACCAGCCGCTCGAACCCGCGGTGCACCGCCTGCTCCGGCTCGGCCACACCTCGGGCGCCGACCTCGCCTGGGGCCTGCGAACGGGTGTGTCCGCGGTCGTGGAGCTCGCCGGGAGCTTACGAACGGCCAGGTGAACTACCAGGTAAGCGCTCCCGCGGGGGACGCGGTGAGCGATGATCGACATGTGAGCGGACTTCTTACGAGGGGCGGTGAGCGACCGTTGGCCATGACTACCGATCTGGTGGAGGTACGCGCCGGGGTCTATCACGACTCGGTGAGCCTGATGCGGATCAGCCAGGCGCTGAGCTCCCGCCCGGGCGTCACCGTCGCGGTGGTGGCCATGGCGACCGAGCTGAACCTCGGGCTGGCCAGGGAGGCCGGGTTCGAGATACCTGAGACCGGGCCGTCCGACCTGCTGGTCGCCATCCGGGCCGAGTCGGACGCGGCGCTGAAGGACGGGGCTGAGGAGCTCGACCGGCAGTTCGCCGCCCTGGCCAGGGGCGGAGGGCCGGGCGGCGCCCGCGCAGAGAGCGCTCCTCGTACGACCCGGGCGGCCGCGCGGGCGTGGGACGCCTCGCTGGCGCTGGTGTCGGTGCCCGGCGAGCACGCCTTCGCCGAGGCGATGGACGCGATCGACGCCGGGCTGTCGGTGATGATCTTCAGTGACAACATCCCGGTCGAGCAGGAGGTCCTGCTCAAGGAGCGCGCGAGCGAGCGGGGCGTGCTCGTGATGGGCCCCGACTGCGGCACGGCGGTCGTCGGCGGCGCCGGGCTGGGGTTCGCCAACGTCCTGCGCCCGGGGCGCGTGGGCGTGGTGGCCGCCTCGGGCACCGGCGCCCAGCAGGTGACCTGCCTGCTCGACCACGCGGGCGCCGGGGTGAGCCACGTCCTGGGTGTGGGCGGCAGGGATCTGTCGGCGGCGGTGGGCGGCCGGTCCACGCTGGTGGCCCTCGCGGCCCTGGACGCCGACCCGGCCACCGAGCTGATCGTCCTGATCTCCAAGCCGCCGGCCCCCGAGGTCGCGGAGGTCGTGCGCCGGGCCATCGATGGGCTCGCGACGCCGGTCGTCACCGCCCTGCTCGGGCCCGGGCAGGGCGACCTGACCTCGGCGGCCGAGAAGGCCCTCCGCGCCCTCGGCCTGCCGGTGCCCGAATGGCCCTCGTGGACCGTCCCGCAGGAGGGCAGGCCATCGGCCGGCCTGTGCGGGCTGTACTCCGGCGGCACGCTGTGCACCGAGGCGCGCATCATCGCGGGCACCGGCGAGTTCACCGACTTCGGCGACGACGAGTACACCCGGGGCCGCGCCCATCCGATGATCGATCCGACCCTGCGCCTGGAGGCGCTCGGGCGGGCCTCCGGCGTCGTGCTGCTCGACGTGGTGCTCGGCCACGCCGCCGAGCCCGACCCCGCGGCCCGGCTGGCGCCCGCGGTCAGCGAGGCGTGCGAGCGGGGCGCGTCCGTGGTGGTGTCCCTGGTCGGCACGGAGTCCGACCCACAGGGCCTGCGCCGGCAGGCTGACGCCCTGGTCGAGGCCGGGGCCTCGGTGTTCACCTCCAACGCGGCCGCCGCCAGGCACGCCGCGAGCCTGATCGGGAGTGCCCTGTGAGGTTGTCCATGCTCGACGGCGAGCCCCGAGTGATCACCGCCGGCGCCGCCGTGCTCGCCGAAGCGCTCGACCAGCAGGCCGTGCCGCGCCTCGGGGTCGACTGGCGGCCCCCGCTCCCGGGCACCTCCGGGGCCCTGGCCAAGGTGCTCGCCGACCCGCGCAGGCAGCGCGCCAACGAGGTCGCCGTCGGCCGGCTGCTCTCGGCCCGCCCCCAGCTCGTCGGGGTGAAGCCCGCGCGCGACGTGCTCGACCTGCCCGAACGCACCTTCTTCCACGCCGGGCCCCCCATCGACTGGGAGCGCGCCTCGGGGCCGATGCGCGGAGCGCTGATCGGCGCCGCGATCTTCGAGGGTCTCGCGTCCGACGCCGAGGAGGCCGAGCGCCTGCTGGTCTCCGGGAGCGTGAAGCTCGACTCCTGCCACCACCACCGCACCGTCGGGCCGATGGCCGGGGTGGTGAGCCCGTCGATGTGGATGTTCGAGGTCGTCGACGGCGAGCACGGCGGCACCGCGTACTGCTCGCTCAACGAGGGCCTGGGCAAGGTGCTGCGGTACGGCGCCTACGGGCCCGACGTCGTCGAGCGGCTGCGCTGGATGGGCGAGGTGCTCGGGCCGGTGCTCGCGGGGGCGCTGGCCGTGAGCGGCCCGATCGACCTGCGCTCGCTGATCGCCCAGGCGCTCCAGATGGGCGACGAGCTACACAACCGTAACCGCGCGGCCACCTCCCTCATGGTCCGCGAGCTCGCCCCGGCGATCGTGGAGGCCTCGCCCGAGCACGCCGCCGCCGTTCTGCGGTTCATCAACGGCAACGATCATTTCTTCCTGAACGCGGGAATGGCGGCGGGGAAGGTGAGCGCCGACGCCGCCAGGGACGTTCCCGGGTCCTCGCTCGTGGTCGCCATGGCGCGCAACGGCACCGATTTCGGCATCCAGGTCTCCGGCCTCGGCGACCGGTGGTTCACCGGCCCCGCCGGGGTTCCCGACGGCCTCTACCTGGGCGCCTACGGGCCGGACGACGCCAACCCCGACATCGGCGACTCCACGATCACCGAGACGTCCGGGCTGGGCGGGTTCGCCATGGCCGCCGCGCCGGCGATCGTGCGTTTCGTCGGGGGCGACGTGTCGGACGCGATCGCCGCCACCCGGTCCATGTACGAGATCACGCTGGCGGAGCACCCGGCGTACCAGATTCCCGGGCTCGGCTTCAGGGGCACTCCCACGGGCATCGACATCGCGCTGATCGCGAGGACGGGGCAGCTCCCGGTCGTCAACACCGGCATCGCGGGCCGCGTGGCGGGAACCGGGCAGGTCGGCGCGGGTCTGGTCAGCCCGCCGGCCGAAGCGTTCACCTCGGCTCTGGCCGCGCTCGCCGATACGTAAAAGATGACCGAATTCCCATTGACCCGGCTTTGACCCTAATATCAGTGGCCAGCCTCACCGTTTTGACGACGCACATGATCCACAAAATGGGGATATGACGCGGACGAGCGTGAATTGGGGACCGCGGTATGACGACCGATCGCGCGCTCGGGAGGGCGCCCTCCATGACCGAGGGTAAGAGCCCCTTGGGCGACGCCGGGGTCGCGCCAGAGGGTCAGGGACGGCTGGTGGGCCGGCGCTACCGCCTGCTCTCGCCGGTCGGCCGTGGTGGCATGGGCATGGTCTGGCACGCCCACGACGTGCTCCTTGACCGCGACGTCGCGGTCAAGGAGCTGATCCTGCCCTTCGGCCTCGACCAGGCGGGCAAGCAGGTCGCGCACCGGCGCATGCTGCGCGAGGCAAGGTCCGCCGCGCGGCTCAGCCACCCGGGCATCGTCACCGTCCACGACGTCGTCGAGGAGGACGGACGTCCCTGGATCGTCATGGAGCTGGTGCGCGCCTGGTCGCTGGAGCAGGCCGTGCGGCAGAGCGGGCCGCTGCCGGTGGTGCAGGCCGCCGAGATCGGCGTCCGCGTGCTCGACGCGCTGCGGCACGCCCACGCCGCCGGCATCCTGCACAGGGACGTCAAGCCCGGCAACGTGCTGCTCACCGCCGACCGCGTGGTGCTCACCGACTTCGGCATAGCCGCGATCGAGGGTGACGTCACCATCACCCAGACGGGCCTGCTCATGGGCTCGCCCGCCTACATCCCGCCGGAGCGGCTCCAGGGCCGCCCGATCACCCACGCGGCCGACCTGTGGTCCTACGGCGCGACGCTCTACGCCGCCGTCGAGGGCCGCCCGCCGTACGAGGGGCCGGACGCGGTGGCCGTCCTCGGCGCGGTGCTGACGCAGGAGCCCAACCGCCCGCAGCGCGCCGGAGCGCTGCTGCCGGTCATCGAGGGGCTGCTGCGCAAGAACCCCGCCGACCGTATGCCCGCCGCCCAGGCCGCCGAGCTGCTGGAACGGGTGCTGCGCACCCACGGCTCGGGGCTCGCGCTCCTCGGCGACCGCCACGTCCCGACGCCCCTGCCGACGCAGGCCGACTCGACGCCGGTGCGCATGCTCCCTCCACTCGACCCGCCGTCGGGACCGATGCCCTCGCGCATCATCGAGACCCCGTCGGGACCCGTGCGAATCCCGTTCGACCAGGACTCCGCCGGCCAGGCCGGTCACCTCGATCCGTCGCGCGCGCATGGCGGCGGCTCCGCCACGGGGGCCACCGCCTACGGGGCTCCGGGCGGCTACGACGCCCTCAACAGCCCTTCCGGCTCGCAGCGCTCCCCCTTCGACGGGCCGGACGGCCCGGCGGGCGCCCGGCCGAACCCCTACGACGCGCTGCGCAGCCCCTCGGGTCCCCAGCCGGTGGGCCCGTACGACGCCCTGCGCAGCCCCTCGGGACCCCAGCCGGTCAACCCCTACGACGCACTGCGCAGCCCCTCGGGACCACAGCCGAGCCCGTTCGACGCCTTCCGGAGCCCTTCGCAACCGCAGCCCGACCCGTATGACGCGCTGCGCAGCCCCTCGGGACCGCGGCCGGCCGACCCGTACGACGCGCTGCGCAGCCCCTCGGGGCCCCAGCCGAGGCCCTACGAGGGGCTGGACAAGTCCCACGGCACCCGGTCGAACCTGTACGACGCGCTCAAGAGCACCTCCGGCCCCCAGGCGCAGGCCGGCGCCGCCCGCGACTCGCTGGCGGCCGGGGCGCCCGGATCCCGGGTGTGGCCGGCGAGGTCCGGCCCGAACCTGGCCGACGAGCTCGCCAGGGACCTCCCCGGCGACCCGTTCGCCGGCCCCGACCGCAGGGGCGACGGCCGCGGCACGCGCGAGGAGAAGCCGGACGCCCGTACGCGCCGCCGCGGGATGGAGGACGACGACGCCCGCGAAGGCCGCTCCCCCGTCCTGCTCGTGCTCGCCGGCATCGGGGTCGTCGGCGTGGTGGCCGCCCTGCTGTTCGTGCTGTGGCCCACGGGCTCCCCGTCGCAGGAGGCCGTCGCCAACCCGCTCGTCGCCACCGGCGGCCCGGCCCCGGCCGGGTCGTCCTCGCCGGAGGCCTCGGCCCCCGGCGACCAGGCCGTGCCCACCGAGATCCCGGCGAGCTTCCGCACGCACACCGCGGCCGGCGCGTCGGTCGCGGTGCCCAAGGACTGGACGGTCTCCACCTCGGGCGAAGCGGTGACCTACCTCGGCCCGAAGAGTTCCGGGCGGCGCATCCAGATCAAGAAGGTGCCCTCCACGGGCGACGACGGTCTGGCCGCGCTCACCAAGGCCAAGGACGAGGCCACGCTCACCGACTACGCCCAGGCCCGCCTGGAGTCCTCCACCTTCGGGAACGGCAAGTGGCAGGCGAGCGTCTGGGAGTACACCTACACCGCGCTGAACAACGTGACCGCGCACGCCGTCACCCGGCACATCGCCATCGACGGCAAGACGGCCTTCGAGGTGACGTTCACCGCGCCCGACGCCGAGTGGGACCAGGCGGACAACCGCCAGACGATGGCCGTGCTGTGGAGCAGCTTCAAGCCCGCTTCCTGATCACCCGGCGCTCGGCGGGGCGAGCGGGATCGCCACCTCGTCCTCCATCGGGGGCTCGATCTCCTGAGGGCGGCAGCCGGTGGCGGCGAAGCAGCGGATGCGCAGCGTGCCGTCCTGCACGGAGACGTGCAGGAAGCTCTTGAAGAACGGCGGGGTGTCCCAGTCGGACAGCTCGGAGAACCAGCGGTGGAAGGTGCGCCCCACCGGCAGGCGGAACGGCATGGGCCAGCCGCCGAGGATGCGGGCCGCCCACTTCGTGCGCGCCGTGATCTTCACGGGCCGGCCGGGGACGGTGGGCTCCGAGCCGTCCGCGCCCACCGTCCCGTCCGTGCCGTCGCCCGTGCCGACCGGGCGCGGCGGGGTGTTGCCGATGTGCCTGGACATCAGCACGAGGCCTTCGTCGGGCGTGAGGTAGAGCCAGGGCATGCGCAGCCGGGCGCGGTAGAGGTTGCTGTAGAACGACAGCGAGTCGCCTCTCAGCGGGTAGCACTTGAAGGCGTCCTCGCGCACGCCTCCCACGTCGACGCGGGGGATCGTGTGCGTGGCGTGCATGAACGCCCCGCCGCCGCCGGACACGATGTACTGGATGGTGCGCCCGCCGACCTCGACCGGGTAGCGCTGGTAGTTGTGGGTGTCCCCGCCGATGGCGGCGACGTAGTTGTTCGCGGGGTCCCTGACGATCTCGTCGACCGTGCCGCCGTCCTCGATCGGGCACGGGTGGTACTCGTTGCGGTCGTAGATCGGCTTGCCGGTGATCAGCACCTTGGGCCGGGGGTCGGCCGACACCCGGCGCAGCCAGGCTCCCTGGTCGCGGTCGATGGTGCCGCGGATGCCGGTGTCGATGCCCACCAGCAGCAGGCCGGGCAGGTCGATCACCCAGTAGGGCGCGGGCTGCGCCGCCCGCTGGGCGGGACTCGACCGTCTCGCGCGCGCCTCGGCCAGGCGCGGCTCGTCGATCGTCTCGGGCTTGGTCCAGAACAGGCCCCGCAGGCCCGAGGGCGACAGCGAGAACCCCTGGCGCCGCGCCTCCAGCGCCGGCGCGTCGCAGAAGACGCGCATGAACCCGCCGAGCCCGTCGTACCAGTCGTGGTTGCCGGGGATGGCGTAGATCGGGGCGGGATAGTCCTTGTACGGGCGGAAGAACTTGTCGTCGTACTCGTTGCCCGAGCCCGTGGGGTAGATGACGTCGCTCGCGACGACCGCGAAGGCGGTGTCGGCGCCGATGGCGAGCAGCCCGGGCACCACGGCGTACTGCGAGGCGTCGCCCTCGCCGGTGTCGCCGATGATCAGGAAGCTGTACTCGGCCCCCAGATCAGGCTTTATCCGGAAATCGGGATCGACGCCGCTCTCCTGCCGTGCCGCCATCCAGCGCCGGCGCACCTCGTTGGACGGGTCGCCGAAGAGCTGGGCGAGGATCTCGTTGCGCGAGCGCAGCAGGGTCCTCACCGCCAGCCAGGAGAAGCTGTCCTCGTTCGGGCGCAGCTTCTGGAACGTGCCCATCTCCTGGCAGGACCACCCGGCGCCCTCCTCGGACACCCGGGACGAGACCCGCCTGCCACGCGCGGCTGCCCGCTCCACATCGACCATGACCCTATCTTTGCCGTGATCTTGATGGATCGCACGCCGACTCACCAATCGGGTCTCCCGGACGTTTCACTCCCGGCCCCCCAGACCGGTCGATCAGGGGATCAGGACCCCCGGATTGAGGATGCCGGCCGGGTCGAGGCGCTCCTTGACCGCGCGGAGGATCTCGACCCCGAGCTCGCCTATCTCGTCGGCGTACGCCGACCGATGGTCCCTGCCGACGCCGTGGTGGTGCGAGATCGTGCCGCCCGCCAGCCCGATCGCCTCGTTGACCGCCCGCTTGGCCGTGTCCCACTGCCCGAGCGGGTCCGCGGTCTGGGAGGCGACCACGGTGAAGTACAGCGACGCGCCCGTCCCGTACACGTGCGACAGATGGCACATCACCAGCGGCGGCCCGCCGGGGCCCGACAGGTCCGCGGGCGCCAGCGCCACGCTGAGCACCAGCCGAACGGCGTCGTAGAGCCTCGGGATGTTCGACCAGAAGCAGGCGGTCTCCAGAGTCTCCACGGTCGCCCCGGCGGTGAGCAGCGCGTCGCGCAGGTACGGCGCGCTGAAGCGTCCGTGGGCCCACGCCTCGCCCGGCTCGGGGCCGAGGTAGACGCCGCCCAGTGCGGACAGGGTCTCGGCGGTGCGCTCACGCCGGTGGGCGACGTCGGCGGTCTCGCCCTCGTACCCGACGACGGCCAGGCATCCCGCGTCGGGCCGTACCCCGCCGATCTCCCCCGGCTTGGCGAGGCCCACCATGGTCTCGGTCTCGTCGGACAGGCGCAGCACCGTCGGGAGCGGCCCCTCCTGCGCCAGGCGCCGCAGCGCGGCCGTCCCCGCCGTGAAGGACGCGAACCGCCACCCCTCGTACACCTTCTCCGCCGGTGCCCGCCGCACCCGCAGCCGCATCGAGGTGATGACCCCGAAGGCGCCCTCCGAGCCGAGCACGAGCTGGCGCAGGTCGGGCCCGGCGGCGGACTTCGGCGCGCGGCCGGACTCCAGCGTGCCGCGCGGGGTGGCCACGGTCACGCCCACCACCATGTCGTCGAAGCGGCCGTACCCGGCCGACGCCTGGCCGCTCGACCTCGCCGCCGCGAAGCCGCCCAGGGTGGCGTACTCGTACGACTGGGGGAAGTGGCCGAGGGTGAGCCCGTGCCTGGCCAGGAGCTGCTCGGCCTGCGGGGCGCGCAGCCCCGGCTCCAGGTCGGCGACCATCGACTCGGTGTCCACCGAGATGAGCCGGTTGAGCCGGGCCAGGTCGAGGGCCACCACGCCGGCGAAGCCCTGCCGCGAGGCCACCAGCCCGCCGACCACCGAGGTGCCGCCCCCGAAGGGCACGACCGCGACCCGGTGGTGCGCGCAGATGCGGAGCACCTCCAGCACCTCGTCGTGCGACCCGGGCAGCAGCACCGCGTCCGGTGCCTCAGAACCGTCGCCGTCGCGCATGCGCAGCAGGTCGGGCGTGGACTTGCCCCTGGTGTGGCGGATCCTGGCATCGTCGTCGAACCGGACGTGCTCGCCGCCGACGGCCTTGCGGAGGTCGGCGAGGATCAGCGGAGACAGGGCGGCGGCGCGCAGCCTGACCTCTCCGAAGGACGCGGCCGGCCGCGCGGGCTCGCGCACGCCGAGCAGCTCGCGCAGCAGCTTGCGGACGGACTGGGGCAGCTCGGCGGCCTTGGCGGGATCGCCCCAGCCTGACCAGAGCATCGGTTCCGCGGCGGTGTCGGGAGTTTCCACGTCCTACACTGTGACATGCCCGGCTGTGGTCGCCATTCCGGGTGTCCCCTGTACGAGGTGCCAGGACCATGAGCCACACACCCGGCGTCGCCCCCGGATCCTCGCTCAACGCCTCCCGGCGTGCCCGCGAGCTGGCCGAGGCGCGTGAGACGGTCGTGGACCTGCTGGTGGTCGGGCTGGGCGCCACGGGCGCGGGCGTGGCGCTCGACGCCGCCTCCCGCGGCCTGTCCGTCGCGGCGATCGACGCCCACGACCTGGCTTTCGGCACCTCGCGGTGGAGCTCCAAGATGATCCACGGCGGGCTTCGCTATCTGGCCAAGGGCCAGATCGGGGTGGCCATGGAGAGCGCGGTCGAGCGCGGGGTGCTGCTGCGTCACACCGCTCCCCACCTGGTGCGCGCCCAGCCCTACCTGCTGCCCCTGACCCCCGAGGTGTCCAGGGCACAGGCCGAGGTCGTGATGGCGGGCTACCGGCTCGGAGACCTGCTCAGGGCGTCGGCGGGAACCCCGCGCCACCTGCTCCCCGGCCCGTCCCGCGTGGCGGCCGCACGCGCCCGCGCCCTCGTCCCGGCCCTGCGCCCGCACGGGCTGCGCGGCGCGCTGGCGTCCTTCGACGGGCGGGTCGTCGACGACGCCCGGCTGGTGGTCGCGATCGCCAGGACCGCCGCCGCCCACGGTGCCCGGGTGCTCACCCGGTGCCGGGCCCTCACCCTGTCCGGCGACGGCGCGGAGGTCCGCGACGAGCTGGGCGGCGAGACCTTCACGATCCGCGCCCGCAGGGTCGTCAACGCGACGGGCGTGTGGGCGGGGCGGCTGACCGCCTCGGTGTCCATGCGGCCCTCCAGGGGCACCCACCTGGTCCTGCGGCCGGGCACTCTCGGCGAGCCGCGCGCGAGCCTGCACGTGCCGATCCCCGGCGAGGGGGCGAGGTTCGTCCTGGTGCTCCCCCAGCCCGACGGGCGCGTCTACGTCGGGCTCACCGACGAGCCGGTGGACGGTCCGATCCCCGACGTGCCGGAGGCTCCCGAGACCGACATCGCGTTCCTCCTGGAGGTGCTCAACTCCGTTCTGGAGGTTCCCGTCGCCCGGGCGGACGTGGCAGGCGCCTACGCGGGCCTGAGGCCGCTGCTGACCGGCGACGGGCGCACGGCCGACCTCTCCCGCAGGCACGCGGTCGTCAGGGCCCCTGACGGCGTCGTGACGATCGTGGGCGGCAAGCTCACCACCTACCGCAGGATGGCGGAGGACGCCGTCGACGCGGCCTTCCCCCGCGCTCCCCGAAGCCGCACGGCCCGCCTGCCCCTCGTGGGCGCGGACATCTCCGCCCCGGCCCAGGGTTCCCGGGACGGCGTCCCGAGCCGGCCGTCCGAGCGGGACGGCGTCCCGAGGCGGCCGTCCGAGCGGTACGGCGTCCCGAGGCGGCTGTCCGAGCGGTACGGCTCGGAGGCGGCGGCCGTCCATGCCCTCGCGGACCGCGATCCCGAGCTCGCCGAGACGCTGCCGACGGGCGTCACGACGGCCGAGCTGGTGTGGGCGGTGCGGCACGAGGGCGCGCTGGACGCCGGCGACCTCCTCGACCGCCGCACCCGCATCGGGCTGGTGCCCGAGGACCGCGCGGCGGCCCTTCCCGCGGCCGAGCGGGTGCTGCGCGACCACGCCCGCTAGCCCCAAGCCGGAGCTCCCGGCAACCCACCCGGCGAGACCGTGAGTTATGTCACACGAGGCCTCGACATAGGGGTGGAGAAAAAGGACACCCCACAAACCTGCGCCCCGCCGCACAAAGCCCCTAACCGTTAGGTTAGTCTTACCTAAGTCTGTAGGGAGGATCGCGTGACGAGAGACCGGGCCCGGGGGTGCGAACACCCGGCCGGATGCCATACAGGTGAGGTGCCGGCGCTCGCGAGCGCGACCGTCGGCGCCCGATTGTGGCTGCTCATCGAGCATGCCGGGCCGTGGGCGTCCCATCTGGCGGAGTGCGAGCTGCCCGCGGGGGTCCACGCGCTCATCGGGCGCGCGACCGAGCTGGGGATCCGTCCCCAGCTCATCAGGCGTCCCCTGCACCGCCGGGTGACGCAGGGGCCGGTCAGGGTCATGGTGGCCGACACCACGGCGGACGTCCCATGGATCGCGGAGGGGTTCTTCGAGGACCCTGGAGATCTTGACCTGGGATCTCTTGTGCGCGGAGTGGTTCCGGAGTCCTGCATACTGGTGAAGGAGCCGGTGTTCCTGGTCTGCACGCATGCCAGGCGCAACGCGTGTTGTGCCCGCATTGGCCTTCCCATCGCGCGGGTTTTGGGTGAGAGCCTGCCGGGAAGAGTGTGGGAAACCACTCATGTAGGCGGCGATCGATACGCCGCTAACCTTGTGTGCTTGCCACACGGGCTTTACTACGGCAGCATGTCTCAGGCTGCCGCGATCGCGGCGGCAAACGCGTACCGGCACGGTGAGATCGTTCTCGACCGTTTCCGGGGACGCGCAGGCATCCCTGAGCCATCGCAGGCCGCCGAGCATTTCGTCCGGGCACACACGGGCGAGCTCTCGGTAGGCGGAGTGGCCGTGGAATCCACCAGGCTGGACGGTGACGTCACCGAGGCGATTGTGCGCCACGGGGACGTCCGGTTCAGGGTTGTGGTCGAGCGGACGGTGTTCGCGCCATGCGGTATGGCGTGCGCCGACACGATCATGACCTACAGGCTGGCGGCGCTGGAGCATCTCCAGCGCGGCACGCCCGTTCTGACCTGAGGCTCCTCACGGAGCCGGGAACACCACGGACTACCACGGCGTTGGAATCAGGGACGCCATATGCGTCCAATGCGGCACAAACACGAAATACCTCTCACCTAAGGTGGTTTCTCATGTCTCAGGTACGTCGGCAGATCGCCCGCCCGCGCCCCAGCTGGGGTTGGCAGGATGACGCCGCGTGCCGGGGAGAGGACCTTGTGCTGTTCTTCGGTCCCGACGGCGAGCGTCAGCCGGAGCGCGACATTCGCGAGCGCAAGGCCAAGGCCATCTGCGCCCAGTGCCCAGTCCGTGCTGAGTGCCTCGACTACGCCCTCTCCCGTCCGGAGAAGTACGGCACGTGGGGCGGGCTCAACGAGGACGAGCGCGCGTCCGAGCGCCGTCGGCGCATGCGGCGTGCCGCGAGCGCCGGCATCAGCGCTGCCTGAACCTCCACCGGCATGTTCCCCCGTGATCATGCGGCTTTTCCGATCCTGTACGCCTCCAGGGCCGCATTTGCCGCATGATCATGCGGGTGTCATTCCCCTCCGGGGCGACGCCCACACCTTCCCCCCACCCCCTACGCAGGCGAAGATCCTCGTTCACCGCCCCTGCCGCAGCAGGCGGAGAACGTCCGCGTCCGTCAGCTGGTCGAACCGCACGTACCACTGGCCGACAGCGTGAAACCCGGGCGGGGTGGCGATCACGACCACCTCGTCCGCCTCGTCTCTCAGCTCCGCGACCGTCCTCGGCGACCCCACGGGCACGGCGAGCACCAGCCGCCGTGGCATCCCCGCCCGTACGGCGCGCAGCGCCGCGCGGGCCGTCGCGCCCGTCGCGAGCCCGTCGTCCACCACGACGACGTCCCGACCCGCCAGCCTGGGGAGCGAGCGCTCGCCCCGGTAGGCGTCCACCCGCCTCGCGAGCTCGCGCCTCTCCCGCTCGACGATCGTCGCGACATCCTCCGCGGTCAGCCTCAGGCGCGCCAGGAACGAGGCGTCGAGCACCGGCTCCCCACCCTCGGCGATGGCGCCCACCCCGAGCTCTGGCTGCTCGGGGTGGCCGATCTTCCGGGTGACGAGGACGTCCAGCGGCGCGTCCAGCCGTTCGGCGACCGGTGCCGCCACCGCCACGCCGCCGCGCGGCAGGGCGAGGATCACCGGATCGGCGAGGCCGAGGTCCGCCAGCATCTCGGCGAGCTGGGCGCCCGCCTCCGCCCTGTCGGCGAAGGGCAGGGACACCCGCCGACTAGCGCCCATGCCCCTTTCGTACCCTTCCTCCAGAACCACAAGCGGTCAGGGGCGGCCCCGGTTGCGCATGGACTTGTGGATGATCTTCCACTTACGGGTCTCCTCGGCCCGCAGCCGGGCGTCGCCGCGCCTGGCCATCCACGCCGCCTCGCGCTGGAGCTTGCGCCAGCTCTCGAGCCTGCGTTCCGGCAGCTCGCCCGACTCCAGAGCCTCGAGGACGGCGCACCCGGGCTCGCTCTCGTGGACGCAGTCGTCGAACCGGCAACCCTCGGCCAGCTGCTCGATGTCGGAGAACACCAGGTCGACGCCCTGGCTCATCTCGTACATGCCGACGCGGCGGATGCCCGGTGTGTCGATCACCAGGCCGCCGCCGGACAGCGGGATCAGCTCGCGGTGCACCGTGGTGTGCCGGCCCCGCCCGTCGCCCGCGCGCACCTGCTGGGTCTCCATCACCTGCTCGCCTGCCAGCGCGTTGACCAGCGTCGACTTGCCGGCGCCCGAGGCCCCGAGTATCACCGCGGTACGCGAGCCGTCGAGGTGGCCGCGCACCACCTCGACCCCCTCCCCGGTCACCGAGCAGACGGCGTGGAGGTCCACGCCCGGCGCGACCGCCGCCACGTCGTCGAGCAGCCCGGGGAGGTGCTGCCCGACCAGGTCGGACTTGGTGATGATCACGACCGGCCGGGCCCCGCTCTCCCAGGCCAGGGCGAGGAGCCGCTCCACGCGGCCGAGATCGGCGAAGTCGCCGGCGTGCATCGCCGGCTCGGCGACGAAGACCACGTCGACGTTCGCGGCCAGCACCTGCCCGCGCGAGTCGCCGGACAGGCCGCCCCGCGAGTCGCGGCTGACGCCGCCGCGCACGAAGGCGGTGCGCCTCGGCAGGATCGCGTCGAGCTCGTAGCGGCCCTCCGCGAGCATGGTGAGCGCGGCCCAGTCGCCCACGCAGGGCAGGGCCACGGGGTCGTTCACCGTCGCCCGCCGCAGCCGGGCGGCGTACTGGGCGTGGTGGTGGCCGTCGATGGTGATGACGTCGGCGGCGCCGCGGTCGACGCGGGCCACCCGGGCGGGGACGGCGCCGCCCGGAAGATCGGCGGCGAGGGACTCGTTCCAGCCGAGAGAGAAAAGATCATGACCGAGAGTGGTCAACTCAGGCACCCTTCGAGAACCGGGCGCCTGGCGGCTTCAGCGCGTGAGCGGCGCCCGGGAGGAAATGGACATGGGTGATCTCCAAAAGACCCGCATCTTCCTCACCTCCCGGTCGTTCACGGCCGCTTCTCTCAGAAGCGGCGAAGCCGGGCCCACTTTATCGCGGGCCCGGCCGTCGCGGGCAACACATTTTTCCCCTGGCACACGGCACTGCCTGACCGGTCGGCCGGTACCGGACGCCCCGCGGGGCCCGGCCGGTGCCGGACGCCCCGCGGGGGCCCGCCGGTCAGCTCAGGCCGGGCGTGCCCGCAGGGGCTCGCGGGTCAGCTCAGGCCAGGCGCGGGGAACTTGCCGGTCAGCTCGCTGACCTCCCCGTGGACGCGCGCGATGACCTCGTCCGCGTCGCCCTTGGCGATCGCGGTGACCACCTCGTCCATCCAGGCGCCGATCTGGCGCATCTCGGCCTCGCCCATGCCGCGGCTCGTGACCGACGGTGTGCCGATGCGCAGGCCGGACGGGTCGAACGGCTTGCGCGGGTCGAACGGCACGGTGTTGTAGTTGGTCTCCAGACCGGCGCGGTCGAGCGCCTGCGCGGCCGGCTTGCCCGCGGCGCCCTTGGACGTCAGGTCGATCAGGATGAGGTGGTTGTCGGTGCCACCCGAGACCAGGTCGAAGCCGCGGCTCGACAGCTCGTCGGCCAGCGCCTTGGCGTTGGCGACCACCTGCCGGGCGTACGCCTTGAAGTCGTCGGTCGCGGCCTCACGGAGCGCGACGGCGATCGCGGCCGTGGTGTGGTTGTGCGGACCGCCCTGGAGGCCGGGGAACACGGCCTTGTTCAGGGCCTTGGCGTGCTCCTCCGAGGTGGCCATCAGCATGGCGCCGCGCGGGCCGCGCAGCGTCTTGTGCGTGGTGGTGGAGATGACGTCGGCGTGACCCACAGGCGAGGGGTGCGCGCCGCCCGCGACCAGGCCCGCGATGTGGGCGATGTCGGCCGCGAGGATGGCGCCGACCTCGCGGGCGACCTCGGCGAAGGCCGGGAAGTCGATCGTGCGCGGGATCGCGGTGCCGCCGCAGAAGATCAGCTTGGGGCGGTGCTCCAGGGCGACGGAGCGCACCTCGTCCATGTCGATGCGGCCGGTGTCCTTGCGCACGCCGTACCTGACCGGGTTGAACCACTTGCCGGTGGCGGAGACCGACCAGCCGTGGGTCAGGTGGCCGCCGAAGGGCAGGCCCATGCCCATGACGGTGTCACCCGGGTTGAGGAACGCCAGGTAGATCGCGAGGTTGGCCGGCGAGCCGGAGTACGGCTGGACGTTGGCGTGGTTCACGCCGAACAGCGACTTGGCGCGGTCGACGGCCAGGGTCTCGACCTGGTCGATGACCTGCTGGCCTTCGTAGTAACGCTTGCCGGCGTAGCCCTCGGAGTACTTGTTCGTCAGCACGCTGCCGGTGGCTTCGAGAACGGCCCTGGAGACGTAGTTCTCCGAGGCGATCAGCTTGACGGTGTCCGCCTGGCGGCGTTCCTCCGCCCTGATCAGCTCGGCGATCTCCGGGTCGACGTCCGAAAGAGAACTCATGGCCCTACCCTTCGTTGGCATCTGGCGAAGACCCAGGCGCTCGGCCTCCGACCCTTTCGCTCCCTGGTGGTAACCCACCCAGACACGCCGGTCACGTCGCGTTAGACGATAGCGGACTCACCGTTTCGGCTTGTTCCGTCGGGCCACAGGCGGTCGAACTCCGCGTTGAGCGTGGCGCCGATGAGCACCGCCAGCGCCGTGATGTAGAGCCACAGCAGCACCGCGATAGGGGCGGCCAGCGAGCCGTAGATGGACAGCGGCGTGAACCAGGCCGCCAGCACCTCGCGCAGGACCGCCGCGCAGACGATCCAGATGAGCAGCGCCAACAGCGCTCCGGGCATCTCGCGCCACCAGCGCGTCCGTACGGCCACGCTGACGTGGTACAGCAGGGTGAGCACGATCACCGACCCGACGACCACCACCGGCCAGTACAGGACCCCTACCAGCCCGCTGTATTGCGGGAGCGCCCCCGACAACAGCGTGGGCCCGATCACCAGCACCGGTATCACGATCAGGCCGATCACCAGGGCGGCGATGTAGAGCCCGAACGACAGGATGCGGGTGCGGATGATGCCCCGGGTCTCCCCCAGGCCGTAGGCGATGGAGATCAGGTCGACGTAGACGAACAGGGCACGCGAGCCCGACCACAGCGCGAGCAGGAAGCCCACGGAGATCAGCGAGACCTGGCCGCCCCTCAGCACGTCGTCGAGCAGGGGCTGCACCACGCGGTCGACGGTGTTGCCGGTGAACAGCAGGTGCGCCTGCTCCAGCACCCACCCCCGGGTCTCGGCCACGGTGCCCGAGCCGAGGATGCCGCTCAGGTGGCCGAGGAGGCCGATCAGCCCGAGGACGAACGGGGGGAGCGACAGCAGGGCGAAGAACGCGGCCTCGCCCGCGAGACCGGTCACGCGGTAGTTGAACCCGGCCACCGTCGTCGCGCGGGCCAGCGCCCACATGCGCGACCCCTGGACGGACCTCCAGGTCCTGGAGCCCTGGACCGCGGACAGGCCTGCCGTGGCGTTCTTCCTGGCCCTGGCCCTGACCAACCTCCAGCGAGGCATCCGCCCTCGGGGGCCGGACGACCTGGTCGGAGCGTCGGTGGACGTCATGGCATCCAAAGGTATTCGCAACACGGCTCTACCACGACCCCACCCTGTGACGATCTCCGTTCGTGGCGTGTACCCCATACGCCGGTGTTCTACCGGGGGAGGCGTTTGCAACCCCCCATAATAGCCATTCGGTGCAAATCATCCCGGACTAGGTCATGGGGTCGTCAAAAACAGTCTCATGAGTTCTTACGAGGTGAGAGCCCTGGACTGGCCTGCCGGACGGCCGCCGCCCGGCGGTCCGGCGAACGCCTGGGCGACCGACATCCACGCGGTCGCCGTCCGGCCCCGCACGGAAAGGCCGGTGTCGGCGAGGTTGCAGCGCTGGGTGACCAGCAGGCAGAAGTCGAGCGCCGGGCCCCGCACCAGGTCGCCGGCGTCCTCCGGGCCGTGGCTCCACGGCGTGCCGTCCGGGAGCGTGAGCTCGACCCGCACGGGATCGGCCGGCGGGTCCATCCCCCGCATGGCGAAGCCGTACGGCATGGCCCGCGCGCCGAGCAGGGCCACATGCCGGAGCCGCGCGGTGGGCACGCGCGCGACCTCTAGCGCGTCGGCCACGTCCTGCCCGTGCGCCCAGGTCTCCATCAGGCGCGCGGTGACGAAGGAGGCGGCCGACATGTCCGGCCCGTACCACGGCAGCCGTACCCGGGGGTCGAGCTTCTCGAAGGCGTCCAGGCTGCGGGCGCGGGCGGTCGCGAACCAGTCGAGGACCTGCTCCGGCGACAGGCTGCGCGCGGCGGCGGCGATCTCGTCCACCGCCGAGTCGCCCCTGGCCATCAGGGCGGGCAGCGCCGCGCGGAAGCCGCCGGGGTCGGTCGCGGCCGTGGTGGCGGCGTCGTCGAACCACGCGAGGTGGCTGATCTGGTCCTGTACGTCCCACCCCTCGGCCGGGGTGGGACGCGCCCAGTCGGCCGCGTCCAGACCACGGATCATGGCCGTCAGCTCCGCGCTCTCCGCCCGGAGATCGTTGATCAGCTCGGACATGGAGACGCCCATGACACCTCCGCGTTACGAGGGGCTCGCGCCAGCGTAACCGAGTCATGTTCTAGAAGGAACAGGAGGAAAATGGGGATGTGATCTGCGAGGAATGCAAGGACGATCGGCATGACGAGTGCCCGGGCGGCTCCTGGTGCGACTGCCAGCACCGGCCTCCGGACGAGCCCCGCGAGCCCTCGCTCGTCTGGCCGAGCCAGGGCTGAGCACGCCTGATGTCCAAACTGTGGACCCGATATTGGACATCCGGCACGCGAGGGGTATCGTTTGGGCCATGCCAGTGGACCCGCTTCTCGTCGTGCGAAGGCACGTCGACCTCCTGCGTGTCCGCAGTGCCATCTGTATTGACGCCCGTTGATCTTCGCTCCCTGTTGACTTCTGCCAGCACGGGCGCGTGACAGGCGTCCTTTTTTTGTGCCCCCGCACTCGCCGTCGAGCCGGGAGGCAGGCCTGTTCCGCGTGCGTGTGACCTGATGACCATTCTCGGCAAAGGACGCACCATGACCAGCCCGCCCAGGCCTGCGAACCGCCACCACAAGCGCCCGCGAGGCGAAGGCCAGTGGGCTCTCGGTTACCGTGAGCCGCTGAACAAGAACGAGGAGAACAAGAAGAACGACGACGGGCTCAACGTCCGTCAGCGGATCATCGACGTCTACTCGAAGCAGGGGTTCGACTCGATCGACCCCGCCGACCTGCGCGGGCGGTTCCGCTGGTTCGGTCTCTACACCCAGCGCAAGCCGGGCATCGACGGAGGCAAGACCGCGATCCTGGAGCCGGAGGAGCTCGACGACCGCTACTTCATGCTCCGGGTCCGCATCGACGGCGGGCAGCTCAGCCTGGCCCAGCTCCGCACGATCGCCGACATCGCCAACAGGTACGCGCGGGGCACGGCCGACGTCACCGACCGGCAGAACATCCAGCTCCACTGGATCGAGGTCGAGTCGGTTCCCGCGATCTGGGAGGCGCTGGAGGCCGTCGGGCTGTCGACCATGGAGGCCTGCGGCGACACCCCGCGCGTCATGCTCGGCTGCCCGCTGGCCGGCATCGACGCCGAGGAGGTCATCGACGCCACCCCGCAGATCGAGGACACCGTCTCGCGCTACATCGGCGACAAGGCGTTCTCGAACCTCCCCCGCAAGTTCAAGTCGGCGATGAGCGGCTGCCCGGCGCACTGCACGGTCCACGAGATCAACGACATCGCGTTCGTCGGAGTGGCCGGCGAGCACGGCGAGAAGGGCTTCGACCTGTGGGTGGGCGGCGGCCTGTCCACCAACCCCATGCTGGGCAAGCGGCTCGGCGCCTTCGTCCGCCCCGAGCAGGTGCACGAGGTCTGGGCCGGGGTCATCGGCATCTTCCGCGACTACGGCTACCGCAGGCTCCGCCACCGCGCGCGCATCAAGTTCCTGGTCAACGACTGGGGGGCCGAGCGGTTCCGCGAGGTCCTCGAGAAGGAGTACCTCGGCTACCCGCTGCCCGACGGGCCCGCGCCCGAGGCGCCGCGGGGCGGGCGCCGCGACCACGTGGGCGTGCACAGGCAGAAGGACGGCAACTTCTACGTCGGCTTCGCCCCCAAGGTCGGGCGGCTCGACGGCGACCGGCTCAACCTGATCGCCGACATCGCCGAGCGGTACGGCTCCGACCGCGTCCGCACGACCGTCGAGCAGAAGATGGTCATCCTGGACGTGGCGCCCGACAAGGTGGACGGCGTCGTCGCCGACCTCGAGGCCGCCGACCTGCAGGTCAACCCCAGCACGTTCCGCCGCCAGACGATGGCCTGCACCGGCATCGAGTACTGCAAGCTGGCGATCGTCGAGACCAAGGGGCTCGCCTCCGACCTCATCGACGAGCTGGAGCGCCGCCTTCCCGGCTTCACCGACCCCCTGACCATCAACGTCAACGGCTGCCCGAACTCCTGTGCCCGCATCCAGGTCGCGGACATCGGCCTCAAGGGCCAGCTCATCACCGACGCGAGCGGCGCCCAGGTGGAGGGCTTCCAGATCCACCTGGGGGGCTCTCTGGGCGTGAACCCCGGCTTCGGCCGCAAGGTCCGGGGGCTCAAGGCGACCGCCGCCGAGCTTCCCGACTACGTCGAGCGCGTCCTGAAGAACTTCCAGAGCCAGAAGAACGACGCGGAGAGCTTCTCCGAGTGGGTCCAGCGGGCAGAGGAGGCGGACCTCAAGTGAGCTCCGGCCAGAGCCCGCTGGAAGGGGGGCACGCGTGACCGAGCGCGCGGTCCCCTTCCACTGCCCTTACTGCGGCGACGAGGACCTCGAACCCTATGAGGGCGACGGCGGCTGGTACTGCCGCTCGTGCGCCCGCGCCTTCAAGCTGAAGTTTCTCGGCATCGGCGTGCGCTCATGACCGGCGGCCCGGCGGCGCCCGCATCCACTGACGAACGAGGATTGGTGAGCAAGCCATGACACTGGTGGAGATCGAAACCGGGTTGGAACGCCAGCGCGGCGTGCTCGACCTCCGGAGCATCGTCGACTCCGCGGCGGAGTTCCTGGAGGAGGCCTCCGCGCGGGAGATCATCCGCTGGGCGGCGGCGACCTTCGGCGACCGGCTGTGCCTCACCTCCTCGATGAGCGACGCGCTGCTGATCGACCTCGTCAGCCGGGTGAAGCCGGGCGTCGACGTGCTGTTCATCGACACGGGCTACCACTTCGCCGAGACGATCGGCACCCGTGACGCCGTGCAGCAGGTGTACGACGTGAACGTGATCAACATCAGGCCGTCGCGCACGGTCGCCGAGCAAGATCGCGAGCTGGGCCCGCGGCTGAACGGCCGCAACCCCGACCTGTGCTGCTACCTGCGCAAGGTGGAGCCGCTGAACCGCGCCCTGGAGCCGTACCTCTCCTGGATCTCCGGCATCCGGCGCGACGAGTCGCCGACGCGCGCGAACACCAAGGTCGTCGAGTGGGACGCCAAGCGCCAGATGGTCAAGGTCAACCCCATCGCGCGCTGGACCCAGGACGACGTCGACAACTACATGGCCGACAACGGCGTCCTCATCAACCCGCTGCACTACGACGGCTACCCCTCGATCGGCTGCGCGCCCTGCACCCGGCAGGTCGCCCCCGGCGAGGACCCGCGCAGCGGCCGCTGGGCCGGGCTGGGCAAGACCGAATGCGGCATCCACCTCTGACCCCCGTCCACGGCCACTTCCCGCCGCTGGTGGCGGTGGCGCACGGGTCGCGTGACCCGCGCGCGTCCGCCACGGTGGAGGCCCTACTCGACGAGGTACGGCTCGCGCGCCCGGGCATCCCGGTGCACGCGGCCTACCTCGACCATTCCCGTCCGTCGCTCGGCGAGGCGCTCTCAGGCCTGGACGAGGCCGTGGTGCTGCCCCTGCTGCTCACCGAGGCGTACCACAGCCGCGTCGACATCCCCTCCGCGCTCGGGGAGGCGCGGGCGGGCCGTCCACGGCTCCGCGTCCACCAGGGAGCCACCCTCGGGCCGCACCCGCTGCTGATCACGGCCCTGGAGCGGCGGCTCGCGGAGGCCGGGGTGGAGATCGGCGACCCCGGCACCGCCGTGGTCCTGGTCTCGGCGGGCTCCAGCGACCGCCGGGCCAACGCGGTGATCGCCGGCCTGGCCCGCGCCTGGGCACGCTCACGCGGCTGGCATTCGGTCACCCCCGCCTACGCCTCCGCCGCCTCCCCCACCCCCGAGGACGCCACGCTGAGCCTCCTGCACGCCCGCACGCCCGGTCCAGCCGTCACACCCCGTACGGCCCGTCCGGCCAGGGTCGTGGTCGCGCCTTACCTGCTCGCCTCCGGGTACTTCGCCGACAAGGTCCGCGGGAACACCCTGCGAGCCGGCGCCTCCACCGTGGCCGACCCCCTCGGCCCCGCCCCCGAGCTGGTCACCGTCCTGCTCGAACGCTACGCAGAGGGCGTACGGGCGTTCCGGGCCGGCACGTGCGCCCCGGCTCGCGCCTGAAACCAGGCAGCGTTACTGAGGCCGGCCAAGCGGTTTCGGGATCGGCACGAAGAGAAGCCGCCCTTGATGGTCGAAGGCCAGGCAGCCATCCAAAACGAAACGCCTGGTCCTTGATTTCCCGCAGGATAGGTTTCAGCTGTCCTATTCAGGCTCCGCGTGACGGCCCACGACAGCCTCAACACTTGCGGCCCCTACCAGCTTCAACGCTAACAACGCCGATCGGATGCGAGATCCGGTGGTCCACATCTCCGACCGGGTCACTCCCGGGTTGAAAAGGAGTTGCGCTAGTGACGGCCGACCGGCTCATCCAACCTCCCGCGCCTGACGCCATCAAGGAAAGCATCCCATTCTGCCCAGGCGAAGACCAGAATCGGACCGCCGGGATCTTTGGAGTCACGTACTCGGACGAGACGGTCTGAGCCTGTCCTGCCGACCTCCACACATTGCCCGCCATTAGCGTTACTCCGGCTGGACTTACGCCAGATGACCTGGGAAAGATCCCTCATAGGCGTGCCTCTCCATCCACTCATATTTCCCGCATCACCTGCGCGATCAAGTTCCGAGTCGGATCCGGGCCAAGCGACAGAGCACGCAAGTGGTTGAAGAGCAGAACGTAAGCGTCTACTTCGGATGGATCCTCCAAATAGACGCTTCCCTGCCAATACTCAACGTACACGGTATCCGGATCGGCGGGTTTGGGAAAACTCAAGATCGTAAACCCGCCATCCATCGCGGGATGAACTCCGGCCGCGAAAGGCAGGACCTGGATCGTGAAGTGGTTCCTCTGAGAGAGATCAATCAGCCGTTGGAGCTGATCGCGCATCGTCTTGGGTTCCCCCACCGTACGGCGAACCACCGCCTCGTTGATTATTAACCATATCTTCGGCGGATGTTCCCGCTCCAACACTCGCTCCTGGCGCTTCATCCGAATCGACAGCCGTCGCTCAAGTTCCTCGTGCGGCGGCAGCACGGGCGCGGACCGCATGACGGCTCTGGCGTACTCCTCGGTCTGTAGTAGCCCGGGCACGAACTCTGGTTGGTACTCCTGAAAGGTGGAAGCCTCCTCTTCCAGGCCTACGTAGCTTTGCACCCACTCCGGGATGGCCTCGGACACCTTGTACCACCACCCACGCTTCCGCGCATCGCGCGCGAGTTGCGTGAGCGCGTCCCGACGCTCGTCGGCTACCCCATAGAGTTCGAGCATCAAGGCCACAAGGCCCACCGTGGCGGCACTCGCGGCCGATTCGATCCGAGTGATCGTGACAGGTGAGCAGCCTGCGTGCTCGGCCACCTGATCCCTCGTCAGCCCTGCTTCCTTGCGGAGGCGTGCGAGTTCCGCAGCGAGACGACGGGTGCGTACCGAAGGGCTTCGCTGGGCGCTCATGTCGCTCCTCTCCGTGATGGCCATCGCAGTATGTCGAATCGATCTTCGTTCATCAATCTGCACTATGTTCATTCTGATTCCTGTTGCCGAAGGCTCACCGGTCATGCAGACTGAGCACCCAGCGTGACCGCTCGGTCATGGATCGCTACAGCGCCATGGTCGTCGGCTTCATCGGCGAAAGGGTGCAGGGGATCATGAATGTGCGCGATGCCCGATGGCAGGTCCACCTCGTCGAACTGGCTTCGGAGTTGAACGACCTGGGGTTCGACTCCGTCGTTCGGCTTCCTCCCGGGCGGCGGGCGAGCTTGGAGGTCTTCGTGCCTCCCGGGCGGCCGAGACACGCGAGAAAGTCGGGGGTGAGCGGATCGATGCCCGCGTCGACCCGACGGGTGCGGGCCTGGGCACGCGACCTCTCCCGGCGCATCGCGAAGGTGAGCCGGTGAAGGCGCTCGGCCTGCTGGGACGGGTCGTTGTGCCCGCGCGGGTCACTGCCGTCCCGAGAGCCAGGCGCTGCGTGCGGGAATTACTGGGAGGCACCGATCACCCGCAGACCGACGACGCGTTGCTGCTCGTCACCGAACTCGTCACCAACGCGGTGCGGTACTCCGACTCGGGACGTTGCCCGGCCGGTTGGGTCACCATCGCCGTCGCCGACCACGACGGGACGCTCCACATCGACGTGGTCGACGCGGGCTCGTCGGAGAACCGGCCCACACTGTGCCTGGAGACCTGTCCCGACAGCGGCGGCGGGCGCGGCCTCTGGCTGCTCCAGGAGGTGGCGACGACCTGGGGCTGGTACGAGACCGCCACCGGACGCGTGGTCTGGTTCCAGCTCGCCGGCAGGTGAAGAAATCACCGCACTGCGCGGCGAGGTCCTACCAGGGCCTCTGTGGGGTGGACCGAGGCTTGGGGAAATCACGGTGGATCGCCGCGTGGCCGGGGTGCATAGAGGGAGCCATGAGAGCGAGCACAGGCTTACCCGGGGCTCCCGCCCCCGAGGGCGCGGTCCACGGACCGCGCCCTCTTTCTTCTCCGCTGCGGGCGCGGGGGTCGCTACCGCCGGCCCGGTCCTGGCGCACTCCCAGCGACGTGGCCTCGATCCTGATACGCCCGACCCCGCCGACAATGATCGGCGCAGACCGGAATCTGCCAGAGAAGCACATGCGACGGTAAGCTTCGTTAGGATCACGCGTCGTGTCCGTAGATGTTGGCAGAAACCAGCTTCGTGCAAGCTTCGCCGCTCACCGAGACGCATCAAGCGCCGTGAAGGAGGGTGCCCCAGCGGCGTTACTGCTCTTCTACGGCACCGAGTGCGGGCTTAAGGCGGCGATCCTCGATCGGCTAGGGCTGAAATCCACGTCCCAGTTGCCCGAGCACCTCAGAAGTCATGACCTGAAGCTCCTCGCCAAGGAACTTCGCCTTCCGCTGCAACTCTGTGAGAGCATGCGCTCCTCCACGAGCCAGAAGGAACGGCGAGAGGTGGCCTTCAAAGATCTCCACCAGGCGTGGAGATACGGTCAGCCTCTCAAGAAAGATCACGAGAGGCAGGCCCTTGCCGTGTTGCGTGAGCTTCTGGTCTGGTGTCAGCGAGAATTGAAAGCGTGATCATGCCCGAGCAGGAGATCAAAGCTCCCGAGCACATCTACACCTGGGTCGATGTGGACGCCCATCTCGCAGCCCTCGCGGCCAACGGGCTATGGCCGGATTGGCTTCACGAGTGTGACGCCTTCTGGGACGGCCTCGATGTGACGATCGCCCCTGACGCCTCACCCCAAGAGGCCCTGTCATGGATAAACGACGCCTTCGGGGTGGGGTCGACGATTTCGCACGAAGGGGAGACCGTTCTCCGACTCGACGACGTTCCCGGGCGCCCCTCCGCCAGGCTGCTACCGATTTCGGTGTGCCAGCGAGAGCTCGTAGTACCCCGGCGGGAGCCTCGATGGAGAGAACGGCGCGTCGTCCGTAGCCTCGGCGAACCTCTTCCTCGTCCGGAGACACCGTTTCCGGGCCATGTTCGAGTCGCCGCCATGCACTCCTTCAAAGGAGGGGTGGGGCGAACCCTGCACGGAGTGGCGCTCGCCGACGCCATCGCCCAGCGCGGCGATCGAGTGCTCCTAGTCGACGCCGATCTAGAGGCGCCAGGGATCAGTTGGATGTTCAGCGCGCACGGGAGGCGCGTCGATTTCGGCTATGAGGATTTCCTCGCGCTACTCCATTCATCCGATGACGGCCGTCCCGACGATGCGGTGAAACTGGGCGCGGCCTACCTACCGAACCAGATGATCGGCGGTGTGATCGTCATGCCCACCCGCCATTCGCTATGGGAAATCGGCCCACCGCGGCTCGAACCCACCGACCTGCTGACCCCGGATCGGTCGATCTACTTCCTGACCGAGTCCCTCGCCGAACTCGCCGACCAACTCGGAGCGCGGACGGTTCTGATCGACCTGCGCGCGGGCAGCAGCGAGCTAGCGGCCCCCGTCCTGCTCGACCCGCGCGTCCAGCGCATCTTCGTCACAACCGTCAGCAACCAGTCGCTGTACGGGACTCTTCGCACCATCCAGGAACTCGGCCGGCGGGCGCCGACACGGGCTGACGATCCAGCGAGCGCAGCCGTGATCACTCAGTTCCGCGAAGAGGGCCATCGCGAACTGGCGACCGAGGCGGCGACATTGCTCCGTGACATGATTTCCAGGACGCTCGAACCGGTCACGCAGGAAGGCGAAGATCGGACCGTAGACCGGGACGTCACGCTGGAGCCCATCTTCAGCGTGTTCCAGGATCGGCTTCTGGCACTGCCCGCTTCCTGGGAAGCCGTTGTGGATCTGGTCCGGCGTCAGCAACTCGCGGAGACGCTCGAACCGCTCATCGAAGGGCTCACACCGCCCCAGGAGCCGAGCGTCGCCAACAGGGAGGACGCCGCGACTTCGCAGCCCGTCGCGGTGGACAACGACGAGCTAACTGCCCGGCGCCGGACCTTGAGCGAGTTCTCGGGGCGGCTGGCGTATGCCGAGACGGCGGACGACGCCCAATTCCTGCCGACCGAGTCCTTGCGGAACATGCTTGTCTCTCACCGGACCGAACCGCCGCTGTGCGTGGTCACCGGAGCCAAAGGTTCGGGCAAGACCTTCACCCAGCTCCAGATGTGCTTTCGGAAGACGTGGCGTGACTACGCAGTCGATGTCGGTGTCGAGGGCGTGAGCCTGGACGCGCTCCTGGCACCGGTGCTCGTGTCCAAAAACCTCAGCGACTCCGCCCGTGAGCGGCTAAGCAAGATCCAGCAAGACGCCTCCGCCTCTCAGGCCGCCGAGCCGGCAACCCAGCTCGAACTGCGTGACCTGATCGACGGCGCCCTGCGTGCGGAACTGACGAACTCACAGTGGCGCCGGATCTGGTTGACTTGCATGGCCCGAGCCGTGGGGATCGACGCGTCCCCCGAGGACGTGGAGCAGAAACTCGTCGATTTCAGCTCCGCGAACACCCGGATCTTCCTCTTCGACGGGCTTGAAGATCTTCTTCAAGATCTCATCGAGAGCGACGCCCAGCGGCAGGCGCTCCGCGTCCTTCTCATCGACTGTCTCGACTGGCTGCGTAGCCTTCGCGGCCGGCCACTCGGGCTGGTCATCTTCGTCCGGCGCGACCTTGTCCAGTCGGCGATCCGACAGAACGACAAGCAGTTCTTCGCCCGATACCGCGACTACGAGCTCAAGTGGAACCACTTCGAAGCCCTGCGACTCGCACTTTGGGTGGCGCAACGTTCCGGAGCAGTTCCCGAATTCACACCCGAAGAAGTGGCTACAGCGAAGAACCAGGATCTCAGCACGATGCTGCATCCTCTCTGGGGAGAGAAGATGGGATCTCCCAAGTCCCGCGAGGCCCGCTCGGACGGGTGGTTCCTGGCAGCGCTCTCCGACTTCAACGAGCAGATCCAGGCGCGTGACATCGTGACCTTCCTCAGAGAGTCAGCAGCCTTTTCGATGGATGACAGCCGCTGGCCAACCCGCCTGCTGGCACCTGCCGCAATGAGAAGAGCACTGGTTCAATGCAGCCTGGACAAGATTCGCGCCATCAGGGAGGAGAGTCCTCAGGTAGGTGAGCTTCTCAGCCACCTGGATGGCCTTCCCTCGGACAAGAAGAGGATTCCTTTCATACCCGAGCAGGTCGATCTGTCAAGCCAGAACCTGGAAATCCTTGCCTCCAACGGCGTTGTCTTCCGAGAGGAGGATCAGTACTGGATCCCCGAGATCTTCCGCCACGGACTCTCCTTCAAGGCCACCGGCCGACCGAAGATCCTGGCGATCGCAAATCTCGTCCGGCAGCGGAACAACCTCGACTGACCCGCATACTACGACGCACCTCGCCGCTCGACGGGCACCAGCACCAGCACCAGCACCAGCACCAGCACCAGCACCAGCACCAGGGAACAGTCGACCTTAAGCGCGTCGTAGGTCGTCCGCATCGCGGTGAGCAGGTTCGACGGTGACGTCGACCACCTCCGCCTCGAAGCGGCCGCTGAGCGCGGCGATGGCGCCGGTGTACTGGCGGTAGTCCACGCTGAAGGTCACGAACCCGCGTCCGCGTGCGACCAGGGGCCTTGTCTCCGGGGCGAGGAAGCCCGCGACGGGGGCTTGTTTCATTGCCAGGGAAAGGCGTTTCAGCGCCCGTACGTGCCGTGCCGTTGATCTTAATGCGGCTACGCAGGGTTATCATCTACTACGAGGCGTGATGGTATGTCGGGGTCCTAGTTCTGTTGGGTCAAGTGTTCGGACTTCGCATCGCCTCTCTCATCCACCTGAGCATTGGATCCGAACATGCGTAAACCGTTTTACCTGATCGCCGCGGCTGCCGGCCTCGGCCTTGTCGCGGCGACCGCCCTGCCCGCCATGGCCGTCGACACCACCGTCACGTTCGCGATCACGAGCGCCGGCCTCACGATCAGCGCACCGGCGTCGGCGAACATCGGCTCGGTGGCATCCGGCTCCGCGAGCATCTCGGGGCAGATCGGTCCCGTCACGGTGACCGACCTGCGCGGCACCCTGAACGGCTCCTGGACCGCGACCGTCATCGGCACCGACTTCACCACCGGCGGGGCCACGGGGCCCGAGACCATCCCGGACATCAACGTCAGCTACTCCCCCGGGCCCGCCACCGCCACGACGGGCACGGGCACCTTCACACCCGGTCCCGGCGGGATCATCAATGTGCCGCGCGTCGCGTTCACCGGTACCGCGCTCACGGGTAACAACACCGCCACCTGGGATCCGACGCTCACCGTGACGATCCCGGCCGCGACCGTCGCCGGAACGTACACCGGCACCGTCACCCATTCGGTCGCCTGACCGGAGCCGGCGGCAATCGTGCCTCTTCGTCACCTCGCTTTGGGGCTGCTGGCGGCCGGGGCGCTCGCCCCGGCCGCCGGCACGCTCGACGGGCCGGCGCCGGGAGCGGCGGGATCCTCCGGAAAGAGCATCGGGATACGCCTGGTCGACGCGCCCGTCGACGCGCGCGCGAATTCGCGGGCCTGGTGCTACATCATCGATCACCTGGCGCCGGGTTCCGTCATCCACCGGCGGGTCGAGGTGTCCAACGCGACCGATTCGCCCAGGACTCTTTCGCTCTACACGGCAGCGGGGGCGATCCGCGATAGGAGATTCCAGTTCGCCCCAGGTCGCACGCCCAACGAGCTTTCCACCTGGACCACCACGGACCAGTCCAAGGTCGCCATGGCGCCGCATGCCCGCTCGATGGTCACAGCGACCATCGCCGTGCCGCGCGACGCCGCCCCCGGTGAGCGCTACGCGGTGATCTGGGCCGAGGCGGTCAAGGCCCCGCCGCCTGGAGGAGGCGTCTCCGAGGTCAACCGGGTCGGTGTCCGGATCTACCTGTCCGTCGGCCCCGGCAACCCGCCGGCGTCCTCCTTCACCATCGACTCGCTGACCGCCGAGCGGACGGCGGACGGCCGGCAGGTCGTCCTGGCGCAGGTGCACAACACCGGAGGCCGCGCGCTGGACCTGAGCGGCGACATGAGACTGTCGAACGGCCCCGCGAACCTCAGCGCGGGCCCGTTCAAGGTCGAGACCGGCACCACGCTCGCTCCCGGGAACATCGGATCCGTCACCGTGGTCCTCAGTGAGCAGGTCCCCGATGGTCCGTGGCGCGCCCGCGTCCGTCTCCAGAGCGGGCTGACGAAACGCGCCGCCGAAGCGACCATCCGGTTCCCCGCCGCCGTGGGGACGGCGCGAGCGATCAAAGCGGAGCCGGACACGAGCCACCTCCCCATGGCGGTGCTCGTCATCGGCGTCGTCCTGTGGGCGCTCACGACGGCCACGGGCCTGCTCGTCCAGCGAAGGCGCCGTTCGCGCCGGGAATGGAGCGCCACCGGGAGAGATCTCTAGGCGAACCAGTGGGTGATGGTGCCGGTGTAGGTGCCGCCGGCGACGCCGGCGGGCAGGGTCACGGTGATCGTCGATCGGGCACCACCCGCTGCCTGAACGAGTGCTTGGTCGATCCGCGATCCGCGTGGGACCATGGGAGCCGGCGTCTACGAGAGGCGGCTCCATGCTGGAAGGTGCCGCGGGTCATGGCATCACCTTCGTACTGGCCATGATCTCGGCGACCGTCTTCCTCATCCTGCGGTGTCAGCGCCTCGGCCGGCCGTTCGGGCCGAGCAGTCGATGGCTCGCCCTGGTGGTGATCACCCTCACGGCACTGGCCACGACCCTTGTCGCCCTGGTGGTGACGGGGCTGAACGACGAGCTCCGCGCGCTGGTCGGCCTCGTCGCACCTAGTGGGCTCTGGCTGGGGTACATGCGCCAGCGCCAGGACGGGCGCCGCTCGCTCGGACAAGAAGTGATGACGTTCTGGCTCGCCTCGCTGCTGGAGCGATTACACCAGGCGATGGCGGAGGATCGCGAGGTCTGGTGCGAGAGCCGGGTGGACGACACCTGGAGCACGCACCAGCTGAGCATGGCCGCGGAGCACTACCACGAGCGCATTCGCCAGCGGATGTCGGCGGACGAGCGGCGCAGGGAACGCGTCCAGAGCCGGCTGCAGGCGATAGAACGGCGTCTGGACGTCGCGGCGCTCATCGAGGACGGTGCGGGCAAGTCGAAGGTGGTCACCGCGCTCAGCAGCTCTCCGGTCACCAGGAAGACCCGCTACCAGCGGTATCTCAATGACTTCGCCCGGCTGCACGGGGTGCTCGTCCACGATGCGGAGCGCGAGCTGATGCGCCTGCTCGACTCGGCGTACCGGTGCGGGCTGCGGTCGCTCGCGCGCTACGACCCGGCCGTACTCGAGGTGGCGAAGGCACGGTCGCATCCGTGAACGGCCGGGACTCCTCACCGGTCGTCGAGAAGCTCAGCGGACTCCGCGATGGCGTTCAGGCTGAACTCGAACCGCGTGCCGAGTGCCTCCACCACCGCGCTCACCGTGCGCAACGTCAGATTCTCGTCACCGGACAGGATCTGGCTCACGCGGCCCGCCGACACGCCCATGAGGGCGGCGAGGTCGGCACGGGAGATCTTGTGCTGCCGCATGTACCACGAGATCTCGTCGGTGATCTCCTGGGCGAGCCCTCCGGGCTCCGCCGACCGGCGCTCCTCGAAGGCGGACCGGTCCGCCTGACGTCGTAGGGCCATGGCGAGCTCGCTCTCGTGCTGTCGCTTCCAGTGAGTCAACATTAGCTCTGCCTAAACCTTTAGTCAAGCCTAAAGCCGAGGGTCGACCACCCGCCACATCGGCTCCAGATGAGGGCTTGTAAAGTGATATCACTTTGCTATGGTTGTGCTTGTAGATGACAACCCCCGAGGGATGGTGGCAGCGGTGGAGAAGATCGGTGAGGTGGCTGTGGAGATGCCGGCTCCGCAGGTGAGTGAGCGGCGTCCGCTCAGCTTGTCCGGCTGGCCCATGCTCGGTCTCGCCCTGATCATGGCGATCGCGGGCGTCCTGATGCTGTACCAGGCGAACGAGGGCGGGTCCGCCGGCCTGGTACCGGTGGGGCTCCTCCTGCTGCTGGTGGCGGTCCTGCTGCTCGCGGGCATGATGGCGATCGCCCCCGGCGAGGCGAGGGTCGTGCAGCTCCTCGGCCGCTACCTCGGCACGGTGCGCACCGACGGGCTGCGCTGGGTCGTCCCGTTCACCCAGAAGCGGAAGATCTCGACCAGGATCCGCAACCACGAGACCGGCGTCGCCAAGGTCAACGACGCCGAGGGCAACCCGATCGAGATGGCGGCGGTCGTGGTGTGGCAGGTGGAGGACACCGCGAAGGCGGTGTTCGAGGTGGATGACTTCGTGGAGTTCGTCTCCATCCAGACCGAGACGGCGGTCCGCCACATCGCGGGCAGCTATCCGTACGACTCCCACGACAGCGGCCAGCTCTCGCTCCGCGACAACGCCGACGAGATCACCGGCAGGCTGTCGACCGAGATCGCCGCGCGCGTCGCGTCGGCCGGGGTCAAGGTCATCGAGTCGCGGATCACCCGCCTTTCGTACGCCCCGGAGATCGCCCAGGCCATGCTGCGACGCCAGCAGGCAGGCGCGGTGGTCGCGGCCAGGCGGCAGATCGTGGAGGGTGCGGTCGGCATGGTGGAGGCGGCCCTGCACCGGCTCGACGCGGCGGACGTGGTCAACCTCGACGACGAGCGGAAGGCGACGATGGTGAGCAACCTGCTCGTCGTGCTGTGCGGCGACAGGGATGTGCAGCCGGTCGTCAACACCGGCTCCCTTTACCAGTGACCGAGCGGAAGAAGATCCTTCTGCGGCTTGATCCGGCCGTCCACGACGCGATCACCCGGTGGGCGGGGGACGAGCTGCGGAGCACGAACGCGCAGATCGAGTTCCTGCTCCGCCGGGCCCTCGCGAACGCGGGCCGGCTCCCCGGCGACGTGGGGCGCATGCCCCGGCGCGGCCGTCCCCCCAAAGACGACGAGAGCCCCGGCGGTGACGGCGGCGAGGTACACGACGGCCGTGGCGCCGGCGACGGCGGCACACGTGACGGCAACGGAGAGGAGTGAACGGTGGACGTACCTGAGTTCCTGCACGAGCGGGTCTATCTGCTCGCCTACGACACCGAGCGGGGGCGGACGGCCGAGCGCTGGCATCTCGGCTACCTGGTGCGCGCGGGCATCCTGGCCGAGCTGCTGATCCAGGGCCACCTCGCCGACGCGACCGGCGGGCCGGTCGCGCGCACCCCGGCGGTGGCCGACCCCCTGCTCGACGGCGTGCTCCAGCAGGTCGCGGGCTCGCGGCGGCGCACCTGGCAGCACTGGGTGAGCAAGGGCTCGGGCGCCGCCGCGCGGGAGGTGCGCGACCGGCTGGAGTCCGGCGGCTGGATCCGTGTGGAGCACGGCCGCCTCCTCGGCCTCTTCCCCACGGCCAAGGTGACCGTCCGCGACACCCGCGTGGTGAAGCAGCTGGTCACCATGGCCTCCACGGCGCTGCGGCCCGGTCGGCCCGCGTCGCGGCTCGACCCCAGGGACGCCGGGCTCGCGGCCCTCGCGGCGGCGGTGAAGCTCAGGACCGTCCGGCCCCGCTCCCAGTGGCGCGCCGTCCGCGACCGGAGCGACGAGCTGTCGGAGGTGGTGGCTCCGGTGCCGAAGGCCCTTCGCAAGGCCGTCCAGAGCGCCGAAGCGGCCGCCGCCGCGGTCTGATCAGCCCGCGTACGAGCCGAGCACGTCGAGCGTCTGCGGCGCCGGGGGCTCCCCCACGATCCACTTGGCCACGGTCGCCCGGAGCTCCTGCGCCACTCCCATGCCGGGCAGGGGGTTCTCGACCCCCTCGTCCAGCTCCAGCATCGCGACGAACTCGGTGCCGCCGGCCGCCCGGTAGTAGGAGTACCGGAGGCCCTCCGGCCGCCGCGACGCGAGGGCCGCGAACGCCGCCTCGACCGCGCCGGCGATATCCTCGACACCGTCTTCCGCCACCTGGTAGCGAATCATCATCACGGACATGCCGATCTCCTCGTCGATCGTCTCTGCTCTCACCGACATGACGGAACGCGACCTGGAATGGTGACCGATGGCACGATCGACCCGAGCGGGCGGCCTCCGGTCACTCAGGGCGCGTCGTATGCGTCATGAACATGACGGAGCGCGGCGGGGAAAGGTGACCGATGGACGAGCATGACCGGCTGGCGGAACGATTTGAGACGCATCGCGGCCACCTGCGGGGGGTCGCCTACCGGATGCTGGGCTCGCTCACCGAGGCCGAGGACGCCGTCCAGGAGGTGTGGCCCCGGCTCAGCCGCGCCGACCTCAGCGGAGTCGAGAACCTCGCGGGATGGCTGACCACGGTCGTCTCCCGGGTGTGCCTCGACATACTGCGGTCCCGAAGGTCACGACCGGAGGAACCCGCCGGGCAGCCGGGGCCCGACCTGGCCTCGGACCCCGGCGAGGGGGGCGACCCCGAGCACGAGGCGCTGCTGGCCGACTCGGTCGGCCGCGCTCTGCTCGTGGTGCTGGACAGGCTGGCGCCCGACGAGCGCGTCGCGTTCGTGCTCCACGACATGTTCGCGGTGCCGTTCGACCAGATCGCCCCCATCGTGGGACGCTCGCCGGTCGCCGCGAAGAAGCTCGCCAGCCGCGCCCGCCACCGGGTGCGGGGTACGGCCGCGGTGTCCGGCGCCGAGCCGGCCCGGCACCGGCACGTGGTGGACGCCTTCCTCGCCGCCTCGCGTGGTGGCGACATGAACGCGCTTCTCGCGGTGCTGGCCCCCGACGTCGTACGCCGGGCCGACCGCGCCGCCCTGCCCGCCGGCGGCACGGCGGAGATCCGCGGCGCGCGGACCGTGGCGGAGGAGGCCGTGGTCTTCGCGCGGCATTCGCGGTTCGCCGAACCGGCGCTCGTGAACGGGGCCGTGGGGGTCGTCGTGGCCCCCCGTGGACGGCTGCTCATCGCCCTCACCATCGCGATCGAGGGAGACAGGATCGCCGCGTTCGAGGTGATCACCGACCCCGCGCGCCTCCACCGGCTCGACCTGGCGGTCCTGGACGACTGACCCGCCCCTCACCCGCGGGGTGCCCCGGCGTCCACGATCGACCAACCGACTGAGGCGCTACGGGCGCGGCGGGTACGGCGGCTCGGGGGGAAGCGGGGGAAGCGGGGGCAGCGGGGGAAGCGGGGGGCCGCCCCGGCGGGCGTCCCTGCGGGCCTGGCGGACCTGCTGGCGCTGCTCGCGCCACTCGTGGCGCTGCTCCCGCAACGCGTCATGCTGGGCCCGGTGAAGCTCGTGCCGCTGCGCGTGGAAGCCGCGCAGCTCCTCGCGGGCGTCCCGCCGCCTCTCCCCCGCCCATTCGCTCCAGGCGGCCCGCGCCCGCTTGATCGGCTTGGCGCGGGAGTCGCCCACGACCTTGACGTCGCCCATCAGGACGTACGCCCGCACCCGGATCACCGGGACGTTCTGCCCTGGCGGGGCCTCCAGGACGTCGACCTTCCTGTCGCCCATGACGGCGACGCCGCTCAGGTCGACCTCCACGCCGTCGGGAACGATGATCTTCACGCTGCCCATCACCGCCGTGGCGACGATGTCGACCTCGTTGGAGCGCACCTCGGCCTCGCGGAGGTCGAGCGTCACGTCGCCCATCACCGCGACCGCGCCGACCTCCTGGTCGACGCGCCACTTGCCGCGCCGCTTGGTGTCGCCCATGACCGCGACGTACCAGCGCCTGGCCACGCCGGGCCTGGGGGCCGAGGCGGCGGGGGCGCTCGCGGGGAACGGCTGGGCGCCGGCGGCGCCCGGCAGGTCGCTCGTGAGCTGGGCCAGCTCGGCGTGGTTGGTGGCGAGGTAGGCGGCCTCGGTGCGCTCGGTCAGCTCCGACAGCGTCAGGCGCCCCTCGACGGAGGCCTCTCTGAGCTGTTCCACCACGGCCTCGCGCTCGGCGTCCGAGGCGCGCATACCACCCGGATCGTTCATGTCAATGAATCTAGCGCGATGTTCCCGGTAGTCCGATCCTCCGAAAGGAGGAAACCCGCCGTCAGGGCCCCGACAGCGCGGGCGAGGCCTCCAGCACGTCGCGGGCCAGGGCGGCGTCGCCCGTCACCTTCACCGGGATCGTGCCAGGGGTGCCGCGCCCGCCGAGGAGAAAGCAGAACTCCACGACGTCACAGGTGAGGTCGGCGTGCGCGGGTGAGCCGTCGTCGGGCACGGCGACGCGGGTGACGTCGAGCGGAACGTACCAGGCGCCGCCTCCCGGCCCCGTCAGCGTGAGCCGTATCGCCCGGCCTCCGCCGTCGACGCCGGAGAGCAGCATCGTCCACGGGAGCAGCCGCGCGCAGAAGTCGGCCGTCGGGTGCAGGTGCTCGGCGAGCGGCCGGGGCAGGGGCAGCCCGACCACCGTGGCGGCGTCGTCGGTGTGGATCCAGGTCTCCAGCATGCGGGCCAGCAGGTGGTCGGACACCGGGAAGCTCATGCCCCCAGGGTCGACCGGCGTGGCGGGCTCCATCTTGGCCGCGGACTCGCAGATCGCCTCCGCCTGGGCACGCCACTCGGCACGGACGCGCTCGGGCGGCAGGCCGTCCGCGAAGGCGATCATGTCGGCGGTGCGGCCCAGGGTGTCGTTGGCGGCCAGCGGCGGACCGGCCACCGGGGCGCCGATCGCGGCGGCGACCAGGCTGTCGGTGGCGGCCAGGTGGGCCACGAGCTGCTGGAGCGTCCAGCCCTCGACGATCTCGCGCGCCCAGTCGGCGGGCGAGGCCGAGGCGAGCAGGGCGTCCATGGCGGCGACCCGGCCCGCGTACGAGGCGACGAACCCGGTGGTGACGGCCGGGCGGCGGGCGGAGCGCGCGGCGGCGAGCAGCCGCGTCAGGGCACCGGGAGGCGGCGCGTCACCGGCCTCGGCCATCATGTCGAGGCTCAGGCGCGTGTACGGGTCGGAGGGGCCGGGGATCTCCTCGCCGAGCGCCGGGTGGCGATCCACCGTCACACCTCCTTCTCGGCAAGCTCGTCGGCGAGCCTGCGAAGGCCCAGGCGGATGCGGGACTTGACGGTTCCCTCCGGCAGGCCGAGATCCTCCGCCGCCTGGCGGTAGGTACGGCCACGGTAGTACGCGAGTTCGATGGCCTCGCGCAGGCCTCGGGGAAGCCGGCTGACCGCGAGCCGCACCCGGGCGACCTCGTCGGCGGCGAGGACCCAGTCTTCGAGCGGGCTCGGCTCGGGCTCGGCGAGACGGGGGCCGAGGGCGGAGACCCGGTGGCGCTCCTCGGTACGTACGTGGTCGACGGCGCGGCGGTGGGCGATCGTCGCGAGCCACGAGCGCAGCGAGCCGCGGTCGGGGTCGAAGGCCAGCGGGCGCTCCCAGAAGGTGACGAAGACCTCCTGGACGATGTCCTCGGCGATCACGCGGTCGCGCGTGACCCGCAGCGCGAGTCCCAGCACCAGCGAGTACAGCCGGTCGTGCACCTCGCCCAAGGCGCTCTCGTCCCCGCCGACGACCCGCTGGTGAAGCGACCGGTCGTCGGTCTGCCCAGGCGCCTCCACCGGCCCCACCCCTCCTCGCTCGGCCACCCGAGCATCCCACTGTTCCCGGGAAATGTTGAGATGGATGGCGAAGCGCGTATCAAGAAGTGCGCTTCGCGACCAAGAAGCGCGCATCGACCCGCACGGAGGCTCCCTTGACGCACGACGTCTTCAACCAGGTCCCCCCGCTCACCGGCCACGACGTCTCCGCCGACCCGAGCCTGCTGGACGGCGTGAAACGCGAGGGCGCCGACTGGGCGCTCGGGGAGCTGCGCACCCTCGGAACGCTCGCCGGATCGGCCAGGGCGCAGGAGTGGGGCCGTCTGGCCAACGAGCACCCGCCCGTCCTGCGCACCCACGACCGGTACGGCAACCGGATCGACGAGGTGGAGTTCCATCCCGCGTGGCACGAGCTGATGTCGGTTGCCGTCGGCCACGGCCTGCACGCCACGCCCTGGACCTCGCCCCGCCCCGGCGCCCACGTGGCCCGCGCCGCCAAGTTCTACGTGTGGTCGCAGGTCGAGGCGGGTCACGGCTGCCCGATCTCCATGACGTACGCCAGCGTGGCGGCGCTGCGGCACACCCCGGCGCTGGCGGCCGAGTGGGAGGGTCCGCTGGCCTCCCGGAACTACGACTTCGGCCTGCGGCCGGCCTCCGCCAAGCGGGGCGTGCTCGCGGGGATGGCGATGACCGAGAAGCAGGGCGGCTCGGACGTCCGCGCGAACACCACGAGGGCCGAGCCGCTCGGCGACGGCACCTGGGCGATCACCGGCCACAAGTGGTTCAACTCGGCGCCCATGTGCGACGTCTTCCTGGTGCTCGCGCAGGCCCCGGGCGGGCTCTCGTGCTTCCTGCTCCCCCGCGTGCTGCCGGACGGCTCGCGCAACGCCATGCGGATCATGCGGCTGAAGGACAAGCTCGGCAACAGGTCCAACGCCTCGGCCGAGGTCGAGTACGAGGGCGCGGTGGCCCACCTGGTCGGCGAGGAGGGCCGGGGGGTCAGGACCATCATCGAGATGGTCAACATGACCCGGCTCGACTGCGTCATCGGCTCCGCCTCCGGCATGCGGTACGGGGTGACGCAGGCCGTCCACCACGCCACCCACCGCAGGGCGTTCGGCAAGGCCCTGGCCGACCAGCCGCTGATGCGCAACGTGCTCGCCGACCTGGTGCTGGAGTCGGAGGCCGCCACGGCCGTCATGGTGCGCCTGGCGGGGGCGACCGACAAGGCGATCCGCGGCGAGACCGGCGAGGGCGTGCTGCGCCGTACGGCTCTGGCCGCCGCCAAGTACTGGGTGTGCAAGCGCGCCCCGGTGCACGCGGCCGAGGCGCTGGAGTGCCTCGGCGGCAACGGGTACGTCGAGGAGTCGCAGATGCCCCGGCTGTTCCGGGATTCCCCGCTCAACGGCATCTGGGAGGGCTCGGGCAACGTCGCCGCGCTGGACGTGCTCCGGTCCATCGGAAAGGAGCCCCACGCTCTCGACGCCTTCTTCGAGGAGGTGGATCTCGCCGCGGGCGCCGACCGCCGCCTCGACGCCGCCATCGGCGAGACCAAGAAGTCCCTCACCGACCTGGCCACCGCCGATCACCACGCCCGCCGGGTCGCCGAAAGGCTCACCGTTGTCCTCCAGGCATCCCTGCTGGTCAGGCACAGTCATCCAGCCGTCGCCGACGCCTTCTGCGCCTCCCGGCTGGACCTCGACTGGGGCCACGCGTTCGGCACCCTCCCCCCTGGCCTGGACCTGGACCCGATCATCGACAGGGCCACCATGAAGATCGCCTAGCTGAGCTCAGGGTGGTCCGAATGAGGCGTTCACTCGGACCACCCGCCGAGCGGCAAGGTCGTTCGGTCGGCGCGACTCGGTGGTGCCGTCACTGCCCGTTCTGTTCCTCGGGCTGTTCAGGAGAGGGGCCGCCGGCGACGGTGAGGGCCACCGTGTCGGAGCTGTAATCCCAGGCCAGGTCGACGATCCAATCGTCCTTGATACGGTCGGCCGTGACGGGACTCGCGGTGTGGGCCTTGTCAGGGTCGCCGAAGAACAGGTAGTACTTGGGCTTCAGACCACGCCGGTCCAGCTCGGCGCGGACCTCCGCCACCGTCTCGCCGCGGGCCTCGTAACCGTCCAGTGCGTCACTCTTCATCAGTGAGTCGTTCACCGGCCCGTTCGCTCTGTAAGGCTCACCAGGGGCCGCGGGTCGGCCGATGCCGATGACGATCTTCCCGGTATAGCCCGCGGGTATGCTGATCTGCCCACACCACACCGAACCACAGGCACGGATTGCCTTGATCGTCATGCCCGTGCCCTCCGGAAAGTCCCCAGGCGCCAGTGGACCGATCATCTTCCCCACCTGCCTGGGCCGGACCGGGATCTTCTCCACCAAGGCGTCCAACCCGACGGCGCGGAAAGCCTCGGTGAAGGTCGTGACGTCGGCCTCGGGGTCGTTGACGGTGATGTCGAGGTACTGGTCGACCCGCTTCAGCGAGACGGCGGCGTTGGCGTACTCGGTGGCCGGGCCGCGGGCCGGCAGGCCGACGACGATCGCGGCGGCCACGGAGAGGGCCATCACCATGCCGATCAGGGCAGGTCTGCGGGCACGGCCGCGCCGGAAGGCAGACCAGGAAGGTCGGCGGCGCTCCGGCGGAGTCGCGACGATCTCCTCGAGCAGGTCATGGACTCCCTGGCTCATAGCGGGTTCGGCGTGCCCCGCGGCCGGGTCGATGGCGAACACCATACGGTCGATCTTGCTCATCGGTTTTCCCCCCTGAGCGCGGCCATCACAGATACTTCCCCGGTCGTCCCGAGCAGCTTGGCCAGGCGCTTGCGGGCGCGGTGCAGGCGCAACCGGGCCGCGGTGTCGCTGCAGCCCAGCACCTTGGCGATCTGCGGACCGGACAGCTCCTCCCAGCAGGCCAGCGCCAGCACCTCGCGGTCGGCCGGGGCGAGGTCCGCGAACGCCGTCCGTACGGCGTCGGTCCGCGGATCGGCGAGCGGCGCTTCCTGCCCGGCGGCCAGCTCATCGCGCAGCCGCGAGGCCAGCGCGGTGCGTCGCGACTCCCCGCGCCGGTGGTTGGCCAGGACGCGGCGGGCGGTGCCGTACAGCCACAGCACCGTGGCCTCCCCTTGAGGAATGTCGCCCAGCCGCCGCCAGGCGATGAGGAAGGTCTCGGCGATCACATCGGCGACGTCGTCGGCCGAGTCGGTGCGGCGCAGCGCGTAGCGGTGGACGGCTCTGTAGTGGGCGAGGTAGAGCGCCTCGAAACGATCTCGCACGCCGGGAGGCACAGGATCGTGCACAAACTTCTCCTCATCAAAGGTGCCGAAACACCTCAGCAGATGTCCGGCACCTCCGCGAGTGTTTCATCCCTTGGTCAGCGGTCCTCGTCCGCGCGTGGTGGCGGACCATCCGATCGGCGGCACGTGGCCGTGGGTGCCGGGGAGGAGCGACTGCAGCGCCGCGAGGCCGCCGGACTCGACGGGTGAGGGGGGCGCGGACTCCGGCGCGGTCGAGCGGAACGTCGTCGGTGCCATCCCGTAGACCGCGCGGAACCGGCGGGAGAAGTGGTACGCGTCGGCGAAGCCGCACTGTACGGCGATCGCGCCCATGGAAAGGTTGCTCTGCCACAACAGCGGTTCGGCTCTGGTCAGGCGCAGCAGTTCGATGGCGGCGACCGGCCCTACGCCGAACCGCCGCCGGAACGTGCGGCACAGCGTGCTCGGCGAGACCTGGGCGGCAGCGGCGAGCCGTCGCATCGGGATCGGCCTCGCCCGCCCGTCGGACCAGTGCTCGCGCACCGCGCGCATCATCGCGACGACCGGTTCCGGCAGGGTCGCGGGTGCGGGTTCCGCCGGCGCGGGGCCGGCCAGGAAGGTCAGCGCCAGCAGGCGGAGCGTCTCACGCGCGAGGACCTGCCACGCGGGCGGGCACTCGGTCCCGAGCCAGAGCAGGTACTGGCACAGGGCGCCCATCGGGTCGTGCCGGCCGGTCAGGTCGCGCACCAGCGGCCGGCCGGCGGGCACGTGGCCGGTGAGCGTGAAGTGCACGTACGCGTGCCGGGTCGGGGTGCGGGGATCCCAGCGGAACGAGTCGCGCATTCCCGGCCGGACGAGCAGCAGCTTCCCCGGGGTCAGCGGTAGCGCGACCTCGTTCCACGACCAGGTGGCGCTGCCCCGGAGGAGCCAGACGAACTGGTACGACCTGGCGACCCGCGGGCCGAACGTCGAGCCCGGCGGGTAGTCCGCGACGGTGGGCCCGAGGCGGGGCACCAGGCCGACGGAGATCATCTGCGGGCCGTCATCTGTCACAGCCGCCGTCCCGGTTCGGGCGAACCCGTGGCCGTCGCACCTCCTGCAGACCTTTGTACGCGTACGGGTCGGTGCCGGCGACGAGGACGATGTCCCGGTAGTCCGCCTGCGCCATGTTCGTCCCCTCCGGCGGGGCATCCCACGGCAACAGGGACTCCGCGCTCATGTAGTGGTTGACCAGCGCCCGCCGGTAGCCGTGCCGGCCGCTGTTGGGCAAAGACTTGTGCAGCAGGTGGCCGTTGAACACGAGCACGGAGCCGGCCGCGATCTCGACGGGCACCGCGTCGGAGTCGCCGAACGGGAAGCCGTAGGACTCCACCGTGCAGTCGTAGCGCGGGTCGTCGTGGTCGCGGTTCGGGTAGAGCACGCCGGACCGGTGCGATCCCGGCAGCACCCAGAGGCAGCCGTTCTCGACGGTGGCGTCGTCGAGCGCGAGCCACGCCGCCGCGAGCGACCGGTCGCGGGTCGGGATGAACATCTCGTCCTGGTGCCAGGCCTGCCCCGGCTCTCCCTCGGACTTGATGAACAGCATCGACTGCATCGCCTTGACGTTCGGGCCGATCAGCGAGGTGAGCGCCGAAACGATCGCCTGATGGCGCATCGTGGCGAGCATCAGGCCGGAGAGCTTGTGCGGGTAGTGGATGCACAGGAACCTGCGGAGCACGTCGTCGTCGGTGTCGGCGGGCCCGGCGGGGAGCGCGCCCTGGATGTCGCCGAGCTCGCCGCGGCAGATGCGGACGGCCTCTTCGACCAGCTTGTCGACCTCGCCGGGGTCGAGGGCGCGCTCCAGGACGACATAGCCGTCACGCTCGTACCGAGCCTTCAGTTCAGTGTTCGTCACCGCTCAATCATGGCTTTCCCCGCCGCGTTCCAGCCATGGTGCGAGCGCGCACCAGGATGGCGAATCGTGTCATCGCTTGACCCTTGCCGAAACGGATGATTAGCATTCGACACGCTTACTAATACGTATTAATAGGAGTTGACGTGGCTCCTCCCCGACGACAGCGCCGGGCCACCCAGGTGGACATCGCCAGGCGCGCCGGTGTCTCGCAGGCGACCGTGTCGCTCGTCCTCAGCGGCGGCGCGGTGAGCGACCAGATCGCCGAGTCGACGCGGCAGACGGTCCTCGCGGCGGCCGCCGAGCTCGGCTACTCGGTCAACGTCGCCGCCCGCAGCCTCAAGGGGGGTCGCAACCACCTGCTGGGCCTGTACACGTTCGAGCCGGTCTTCCCGACCGACCAGCGCGACTTCTACTTCCCGTTCCTGATGGGCGTCGAGGAGGAGACCGCACGGCAGGGCTACGACCTGCTGCTGTTCAGCTCGGTCGGCTCCGGCGACCGCGCGATCTACTCAGGCGGGGTGAACCGCCTGAAGATCGCCGACGGCTGTGTGCTGCTCGGCCGCAACGTGCGCCGCGAGGAGCTGGCGGAGCTGGTCAGGGAGGACTTCCCGTTCGTCTTCATCGGCCGCCGGGAGCTCGAGGGCGCCGAGCTGTCCTACGTGGGGGCCGACTATGTGACGGCCACCAGCGACCTCGTCGCGGAGCTGGTCCGCCTGGGGCACAGGCGGATCCTCTACCTGCGCGCGGTCGAGGACACCGAGCCCACCCGCGACCGCGAGGCGGGTTACCGGCAGGGCCTCGCCGCGGCCGGGGTCGCGGTGGACGAGTCGCTGATCCGCGGGCTCGCCGACCCCGCCGACCTGTCGCCTGAGTTCGTCGAGCGCTGGACGGGCGCGGACGGCGTCACCGCCATCCTCGTCGAGCCGAGCGAGGACAACCGCCTGACCGCCGCGCTGGACGCGATCAGCGCGGCGGGCAGGGTGCGCTTCCCGGGCGACTGCTCGATCGCGCTGCTCGGCGACCCGCCGTCGTGGACTCCCGAGCTGCGGGACTGGACCCGCTTCTCCCTGCCCCGTGCGGAGATGGCCCGAACGGCCGTGCGGATGCTGGTCGACCTGCTCGGCGGGCCGGCCGGCGCCCCCCGGCAGGTCACCGTGCCGTGCGGCTTCGTGGCCGGCGATTCCATCGGTCCCGCTCCCGGCCGGACGTGGCCCCGGTGACCCGCATGGTGGCGCGCCCGGACCGGCGCTGATCGACCGGCCGGTGGCGACGCCGCGATCGAAAACGACGAAGCACATCTCTTTACCCGGAGGTAGAACGTGGCACAGCCGGATCCGAAGCACACCCACATCGGCCGCAGAACCTTCGGCATGGGGGTCGCCGCGGCGTCACTGGCCGCCGCGATCGGCACGGCCGCCCCCGCCACGGGCGCGACGACCGCTCGGCGGCGGCCGGTCGCCTTCGACGACACCACGCTGTGGGACAACACCGTGGATCCGCTTGAGAGCTACCACGTCCACGGACTGACGGTGCTGCCGGACGACACCATCCTCGTCGCCACCGAGGGACGGCACGAGGTGTGCGACGCCGGCCCTCGCGACCTGCTGGTGCGTCGTAGCGAGGACGGCGGCGACACCTGGGAGCAGACGCGGACGCTGGTCGCGTCGGCCGGCGGCCAGTCGTGGGGCAACCCGGCCTTCGTCGTCGACCGGACCACGGGCGGGGTCTTCCTGTTCTACATGCTGTCGATCCTGCTGCCGGAGAACACCGGCTGCTCCGGCGACATCGGCGACCTCTACATGATCTCCAGCGCGGACGGCGGCCGCACGTGGAGCGAGCCGCGTGAGATGTCCGGCCTGTTCGACCACTTCCCCTACGATTGGGCACTGCACGGCCCCGGTCCGGGCCACGGCATCCAACTGGACAACGGCCGGCTGCTGCTCAACTGCTCCCACCGCCGGGTGATCATCGGCAACACCGTCGAGCAGCGGTACTACGGCGTCGCGTCGATCTACAGCGACGACCACGGCCAGACCTGGCAGGCGACCGGGGAGGTGCCGGTCTCCGTCGACTACCCGATCAACGAGGCAAGGGTGGTCCAGCGATCCGACGGCACGGTGCTGGTCAACGGCCGCGCGGCCTCGGGCGGTAACCGGCAGCGGATCGTGGCGGTCAGCGCCGACCGCGGGCTGACCTGGTCGCAGCCGCGCCTGGACGGGTCCACCGGCACGTTCAACGCCGTGGACGCGAGCCTGCTGCGCTACACCGGCGGACCCGGCTCGTCCGAAGTGGACCGGGTGCTGTTCAGCCGCCCCGATTCGCCGGTGCGCACGAACATGACGGTCTCGGTCAGCTACGACGAGGCGCACTCGTTCCGCTACAGCCGGGTGATCAACGAGGGCCGGTCGTACTACTCCGAGCTCGCACGGCTCTCCGACGGCACGATCCTGCTGGTCTACGGCTGCGACGGCGACAACCCGAGCTTCCCGCGCCGGGTGGCCATCTGCCGGTTCTCCCTCGAATGGCTCACCCACGGCCGGGACGGCCTGCGCAGGGGTCCCCGGTACGACGAACGACTCGTCGACCTCTCGACCGGCGCGCACGCCTCCGGCGGCGCCGTGTCGACCGTCACGGACGCGGTGGCCCGCGGGGGTAGCCGAGCCGTGTTCACCCCGGACCAGGCCGGCGCCCACGTCGAGTACACAGTGGACGTCCGGCGGCCGGGGTCCTATGAGCTGCTGCTGCGCTACTTCCGGGCCGCCGCCGGCGGTCTGGTCACCGTCACGGTCGACGGCCGCAGGCCGAGGACCGCGGTGCTGGACACCACGGCGGACCGGGCCGACGGCTACGACGTCGCGCGGCTCGGCACCGTCGGGCTGAAGGCGGGGCGGCACAAGATCCGGTTCACCGCGTCCGGGGCGGGCCGCGGGGGCGGCACGCTGGTCTCGCTGGACACGCTGAGCCTGATCGGCGCGCCGTCACAGGCCGACGTGCGCGACGAGGTGGTGGTCGACAACGACGAGCTCGGCTACCAGGTGGTCAGCGGCACCTGGTCGGCGGGGACGAGCGTGGCCGGCTACCGGGGCGGCAACTACCGCTCGGCGCCCGCCGGAACGGGCGAGAGGGTCGTCCGGTGGCGCCCGGTGGTCCCGCACGACGGCGACTACGAGGTCCAGGTCTCCCATACCGCGCACGAGAACCGCGCGAGCGACGCGCCGTTCACGATCACCCACGCGGGCGGGACCAGCGTGGTCCGGGTCGACCAGCGGGTGCCCGGGGTCACCGAGCCGCGCGGCGGCTCGTGGGTGTCGCTCGGCACCTACCGCATGACCGAGGGACCGGCCACGATCGAGCTGAGCAACGCCGCCAACGGCGTGGTCGTCGCCGACGCCGTCCGGTTGCTGCGCTAGTTCCTTCCTTTCCTACGGAGAGACGGACGGCTCCTACGGAGAGACGGACGGCGGAGCCCGCACTTGGGAGCCCTTTGTGCGTAGTACGTCACCGAGCCGCTACGGGCGGGAAACGGGGAGGAAACAGGCTGGCATTGTCATGAGAGGGACTCACCGGCATGTGGTGAGGCGCACCTAGGGTTCCGCCCTCCCGCGCGGGGAGGGGCTGGTCCAAGAGGTGCAGGCGGCCTAGGCCGTTCCACGGCGGGACAAAAACCCGGGAGACAGTCATGTCGGCTGCCTCCTGAGTGAGGCGTTCTCAAAAGGGAGTGCCGTGGGCCACCTTCACGACAATTACGGACCCGAGGCGCGCTACGCCGTCGAACGCGAGGCCGAGCTTCCCACCACCATGCACCGGCGCGAGATCGAGCGCGGCCTGGAGTACGGCCTGCAGGGCGCGGACTCGATCGTCGACCGCACCATCCCCACCTTCTCGCGGGGAGAGCTCCCGCACTTCGCCGGGATCAACACCTTCCTCAAGGCCCCGTACGTCGAGGACGTGCGGCGTTGCGGCGAGTACGACGTGGCGGTGCTCGGCGCCCCCTTCGACGGCGGCACGACCTACCGCTCGGGCACGCGGTTCGGCCCCCAGGGCATCCGCAAGATCTCGGCGCTTTACGGGCCGTACAGTTTCGAGCTGGGCGTGGACCTGCGGGAGTCGATCACGATCGCCGACCTCGGGGACATCTTCACCATCCCGGCCAACATCGAGAAGACGTTCGACCAGATCAGCAAGGCGGTGTCGCACGTCTACGCCAGCGGGGCCTTCCCGGTGGTGCTGGGTGGCGACCACTCGATCGGTTACCCGACCGTACGCGGCATCGCCGAGCACGTTTCCGGAAATGTCGGCATCATTCACTTCGACCGGCATGTCGACACGCAGGAGACCGACCTCGACGAGCGGATGCACACCACGCCGTGGTTCCACGCGACCGACATCCCGAACGTGCCGGCGAAGAACCTCGTGCAGATCGGCATCGGCGGCTGGCAGGCGCCCCGTCCCGGCGTGAAGGTCGGCAGGGAGCGCGGCACCACCATCATGACGGTCACCGACTGCGTCGAGATGGGCATCGAGGCGGCTGCCGAGCGGGCCCTGGAGGTCGCCTGGGACGGCGCCGAGGCCGTCTGGCTGTCCTTCGACGTCGACTGCCTGGACGCGGCCTTCGTGCCCGGCACCGGCTGGCCCGAGCCGGGCGGCTTCCTCCCCCGCGAGGTCCTGAAGTTCATCCAGCTCATCGCCGACGCCCGGCCGCTCGCCGGCATCGAGGTGGTCGAGTGCGCCCCGCCGTACGACAACGCGGAGATCACCGCCCTCATCGCGACCCGCGTCATCTGCGACACCCTCGGGTGCCTCGTCCGCGCAGGCCACCTGCCGAAGCGCCCCGCCCCGCCCGCGAAGCCCGAGAGGGGAGCCGCATGAGACTCAGGCGCCTCATCCTGCCCGCCACCGTCCTGCTCGTCCTGAGCACCGCCTGCGCCGCCCGGGAGACCGCCACGCCACCGGCCTCGACCGGGGCCTCGAAGATCAGGCTCGGCTTCAGCGCGTGGCCCGGCTGGTTCCCCTGGCAGGTCGCGCAGGAGCAGGGGTTGTTCGCCAGGAACGGCGTCGAGGTGGAGCTGAAGTACTTCGACAGCTACACCGACAGCCTCAACGCCCTGGCCACCGGCAACATCGACGCCAACAGCCAGACACTGAACGACACCCTGGCCTCGATCGCCGGAGGCGCCAAGGAGACCGTGGTTCTGGTCAACGACAACTCCACCGGCAACGACCAGATCATCGCCAAGGAGGGCGTCAAGAGCCTCGCCGACCTCAAGGGCAGGACCGTGGCGGCCGAGCAGGGCACCGTCGACCACTACCTGCTGCTGCTCGCGCTGCGGAAGGCGGGCCTGACCGAGGCGGACGTGAAGTTCCAGCCGCTGCCCACCGACGCGGCGGCCGCCGCGTTCGTCGCGGGCCAGGTGGACGCGGTCGGCGTGTTCGCGCCCTTCACCACCACCGCGCTCAAGCGGCCGGGCAGCACGACGATCGCCAGCTCCGCCGACTTCCCCGGCGCCATCCCCGACCACCTTGTGGTCACCCGGGACCTGGTGGACAAGGACGAGAAGGCCGTGCAGGCACTGGTGAAGACCTGGTTCGACACCATCGAGTGGATCGGGCAGAACCGTCCCAAGGCCCTAGAGATCATGGCGAAGCGGGCGGGGGTCGGCGTGGCCGACTACGAGACCTACGACAGGGGCACCACGATCTTCACACTGGAGCAGAACCGCACGGCGTTCGCGACCGACCTGCCGGCGAGCGCCAAGGAGATCTCCGGCTTCCTGGTCGCCGGCAAGCTCGTCGACACCGCCCCCTCGCTGGAAGGCCTGCTCGAACCCAGGTTCGTCCAGGCGGTCCAGCCGTGAGCACCCGGGCCACCGTCGCGGCCGTACCGGCGGTGAGGCCATGAGCGGCCCGGCCACCGCCGAAGCCGTCCACGCGGGGGCGGCGGTGAGCGGCCCGGGGACGGGCCGGCGCATCCGGCTGCTGAACTCCGCCGTGCCCGCCCGCATGGTCTGGGTCCTGCGCGCCCTGTCGGTGCTCGTGCCGCTCGCCGCGTGGTGGGGGCTCAGCGCGAGCGGCGTGGTGAACCCCACCTTCCTGCCCTCCCCCGCCGCGGTCTGGACGGCCGGGACGGACATGGCGGTCAGCGGCGAGCTGTGGACCGACCTTCTGGCCAGCCTCGGCAGGATCGGGCTCGGTTTCCTGCTCGCGGTGCTGATCTCGGTGCCGCTGGGGTTCACGATGGGCGCGCTCCCCTGGGCGCAGGCGCTGCTCGAACCGGTGATCGGCCTGCTGCGCTACCTGCCCGCCTCGGCGTTCATCCCGTTGCTCATCATCTGGCTGGGCATCGGCGAGGCGTCCAAGGTGGCGCTCCTGGTCCTCGGGGTGGTCTTCTTCAACACCCTGATGACGGCCGACGTCGTGCGGCAGGTGCCCCGGCGGCTGCTGGAGGTCTCCGCGACCCTCGGCGCGGGTCGTGTGCGCGTCGCCTCACGCGTGGTCTTCCCGTACGCGCTGCCCGGCATGATCGACGCGATGCGGGTCAACGCCGCGGCGGCCTGGAACTTCGTGGTCGTGGCGGAGCTGATCGCGGCCACCTCCGGGCTGGGCTACCGGATCACCCGGGCGCAGCGGTTCCTGCAGACCGACCGCATCTTCGCGATCCTGGTGGTCATCGGCCTGATCGGGCTGACCATCGACATCACCCTGCGCCTGGTGCGCGCACGTGTCGGGAGGTGGGCCGCGTGACGTTGCGGCTGGAGGGGGTCGGCAAGGAGTTCACGCCCGGCACTCCGGTGCTGGCCGGCCTCGACCTCACGATCGCGCCCGGGGAGTTCGTCTGCGTGGTGGGCGCCAGCGGGTCCGGCAAGAGCACCCTGCTGTCGCTGATCGCCGGGCTCACGCCGCCGACCACCGGCCGGGTGCTGCTGGACGGGGACGAGGTGACCGGCCCAGGTCCCGACCGAGGGCTGGTGTTCCAGACGGCGTCCCTCTACCCGTGGCGGAGCGTGGCGCGGAACGTCGCCTTCGGGCTGGAGTCGCTGGGCATCCCCCGCGCCCGGCGCGAGGAGCGGGTCGCGCGACTGCTCGACGAGGTGGGCCTCGGCGGCCTCGCCACCGCCCTGCCGGGGCGGCTGTCGGGCGGCCAGCAGCAGCGCGTCGCCATCGCCAGGGCGCTCGCCTGCTCGCCGCGCGTGCTGCTGCTCGACGAGCCGTTCGGGGCCCTGGACGTGCAGACTAAGGAGGACATGCAGCTCCTCATCCGCCAGGTATGGCTCGACGTCTCCACGACTGTGATCATGGTCACGCACGACGTGGAGGAGGCGGTCTTCCTCGGGCAGAGGGTGCTCGTGCTGTCCTGCGACCCCGGCAGGATCGCCCGTGACCTCCCCGTCGGCCTACCCGCCGCCCGCTCGCTGGAGGACAAGCGCTCGGCGGAGTTCCTGGCCCTCCGGGCGGAGGTCGAGGATCTGGTCCGTGCCGAGCACCGTGCGCACCAGGCGCGCGTGTAGGTTCGGCTTGGCAAGGACCTCAATATCGAAGGGATGATCGCAATGGCGACGACACGTACCGCGACGACCCAGTGGAAGGGCGCGCTGCTCGACGGCTCGGGCACCGTCTCGCTCGACACCTCGGGGGTCGGGACGTTCGACGTCTCGTGGCCCTCGCGCGCCGAGCAGGCCAACGGCAAGACGAGCCCCGAGGAGCTCATCGCGGCGGCCCACTCGTCCTGCTTCTCGATGGCTCTGTCGCACGGGCTCGCCCAGGCGGGCACGCCGCCGCAGCAGGTCGAGACTAAGGCCGACGTGACCTTCCAGCCGGGCGAGGGGATCACGGGCATCGTCCTGTCCGTGCGGGCCCAGGTGGCCGGCATCTCCGCGGCGGACTTCCAGACCGCCGCCGAGACCGCCAAGGCCAACTGCCCGGTCAGCAAGGCCCTCGCGGGCACCACCATCACGCTGAACGCCGAGCTGATCGGCTGACGACCCGTCCCGGCCCCCGCGTGCGACGTCACGCGGGGGCCGTTTCGTGTTGTTTGTACCGTTTACCTGCTGTTTGCGTGTTATATAGTGTTTTATCGGGTTCGTGCCGCACTGGCGGGTGCGAGGCGAGGTCTATCCGATCATTACCCCTAGCGAGGCAAAAGATCTGGTAAATCAAACTCGCGGCCCTAATATCGACAGTAGAGCCGGGACGTAAGCATCCAGGGACGCGGCAACGGAGCCCTGACCAGAAAGGAGCTGACGGGGCACCGGGTCACGACAGGAAACACGACGCGATCGAGCTGCACCGCGGACCGTTCCCACGACCACAATGAGGCTACATGCGTGAGGTCTGGCCTGGAGAGCCGTACCCTTTGGGCGCCACCTGGGATGGAGCCGGTACGAGCTTCGCACTCTTCTCCGAGGTCGCCGAGCGGGTCGAGCTCTGCCTTTTCGACGACGCGGGCGCCGAGACCCGCATCGACCTCCCCGAGGTCGACGGCTTCGTCTGGCACGGCTATCTCCCCGGCGTCATGCCCGGCCAGCGGTACGGCTACCGCGTGCACGGGCCTTACGACCCCGGGAGGGGACACCACTGCGACCCCGGCAAGCTCCTGCTCGACCCCTACGCCAAGGCGATCGAGGGGGACGTGCACTGGGACAGGTCGCTGTTCTCCTACCAGTTCACCGACCCCGGGCAGCGCAACACCGACGACAGCGCCCCCCACATGCCGAAGAACGTCGTCGTCAACCCGTTCTTCGACTGGGGCAACGACCGCTCGCCCCGCACTCCGTACCACGAGACCGTGATCTACGAGGCGCACGTGCGCGGGCTCACCATGCGCCATCCGGACGTGCCCGAGGAGCAGCGCGGCACCTACGCCGGCCTCGCCCACCCGTCGGTGATCGAGCACCTGCTCAGCATGGGCGTGACGGCGGTGGAGCTGATGCCGGTGCACCAGTTCGTACCCGAGCACGCGATGGTGGCCCGCGGCCTCACCAACTACTGGGGCTACAACACGATCTCCTTCCTGGCCCCGCACAACGCCTATTCGAGCGCGGGACAGCGCGGCGGGCAGGTGCCGGAGTTCAAGTCGATGGTCAAGAGCCTGCACGCGGCGGGCATCGAGGTGATCCTCGACGTCGTCTACAACCACACCGCCGAGGGCGACCACATGGGGCCCATGCTGGCCTACCGCGGCATAGACAACGCGTCCTACTACCGGCTGCTCGACACCGACCGCCGGCTCATGCTCGACTACACCGGCTGCGGCAACTCCCTGAACGTCCGCTCGCCGCACGCGCTCCAGCTCATCATGGACTCGCTGCGCTACTGGGTCATGGAGATGCACGTCGACGGCTTCAGGTTCGACCTCGCCGCCGCCCTGGCCCGTGAGCTGCACGACGTCGACCGGCTGTCCTCGTTCTTCGACCTGATCCAGCAGGATCCGGTGATCTCGCAGGTCAAGCTGATCGCCGAGCCGTGGGACGTCGGCCCCGGCGGCTACCAGGTGGGCAACTTCCCACCGTTGTGGACCGAGTGGAACGGCAAGTACCGCGACAGCGTCCGCGACTTCTGGCGGGGCGGCCAGTCGGTGCTGCCGGAGTTCGCCTCCCGCCTGACGGGCTCCTCCGACCTGTACGCCACGAGCGGGCGCCGGCCGGTCGCCTCGATCAACTTCGTCACCTGCCACGACGGCTTCACGCTGACCGACCTCGTCTCCTACGACCACAAGCACAACGAGGCGAACGCCGAGAACAACCGCGACGGCACCGACGACAACCGCTCGTGGAACTGCGGCGCCGAGGGGCCGGTCGAGGACCCGGCCATCGTGATGCTGCGCCGCCGGCAGCGCCGCAACTTCCTGACCACGCTGTTCGTGTCCCAGGGCGTGCCGATGCTGCTCCACGGCGACGAGCTGGGCCGCACGCAGCACGGCAACAACAACGCCTACTGCCAGGACAACGAGGTCTCCTGGGTCGACTGGTCCCTGCTCGGGTCCGAGTCCGACCTGCTCGACTTCGTCCGTACGATGTCCAGGTTCCGCAGGAAGCACCCGGTCTTCCGCCGCCGCCGGTTCTTCCTCGGGCGCATGCTGGAGGGCGACGTCCGCGACATCGTGTGGCTCACGCCGTCCGGCAAGGAGATGACCGCGAGCGACTGGCACAGCGGCTTCGGCAAGGCGATGGCCGTCTTCCTCAACGGCGAGGCGATCAGCGAGCCTGGCCCGCGTGGCCAGCGCATCAGCGACGACTCGTTCCTGCTGCTGGTGAACGGCCACCACGAGGACATCACGTTCACCCTGCCGGGCTCGGAGTACGGCCCGGGCTGGCAGCCCGTCCTCGACACCAACGACGAGGGCCCCTACGACCAACGCCCCTCAGGCGTGACCCACGAACCCGGCAAACCCATCACGGTCACCAACCGCTCAATGCAGATCCTCCGCTCGACCGCCAGGGGCTGACGGCTCACGCCGGTTGGTGATCACGTCTTCGCTCATTGACAGCGCAGCCAACCCGGCGTGGGCTTATTCGACTCGGTGGCCGGTCAGACGGCACAGGAGTCGTGGCCGGCATCGGTTCCCCGCAGGGCCTCCAGTTCCTCGGCACGCTGCGCTTTCAGTCCCTTCCAGTCATCGCCGACGGTCAGCACCAGGCGAGAGGTGCCGGCGGTGGGAACGAGTTTCGGAGCGGCCGCGATCAGGTCCGCTCTGAGGGTGGAGACGCGGGTCGCCCCATTGGGGGAGTACGAGATGGTGGTGGCCGGGTATGGTCTGCGCGGGGCGTCGCCGATCTTGGTGATGTGGTAACCACGCTGCTCCAGGGCGGCGGCGACCTGAGTGGCCAGGCCGCCACGCTGGGTGCCGTTGCGCACCTCGACCTGGATCTTCGAGCGAGGCACCTTGCTCTGGCCGCCCTTGACACCCGCCCCTTGCAGGGTCTTGTCGCCGGCGACGATCCGGAACAGCGTTCGGGCCTGTGGTTGCACCCACTCGACCCGCCCGGGATGGCTGAGCGAGTAGCGCCAGGGAGTGGTGATGAAATGGATCTGGCCGGCTGCCAGCCCCTGGACGCTGTCGGCCAGGTCCTTCATCACGCTGGGAGTGAGGCCGGGGTCGGTCGTCACCGATTTGGTCGCCGCGTCCAAGAAGCCGAAGAGCCGAGCGGGGTCGGTGAGGGTCTCGCCGCTCATCACCTTTTTGATCATTGAGGCGACGAACATCTGCTGCCGCTGAATACGGCCGATGTCGGAGCCGTCCCCCAGGCTGTAGCGGGCACGCACATAGCCCAGGGCCTGCTCTCCCCTGAGCGTCTGCCGCCCTGCGGGCAGGCGCAGCAGCGCCTTCTTGTCGTCGATCGGTTCCGGCAAGCAGACCTGGACGCCGCCGACCGCGTTGACCATGCCCTTGAATCCGCTGAAGTCGACCTTGACGAAGTGGTCGATGTGGATACCGGTGAGCGTCTCGATGGTCTTCCAGGTGCAGGCGATGCCACCGGAGTTGAACGACTCGTTGATCATGCCAACGTGCGGCCGCTGCCCTGGAAGATTTCCCTTCGCACGGCATGCGGGCAGCTGGACCAGCGAATCCCGCGGAAAGCTGATCACCATCGCGTTGTCACGCTTGGACGACAGGTGAGCGAGCATGATGGTGTCGGTGCGCTCGCCATCGATGCGGTGGCCGTACTTGGCGTTCTTGCCGTCCCGCTGGTCGGAACCGACGACGAGCACGTTGAGCGCGGTGGTGGAAGCCTTGGGCGGGCGGGTGGCGCCGAGCTCGTCGGCGGCGACATCGATGTGCTTGACGTTGCCGCTCAGCCGCACGTAGACGCCCACCGCGACACCGACGACGATTAGCACGATCGTCATCACGATCGCCAGGACCCACCACAACCAGCGCCGCCTGCGGCCCTGTCGCGGAACTCCTGCGGGCGCGGAAGGGGGCGTTCCCTCAAGCCCGCTGGTCACGTGATCGTCCATGAGGACGAAGCCGGCGGCGCCGCCCATGGCCAATAGCCTCGCCGGACGGATCTCGGCCGTCGAACGTCGTTCACTAACACCTCATATAGCGGGCATGAGGACATGCCAGGGGCCATCTCAGAAGTCCCGAAAAAATGATCTGGGCCGTATGCCCCGCGAGCGCTCATGGTCGAGCTGTGCGGTCGGCGCCGGCTCAGCTCACCCACATGCTGTGGGCGTTGAGCGCGCAGATGAACGCCCACAACAGAATGGCCGCCAACCGGTGCGATGCCCTGCCGGATCCGATTCGCGGCTGCGCTTCCGCCATGCTCGCTCCCCTGCTGTCAGGGCTCAGTTGATGCCGCTCTGCGCGTGCGGCAGATCGGGGTCGGCGGCCACGATGGGGCGAGGAGCGGCCCCTCGTCGCGCCTCTGGCGGCACGTCGGCCTTGGTGGTGTCATCTGTCATGGCCGCGGTCTCGTTCTTGAGAATGCGCAGGGACTTGCCCAGGGCGCGGGCCGCGTCCGGCAACTTCTTGGAGCCGAACAGAAGGATCAGCGCCAGTGCCAGGACCAGCAGATGGCCAGGCTCGAGTCCGTTGCGAAGAAGCATGGTGCTTTATCCCTTCCCGCCTCGCCGGAACGCGTCCTCGTGTCGCCGCGCCCGTCGCTTGCTGCATTGCGCAACTATACAACCGATAGCGGGCGTCCGCGGAGCAGCATGCCTGAAGGCGCTCACCACAGCGCCGAACCCTACGAGCCGTCCGCAGTCCGCAGAACGCGTACATCTCGCCGCCGACGGTCACAGTGGCCCGTCACCGACATTCTCGGCCGCGGCTACGCCGGTTCCTCCGCCGTGATCGCGGCGCCTTCGGTTCCTGACGGCTGACGGCAATGGCGGCTCGACCGGCCAGGATCTCTACTCCGCCCTCTTCTTCGGCTGAGCAGCGCCAGCGCGCCACCGTACAGCACCACTACAACGGCGAGCAGCGCGTAGAACGTGACCGGCAGCGTGGTGAGACCGAGCGCGGGAGCGAGCGGAGACAGCGGCAGCAGCACGCCCACAGAGGCCAGGGCACCGGTTGCCGTCATGAGCGGGACAGAGACGCGCCGCCATGTCCGCAACAACAGCATCATCAGCGCCTGGGTGAGCAGGTTCTCGATGAACCACCCGGTGTGGAAGGCCGATTGTCCGCTCGGTTGTGTCGAGCCGAGCACCACCGACGCCAGCACGGCGAATGTCGCCAGGTCGGCGATCGCGTTCAGCGATGCGAAGCCGACGATGAAACGAAGCAGGCCCCGCGGCCGCAGCTGCGAAGGGCGCCGCAGTACGTCGGGATCGGCCCGATCGAACGCGAACGCGAGCTGGGCCGCGTCGAAGCACAGGTTCTGCACCAGGACCTGTGCCGGAAGCATGGGCAGGAAGGGCAGGAGCAACCCTGCGCCGAGCATCGCGATGACGTTGCCAAGGTTGGAGGACAGCGCGACACGCAGGTAGGTGATGATGTTGCCGGTACTGCGGCGCCCGACGAGGATCGCGTGATCAATCGCGGTGAGGTCCTTGGCGGCCAGGACCACATCGGCGCTCTCCCGCGACACGTCCACGGCATCACGCGGGCAGATGCCCACGTCGGCGGCCTGCAAGGCGGGCAGGTCGTTGACGCCGTCACCAAGGAAACCGGTCGTGCGCCCTGCCTCCCGTAGAACCCTCACGATCCGGGCCTTGTGCTCGGGAGTGCAGCGGGCGAATACCGTGGCGCGTTCGGCGAGCTCGAACAGGGCCGCGTCGCCGAGGCCGTCGATCTGATCGGCGACGACCGCCACGCCGGGGTCGATGTTGAGATCACGGCAGATCTGCGCGGCGGTCGCGGGATGGTCACCGGTGAGGACCTTGACCGTGACGCCGCGACGGGCCAAGGCGGCGAGCGCGTCCGCGGCACCGGGCGCGAGCGCGTCACGCAACCCGACGAAACCGAGGAAGGTCAGGCGATGCTCGTCGCCGGGGCCGTGATCGCGGTGGCCGGCGGGCCGCTCGGCAAGCCCGACGGCAAGCAACCGCAAGCCCTCCCCGGCCTTCTCCTCGGCGAAGCGGCGCAACCGATCCCGGGCGATGTCGTCCAGGCGTCCATCCGTACCGGCTGTGCGCACCTGGGTGCACCGTTCCAGCACGGCCTCGACGGCGCCCTTGACCACCAGCGTGTGCGAAGCCGTACGTCCGGGGCGGCGCACCACCGCACAGGAGATGCGGCGTACCGGATCGAAGGTCAGCGCGGCCACGCCCTCGTATTCGTCCAGCTCCTCGGTGGCATCCAGAATCGCCTCGTCAAGGGCGTCCGGAGAAGGGAGATCGGCAAGCTGCAACGTCCACAGGCTGTTGACGGCCGCCCACTGGAGCACCTGCCGATCATGGCGGCCGTCCGCATCGACCGAACAGTCGACGACCGGGCGGTCCTGCGTGAGGGTGCCCGTCTTGTCGGTGCACAGAACCTCGATCGCGCCGAGATCGTGGAGGGCAGGAAGGCGTTTGACGATCACTCCCCTGCCGCGCGCGAGGGCGGCCGACCCTCGGGCCAGCGCCGTGGTGACCACGACCGGCAGCATTTCCGGTGTCAGGCCGACCGCCACGGCGACAGCGAATGGCAGCGCCTCCAGCCCTCGCCCGCGCAAGGCGACATTGACCATGAGGGCGAGCGGCGGGATGAGCAGCATGAACCGGACAAGACCCCAGGAGATCCCGTTCACCGAGCGATCGAACGCCGAAACTCGACGCCCCCGTGCCGGCTCCCGGTAGGCGCCGGCGAACTGGGTTCGAGCGCCAGTGGCGACGACGACCGCCAGAGCGCTTCCTGAGACGACGCTGCTGCCCTGAAAGCACAGGTATGGCAGGTCCAGTAGCGCTCCGGTGCGTGAAGGTGAATCGGCCGCGTGCTTGGCGACGGGCCGGGATTCACCGGTAAGCGCGGCCTGATGAACGGTGAGGCCACTCGACCGCAAGAGCCGCACGTCCGCGGGCACGAGATCGCCCGGGCCCAGTTTGATCACATCACCAGGCACCAACTGGTCGACCGGGATCTCCCGCGACTGCGGAGCGGCGTTCTCACTGACCCGTCGCCGCGCCGTCGCCGTCATGGGGAGCAACTCACGCAGAGCGGCCGCGGATCGATCGGCCCGGTATTCCCCGCTGGACCTCAGCAGGCAGCTGACGACGACCAACACGACGATCACGCCGGCCGTACCCCACGAGGCTATGGCCGCCGACACCAGCCCAAGGCCGAGCAGCACCAGCGTGAACGGATCGCGCATGCTGCGCCCCAAGCGCCACAGCCACGACGCCGTACGCTCTGCCGGTACCCTGTTCTCGCCATAGCGCAGCAACCGCTCCTCGGCCTGCGCCTCCGTCAGCCCGCGTAGCCCGGTCTCCAGTAGCCGCAGCACTTGGAGTCGTGTCAGCTTCGCCACATCGAGGATGGACAGGTGAGCGGGGCTCCCATCCTGCGAACCCAGGTCTGCGGAAGCCGTCTGAGCGTCAGCCGCCCAGACCACGGACGCGCCCCGATGACCCACGCTGGTCGGCTCGGCCGGCGAACCGTCCCACCAACCACTGAACCAAGGCGACCACATCCTGGTCGTCGACCAGGTACACCACCCGGCGGCCCTCGCGCCGCGACCGCACTAACCCTGCCAGTTTCAACTTCGTCAGATGCTGGCTCACAGCGGGCAACGCACCACCCACGCGTTCGGCGAGCCCGCTCACATCGCTCTCGCGCTGGGCCAGCGCCCAAACAATGTGCAGCCGCGCGGGCGAGGCCAGCAGCCCGAACGTCGCGGCAGCCTCGGCCAGCACCTCAACGGGCGGGTCGTTGAAGTCTCCACCGCTCGTCGCCACTGTCGCTCTCCCGTTCGCCCGGGACCTGCCCTCGTCCCCGCAAGAGCCCAGTCTAGGCGCGCGAGGCTGTGAACCCGGTCAGGAGGCGGCGGACCTGCCTTGCCCTTCAGGGGTAACCACCCCGGACAACTGCAGCCCATTGGGACAAGCCTCAGGGCCTTGTCGCGGGGCGTGTCGTTCGGAACCTGCTCGATATGCCGGGCATGCGAGCGAGGCCGGCTGGACCGCGGAGGAGGATCGTGCAAGGGGCGGCGAGGATTGTTCTACGGTTTCCCCAGGTCACGGTGATTGAATGGGATTACCGGTCCTCCCGCGGAGCAGGAAAATGCCTGTCCGCCGCGGATCCCATCACACCGCGAGGGTCAAGGCATGAGGGAAACAGTACTTTTCGCCCGCGAGTTCCTGCGCAGTCCGCTCCGGACGGCCTCCCTGATCCCGAGTTCGGCCCGCCTGGTCGAGCGGCTCGTCGCCGCCGTGCCGGAGCGGGGCGAGCCCGTGGTGGTGGAGCTCGGTCCGGGCACCGGACCTGCCACCGAGGCGATCCAACGCAAACTGGCAGGCCGCGGCCGTCACATCGCGGTCGAACTGAACGAGCGGCTCGCCACGCATCTGGTTCAGCGTTTTCCCCGCGCCGAGATAGTCACCGGCTCCGCCTGGGAACTGCCCCGCATCCTCGCCGACCGGGGCCTGAGCACGGCGGACGTGGTGGTGAGCAGCCTTCCCTGGTCGGCGTTCACCGGCCCGCAGGGCCGCGTCCTCGTACCGAAAATCGCCTCGGTTCTGTCCGAGAGCGGGGTGTACACGCAGTTCACCTACACCTGGACCCACTGGGCCCCTCCGAGCCGTCACCGGCTCGCGCAGCTGCGGCAGGCGTTCGAAGAAGTGGTCGCAAGCAGGACGGTGTTCCGCAACCTGCCTCCCGCCTTGGTGTATACCTCCCGCAGGTCGCGTGTTCCGGCCGGTCAGTTCCCCGCGTCGGCGGTGGGCACCGCGAATCTGATCGCGTCCTGACTGGGTGGCGCGCCGAAAAGGCGCCGGTACTCTCGGCCGAACTGGGACGGGCCGTCGTATCCCACGCGGTATCCGATGTGCGCGATGTCTTTTGGATGTGCCGCCAGAAAAAGCCGGGCTTCATGGAGTCCGATCTTATTCTGGAACTGAATCGGACTCATTCCGGTGACGGCCTGGAAGTTCACGGTACTCGTACACGTACTCGCCGGTCCAGCAATTCTTTCCGGCTCATGCGAAATCACAAAGAGGATAGTGCAAGGCTTCGCCACTTTCAGGCAAAGCGATTCTCCGGCGGACCGGTTGAATGTCTGGAGTCTCTGAGCCTCTGCTGATCGGGGTTCGCTGTATTGAGGAAGGAGAAGCGGTATGAGGGACGGCACCCGCAGTGGGATACGTCTTCGCGTCAACGGCCTGACGCACCGTCTGAACGTCGACAATCGCAGGACACTGCTCGACGCGCTCCGCGAGGACACGGGCCACACAGGGCCGAAGAAGGGCTGCGACCGCGGACAGTGCGGCGCCTGCACGGTGCTCCTGGAGGGCCGGCGTGTGGTGTCCTGCCTGACGCTGGCGGTCGCCGCCGACGGCTCGGACGTCACGACGGTCGAGGGTCTCGCGCACGACGGTCAACTGCGGCCGCTGCAGCAGGCGTTCGTACAGCTCGACGGTTTCCAGTGCGGCTACTGCACACCCGGGCAGCTCTGCTCCGCGGTCGGCATGCTGGCCGAGCACGCGGCGGGCTGGCCCAGCGCGGTCACCGCCGATGTCTCACCCGAGGGACCGGCACCGGAGTTGGACGCCGAGGAGGTGCGCGAGCGCCTGAGCGGCAACCTGTGCCGCTGCGGCGCGTACCCGTCGATCGTGCGCGCCGTGCTGGAGACGGCGTCCCGCGAGGAGGTGACGGGATGAAGGAGTTCAGCTACCAGCGGCCGAGGCAGGTCCGTGACGCCCTCGCCCTGGTCGCCGGCGATGACGGCGCCCGGTTCCTCGGCGGTGGAACCAATCTCGTCGACCTGATGAAGGACGGTGTCGAGACGCCCACCCGGCTGGTGGACGTGCGCCGGCTGCCGCTGGACGGTGTCCGCGAGGCACCCGACGGAGGACTCGTCATCGGCGCGACGACGACCAACAGCGACGCGGCGGCCCATCCCGAGGTGCGCCGCCGGTATCCGGCACTCAGCCAGGCCGTGCTGGCGGGCGCGTCGGGGCAGCTGCGCAACATGGCCACGGTGGGCGGCAACCTGCTGCAGCGGACCCGGTGCGGCTACTTCGCGGACCCCTCGCAGCCGTGCAACAAGCGCAGCCCCGGCAGCGGCTGTTCCGCGATCGCCGGAGAGCACCACAACCACGCGATCCTCGGCTGGTCCGACCACTGTGTGGCCACCCATCCCTCGGACATGACCGTGGCCCTGGCCGCGTTCGACGCGGTCGTGCACTACGAGACCCTGCACGGGACCCACGAGATCCCGCTGTCCGAGTTCTACCTGCCGGTCGGCGAGACCCCGCAGCGGGAAACGGTGCTGCCCCCGGGCGCCCTGATCACCGCGGTCGCCCTGCCGGCCGCCGCGGCGTCCCCGCGTTCGCGCTACCGCAAGGTCCGCGAGCGCGCGTCGTACGCCTTCGCCAACGTGTCCGTCGCGGCCGCGCTGGACGTCCACGAGGGCATCGTCAAAGGCGCCCGGATCGCGCTCGGCGGCCTCGCCTCACGGCCCTGGCGCGCCCACGTCGCCGAGTCCGCCCTGCGGGACGCTCCCGCCACGGCCGACCGCTTCGGTGCCGCCGCCGACGCGGAACTGTCCGCCGCGCGGCCGCTGCGCGACAACGCATACAAGGTCACGCTGGCGCGCAATCTCGTCGAGGCCGTCCTGACCGAGCTCGCCCACCGGGCCGGGTGACGAAGCGGTCCCGTCACACGCGCCCACGGAAGGAGATCCACGCATGAACGCGTTCTCGACCAGCGCATCCTCGGCACCGGCCGGGCACCCGGCCTCCGGACCGACCACCGCCCCGTTGGCCGGCACGGCGGAGCCGCCCCCGGGCGCCGTGGGCACGGCGCGGCCCCGCATCGAGGGCGCGGGCAAGGTCACCGGCAGTGTGCGCTACGCGGCGGACGAGCCGATGCGCGACCTGGCCCACGGCTGGGTCGTCACCTCCACGGTGTCCCGCGGACGCATCCGCGACATCGACACCTCCGCCGCGCTGGCCATGCCCGGCGTGCTGGGCGTGATCGACCACCGCACCGCGCCCCGGCTCAACCCGCAGGCGGCGGGCTTCTTCGGTACGGACGGCGGCCTGCGACTGCTGCAGGACGAGACGGTCCCCCACGCCGGCCGGCCGATCGCGCTGGTGGTGGCCGAGACGCCGGAGCAGGCCAGGGCGGCGGCCCTGGCGCTTTCGGTGTCGTACGACGAGGAACCGCACGACACGGACTTCTCACTCGACCACCTGGCGGCCCGGCCGGCATTGCCGCTGTTCGGCGAGGACGCGAACGTCGGTGACGTGGACGCGGAACTGGCCGCGAGCGCGGTGGTCGTCGACGAGCGGTACCGCACGCCCGAGGAACACGGCAGCGCCATGGAGCCCCACTCCGCGACCGCGTGGTGGGAGGACGGGCGCCTGCAGGTCATCGACTGCAACCAAGGCCCCTTCCTGGTCGCCCAGACGCTGGCCGCGCTGTTCTTGCTGGACCCGAAACAGGTGCGCGTCCGCGCCGAGCACGTCGGCGGCGGTTTCGGCTCCAAGACGCTGTGCGGGCCCCACCTGATCCTGGCCGTGATGGCCACGACGCTGCTGCGGCGGCCCGTCCGCGTCACCCTGACCCGCAGCCAGGTGTTCCAGACGATCTCGATGCGGCCGGCGACCGACCAGCGCATCCGGATGGGGGCCGACGCGGACGGCCGACTGCGGGCGATCGACCACACACCGGCCTTCGAGCTCTCGCCGCTCGCCGAATACCTCGAATACTGCACCGAACTCACCAAGACGCTCTACGCCGCCCCCGCGATCCGTACCCGGCTCACCGCGGTCCCCCTCGACATCCTGCCGCCGTACTCGCTGCGCGGACCGGGTGCGACACCTGGTTCGTTCGCACTCGAATCCGCCATGGACGAGGTGGCGGAGCGGCTGGGCATGGATCCGCTCGAACTCCGGCTGCGCAACGAACCCGCCGTCGGCCCGGTCTCCGGCCTGCCCTTCAGCCGCCGCAACCTCGTCGCCTGTATGCGGGAGGGCGCGCGCAGGTTCGGCTGGGCCGCACGCGACCACCGCCCAAGGACGCGCCGGGAGGGACGTCTCCTCGTCGGCACCGGGCTGGCGGCCACGTCGTTCGGCGCGGGCGCGCTGCCCTCCTCGGCGGCCATCACCGCCGAGCCGGACGGCACGTACACCGTGGCCGTCGGCGCCTCCGACATCGGAACGGGCGCGCGCACCGCGCTGACCGCGGTGGCCGCCGAGGCATTGCGGGTCGATCCCGGGCGGATCCGCATCCTGATCGCGGACAGCGACCTCGGCCCCGCGTGGAGCGCCGGCGGCTCCCGGGGGACGACCTCCTGGTCCTGGGCCATCACCGAGGCCGCGCGGAAGCTGCTCGCCCGGTCCGACGATCCGACACGGCCGCTGACCGTCTCGGCGGAGACCAGCGAGTCGCTCAGCAGGGTGCCGCCCAAGGAACGGCACTCCTACAGCGCCGTGTTCGCCGAGGTGACCGTCGATCCGGCCACCGGCGAGGTGCGCGTACGGCGCCTGCTGGGCATGTTCGCCGTCGGCCGCGTAGTCAACCCGCTGCTGGCCCGCAGCCAGCTCGTCGGCGGCATGGTCACGGGCCTGTCCATGGCCCTGCACGAGGAGGGCGTACGGGATCCGGTCACCGGCCGCCACGTCAACGGGGACTTCGCCGGCTACCACATCGCCGCACACGCCGACGTCCCCGACATCGAGGCCGACTTCGTGCCCGACTACGAACCCGGCGACCCCTCGGGCATCAAGGGCGTCGGCGAGATCGGCACGGTCGGCACCGCGGCCGCGATCGCGAACGCCGTCTGGCACGCCACCGGCCGACGCCAGCGGATCCTCCCCATCCGTCCGGACCGCGTGCTGGAAGAAAGGCCTGAGTGGTGAGCCGACCGCGAGAAAGGGCTCCCGGACCGATGCCGTCGCGGCCCCGGTCCGGGACCTGACCAGGAGGTACACCTGCTACGCGAAGTGTGGCCCTTCATCGATGGTGCGCGGAGGGGGTGTCAGCGGTGGCCCAGCACGTTGACCACCCGGCCGTTGGGGTCGCGGACGAAGAACCGGCGCACTCCCCACTCCTCGTCCTGCAAGGGATGCACGATCTCCGCACCGCTCTCCCGCATGACCGCGTAGGCCGCATCCACATCGTCCACCTCCACGCTCATGTCGGGGGTGACTGATGCGGTTTTGTCGCTGGCCATGAAGCTGACCTGCGCTGTCGGACTGGACGGGGAAGCGAGCGTCATGATCCAGCCGAGGTTCATGACCTCCTCGAAGCCCAAGAGCCCATAGAAATCCCGGCTCTCCTGCACAGCCTCTGACTGGACATTGGGCACGACACGGCGAACGGCCATCGACAACTCCAAGCGGGAATATACGTGTCTCATCACGACCGTACCGTCGTGCAACCCGCCGGCCGCGGACACGAAGGACGCGCCGACGTCCAGCGAAGTCGGGCGTGCCGGACAGGCAGAGGCTGCCAAAGCCTGTTCAGGACACTCGTTGCGACGACCATGCGGCCGAACTCAGCGATCCGACGCGTCAATTTTGAACGCTGGTTCGGGAGGCGGCGGACAGCAGGGTGAGCGCGGCCTGGCGGGCATGCTCGGCCGCGCCGGCGGTGTCGTGATGTTCGGCGACGACGGTGGCGCCCTCGACCAGCATGAGCAGTTGCCACCCCAGCTTGTGTGGATCGGCGGCGCCGGCGCGTCTGGCGATGCCGGTCAGGAGTTCGAGGTAGCGGCCCAGGTGGCGGGCCGTGATGGCGCGCACGGCCTCGACGTGGTGCTGGGCGGCCGCGTTCAGGATGGCGCAGCCGCGAAAAGCCGGGTCGTCGTACCACTGCTGGAGGGCGCCGAACACCGCGGTGAGCTGGTCGGCGGGCTCGTGTGCGGCAGCCGCGATGGCTTCGGCCAGCCAGCTCGTCACCCGTTCACTGCGAGCCTCCAGCATGGCCTGCACAAGTTTGTCCTTGGTGCCGAAGTGCCGGTAGAGCGTCTCCTTGGACACTCCGATGCGGGCGCAGAGTCCGGCGACGCCGATGCCATCGAGCCCGTGCTCGTACAGCACTCGGGTGGCCGCTTCGAGGATGGTGGCGCGGGTGCGCTCGGGATCGATCGTCGAGCCCTTGGGGACTGGCATTCCACAGATGGTACCGCTCGGTTCGATCAACTGCTAGCATCCGAGATCGTACCGATCGGTTCGATCTTTGGAGTGTGTCATGTCCGACCTTCGTGTCATCGGCCCGCCGCCTGATCGCGGCTCTCCGATCGACCGACCCGCACCATGTGGTGGCGGCCAGGCGACCTCACTGACGCGAGACCAATGAGGCCACCAGCACGGCAGGCGTCATGGCAGGCGGCGCGGCTGGCACTCGGCACCGCCTCGGCGCTCGGACTGGCCCGCTTCGCTTACGGACTGCTCCTGCCGGCCATGCGAGACGATCTTCACTGGACCTTGGCGGAAGCCGGGGCGATGAGCACCGCCAACGGACTCGGCTACCTCCTCGGCGCGCTGGTGACCGCCATGATCGTGCGCCGCCTGGGCAGCGCCGCCGCATTCCGCTGGGGCATGGCCCTCACCGCACTGTCGCTGGCCGCCACCGCGGCCGGCGATGACTACCTGGCGTTGCTGGCCGCGCGAGCCGCGGCCGGAGTGGCCGGAGCGGTGGTGTTCATCACCGGCGGCGTGATCGCATCACGCATCGCCACCCGGGTCGCCTCCGGCACGCCCATCACCGTGTACTTCGCCGGCACCGGGCTGGGCATCGTCTTCAGCGGCGCGACCATCCCGCCGCTGGCCGATCACTGGCACCTCGCCTGGGTCGGCCTGAGCGTCGCCGCCGCTCTGGCGACGGTGGCAAGCTGGACCGCCGCGCGTACCGGCGAGGAAGCGCCGGCCGCCACTGCCGGGCGAGCACGGGTGCGCCCGCTATGGGGAATCGCCCTGGCCTACCTGCTGTTCGCCGCCGGGTACATCACCTACATCACCTTCCTGTCCGCCTACCTCGCCGACCGGCACGCTCCGATCGCGCAGGTGGTGCTCACCTGGACGGCGCTTGGCCTGGCCGTCGTGGCGGCACCCGCGCTGTGGAGCCGCCCGGCCACGAACTGGCCCGGCACCCGGACCCTGGCCACCCTGCTCGGCGTCCTCGGCGGTGGAGCGGCACTGGCCCTGTCAGCGCCCACACCGCCGGTCATCCTCGCTTCCGCGCTCCTCTACGGGGCGACGTTCATGGGCGTTCCCGCCGCCGTCACCACGCTCATCAGGGGCAGCACCGCACCCGCCGACTGGACCGCCACGCTGGCGGCCTTCACCACGCTGTTCGCGGCCGGGCAGACCGCCGGTCCCTGGATCGCCGGCATCGTCGCCGATCGGACCTCGACCGACGCCACCTTGGTCTGGACCGCGATCCTGTGCACCGCGGCGGCCTTGGTCGCCGCCACCGCGAGGCCGTCCGCACCCCCGGCACCGCCGACCACGGCGCGCGACCCGATGGCACTCACACAGACACCTGATGCCGGACTCCGGTGATCTCGCGCCCGAGCCGGCGCCCGCGGGCGACGACACCTCGGCCACTCTCAAATAGCGCACGTCCAACAACGACAAGGAGCACTGCTGTGGCAACCTTCGTCCTCATCCCCGGCATGTGTCATGGCGGCTGGTGTTTCGAGGAACTCACCGAACAGCTACGCGGCCACGGACACCGCGCCCACCCGCTGACATTGACCGGACTCAGCGAACGCAGCCACCTGCTGCACGGCGGAGTGAACCTCGACACACACATCCAGGACGTGAGCGGCGTGCTGGCGGCCGAGAACATCCAGGACGCGGTGCTGGTCGGCCACAGCTACGGGGGAATGGTGATCACCGGCGTCGCCGACCGCGTACCCGAACGGGTGGACTGCCTGGTGTACCTGGATGCCGTCGTGCCCGAGCACGGAGACTCCTGCTGGAACCTGGTCTCCGACCAGGAGCGGCAGTGGTACATGGACGTAGTGGAGACCGGCTACGCGACGCGGCCGCTGCCGTTCTTCGACGCACGGGCCACCCCTCACCCGCTCGCCTCGCTGGTCCAACCGCTCCGGCTCACCGGCGATCTCGCGCACATCCGGCGCCGAGACTACGTCTACGCGGCGGGGTGGGACGAACAGTCCCCGTTCACCCCCGTCTTCGAACGCCTGCGTGAGGACCCCTCCTGGACGACCCACGCGCTGGACAGCGGGCACAACCTCATGCGCGACGCCCCGCAGCACCTGTTGAAGATCCTGCTCGAGGCCGTCGAACCCCGCTGAACGCCGAAGATCGCGGCGCGGATCGGGGCCAGGCCGAGCGCGGGTATGGCTTCGAAGCCGGCCGGTGGCGCGGCTAAATGGTCGTGGCGGCGAGGAGGATGAGGATGAAGGTGAGGATTCCGGCCGCGGCGTGGAGGATCACGGGGAGGAGGGGGAAGCCCTGTTCGGCGCCGCGGGCGTGTCTGCCGGCGCCCAGCCAGCGGGTGAACATCACGAAGCCGAGCAGGGTGGCGAGGCAGAGCAGCCCGAGTGACAGCCAGATGTAGCCGCCGCGGGCGGTGAGGACGAAGGCCGCCCAGGCGGCGAGCGAGGTCACGCCGAGCACCGGGTGCATGACGACCAGCACGGTCGGGAAGCGGGTCACCTTGGCCGTCTGCCGGCCTCCCGACAGCCAGAGGCACAGCAGGTAGATCCCGAACCCGGTGGTGACCAGCCACACCGCGACAGTGACCACTCGCACCAAGGTCCTCCCGATCCCCGAAGATTTTCTTCCCCACCTACATCTCCGGACGACCGCGTAACGCTACGCGCCCTATACCTCACATGTCGCTAATATGCCGAAGCGTTACTTCAAGGACGGCCGATCCCGCTCGCGTGCCGGGCACCCAGCCTGTGCCAAGGTAGAGAGCGTGCGACGCATCCTTCCCAGCTCAGCGGACGACGTCGACCTCGCCGAGGCCTACGCGTACCCCCGAGGCGAGTGGCTGCGCCTCAACATGGTCGCCGGCGTCGACGGGGGCGCCTGGCTGAAGGGCCTTTCCGAGGGCCTGTCCGGCAAGGGCGACCGCCGCGTCTTCGGAGTGCTGCGCGGCCTCGCCGACGTGGTGGTGGCCGGTGCCGCGACCGTACGCACCGAGGGGTACGGCCCCGCCCGCCCGCGCGCGTCGTGGGCGGAGCTGCGCCGGGGACGGCCGCTCGTCCCGCCCATCGCCGTCATCACGCGGCGGCTCGACCTCGACCTGGCCGGCCCGCTGTTCACCGAGGCGGAGCCGTACGCCAGGACGATCGTGATCACCACGGAGCGCGCGCCCAAGGACCGGCGCGACGAGGCCGCCAGGCACGCCGACGTGATCGTCGCGGGCGACGAGCGGGTCGACCTGCCCCTCGCGGTCGAGGCGCTGCGCGAGCGCGGGCTCGGCCGGGTGCTCTGCGAGGGCGGTCCGCGCGTCAACGCCCAGATGGCGGCGGCCGGGCTGGTGGACGAGCTCTGCCTGACGATCAGCCCGCTGCTGGCGGGCGGCGACGCGGCGCGCATCCTCAACGGCCCGGCCTCCAACATCCGGCTGAGCCTCGCACACGTCCTGGAGGAAGACGGCTTCCTCTTCTGCAAGTACGTACGGGAGCAGGCATGAACCTTCCCGCCCCACCCAACCTTCCACCCGAGATGAGCCTTCCGGTCGCTCCGCCCGTGGCGCCGATGCTGGCCAAGGCCGTCAAGGAGTTGCCGTCCCAGGACGGCACCCTGCTCTACGAGCCCAAGTGGGACGGCTTCCGCTGCGTCGTGTTCCGCGACGGCGACGACGTCTACCTGGGCAGCCGCAACGAGCGGCCGTTCAACCGCTACTTCCCCGAGCTGATCGAGGCGGTCAGGCGAGAGCTGCCCGAGCGGTGCGTGGTCGACGGCGAGATCGTGCTGCGGCGCGGCCAGATCCTCGACTTCGACGCCCTCCAGCAGCGCATCCACCCGGCGGCCTCGCGGGTGAGGCTGCTGGCGGAGCAGACCCCCGCGTCGTTCGTCGCCTTCGACCTGCTCGCCATCGGCGACGAGAGCCTGCTGGAGACCCCCTTCGGGGAGCGCCGCGCGCGTCTGGTCGACGCCCTGGCGGGCGCGGGCGACCGGGTACGGCTGACGCCGGTCACCGACAGCGACGAGCGGGCGGGCGAGTGGTTCGAGATGTTCGAGGGGGCCGGGCTCGACGGCATCGTGGTCAAGCGCACCACCCAGCCGTACGAGCCCGACCGGCGCACGATGTTCAAGGTCAAGCACGAGCGCACGGCCGACTGCGTCGTGGCCGGGTACCGCGAGCACAAGTCCGGGCCGGTCGTCGGATCGCTGCTGCTCGGGCTGTACGACTCGGCGGGCGTGCTGCACCACGTGGGGGTGGCGGCGTCGTTCCCGATGAAGCGCCGGGCCGAGCTGATCGACGAGCTGAAGCCATACCTGCTGACCGACCTCGGCGACCACCCCTGGAGCTCGTGGATGTCGCAGGACGAGAGCACCACCCAGCGCATGCCGGGGGCGATCTCCCGCTGGAGCGCCGGGAAGAACCTCGCGTTCATCCCGCTCAGCCCCAAGCTGGTGGTGGAGGTCGCCTACGACCACATGGAGGGCAACCGGTTCCGGCACACCGCCCAGTTCCGCCGGTGGCGCACCGACCGCACGCCCGAGTCGTGCGACTACGAGCAGCTCGAACACCCCGTCGGCTACAACCTGGACGACATCCTCGCGCGCTGAGCACGCCCCGCGCCTGTGGCGAAGCGGCGGAAGGGACATGGGCGGCGGACCCATGTCCCTTCCTTCATGACCAGGCGTATCGGCTTGGTCTGGTCGCCGGATCAGTACCCCCTCACCGATGTCCTCTCGGACCTCTGGTGCTCGCTCCGCCTCTCCGACCGCTCGCTGCGCCTCTCCGACCGCTCGCTGCGCATCTCCGACCGCTCGCGCTCCCTGGGACTCTCCATCCGATCGCGCTCCCTCGGCCTCTCCATCCGATCGCGCTCCCTCGGCCTCTCCATCCGATCGCGCTCCCTGGGCCTCTCCGACCGCTCCCGCTCGCGCATCTCCGAGCGCTCCCGTTCGCGCATCTCCGACCGCTCGCGCTCCCTGCGTATCTCTGACCGCTCCCGTTCCAGGCGCCTCTGGGACCGCTCGAGGTCCCTGCGCATCTCCGAGCGCTCACGCTCCCTGCGCCGCTCGGACCGCTCGAGGTCCCTACGCAGCTCGGACCGCTCGCGCTCGGCGCGCCTCTCCGACCGCTCCCGCTCGGCGCCCCTCTCCGACCGGTCGCGGTCATCGCGCCTCTCCGACCGGTCGCGGTCATCGCGCCTCTCCGACCGGTCGCGGTCCCCGTCGTCGCGCGGCATGACACGGAATCCGGGTGCCGTCACCGGCGTGCTCTGCTCGGCGCCGGCGACCACCGCCGTCGCTGGGTGTGATGCGGCGGAGGCCTGTGCGGCTCCGGTGGTACAGAGCGCGAGCGAGAGGAACGCCGGACCAAGCAGCATCACGGATCGCTTGCCTACCATGGCCGACTCCTTTCCATGTCCGGGCCACCCGTAATGATCGTCGACGGTCCCAGGTGGCCGCTCTTGGCGTCGAACCACATGGTTTCCGGGGTCGCGCCACCGCGCCGTGACACCGACGTGACGATGGACGAGGCCACTCCCCTTCCGACGGGCGGGATCCGCTTCCACACCGGGCATATGACTCGGCGTTCGTCATTCCTCGACGTGGATGGCGAGTGCCGGGCATACGGCCGCGGCCTGGCGGACATCCTCGGCCAGGCCGGCCGGCGGGGTGGGGTTGAGCAGGACCACGATGCCGTCCTCGTCTCGCTGGTCGAACACGTCCATGGCGGCCGTCAGGCACTGCCCTGAAGCGATGCACCTGTCCTGGTCGATGGTTATCTTCACGAAGACCCCTCCTGTTCGCTGTTGATGAGATGCCGGCGACGTCACCAGGTCACGGGAAGCTCGTAGACGCCATAGACCTGCCCGTCGTGCTTGAACGAGATCTGGTCCAGATCCGCCGCCAGGCGCAACGTGGGAATGCGCCGGTAAAGGGTGCTGTAGACGACCTGCAGTTCCATCCGGGCCAGCGGCTGGCCCAGGCACTGGTGCACTCCGAAACCGAAGGCCACGTGCAGGCGGGCGTCCCGGCGGACGTCCAGTTCGTCGGGGTCGGGAAGGTCTCGGGATCGCGGTTGGCGATGTCGTTGGGCATGATCAGCCCGTCACCGGCGCGGATGACCTGGCCGGCGATCTCGATGTCCTCGAGCGCGACCCGGCGGCGTCCGCTGTGGGTGATGTTGAGGTAGCGCAGCAGTTCCTCCACCGCTCCGGCGACCAGCTTCGGATCGTCGCTCTCCCGCACGAGGGCCAGCTGGCCGGGGTTTCCTCGCAGATCACCAGCGAGGGCACCGGCAGGGCGAACGCCTCGACCAGGTCGGCGGGCTTGGGACCGGCCAGCAGGTCGTCGATGAGGTCGTCCACGATCTTCCGCACGACCGGGCGCAGGGCTTCCACCCGCCTGACGGCGAACGGCGCCGTCACCATCCGCCGCAGCCGGGCGTGCTCGGGATCGTCCATCAGGATGAAGCTCAGGGGGCCGCCGCTGTACGGGGCCTGACGCGGATAGCCGGGGCGGGTGATGTCGGCGCTGACCCTCGGGTCGGCCAGCAGGGCCCGCTGCTCGGCGTGCCGGGTCACCAGCCATGGCGTGCTGCCATCCCACAGCTTGACCTTCACGAGCGGGCCGTGTCCTTGCAGGGACCGCAGCGCCGGCGGCGGATCGAACGGGCAGCCCGCCGCTCTGGTGCCCGGGAACTCCGGGATCTCGGCCTGGTCCAACGTTTCGGTCATCGCTTGGTTTCCTTGAGGGCCGGCCATGGTGACGGCCAGCCCCATCCCTCGCGCGGTGGCGGCGATCTCGGCGCCGAGCACCCCGTCGCCGACGACCACGCATCGCGAGGAGGCCAGCAGGCCGGCCCGTAGCGCGAGGGCGTCGTCCAGCGTGCGCAGGGTGTGGACCCCGGACAGTGCGGCCTGGCCGGCGAGCGCGCGAGGCCGCAGCCCTGTGGCCACGACGACGGCATCGGCGCGCAGGGCACGCCGACCACCACGACGCCGGAGGGATCGTTCACACGCTCTCGCTCAGCTCGATGGCGGCCGCTGGACAGACGGCGGCGGCTTCACGCACCCTCGCCCGCAGGTTCTCGGCGGGCTCCGCCGCCAGCAGGACCACGATGCCGTCGTCCTCGCGCTGGTCGAACACCTCTGGCACGAGCAGCACGCATTGGCCCGCGCCGCAGCACTTGCCCTCGTCCACGCTGATCTTCACTGCCCACGTCCTTCCTGCTTCAGGCCGGCGTGCACGTCCGGCGTCACGGGCGCCGACCACAGCCCGACGATCGCGTCGATCAGCCCGGTCGCGACGCCGTGCCAGCTGGAGCGAGGGGTCGGCCTGCCGTGGGCCAGGGCGCGTTCGTGCTCTGCGCACACGTGCACCATCAGGTGACTGGTCATGTCGCCGCGCTCGGCCCGCACCTCGACCGGCAGCGCGGGAAGGCAACGGTGCAGCCCGTCGACGATCCGCACGAGCGTGGGCGAGGTGAGAGCCTCGTCGATCATGATGTCGCGCAGTGCGGGGTCGGTCATCACCTGGGCGCCGAACCGGGCGAACCAGGTCGGGCTGCCCATGGCGGCCAGATGCTCGCTGACCGGACGCACCAGGCAGGCCACCCAGTCACGCACCTCGGCGGAGTCGCCGGCCTCGGCCAGCATCCGCCCGCGGATGTGCTCGATCCGCTCGGCGTTCTTGCGCACGATCGCCCGCACCAGGTCCGCTTTCGTGCCGAAGTGGTAGCCGACCGCGGCGTTGTTGCCCTGCCCGGCGGCCTCACTGACCTGGCGGTTGGACACGGCGAACACCCCGTGCTCGGCGAACAGCCGCTCGGCCGCCTCCAGGATCTGCTCCCGCGTCGCGCTGGCCCGCTCGGCTCGCACGGTCCTGCCGCCCATGGTCACCACCGCACCGGAACTTCGCGCAGCCCGCCGACGACCAGCCCGTCGAGGCGGCGCAGATCCTCCACCGCGACGGCCAGGTCCAGGGACGGCAGCCTGCGCACCAGCACCTCGAGCACGACCTGCAGCTCGGTGCGGGCCAGCGCCTGCCCAAGGCACGAGTGCGCTCCGGCGCCGAAGGCCAGGTGCGGGTTCGGGCTGCGGCCGAGATCCATGTCGCCCGCGCCGTCGAAGACGCTCTCGTCGCGGTTGGCCGCCGCCATACTGCACACCACCGTCGTGCCGCGCGGCAGCAGCGTCCCCCCGATCTCGGTCTCCTCGCCCAGGTAGCGCGGCATGCCGAACCCCGAATTCGCGTCGAACCGCAGGGCCTCCTCCACCGCCAAGCGCACCAGTGACGGGTCGGCCACCAGCCGCTCCCAGCGCCGCCGGTCGGCCAGCAGCATGCCGGCCATCTTCCCGATCATGTTGGCCGTGGTCTCGTGCCCGGCCACCAGCAGAGCCATGCCGGTGGCCACCAGCTCCCCGTCGGACAACCCGCCGCCCTCGGCGTCGGTGCCCCTGATCAGCTCGCCGAGCAGATCGTCACCCGGCTCCGCCCGCTTGGCGGCCACGTGAGCGGCCATGTACTCCACGAACTCGGCCTGCGCCGCGTCGATCTCCGCCTGGCCGTACCGTGTCAGGTTGAGCAACGTGTCGGACCAGTAGGCGAAGCTGTCCCGGTCGGCGGCGGGGACCCCGAGCAGATCGCAGATCACGTACACCGGCAGCGGGAAACCCAGGCTCGCCTTGAGATCCGCCGGATGACCGAGCTCGACCATGTCGTCGACGAGCCGCTCGGCCATCGCCTCGATCACCGGGCGCAGCGCCGCCATCCGCTTGGCCGTGAACCACTTGCCGACCTGGCGCCGCCACCGCTGATGCCCCTCCCCGCCCTGCGGGATCGCCATCGCCATCTCGGTGTTGAACACGCCCCCCGACTCGCTGTCGGAGAGCCGGGCCGCGTCCTCCGCGTTCAGCTGCCTGGTGAACCGCGGATCGGACAGCACCCGCCTGACGTCTTCGTAGCGAGTCAGCAGCGACGCCTCGTCACCGCTGGGCAGCTTCACTCGCGCCACCGGGCACCGCTGCCGCAGCCGCGCCCACTCAGCCGGTGGCTCCAGCGCCGCCTCGCCGGGAATCGGGTAGTGCAGCACCTGCTCGCCGTCACCTTGGCTCACCACGACCTCCTCCGGACCGACTTTCAGCACCGCCAGTAAACCCAGCCTGTTAACTTTAAGTCAAGCGCTTGATTTAATATCGAGCGGCATCGTGCACCTCAACCGCCCACGCCGGAGGCTTCAGCCTTGCCAGACGACCTTGCGGTATCCTCCCGAACGGCCGGCCCACCGCGGGCGAACACCATCGTGGTGGTGCTCGCCCTGGCCGGGATCGTGGTCTCGCTCATGCAGACCTTGGTGATCCCGCTGGTCCCCCAGTTACCCACGCTCGTCGGAGCCTCGGCGTCCGACACCACCTGGGCGGTCACCGCCACGCTCCTCGCGAGCGCGGTCGCGACGCCGGTGGTGGGACGGCTGGGAGACATGTACGGCAAGCGACGCATGCTCCTGTTCAGCCTCGCCCTGCTGGTGGCCGGTTCTGCCGTCGCCGCCCTCAGCGACGCCCTGGCGCCCTTGGTCGTCGGACGGGCTCTTCAGGGTCTGGCGGCCGGTGTCATCCCGCTGGGGATCAGCATCATGCGCGACGAACTGCCAGGCGAACGGCTCGGCGCGGCGACCGCGCTGATGAGCGCCTCGCTGGGCGTGGGCGGCGCTCTCGGCCTGCCCGCGGCCGCCCTCCTGGCCGAACGCGCCGACTGGCACGCGCCGTTCTGGACGGCCGCGTGCCTCGGCGTCCTCGCCACCGTCCTGGTGCTGAGACTCGTACCGGAGTCGGCCGTCCGCACCGGAGGACGCTTCGACCTGGTGGGCGCGGCCGGATTGTCGATCGGGCTGCTCTGCCTGCTGGTGGCCATCTCCAAGGGCGCCGGCTGGGGCTGGGCCAGTGCCCGGACCCTGGGGCTGCTCGGCACGTCGGCCGCCGTGCTCCTGCTGTGGGGATGGTGGGAGTCGCGCACCGGCCAGCCGCTGGTGGACCTGCGCACCACCGCTCGCCGGCAGGTGCTGTTCACCAACCTCGCGTCCGCGGTGTTCGGGTTCGCGATGTTCGCGATGTCCCTGGTGCTCCCGCAGGTGCTGCAGTTGCCGAAGGCCACCGGCTATGGCCTGGGAGAGACGATGCTCACCGTGGGCCTGGTGCTGGCGCCGTCCGGTCTGGTGATGATGGCCATGGCGCCGCTGTCCGCGCGTGTCTCGAAGGCCAAGGGCCCGAAGGTGACGCTGATGCTCGGCGCCCTCGTGGTCGCCGCCGGCTATGGCCTGAGCATCGCGCTGATGTCGGCCATCTGGCACCTCGTGCTCGTGTCCGCCGTGATCGGAGCCGGCATCGGCCTCGCGTACGGAGCCATGCCCGCCCTGTTCATGGCGGCCGTGCCGGTGTCGGAGACGGCCGCCGCCAACAGCCTCAACACGCTGATGCGGGCCATGGGGACCTCGATCTCCGGCGCGGTGGCCGGCGTCGTCCTGGCCCAGATGACCACCACGTTCGGCGCCGTCACCCTCCCGTCCGCGGACGGCTTCCGGGTGGTCATGGCCATCGGCGCCGGCGCGGCCCTCATCGCCCTGGTCTTCGCGTCCTTCCTCCCCCGCCGAAGCCCTGTCACGGCGACACCGCACACCACCGCCACGGCACCTGCCACGGGGAAGGCCATGCGCTGAGCCGCCGAAGGGACATGGGCGGTAACCCATGTCCCTTGTTCTTGCGACCAGGCGTATCCGCTCAGGTCCGCTGGTACCAGGTCAGTACCTCCTCATCTCCTGGCGGCCGCGCCGCTAGAACATGTCGCGGTCGTCCCGCATCTCCGACCGACCGATCCGCTCGGACCTGCCACGGTCGTCCCGCATCCGGTCGTCCCGCATGCGGTCGTCCCGCATCCGGTCGTCCCGCATGCGGTCGTCCCGCATCCGATCGTCCCGCATGCGGTCGTCCCGCATCCGATCGTCTCGCATCTCCGACCGGCCGCGCCGCTCGGACCTGCCACGGTCCTCCCGCATCTCCGACCGACCGCGCCGCTCGGACCTGCCACGGTCCTCCCGCATCTCCGACCGACCGCGCCGCTCGGACCTGCCACGGTCCTCCCGCATCTCCGACCGACCGCGTCGCTCGGACCTACCGCGGTCCTCCCGCATCTCCGACCGGCCACGTCGCTCGGACCTGCCGCGATGGTCCCGCATCTCCGACCGGCCGCGCCGCTCGGATCTGCCGTGGTCGCCGTACCGGCCGCGGTCACCGTCGTCGCCTGGCATGACGCGGAGTCCCGCTGCCGTCGCGCCGTACTCGGCGCCGGCGACCACCGCCGTCGCCGGGCTCGGGACGGCAGAGGCCTGCGCGACTCCTGCGGTGGGCCAGAGCGCGAGCGAGACGAGTGCCGGACCGAGCAGTGTCAAAGGCCGCTTGCCTACCATGTGCCGACTCCTTCTGTGTCCGGGCCACCCGTAGTGGTCGTCGACCGTCCCGAGTGACCGTCCTTTCGTCGAACCACATGGTTTCCGGCACCGCGCCACCGTGTCGTGACACCAACGTGACGAGGGGGCGACGCCGCGACGCTTTCGAGGGCGGGCGACCGCGTTTCAACGATGGACGATGGCGCGCAGGCCGGCGACGAGCTCACTCACGAGCGGTGTCGGGCGGAGTCCCAGCTCAGAGCCCAGAAGGTGCTCGTAGCGCTCGAAGTCGCGGAGCGCCTCGGCCTGGTTGCCTTCCGCGAGATGGGCGCGGATCAGCGCGGCGTGGGCACTCTCGCGCAGCGGCTCCGCCCGTACGGCCACGCCGGCGGCGGCGACCGCGTCGGCGAACCGGCCGGCCCTGATGAAGTCCTCGGCCAGGGCTTCCAGGGCGTGCAGGCGCAGCTGGTGCCACTCCTCGGCCTCGTGGACCACCCAGTCGTCGTACCAGCCGGGCAGCAGGTCGACCGACAGCGTCTCCACCGCGGCCGCGCTGAGGTCCTGTTCGGGCGTCGGGGTGCCCGGGTCGAGGATGCGCCTGGCCAGCGACCGGGCCTCGTCCACGTCGACCCCGGCGGCGGGCCTGAGGCGTACCTCGGTCGCGCCGATGTCGAGGATCTGCCGTCCGACCCCTTCGAGACGCGCCAGCGCCGACCGGAGGCTGGCGTACGCGCGCCGCTCGGGCCGGTCGGGCCACAGCGTGCCTGCCATCAGAGTCCTGGGCACGGCCTGGCCGCAGAGGGCGACGAACGACAGAAGGCGCTCGGATCCTCCCGAGACCGTCACCTGCTCGCCCCCGGCCAGCAGCCGGAAACCCCCCAGAAGGTCGACCCGCAGAACGGGCCGGTCGCCGCTCTCCATTGTTCTGCTGCCTCCCGCGTGGAAAGCGAGTCGTCTGGTAAGCAGCCCTCCCGTCGCCGTCTCTTCCCCGGCTATGTACCCGGTAGATGGCGATATGTCCCGTTTTATTGGGTCAGCATGCAGCCTGCCGGGTCGCCGGAGCGCTGACCTCCGTCACGCACGCGTCATGCTCCGGTGACGCCCGCTGCGTCACGCTCTCATTTGGCCGCCACCTTCGGCGGCACGAGAGGAGGTCGATCTCCATGAGGAGAAACGTCTTTGCAGCGCTCGCCCTGAGCGGCGCGCTCGTCGTACCCGCGACGCTCGCGTCGGCGGCCCTCGCTGCCACTCCTTCCGATGACCTGATCAAGGGCGGGTACGAGTCCCTGGCGTCGTGCCAGAGCGCCCTCCCCGACATAAAGGAGCAGCAGTCCTCCATCGAGACGTCACTCGCCTGCAAGGCGTACACCGAGCCGTCGTCCGCCAAGATGTGGGGCGTCTACACCGCGGAGACGACGACCGAGGAAACCCCGGTCACCGAGTCGTAGCGGCCCTCGGCCGGCCGGCGACGCCCCGGGCTACGACGGGGTGAGCGACCGGGCCGGCGTGCACTGAGCACCGCCCGGCGCGCGGGGCGGCACGTGCCCCCCAGGCACGTGCCGTCCCGTTCCCGCGTGCGCGGCCGTCAGGCCTTCCGCCCGAGCCCGCAGAACTCGTCCACCTCGCGGACGAACTGGCTCTCGTGGGGGTCCGGCCGCCAGCTGGGGCAGGAGACCACGCCCGGCTCGACGAGCTCCAGGCCGTCGAAAAAGCCGCTGATCTGCTCCGGGGAGCGAAGGTTGTAGGGGACCGAGCCGCTGGCGTTCCAGATGGCGATCGCCGCCTCGAACTCCGGCCCTCGCACGACGTTGGTGCCGTCGGCGATCGCCAGGTAGCTGCCGGAGGGCAGGGCGTCGGTCAGGCGCTTGACGATGGAGCGCGCCTCCTCGATGTCGGAGACGTGACCGAGGATGTTCAGCAGCATCAGGGCCACCGGCCGGCCGAAGTCCAGAGTGGTGCGGCCCGCGGCCTCCAGGATCGTCTCGGGGTCGCGCAGGTCGGCGTCGATGTACTGGGTGACGCCTTCCGGCGCGCTGACGAGCAGGGCGCGGGCGTGCGTCAGCACCACCGGGTCGTTGTCGACATAGACGATTCGGGACTCCGGAGCGATCCGCTGGGCGACCTCGTGGGTGTTGTCCTGGGTCGGCAGCCCGGTGCCGATGTCCAGGAACTGGCGGACGCCCGCCTCCGCGGCCAGATAGGTCACCGCGCGCGACAGGAACGTGCGCGAGCTGCGAGCGATCTCCACGATGTCGGGGAAGACCTCGCGGAACTGGTCGCCGACCTCGCGATCGACCTGGTAGTTGTCCTTGCCTCCGAGCCAGTAGTTCCAGATCCGTGGCGAGTGGGAGACCGTGGTGTCGATCTTTTGCGGCTCGCCGGGCGGCAACGAGCTTTCGGTCACGGGGCTCTCCTGTCGGAGGTGGGACGACTGGAACTCCAAATTAATCGGCAAAGCCGTCATTCCACAGCAGCAACCAATCTTGATCATAAACCGTGATATGTCAGGCCCGATAACGGCCCGGCCGATGACCGAATCGCACGGCTTCCCGGATGTTGTTGAGCAAGCGTACGCTTGGTTAATCGCTTGGTTAATCGCTTGGTTAGATCCGGTCCGGCCGACGCGGGAGTTGAGGATGGCGGAGAGCATCGCGGAGTACCGCAACCTGATCGGGGGCGCGCTGGCACCCGCCGCGGACGGCCGCACGCTGGACTCGGTCAACCCGGCGACCGGCGAGGTCTGGGCACGGATCCCCGCGAGCGGCCGGGCCGACGCGGACGCCGCCGTCGCCGCCGCGAGGAAGGCGTTCCCCGGCTGGTCGGCGATGCCCGCCCTCGGGCGCGCCGGCTTCCTGCGCGAGGTGGCCGAGGTCTTCGCGGCCAACGCCGACGAGCTGGCCCGGATCGAGACGCGCGACAACGGCCGCATCCTGCGCGACACCCTGAAGAAGGACCTGCCCGGCATGACGTATCTGTGGCGGATCGCCGCGGGAGACGTCCTCGACGCCGTGAAGGGCGACACGGTCATCCTCGGCCCCGACACGCTCGGCCTCACCCGGCGCGAGCCGTACGGCGTGGTGCTGGGCATCATCCCGTGGAACTCCCCCATCTCGACGTTCTCGGCCAAGGCCGCGTACGCGCTGGCCGCCGGGAACACCGTGATCGTCAAACCCGCCGAGCAGGCGTGCGCGTCCGTGCTGCGGCTCGGCGAGCTGCTGGCGGACGTGCTGCCGCCCGGAGTGCTGAACATCGTCAGCGGGCTCGGCGAGGAGGCCGGCGACGCGCTGGTACGGCACCGGGGGGTCGCCAAGATCAGCCTGACCGGCTCCACCCAGACGGGCCAGGCCATCACGCGGGCCAGCGCCGACTCGCTGAAGCCGCTCACCTTCGAGCTCGGCGGCAAGTCCCCCAACATCGTGTTCGCGGACGCCGACCTGGACGCCGCCGCCCAGGGCGTAACGGTCAACTCCGTCTACACGGGCAACGCCGGGCAGGTGTGCGTCGCGGGCTCGCGCATCCTGATCCAGCGGCCCGTCTGGGACGAGATGATCGAGCGCGTCGCCTCCATCGCCGCAGGCCTCACGCTGGCCGACCCGCTCGACCTCTCGACGACGATGGGCCCGATCGTGTCGGCGGGCCAGTACGAGCGGGTCACCGGATATCTGGAGATCGCCGAGAAGGAGGGCGCCGAGCTGGTCTTCGGCGGCACCTGCGGCGCCTCGGTGGTCCCCTCGATGCCAGGAGGCTACTGGGTGGCCCCGACGCTCTACACCACCACCGACAACTCGCTCCGCGTGTGCCAGGAGGAGATCTTCGGCCCGGTCGCGGTGGCCATCCCCTTCGACACCGACGAGGAGGCGCTGGCCATCTCCAACGACTCCTCCTACGGCCTCGCCGCCGGCGTCTGGACCCGCGACCTCGGCCGGGCGCACCGGTTCGTCCGCGACCTGCAGAGCGGCACGGTCTGGGTCAACACCTTCCGCCAGATGCCTCCCGGGCTGCCGTTCGGCGGCGTCAAGGACAGCGGCTACGGCCATGACTCCGTCCTCGCGTACACGCGGGAGAAGGCCGCGATCATCCAGACCTGACGGCGACCTTGTCATCGCCGGCCCATCGAGGAGCTAACGCGCCGCGCCGGGCGCGGGAGGCAGGACCGACGCGAGCTCGGGGATGCGGGCGCGGTAGCCGTCGAGCAGGAGGCGGGCCACGGAGACCGAGTCGACCAGCGGGTGCGAGGCGAACGCCCGTAGCGCCACGCCCGCCGAGCCGGTCACCGCCGCCTCGATGGTGAGCTGCTCGACGGCCTTGACCTGCTGGACGAGCCCGAGGAACTGGCCGGGCAGCGGCTTGGTCGCCAGCGGCCGCACCCCGCCGGCGTCCACCACGCACGGGATCTCCACGACGGCCTCGGGCGGCATCCCGGCGACCGCCGAGCCGTTGCGGACGTTGAGGATCATGGTGGTGGTGCCGCCCCTGGCGATGGTGGTCATCAGCGCGAGCGCGATGCCCTCGTACCCGCCGGCCGACAGATCGGCCGCGTCACGCTCGCCCGCCTGGGCGGTGTCGCGGGTCTCGGCCATGTAGGAGGCGTCGCGCTCCCTGCGGGCGCGCTGCCACTCGGCCAGCGCGTGCTCTGGCTCGCGGCGCACCGCCGAGTAGAAGCGCTCCTGCTGCTGGAGCAGCGCCTCACCGCGGGTCTGGGCCGCGCCGCCGATCGCGGCCACGGCCTCCCGGGTGAAGTAGTAGTAGTACAGGTATTCGTTCGGCAGCGCGCCGAGCGACCGCACCCACTCGGGGCCGAACAGCCGCGCCTCCTCCACCAGCTTGAGCGCCGTGTCGTCGGCGAGCAGGTCGGGAAGGACGTCACGGCCGCCGTACGACAGCCCGCGCAGCCAGCCGAGGTGGTTGAGCCCGACGTAGTCGGGGGCGGTGCGGGCGGGGTCGAGGCCGAGCGACCTGGCGGCCCGGCGGATCAGCCCGACCGGCGAGTCGCAGATGCCCACCACGCGGTCGCCCAGGACCCGCTGCATGGCCTCGGTGATCATGCCGGCGGGGTTGGTGAAGTTGATGACCCACGCCCGGGGCGCGACCACGGCGACGCGCTCGGCCACGTGCAGGGCCACCGGGATCGTGCGCAGGCCGAAGGCGATGCCACCCGGGCCGATGGTCTCCTGGCCGAGGATGCCGAGGTCGAGCGCGACCCGCTCGTCCGCGGTGCGCCCCTCCAGCCCGCCCACCCTGATCGCCGAGAACACGAACGTGGCGTCGCGCAGCGCGTCGTCGAGGTCGGTGGTGACGCGCACGCGCGGCGGGTCGTCATACCCCGCCGCGAGCTGCGCGAGCACGTGGCCGACGGCGGTCAGGCGCTCCTCGGAGACGTCGTACAGCACGACCTCCTCGACCCTCGGCCTGCCGGTGTCGCGCAGCAGCGCGCCGTAGACCAGCGGGACGCGGAAACCGCCGCCGCCGAGGATGGCCAGCCTCATACCTGCTCCTTCAAGTCAGCAGCACCTGCGCGCCCGCCGCGGTGAGGGTGCGGACGGTCGGCTCGTCGGCGCCGTCGTTCGTCACGACCACGTCGAGCTCCTCGGGGCCGCACACCCGCAGGGCCCCGTTGCCGGGGAACTTGTGCCGGTCGACCAGGAGGACCACCTGCCCGGCGGCCACCATCATGGCCCGCTTGAGCGAGACCTCGGCGATCGTGGAGTCGGTCACCTGCCCGTCGGGGCGCACGCCGCTGGCGCTCAGGAAGACGCGGTCGGCGGACACCTGGCGCAGGGCCTCCTCGGTCAGCACGCCGACGAGCGAGGAGTGGTGGGCGCGGCGGAGCATGCCGCCGAGCAGCAGCAGCTCGACGGCGGAGTCGCCGCGCAGGACGTCGACGACGGCCAGGCTGGAGGTGACCACGGTGACGCGGCGGCCGGTCAGGTGCCGGGCCAGCAGCACGGTGGTGGTGCCGATGTCGAGCAGCACGACGTCGCCGTCGCGGACGAGCCGCGCGGCGCGGGCGGCCACGGCGTCCTTGTCGCGCTCGCCGGGGCTCGCGACCCGCGCGGAGACGAGGTCGTCGTCGGCCGGCGCTCCGCCGCTCGCGAGCGCTCCCCCGCGCACGCGCGTGAGCGTGCCGTCGCGGTCGAGGATCTCCAGGTCGCGGCGGATGGTCGAGGGGCTGACGCCGAGCTGGGCGGCCAGGTCGCGCACGCTCGTCGCGCCCGCGAGGCGGACCCGCTGCATGATCTCGGCATGCCGGACGTGCTGGAGCACAGCCAGGATGGTATCAGTCATCCTTGCGCGCCACTAAGCAAAAATGAGCATCATCGCCCGCCAACTCTTGATCTGGGCGGGCGAAACGTGCAAGAGTGCGCACATCTTCGCTCAGTCGAGGAGGACTCACTCCGTGTCTGGCCAGGCGTACGACCCACTAGCCGATCAACGCAGCCCGGACGGGCCAGAGTTCGACGTGTTCACGGCGGGCACCGTCTTCCTCGACATCGTCTTCACGGGGCTCCAGGCGATGCCGGCCGCCGGCACCGAGGTCTGGGCCGACGGCATGGGGTCGTGCCCGGGCGGCATCGCGAACCTCGCGATCGCCTCCAGCCGCCTCGGCCTGCGCACCTCCATGGCCGCCGCGTTCGGCGACGACGACTACGCCGACTTCAACTGGCGCATCCTGTCGGAGCAGGAGTCCGTCGACCTGTCCCGGTCGCGCCGGTTCCAGCGCTGGCACTCCCCTGTGACGGTCTCGATGGCCGTGAACCGCGACCGCAGCATGGTCACCCACGGCCATCCCCCGCCCATGGCCGCGACCGAGATGATCGGCCGGCCGCCCCGCTCCAGCGCGGTGATCGTGCCGCTGTCGGTGGAGGAGCCGCTTGGCGGCGGCGACACCGGCACCTGGGCCGACCTCGCGCACAAGGACGGCGCGCTGATCTTCGCCGACGTCGGCTGGGACCCCTCGGAGACCTGGTCCCCCACCCTGCTCGACCAGCTCGCCGTCTGCCACGCCTTCATGCCGAACGCCGTGGAGGCCATGGCGTACACCGGCACCGAGACCCCGCGCGAGGCCCTGTACGAGATCGCCGACCGGGTCCCGCTGGCCGTGGTCACCGACGGCGCCAACGGCGCGATGGCGATCGACTCCACGACCGGCGAGGAGGCGTACGTCCCGGCGCTGCGGGTGACCGCGCTCGACCCGACCGGCGCCGGCGACGTCTTCGGCGCGGGCATGGTCCTCGGCACGCTCTCGGGCTGGCCGCTGGCCGACCGCCTGGCGTTCGCCGGGGTGTGCTCGGCGCTGGCGGTGCAGCAGTTCGGCGGGTCCCTCGCCGCGCCCGGCTGGGGGGACATCGCCGACTGGTGGCACGACGTACGGGCCACCGCGGGCACCGGCGGGGCCTACATCGCCTCTCTGGCCCGCAGGTACGCCTTCCTGGACAAGCTGGTCCCCACCGTCCCCGTTGGCGCCGTCCGCCGGGCCGCCGCGACCATGTCCCGCCACGCCGACGTCGGAGCGGGCACCACGCCGCACGAGCCTGAATAATTCCGGTCCCCCGAGTGTTGATCCCTATCGCCGTTGTGGGGAGTTGCCCGGCGCCGCCCTTCCGGGGTCCCGGCACGATCCCCAGGGCGCAGGGGACGGAGCAGGACCATCGAAAGGACGACGAACATGACGAGGCCCACAGTCGGTGAGATCGGTGTCTGGCAGGCGAGGCCCGCGTTCACCCCGAAGCTGGCGCTGTCGCTGGAACAGCTCGGCTACACCGCGCTCTGGGTGGGCGGGTCGCCGGACGGCGACCTGCGGCTCGTCGAGGAGCTCCTCGACGCCACCACGACGCTGACCGTCGCCACCGGCATCGTCAACATCTGGAAGGACGACCCGCAGACCGTCGGGGCCTCGTTCAACCGGATCGAGGCCGCACACCCGGGCCGCTTCCTGCTCGGCATCGGAGCGGGACACCCCGAGGCGACTTCGGAGTTCACCAAGCCGTACGCCGCTCTGGAGAGCTACCTCGACGGGCTCGACGCGGCCGGGGTGCCGGTCGAGAGCCGGGTGCTCGCGGCGCTCGGCCCGAAGGTCCTGCGGCTGTCCGCCGAGCGCAGCGCCGGCGCCCATCCGTACCTCACCACGCCCGAGCACACCAGGCAGGCCCGCGAGATCCTCGGCGCGGGCGCGCTGCTGGCCCCGGAGCAGAAGGTCATCCTCAGCCAGGACGTGGACCACGCGCGCGGGCTCGCCCGGCAGGCCGTACGGATGTACCTGGGCCTCCGGAACTACACCTCCAACTGGCGCAGGCTGGGATTCGGCGACGACGACCTGGCCGGTGAGGGCAGCGACCGCCTGATCGACGCCCTGGTCGTCTACGGCGACCCGGCCACGGTCAAGGGCCGGATCGACGAGCACCTCGCCGCGGGCGCCGACCACGTGAACATCCAGCTCCTGACCGACCCGGGCACCGACCCCCTGGACGACTACCGCAAGCTCGCCGAGGCGCTGATCGGCTGACCGGCGCCTACGGCATCGCCTTGCGACGCCGCACGCGCTCGGGTTCGCCTGCGGGCGCGGGCGCGGGCCACCACAGCGGCCCGCGCCCCGTACGGCGAAGAAAGCACTCTCCCTGCGCCGTGAGCCGATCAGCCTGGCACGGCGAGGGCAGGACTCACGGGGTCGTGACGCCGACCCAGTTGACGAACCACCCCCTCGTCTTCGCGTCGGCGGGCGTCAGGGAGGCCCAGTCGCTGTACCGCAGGTACACGCGGAAGCTCTTCGCGGTCGCTCCGTAGACGGCGTTGGCGCCTGTCAGCTGGAAATGCTTGTCGATGCCACCGAGGGAGATGAGGTAGACCGGCGTGCCGGCGAAGTTGGCGGAACTGGTGTCGACGTCCAAGGAGATGCCGTTGGTGTTGTACGCGACCCAGCCCACTCCGGGGTCGGTGCGGCCGGCGCCGATCTGGATGGCGGACCCCGCTGACGGCGCCTTCGCCGCTGACATCGGCTCGGTGGTCGGGCTCTGCTCGGCGTGTGCGGTCCCCCCGGCCATCAGCACGGCACCGATCGCCAGAGCGGCGACGGTCATGGACCTCTTGACGGACATGCGTTCTCCCTCGATAGAGATGCCCCGGCGGTCATGACCTCGGGGGAACGCTGTTCGCGCGGAGCGACCAGTGCTCGCCATGGCGTCGGAGGACACAAACGATCATCGCCAAGAGTAGCGAAGTGATCACGCATTGCCGTGGCACGCCACCATCTCAACGGCGGCGTGCTGCGGTGATCCACAAGCCGGCCCGATGACACCCGAGCCGGGAACCACGCCCACCCCGGCGACGCCGGGCACTACCGTCGTGCGCGGGCGCCGCGCTTGGCGGTGAGCGCTACGGCCGTCGCGGAATCAGCCGGCCTCGTCGTCGGCGCCGGACGGCCTCGCCTTGCTGGGCTGCACGCGTTTGGGTTCGCCGGGCATCTTCGGGTAGTTGGGCGGGTACGGCATGTCGCCGCGCTCGTCCTTGGCGTACCACTCCAGCAGGGGCTCGATGGAGAACGCGCGGTCGTCGATCTCCCTGTGCACGTCGCCCAGCTCGGCGAACCTCGGCGGGACGGTGCGGATGTCGAAGTCGCGCGGATCGACGTCGGCCAGCTCCTGCCAGGTCACCGGCGTGGACACCGGGGCGTACGGCCTGGCGCGCACGGAGTAGGCGCTGGCGATGGTGCGGTCGCGCGCGTTCTGGTTGTAGTCGATGAAGACCTTCTCGCCGCGCTCCTCCTTCCACCAGGCCGTGGTGGTGAGGTCGGGGCGGCGGCGCTCCACCTCGCGGGCGAGGCCGATGGCGCTCTGCCGCACCTCGGTGAACGACCACCGGCGCTCGATGCGCACGTTGATGTGGATGCCCCTGGTGCCCGAGGTCTTGGGGAAGCCGCGCATGCCGAGCTCGTCGAGGACCTCGAGCACGGCGAACGCGGTCTCCCTGGCGTCGTCGAAATCGGTGCCGGGCTGGGGGTCGAGGTCGATGCGCAGCTCGTCGGGATGCTCGACGTCGTCGGCGCGGGTGGGCCACGGGTGGAAGTCGATGGTGCCGAGGTTGGCGCAGTAGGCGATGGCGGCGACCTCGGTGACGCGCAAGGCGTCGGCGGTGCGGCCGCTCGGGAACCGGATGGTGACGGTCTCCAGCCAGTCGGGGTGCCTGGGCGGGATGCGCTTCTGGTAGATCGCCTCGGACTGCACACCGTCGGGGTGGCGCTTGAGGTAGGTGGGACGGTCCTTGAGCGCGCGCAGAGCCCCCTCGCCGACCGAGATGTAGTACTCGACCAGCTCGCGCTTGGTGGCCCCGATGTCGGGGAAGTAGATCTTGTCGGGGTTGGTCACCTTGATGACCCGGCCCCCGACGTTCAGCTCGATGAACGGCGACGCCATGCCTCCGACCGTACCCCGCGGCGGTGACAGAAACCGGAACGTCCCCCGGTGAACCGGGCGTGGGACGGCCCGTCCCGGAGTACCTCGGTGGCGGACCGGGCGCTCGAACGGGACGGACCTCGACGATCGCCCGCCACGATCACCGGACCCGGCGCTGACGTGCCACCCGTCCGGCGGCCTCCCCCGGCCCGCGACGGCGCGCCGCGTGGACGCGGGCACCGCCTGAGGCGGGGACGGACCGGCGATCCTCCCTCAACTGGAGGTGATCAACCCTCCACCGATAAAGACGCTGAAAGCAGTCGGAAAGGATGCTCGGCCAGCAGAATTTCGCCAGATGTCTGACGAGGTCCTTACGTCCCGGATCCGGGGATCGCCCCGACCGCGCACGCGCATAGGCTGGAGGCATGGAGAAGGTGGTCAAGAGTGACGCCGACTGGCGTGTCCAGCTGTCCCCCGAGGAGTTCCGCGTGCTGCGGCAGGCGGGCACGGAGCGTCCGTTCACCGGAGAGTACGTCGACACCAAGACGACAGGGGTCTACTCCTGCCGCGCCTGCGGGGCCGAGCTGTTCCGCTCCGACACGAAGTTCGACTCGCACTGCGGGTGGCCGTCGTTCTTCGAGCCGTCGGAGTCCGAGGCCGTGACCCTCATCGAGGATCACTCGCTCGGCATGACCCGCGTCGAGGTCCGGTGCGCCCGCTGCGACTCCCACCTCGGGCACGTCTTCCACGGAGAGGGCTACCCGACCCCGACCGACGACCGCTACTGCATCAACTCCGTCTCGCTGCGGCTCGTGCCGGGCGAGTAGCGGCCCCCGGCGTGAGGTCGCGGGCCGTCCGGCGAGCGGCTCGCGATCAGTGATGACGGGCGCACGGAACGTCACGGACGGTGCATGCGGGACCCAAGGCCGGGTAGGAACACCTGAAAGTCCTCCGCCCCAATCGACCAGCAGGTTCCGTCCCGTCCGGAGGCTGCGTGCACCTACGCCACAGGTGGGAGACCATCGAGGCCATAGGCCAGGTGGTCACGCAGCGCTGCGTGGTCTGCGGCAGGACCCGGGTGCGGGTGAGGCGGCCCGAACCCCGAAGGCCCGAACCCCCGAGGCCCGGCTCCCCTAGTCCGGAGCCGGATGGGTGAGCCGGCACGAGTTGTCCCCCGGGCCGAGGATGTTGGCGAGCACCGGGTTGCCGTTCTGGCCGTACTCCGCCTGGACGAACACGATCGGGTGCTGGTCGCCGACCTCCTGCACGAGGTATTCGAGACCCCGCTTGCACAGGTCGATCGCCGACTTGGAGTTGTGGGCCGACTCCGGCAGGTCGGTGTAGATCCGCAGGTACTTCCCCACGGTGCGGATGTCGGTGATCCGCTTGACGGCCTTGTCGTCCACCCACCGCTTCTTGAAGTAGCTCACCGCCTTGGCGTCGGTGTGCTTCGACGGGCCCGAGGCGGTCTCCGCCGCGCCGCGCGCCTTCTTGGCGCCCGAGCTCGCCGCCTCGACGCCGGAGCCCTTCCCGGCCGGGGCCGGCGTCGCTGAGGGCGCGCCCTCGGCGCTCGGTGCGCGCGAGGGGACGCCGGACGCCGGCGCCCCGCCGCCGGGCCGTACGAACACCGCGCCGACCGCCAGGCCCGCCACCACGACGGCGGTCAGCCCGGCGGAAAGCTCTAGAACCCGTGCCCGGCGCGCCTTGCGCCGCCGGTGCCCCCCTCGCCTGGAACGTGCCAGACTCTTGCCACTCTTCACCCTTTGCCTCACATCGACATGGGATATCCCCCTGAGTATGCCAAAGATCGCGAACTCACGTGAGTTGTTCATGCAATCACAGGCATGGGGTGTTTGGGGCAAGAGTGACACATGTCGGGGTTTGCACCCCGGTGGCCGGTTACGGCAGAGCGGCCACCAGCTCCTCCAGAGGCTTGCGGGTGCCGGTGTAGAACGGCACCTCGATGCGAGTGTGCCTGCGGGCCTCCGAGGCGCGCAGGTGCCGCATGAGGTCGACGATGCGGTGCAGCTCGTCGGCCTCGAAGGCGAGGATCCACTCGAAGTCGTTGAGCGCGAACGACGCCACCGTGTTGGCCCGCACGTCGGGGTAGTCACGGGCGAGCCTGCCGTGCTCGGCCAGCATGGCGCGGCGCTCGGAGTCCTCCAGGAGGTACCACTCCAGGGAGCGCACGAACGGGTAGACGCAGACGTAGCCGCGCGGCTCCTCCTCGGCCAGGAAGGCCGGGATGTGCGACTTGTTGAACTCCGCGGGGCGGTGCAGCGCCATCACCGACCAGACCGGCTCGCTCGCCCGGCCCAGGGAGGTGCGCCGGAAGCGGCCGTAGACCTCCTGGAGATCCTCGGGCGTGGTGGAGTGCCACCAGAACATGTAGTCGGCGTCGGCCCGGAAGCCGGCCACCTCATACGAGCCCCGGGTCACGACGTCCTTCTCGGCGGCCTGCGAGAGCACGGCCTCGACCTCGTGGGCCAGCTCCTGCCGGTCGCCCGGCAGCGGCTCGCGCACCCGGAAGACCGACCACATGGTGTAGCGGATGACCTGGTTGAGATCGCGCGCCTTGGGCCGCGCACTGCTCTCCGTCACTGATCGCACTCGCCTTCCATCGACAGCTTCAATCGCCTTGCGCCAGCGGGGCTCTCAGCGGGTGCCGGCCGCTCGCTGGTCCTCACGCCATTCTCCCCCGCGCTCCTCCCGGAGGTACGCGAGGACCCCCGCCGCGGCCGTGCGGGCGGTCGCGACGCAGGCCGGGATGCCCAGCCCGTCGTACGCGGCCCCGCACACCGCGAGGCCGGGCTGCACGGCGACCGCCGCGCGGACGCGCGCGACCCGGTCGAGGTGGCCCACGTCATACTGCGGCAGCGCGCCGCCCCAGCGGCTCACCCGCGTCGAAAGCGGCAGCCCCCTGACCCCCATGGTCTCGGCCATCTCGGCCATGGCGAGCGCCACCAGCTCGTTGTCGTCACGCTGGAGGATGAACTCCTCGCCCAGGCGCCCGATCGAGCAGCGTAGCACCAGCAGGCCGGGATCGCTCTTGGCCAGGTGCGGCCACTTGATCGTGCTGAACGTCACGGCCTTGACCGGCCGGCCCTCGATCGGAGGCACGAGGTAGCCGCTGCCGGCGGGCTGCTCGGGGAAGGCCGTGCGCGGGTAGGCCAGGGTGACGATCGCCATGCTGGCGTACTCGATGCGGGCCAGCTCGGCGGCGGCCTTCGGCACCTCGTCGGCGAGCAGCCTGCCCGCCGCCGGCGCGGGCACCGCCACGATCACCGCGTCGGCCTCGATCGTCTCGGGATCTCTGGTGGGCCCGGTCACCAGGCGCCAGCCGGTGCGGGTGCGCCTGAGCTCGCGCACCATGACGCCGGTCCTGATGTCGGCGCCGGACGCCGCCGCGACCGCGCCGGGCAGGCTCCCCATGCCGGCCTTCAGCGTGGTGAACACCGGGCCGGCGTCCTTGGGCGCCTCCCCGCTGATCGACCGGGCGGCCTTCAGCAGCGAGCGCTCGGTGCGCGCGATCGTCGCGACGCGGGGCATGGTCGCGTCCAGGGACAGGAACTCGGCGCGCCCGGCGTAGACGCCGCCGAGCAGCGGCTCCACCAGCCGGTCGACGACCTCGCCGCCCATGCGCGCCCGGATGTACGCCGCGACCGAGACGTCGGAGGTGACCAGCGTCGCGGGCAGGATCTGGTCGAGCGGCACCCGGGCGAGGCCCGCGGGCGACAGGACTCCGGAGCGGCCGAGCTCGATGATGTCGGAGGGAACGCCCATGACATGGCCCTTGGGCATGGCCCGCAGCGCGCCCCGGGTCCAGACCGAAGCGCCCGTGGTGCCCGGATGGACCAGCTCGTCGCCGAGCCCGACCATGCGGGCGAGCTCCTTGCCCTCGGGACGGCGGGCCAGCATGGCCTCGGCGCCCTCGTCCACGGGCATGCCCGCGACCTCGGAGGCGCGCAGCTTGCCGCCGACACGCGAGGCGCCGTCCAGCACGGTCACTGAGAGGCTGTCGTCCTCATGGCGAAGATGCCACGCCGCGGCCAGCCCGGCGATGCCCCCGCCCACGACCACGACATGCCGCCGAGTCCCTTCCATGTCTCCAGACGTTACCCGCCCGCGAGCACCTCGCGCGCTGGTCACGGCCAGGCTCTGGGGCGGGGGACGGAGAACGTGACGCCATTGTGACGCGGCTTGGTCAAACCCGGCGCCCGCGGGTCTCGTCAACAAGGGCATGAGCAGATTACGGAGCCGCCCCTCGCTGTTAGCGACCCTGGTGGCCGTCGTCCTCGCCGTCTCGGCCTGCGGGGGGTCACAGGATCAGTCGAGCTCGGGGGCCGCCCCGGCCGCCCCGCCGGTGGACGCGCGGGCCCCCGCGCCGGCGGCGGGCCGCACCGGGCAGGGCGGGAGCGGGGCCACGGGCCAGGACTCCGGGTCCCGCTCCTCCGGGGACTCAGCCAAGGTGGAGGTCCGGCAGGCGGACCGGTCCATCGTCTACACCGGCGAGATGGAGGTCCGCGTCAAGGACGTGACCGTCGCCGGCGAGAAGGCCAAGCAGATCGTCGCCGCGGCGGGCGGGCGCGTGGACAGCGAGCAGTCCACCTCGTACGGGCGCGAGGGCAGGTCGTCCATCGTCTTCAAGATCCCCCCGGACCGCTATCAGGCCGTGGTGGCCCAGCTCGGCAAGGATCTCGGCGTACGGGAGTCGCTGAGTCTTGGCACCGAGGACGTGAGCCAGCAGATCGCGGACGTCGACAGCCGGATCAAGTCGTCCAAGTCCGCGCTCGAACAGGTCAGGAAGTTCATGGCCAAGGCCAAGACCATCGGCCAGGTGCTGGAGGTCGAGCGGGAGATCTCCACCCGCGAGGGCGACCTGGAGTCGCTGCAGGCCCGGCAGAGGACCCTGGCTGCCCAGACCTCCCTCGGAACGCTGACCCTCCAGCTCGTGCACGTCACCCGGCCCGCCCCCGCGCCGCCCAAGCCGAAGCCCGCGCCGCCGAACTTCCTCAGCGGCCTCAAGGCGGGCTGGCACGCCCTGGCGAGCACGACCAGGATCGCCCTGACGGTCTTCGGCGCGCTCCTGCCCTGGCTGGTGGTGCTCGGCGTGCTGTGGGTCGCCTACGTGGCCGTACGGCGGCGCGTGCCGTCCTTCCTGCCCGGCCCGGGGGCGGCGCGACGGCCCGTACCGGACGCTCCCGAGAAGCCCGAGGAGCCCCATGCGCCACAGGAGCCCGAGGCCCCGCGGGAGCGGTGATCAGCGGGCGGAGGCCTCGTGCACGAGGTCGGTGAGGCGGGCGAGCTGGCCGGGGTCGGTCGTGGGCAGCACCCCGTGGCCGAGGTTGAACACATGGCCCTCGGCCGCCCGGCCCCGCTCGACGATGTCGCGGGCGCGGCCCTCGACGACGTCCCACGGCGCGAACAGCACGGCGGGGTCGAGGTTGCCCTGGAGCGCCTTGCCGGGGCCGACGCGGCGCGCGGCCTCGTCGAGCGGCACCCGCCAGTCGACGCCCACCACGTCGGCGCCCGCCTCGCCCAGCAGCCCGAGCAGCTCGCCGGTGCCCACGCCGAAGTGGATGCGCGGCACGTCCAGGTCGGCAAGCCCGGCGAAGATGCGGCTGGTGTAGGGGAGGACGAACTCGCGGTAGTCGTCGGGGGCGACGGCGCCGACCCAGGAGTCGAAGAGCTGGACCGCCGAGACGCCGGCGTCGATCTGCACCCGCAGGTAGGACAGCGTGATGTCGGTGAGGCGGCCCATGAGCGCGTGCCACAGCGCGGGCTCGCCGTACATCATGGCCTTGGTGTGGTCGTGGTTCTTGGAGGGGCCGCCCTCGATCAGGTACGACGCGAGCGTGAACGGGGCGCCGGCGAACCCGATGAGCGGCGTGGGGCCGAGCTCCTTGGTCAGCGCCCCGATGGCCTCGGTGACGTAGGGCACGTCGCCGGCGTCGAGGGCGCGCAGCGTGCCCACCCCGGCGGTGTCCCTGATCGGGGCGGCGACGACGGGGCCGACGCCCGGCTTGATGTCGAGGTCGATCCCGATGGCCTTGAGCGGCACCACGATGTCGCTGAAGAAGATCGCCGCGTCCACCCCGTACCGCCGCACGGGCTGCATCGTGATCTCCACGATGAGGTCGGGCGTCGCGCACGCGGTGAGCATCGGCACGTCGGCGCGCACCGCGCGGTACTCGGGCAGCGAGCGTCCGGCCTGGCGCATGTACCAGACGGGCGTGTGCGGCACGGGAAGTCGCCGGCAGGCACGGACGAACGGGGACTCGGCGGTCTCGGGATTCACCCATCCAGGGTGCCATGTGAAGCGGCCGGTCCACGCACCGCGTACGTGCGCTGTGCGCCGCGTGCCGGCGCCGGGCTTGATACCAAAGCTTGCCGTGAAAAAGATATTTACCGGGCGGATGTCCGGTCATGCTAATGGAAGCCGCGAACCGTACACTATGTCTGGTTCGGTAGGCCAAGGTCGTGCCAGACCGGCCGACCGCCGAGTCAAGGCAATCCCAAGCGCAGGTACAGTACGTCTCACGTGAGGTCCGTGATCATGTCGCGGCTGGCTCAAATGTTCGTCAAAACACCGCGCGGCGCTGATTCCGTGACCACTTTCGGGACACGCCGAGCGCGTTGCGGGGAAATGTCGCCGTGACGTGTCAACGTCGGACCAGCCCTCGAGTTCACGGACAAAGGCGCGCGGGTGGGGAGCGCCGGCCAGGCGGCGCGCACTCCTGTCCGTCCGAACTCTCGATCCCGGGACCCGACGAAAGGCTCGCGATGACCGCGATGTGGAGTTCCTCCGAGCACCGCACGGTGCGTTGTGCGCGCCGTGCCGTCGAACGGGGATTCGAGCGGCGGCACCGCCTCGGCGGGCACGACGACGGCCGCGACCGGAGCTCCGCGGAGCGTGGCGTCGGCCCGGTGATCGCGGCTTGATCACCACCTGTGCTCCCGGTGCATACCCCCCTGCTTCCGGCATCGCCCACTCCGGCCTACGCTGCCATCATGACCATCGGTGACGCGCCACCGGCGCCTGCCGCATTCCGGCGGGCCCTGGAAAGCCTGCGTCCCGCCGAGGTCAGGCCCGAAATCGAGCTGGAGGACATTCCCGCCCCCCAGCGGCTCGCCCCCTACTCCGGCGCTGTCGGAGCATCCGTCTACCGCGACGACGACGAACTCGCGGTCGGCCGGCTGATCATGTTGTTCGACCCCGACGGCCAGCGCGGATGGGATGGTCCCTTCCGGCTGGTCGCGTACGTCCGCGCCGACATGGAGCCGGAGATCACCTCCGACCCGATGCTCGGGCCCGTGGCGTGGAGCTGGCTGACCGAGGCCCTCGACTCCCGCCGCGCGCGCTACGCCGCCGCGGGCGGCACCGTCACCCGCGCCGTTTCCGAGGGGTTCGGCAACAAGGCCGACGACCCGGTCACCACCGAGCTGGAGCTGCGCGCGTCGTGGTCCCCGCTCGAAGAGGACCTGTCGGCGCACGTCGCCGCCTGGTGCGACCTGATGTGCCTCGCCGCGGGCATCCCACCCCTGCCACCCGACGTCGCGGCCCTCCCGCAACGGTCCGCGCGTCGCGAAGACCCGGAGTCCTTCAGGACGTGACCGACGACGAAATCATCCCCGCATCCGAGATAGTCCCGCTTCTGGAGCCCCGCGAGGGCATCCCGCCGGTCATCGAGGACCCCGCCGCGCTCGCGGCGGCCGTACGCGCGTTCGCCAAGGGCACCGGCCCGGTCGCCGTCGACGCCGAGCGCGCCTCCGGCTACCGCTACAGCGGCCGGGCGTACCTCGTGCAGCTACGCCGCGCCGGCGCCGGCAGCGCACTCATCGACCCCACCTCCTGCCCCGACCTGTCGGAGCTGGACTCGGCGCTGGCCGACGCCGAGATCGTCCTGCACGCCGCCACGCAGGACCTCGCCTGCCTGGCGGAGATCGGCTTCACCCCCCGCAAGCTGTTCGACACCGAGCTGGCCGGGCGGCTACTCGGCTACGAGCGCGTCGGCCTCGGCACGATGGTGGAGAACGTCCTCGGGCTCCGCCTGGAGAAGGGCCACTCGGCGGCCGACTGGTCCCACCGGCCGCTCCCCGAGGACTGGCTGCGCTACGCCGCGCTCGACGTCGAGGTGCTCATCGAGCTGCGCGACATGCTCCACGACGAGCTGGCCGCCAAGGGCAAGCTCGGATGGGCGCAGGAGGAGTTCTCCTCGATCCTGGCCGCTCCCCCGGCGCCGCCGCGCACCGACCCCTGGCGGCGCACCTCGGGCATCCACCGGGTGCGCTCCCTGCGCGGCCTGGCCGTGGTGCGCGAGCTGTGGACGCTGCGCGACGAGCTGGCGCGGGAGGCCGACCTGGCGCCCGGCCGGGTGCTGCCGGACTCGGCGATCGTGACCGCCGCGCTGGAGCAGCCCCGCACGACCAAGGCCCTGACCGACATAGCCCCGTTCACCGGGCGCAGCGCCCGGCGCCACCTGCGCGAGTGGCTCAACGCCATCGGACGGGCGCGCGTGCTGACGGAGACGCAGCTCCCCCAGCCGAGCGGCCCCGGGGACGGGCCCCCGCCCGCGAACCGCTGGGCCGACCGCGATCCGGCCGCCGCCAGGCGGCTGGCCGTCGCGAGGGCGGCGGTGGCCGCGCTGGCGGAGACCCACCACATGCCCACGGAGAACCTCCTCCAGCCGGAGGCGATCCGGCGGCTCACCTGGGAGCCTCCCGCCGACCTCGACGAGGGGACCGTGGAGGCCCGGCTGCGCGAGCTGGGCGCCCGCGAGTGGCAGATCGCCCTGACGGCGGGCCCTCTGTCCGCGGCCCTGACCCGCCTGGCCGCCAAGGAAGAGCCCGAGGGCTGACCGCCTTTACGAAGTAAGGCAAGGTCAGGTGTTCGGGAGCTTCCGCACGCTCTCGCGGAGCACGACCTCGCCCTCGACGGGTGTCCGCCTGGGCACGTCGTCCGGCGAGAGCGCGAGGTCGAGCGCGAGCGACCCCATGCGCGCGAGCGGCAGCCGTACCGTCGTCAGCGCGGGGGCGAGGTCGCGCAGCGACGCGATGTCGTCGAACCCCGCCATCGACAGATCGCCCGGCACGTCGACCCCCTGCTCCCTGAAAGCGGCCAGCGCCCCGACCGCCATCACGTCGTTCACCGCGAACACGCAGGTGGCGCCGGTTTCCATGCTCACCAGCTCGACGGCGGCGTCGTACCCGCCGTCCCTGTCGAACCCGCCGTTCACGACGATCGGCGCGGGCAGGTCGAGCTCGCGCAGCCCCTGGGCGAAGCCGGCCGCCCGGTCGATGGCGGTGTAGAGGTTCGGCGGCCCTGCCAGCACGGCGAAGCGGCGGTGGCCCTGGCCCGCGAGCGCCACGGCGAGCTTGCGGGCCCCGTCGTGGTTCAGCGGGGTGACGGTGTCGGTGCCGAGGAGATCCTGCCCGATCATGGCGACCCGGCCCCCGGAGGCGCGGTAGAAGTCGAGCTCGGCGCGCAGGCTGCGGATCATGGCGTCGTCCACGACGCGCGACCCGGCGATCAGCACCGCCCGGGCCCGCTGGGCGTTCAGCGTGGCGACGAGGGCGATCTCGCGCTGAGGGTCGCGGTAGGTCGTGCCGATCGTCACCACCATGTCGTGCAGGTCGGCGGCGCGGATGGCGCCGTCGGCGATGGCCGCGAAGTAGGGGTCGGTCAGATCCTGGATCACCAGGCCGACGACGTTGCTCGCCCCCCGAGCGAGGGCCTGCGCGGTCGCGTCCACCCGGTAGCCGAGCCTGGCGGCCGACGACTCGACCCGCGCCCGCATGGCCGCGCCCACCTGGCGGCTGCTGCCGTTCAGGACCCGTGAGGCCGTCGCCAGTGACACCCCCGCGTCCCTGGCGACGTCTTCCAGCGTGACCATGGTCATCCTCCCGCGCCCCGGCCTGCTTCCCTCTCATTGTCCAGCGGTCTCGGGCGCCTCACACACGGGTACCGGGGGATTCGGGGGAAGTCGTGGCCCTGAGGACACGGGCGTCACTTCACGGCGACCGGGGGGTGGTCGTCGACCCGGCTGTGCCGCATGCCGTACGCGAAGTAGAGCGCGACCCCGATCGCCATCCAGATGAGGAACCTCAGCCACGTCTCGACCGGGAGGTTCAGCATCAGGTAGACGCACGCCAGCACCGACAGGACGGGCACCAGCGGCACCAGCGGCGTGCGGAAGGCGCGGGGCAGCTCGGGCCGGGTCCTGCGCAGGATGACGACGCCGATCGAGACCAGCACGAACGCGAACAGCGTCCCGATGTTGACCAGCTCGGCCAGGGCCGACAGCGGGATGAGCCCGGCCAGCAGTGCCGTGGCCACGCCGATGATGATCGTGATGCGGTACGGGGTGCCGAAACGCGGGTGGACGGCGGCCAGCCCCCGGGGAAGCAGGTTGTCGCGGCTCATGGCGAAGAAGATGCGGCTCTGGCCGAGCATCAGGATCATCACGACGGTCGTGAGCCCCGCCAGGGCGCCGACGCTGATGATCGTGGCCAGCCAGTCCTGGCCGAGGACGCGGAACGCGCCGGCCAGCGGCGCCGAGCGGCTGAGCCGGTAGTACGGCTGCATGCCGACGACGACCAGCGACACCGCGACGTACAGGACGGTGCAGATCACCAGGGAGGCGATGATGCCGATGGGCAGGTCGCGCTGCGGCCTCCTGGTCTCCTCGGCGGCCGTGGCCACCACGTCGAAGCCGATGAAGGCGAAGAAGACGATGGCCGCGCCCGAGAAGACGCCGAGCACCCCGTAGGCCACCGGTGCGACGCCGAACAGCACCTGGATCAGCGGCGCCTTGAGGCCGTCCGCCGCCGGGATCGGCTGGGACGGCGGGATGAACGGGCTGAAGTTCGCGCTCTTCACGAAGAACAGCCCCGCGACGATGACCAGCAGCACGACGGCGACCTTGATCGTCACCACGACGAGGTTGAACCGCGCGGACAGCTTGATGCCGGCCACCAGCACGGCCGTCAGCGCGAGCACGACCACGACGGCGGGGACGTTGAACGCGGCGTGCTCGCCGGCGAGCGTGGGGGGCAGGTGGACGCCGAGCGTGGCGAGGAGTTCGGAGAAGTATCCCGACCAGCCGACCGCGACCACCGCGCCGCCGAGGGCCAGCTCCAGCATCAGGTCCCATCCGACGATCCACGCGGGGAACTCCCCGATGGTGGCGTACGAGAAGGTGTACGCGGACCCGGCCACCGGCACGGTCGAGGCGAACTCGGCGTAGCACAGGGCGGCGAGCGCGCAGACGACGCCGGCGATGACGAACGAGAGAGCGACGGCCGGGCCCGCGGTGTCCCTGGCCACCTGGCCGGTGAGGACGAAGATGCCGGTGCCCACGATCACGCCCACACCGAAGACGGTCAGGTCGAGGGCGCTCAGGTTGCGGCGGAGCCGGTGCTCGGGCGACTCGGTGTCCTCGATCGAGCGCTCGACCGTCTTGGTACGGAATATCGACATGGGCCACGCCCCCTGATCGTCATTGATCGCGCAGGACGCCTTCCGCGAAAGCGCGGGTCATGCGTACCCCCGGGTCGGACAAACATTCCTCATTCTTCCCATGGCCGGGAACCGGGCCGGATTTCCGGCGAGCCGGACGCGACCGGATCAAGAAGGGGAATGACCAGGGGAAACCCGGGATCATGGAGCCCGGGGCACCGGCGGGGCCGCACCGGCCCCGCCGAGCACCACATCAGAGCGCGGGGTCGCCCTCAAGCGCCGGGGAGCGTCTGGCGACCGCCTCGGTGATCTCGCGGGCGAGATCCTGGCCGGTGAGGCCGATCTCGGAGAGGATCTTGGCCCGTTTGGCGTGGTCGAGGAACCGCTGCGGGATGCCGAAGGTGCGCACGGGGACATCGACGCCCGCGTCTCTGAGCAGGCGGGCCACCGCGTCGCCCACCGCGCCGACGCGGCCGTTGTCCTCCACCACGGCGACGAGCCTGTGCGCCGCGGCGGCGGCGACCAGCGCCTCGTCCAGCGGCTTCACCCAGCGCGGATCGACCACGGTCGCCGAGATGCCCTGCGCGTCCAGCAGCCTGGCGGCCTCCAGCCCGGCCTGGGCCATCGGCCCCGCGGCCACCAGCAGCACGTCGGCCTCCTCGCCCGCCTGCCGCAGGATGTCCATCGCGCCCAGCCTGCCCACGGCCTCGATCTCGGCGCCGACCGCTCCCTTGGGGAACCGGACCACGGTGGGCCCGTCATCGACCTCGACCGCCTCGGCCAGCAACTCGCGCAGCCGCGCGGCGTCACGCGGCGCGGCGATCGAGAGCCCCGGGACCACCTGGAGGATCGACAGGTCCCACATGCCGTTGTGGCTGGCCCCGTCGTCGCCGGTGACGCCCGCCCGGTCGAGCACGACCGTGACCGGCAGGCGGTGAAGCGCGACGTCCATCAGGAGCTGGTCGAAGGCGCGGTTGAGGAACGTGGCGTAGAGCGCGACCACCGGGTGCAGGCCACCGAGCGCCAGACCCGCGGCGCTGGTCAGCGCGTGCTGCTCGGCGATGCCGACATCGTAGGTGCGGTCGGGGTAGGCCTCGGCGAACGCCGCCAGGCCGGTGGGATGGAGCATGGCCGCGGTGATAGCCACGATGTCGCCACGCTCGGCGCCGAGGCGCACCAGCTCCTGGCTGAACACGTTGGTCCAGCTGTGCGGCTTGGGCTGCTCCTCGCCGGTCAGCGGGTCGAACGGCTGCGGCGAGTGGAAGCAGTCCTCGTCGTGGTTCTCAGCGGGCGAGTAACCGTACCCCTTGGTGGTGAGGACGTGCACGATGACCGGCCCCCGGAAATCGCGGGCCTTGCGCAGCGCCGCCTCGACGGCCTGCTCGTCGTGGCCGTCGATCGGGCCGACGTACTTCAGCCCGAGATCCTCGAACATCACCTGCGGCGCGACGACGTCCTTGATGCCCTTCTTGAGACCGTGCAGGGTCTCATACAAGGGGGCGCCGACCACGGGCACCTTGCCGAGGTTCTGCTTGACGAACTCAAGGACATGCTCGTAGTTCTGCGTCATACGCAGCGACGCCAGATGGGAGGCCAGGCCGCCGATCGTCGGAGAGTAGGACCTGCCGTTGTCGTTGACGACGATGACGAGCGGCAGGTCGGGGTCCTTGGCGTGCCCGGCGATGTTGTTGAGCGCCTCCCAGGCCATGCCCCCGGTCAGCGCCCCGTCACCGATCACCGCGACGACCGTGCGGCCGGTGTCGCCGCGCAGCTTGTACGCCTTGGCGAGCCCGTCGGCGTATGACAGGGCGGTCGAGGCGTGGGAGTTCTCGATGACGTCGTGGTCGGACTCGGCCTGGCTCGGGTAGCCAGAAAGGCCGCCCTCCTGGCGGAGCGTGACGAAGTCGGCCGCGCGCCCGGTGAGCATCTTGTGCACGTACGCCTGGTGGCCGGTGTCCCACAGGATGCGGTCTCTCGGCGAGTCGAAGACCCGGTGCAGCGCGATGGTCAGCTCGACGACCCCGAGGTTCGGGCCGAGGTGGCCTCCGATGCGGGAGGTGGCGTCGATCAGGAGGTCGCGCAACTCCGCGGCCAACGCCGGAAGCTCGCCGACCTCCAGGCGCTTGAGATCTCCCGGACCCTTGACGGATTCCAGCAGGCCGGCCCGCCCTGCGCCCGAACCGTTGGTTCGCTGGCTCCGCTCGCTCACGGAATCATCCCCTCCGCCTGTTGTCGACCCGCCCGAGTCTATGTACCCGGAAGCCCCGTGCCAGCGGCGCTCCGGCCTTGCCTAAGCGTCCCACTCTGTGGACGCTCCTGAGCCAACCTCTCGAAACCTCCCGGACTTGTCCACATTAGATCGGTTTTACGGCAAGTGGGCGGCTCGCGTACCCTCACGGGACCATGCGAAAGTCCTCCCTCGTCCTCCTCTTCGTCGTGATCGCCGGCTCGCTGCTGGGCGGCACGGCCAACGCCGCCCAGGCGGCCTACCCGATCAAGAACACGGACATCCTCACCAAGAACGCTCTGTACACCTCAGGCCGCCTTCCAGCCGCTTCGTGCCCCGAACCGGCGGTCCAGGCGGGGAACGTGGCCTCGGTGAAGAGCTATCTGGTGCCGCTCGTGAAGTGCCTGGACAGGGCGTGGGCGGCCCAGTTCGCCAAGGCCCGCCTGCCGTTCACCAAGCCGCCTGTGAAGTTCATCACCAAGCCCCAGAAGATCTGCGGCGCCAAGTGGGGCAAGAACGTCCAGGCGATCTACTGCAACACGAGCCGCCAGATCATCATCATGCTCGACAGCGCCGTGGTCGACGACCCGTCGGACCTGTTCCTCATGGACGTGATCGCCCACGAGTACGGCCACCATGTGCAGAACATCGCGGGCATGTGGCGCGCCTTCGACCGGCTGCCCAACGACGGCAAGGCCGAGTTCTACGAGCAGACGCGCCGGCACGAGCTGCAGGCCGAGTGCCTGGCCGGGGCCTTCATCGGCAGCGTCTGGCCCTCGCTGGACCGTACGGGCGAGGACTGGAAGTCCCTGCTCGACGCCGACCGGCGGAGCGGTGACGAGACCGGCGACGTCCGCGACCACGGCAAGGGACGCAACATGGCCAACTGGCTCAACCGCGGCTACAAGGCGGCGAGCCCCGCCGCCTGCAACACCTGGATCGCCGGCTCGGCGATGGTGGCCTAGCAACGAGGATCGGCCCAGTCGCGGTCCCGCCGGCTCGTCTTCTCACCTAGTGCCGTAATTATCGGACTATGGACGGATATAGCGGCTAGCCTGCTCTGCTGTGATCATTCGCAAGCTCTCCATCGCGCTGGTGGCGGGCATCTTCATGGCGGGCACGGCACAGGCCGCCCCGGCGTCGGCGGCCGGCTACCCGATCAGGAACACGGCCGCGCTGACCAGAAGCCCTCTCTACGTCTCCGGCCGGCTTCCCGTGTCGGACTGCCCGGAAAGGCCGGTCACGCCCGGCAGCGCGGCCTCGGCCAAGAGGTACGTCATGCCGATCTTCACGTGCCTGAACGAGTCGTGGGCCGCCCAGCTGAAGAAGGCCCGCATCCCGTTCTCCAAGCCGCGCCTGCAGTTCATCTCCAAGCCGCAGCGGGTGTGCGGCCAGAAGTGGCCCTCGCACGCCCAGGGCATCTACTGCCCGTCCGACCGCCGGATCGTGGTGCTGCTCGACAAGCACCTGACCCAGCAGGCCGAGGAGCTGTTCCTGCTGGACCTCATCGCCCACGAGTACGGCCACCACGTGCAGAACATCACGGGCATCGAGCGCGGGTTCAACCGCCTGCCCCGCCGGAGCAAGACCGAGTCCAACGAGCAGCTGCGGCGCCTCGAACTCCAGGCGGAGTGCTTCGCGGGAGCGTTCATCGGCAGCGTCTGGGACTCCCTGGACCGGACGGCCGACGACTGGGACTTCCTGCTCGAAGCCACCCGCGAGAGCGGCGACGAGAACAGCAAGGTCCGCGACCACGGCAAGGGACGCAACATCGCCAACTGGCTGAACCGCGGCTTCAAGGCGGCCGGCCCCTCCGGCTGCAACACCTGGATCGCCGGCTCCACGATGGTCGCCGGCTCCCCCCAGGGCTAGCGGGGCCGGGCGCGGGCGGCTAGTACTACATGCCTAGATCGCGCTTGGCGATCGTCTGGTTTCTCTGCGTGATAGGCCTGGGGTGTGTAACGGTATCGGCATGCCCCAGCCTCACAAGAGCACAGGCGCGGTGACCTTCGCGGATTTGGATGCCTGGCAGTCGGAATTCGAGCGGGTGCGTGCGCGGTTCGAGTGCCGATGGTTCCGGACGGAGTCGCGTGAGCATTTCCGGCAGTATCTGCGGGGACTGCTGGCGCCGCTGGCGCGTAAGAACTCCTGGACGATCTCGGAGTTCACCGGCGAGCGCAGGCCCACCGCGATTCAGCGGTTCATCAATTTGACCCCGTGGGATGCCGATGGGCTGCGCGATGAGGTGCGCGCCTACGCGATGGAGCACTTCGCCGACGAACGCGCGGTACTGATCGCCGACCCGACCGGGTTCGCCAAGAAGGGCAGGAAATCGGCGGGCGTGCAGCGGCAGTACTCCGGCACGCTGGGCCGGATCGACAACTGCCAGATCGGCGTGTTCTTGGCCTACACCAACACCCGCGGGGACCGGGTGCTGATCGACCGCGAGTTGTATCTGCCGCAGGAGTCCTGGTGCGCCGATCCCGTTCGGCGGGCCGAGGCGCATGTGCCCGAACAGGTGACCTTCGCCACCCGCCCGCAGCAGGTCCAGGTCATGATCGGCAGGACGGTGGCGGCCGGGGTGCCGTTCGCCTGGTTCGCCGCCGACGAGGAGTTCGGCCAAAACCCGCACCTGCGCGCGTATCTGGAACGCGAGCAGATCGCCTACTGCATGGCCGTCCCGAAGACCACCGACATCACCACAGGAAACGTCTCCACCGCAAAGGACAACTGCATGCGCGTGGCACACCTGGCCGCGCGCCTGAAACCCCACGATTGGCAGCGGCGCGCCTGCGGCATCGGCGCCAAAGGGTTCCGGGTCTACGACTGGGCCGTGATCGACACGCCCATCCCACACCACCGCTATGTGATCCGCCGCAATATCGCCGACGGCGAGCTGGCCTACTTCCACTGCTTCGATCCGCGCGGTGAAGGACTGCCGGAGTTGGTGCGGGTCATTGGTTCGCGGTGGCCGATCGAGGAGTGTTTCGAGGCGGCCAAGCAGGAGGCGGGGCTGGATCAGTATCAGTTCCGGCTCTATCACGCCTGGTACCGGCACATCACGTTGGCCATGTTGGCCTTGGTGTTTCTCGCTGTTTTACGAGCCACCGCTAAAAAGGGGACCCATACCCTGTGGACAACCGCGGCCGCCCGCGAGGACGACACCGGCGAACCCACGCGAACCGTCCCAGGCTGCCGACCGCGACCGGACCAGACCCGCCAACCGCCTGATCGCCTTGTCCATCGGTGAGGTCCGCCGGCTGTTCAACCTGATCGGCAGTGACGATCACATCATTGAGCTGGGGCTTTACTGGTCGGAACAGCGCCGGAGCCACCAAGCCCGAGCGCGCAGGCACCACTTCAAGCGGCACCTGCGCCTACAGGTCCTACAGATCTAGCTATGCAGTACTAGGGGCCGACGCGGGCCAGGGCCTCCAGGGGGTCCGCGAGCACCTGGGCGAAGGCCAGCTCGGCGGCGCCCACCAGCGTGGTGTCGTCGCCCAGGGCCGGGGTGCGCAGCCGCAGGCTCTCGCGCGAGGCGTGCAGGACGTCGGTGGTGATCCGGCTGCGCACCTGGGCCGCCGAGCCCAGGTAGATCTCCCGGAGTATGCCCCCGAAGATGACCATCTCGGGGTTGAGGATGTTCACCAGGTTGGCGACGCCGAGGCCGAGCCAGTCGCCCACGCGGGCGAGCGCGTCCTGGGCGACGATGTCGCCGCGGTCGGCGGCGTCCACGACGCTGCGCACCGCGTCGCGCCCGATGTCGTCGCCGAAGCGGCCGGCCGCCTCCAGCAGGGCCCGCTCCCCCACCTCGGCCTCCAGGCAGCCGCGCGACCCGCAGCCGCAGGGCCGGCCCCCGGCGTTGACGACCATGTGGCCGACCTCGCCGCCGTAGCCGCCCTGGCCGCCGAGCAGCTGGCCCGCGGCGATGATGCCGCCCCCGATGCCGACGTCCCCGTGCAGGTAGATGAGGTCGCGGCAGCCCACGCCCACCCCCCGCGCCTGCTCGGCCAGCGCGCCGAGGTTGGCGTCGTTGCCCACGGCGACGGGGATGCCCAGCGCCAGCCTGGCCTCCAGCGCCTCGCCGAGGGGGATGTCCTCGACCCCCATGTTCGGGCTGAACCGGACCACGCCGTCGGAGCTGCGCACGCCGCCGCTGAACGCCACCCCGGCTCCGACGCAGACCGTGTCGGAGCGGGTCTTCTTCAGCATCTGCCCGGTGAAGGACGCCAGGCGCCCGACGACGCTCTCCAGGACGAAGGGCCCGCGCTCCCGGATGGCCTCGCGCCGGTCGAGGATCACCCCGCCCAGCCCGACCCGGGCCGCCACCACCCTGTCGACGCCGATGTCGAACGCCAGGACGTACACCCGGGACTCGGGCCTGACCACCAGCGAGGGGCGCCCGGCCCGGCCGGTCTCCGTCGGGAGCTCCTCGCGCACCAGGCCCGCCGCGGTCAGGTCGGCGGTGAGCGCCATGATGGTGCTGCGGTTGAGCCCCATCTTGGTGGTCAGCTCGGACCGGGAGGTGGGCCCGTTCAGGTGGACGTGGCGCAGGACGACGCCGAGGTTGTGGCGCCGGATCTCCTCCTGCGAGGGGCCCGCGCGCATCATCCGTGGTCCTCTGGTTCCTCGTGCGATCAGATCGGGTGGGGGGGGCGGCCCGCCGTGACGGCAGGCCTGATGAGCACGCCGTGGGTGTTCATATGAACACCCTTGGCGTCACCTTGGCAAATCGTAGGGCGGGTGTGACCTCCATGCGCGATGTACGGCCCGTCGTGGGCCGGGTCTCACCTCAGACCGGACGCGGCGGCGCGCTTGCGCGACAGGGCGTCGACCCCGGCGGCCAGCAGCAGGACCGACCCGGTGACGATGTACTTCACGCTGGCGCTGTAGCCCATCAGGCCCATGCCGTTGTTGATGACCGCGACCACGGCCCCGCCGAGGACCGCGTCGAGTACCCTGCCCTTGCCTCCGAACAGGCTCGTGCCGCCGATCACCGCGGCTCCGACCGCGAACAGCAGCACGTCGCTGCCTCCCGTGCTCGGGTCGACGGAGCTGGCCTGGGAGGCCAGGACGATGCCGCCGATCGACGCCATGCCGGAGCAGATGACGAAGGCGCTGATCCGGATGCGGTCCACCCGGATGCCGGCCCGGCGCGCCGCCTCGGCGTTGCCGCCGACGGCGTAGATGTGCCTGCCGAAGGCCGTGCGGCGCAGGACGAAGGTCCAGAACACCAGCAGAGCCAGCACGAGCGGGACGACGATCGGCACGCCCTTGAGCGAGACCAGCAGGACGTTGCGGCTGCGCTCCAGGTTCAGGGCGTACACCGCGAAGCCGCCGAGGACGGCCAGCGTGCCGACCCGGAAGGCGATGACCGTCGCGGGGTCCGCGAGCAGGCCCCGGCCGGCGCGGCGCCGCGCCCGGACGACCTGGACGAGGGCGTACACCACGACGCACACCGCGTACAGGATCCAGCCGAGGGCCGGAGGGAGGTACCTGTTCTCGATCGCGATGATCACCGGGTCGCGGATCGCGATGTTGTTGCCCTCGTTCACCAGCACCAGCAGCAGGCCCTGGAAGGCCAGGAAGGCGGCCAGCGTCACCACGAACGACGGGATGCCGAGCTTGGCGACCAGCGCGCCGAGCTCGAGCCCGATCACCATTCCTGTGACGATCGCCGCGGCGACGCTGAGGTACCAGGGCCAGCCGTGGTTGGTCATCGCGACGGCGAGCACGGCCGCGCAGACGCCGCTGGTGTAACCGGCGGACAGGTCGATCTCGCCGAGCAGGAGGACGAAGATCAGACCCATGGCGATCAGGCTGATCGCGGCGCCCTGCGTGAACAGGTTGGCGAAGTTGGTCGCCGAGAGGAACACCGGTCGCAGGATCGCGAAGGCCGTGCAGAGCACGACCAGCCCGAGGATGGCCGGCAGGGCGCCCATGTCGCCGCCTCGGACCCGGGCCACGTAGCCGCGGAAGTTGCCGCCGATGCTGGGGGTCTGCGCGGCGGCCTTCTGCCCGGGAAGCATGGTCGTACTCATGCGGTGACTCCGTTGACGTTCTGCAGGCCGAGCTCGCCGCTGCGCCCCGAGGTGATGAGCTCGACGACCTGCGAGTGGGTGACATCGGCCGTCTTCACCTGCGCGGCCATCCGGCCCAGGTACAGGGCCGCGATCCGGTCCGAGACGGCGAATACGTCGTTCATGTTGTGCGAGATCAGGATCACCGCCAGGCCGTTGTCGGCGAGGCGGCGGACCAGCTCGAGCACCTGGGCGGTCTGGGCGACGCCGAGCGCCGCGGTGGGCTCGTCCAGGATGACGACCTTGCTGTTCCACAGCACGGCCTTGGCGATGGCGACCGTCTGCCGCTGGCCGCCGGACAGGCTGGAGACGAGCTGGCGGATCGACTGGACGGTGCGGACCGAGAGGCTGTCGAGGGTCTTGACCGCCAGCTCCTCCATCGTCGCCTCGTCGAGGACCAGCCCGCTGGTCTTCTCCCTGCCGAGGAACATGTTCTGGACGATGTCGAGGTTGTCGCAGAGGGCGAGATCCTGGTAGACGATCTCGATGCCGAGCTCGGCCGCCTCGCGGGGGCTCGTGACGTGGACGGGCTTGCCGTCGAACAGGAACTCCCCCGCGTCGATCGCGTAGGTGCCGCCGATGCACTTGACGAGGGTGGACTTGCCTGCGCCGTTGTCGCCGACCAGCGCGGTCACCTCACCGGTGTGCGCGGAGAAGGCGACGTCGTGCAGGACCTGCACCGGACCGAAGCTCTTGTCGAGCCCGCGGATCTCCAGGACGGGTTGGGATGACACGTTGCTCCTCAGTGCTGACGGTACGGCCCGCGTCCGGCTGGGGAGACCTCTTGTGGAGGCCTCCCCCGCATGCGCGAGCCGTACCGAACCTCGCTGCTACTGGATTCCGGCCTCGGTGCACTTGGCGGCGAACTCGCCCGTGCACAGCTCGTCCTTGGTGACGAAGCCGTCCGCGACGACGTCCTTGACGTTGTCGAAGGTGATCGACTGCGGGTCCAGCAGGACAGAGGGGACGTCCTGGTTGGTCTCGGTGTCCTTGACCGTGCCGTTGACGGTCGGCTTCTCACCCTTGGCCAGCGCGATGGCCAGCTCCGCGGCCGCGTCGGCCTCCTTCTTGACCGCCTTGTAGACCGTCATGCACTGGTCACCGGCGAGGATGTTCTGCAGGCCCTGGACGCCGGCGTCCTGACCGGTCACCGGCACCTTGCCGTTGAGCTTCTGCTTCTTGAGCACGGTGATGGCGGCGTTGCCGAGGTTGTCGTTGGCCGCGAGCACACCGGCGATCTTCGGGGAGGAGGTCAGCATCTGCTCGAAGATCGTGCCGCCCTTGACCGGGTCCCAGTCCGGCACGGACTGGTCCGGGCCCTTCTCGAACTCGCCCGAGTCGTACTTGGGCTTGAGCACGCCGTCGTAGCCCGCCTTGAACAGCGTGGCGTTGTTGTCGGTCGGCGAGCCGTTGAGCTCGGCGATCAGCGGCTTGTCGACCTTCTTGTCGGCGAGGCACTTGACCAGGCCCTCACCCTGAAGGGTGCCGACCTTGGTGTTGTCGAAGCTCACGTAGTACGAGGCGCCGCCGCCGAGCGTCAGGCGGTCGTAGTCGATGACCGGCACACCCTGGGCCTTGGCCTTGTCGATGACGGCCTTGCCGGTGCCGCTGTCCAGGTTGACGATCGCGAGCACCGTGGCGCCGTTGGTGATCATCTGGTCGGCGATCGTCTGGAAGGCGGTCTTGTCGTTCTGGGCGTTCTGGATGTCGTAGGCGACACCCGCGGTCTTGAAGGCCTCTTCGAGGTACTTGTGGTCCGCGGTCTCCCAGCGGGGCGACGACTTGCTGTCGGGAAGGATGACACCGATCTTGCCCGGCTTGGCCGCATCGGAGGACGCGGGGGCCGCGCCGCTGCTCTGGGCGTCGGTCGTACCGCTGTCGCCCCCGCAGGCGGTGAGACCGAGGGAGAGCGCCGCCGCGGCGGCTGTCAGGCCGAGGATCCCCTTGCGCATGTGTGCACCGGGTCCTTTCTGCATGAATGGCCACTTCGTGGGGTGGCGTGGGGGTCTGTTTTGGGAGATGCCCGGCCGAGCTCTGACCGGGGAAGCAACGGCTTCGACCGGGTCTCGGCTTGGCCGTTTCTTTGAATGTTGTTTGCGGCAACGTATTCCTCCCTGAGCCCGCGCGCCAGACCTCAGGCGGCCAAAGTTTGTTGTCGCCGGTAACAATCAGGAAACGCAAGATTAACCGGCCAGGCTCTGCGTGATCAGGACGAAGGCCGAGGCGGCGGCCACCACGAGGATCCCCGCTCGCACGCGCCCGCCGTCGAGGAAGCGCCGCAGGGGTCCTGAGACGGCGAACCCCGCGACCATGAAAGGGATGAGCGCCAGCCCCGCGACCGCCGACCGGCCGGGGAGCTTGCCGACCGCTGCGAGGATGGCCAGGGACTGCGCGGCCGAGAGGAAGAAGTACATCGCCAGGGTCGCCCGGATGCGCGGCCCCGCCGCGTGCTGGTACACGATCCCCATGGGCGGGCCACCGATGCCGGTCGCGGTCCCCGTGATGCCGGACACGAAGCCGGCCGCGGTCAGCGTCGCCCCGTTCCTCGGGATCGCGACCGCCGACGCGGTGACCGCCACCGCGACCAGCACCATCGCGCCGACGAAGATCCCGAGGACCTGGGTGCTGACGTAGACGACGATGAACGCGCCGATGGCGCTGCCCGGCAGCCTGCCGAGCAGCGCGAAGCCGAGACCGCGCCAGTCCACCCTGCGCCACTCGGTGGCCAGGGTGAACAGCGGGAGGGTGAGGTTGACGATCTGGATGGCGCCGGGCATCACGGTGGGGTCGAGCACCGTGATCATCGGCGCCGCCACCAGCCCCAGCCCGAACCCCACCCCTCCCTGGACGACCGCCCCAACAAATACCGCCAAACCACCCAAAAGCAGTAGAAGCGCCTCATGACTCATGGGTGGCACGGTAGATGCTGATCACCCATCTACCGCAACCGGTTATCCGGCCAGGTCAGCGCCGTTACCAGGCGACCGGCAGCCGGTGCACGCCGTAGATCGCCATGGTGGACCGCGTCGCGACCTCCTCGGGAGGGACGGCGAGGCGCAGGCCGGGGAAGCGGCGCAGCAGCGCGGGGTACCCGACGCGCATCTCGACCCGGGCGAGCTGCTGCCCGAGGCACTGGTGGATGCCGTGGCCAAAGGCCAGGTGCCCCGTCCCCGCCCGGGTGAGGTCTAGCGTGTCGGGGTCCTCGAACTGGCCGGGGTCGCGGTTGGCGGCGGACAGGGACACCGTCACCGTCTCGCCCGCCTTGACGACCTGCCCCTCGATCTCGACGTCCTCCCGGGCCGCGCGCACCGCGCCCAGGTGCGCGATCGTGAGGTAGCGCAGCAGTTCCTCGACGGCGGTCGCCGCGAGGGAAGGGTCGTCGCGCAGCGCGGCCAGCTGCACGGGGTTCCGCAGCAGCGTGAACGTGCCGAGCGCGAGCATGTTCGCCGTGGTCTCGTGGCCCGCGACCAGCAGGAGCATCGCCACGCCGGTGATCTCGTCCTTGGTGAGCTGCCTGGCCGACACCAGGCTGCTGATCAGGTCGTCGCCCGGCTTGGCGCGCTTGTGGTCCACCAGCTCCCGCATGTAGCCCATCAGGTCGTCCATCGCCTCGCGCACCTGCTCGGGCGTCGAGTCGAGGTCGAGCATCACCCGGGACCGCCGCTGGAACCTGTGGTGCCCGCTGTACGGCACGCCGAGCAGCTCGCAGATCACCAGCGAGGGGATCGGCAGCGCGAACTCCTCCACCAGCTCGGCCGGCGGTCCCGCCTGCTCCATGGCGTCCAGCCGGTCGGAGGTGATCTTCTCGATCCTCGGCTCCAGCCGCTTCATGTGGTGCACGGTGAACTGGCCGGTGAGCTGCCGGCGGAAGCGGGTGTGCTCGGGCGGGTCCTCCTGCAGGAAGAACCCCGGCACCTCGGCGAGCAGCTCCTGGATGACCCGCTCGCCGATCGGCGGGTGCAGCAGGCTCGGGTCGGTGCTGAAGCGGGGGTCGGCGAGCACCGCGCGGGCGGCGGCGTGGCCGGTCACCAGCCAGCCCACGTGCCCGTCGGTGTAGAGCAGCGGCCGTATCGGCCCCTCCTCGCGCCACCGGCGCAGATCCTGCGGCGGATCGAAGGGATTCTGACGATCGAGGGGAAGGGCCACCGGGCTCGACATGGCGTGCGTCATCCTGCATTCCTCCCTTTTCTTCATAAGACACTACAAGCCTCGAAATTTCGGCGAATTAAGGGAGTTATCGCTTGTAGTCAAGTTTGCCGACGATCACGCCTGCCCCTGTGCCATAGCAGGTCACCGGCGTGCGAGGGCTCCCGGAAGCACACGGAAGCACACCGCCGCGGATACACCCGGCCCGGCCTGCCGAATAAACCCCTCGGCGGAGAAAATCCCCCGAGCCCCGGCGACCTTCAGCACATAATCGCCGTGAAACCGGTCAAGCCTCTGCCAATACCAGAACGTTTCACGACATATCATCTCAAGCGCGCCCGAAAGATCATCGGGTCGCGACGGTCCGCGTGGCCGACGTCGCCTTCGACCTGAAGCGCTAGGACCGTACTCGGCCCGGGAGCCCTCTGTGGCCGAGGACACGGGGCGTACGCGGAGCGGGGGGCCGCCGGAACGCCGGACAGCCCGGCGGATGGGTGTTCCGCCGGGCCGTCCTCTGTTTGGGAGTGAACCCCCGAGAGCGGGGCCTCGGGCCCCGCCTTACCCTGCTCAGCTCTTGGCGAGCAGGGAGCGCAGGACGTACTGCATGATGCCGCCGTGGCGGTAGTAGTCGGCCTCTCCGGGCGTGTCGATGCGCACGACGGCCTGGAACTCTAGGTCCCCCGCCCTCACCGTGACGGTCGCCGGGGTCGTGCCGGAGTTGAGCTCCTCGACACCGGTGATGTCGAAGGTCTCCTCGCCGGTCAGGCCCAGCGAGGCGGCGCTCTCGCCCTCGGGGAACTGCAGCGGGAGCACGCCCATGCCGATCAGGTTGGAGCGGTGGATGCGCTCGTAGGACTCGGCGATGACGGCGCGCACACCCAGCAGTGCCGTGCCCTTGGCCGCCCAGTCGCGCGAGGAGCCGGAGCCGTACTCCTTGCCCGCCAGCACGACCAGCGGGATGCCGGCCGCCTGGTAGTTCACCGAGGCGTCGTAGATCGCTACGACCGGGCCGCCGTCCTTGGTGAAGTCGCGGGTGAAGCCGCCCTCGGTGCCCGGCGCGATCTGGTTGCGCAGGCGGATGTTGGCGAACGTGCCCCGGATCATGACCTCGTGGTTGCCGCGCCGGGAGCCGTAGGAGTTGAAGTCCTTCAGCTCGACGCCGTTCTCCTTGAGGTAGCGCCCGGCGGGCGAGTCGGACTTGATCGAGCCGGCCGGGGAGATGTGGTCGGTCGTGACCGAGTCGCCGAGCAGCGCCAGCGTGCGGGCGCCGTGGATGTCGGTCACGGCCTCCGGCTTGCTCGGCATGCCCTCGAAGTACGGCGCCTTGCGCACGTACGTCGAGGCCGGGTCCCACTCGAAGGTGTCGCCCGTCGGGATCGGCAGCGAGCGCCAGGCCTCGTCGCCCTTGAACACATCGGCGTAGTCACGCCGGAACATGTCCTCGCCGATCGAGGAGTTGACGACCTCGGCGATCTCCTCGGTGGACGGCCAGATGTCCGCCAGGTACACCGGCTCGCCGTCGGCGCCGGTGCCGAGCGGTTCGGTGTTGAGGTCGAGGTCCATCGTGCCCGCCAGGGCGTACGCGACGACCAGCGGCGGCGAGGCGAGGTAGTTCATCTTGACGTCGGGGTTGATCCGGCCCTCGAAGTTGCGGTTGCCGGACAGCACGGCGGTGACCGCGAGGTCGCCCGACTGGACGGCCTCGGAGATCTCGTCGGGCAGCGGCCCGGAGTTGCCGATGCAGGTGGTGCAGCCGTAGCCGACGAGGTTGAAGCCGAGCTTGTCGAGGTAGGGCGTGAGCCCGGAGCGCTCGAAGTAGCCGGTGACCACCTGCGAGCCCGGGGCCAGCGAGGTCTTCACCCACGGCTTGCGCGTGAGGCCCTTGTCGACGGCGTTCCTGGCCAGCAGGGCCGCGCCGATCATGACGTACGGGTTGGAGGTGTTGGTGCAGGAGGTGATCGCGGCGATGACCACGGCGCCGTGGTCGAGCTCGAACGACGTGCCGTCGGCGAGCGTGACCGGGGTCGGCGTGCGCGGCCGGTCGCGGCCCGCCTCCGAGCCGGCCTCGGTGGCGGCGACCGGCTTGTCCTCCTGCTTGTCGTGCCCGTTGGCGCTGGCGTTGGAGGCCGGCGAGTCGGAGGCGGGGAAGGACTCCTTGCCCTCCTCGTCGGTGCCGTTGGCGTCGGGGACGAACACCCGCACGTCGTGCCGCCAGGTCTCCTTGGCCGAGGACAGCGCGATGCGGTCCTGCGGGCGCTTCGGGCCGGCGATGGAGGGGACGACGGTCGACAGGTCGAGCTCGATGTACTCGGAGAAGACCGGCTCGCGGGACGGGTCGTGCCAGAGCCCCTGCTCCTTGGCGTACGACTCGACCAGCGCGACCTGCTCGGCGCTGCGGCCGGTGAGCTTGAGGTACTTCACCGTCTCGTCGTCGATCGGGAAGATCGCGCAGGTGGAGCCGAACTCGGGGCTCATGTTGCCGATCGTGGCCCGGTTGGCCAGCGGCACGGCGGTGACGCCGTCGCCGTAGAACTCGACGAACTTGCCGACGACCCCGTGCCGGCGCAGCATCTCGGTGATGCGCAGGACCAGGTCGGTCGCGGTGGCGCCCGGAGGCAGCTGGCCGGTGAGCTTGAAGCCGACGACGCGCGGGATGAGCATGGAGATCGGCTGGCCGAGCATCGCGGCCTCGGCCTCGATGCCGCCGACGCCCCAGCCGAGCACGCCGAGGCCGTTCTCCATGGTGGTGTGGGAGTCGGTGCCGACGCAGGTGTCGGGGTAGGCCTTGCCGTCGCGGATCATGACGACGCGGGCCAGGTGCTCGATGTTGACCTGGTGCACGATGCCGGTGCCCGGCGGGACGACCTTGAACTCGTCGAACGCCGTCTGACCCCAGCGCAGGAACTGGTAGCGCTCGTGGTTGCGCTCGTACTCGCGGTCGACGTTGCGCTGGAAGGAGTCGGGGCCGCCGAAGAAGTCGACGATGACCGAGTGGTCGATGACCATCTCGGCCGGGGCGAGCGGGTTGATCCTGCTCGCGTCGCCGCCGAGGTCCCGCACGGCCTCGCGCATGGTGGCCAGGTCGACCACGCAGGGCACGCCGGTGAAGTCCTGCATGATCACCCGGGCGGGCGTGAACTGGATCTCCACGCTCGGCGCGGCGGCAGGGTCCCATCCGCCGACGGCGCGGATGTGGTCGGCGGTGATGTTCGCGCCGTCCTCAGTGCGCAGGAGGTTCTCCAGCAAGATCTTCAGGCTGTACGGGAGGCGCTCCGCCCCCTCGACGGCGTCCAGCCGGTAGATCTCGTAAGCCGCGTCACCGACGCGGAGGGTGTCACGGCTGCCGAAGCTGTTCGCGGACACGGAGACTCGCCTCCCTCATTTCACGCTCATCGCCACTGATGGCAGGGCGCACAGTTTTCCTGGTTCGCCCCATAGATCCTGCCGCACCGGTGGAGTGCCATCGCCAGTTAGGCTGCCCTAACCACCTCGGTCGCGGCGCGTGTCTCTCGATATCAAGATATCCCTTCAGATATCTCGACATCAAGTTACCCGCCAGTAGGCGGTCAGGCGACCGCCGGCATGAGGCGCGCCGCCAACAGGCCTATCACGACGACGGACAGCACGGGGCCGAGGATCTTGATCTCGAAGGCCCTGCCGGTCTTGATCCCGATCCGGTAGGGCAGGAGCCATCGGTGCTTCAACGGCCACAGCACCGGGCACCCGCGCTCGGTCAGGCAGTCGCCGACCACGTGCGCGAGGCATCCGACCGTGATGGCGAGGCCCAGCCAGAGGTAGCCCACGTCGCGGGAGTGGAACAGGACGAAGGTCCCCGCCGTCAGGCCGATGTTCACCAGGGCGGAGGTGATGGTCTTGCCGGGGACGCCGATGCCGATCGACCGCAGCGCCAGCCCGATCATCAGGATGACCACGATGTCGCGGCCGATCGGGTAATGGTCGGCCAGCACATGGCAGCCGATCCCGGCCGCGATGGCGAACAGCAGCGAGTGGGTCGCGTGCCGGTGGCCCCCGCTGGCCCAGTTGAACGCCTTGCTGAGCACCCACGTGGCCGGGCCGAACGTCTGGGCGATCGTGGCGTGCGGGTGGTCGAGGTCGGGGAGCATCGCCGCTCCCGCGCAGACCAGGGCCCCGGCGATCAGCTCGCCGGGCGAGAGCACGTTGGCCACCATGGGCGTCAGCTCGCCCGCGAGCCCGCCGAGCGCCGGAAGCGCCGTGAGCCCCGGCGCGATGAGCAGCCAGGCGGCGGCACCGCTCAGCGCGTGTGTATGCCCCATCATGCGTAGATCACGATCGGGCACCCTACGGCAAAATCTCCCCCATGCGGCGGAACCGTCTGGGCAACCGGGCGGCGTGTCGCAGGCGTCCTGAGTGCTGCCTGGTCAGGGCCGTGCGGGGTGCCGGGAAAGGCAGACGGGACCGTTCCGCTCCAAGAGCACCCCCCAGCCCTCTCAGAGCAGAACGATCCCGTCCGAAACCTGATAACGCTCGGATCTCGGCATGTGTTCCCGGTGTCGCGTGATCTGCGTCACTTCCTTCGAAATCGACCACCGCTGGGGCGATCGGCGGCGCGGGACCCGACTTCCTCTTGACGATTGGTTGTCTTTCAGAACGTTCGCGATATATCGTTGAAGCATCGAGAACGATCGAAAGTCGATCGCCACTTGCAAGGGGGAAAGACATGACCCACACGTATCCGATCGGAGGCGCGCCCTGGCCCGACCCGCGCGCCATGAAGGGCGCCGCGCTGGCCGCCCTCGGCTCCATGGCCGCCGCCTGGCACCACGGGCACCCGCACCAGGGCCCCCAGGGCCACCCGCACGGGGAGGAGGGCCACGAGCGCCGGTTCCGGGGGCACCGGGGGCCGAGGCCCTTCTCCTGGGACTTCGGCAGAGGCCCGTTCGGGCCCGGTTTCGGGTTCGGGGGCGGCCGCCCGCCGTTCGGCAGGGGTGCCCGCAAGGCCAAGCGAGGCGACGTACGCGCCGCCATCCTCGCCCTGCTGGCCGAGGAGCCGCGCAACGGCTACCAGGTCATCCAGGAGATCGCCCAGCGCAGCCAGGGAGGCTGGAAGCCCAGCCCGGGCGCGGTCTACCCCGCGCTGCAGCAGCTCACCGACGAGGGCCTGGTGCGCGCCGAGGAGACCGACGGCCGCAAGACCTTCCAGCTCACCGAGGCGGGCCTCGCCTACGTGGCCGAGCACCCCGAAGAGGTGCGCGCCCCGTGGGAGGACATGACGCCCAACGTCGACGAGAGCGTCTACGAACTCTTCGATTTGTCGCGCCAGGCCGCCGCGGCGCTCTTCCAGATCGCGCAGACTGGCAGTGACGGGCAAATCGGACAGGCGAAGCAGATCTTGGCCGAGACGCGGCGCAAGCTCTACCAGATCCTGGCCGACGGCGACACTTCGGAGGAGTGACCCTCGATGACCTCGCGGGACGATCTGCGGATCGGTGACGCGGAACGCGACGAGGTGATGACCGCCCTGCGCGAGCACTTCGCGCTGGGCCGGCTCACCCACGACGAACTGGACGAACGACTCGACACCGTGCTCGCCGCCCGCACGGCGGGCGATCTGCGGAAGGTGACGGCCGACCTTCCCGGGCCGTCCTCACCACGCCCCGTCGACCACGCCCGTGAACGGGCGGACGGATGGGCGCCGCCGCACCACGCCGACCTCGCCACCTGGGGCTACCACATGGCGAGCAGAGCGGACGCACGCCGCGAGCGGTTCGAGCGGAGGCGCCACGACAGGCCCCCGGTCTTCCTGTTCGTGCTCGCGTTCATCCTCATCGCGTCGGCGGTGTCCGGAGTGATCGGGCCGCTGTTCGCGGTGGTGAAGGTGCTGTTCTTCATGGGGCTGGTCTTCGCCCTGGTCCGGCTGGCGCACCACCGGCACCATCTGCGCCATCCCCGCCTCGGGCGCCGCCACTGAGTGCCCCTCGGGGCCCTTCGAGTATCACGGCCGGGCGGACCTTCAGGGTCCGCCCGGCCTCGCCGTGCGTGCCCTGTCCCCGGCGATTTGGGTCTTGACGCTCCCAGTCAGCGGTCTCATGATCGGCCTGTCTTCCCGACCGCCGCCGTTCCCGGGTTTCGGTTCATGTGGGTCCGGGCATGGTGGCGCACGTTCTCCGCGATTACCTCGCGCCACCGGCCCTGTGGCGAACCGCCGAGGGCTCCGCACCCACGAACGAGGAGTAGCCGATGGTCCCGATTACGGACAATCACTTAGATTGCCACGTTTTCGAGCGGGTGCGCGAAGCGGAGGCGGCGGTCATGCCGCCGGAGGTGTACGGACCGGAGTTCCGCGAGGCCTACGAGAGCGCCGACGGGGTGGTGTGGAAGCTCGAACGCGCGCAGAACTTCCACGAGCCCTACGAGCCGAGCTGGGTGGCGATGACCGAGGGCGACTGGGAACGTTCCCTGCGGCTCGTGGACGAGCTGCGCGGCTCGCTGCCCGCCGATTACGACGGGTACGCCGAGTTCCGGCGCGTCCGCGTCGTCGAGACGCCCATCACGCCGTACATGCAGTGGGAGCTGCACGTCCTCGCCGCGCGCGCCGAGGCGGGCGAGCGGGCCCGTGTCGTGCCGGTCTCCGCCGTACGGCCGTTCGAGCGGTCCGAGCCGCTCCCCGAACTGCTGATCTTCGAGTCCACCCTCATGTACGAGGTGCTCTACGACGCCGCCGGCGTCCACCTCGGCGGTCGCCGCATCACCGACCACGACGTGGTCGAGCCGTGCCTGGCCGCCCTGATCGGGCTGTACGAGCAGGGCGAGGAGCTCGCGGCGTACCACCGGCGCGAGGTCGTGCCGCTGCCGCCCCCCGCCGTCCGGCCGTTCTGACGCCTCGAAGCCGGGGTCGCCTCAGAGCCTGGAGCCGCCTCGCGGCCGGGGGTCGCCTCAGAGCCGGGGTCGCCTCAGAGCCGGGGGTCGACGGGCTCGGACTCCAGTGCGAGCACCGCGAAGACCGCCTCGTGTACCCGCCAGAGCGGCTCGCCCTCCGCCAGCCGGGCGAGCGACTCCAGGCCGAGGGCGTGCTCGCGCAGGGCCAGCGACCGCTTCCTGCCGAGGAACCTGCGGCGCAGCACGTCCAGGCTCTCGGTGTAGTCGGGTCCGTAGATGATCCGCAGGTACTCGCGCCCGCGCACCTTCACGCCCGGCTGCACGCGGCCGGGCACGGGGTGCGCGGGCTTGACCACCATGCCCTCGCCCCCGGCCTCGGTGAGCGAGGTCCACCACTCAGTGGCCGCCGCCCGCGACTCCTCCGACTCCAGCGAGACGAAGACGTGCCTGGTCGGGGTGACGAGGTCCGAGTGAAGACGCGCCAGCTTCTCCAGGTGCCAGGAGTGCGGCTCCTCCCCCGCCGTCGCCCGTCCCTCCACCGCGAGGATCTGGAACGGCGCCAGCCGTACCCCGGACAGGCCGGAGACCGGCCAGCAGTACCGCGCGTAGGCGTCCCTGAAGCGGGCGGCGTTGCCGGAGCGGCGCCGGGTGCGACCCAGGAGATCGCCCACATCCAGCCCGCGCCCGGCCGCGGCCTCCAAGGCGGCCACGGCCTCGGGCAGGGCCGCGCGGGCCGCGGCGCCCACGGACGCGTACTGCTCGCGGATCAGTCCGCCCGCCTTCGCCGACCAGGGCAGCAGCTCGGCGTCCAGGACCATCCAGCCGGTGCCGAGCTCGTCCCAGAGCCCGGCCTCCGACACCGCCGCCCTCAGCCCGTCCACCAGCCCGGCCGTCAGGGCGGGGTCGTCGAAGAACGGGCGTCCGGTGCGGGTGTGCACGGTGCCGCAGGTGCCGTCGGTGATCCCGAACCGCGCCGCGGCGTCCTCCGGGGTGCGGGTCAGCACGGCGACGGCCCGCGAGCCCATGTGCTTCTCCTCGCACACGACCTCGGTGACCCCCGCCCCGCGGAACTCCTCGAACGCCTCGGCGGGGTGCTCCAGGTGGCCGTCCAGCGACGAGGTCTCCGGCGGGGCCATGGTCGGCGGCAGGTAGACCAGCCAGCGCGGGTCCACGGCGAACCGGCTCATGATCTCCAGCGCCGCCGCGGAGTTCTCCTCCCGGATCTTGATCTTGCCGCCGGTGCGGACCTCCACATACCTGGTGCCCTGGACGTCGCCGATGTCCAGCAGCCCTGGGTCGCGCCGGGCGGCCGGGGTCAGCGGGCGGGCGGGCTCGTACCAGACCCGCTCGGCCGGCACAGAGACCAGCTCGCGCGCGGGGTAGCGCAGGGCGGTGAGCCTCCCGCCGAACACACAGCCGGTGTCCAGGCAGATCGTGTTGTTGACCCACTCGGTCTCGGGGACGGGCGTGTGGCCGTACACGACCATGGCCCGGCCCCGGTAGTCCTTGGCCCACGGGTAGCGCACCGGCAGGCCGTACTCGTCGGTCTCGCCTGTCGTGTCGCCGTAGAGCGCGAAGGAGCGCACCCGTCCGGAGGCGCGGCCGTGGTAGGCCTCCTTCAGCCCGGCGTGCGCCACCACCAGCGCTCCGCCGTCGAGCTGGTAGTGGCTGATCAGGCCGTCCATGAACGCCTTGGCCGACTCGCGGAACTCCTCCGGCTCGCCGTCGAGCTGCTCCAGCGACCGTTCGAGGCCGTGCGCGATCGTGACCTTGCGGCCGTTCAGCGCCCGTACGAGCTTCTGCTCGTGGTTGCCGGACACGCACAGCGCCGTCCCGGCCGCCACCATGCCCATGACCAGCCGCAGTACGCCGGGCGAGTCGGGGCCTCGGTCGACCAGGTCGCCGACGAAGACGGCGGTCCTGCCCTCGGGGTGAACGGCCCCCACCGGCCTTCCGGCGTCGTCCCTGCGCAGCGTCCATCCGAGCTCAGTGAGCAGCGTCTCCAGCTCCGAGCGGCAGCCGTGCACGTCCCCGATGAGGTCGAAGGGGCCGGTCAGCTCACGCCGGTCGGTCCAGGCCTTCTCGTAGGTGATCTCGACATCGTCGGCGGCCTCGCCCCGGAGCACGTGCACGCGCCTGAAGCCGTCCCTGGAGATCTTGGACAGCGACCGCCGCAGGTCCTTGCGCTGCCGGGTGATCACGTGCGCGCCGAAGGCCCTGTCGGGACGCAGGGCGTTGCGCGCGACCGCGACCTCCTCCGGCACGTCCAGCACGATCGCGTCCACGAGCACGTCGTGGCTCTTGGCCAGCTCGATGAGCTTCCTGCGGGCCTCCCACTGGACGTTGGTGGCGTCCACGACGGTGAACAGCCCTCGGCGCAGCCGGGTGCCGACGATGTAGTGCAGCACGTCGAAGGCGTCCGGGGTCGCCTCCTGGTCGTTCTCGTCGTCGGCGACCAGGCCCCTGCAGAAGTCCGAGGAGATCACCTGGGTCGGCTGGAAGTGCCTGCGGGCGAACGTCGACTTGCCGCTGCCCGACACGCCCACCAGCAGCACGAGCGACAGCCTGGGCACGCTGATCTCAGCCACGGACGAACACCCCCATCTGGGTCGGCGGCCCGACCTCTGGATCGACCTCGCCGACCGGCCGGTACGTCACGCGGTAGCCGTACTCCCCGCAGACTCCCTCGGCCCAGGCGGCGAACTCCGCGCGGGTCCACTCGAAGCGGTGGTCCGGGTGGCGCATGCCGGTCAGGAACTCGTACCTGACGTTGTACTCGCTGTTGGGCGTCGTCACGACCACCAGCCCCGGCCTCGCCGTGCCGAACACCACGCGTTCGAGGGCGGCCAGGCGCGGCGGGTCGACGTGCTCCACGACCTCCATGAGCACGGCCGCGTCGTACCCGGCGAACCGCTCGTCGGTGTAGGTGAGCGCGCCCTGGAACAGGTGCAGGCGGGCCCGCCGGGCGTCGGGCATCCGGTCGAGCTTCAGGCGGCGGGCGGCGACGGCCAGCGCGCGCGCCGAGACGTCCACGCCCGCGACCCTGGCGAACTCGGGGTTCCTCAGCAGCTCGCCGACCAGCTGGCCGGACCCGCACCCGAGGTCGATGACGGTACGCGCTCGCGCCTCGGTGAGCACCTCGACCACCGCCTCCCTGCGCAGCAGGTTGAGCGGCGTGCGGGCCTGCGGGCCGGGCTCCGGCTCGACGGCGTCCACCGCGTCCACCGCGTCCCCGGCGTCCCCGGTCTGCGGCGTGGGTGTCTCGGCGGCGGCGTCCTCCTCGATGGGCGGCTCCAGGTCCTCCTCGACGTCGTCGCCCAGCTCGGCCAGGCGGGCGAACGCGGTGTTCGTCAGGCTCCTGCGGCGGCCGAGGTAGCGGCGCGTGATCCGCCCGCGCTCGGGATGCGACGCCAGCCACCCCTCCCCCGCGCGGATCAGCTTGTCGACCTCGTCGGAGGCCATCCAGTAGTGCTTGGCGTCGTCGAGCACCGGGAACATGACGTACAGGTGGTTCAGGGCGTCGGCCAGCCGCACCGGCCCGCGCAGCACGAGCCGCACGTACCGCGAGTCGCCCCACTCGGGGAAGCCCTCGTCGAGCGGGAGGGCGTGCGCCTCCACCTGCCAGCCGAGCGGCTCGAACAGTTGTCGTGCCAGCTCCGGGCCGCCCCGGCAGGGCAGCGCGGGCACCGTGACCTCCAGCTCGATCGGCCCGGCCGCCAGCTCGGGCCTCGCCTTGCAGTGCCCCGTGCGGGCGGTCCTGAAGACGTCCGCGAGCGCGACGGCCAGCATCGAGGAGGCCGCGTACGGGCGGTCGTTGACGTACTGCCCCAGGCTGAAGTCGGGCGAGGACGTGCCGCGCGAGCGCACCAGCCGGATGGGGTCCACCTCGACCATCAGCGCGGCCGTGCAGCGCTCCTCGGTGGCCTCGGGATAGAACACCCTGGCCACGCCGAACGACTGCCCGAACTCCTGGACGCGGCCGGGGTGCTTGTGGAGCAGGAAGCCGAGGTCGGTGGCCGGCCGCGTGGTCGTCGAGATGGTCAGCAGCACGCTGCCCGATCTTTCCCTATCGGCCATCACACCGGCCACCCGTTTGACGGGTTCGCCCGCCCTTGCCGCGGTAAGCGAGGCTCAGACGTGCGGCATGATCTCCGCCGCGATCAGCTCCAGGTGGTCGAGGTCCGACAGGTCGAGCACCTGGAGGTAGAGCCGCTCGCTGCCGGCCCCGGCGAATTTACCGATCTTGTCCAGCACCTCCTCCGGCGTGCCCGCGAGGCCGTTCTCCCGCAGCTCGGAGACCTCGCGGCCGATCGCCGCCGCCCGGCGGGCGATCTCGGCCTCGTCGGCGCCGACGCACACGACCTGCGCGGCCGAGAAGACGATCGAGCGCCGGCCGGCGGCCTCGCACGCCGCACGCACCCGGCCGAACGCGGCGGTGGTCTCCTCCAGGCTGTTGAAGGGCACGTTGTACTCGTCGGCGAACTTCGCGGCGATGCGGGGAGTCCGCTTGGCGCCCGTACCCCCGATGATCACCGGCGGGCGAGGGTGCTGCGCGGGCTTGGGCAGGGCCGGGGAGTCGGCCAGCCGGTAGTACGCGCCCTCGAAGGAGTACGTTTCGCCCGGCTTGGTGGTCCACAGCCCGGTGATGATCTCCAGCTGCTCCTCGAAGCGGGCGAAACGCTCGCCGAGCGGCGGGAACGGGATGCCGTACGCCTTGTGCTCCGCGTCGAACCAGCCCGTGCCGAACCCGAACTCGACGCGCCCTCCGCTCATCTGGTCCACCTGGGCGACGCTGATGGCCAGCGGGCCGGGCAGCCGGAAGGTCGCGGCCGTGACCAGCGTGCCGAGGCGGATGGTGTGGGTCTCGCGTGCGAGCGCGCCGAGCGTCACCCAGGAGTCGGTCGGACCGGGTTCCGGGTCGCCGTCGCCCATGCGAAGGTAGTGGTCGGAACGGAAGAACGCGTCGAAACCGAGGCGCTCGGCGGCCTGCGCCACCTGGAGCTGGTCCTCGTAACCGGCCCCCTGCTGGGGCTCAGTGAAGATCCTTAATCTCATAAAACCATTATCCCGTCGCTCCGGAATCAATCTTCGGGGTGGTGTAGGGGTTCGTACGCATCTCCCCAGTGGGTAAGAAAGCGCCCATGGGGGGACTTCCTGCCTACACGCCGATGCTCGCCCAGCTGGGACCGCTCCCACCGCCCGGCGAGGATGACGCCTGGGGTCACGAGATGAAGTGGGACGGCGTACGGGCCCTCGGGTACGTCGAGAACTCCGCCCTCAGGCTCGTCTCCCGCAGCGGCAAGGAGGTCACGGTCGCCTACCCCGAGCTGTACGCGCTGGCGGGCGCGGTCGGCGGCCACGACGTCGTGCTCGACGGGGAGATCGTCGCCTTCGACGAGGCGGGCCGCCCGAGCTTCTCGGCCCTGCAGCCGCGCATGCACCAGCGGCGCGAGGAGCGTGTGCGCCAGCTCGCCCAGACGAACCCCGTGACGTACATGCTGTTCGACATCCTGCACATCGGCGCGGAGTCCTCCATAGCCCTTCCGTACGTCCAGCGCAGGGAGCTGCTGGAGGGCATCGTGTCGGCGGGGGCCCGCTGGCAGGTGCCCGCCTGGTTCCACGACGACGGCGCCCACGCCCTCGGGCTGAGCCGGCAGCTCGGGATGGAGGGCATCGTCTCCAAGCGACTGCAGTCGCCGTACCGTCCGGGCAGGAGATCCCCGGAGTGGACCAAGGTCAAGAACTTCCGCGCGCAGGAGGTCGTGGTCGGGGGCTGGACGCCCGGGCGGGGCCGGCGGGCGTCGACGATCGGCTCGCTGCTGCTCGGCGTCCACGAGGGCGGCAGGCTCCTCTACGCGGGCAACGTCGGCACGGGGTTCACCGAGGAGACGCTCAGGGAGCTGGGCGCGATCCTCGCTCCTCTGTCGCGGGCCACCCCGCCGTTCGACGACCAGGTGCCCCGCGAGCAGGCCAGGGACGCCCGGTGGGTGGAGCCGGTGCTGGTCGGCGAGGTGCAGTACGCGGAGTGGACGCCGGACGGGAGGCTGCGCCACCCCTCCTGGCGCGGCCTGCGCGACGACAAATCCCCCGAGGAAATAACGCGCGAGCCCGAACCGATCATCACCCGCGATAGCGGGCCCCGCACGGCCGGCGGATCGGACGTCACCCACGAGGGCGGGCCCCTCAGGACCGGCGGACCGGGCGTCAGCCGCGGGGGCGAGCCGCCGCGGAGGGCAGGCTGACGAGCTCGACCAGCTCGTCCAGATCAACGTACTTCGCGAGCTCGGCCACCGACCGGCAGTAGGCGACCAGGATCCCGTGCTGGCGCACGCGCAGCAGCGTCCGCCCGTCGAGCCTGATCGGCTCGATCTCGTACCCGTTGCCCCCCACCCATCGCGACATGCCGGAATCATAAGAAATCGCAGGTCAAAGAGATGCAAAACCTACCTGAGAGCTCCGGCCGGTGGACGGGCGCCCCCGTTGGCCGGCCCATCCACCCCTAGCCTGAAACTCCACCGAACCGCGCTATCGTGACGAAACACGACTTATCCCTATAAATCGCCCAGCCGTCCTCATTCCGAGAAAGGCCAGCCCTGATGTCTGATCTCCTGTCTGCCCTGAACGGGCTGAGGAAGGCCTTCAACCACCACGATCTCGACGCGCTCGCTCAGTGCTTCAGCGAGCGGGCCGTGCTGGTGGCGCCGGACGGCATAGGGCAGGACAGGGACGAGATCGCCTCCTACTACGGCCTGTTCATCGAGGCGTTCCCGGACTCGGCGTGCACGCCCCAGTCGGTGCACGAGTCCGGCGACACCATCACAGCGGAGTACACGCTCACCGGCACCCACAAGGGGCCGTTCCTCGTGCCCGGCGGAGGAGTGGTCGAGGCGACCCTGCGCCCGATCACCGTCCGCGCGTGCTGCGTGTCGTTCGTGGAGGACGGCCTCATCGCGAGCCACCGCATCTACTACGACCAACTCGAACTGGCCGCCCAGCTCGGCGGCTCCCTCTGCTTCAAGGAACCCGAACTCCTCACGGAACGCTAGCCCGATCAGCGGTTCTCCGTGCGCTCGTACTGGCCGTAGTGCCCGGGGCCGCCGCGGAGAGCGCACTCTTCGTGGTGCGGAACTTCATCTTTCCTCCAGTGGTGTGACCGGTCGGGGTGCCTCCAGCTTCCGTCCGCGGCGGCTCCGGCGGCAGGCGGGCGACCGGCGGTTGACCGGCGGTTAGGCTGCGAACAGCGCGGACAAGATCGGGTACCGTGAACCGGCGGAAAGGGGATCGATGTTCGGCGGCGTGCTGCGCGACTTCCGGGTTCGGGCACTGCTCACGCAGGAGGAGCTGGCCGCGTTGTCCGGCGTCAGCGAGCGGCAGATCCGCGAGATCGAGTCCGGCCGCGTCGCGGTGCCCCGGTCCAGCACCGTCCGGGTGCTCGCCGACACGCTGAAACTCTCCCCCTCGGACCGGGCCGCCTTCCAGCTCGCCGCGCAGCCGGACGCCGGACGCCCGCCGGTGCCCGCGCAGCCCGACGCAGGACCCCCGTCAGTGCCCGCGCAGCCGGATATGGGACTCCCGTCAGTGCCCGCGCAGTTACCCGCCGGCGTCGACGGATTCACCGGCCGTGCCGAGGCGCTGCGCGCGCTCGACGCGGCCACGGCCGCGGTGGTCACCGTCTCCGGCCCCGCCGGCGTGGGCAAGACCTCACTGGCCGTGCATTGGTCCCGCCTGGTCGCGCCGCGCTTCCCGGACGGCCGGCTGTACGTGGACCTGCGCGGTTTCTCTCGCCACGCCGCGGTCGATCCCGCCGAGGTGATCCGCGGATTCCTGGACGCCCTCGGGGTGCCGCCCGACCGCGTCCCGCCCGGCTTCGAGGCGCAGGTGGCGCTCTACCGCAGCCGGTCCGCGGGCCGCCGCCTGCTGGTCGTGCTCGACAACGCCCGCGACGCCGACCAGGTCCGGCCGCTGCTGCCCGCCGGCCCGGACGCCCGTACGGTCGTCACCAGCCGCCGGCAGCTCACCGCCCTGGTCGCCGAGACCGGCGCCGCCGCGCTGACGCTGGACGTCCCTGGCATCGAGGAGGCGGTAGAGCTACTCGGCCACCGGCTCGGCGCGGACACCGGTCGGCGCCGATCGCACCCGGGGGCTGAGGTCGGGGACGGCGACGCCGTGGCCGCGATCGCGACCGCCTGCGGACGGCTCCCGCTGGCGTTGGCGCTGGTCGGTGCGCGGGCGCGGCTGACCGGCTTCCCGCCCGCGACGATCGCCGCGGAGCTGCGCCACCCGGGCGGCCGGCTCGCGGCCCTCGACATCGGCGCCGTGTTCTCCTGGTCCTACGACGCGCTGAGCCCGGAGGCCGCGCGGCTGTTCCGGCTGCTCGGGCTGGTCGCGGGCGCCGACATCGCGGTGACGGCCGTGGCCGCGCTGGCCGGCCGGGCGCTGCCCGAGATCCGGCGGACGCTGGCCGAGCTGGCCCACGCCAGCCTGGTGACCGAGCACGCGCCCGGCCGCTACCGGATGCACGACCTGCTGCACGTCTACGCCGGCGAGCGCGCCCGGGCCGACGAGTCCGAGGCCGCGCGGCGGGCGGCGCTGACCCGGCTGCTCGACCACTACACGCACACCGCGTACCACGCCGAGCTGGTGCTGAATCCGGTGCGGGCGCCCATCCCGATGACCCTCGGCGCGCCCGCCGACGGGGCCGAGCCGAAACGCGTGTTCGACGTCCCGGCCGCCCTGGCATGGCTGGAGACCGAGCACGCGGTGCTGCTGACCGCGCTGCGGCAGGCCGAGGCGGAGGGCATGCACAGGCACGCGTGGCAGCTGAGCTGGGCGCTGGACACATTCCTGAACGACCAGCGGCGCTGGCACGACGAGGGGGCGGCGTGGGCGGTGGCGCTGCGTGCGGCGACCGCCATGACCGACCAGCCGGCGGCGGCGCACGCGCACCGCTTCCTGAGCGCGGTGAACGGCCGGCTCGACCGGTTCGACGACGCGCACGCCCACATGCGCCAGGCGCTCGAACTGAGCCTCGCCGCGGGAGACCGGGCGGGCGAGGCGGAGAGCCGCTTCGTGCTGTCCTATGTGCACTGGCTGCAAGGCGACGGCGAGCGGGCGCTCGACCAGGCCGAGCAGGCGTTGTCGCTCTTCGACGAGCTCGGCGACCCGCTCTGGGCGGGCAAGGCCAGCCTCGCGGTGGGCTGGTACCACTCCGAGCTCGGCGCCTACCAGGAGGCGCTGCCGTTCCACGTGCGAGCGCTGGAGCTGCAGCAACGGGCGGGCGACCGGGCCAACGAGGTGGTCACCTTGGACACGCTGGGCCTGCTCCACCAGCGGCTGGGCGACCCGGAGACCGCGATCCGGCACTACCAGCGCGGCCTCCGGCTGGCCGGCACGATGAACAGCGCCGGGTTACGGGCCCAGCTTCTCGGGCACCTCGGCGACGCGAGCGAGGCCGCCGGCGACCCGCGGACGGCCCGCGAGCGCTGGCTGGAGGCGTACGAGATCTTCCGCGACCTCGGCCACCCCCAGGCCGCCGACCTGCGCCGCAAACTCCAGTCCCCAGACCCGGCGTAGCCGGTAGGGGCGGAAGGCCCGAACGATCCTCGTCTCCGGCTCGGCCGGCGCTCCCCAGGGGGCCGAACGGCCCCGGGCCGGCAGGTTCCCGGGCCGGCAGGTTCCGGTACGGGCAGGTTCCGGCACGGCAGTGCAGGCTCCGGCACGGCAGTGCAGGCTCCGGTACGGCTAGGCGGCGCGGTCCCCGGCGGGCGGGGCCTGGTGCCGCCGGCGGAGCAGGGCCAGCAGGGCCGCGCCCGCCAGGTACACGGCCAGCGCGGCCGGAGGCAGGCCGGTCCACCCATGGTAGGCGGGGCCCGCCAGGGCGATGCCCAGAAGGGCCGCGATGACGGCGGCTGCGCCGAGGGCGGTCAGCACGGCGGCCACGGGTCCTCGTGCGCCCGGTGAGGCGGCGGGTGGTTCCGTGCGTCGCTCGGCGCGGCCGAACACCGCGACCAGCACCGCGAGGATCACGGCCAGGCACAGCAGCCAGGGGATCCGCAGCAGCACCCAGGGGAGCGACCCGGGCGCGGGCTGGGGCATCAGGTCCGTCCCGTGCAGGGCCAGGGCGCCGATGATGAGGGCGGTCATGTGCCAGAGGAACAGCGTCATGATCACCGAGTTGACCGCGACCACCGCCGTCCACGGCCCCCGGCGCCGCAGCCACCGGTTCCCCAGGTCCCGCAGCCACAACGCGACCCCCGCCTGTGCGGTCGCGAGGGCGAGCAGGGCGAGTGTGGGCGGCGCGGTGTTCTGCAGCTCTTCTCCCGCGAACCCGACCATGCTGACCGGATAGGGCCCCGCCACGGTCAGCACCATGAGGGCGCCCGCTCCGAGCACCGCCATCGGCGCGGCGACCAGGGGCCGGGCGGGAAGGCGGCCGTCCTGCCAGGCGAAGCCCAACTGGTGGACGGCCAGCCATGCCAGCAGGTAGTTCGCCTGGCCCACGTACGGAACATCGAGGACAAGCCGCGTCAGGTCGCCCGCACCGACCAGCGCCGCGAGGACGACCGGCACGGCGAGTCCCGCGCGCCGGTGCAGCGCGTACATGGGCGGGGCCAGCACGACCACGGCGATGTAGACGACCAGGAACCACAGCGGGATCAAGGCCAGCCAGACCGCGTGGCCGATCAGGGACGGGCCGACGCCCGCGAGCCGCGCCACCAGCGCCACCACCGCAAGCGTGCACAGCAGCACGGTGGTCGGGCGGACGAGCCGGGCGGTCCTGCCGAGCACCCAGGCGGTGGGGCCGCCGCCGCGCCGCAGATGCGAGGTGAGGGACGCGGCGTTGGCGTACCCGCCGACCAGGAAGAACAGGGGCATGACCTGGAAGACCCACGTCAGGGGGCGCGTCCACGGCACGGTCTCCAGGACGCTGCGCCCGGCGAACCCCCCGGGGCCATGGGTGATCGAGACGACAAGCCAGTGGCCGGTGACGACCGCCGTGATGGCGAAGGCCCGGACGAGATCGACATAGCGGTCCCGCCGCGCGGGCGTCCGCTCGGCCGCTTGCCCTATCCGCGCGATCAGCGATCCGGCCGGTCGCCGCGTCCGCCGCGCCGCCCGCCCCGATCCCGGCGTGGGGCGGGCTCCCCTGGTGCCGCCGTCCGGCATGGCTGGAGTCCCTTCGCCTTCCTTAACGTCATATCAAGCGGCTCTGGGAGGCCGAACGGCGGAGATACTCATCCGCGCATGGCGTCTCGTACCCGGGTTCCGAACGCCGAAGGGGAGGTCCGACGGCGGTCAGGTTGTGTGGCGGGCTCTTTCGAGGCCGTCGAGGATGAGGTCGAGGCCGAACTCGAACTCGTCGCCGTAGTCGTAGCCGGGCCGCAGGACGTGCTCGACGGCCAGCTCGGTGAGGTGTGGGTACTCGCCGGAGGAGAATCGCGCCATGATCGCCTGCGCGACCTGCGCCGTCTCGGCCGAGGTGTCGAACGGCAGGCTCGGCTCCTGCAACGCGAACCCGTAGATGTAGCTGTCCAGGGCGGAGTACGCGTGGGCGGCCAGGGCGATCGAGAACCCCGCCCCTCGCAGGGTGCCGATCACGGCGTCATGGTGCCGCAGCGTCGCGGGGCCGGGTGTGGCCCGCGACTCCATGCGCCCGATCGCCCATGGATGGCGCGACAGGGCCTCGCGGACCGAGATCGCCCGACGGCGCATGGCCGTCCTCCAGTCGGCGTCACCGGCCGGCAGGTCTATCTCGCCGAAGACGACGTCGATCATGCCGTCGAGCAGGTCGACCTTGTTGGCCACGTGGTTGTACAGCGACATCGCCTCGACCCCGAGCTCCTCGCCGAGCTTGCGCATGGTGAGCGACTCGATGCCACCCGCGTCGGCCAGGGCGACCGCGGACCGCAGCACCCGGTCGCGGTTCAGTCGCGCCCGGGGCTCGGGGCTCGGGTGGGTCATGCACATCCTCCTTGACTTACTTACACTGTAAGCAGCAGACTTACAGCATAAGCTTACAACGTAGGGAGCCCGCGATGGGAACCGACCACCGCACCCGACCGGCCGACCCCTCGCACGTCACGGCCGGGAGGACGACGATGAAGGCCGTCGTCCAGGACGAGTACGGCGAGGCCGAGGATGTCATGCGGGTCGAGCAGATCGGCCGGCCCGTCATCGGGGACGACGAGGTGCTGATCCGGGTGCACGCCGCCGGTGTCGATCGAGGCGTCTGGCATCTCACGGCCGGCCTCCCCTACCCCGTGCGCCTCGCCGGCTACGGGGTCCGCGCGCCCAGAACCCGAGTGCGAGGGCGGGAGGTCGCCGGGCGCGTCGAGGCGATCGGCAAGACGGTGACCACGCTGCGGCCGGGCGACGAGGTGTTCGGCGTCGGCGAGGGCACCTTCGCCGAGTACGCCACGGCCACGCCGGGCAGGCTCGCGCCCAAGCCCGCCGGCCTCACCTTCACGCAGGCGGCGGCCGTCGGTGTCTCGGCTCTCACCGCCCTGCAGGCGGTTCGCGACCGAGGGCGCGTGCGGCCCGGGCAGAAGGTGCTGGTCATCGGCGCGTCCGGAGGCGTCGGGACGTACGCCGTGCAGATCGCCAAGGCCTTCGGCGCGGAGGTCACCGGCATGTGCACCACGACGAAGGTCGACCTGGTCAGGTCCCTCGGCGCGGACCACGTCGTCGACCACACCCGCCACGACGTCGAGGACGCGGGGCGGCGGTACGACGTCATCCTCGACATCGGCGGCAACCGCTCGCTCACCCGCCTACGCCGAGCCCTCACCCCGCGCGGCACGCTCGTCATCGTCGGGGGCGAAACGGGCGGGCGATGGCTCGGCGGCACCGACCGTCAGATCCGGGCGTCCATCCTGTCCCCGTTCGTCGGCCAGAAGCTGGGCACGTTCATCTGCTCGGAGAACGCGAAGGACCTGATCGTTCTCACCGAGCTCATCGAGTCCGGCAAGGTGACCCCGGTCATCGGCCGCACCTACCCCCTGAGCGAGACCCCCGCGGCCATCCAGCACATGCGAGACGGCCACGCCCGCGGGAAGATCGTCATCAACGTCTGAGGCGCCCTCAGCGACCTTTCGCTGACAACAGGGCCAACGATCCCCGTTCACTGCCGGCCTGACCACGATGCCTCGCGTATGAGGTTCTCGGACGCACCGCGCCGGCACGCCTGCCCGCGTAAAGCGAGCGGGGGTCGAAGGGGGCCGGCAGGCCCCCTGGGAAGCACAGCCCGAGCCGTAGGCGAGGGCCATGACCGCGAGCGGGCGCGCCGGTATCTTGGCCGACCAGGAGGCGACCGAACCCGGGCCGGTCGTAGCCGGTTAGATCACGTCCTTGGTGAGGAGGACGACGGTCTCCACATGGTGGGTCATGGGGAAGGCGTCGAAGGCGCGGATGTCGACCGTGGGGTAGCCGCGTTCGGCGAACCATGCGAGATCGCGCGCCAGCGTGGCCGGGTCGCACGAGACGTAGACGACGCGGGCGGCGTCCAGGCCGGCGACACGGTGGACCACCTCCCGGCCGAGCCCGGTGCGCGGCGGGTCGACCACGACCACGTCGGCCCGCTCGACCCCCAGCCGGTCGAGGGCGTCCTCCACCCGGCCCCGCTCGATGCGCGCCTGCGGAAGGTCGCGCAGGTTGTGGCGGGCGTCCTGCACCGCCCGCGCTTCGAACTCGATGCCGAGTACCGCGCCCTCGGGTCCGACGGCCTCGGCGAGGCCCGCCGCGAACAGCCCGACCCCGCAGTAGAGATCGAGCGCCCAGTCGCCGGGGCGCACCGCGGCGAACTCCAGCACCGCGTCGAGAAGCGTGGCGGGGGCCCCGGGGTGCACCTGCCAGAAGCCGCTGCCGGTGACCTGGAACTCGCGCTCGCCGACCCGCTCGGTGAGCGCCGTACGACCCCGTACGGCCCTCGCGTGGCCCCGGCCCTCGTCGACGAGGACGTAGGCGTCCGCGTCGAGATCGGGCACCGCCACCGTACGGTGGGGCTTCGGGGAGACGACGACGGCCCGCTCGCGCGTGGACGTCGCGATCGCCTCCACGCTCGACGCGCCCCGCCAGTTCTTGCGCTCGACGCCCATGCGCTCGACCTCGGGGTGGGCGATCAGGCAGGCGTCGACCGGCTCGATCTCGTGGGACCGGTGGCGGCGCAGCCCGGGCACGCCGTCGGGGGTGACGGCGAACTGGACGCGGGTGCGCCAGCCCAGGCCGTCCTCGGAGCCGGGGAGCTCCTCGACGTCGACCTTCATCTCGATGCCCGCGAGCCGCTGGAGCTGCTCGGTGACGACCTCGGCCTTGAACCGGCGCTGGGCGGGAAGGGTGGCGTGCTGCCAGTCGCAGCCGCCGCACCGGCCGGGGCCGGCGAACGGGCACGGCGGCGTGACCCGGTCGGGGGACGGGTCGAGGATCTCGACCGCGTCGGCCCGCAGGAAGCGCGTGGTCTCCTCGGTCACCTCAGCGAGGACGCGCTCGCCGGGCAGAGCGTGGCGGACGAAGACCACCCGGCCTTCGTGTCTGGCGACGCACCATCCACCGTTGGCGACGCGCTCCACGGTCAGTTCGATCGGCACCTCGGTCCCCCCGCTCACATTTTCACCTGGTCATCCTTACGTGCCACAGCGTACGGCCGGCGTACCGAGCCCGGCGCGAACGACTCCGGCCGGCCCTTGAGCCGGTCGGAGGAGGCGAGCTGCCACGGCACGCTGGTGACCATCACGCCGGGCTGGAACAGCAGGCGGCCCTTCAGCCTCAGCGCGCTCTGGTTGTGCAGCAGGTGTTCCCACCAGTGGCCCACGACATACTCGGGGATGAAGACGGTCACCACGTCCCGGGGGGAGCGGCGGCGCAGGCTCTTGACGTATTCGAGCACCGGGCGGGTGATCTCCCGGTACGGCGAGTCGAGGATCTTGAGCGGCACCGGGATGCCCCGTTCCTCCCAATCGGCCTGGAGCTGCCTGGCCTCGTCGGTGTCGACGCCGACGCTGATGGCCTCCAGCGTCGAGGGACGGGTGGCCCTGGCGTACGCGAGAGCCCGCAGCGTCGGCTTGTGGATCTTGGAGAGGAGCACGATGGCGTGGTTCCTGGCGGGGAGCATCGACTCGTCCGTCTGCATGTCCTCCGGCACGACCAGCTCGGCGGCCACGTTGTCGTAGTGGCGCCTGATGCCGCGCATCATCAGGAAGAGGACGGCCATGGCGGCGCAGGCGATCCACGCTCCGTGGGTGAACTTCGTGATCAGCACCACGACGAGCACCAGGCCGGTCACCGTGGCGCCGAACGCGTTGATCATCCGCGACCGCTGCATCTGCGCGCGCTTCTTGGAGTCGGTCGCCGTGCGGAGCAGGCGGTTCCAGTGCCGCACCATGCCGACCTGGCTGATCGTGAACGACACGAACACGCCGACGATGTAGAGCTGGACCAGGCGCGTGGTCTCGGCGTGGAAGGCGTAGATCAGCAGCCCCGCCATGGTCGCGAGCATGACGATGCCGTTGCTGAAGGCCAGCCGGTCGCCGCGCGTGTGCAGCTGGCGCGGCAGGTAGCGGTTCTGGGCCAGCACCGACGCCAGCACGGGGAAGCCGTTGAAGGCGGTGTTGGCGGCCAGCACGAGGATCAGCGCCGTCATCGCCGTAAGGACGTAGAAGGCCGGGGTGAAGTTACTGAAGACGGTCTGCGCGACCTGGGCGATCACGGGACCGGGGTTGGGGACGGGGTGGCCCGCGCGGTCGACGAGCGAGCTACCCACCGAGCGGTCGGCGAACTTGGCGTCGGTGATGAACGCCAGGGCGGTGATGCCGGCGAACATCGTCGCGGCCAGCACGCCCAGCGCCAGCAGGGTGTTCGCGGCGTTCTTGCCCTTGGGCTTCCTGAACGCCGGCACGCCGTTGCTGATGGCCTCCACGCCGGTCAGCGCCGCGCAGCCGGAGGAGAACGCGCGCAGCAGCAGGAAGATCAGGGCGAAGCCGCCGATGCCGACGCTCTCGCCGGTGACCGTATAGTCGGCGGAGGGGGCCTTCAGCTCGGTGCCGAGCGCGAGCCGCACGCCACCCCAGATCATCAGGCCGAACACGCTGATCATGAAGGCATAGGTGGGGACGGCGAACGCCAGGCCCGACTCCCTGATGCCCCGCAGGTTCAGCACGGTCAGCACGGCGACGATGGCGACCGCCGCGGCGACCTTGTGCTCGGCCAGGAAGGGGAGCGCCGCACCGAGGTTCTCCACGCCGGAGGAGACCGACACGGCCACGGTCAGCACGTAGTCGACCATGAGCGCGCTGGCGACGACCAGCCCGTAGTTCGACCCGAGGTTCTCGGTCGCGACCTCGAAGTCGCCGCCGCCGCTGGTGTAGGCCCGGACGTTCTGCCGGTACGACGCGACCACCGTCAGCAGGATCACCACGACAGCGAGGGCGATCCAGGGAGTGAAGTGGTAGGCCGCGAGGCCGGCGATGCCGAGCGTGATCAGAATCTCTTGCGGGGCGTACGCCACCGAGGACAGGGCGTCGCTGGCGAACACCGGCAGCGCGATGCGCTTTGGCAGCAACTGCTCGTGTGCCTGCGCACTTCGGAGCGCACGCCCGACGAGTAGTCGCTTGACCAGATCTGCAACCTTCACCACGAGTGACGATGCTAGTCCTCAGGTCCGGTCCTACTCACACGACGCTGCCAGAACCGGCCATACTTGGCCTCGTAGCTGTATAAGGTCCAGGAGTTGCCGCCTCAAAGCCAACGGCGGGGGAGCATGCACATCGTCATCATGGGATGCGGCCGGGTCGGTTCGACCCTTGCCCACATCCTCGAGGACAGCGGCCACTCGGTCGCGATCATCGACAGGGACCCTCAGGCGTTCCGGCGCCTGCGGGCGGGCTTCCGCGGGCGCCGTGTCACCGGCATCGGCTTCGACCGGGACGTCCTGGAGGAGGCCGGCATCGAGTCGGCCGCCGCGTACGTCGCGGTGAGCAGCGGCGACAACTCGAACATCATCTCCGCGCGCGTCGCGCGCGAGACGTTCGGCGTCGACAACGTCGTGGCCCGCATCTACGACTCCCGGCGCGCCGAGGTCTACCAGCGGCTGGGCATCCCCACGGTGGCCACCGTTCGCTGGACGGCCGACCAGATCCTCCGGCGGGTGCTCCCCGAGGGCGCCGAGCCCCTCTGGCGCGACCCGACCGGCGTGGTCATACTGGCCGAGGTCGCCTACCACTCCAGCTGGATCGGCAGCCGCACCCGCACGCTGGAGGAGGCCGCGGGCGCCCGCGTCGCCTTCCTCAACCGCATGGGCGAGGCCCTGCTGCCCAAGGAGGAGACGGTGCTCCAGGAGGGCGACATCCTCCACATGATCGCCGGTGACAACGACATGGACCGGATCAACAAGGTGCTGTCCGCCGCGCCCGAGGAGGAGTCCAACTGATGCGCGTCACGATCGCGGGCGCGGGGGCGGTCGGCCGGTCCATCGCGGCGGAGCTGCTGGAGAACGGCCACGAGGTCCTGCTCATCGACATCGACCCCCGGGCCATCAAGATCGACAGCGTGCCGCGGGCCGAGTGGCTGCTCGCCGACGCGTGCGAGATCTCGTCGCTGGACGAGGCCGGGCTCAACAACTGTCATGTGATGATCGCCGCGAGCGGCGACGACAAGGTCAACCTGGTCGTCTCGCTGCTGGCCAAGACCGAGTACGGCGTGCCGCGCGTGGTCGCCCGCATCAACCACCCGAAGAACGAGTGGCTGTTCAACGAGTCGTGGGGCGTGGACGTCGCGGTCTCCACGCCGCGCCTGCTCTCGGCCCTGGTCGAGGAGGCGGTCAGCGTAGGCGACCTGGTGCGGCTGATGACCTTCCGTCAGGGCCAGGCCAACCTCGTCGAGCTCACGCTTCCCGAGGACGCCCCTGTGGTCGGCCAGCGGGCCGGCTCGGTGCCCTGGCCGCAGGATTCCGCGCTGGTGGCGATCCTGCGCGAGGGCCGGGTGCTGGTGCCCTCCGACGACGATCCCCTGGAGGCCGGCGACGAGCTGCTGTTCGTGGCCAGCCAGGAGGTCGAGGAGGAGCTGGCCCACCTGCTCGCCCCCCACTGAGAGCTCGCCCCCCACTGAGGGCTCACCCCTCGCTGGGGGTTTGCCCCCCACTGGGGGGCGATCACAGCGAAAGCGCCGGGGCACCCTGAGGGGCCCCGGCGCCGCCGTATCCGCCTCTTAGGCGCTGGCTCCGGGCGTGGTCGGCGAGATGGGGGTTCTTCCCCGGGCGAGCACCCAGACCATGGCGCCGAGCGCCGCGACCTGGATGGGCCAGCCCAGCACGACCTTCGCCACCCCCAGGGCGGCGACCTGGTCGGCGTAGTAGAGCGGCAGCTGCACGACCACCCGCAGCAGACAGGGCAGGATCAGCAGCCACGTCAGCCGCGAGCAGAGCCGGACGATGCCGGAGTCCTGCCGCCAGCCGGTGGGGTCGCCGGTCACCGAGCCGATGAGGAACCCCACGACCGGCCACCGGACGACGATCGACAGCACCATCACGGCGGCGTAGCCCCCGTTGTAGAGGATGCCGGGCAGGAAGACGTCCTTGGCCTCCCCCGTGCGGCTGGCGAAGAACGCGCCGATGCCGATGCCGATGAGGCTGTTGATCACGAACTGCGGCGTGGTCCGCTGCGCGAGCCGTACGAGGAGCAGCAGCACGGCCACGCCGATGCTGACCATCAGCGAGGTCTTGAGCTGCTGGGTGACGATCCACGTGATCGTGAACACCACCGTCGGGACGGCGGCCTCGATGATGCCCCGCACGCCGCCGAGCGCCTTGGCGAGCTGGGCACGGATGGCGCTCTCGACGGTCTCGTGCGCGACCTCGTCCTGGATCGTCGTGCCGGCCGCGCTCACGGACGCGCTCCCCGCCGGCGCGCCGCGCCCGCTCTCGTCGCGCCGTCTCGCCACTGCATGATCATTGGTCTCCTCGCCTGGCGGAACCGTGGTCACTGGCCGCTCGCTGGGCGCAGCTCGTAGCGGGGGTTGAACATCACCTTGCGGCCGTCCTGGATGCTGACCAGACCTTCGGCCCGCACCACCCGGCCCGGCTCGATGCCGACGATCTTGCGCCGGCCCAGCCAGACCAGGTCGACCACATCGGAGCCGTCGTAGAGCTCGGCCTCCAGGGAGGGAACGCCGCCCCGGGGCCGCAACGTCACCGTGCGGAGCGTGCCCGCCACGCAGAACCTCCTGCGCTGGCCGCACGACGCGATGGGCGTCGCGCCGTAACGGTCGAGGTCCTCCTGGAGCTCCGCGGCCTCCAGCTCGGCCTGGCTGGTGGTCAGCCGCCGCAAGAAACCGCGCAGCCCGCGTTTGACGGGCTCTGCCGTACTCATCTCTCGTTCAACTCCTCGGGAGCCCATGCGATCCTGACCGCAGCTTACGTCAGCGAACCTCGGTGATCTCAGGCCCACGCTCGAACGGATTGAGGGCCGTCCTGCCCTCCTCGGTCGCCTGCTGCTCGACGGCCTGCCGGGCCTCGGCGGGCAGCCGCAGCTCGATCGGCTCTTTGGGGGCCATGGGCTGGTCTCCGCGCACCACGACGATGTCGCGGATGACGTCCTCCAGAACTTTGCCCGCCTCGGGGTCGGCGATGGCACGGCCGCTGAGGACGCCCCGCAGGAACCAGCGGGGGCCGTCGACGCCGATGAACCGGACCGGCTGCTTGGCGCCGTCCTGCTGGATCTCGGCGGCGAGCTCGGGACCGAAGGGGCCCTGCCGCTCCTCGCAGGCGCCGCCCGCTGCGGTCAGCTCGCGGGTCAGCTCGGAGCGGACCTCGTCCCAGATGCCGCTCTTCTTGGGGGCCGCGAAAGCGTGCACCTGGAGGGCGCTCTCGTTGACCAGCACCACGGCGCCGACGATCTGGTCGCCGGCGACGTTCAGCTGGACCTCGAACCCGGGGCCGATGGGCAGCCGCATGCCGCCCAGATCGACCCGCTCGGTCTCGGGATGGGGCTCGTCGGCGTCCCATGGTCCCGACTCGCGGTCGGACACCGGCGCGTTCTCGGCGACCGGTGCCGACTCCTGTTCTTCCGCATGACGGCGGCGTCGGAACACTTCGTTCACACTCCTTATCGACTTATCGACCGGTGGAGCCGAACCCGCCGGCGCCGCGCGCCGACCCGGGGAGCCGCTCCACCTCGTAGAAAGCTGCCTTCTCCACCCGCTGGACGACGAGCTGGGCGATCCGGTCACCGCGCCTGAGCCGCACGACGTCCTTGGTGTCGGTGTTGAGCAGCGTCACCCTGATCTCGCCCCGGTAGCCGGCGTCGACCGTGCCGGGCGCGTTGACGAGCGTGACGCCGAACTTGGCCGCGAGCCCGGAGCGCGGGTGCACGAAGGCGGCGTACCCGTCGGGCAGCGCGATGGCCACGCCGGTGCCCACCACGGCCCGCTCCCCCGGCAGCAACTCGACGTCCTCCGCGGCGTGGAGGTCGGCTCCCGCGTCGCCCGGATGGGCGTACGAAGGAAGCGGCAGCTCGGGGTCGAGTCGCTGGATCAGCACCTCGATCATGGATTCACCTCGTAGTCGTGGAGCCGCGCCCGGCTGACGGTGTGACCCGGCCCACCGGACCGCGGGACGCGCATCCGGGCACCCGCACCGGCGAACGGCCTTCCGGGCGCGCCGCGGCGGCCCTCAGCCTCAAGGTACGCCCTCGGAGTGACCGGGGCGGAACGGGTGTGCAACGAGTCACGAACCGAGACCTTACCCGCTGTGCTGCGGCGACATGTCCTCTCCCGCGTCAGGCACCTGGTCGGCGGGCGGCTCGGGGGCCGGTGGCGGCTCGTGCGGCACCGCGGGCGGCAGCTCGGGGGGGTGCCTGCGGAGCTCAGGCAGCGCGCGGTAGACCACGGCCGCGACCGGCACCGCGATCGCGGCGCCGGCGATGCCGCCGAGGACGCCACCGATGGCCAGCACCAGGATGATCGCGAGCGGGTGGAACTTCACGGCCCGCCCGACGATCAGGGGCTGGAGCACGTGGTTCTCCAGCTGCTGCTCGACCAGCAGGATGCCGATGAAGACCAGCGCGAACACCGGCCCCTTGGCCCCGAGTGTGACGAGCGCGGCGAGGCCTCCGGCGAAGAAGATGCCGACGATCGGGATGAAGCTGGCGAAGAAGATCAGCACGGCGAGCGGCGCCCAGAGCGGCACCCCCATGCCGAACAGCACGATGCCGATGATCACACCGTGGATCGCGGCCACGATGACGGTGCCATGGATGTACTGCGACAGGGTGTGCCACGCGGCCCGGCCCGCCCGGTCGACACGGGGGGCGTGGGAGCCGAAGCCGCGCAGGAACCACGCCCAGATGCGGTCGCCGTCCTTGAGCATGAAGAACGTGATGAACAGCAGCAGGACGATGGAGGCGAGCACCTCGACGAAGACGGCCGCCGTCGACAGCAGGGTGCTGGTGATCTGGCTGCGCTGCTCGTTGATCTGCTTGGCGATCTCCCCCACCATGTCGGTGAGCTGCGCCTCCTTGAGGTGCAGCGGGCCGGTCAGCAGCCAGCCCTGCACGTCGCGGGCGGTCTTCTGCACCTGCTCGACCAGCCGGGGGAACTCGTCGTTCGCCCGCGTGCCGATGATGAAGCCGAGGCCGACGATGATGGCGAACGCGAAGAGCATGGTGATCCACGTCGCCCAGATGGGACGCAGGCCCGCCGTGCGCAGGCGGTCGGTGAGCGGGAACAGCAGGGCGGTCAGCAGCAGCGCGATGGCCACCGGCAGCGCCACGAAGCTCAGCCGGACGATGATCTGGGCCGAGAAGTAGATCACCACACCGATGACGATGAGGCGCCAGCTCCACGCCGCCATCGCCGACAGAACCGGCGGCACGCTCCGTTCCTGGGTCTCCCGTTCCGCGATCACCTCTCCAGACTGGCACGTCAGACGGCAAAACGCGCACTGGTTACGGTCAGGTTCAAGGTCTGGTCTGCTTCCTCCACATTTCCCCGCCAGGCGATCTGTACGCGCCTGCGGGGAAACGCGGGAAAGGTGTGCCCCTGCTCAGGCGGGGGCGGCCTCGGCGAGCGTGACCTCCACCCTCAGGTCGCCGTCCTGCGGCGAGAGGACGAACTCGTCGACGGCGCCCGCCGCGCACAGGTCGTCCTGCCCGTGGCGCACCAGCTCGACGGCGGAGCCCGCCACGCTGAGCAGCGCCACCTCGGCCCGCATGGACAGCCTGGCCGAGGACTTGGCCTTGCGGACCTCGCGGAGCACCTCGGACACGGTCGGCAGGACCGCCGGGTCGCCGGAGGAGGCGAACCCCGTCAGCTCGGCGGCCGGCCAGGCCGCGCGGTGGACCGACCCCGGCCGCCACCACGACCAGACCTCCTCGGTCACGAACGGCAGGAACGGCGCGAACAGCCGCAGCATCACGTCGAGCGCCCGCCGCAGCGCCGCGCGCGCCGAGTGCGCCCCCGGATCGGACCCGTACGCGCGGGCCTTGACGAGCTCCAGGTAATCGTCGCAGAACTCCCAGAAGAACCGCTCGGTGACCTCAAGGGCCCGGGTGTAGTCGTAGGACTCGAACGCCGCCGTCGCCTCCTCCACGACCCCGGCGAGCCGCGCGAGCATCGACCTGTCGAGCGCCTCGGTGACCTCCCCGGCGGCCTCGCCGAGGCCGAGGACGAACTTCGAGGCGTTGAGGATCTTGATGGCCAGGCGGCGCCCGACCTTGATCTGGCCGGTGTCGAAGGCGGTGTCCGTGCCGGGACGCCCGCCCGCCGCCCAGTAGCGGACGGCGTCCGAGCCGTACTCCTGGAGCAGGCCCATGGGCGTCACTACGTTGCCCCTGGACTTGGACATCTTCTTGCGGTCGGGGTCGAGGATCCACCCGGAGATCGCCGCGTGCCGCCAGGGGGCCACGCCGCTCTCCAGATGCGCCCTGACCACCGAGGCGAACAGCCAGGTGCGGATGATCTCGTGCGCCTGCGGGCGGAGGTCCATCGGGAACACCCGCCCGAACAGGTCGGCGTCGCGCTCCCACCCGCCGATGATCTGCGGTGACAGCGAGGACGTCGCCCAGGTGTCCATGACGTCGGGGTCGGCGGCGAAGCCGAACGGCCTGCCCCGCTGGTCCGGCGCGTACCCGGGCGGCACGTCGCTGGACGGGTCGACGGGCAGCGCCTCCTCGCAGGCCGCGATGGGCGCGTCGTAGATCGGCTCCCCCACGGAGTCCAGGGGGTACCAGACGGGGATGGGGACGCCGAAGAACCGCTGCCGGGAGATCAGCCAGTCGCCCGCGAGGCCCTGGACCCAGTTCTCGTAGCGGACCCGCATGTGCGGCGGGTGCCACGACAGCTCCCTGCCGCGCGAAAGCAGCGCCTGCCGGAGCTCGGCGTCCCGCCCGCCGTTGCGGATGTACCACTGGCGGGTCGTGACGATCTCCAGCGGCCGGTCGCCCTTCTCGTAGAACTTGACCGGGCGGGAGACCTTCCTCGGCTCGCCGGAAAGCTCGCCGGACTCCGCCAGCATCTCGACGATGCGCTCGCGGGCGCTGTGCGCGGTCTTGCCCGCCAGCTCGGCGTACGGCCCGGCGGGGACGCCCTCGGGCGCGTCGGGCAGCAGGCGCCCGTCCCACCCGATGACCGGCCGGGTCGGCAGGTCGAGCTCGCGCCACCAGACGACGTCGGTGACGTCGCCGAAGGTGCAGATCATGGCGATGCCCGAACCCTTGTCGCGCTCGGCGAGGCGGTGGGCCAGGACGGGCACGTGGACGCCGAAGATCGGCGTGCTCACGGTCTTGCCGAACAGCGGCTGGTAGCGCTCGTCGTCGGGGTGGGCGACCAGGGCGACGCAGGCCGGGATCAGCTCGGGCCTGGTGGTCTCGATGTGGACGCCGCCGGCGTGCTCGGTGCCGGGGACCCCACCGAACCGGATGCGGTGGAAGGCCCCCGGCCACTCGCGGTCCTCGAGCTCGGCCTGGGCCACGGCCGTGCGGAACGTGACGTCCCAGAGAGTGGGGCCCTCCGCGACGTACGCCTCGCCGCGCGCGAGGTTGCGCAGGAACCCGCGCTGCGAGGCGGCGCGGGAGGCGTCGTCGATCGTCGCGTAGGTGAGCGACCAGTCGACCGAGAGCCCGAGGTGGCGCCAGAGCTCCTCGAAGGCCTTCTCGTCCTCCTGGGTGAGCCGCTCGCACAGCTCGATGAAGTTGCGCCGGGAGACGTTGACCTGGCGCTTGGGGTCGGGCTTGGCGGGTGGCTCGAAGCCGGGGTCGTAGGGCAGGGAGGGGTCGCAGCGCACGCCGAAGTGGTTCTGCACGCGCCGCTCGGTGGGCAGGCCGTTGTCGTCCCAGCCCATGGGGTAGAAGACCTCACGGCCGCGCATGCGCTGGAAGCGGGCGATCGTGTCGGTGTGGGTGTAGGAGAAGACATGGCCGACATGCAGGGATCCGGACACGGTGGGCGGGGGCGTGTCGATCGAGTAGATCTGGTCCCGCGTCTTCGACCGGTCGAACCGGTAGGTGCCCTCGGCGTCCCAGCGGCCTACCCATACCGACTCGAGCCCATCGAGGGAGGGCTTGTCGGGAACGGTGGTATGGCGCAGTCGCTGTTCGGTCATGGCGCCTTATGGTATGGCGTCGCGGTGCCGACCGGCACGAGGGACTAGGGTTCAGCTAGATCGACGAGGGGAGAAGTCATGGCCAAATCGAATGACACCGAGAAGCCGGACATGGCCTGGCGGCTGATCGGCGCGGTGGTGGCGCTCGGCGTGGGATTCGGCGCCCGCAAGGCCATCGAGTTCGGCTGGCAGAAGACCACGGGCAAGAAGCCCCCGGCCGACCCCAACTCGCTGGAGACCAGCCTGGCCGAGGCGATCGGCTTCGCCGTGGTGCTGGGCGTCGGCATGGAGGTCGCCCGCATCGTGGCCACCCGCACCGCCCACAAGAGGTACCAGGCGTGGAAGGCCGTCCCCGGCAAGGTCGAGCGGGCCGTCAAGTCCTAGCCCGGGCCGTCCCTTCGGGGCCGTTCCCGTGCCGTGCCGGCCACTCTTTCGTGACCGGCGACGGCGAGGGTCATGCGGTCAGCGTTCGAGGGCGGCGAGGAACTCCCCGGCCCACCGGTCGACGTCGTAGGTGGCCACCCGGCGGCGCATCGAGCGCATCCGGCGGGACAGCTCGTGGGGCGTGGCCCGCATGGCGGCGACCATCTGCCGCTTGAGCCCCTCCACGTCGTAGGGGTTGACGAGGAAGGCGTGTTTCAGCTCGTCGGCCGCCCCGGCGAACTCGCTGAGCACCAGCGCGCCGCGCAGGTCGTGCCGGCAGGCGACGTACTCCTTGGCGACGAGGTTCATGCCGTCGCGCAGCGGCGTCACCACCATGACGTCGGCCGCGCAGTAGAGGGCGGCCAGCTCTTCGCGGTCGTAGGACTGGTGGAAGTAGTTCACCGGGGGCACACCGAGCACTCCGTGCTGCCCGTTGATCCGCCCGACGCGCAGCTCGATGTCGTCGCGCAGGTGGCGGTACTCCTCGACGCGCTCCCTGCTCGGGGTGGCGATCTGGACGAACACCGCCTCCCCCGGGCTGACCGTCTTGTCCGCGAGCAGCTCCCCGAAGGCCTTGAGGCGCTGGCCGATGCCCTTGGTGTAGTCGAGCCGGTCGACGCCGAGCAGGACGTGCTCGGGCTCGCCAAGCTCGGCGCGGATCTCCTTCGCGCGGGCGAGGATGTGCGGTTCCCGTACGAGGTTGTCCAGCTCGCCGAAGTCGACCGAGATCGGGAACGCCTCGGCGCGCACCGTGCGGTCGCCGACGACGATCTCCGAGCGCTGGTTCTGCAGGCCGAGCTGGCGGCGGCAGAGCCGGATGAAGTTGGAGGCGCCACCGGGCCGCTGGAAGCCCACCAGGTCGGCGCCGAGCAGGCCTTCGAGGATCTCGCGCCGCCACGGGAGCTGCCAGAACAGCTCGGCCGGCGGGAAGGGGATGTGGAGGAAGAATCCGATCTTCAGGTCGGGGCGCAGCGCCCTCAGCATCGCGGGGACGAGCTGGAGCTGGTAGTCCTGCACCCAGACGACGGCGTTCTCGGCGGCGATGTCGGCGGCGGCCCTGGCGAACCGCTCGTTGACCGCGCGGTAGGCGTCCCAGAGCACCCGGGAGTAGATCGGCGTGGCGACGACGTCGTGGTAGAGGGGCCAAAGGGTCGCGTTGGAGAAGCCCTCGTAGTAGAGCTCGACCTCGTTGGCGGAGAGGGGTACGGGGATGAGGTTCATGCCGTCGTGCTCGAAGGGCTTGAGCTCCTCGCTGGGAGCTCCGTGCCAGCCCAGCCACGCGCCGTCACGGCGCTGCATCACGGGCGCGATCGCCGTCACCAGCCCGCCGGGACTGCGCCGCCATGACGCTGTGCCGTCGGCTGTGATGGTCCTGTCCACAGGCAACCGGTTCGCGACGATCAGGAATGAGCTGCGCACACGTCCTCCCTCGTGATCGGTTTAGGACCACCTTACGAAATCGGACGCGGCGCTCTGTACAGGGCCTCCGGCTATGGAGTATGCGGGTTTCCGTCCGGGCGGCCTACCGGGCCAGCCAAATCGGACAAATAGCTCGTAAAAGGGAGGAAAAGGTATCAGCGTGGGGGTGGCAGTGCCCGCTGGCGTCGCAGGTCGGCGCGCACCGTCTCGGCCAGGCGCTTGGTCGCGATCCGGTTGAGCGCTCCCCCGGCGACGGCGCCGGTCAGGAACGGGCCCAGAGTGGTCAGGTGACGGCCCATGGTGCGCAGCAGCCGCTTGCGTAACCCGGCCTTCGCGGCGGCCCCGAGTGCCAGCTGCACCGAGGCCGGTGACAGCGGGTCGACGCCCCGCTGCCTGGACCAGGCGACCGAGAAGGCCATGGCCCGCTGGCTCCCCGAGCCCTGCACCTGCACCCCGTACACCTCGTGCAGCTCGGCGAGGAGCTTGACCTCGATCGCGGCGACCACGAGGGTCTCGGCCACGAGCTGGGCGGGCGCGGAGAGCAGGAGCGGCGGCGCCGCGAACTCCGCGGCCGCCAGGGCTCCGCCGATCGCCCCTACCGCCATCGTGGCCTTGCTGGCGGTGCGGACGAGATCGTCGGCGAGCTGCTCGCCGGTCAGACCGTAGTGATGCTCCTGAAGTGCCGCGAGGTCACGGATGGGAAGGCGCGGCGCGATGGACGCGAACACGTCCGCGAGCCAGCGGCCCCGTCCGGCGCCGGACGCGCGCGCCCGCTTCCTGGCCGTGACCAGCGCCGTACTGAGGCGGCCGAGCAGCCTCCGCCGCTCGGCCCCATCCATGTCACCCGCGTCGGACAGCTTGCCGACGAGCTCGACGACCTCGGCGTTGGCGTCGGTCGCGGGCCCGGGCAACGCGGGCCGCCCCGGCTGGTCCTGCGATGATCGATCCGCTCCTGATGTCACGGACCCTCCCAGAGTCTCAGGCGGCACATTCGCGGCAGATCTGCTGCCCGCCCTTGTCAGAGGCGAGCTGACTGCGGTGATGCACCAGGAAGCAGCGCGAGCATGTGAACTCGTCCGCCTGCCTGGGAATCACCCGGAGTGACAGCTCCTCGTTCGACAGATCAGCACCCGGCAGCTCGAGCGACTCGGCGAGATCGGTCTCGTCGATGTCGATGCTCCCGGAGGACTTGTCGGTCCGCCGGGCCTGGAGCTCCTGGAGGCTGTCCTCACTCAGGTCGTCGTCTGTCTTGCGCGGGCTGTCGTAATCGGTGGCCATTTGCGTATTCATCCCCCTCATCTATGGCTTGCGCGTCGCGCGTCTGTAACGTCTGGGCGGTCCATCTTGTGCCCGTATCTCTCGGGGAATTTTGCAATCGGTACCCCGTCAGAACGGTCGATGAACCTCCTAACACGTGAGGGCCTTGCCGCCTTCGCCGCCCGGTTAGCCAAATATGGCGAAAACCTAAGCATTGGCCACAGGACCCATCGTGTTCGACGGCACATCCAACCACATGTCTGGCGTGAACGAGACGCCCCCCGCCGTATCAACCCGCCGGAAGTCGCACCGTCATCACGAGCCCCCCGCCTTCCCGTGGGACCGCCTTGACGATCCCCTGATGGGCGCGGACCACCGCGCGCACGATGGACAGCCCGAGCCCTGCGCCGCGCGCGGATTCCACGCGGTCGGAGTTGAGGCGCCTGAACGGTTCGAACAGGTCGTCCACCTCGTACGCGGGCACGTGCGGCCCAGTGTTGGCCACCTGAACAACGGGAGTGCCGTCCACCATTCCCGTGCGCAGCCAGACCTCACCGGACTCGGGAAGGTTGTGCTTGATCGCATTCTCCACGAGGTTGGCCACCAGTCGCTCCACCAGCACCGGGTCCCCCACCGTGGGGGCGGGGCGGAGATCGACGTGCACGGTGACCTTGGTCTCCTCGGCGAAGGACGCGTGCTGCTCCACCACCGCCTGCCCGACGTCCTGGAGATCGACGGGCTTGCGCACCGCCAGCTCGCGTTCGCTACGGGCGAGCAGCAGCAGGCCCTCGATCAGGTGCTCGTTCCTGGCGTTCGTGCCGAGCAGCGTACGGCCCAGCACCCTCAGGTCCTCCGAGGCGTGTGGATCACCTAGGGCGACCTCCAGCACGGTGCGGTTGATCGCCAGCGGGGTGCGCAGCTCGTGGGAGGCGTTGTCGACGAACCGCCGCTGGGCGTCGAAGGCGCGGTTGAGGCGGGTGAGCATGGCGTCGAAAGTGTCGGCCAGCTCCTTCAGCTCGTCGTCCGGGCCCTGGAGGTCGATGCGATCGTGGGCGAGCGAGGTCTCCGACAGCCGGCGTGCGGTGGCGGTCATCTTCTGGACCGGCCGCAGCGCCCGGTCGGCCACGAAGTAGCCCAGGATCAGCGCGAGGATTCCCACCCCTCCGAGCGCCAGCAGCGACCGGTGCAGGACGTGGGTCTGCGCGGCGGCGATCGTGGACTGCCGGTAGTGGTCCCACTGCTGCTGGACCTGGATCACCACCTGCGCGGGCCACTCGTCATAGATGGGGAACTCGGGCCACGCCTGGCTGATGGCGCCGCCCACGAAGGAGTAGATCACGAACAGCAGAAGCGCTCCCGCCACGAAGAACAGGGCGCCGTAGGTCAGCGTGAGCCGTACCCGGATGCTCATCCGCCCGGTGATCCGCTTCAGCTGGGCGATCAGGTCCTGCGGGACGGGGTTGGAGGCGACCGGCGGCGGGCCGTCCCAGGCGGGAGGTCCATTCGGCGGGGGTGGCGAGGTCCGCGGGCGGAACGACCAGCGCGTGCTCTCGACGGTCGGCTGCTCACTTCTCCAGACGTCCGGGGCCGGGCGCTCGGCCTCCGGCCCTCGCGACGACTCTCCCGCCCGGACCGACAGCGCCCCGGCCCCCGGCGAACCGGACGACTCCTCCGCGCCCGGAGGCAACGGGGAGCCCGGTGGAACGATGACCGGCTGGGGCGAGGAGAAGGTCGGCCGCCCGGCCGCCCCGTCGCGTTCCGCGCTCACAGCTTGTATCCCACTCCTGGCACGGTCTCGATCACCGCCGGGTCGCCTAGCTTCTTGCGCAGGGTCATCATCGTGACCCGCACCACGTTGGTGAACGGGTCGATGTTCTCGTCCCACGCCTTGTCCAGCAGGTCCTCCTGGCTGACCACGGCCCCCTCGGCCCGCATCAGCTCCTCGAGGACGGCGAACTCCTTCTTGGTGAGCGCGATCTCGTTGTCCTCCCTGGTCACCAGGCGCTTGCCCGGGTCGAGGCGGATGCCCGCGCGCTCCAGCACGGGCGGCAGCGCGGGAGCCGACCGCCGGCCGAGCGCCCGCACGCGCGCCACGAGCTCCATGAAGGCGAACGGCTTGGCGAGGTAGTCGTCGGCGCCCAGCTCAAGGCCCTCGACCTTGTCGTCCACCTCGCCCGAGGCGGTCAGCATCAGGATGCGCGTGGCCGTGCGCTGCGCCACGAGCCGCCTGCAGACCTCGTCACCGTGGATCTTCGGCAGGTCGCGGTCGAGCACGACCACGTCGTAGTCGATGTACCCCGTGCGCTCCAGCGCGCCGGCGCCGTCGTACGCCACGTCCACGGCCATCGCCTCGCGGCGGAGCCCCGTCGCGATCGCGTCCGCGAGCACCCGCTCATCTTCCACCACAAGCACCCGCACGGCCCCTGGCACCTCCTGTAGTCCGGACCTGGCGCGACCAGTCCTGTACAACCGCCCCTGGCGACGCGCGTGGCGCCCGTCCAGGCAGTACAGCTCGCAGGCTCATTGTTGCCACATTTGGCTTAAGCGCATGGTAAGCACTCGCCGACAGTGCGGCGGACAGGTGACATAAAGCACACTCCAGACATCCGGCATTCGTGGTTTAAGGGAGACAGCCGGGTGGGTAGACCCGCAAGACCCACTCGCACCGCCGGGGAAGATTCTGTGCTCTCCCCAGGCTGTACGTGGCACGACTGCTCCTTCGCCCCTCGAGAAAGAAGGTGAGATGGGCGAGTTCACCACCACGATCGAAAATCGGCTCGACCAGGCCTACAAGGGTCTCCAGGAGGCACGCACCAGTGGCGACGACTTCCTCGCCGACACTCTCTGCGCGGAGATAGAGGATCTACGCCGGATCGCCGTCGACAACGGCGTCTCCATCCAGCACTGCTGACCCTCCTTCAACGACATCAGGGGCCCGCCCGTCCACCGGGTGGGCCCCTCGTCATGTCCGGGCCGCCCTAGGCGTCGCGCTCCGGGTCCAGGGGCGTCAGGAGGTCCTGGAGCTCCTCGAACAGGCCCGGGGGCGCGCACACCGTCATGCCGGGGTTGTACGGCCGGCCGCCGAGGCCGCCGATCACCGCCCCCGCCTCGGCCGCGATCAGGCCGCCCGCCGCGAAGTCCCAGTACTCCGGGCCCCGCTCGTAGTAGCCGTCCACCCGCCCGGCCGCCACCGAGCAGAGATCGGACGCGCAGGACCCGCCCCTGCGGATGTCGCGCACCTTCGGCAGCACGTGGGTGAGCACCTCCGCCTGCACCGCCCGCCGTCCGGGCTGGTAGCCGAAGCCGGTGGCGATCAGAGCCTGCGACAGGGGCACCGCGGCGTTGCAGCGCAGCGGCATGGCCGGGAGGCCTTCCCTGAGCAGTTCCGCCCCGCCGCCCTTCTCCGCGGCGAACAGCTCGCCGCGCGGCACCACGTTGACCACGCCCGCGACGACCTCGCCGTCGACCTCCACGGCGATGCTCACCGCCCAGTCGGGCAGGCCGTACATGAAGTTGACGGTGCCGTCGATCGGGTCGACGACCCAGCGGACGCGGCCCTCTCCGGTCACCTCGCCTCCGGTCTCGCCGCCCTCCTCGCCGAGGATCGCATCGCCGGGCCTGGCGGCCCTGACGCGGCTCCTGATCAGTTCCTCGGAGGCCCGGTCCAGCGCGGTCACCACGTCGGTCCGGCTGGACTTGGTCTCCACCGCCTCCGGGCGCGCCGGGCGCTTGGCGACCAGCATCTCGCCCGCCTCGCGGGCGATGCCCACCGCCAGGTCCAGAAAGTCCGTCATGCCACCGACTCCGGGCGCTTCCACTGCTCGCCGAGGACGTGCTGCGCCAGGAAGGCCAGGACCGTCTCGTACCAGGCGATCACATTGCCCGGCTTGAGGATCCAGTGGTTCTCGTCGGGGAAGTACAGGAACTTGGACTCGACCGACGATCTCCGCAGGTCCCACCAGAGCCGCAGGGCCTCGCCGATCGGCACGCGGTAGTCCTTGTCGCCGTGGATGACGAGCATCGGCGTCCTGATCTCGTCGAGCGAGTGGTGGGGCGACAGCAGCCGGTAGCGGTCGGAACCCGGGGCCCCGAACTCCCGCTGCCAGTAAAGCGCCGAGTCGGTGGTGCCGGCGAACTGGTCGAGGTTCCACAGGGACGCGTGGGTGACGACCGCGCGGAACCGGTCGGTGTGCCCTGCGACCCAGTTGGCCATGTAACCGCCGAACGAGCCGCCCATGACGCCCGTGCGCCCGGCGTCGATGTCGGGCCTGGCCACGCACGCGTCGGTGATCGCCATCAGGTCGGCGTGCGTGCGGGGGCCCCAGTCGCCCCAGCCGCGCTGGATCATCTGCTGCCCGTAGCCGGTGGACAGGCACGGGTCCGGCATGAGGACGGCGTAGCCGTGCTCTGCCATGATCCACGGGTTCCACCGCCACGACCAGTCGGTCCAGCTCGCGAGCGGCCCGCCGTGGATCCACAGCAGCAGCGGGGCCGGGTTGCCCGCCGAGGCGCCGGGGGGCAGCACGAGCCAGCCCCTGATCTCCACTCCGTCGTCGGCGACCGTGGACACCTCGGTGAGCGTCCCCGGGATCTCCACCGCGGGCGCGGGCGAGGGCAGCTCGGTGATCTCGCCGCTCTCGAGGGCGATGCGCACGGGGACGGCGGGGCCCGCGACCGAGCTGCGCAGCGCGTACAGGTAGCGGCCGTCGGGCGAGGGGCAGGGCTCGATGAAGGCGTCGTCGCCCGGCGTCAGCCGTACCAGGTCGCCCGTGAGGCCCACCTGGAAGATCGGGCGGCGGCCTCGGTCGTCGGCCACCACGTACACCGACCGCGAGTCGGCCGCCCACACGGTGGCCGACGGGGCGAGATCGGCGGTGAGCGCGGACCCCTCACCGGTGGCGAGGTCGGCGATCCACAGCGCGAACTCGACGGCCCGCTCCTCGGTGGCGTGCAGCTCGCGCCAGCAGGCGACCTTGGAACCGTCCGGGGAGATCTCCATCGGGCCGGAGAAGTCGTGCTCGCCGGAGGAGGCGAGGACGCGCCGCTCCCCGGTCGCGGCGTCGATCGCCACCAGATCGGTACGCGACCGCCCGGCGGGCAGCGGCACCGTCCACGTGGTGACGACCGTCGAGCCGTCGGGGGTGACCGCGAACGGCGCCTCGGTCAGGGCGCCACCCGGCTCGGGGGTGAGATCGCGGGGCTCGGTGAGACCGGGGAGACCGGCGGCGAACAGCCGCGTCTGGCCCGGACCGAGATCGTGGTCCCAGAAGCGGATCGGGTATCCCTCGTGGAGGATCGCGCTGGTCCCGCTCTCCTTCCTGGACTTGCGCCGGTCCGCCTCGGTGGCCGCGTCTCCGGCGAGCACGTCGGCGGCGAAGACGACCGTGTCGCCGCCCACTTCGAGCCCTCCGACGCCTCCGGGTCTCTCGGCCAGCTTGCGGGCCTCGCCGCCCCTGGCCGGGAGCACCCACAGCGCGGGGACCTCGTCCTCGGGCTGGTCCTTGACCGTCGGGTCGGGGCGCCGCGACACGAACAGCAGGTCGCCGTCCGGGGCGAACCGCGCGCCGGTCTCCCCCTTGGCCGAGCGGGTCAGGCGGTGCGCCTCGCCTCCTGGCTCGGTGGGCACCTCCCAGATCGAGGTGCCGTACGACTTCCCGTCGGGGTTGAGCGACTGGACGACGGAGACCAATCGGGACCCGTCCGGAGAGAGCCGCAGCGACAACAGGCGCGGCACACCGACAAATTCGCGAATGTCCTTAAAGAGGCTCACTTCTCCGAACCTACCCCCACCCGCTCGCCCGCCCCTAGAGCCCGCCGTCCCTGGGATGCGGTTGGATGGTGGCATGGCACGTTACGACGCGTTGCTGGTCGTCTCCTTCGGCGGCCCCGAGAAGCCCGAAGACGTTATGCCGTTCCTGGAAAACGTCGTCCGCGGCAGGGGCGTGCCCCGTGAGCGCCTGCTCGAGGTCGAGGCCCACTACCAGGGCGTCGGCGGGGTGAGCCCGATCAATCAGCAGTGCCGCGACCTGATCACGGCCCTGCGGCCCGAGGTCGACATCCCGATCTACTGGGGCAACCGCAACTGGCATCCCTTCCTGGCGGACACGCTGCGGAAGATGGCGGCCGACGGCGTCACGCGGTCGGCGGCGTTCATCACCGCGGCCTACAGCTCCTATTCGAGCTGCCGTCAGTATCTCGACGACATCGCCCAGGCCCGCGCGGAGGTGCCCGGCGCGCCCGAGATCGTACGGCTGCGTCACTACTTCGACCATCCCGGCTTCATCGCCGCCATGGCCGACCACACCCGCGAGGCGCTCGACCGGCTCCCCGAGGAGCACCGCGACCAGGCCCGGCTGGTGTTCACCGCCCACAGCATCCCGACGTCCATGGCCGCCTCCTCCGGGCCGTCCGGCGGGGCATACGAGGCCCAGCTCCGCGCCGCCGCCACGCTGGTGGCGGGCGACCGGCCGTGGGATCTGGTGTGGCAGAGCCGCAGCGGGCCGCCGCAGGTCCCGTGGCTGGAGCCCGACGTGTGCGACCACCTGGCGGCGCTGCGCGCCTCGGGCACGCGGGCCGTGGTGCTGGTGCCCATCGGGTTCGTCTCCGACCACATGGAGGTCGTCTACGACCTCGACACCGAGGCCGCGGGCGTCGCGCGCGAGCTGGGCATGCACCTCACCCGGGCCGCCACGGCGGGCACCCATCCGCGGTTCGTGTCCATGGTGCGCGAGCTGCTCGACGAGCCGGAGCCGCTGCTGCCCTGTGCCGCCGCCACCTGCTGCCCCGCGCCCCGCCGCCGCCCTCAGGCGTAGGCGCGGGCGTAGGAATCGGCGATGCCGAGCACCTTGTTCACGTAGTCCCACGAGTGGTTGTAGCGGTAGACCGCCGAGCGGAGCTTCGCCCCGCCGAGGCCGCCGCCGTTGGCGCACAGGTAGCGAGCGGCGGACGGCACCGCGTCGTACGGGCTCCAGATGTCGGCCTTGCCGTCCCCGTCGCCGTCGACCCCGTACGCCTTCCAGGTGGCGGGCATGAACTGCATCGGGCCGAGCGCGCCCGCCGACGAGGGGCCGTTGTTGCGCCCGTGGCCGCTCTCGACCTGCCCGATCGCCGCGAGCACGGTCCACGAGAGGCCGGGGCAGACGCCCGCGGAGAGCTTGTAGAGGTCGAGGTAGCTGCCGGGCCGTCCGACCAGTGAGGTGCCCGGCCGCCCGGCCACCGGGGGCAGGGTCGTGTCAGGCCGGGCCGCCGGCGGGGGCGAGGTCACCGCGCGGCGCGCGCCGATCACCACGACCTGCGCGCCCGGGCCCAGCAGCCGCTTGATCCGGGAGCCCACAGAGGCGGCCTTGCTCGCGGGGGTGTGGACGAGGACGGCCACGCCGGGCACCAGGCCGAGGCCCCGGCCGACCTCCTTGGTGACCAGCCCGTCGACGCCCGGGAGGCCGAACGGCGCGGACGCGGCGACGCGGAGCCGGGAGCCGCCGCCCGCCTCGTACTCGCCGCCGAGCTGCAGCCTGTAGTGCCCGGCCGTCTTGGACTCGGCGATGAACTCGCCGCGCGCCAGCGCGTCCCACACCTCGGGCTCGCCCGCGATGGCCTTCGGCGCCCACGGGCGGTACTCGGCCGGGTCGACGGCGAGGAGGTTCAGCGTGGCGGCGGAGAAGCGGACCGCTCCCCCGTCGGCCACGGCCACCTTCGTCACGTCCTTCAGCGCGGCGATCTCCCGCAGGGTCGCCTCACCGACCTGCTCGCGCGCGACGGCGATCAGCCGGGGCGGCGTGGGCGCGACGGGGCCGTCCGCACCGGGGGAGGGCGCCTGGGACGGGGAGGGGGACGGCGCCGAGGCGAGCACCGGGAAGGGGGACACCGGCGCGGTGAGGTCACGGACGTCCGAGAGGGGTGTGCCCGCCGCCTCGGGAGCGTCCGCGGCCGGCTGGTGGAGGATCAGGAACGCGCTGCCGGCCACCGAGCCGAGGGCGGTGAGGATGGCGAGCCCCGCCATGACGGCGCGCGGCGGCACGAGCCGGAGACGATGGGACACTAGACCCACGTTAAACCCACGAATCCTGTTTCGTGTACGTTGCCGAAAAATCACTTGCTGCATCCGCGAATGGTGCGCAAGGGTACAAAGGGACTGTTCGACGCGCACCGGGGGTGCGCGAAAGGGGCGAGATCGTGGTCGGGCCGTATCGAGGGCTCTTCAGCATGCCCGGCACCAAAGGCTTCGTCATCGCCGGTTTCGTCGGGCGTATGCCGATGTCGATGCTCGGGATCGGCATCGTCCTTCTCATCTCGGCCCTCACCGGCTCGTACGCGACCGCCGGAGCGATCTCGGCGACCGTCGCCGTGGCCTACGCGGTCGCCGCCCCGCTGTCGGGACGGCTGGTGGACAGGTTGGGCCAGTCAAGAGTACTCATCCCGTTCGTCGTCCTGCACGGCGCCGCGCTGGTCACGATGATGCTCTGCGCCCAGTACGGGGCCCCCATGTGGACGCTGTTCGCCTCGGGTGTGGTGGTCGGCGGGGCCGCCACCTCGCTCGGCTCGATGGTCCGCGCCCGCTGGTCCCACCTGCTGGGCGGGTCGGCCCGGCTCCACACGGCGTTCTCCTTCGAGTCCGTGGCGGACGAGGTGATCTTCGTCGCGGGGCCGGCGCTGGTGACCGGGCTCACGACCATGGTCAACCTCTACGCCGGGCTGATCCTCGCGCTGGTCTGCACGATCATCGGCACCGTGGCCTTCGCCCTCCAGCGGCGGACCGAGCCGCCCGCGCGGCCGGGCGCGTCGCAGTCGGGCAGCCCCATCACGATCCCGGGCGTCGCGCTGCTGTCCTGCGTGTTCCTGGCGATGGGCGCGGTGTTCGGCTCGGTGGACCTGATCACGGTGGCGTTCGCCGAGGACAACGGCGCCAAGGCCGCCTCGGGCCTGCTGCTCGGGTCCTTCGCCGCCGGCAGCATGGTCTCCGGCCTCTGGTACGGCTTCCGCCAGTGGCGGATCTCGCTGCGCCACCGCTTCGTGCGGGGCCTCGGGGTGTTCGCCGTCGGGCTGACCCCGATCCTGCTCATCGGCGACACGCGGATCATGGCCGTCGCCCTGTTCTTCGCCGGTCTGGCCATCTCGCCGACGATCATCACGGGCTACGCGCTGATCGAGCGGCTGGTGCCCGCGCACCTGCTGACCGAGGGGATGTCCTGGATCTCGACCGCCGTCGGGTTCGGCGTGGCGATCGGCGCGTGGGCCGGGGGGCGGCTCACCGACTCGTTCGGGGCGTCCAACTCCTACGCGTTCTCCTTCGTGGCCGCGCTGCTGGCGGTGGGCATCGGCGTGGGCGGCAACACCCTGCTCCGCACTCCCGAGATCGGCCCGGCGGACGCCCGTTCATCGGCGGCGTGATCCGGCTTACATGAGCGTTGCTCACGTCTGGCCAGACGCGCGGTTCATGATTATCGTGCTCCACCATGAACGCCGTCTTCCGGAACTGGGCGGGCAACCAGTCCATCACCCCCGCCGAGGTACGCGCCCCTTCCTCGGCCGAGGAGGTGGCGCGAGCCGTACGCGACGCCGCCGCGCGCGGGCTGCGGGTGCGCATGGCCGGCACCGGGCACTCCTTCACCGGGGTGGCCCTGACCGACGGCATCCTGCTGCGGCCGGAGGCGCTGACCGGCGTACAGGAGGCGGGTGAGGGCCGGGTGCGGGTCGCGGCGGGCACGCCGCTGCGCGTGCTCAACGAGGAGCTGGACCGGCGCGGGCTGGCGCTCGCCAACATGGGCGACATCACCGACCAGACCGTGGCGGGCGCGATCCAGACCGGCACCCACGGCACCGGCCGGGAGATCGGCGGGCTCGCCGACCAGGTCACCGAGCTGGAGATGGTGCTCGCCGACGGGTCGCTCGTCACGGTGTCGGAGGGCGACCTGTTCGACGCCGCCCGGGTCGGCCTCGGCGCCCTCGGGATCCTCACGGCGGTGACCTTCAGGGTCGAACCGTCGTTCCTGCTGCGCAACGTCAGGCGTCCGATGACGCTCAGCGAGATCCTGTCCTCGCTGGACGAGATCACGGGCGAGAACGAGCACCTGGACTTCTTCTGGCTGCCGCACACCGACACCTGCCTGACCAAGCGCAACAACCGGTCGCCCGGCCCCGCCGCGCCGCCGGGGGCCTTCAGGCACTGGCTGGACGACGTCTTCCTGGAGAACACCCTCTTCGGCGCCCTGTGCGGGGTCGGGCGGCGGTTCCCCGGGGCCATCCCCCGGCTGAACGGCATCTCCGCGAAGGCGCTCACCTCGTCCGCCCACACCGACAAGGCGTACAAGATCTTCACCAGCGTGCGGAACGTGCGGTTCCTGGAGATGGAGTACGCCATCCCGCGCGAGCGCCTGGGCCAGGCGCTGCGCGAGACGCGCGACCTGCTCGAACTGCGGGACTGGCGGATCACGTTCCCGATCGAGGTGCGGGTCACCCCGGCGAGCGACGCCTGGCTGTCCACCGCGTACGGCAGGGACTCCGCCTACATCGCCTGCCACGTCTACCGGCCCACGCCGAACCCGGCCTACTTCGAGGGGGTCGAGGAGATCATGACCCGCCTCTCGGGACGGCCGCACTGGGGGAAGCTGCACACGCGCGACGCGGCCTACCTGTCGACCGTCTACCCCCGCTTCGGTGACTTCGTGGCGCTGCGCGACGAGCTGGACCCGCGGCGCCTGTTCTCCAACGACTACCTGGACGTGGTGCTGGGCTGAGCGGTGCCGCCCCGCACGTCCCCCTGGTCCCCTGTGCCCGAGTCCTGGGTCGGCATCACGCTTCCCTCGGGCGACGCCGAGGACGACGGGACGGACGGCTGCCCGGTCTCCGCCGTGGTGGGCTCCTGTGACGTGCTCGCGCCCGGCTCCGAGGAGGGGCTTGAGCCGGAGACGCCGGCCGAGGTCGAGGGCGTGGGAGCGATCGGTTCCGGCTCGTCCACCCGCCCGCCCCAGCTCGTCCCCGATCCGCTCCGCCCGTGGACGGTGGCGGCCAGGGGCCTGCCGCTGAGCAGCTCGAACGCCAGGATCCCGCCCATGCTCAGCGCGAAGGTGGCGACGGTCGCGACCACCAACGTGACCCAGAGCGGGCCCGGCGAGCCCTCGCGCCTCAACGGGGGCGCCTGCGCCACGGCCGCGTCCACCGGAGCGGTGTCGCCGACGGTGGGCGGCAGCTCCGAGGGGCCGTGGTCGCGCACCGTGGCGTGGACCGCCGTGGCCAGCCCGTCCTCACCCGGGCGGGCGAGGGCCGCCTCCTCCGCCTCTTCCTCCAGCGCCTGCCCCTCCAGTTGCCCGGTGATCAGCCCGTGGGCCTCCTTGAGCCGGTCGCGGGTCCGCTTGAGGTAGTGCGTGTAGACGGCGTTCCCGACCGTGGTCGCCGCGCTCGCCACGGCGGCGCCGATGATCGTTCCCGTGACTCCGAGGAACGACGCCGCGACGGCCGCCGTGCCCGCCGCGAGGGCGCTGCCCGCGATCTGCGGAGCGCTGAGGTCCAAGCCTTCCTTGCCGCCCATCCCTGAGATCAGTCCCTTCCGGCAGTGGCGGTGTTCCGGCACGTTCTGGGCGCGTCCCGCATCCCCCCTGCCGCAGGGGACCGGACGCCGCCGCATGACCTCTATCCGGGATGTGGGGGTATGAACATCTTTTACGGTTTCCACCGGTAGGAGGCGTTCACCGGCGCGGCCGTACCGCGACGGAGATCATTTTTGGACGCCGCCCGCTTCCCCGGCCCCCTCGGCGGGCACCGTCGCGATGTCGCAGGTCCGGGCCTTTCTCATGCCTCTTGGCCGAAGTCGAAGGCGGCGACGGGCGCGATTCGCGAGAATCCGTGCAGGACGCCTAACCCGTTTGCTGCATATCGAGCAGCCGATAGATAGGGTGAAAGCGACATATATAACCGCCTCTCATCGCTTCCCGTGCCTCTGAGGAAGGCGATGTTCGGACATGCCGGGTACGGTGCTGGCAGGTAACCGGCTCACGCGAGAGACTCAAGGGTCCGGGGGAAGATTGAGCACGACGACGAAGGGACTCGCATGCAGGAGCTCCGACTCGTCGCGGTGAGCGAGGACGGAACATACCTTGTGCTGGCCACGGCCGGCAGGGGTACACGGTTCACGCTTCCCGTCGACGAACGGCTCCGAGCGGCGGTCCGCGGCAACTTCTCCCGTCTCGGCCAGTACGAGATCGAAGTGGAGAGTCCGTTGCGCCCCAAGGAGATCCAGGCCCGCATCCGTGCGGGGGAGACCGCGGAGGAGATCGCCGCCACCGCAGGCATCCCCGTGGAGCGTGTCCGCTGGTTCGAGGGACCCGTCCTGCAGGAACGCGAGTACACCGCGCAACAGGCGCAGCGTGTCGCCGTGCGCCTGCCCGGGGAGTCCACTCCGGGGCCGACCCTCGGTGAGCTGGTGGCCGAGCGGCTGAGCCGCCGCGGCGTCCCCAGCGACGAGATCGACTGGGACTCCTGCAAGCGCGACGACGGCCTGTGGCGCATCAAGCTGGGCTTCGTGTGGAACGGTCACACGCGCAGCGCCGAGTGGCTGTTCGACCTCAGGCGCCGCCACGTCACGCCGTACGACGACGAGGCCATGCGCCTGTCGGCGGCCGAGTACGTTGAGCCCGCCGAGAGCGGTACTGTGACGCCGTTCGTGCCCCGGCTCGCCGCCAAGCTCGCCCCCGTCCCGGCGATCCCCGTCGAGGCGCCCGCGGCCCTGCCCGGCGTCGTGCGGCACGACCACGCCGCCCGCACCCACCCCGACCCCGTACGGCCCGACCTCCCGGACCTCCGCGACCTCCCGGACCACGCCGCGGAGCGCGGTCTACCGGAACGAGGCCTGCCTGAGCGTGGCCGCCCCGAACCGGCCGAGCCCGCGGCCTTCCGCCAGGACCCGCCCCCTCGCCACGAGCCCGGCTTCCGCCGCGAGCCCTCCTCGCACCAGGAGCATGAGTCCCGTCGTGAGTCCGCTTCGCACCACGAGGCCGACTTCCGCCATGAGTCCGCCACCCACCACGAGGCCGACTTCCGCCGTGAGTCCGCCTCCCAGCGCGAGCCTGAGTCCCGGCACGAGCCCGCGTCCTACTCTGAGCCCGCGTCCTACTCTGAGCCGGCGGCCCGCCGTGAGCCGGCGCCGCTCCGCGCGGCCGAGCCCGCCGCGGCCCTCAGGCCCTCGTCCGAGTCCTCGCAGGGTCCGGTCCCCAGGCCCGTGACCGAGCGTGCGCCCCGGCCCACCTTCGAGCCCGCCGTCCAGCAGTCCTACGAACGCCACCCCCAGCCCACCTTCGAGCCCGCGGCCCACCACTCGCAGGACCGGGTGTCCCACTCCCCCGAGCCCGGAACCCGCCAGTCCCCCGAGCCGGCGGCTCAGTGGTCTCCCGAGCCGGCGACCTACCACTCCGCCGAGCCCGCGGCTTCTCACACCGCCGAGCCGAGTGCGCCCGGCCACTTCGAACCCGCCGCCCGGCAGCCCGCCGAGACCCCGGCACCGCAGGCCACCACACCGCGCGCGGCCGAGTCCGCCGCGCCGGGCGTCACCGAGCCGGGTGCCGATCCGGACGAGGCGGCCCTGGGGGCCGCCACGAGCGAGGTGGCCGACGCCGGGCGCACGACCACACGGTCGGCACCGCCGAGCGCGGCCGAGGCGCGAAAGCCCGAGCCCGGCAACGCACCGGCACCGGCGGCCCAGGTCGCGGCGGCTCCCGCCTCTGAGGTGGAGGCCGTGAAGGCCCCCGCCGCGGAGGCACAGGTCACGCGGCCACCGGCCGCCGAGCCCACGGCTCAGGACGCCAAGCCCTCGGCTCCGGACGCCAAGCCCACGGCTCAGGACATCAAGGCCTCGACTCCGGACGCCAAGCCCACGGCTCAGGACATCAAGGCCTCGACTCCGGACGCCAAGCCCACGGCTCAGGACATCAAGGCCTCGACTCCGGACGTCGTGCCCTCGGCTCGGGCGACCGAGCCAGAGCCCAAGGTCGCGTCGGCTCCGGCCGGTGAGCCCGCCGCCCACGTCCCGCCCACCGGGGAGGGCGAGCCGGGCGCCCGGGCCGCGTCCGCTGCCGGGACCGAGATCGAGCAGCCCGCCGCCGAGACCACACGGCCCGCCCCCGAGGTCACCCGGCCAGTTCCCGAGATCACGCGGCCAGATGCCGAGGCCGTACAGCAAGATCCCCAGGCCGCACGACCCGTTGCCCAGACCACACGGCCCGGTCCCGAGGCCGCCCGGCCGTCGGCCGGCGATGAAGCCGCCGAAAGCTCGAACGCGCCCGTTCCGGAGAAGACGCGAGCCGGCCAGGCCTCCTCGGAAAGGAAGGCGGGGCGGCCGGTGCCGGTGCCACCCGCCGCACGTCCCGCCGCGGCCTCCTCCCCCAAGAAGGCTCCGGCCGCCGCCAAGAAGGCCGAGGAGACCGAAGAGGCGCCGGTCGCCGTGCCCGCCGCCCGCACCAGCGGCGAGACCGCCGAGCGTCCCGCCGCCGCGTCCGCCGAGCCCGAGAAGGCGGACCAGCCTGAGAAGCCCGAGAAGGAAGTCAAGGCCGCCGAGCCGCCGGCCGTTCCTCCGCAGGCGCCCAAGCCGGCCCGGCCGGCGCGCAAGGGGGGCCGTGGCCGCCGCGCCTCGGTCCCGACCTGGGACGAGATCATGTTCGGAGCCCGCCGCCAGGACTAGCACGCACGCCGTGACCGGATGCCGCCGCCAGAGCCGGTACCCAGAGCCTGACCAGATGCCCACCGCCACGACGAGCACCACGGCCTGACCAGATGCCCGCCGCCAGGACGAGCAGCACGGCCTGGCTGGATGCTCCTGGGGTACAGGCACCCGAGCCCGGAACGCGGTCCGCGTGATCGTCCCTGCCCGACCCGGCACCGGACGATCACGCGGACTCTCCGGCCCCATCGGCCGGCAGGGCCGCCCGTCAGGGGGGGCGACGCCTTGGAGAGGGCGTGCCCGCTGATCCGCCTGACCGACGCCGAACGTGAGGGCGTGCTCAGCCTTCTCGGGCAGACGCCGCCCGACTCCCAGGGCGCGACCACCTTGCCCGACTCCCAGGGCGCGGCCACCTCTCGATGAACGTGCCCAGGGCCCGTCAGTGGCCGGTGGTGAAGGGGGCGAGCCACTCGGGGGTCACCTCGGCGGCGAAGCGGACGCCCTGTTCCTCGCCGGTGTCGATCGCGGCGTAACCGCCGCTGCCCGCGCCGACCCCCGCGATCACGGTGAGCACCCTCGATCGCCGCTGGAACCACGTCTGGCGCACCGTCCAGCCCACCACGGCCCGGCGCTCCACCACCGCCTGCGACCGGGGCAGGGAGCCCGACCGGACCGACAGGCGCGCGCCGTCGTAGGCGTGACCGAGGGAGCGGTAACGGTCGAGCCCGAGCGGGACGCCGATCGCGGCCACGACCAGCGCGAGCGCTCCGATCCAGAACCAGCCGAGCAGGAAGGCGGCCACCGCGACGGCGACCCCCGGGGCGACGGCGCGGAAGAGCCGCCTCTGCAGCGCCTTCGGCGGATGCCGCCGCAGCTCGGCACCGAACGGGCCGATCGCGTCGGCGGCGACCTTCATGGCGAAGTCCCTCGGCACGACGGGCAGCAACTGACCTCTCGTCCGCGAGTCGCCGAGGCCGGTGACGATCGCCCACAGCCGCGCGACCCGGGCCCGGCGCTCCAGGAGGCCCTGGGCGATCTCGTAGCCCCGGATCCTGCGGTGTTCGAGTGCCACACTGCGCCTGGTGACCAACCCGCGCTCGGCGACCAAGGAAGAGTCGCGGCGGCGGAGCGTGAAGTTCCAGTTGAAGACGGCGTACATCACGCCGCCCGCGACGGGCATGGCCATCACCAGCAGGAGCCCGGCCAGGACCAGCAGGATCGGCCGGTTCCACAGCCACTCGCCCAGGGTGATGGCGACGCGCTCGCTGAGGCCGAACTCGCTGCCCCACTGGAATGCCAGGCCGATGGCACCGCCCAGCAGGGCGAACGGCGTGAGCAGGAACGCGCCGGACAGCGGCCCGTACAGGAGCCATCGCCAGGGCACCCGTACGTACACCCGCTCGTGCACGGCGGTGGGGGTGGCGGTGCGCGTGAGGGACGACTCGGGCCCGGCTCCCGCCGTCTCGGCGTGGTCCTCGTGACGGGCGTCGCGGCTGCGCCGGAGGAGGACCCGCCGCAGCCGCTCGGCCTCGGGGAGCGGTACGCCGTCCAGCTCGCCCTCCTGCTTGGCGCCGCCGCTCGCTCCCGTGTCGACGCGGATGACGGCGAGGTTGAACAGCCGATGCAGGGGCGGCGTCGTGACGTCCACGCCCCTGACGCGTTCGAGGGGGATGGTCCTGACGGAACGGCTGACGAGCGACCGGGTCAGCTCCAGCCGGTCGCCCACGATCTGGTAGGTGAACGTGGCCCAGCGCACGGCGGCGTACCCGACCGAGCCCACGAGCCCCAGCATCGCCCAGACGAACGACGACGGCGAGAAGCCGCCCACGAAGAGCACACCCGCCAGGGGCAGGAACAGCGAGGGCAGCATGCGCACCGGGTCGATGAGGAGCACGAGCGGGCTGAGCCGCGACGGCGGAACCGCCATCACACCGCTCCCCCACACCCCGGGCGGCCCTCCGCCCGGTCCGCCGGGAGCGCCGGACTCCTCGGTCATGTCGCGTCGTCCCTGAGCTCGTGGGCCCGGTGTGCGAGGTCTTCCGCCAGGCGGGCCGCCACGCCGACGTCCAAGCCCTTGATAGAGGACGATCCGGCGTACGAGGCCGTGCGGATCTCGACCGTGGCGAGGCCGAGGAGGCGCTCGAACCAGCCCTGCTCCTTGTCGACCGTCTGGATGCGGCTGACGGGGATGAAGACCCACTGCCGGCTCAGCCACCCCGACCGCGCGTAGACGACGTCTCCCGACAGCTCCCACCGGTGGACGGCGTAGCGCCACAGCGGCTCGATGACCACGAACGGGAGCTCCACGACGGCTATCACCCCCGGCAGCCACCAGATGTTCCCCGAGAGCCAGGAGGGCACCCACGACCAGCCGGACCCGGCGATCCAGGAAGCCGCCAGGGCCGATCCTCCGACGAGCAGGAGGAAACCGATCAGCGCCTCCAGCAGCCACAGGGTGATCGCGCGACGGGATACCCGGTGGGCGGGGTCACGCAGGGGAGCAGGCACGCCACCAGCCTAACTAGATCGCCGCCCCCGGGAGCACCGCGACCGTCCCCGGCCCGGCTCCGCCTCGACCGGTATGTCGCCCACCTCGGAGGTGCCCGTGCCCGGGTACCTCGGCCTTCACGCATCATTGAAGTGCGGGCGCCTTCGGAGGCCCGGCGTTCCTCCAGAACGGGGAACCGCCATTGCAATCGGGGCAGGACGCGTTTCTGTCAGCCGTCTGTCAGCGGGCGGGCGGTGATCGCGGTCTCGCCTCAGAGAAATGTCAGTGCCGTAGGCAAGACTCGGAACCAGTCACTCGGACCGCGAGCCGAGCGTTCCCCCCAGCCCGTTAACTGAGGAGTTGAAGCTATGCGATATGCGGTCCAGGCTGAAGGTCTGGTGAAGCACTACGGCGAGACGCGCGCCCTCGACGGTGTGGACCTCGTCGTTCCCGAGGGGCGCCTGCTCGGTGTCCTCGGGCCCAACGGCGCGGGGAAGACCACCGCCGTGCGCATCCTCGCTACCCTGCTCCGGCCCGACGGCGGCCACGCCACGGTGGGCGGTTTCGACGTCGTCAAGGACGCCCACAGGGTGCGCTCGCTGATCGGCCTCACCGGGCAGTACGCCGCGGTCGACGAGACGCTCACCGGCGTGGAGAACCTCGTCATGATCGGCCGGTTACTCGGCCTGTCCCGTCCCGCGTCCAGGCAGCGGGCGGGCGAGCTGCTGGCGCGGTTCGACCTGACCGACGCCGGAGGCCGGGCGGCCAAGACCTACTCCGGCGGCATGCGCCGCAGGCTCGACCTCGCGGCGAGCCTGGTCGGGCGTCCTCAGGTCCTGTTCCTGGACGAGCCGACCACGGGTCTCGACCCTCGCAGCCGCACCGACCTTTGGGACGTCGTGCGCGGCCTGATGGCCGACGGCGTCACCGTGCTCCTCACCACGCAGTATCTCCAGGAGGCCGACGAGCTGGCCGACGACATCGTGGTGTTCGACCACGGCAGGGTCATCGCCTCGGGCACCTCCGACGAGCTGAAGGCCACCACGGGCGCCCAGGTGCTCCAGGTGCGGCCCATGCGCGCGGACCACCTCGATCTGGTGGCCGACGTCATCACCGACGTCATCGGCGACCGCCCCGATCTCACCGGTGGCCAGGCCACGGTCAACATCAAGGACCCCACGGTGGTCCCCGCCATCGTGCGCCGCCTCGACGACCTCGGGGTGGTCGCGGCCGAGCTGAGCCTGCGCAAGTCCAGCCTCGACGAGGTGTTCCTGGCCCTCACCGGCCACCGCGCCGAAGACCAGGCCTCCGTGGCGGAGACCAAGGAGAAGGAGGAGGTGCCGGCATGACCACGCTGACCGCGCCCGCGCAGGCCGTCCCGGGCCGCATCGGCCCCGCCACCGCGCTCCGGCACACCATGACGCTCGCCTGGCGGAGCCTGGTGCAGATCAAGCACAACCCGATGGAGCTGCTCGACCTCTCGGTGCAGCCCATCATGTTCCTGCTGCTGTTCACCTACGTCTTCGGCGGCGCGATCTCCGGGTCCACCACCGACTACCTGCAGTTCTCGCTGCCCGGCCTGGTCGTGCAGAACATGCTGTTCGCGACGCTGACCACCGCGATCGGGCTCAGCACCGACATCACCAAGGGCGTGTTCGACCGGCTGCGCAGCCTGCCGATCGCCCGCTCGGCGCCGCTCGCCGGCCGCATCGTGGCCGACACGCTGAAGCAGGTGTGGGCCTTCGCCCTCTTCGTCGGCCTCGGCACCGTGCTCGGCTTCCGCATCCACACCGGGGTGGCCGGGGTGGTGGGCGCGCTGGCGCTGCTGCTGACGTTCGCCCTGGCGATGTCCTGGCTGTCGGTGCTCATCGGCCTGGTGGCCTCCGAGCCCGAGAAGGTGCAGATCATCGCGTTCTCGGTGATGATGCCGCTCACGTTCACCTCCAACGCCTTCGTCCCGACCAAGACGCTGCCCGGGTGGTTGCAGAAGTGGGTGGAGGTCAACCCGGTCACCCATCTGGCCGACGCCGTCCGCGGCCTTCTCAGCGGGGGTCCGGTCGCGAGCCACGCGACGATCTCCCTGGTCTGGGCCCTCGTCATCGCGCTGGTCTTCGCCCCGCTGTCCCTGCGCGCCTTCCGCTCCCGCGGCTGACCCCCGCACCGACGGTGCCGGCCGGGGCCGGGGTCGTACCGGCCGGGGGCAAGGCCGGACAGGGGCAAGGCCGGACAGGGGCAAGGCCGGACAGGGGCAAGGCCGGACAGGGGCAAGGCCGGACAGGGGCAAGGCCGGACAGGGGCAAGGCCGGACAGGGGCAAGGCCGGACAGGGGCAAGGCCGGACAGGGGCAAGGCCGGACAGGGGCAAGGCCGGACAGGGGCAAGGCCGGACAGGGGCAAGGGCGATGGTCTTTTCGTCCGAGCGAGATGGGATCACCCTGCGGTCAGGGCGATCCCTGGGCGCGGGGCGGTGAGGGCGGGGATCTCTTCGGGGAGGATCGTGCGGCCGCGTTCGAAGTACCGGGTGTAGTTCTCCGGGCCGAGCGCGGCCATCGTCGCCTCGGTGATCCGCACATGGTCGTAACCGATCACGTCCTGGATCCCGCGGATACGGGACGCCGCGCCCAGCAGCACCGCCGCCCTCGCGGCGTCCCCCTCGCGCACGACCAGGCCCGCGACGGCGATGAGCACCAGCCCGTAGGCGCCCCCGTCCTTGGCGTCCCGCGCCAGCCGCAGCGCCTCCAGGTGCGACTCCCGCGCGGCCCGCAGGTCGCCCTCCTGCTCGGCGAGCAGCCCGAGCGACGAGTGCAGCAGGGCCCGGAAGTGCGCCGGGAAGACCAGCGGGTCCACGGCGAGGCGGATCGCCTCCTCGTAGTGCCACCTCGCGAGCGCCGGCTTCCCCTCCTCGCGGGCGAAGTCACCCCGCACGCTGTGCACGCCCGACTCCCCCACCCGGTCGCCGGCGTTCACGCAGATGTCGAGCGCGTGGTCCAGCACCGCCTGGGCGCCGGCCGGGTCGCCGGAGGCGTTGAGCGCCATGGCCAGCCGGGTGCGCATGTACGGGGTGTCCTCCACGGCGCCGATCTCGTCGAGCAGCGCGAGCGCCTCCCGCAGCACCGAGATGGCCGTGGCGTTGTCTCCGCGCAGCATGCTCACCTCCGTGAGCGCGCCCATGGCGGTGCCGATGCCCCACCGATCGCCCACCGCGCGGAAGTGGCGGAGCGACGACCCCACGTCGGCCTCGCCCTCGGCGATCCGACCGGCGTTGTAGTGCACGTGCGCGCGCAGCAGGTGGGCGCAGGCGACCACCCACGGGTCGGGGTCGCCGAACATGTCCGCCATGGTGCGCTCCTGGTCGGGCGCGACGTCGGGGATGAAGAGCACCAGCATCGGCTCGGCCAGCGAGACCATCGCCGGCCAGGGGCGGGGCACCGACGACCTGGCCAGGGCCATCGCCCTGGTCAGCACGTCCCTGGCCTCCTGCCACTGGTTCGTGCCGCCCGCCATGAGGATGCCGTGCACCGTGAGCGCCAGCGCCAGCCTCCTCGGCCCGACCTCGGCGTCGCCCCCGCTGTCCAGGCCGCCCCGATCATCCGGACGGCCACCATCCTCCCCGGCAACCAGACCGCCTCCGCGGCCCAGGTCCTCCCCGGCGTCCAGACGGCCTCCGCGGCCCGGGTCCTCCCCGGCGTCCAGACGGCCTTGGTGGTCCCCGCCGTCCAGACCGCCTCCGCGGCCCAGACGGCCTCGGTCGTCTCCGCCGTCCAGACCGTCTCCGCGGGCCAGGTCGTCCCCGGCGTCCGGGGCGTCCGGGGCGTCCACCAGGGCGATCACCTCGGCGGCACGCTGGGCGCCCTCGGCCCTGCGGCCGGCCAGGAACCAGTACCACCCGAGCGCGCCGACCAGCCGGACCCCGAGCCCCCGGTCCGCCGACCCGACGGCCCAGCGCAGCGCCGCCGTCAGGTTGTCGTGCTCGGCCGACAGCGCGGCGAGCCACTTCACCTGCCCGGCGCGGCGCAGTTCAGGCTCGGCGGTCTCGGCCATGCCGGTGAAGAACCGCGCGTGCGCGCGCCGCACTCGGTGCTCCTCGCCCGACTCGGCGAGCCGTTCCGCCGCGTACGCCCTGATGGTCTCCAGCATCCGATAGCGCTCGTTCTCGCAGACGACGAGCGATTTGTCGACGAGCCTCGCGAGCACGTCGAGCACCTCCTCGCGCGGCTGCCCGCCGCCGGAGCACACCGTCTCGACCGCGTCGAGCGACGCCCCGCCGGCGAAGGCCGCGAGCCTGCGCGCGAGCACCAGTTCCCGGCCGTCCAGCAGGTCCCAGCTCCACTCGACGACCGCGCGCAGCGTCTGGTGCCTCGGCAGCGCCGTGCGGCTCCCGCCGGTCAGCAGCCGGAAGCGGTCGTCGAGGCGGTCGGCGATCTGCCCGGCGGACAGCGTGCGCAGCCGGGCGGCGGCCAGCTCGATCGCGAGGGGCATGCCGTCGAGCTCGCGGCAGATCCGCGCGACCGCCTCCGCGTCACCGTCCAGGACGTACCCGGGGCAGGCCGTGGCGGCGCGGTCGGCGAACAGGCTCAGGGCGTTCTCGTGGTCGAGCGGCTGCACAGGCCACAGCAGCTCGCCGGTGATGCCGAGGGGCTCACGGCTGGTGGCGAGGATGCGCACTCCCGGGCACTCCGCCAGGATCCGGTCGGCGAGCCGCGCGGCGGCGTCGACCAGATGCTCGCAGTTGTCGAGGATGATCAGCTGGCGGCGCGACCCGATGCCGGCCACCAGGCGGCCGGTCAGGTCGGCGTCGGGGACGGGCGTCCGTACGGGCACGCGGCGGGTGTCGCGCATGCCGAGCGCGGCGAGCACCGCCTGCGGCACACCCTCGGGGTCGCGTACCGGGGCGAGCTCGGCGAGCCAGACACCGTCCGGCATCCGGCCCGCCAGCGCCTCGCCGGACTCCACGGCGAGCCTGGTCTTGCCCGCGCCACCCGGGCCGAGCATCGTGACCAGCCGGTGCTCCGCCAGCAGCGAGCCCGCGCGCCGCACGTCGTCGCGCCGCCCGACGAAGCTCGTCAGCCGGGCGCGCAGGTTGCCCCTCTTGTGCCCTTTGTCGCGCATCTCGGGCTCCTGCCCCTGCTCGGGCGTCCCAGGCTCGGGCGCGACGGCCGTTGGCGGGTCGCCCCGGAGCATGCCGAGGTGCAGGGCGGCGAGCGCGGGCGAGGGGTCGGCGCCGAGCCGGGTGGCGAAGTCCGCGCGGGCCGCCTGGTAGGCGGCGAGCGCCTCCACCTGGCGCCCTGAGCCGTACAGAGCGCGCATGAGCTGGCCGCGCAGCCGTTCCCTGAGCGGATGGGCGGCGATCAGCGGTGACAGCTCGCCGGTCACCTCGGCGTGGCGTCCGAGCAGCAGATCGGCGTCGAAGCGGTCCTCGACGGCGGCCAGGCGCAGCTCCTCCAGCCGGGCGATCTCCGCGCCGGCCGCCTCGACCTCGCTCAGGTCGGCGAGCGCGGGCCCGCGCCAGAGCGCCAGCGCCTCCCTGAGCGTGCCCGCGGCCCCGCCCGCGTCGCCGCGCGCCAGCGCCGTACGGCCGTCGGCGGCCAGCCGGGCGAAGCGGTGGGCGTCGACCTGATCCGGAGATATAACCAACCGGTAACCTGACGTCTCCGCGGCCACCAGACCCCGGCCCAGAGTCGCGCGGAGGCGGGAGACGAGAGCCTGCAGCGCGTTGCCGACCGCGCTCGGCGGATCGGCCTCCCACACCCCCGCGACCAGGGTGGCGAAAGGCACCGTTCGTCCGGGGCTGAGCAGCAGCAACGCGAGGAGCGTTCGCAACCTCCGGCCGCCGATGTCAAGGCGTGCGCCGTCGTGACGCACTTCCAGCGGGCCGAGCACGCCGAAGCTCACGCGCGTGTCCGACTTCGCGCCATCCATGCCTCGATTGTGGCTGATTAAGGGACTTCCTGGCGCCGCTCATTCGGGCGATGGGGTCAGCGCACCCCTCAGATCCGCGTAGCATCAGCGGGCATGGGGCAGCCGAGAAAGTCCGTGCGCGTTGGGCGCACGGGACGCAGCGGGCGTATCGCTGTGATCGCGGCGGTCGTCGCGACGGCGGCGGCGGGCTGCGGGATCGTGGGCGCAGGTTCACCGACCGACAGGTCGCTGGACGGGCTCAGCGTCTCCAGCCCCCGGTTCCGCGACGGGGCCCCCTTCCCGGCCGAGTATTCCTGCACGGGAAAGGTCGGCAACCCGCCCCTGAGGTGGTCGGGTGTGCCGCAGAAGGAGACCAGGTCGATCGCCTTGGTGATCGACGCGAACAACGCGCAAGGAGCGGCGGAGGTGCACTGGGTGCTGTTCGACATCGACCCGCTCACCACCGAGCTCGCGCAGAACAGCGTGCCCAGGGGCGCCGTCCAGGGTCTGACGTCGAGCGGCAAGGTGGGCTACTCGCCCCCGTGCCGGCCCGATGACACCTATCGTTTCAGTGTCTACGCGCTCGACTCCAAGATCGAGCGCAAGGAGGGCGCCGCCCTCCGCGAGACGCTGGAGGACATCGCCCGGCACACGATCGCTCGGGGACGCCTCTCGGCGGCCCACATCGAGTGACATGCTGAGCACCAGAGGTAGTCATGGATACCAGATCTTCTCGTAGGGTGTGACAACGGTCATAGTGGTCGGACAGAATCAGATGCAATCCCGGAGCGCAGGTGGTCAACGGGGGAAGGTCGCGTCGATGGCCGCGCGATCTCACCAGCGCCACTGGAAGGCCATGGCCATGAAGGTGGTGCAATGATCGCGGTCATTTTCGGCCTCGTCGCCGTCGTGCTCCTCGTCCTGGTGGTCGTGGCACTCGGCATGCGGTCGATGAACCGCCGGGAGAGCAACCTGCCTCCTGAGCGGCTGCGCAAGATGGCCGAGCAGGCGGACGACCCGAACGCCAAGCGTCCCGGGCGTCCCGCCGAGGAGACGTTCTTCGAGAGCTTCCCCGAGGGCTTCGACGCCTTCCAGGAGCCCGAGCGGGCGACCGCGCGCCTGCGCCCGGGCAACGGAAGGCCCGCTTCGCGTCCCGCCGGGCGCCCCGGCGGCCGTCCGGCGCCCCGCGGCAAGCAGGCCGCCTCCTCCCGTGGCCGCCGCGGCGTCGACGAGTGGGGCGACGCCGACGACTACGACGACGACTACTGGAGCCGGGTCCGCGCCGACGACGGCGCCTTCGGAGGCACCATCGCGGCTCGCATGGGAGCGAGCCGCCCCGACGTGTCCTCTCCGTCCAACTCCGCGCCCGTTCCCGCCAAGGCCGCCTCGCCCAAGGAGCCCAAGGAAGAAGGCGTCGACGCGAACGCCGCCACCGTCCAGGCGGCCCTTCCCACCCGGCCGGCAGGCCTCGCCGACCTGGTGGAACCCTCGCGCAACGCCACGCCCTCCGCCGCCGCGGCGTCTGATCGCACCGTCACCTTCTCGGCCCCCGTTCCCCCGGCCCCCGCCGCGTCGGCGGCCGACGTGCTCGGCGCGATCGGCACCCCGCAGCCGTCCTCGCGCAGCCGTCGCGGCTCACGGCCCGACCCCGCCGACCCGCTCGGCGTCGCGGACTCGCGCGCGAAGCCCCGCCGCCGCTCCGACGCGGGCGGCGACCCCGGGCGCACCGCCCCCGGCCGCACCACCGACTCCCGGCGCACCGACGCGAGGCGCGGCGGCTCGGGCAGGATCGCCGAGCCCGGACGTGCCGCCACCGCGCGGCCCGACGCCGCCCGCGCCGACGCCTCCCGTGACGTCACGGGCCCGTTCACGGCGGGCCGCCCCGCCACGGACCCCGCGCACGACCCGCTGTCCGGCCCCTTGACCACCGGCCCGCTCTCCGCCGCCCCGCACCCCACCGGCTCGCTCGCGAACGATCCGCTGTCCAGCGGCGCGCTGTCCGGCGGTCCCGTATCCGGCGGTCCGGCGTCCAAGAGCCCGCGCTCCGGCGGCTCCCGTCCGGCCGGCCCCCTGGACACCCCGAACAGCGCGACCGGCCCATTCGACGCCGGCCGCTCCTCGACCGGCTCGTACGAGACACCCCGCGCGGCGGGCGGCTCCCGCGGCAGCGGGTCCTTCCCTGCCGCCGCGTCGTACGACCCGCTCGGCACCGGCCCGGCGGCTCCCGGGGCGACCGGCGACTTCCCCGCCGGAGGCTCCTGGCCTGCGCAGGCCGCCTACCCGGCGACCGGCCTGTACGACATCCTCGACGAGCCGACCCCGGCGGCCGGCACCTCCAAGGAGACGTGGAAGGCGGCGGACTACCAGCTGCCCACCTACGACGGGTACGCCGCCGCCCCGTCCGCGCCTCCCGCCTCACCGGCACCCTCGTACGAGGTGCGCCCGGGCTGGGCCACCATCGACGACTCCGACTCGGTGAACGGGCCGACTCCCGCGTCCGGCCTGCCGACGGGGCCGTCCCGCGCGGTCCCCGCGTACGAGACGCCCACCGGGCGCGACCTGCCGCTCGCGGGCGACGAGCCCGCGGCCGGTCAGGGCTACCCCGGCTACGACGCCGAGCGCTACGCGGCGCCGGGAGCGACGTCCCCCGGCTGGCCCCAGCCGGTCCAGAACTCCGGGGGAAGCTGGCCCTCGTACGGCGAGCTCTACGGAACCGGCGCGAACGGCGGCCCAGGGCCCGACCAGCCTGCGCCGACCACCCAGTCGACGCAGTCGTCACAGGCGTCGCCCTCGCGCGGCGGCCACCGCCGGCGGGGCGAGACGGACTATCCCGACTACTACCGCTGATCGATCAGTGTTCTCCCGTCATATATAAAACGCGGCGGCCAAAGGCTTAATCAAACGGCCGTCGCGTCGTATGGTCGGCTCATGACCGAGGACACGCAGCGTAGCCGTTCAAGGACCGAGCGTATTTCCTCGGTGCTCAGGCACGACCTCCCGGCCTCGCTGGTGGTCTTCCTGGTCGCCGTGCCCCTCTCCCTCGGCATAGCCGTGACCTGCGGGGCGCCGCTCATCGCGGGCCTGATAGCCGCCGTGGTCGGCGGCCTGGTGGCCGGGCCGCTCGGCGGGTCGGTCGTGCAGGTCAGCGGTCCCGCGGCCGGGCTCGCCCTCGTCGTCGGCGAGCTCGTGCGCACGTACGGCTGGCGCGCCACCTGCATGATCACTCTGGCCGCGGGAGTGCTGCAGCTCGTGCTCGGCGCGTTCAAGGTCGCGAGGACGGCACTGGCCGTCTCGCCGGCGGTGGTCCACGGCATGCTCGCCGGCGTCGGCGTGGTCATCGCCCTGTCGCAGCTCCACGTGGTGCTCGGCGGGCAGTCGCAGAAGTCCGCCGTGGACAATCTCATCGAGCTGCCGAACCAGATCGTGAACAACCACAGCCACGCCGTGGCGGTCGGCGTGCTGACCATCACGGTGCTGCTGCTGTGGCCGCGCCTGCCGCGCCTGAACGTGCTGCCCGCCCCGCTCGCGGCGCTGGCCATCGCCGCGCTGACGGCCGGGGTGTTCGGCTGGGACATCGCCAGGGCCGACCTGTCCAAGGGCTTCAGCGAGTGGGCGTCGCCGGCCATGCCGAGCGGTGACTGGCACGGCATCGCCGGCGCCGTGCTGCTGGTCGCGCTGCTGGCCGGCGTCGAGTCGCTGCTGTGCTCGGTGGCCGCCGACCGGCAGCACGACGGCCCCCGCTCCGATCTCGACCGCGAGCTGACGGGGCAGGGCATGGCCAACGTCGTGTCGGGGGCCCTCGGCGGCCTGCCGGTCGCGGGGGTTATCGTCCGCACGACCACCAACGTCAAGGCCGGGGCGCGCAGCCGGTGGTCCACCGTCCTGCACGGCGTGTGGGTGCTGCTGTTCGCCGTCTGCTTCGGCTGGATGGTCACGCTGATCCCGATGGAGGCTCTGGCGGCCCTGCTCGTCTTCATCGGCGTGCGCATGGTCAACCTCGGCACGATGCGCGGCCTGCACGGGCAGGGCGAGCTGCCGGTCTACATCCTGACCATGGGCGCCGTCGTCGTAATAGGCCTCGCCGAGGGGGTGCTGATCGGCCTCGGGCTCGCCGCGCTGTCGGCGCTGCGCCGTCTGACCAGGGTGTCGGTCCAGGTGCGCCTGGAGCCGGACGACCGCTGGCACGTCGTGGTGACCGGCTCGCTGACCTTCGTGGGCGTGCCGCGCCTCACCGACAACCTGCAAGCGATCCCGGCGGGCGCCGCGGTCGACCTCGACCTCAACGTGGACTTCATGGACAACGCCGCCTTCGAGGCGTTGCACGGCTGGCGCCTCGAGCACGAGCGGGCGGGCGGCACCATCACCATCGACGAGATCCACGACGAGTGGTACACCTCGGCGGCGGGCGGCACCCGCGTCTCCTCGGCGAAGACGCCGCCGCGGGCCCCCGACCGCTGGTGGCTCCCCCGCGCCTACCGGCGGGGCGGGCCGCTGTCCAGCATCCCGGTGCGGCACGACGGCGTCTGGGTGCCCTCCCGTGCCGAGCCCGGCGGGCCTGGGTCGCGCGCGGATGCCGTGCCCGACCTGCTGGCCGGCGCCATCGACTTCCAGCGGAGCACCGCGCCCCTGGTACGGCCGTTCCTCCACCGCATGGCGCGGAGGCAGGAGCCCTCGCACCTGTTCATCACCTGTGCCGACTCCCGGGTGGTGCCCAACCTGATCACCGCGAGCGGCCCCGGCGACCTGTTCACCGTGCGCAACGTCGGCAACTTCGTGCCGAGGCACGGCGCCTCTCCCCCGGACGACTCGGTGGTGGCGGCCATCGAGTACGCCACCACCGCACTCGACGTCCGCACCATCACGGTCTGCGGGCACTCCGGCTGCGGGGCGATGGCCGCCGTGCTGAGCGCCGGGGAGCAGACCGGCGGGCTGCCGGGGCTCGAACGCTGGCTGCGCCACGGCGACCACACGCTCGCGCGTTATGTGCTGTCCGACAGCACCGGCGAGGACGAGGGGCCGCTCGACCGGCTGTGCCGGGTGAACGTCGCGCAGCAGCTCGACAATCTCCGCACGTACCCCTCGGTGGCCGGCCTGGAGGATTCGGGGCGGCTGCAACTGGTCGGCCTGTACTTCGACATCGGCGCGGCTCGCGTGCACGTGCTCGACCGCCAGGGCTTCACTCCGGTGGCGAGCGTCCGCTCGTAGCGGATTCGCTCACCGTGAAAGGTCTCGGCGGAAGGCGGCCATGGGTCGAGAGTGGTCGCCATGAGAATCCTGGTGATCGGCGGTTCGGTGTTCCTCGGCCGGGCCATCGTCGAAGAGGCCCTGCGGCAGGGGCACGAGGTCACGACCTTCAACAGGGGCAGGTCCGGAGACGATCTGCCCGGGGTGACGGCCGTCCGCGGCGACCGTGAGGTCCCCGCGGACCTCGAAGCACTCGCCGAGGGACGCGAGTGGGACGCGGTCATCGACGTGTGCGGCTTCACTCCGCGGGTGGTCGCCGACTCCGCGCGCGCCCTGTCGGGGCATGCCGCCACCTACGCGTTCATCTCCACCATCTCGGCCATCTCCGACTGGCCGGCCAAGCGCGTCGACGAGTCCGCTCCCCTGTGGGAGTGCTCGCCCGACGCCGGCCCGGAGGATGGCGACTACGGCGTCCTCAAGGCCGGCTGTGAGCGGGCCGTGGAGGAGTACTTCGACGGCAACGCGCTGATCATCCAGCCGGGGCTGATCCTCGGCCCATGGGAGAACGTCGGCCGCCTGCCCGCCTGGCTGCGGCGCGTCTCCCGTGGCGGCCGGGTCGTGGCCCCCGGCGACCCCGGCCTCCCGATGCAGCTCATCGACGCCCGTGACATCGCGATCTTCACCGTCGACCAGGCGGCCAAGGGGGTGAACGACCGTTTCCTCACCACCGGGCCCGCCGGCAACACCACGTTCGGCCGGTGGCTGGCCGACTGCGCCGAGGTCACCGGCGCGAGCCCCGAGCTGGTCTGGATCGACGACGAGTTCCTGCTCGCCCGCGAGGTCGAGCCGTGGACCGAGCTTCCCCTCTGGATCCCGTCCACCCCCGGCGAGGTCGGCACCTGGGACGTCTCCACCGCCAAGGCCGAGGCGGCGGGGCTGCGGTGCCGCCCGGTCGCCGAGACCGTGCGCGACACGTGGCACTGGCTGAAAGACCGCGATCACGCCGAGCTGGAGCGCCGCCTCCCCCACTGGCGGCGGCACGGCCTGGCGCCCGACAAGGAGGCCCGCATCCTCAGCGAGTGGGACGCCCGCTGACCTCGCCCGCACGCGATGCGGAGCAGGGGTGTGGCGGTCGAGGGGCTGTCCTCCGGGAGGGGGCCGCCCGGCCTCATCGTCGGGTACGGCACCCCGCCCGAGCACGCCTTCGGCCCTGACCGCCTTCGCGGGCGCGCTCGGTGAGCTGTACGGGCGCGCGGAGGGCCGGGTGGTTGACTAGTGCGCCGGAACCCCCGGCACGTAGTCACCTGGCCCCCTTCGAGGGGTTTTGAACCGTACGCGTCCTAGGGGCGATCTACGGGTGTTAGCGTCTGGACCGTGGCAGACCCCCCAGGGACCGCTGGTCCCGACGAGCGCGAGTCCAAGAGGACCACTGCGGGCCCTCCACCTGACATGACCATGTTGAAGACGCTGCGCCCGCAGGACTACGACGAGGTCGTCTACGTGGGGCACTTCTTCCGCAAGGGGCTGCCCGTGGTCATGGACCTCACCGGAATGTCGGATGCGGACGCCAAACCACTCCTCGACTTCGCGGTGGGCCTGGTCTTCGGACGCCGCGGCGACATGGAACGCATCGCGCCCAAGGTCTTCCTGCTGGTCCCCTCGGGCGTGGTCATCAACGCCTGAGCCGGCCTTCGGCGGGAACGGCGGTGCCGTACCCGGAGGCTTCCGGATACGGCACCCGCGCGGTCACGCCTGAGCCCCGGCCAGGTTCACAGTGGCGGGGTGACGTTGACGAAGGCCGTGCAGTTGCCCGGCCAGACGACGTTCGGGGTGAGGCCGCACGACGTCTCCGCCACCTGGCCGGTCTTCGCCCGCACCGTGACGAGCAGCTTGTTGGTGGCCGGGGCCACCAGCAGAGTGACACCCGTGCCGGCGGCACCCGGGGCCTTGCCGGGCCGCTTCGCCGCGCTCGCCGCCGGCGGCAACTCCGGGGCCGCCGTCAGAGTCACACCCGTGACGTCGCCGGGGTAGCCCGCCAGCGAGGACAGGTCGTGCCAGAACGGGTTCGGCCCGACCGACGTGGGGTCCCGGACCAGGGTCGCCCCGTTGGCCTGGGTCTCCGCGACGTACCGCACGGGCCCGGTCGTCACGCCCGTCGGCGTGACCAGCGCCGAGTCGACACCGTCGACCCGTCCCCTGGGCCCGGGAGGACCCTCGGGGCAGCCATTCTTCTTGTCACGACTCCGGTCGTCGTGGTCGCACCTCCTGGCGGTCCTCCACCAGAGGCCGGTGGCGGCCTGGACGACGCCGGCCGCCGCCCGGTGCCCGGCAACGCTCTTCCCTTCCGCGCTGACGCCGGCCGTTGCCGGGCTCGACAGCGCGACGAACCCGCCGGTGACCGCGGTCGCGACCACCAGGGTCCATGCGGTCCTACCTGCGGACGGACCATTTTCCCGAGGAGTCACTCGGTTCCCCCATATCACTTGAATTCCCCTTAGGCCCGACAGACGGTCGGGCGGAAGGTGTCGTGATGACTGACGGCGCCGTACCCGGGACATCCCCGGGCACGGCACGCGCTGTCACTCCGAAAGCCCTGGTCAGGCCTAGAGCGGTGGCGTGGAGTTGACGAAGGCGCTGCAGATGCCGGGCCAGGTCGCGTTCACGGTGACGAGGCAGGTCGTCTGGACGACCTGACCGGTCAGGGTCCGCAGCGTGATGTGCAGGGTGTTGGTGGTCGGCACCGCCGTCAGGCTGACGTCAGTCACGTTGCCGGGGTAGCCCGCCAGCGAGGACAGGTCGTGCCAGAACGCGTTCGGCGCGACCGACGAGGGGTCCCGGACGAAGGTCGGACCGTTGCCCTGGGCAAGCGCGATGTACTTGACGGGGCCGAGCGCGCCAGTCGGTGTGGCCAGCGCCGAGTCGATACCATCGCTGCGGCCCCGAGGCCCGGGAGGACCAGGAGGGCCGGGATGGCACTTCTTCGAGCACTTGCCCTTGCCGTCCTCGTCGTCGTCATCACCGACCGGCTTCCGCTGGTCGGCGCCGACGCCGGCGGCAGCGTGGCCGTACGACACCCGCTGCCCGGTGACGCTCCGCGCTTCCGTGCCGGCGTGGGCCATGGCCGGGCACGACAGTGCGACGAATCCGCCGGTGATCGCCGTCGCGACCGCCAGAGTCCACGCGGGCTTACCTATGAAAGAGCCTTTTTCCCGAGGAATCACTCGGTTCCCCCATATCGCTTGAATTCCGATGAATCGGACCTTCTTCGTGTCGCCATGGCGGCACTGCGACCAGGGAATACCCATTCAGCGAACCTACAACGCAGCACTGAAGTACCGATAGAGAAAACAGACGCCACAATAAATAAAAGAAGCCATGACGCCATGCCCCTTCGACCAGGCAACAGTGCACCATAAATCACATTGATGGACTTTCCTGCAGGCTCTGGGCTTTTCAGGCATGTACCTGAATACCCCGCCGACCAGCACGAACAGGCCTTACAGGTACGCCCTTCCGGTAGAGGGGGCCCTACGGGAGGACAAATGAATATGCGCCCGTCCCACCAGCGGAACTGAGCCCAGGAGCCACCACAGAGAGCTCGTCATTTACACAATCTCCGCCCGCCGAGCGGAATCCCTCGAACGCACCGTTCTCGTCACGACAGAAAAGGAAACCAGCCCCCACTCGGCAAGCCGGCGTGCCGGGAAACCCACATCATCATGGGCCGTGGAGGCAGAATTCGTTGTTCTCGGGGTCGGCCAGCACGATCCAGTGTTCCTCTGTGGCCACTACCCGGGCGCCGAGGGCGATCAGTCGCTTCAGTTCCGCGTCGATGTCGTCGCACGCGAGGTCGAGGTGGACCCGGTTCTTGGCCTTCTTGGGTTCTGGAACGAGTTGGAAGAAGAAACGCGGCGTGACACCCGGCCGAGCCTCGACCAGCACCGTCGGGTCGTCTTCCGGGTCATCGATCCCCATGCTTCGCAGCCGCTCCAGCTCGGCCTCGTCGTACGGAGCCACCTCGTAACCGTCCAGGACGGCCGCCCAGAACCGCGCGACCGACGCGGGGTGCCGGCAATCGACCACGACATCCTTGATCCGAGCCATGACACCATAATGCTGCAAATAGTCCTGGCCTACGCGCGGACAACCTGGCACGGAAATGTCGGAGCGCTTCGGTACGTTGCCATCATGGAATTCGTACTGGTAGCGGGCGCGTGGCTCGGATCGTGGGCGTGGGACGAGGTGGTGCCTGAGCTGCGTGCGGCCGGCCACGGTGCTCACCCGTTGACGCTTTCCGGCCTCGCCGACAAGCAAGGCGTCCCCGCCGGGCAGCAGACCCACGTCCAGGACATCGTCGACGAGGTCGAACGTCTTGATCTTCGTGACGTCATCCTGGTCGGGCACAGCTACTCGGGCATCCCGGTCGGTCAGGCCGCCGAGCGGATCGGCGAGCGGCTGGCCCGCGTGGTCTTCGTCGACTCCAACGTTCCGGCCGACGGCGCGTCGTTCGTGTCCGGCTGGCCGGACGGCAAGGCGATGGTGGAGGCCTCGATCGCGGAGCACGGCGGCTTCTGGGCGCCGCTGACCGCGGCCGACTACGACGGCCAGGGCCTCACGAGCGAGCAGATCACCCGCATCGTGGGCGGTTCCACACCGCATCCCGGAGCCACACTGACCGAGCCCGCCGTGCTGTCACGGCCGCTCGGCGAGCTTCCGGCGACGTACGTCAAATGCCTGCTCGACGGCGACGAGCCCACCGATGACGTGGCCGCGCTGCTGGCCAGCGAGCACTGGCGACTGGTCGAGCTGAACACCGGCCACTGGCCCATGTTCTCCCAGCCCCGCGATCTGGCCCGCATCCTCCTCAACGAGACCAAGCCATGAGCCCTTCGCCCTGACACCTGCTCCGCGCTCACGTCAAGCCCGGCGCGTTGCCGGGCGCCACAGCTCCGGAGCAGACCCGGGCGGCTGGGCGCTTCACCCCGTCCATGACGAGCGGTGGGCTGCCGCCTGCAAACGCACGGCGGTCTGGAGGGCACGAGCAGAGCTGACTTGGTGCCGACTCCGGCTAGGTAGGGATCAAGGAATAGAAGCGTAAGAAGCGGGCGAGTCGGCCTGTAGGCCGGGTTCTGATCCCGCCCACCTCTGACCTGCGGCTCACTCAGCGGCCTGCTCTCTGACCTGCGGCTCACTCAGCGGCCTGCTCTCTGACCTGCAATAACGCTGCCGTCCTCTGCCACTGCCCTCCACCGTCTTCCAACGCCATGTGCCCCCGATGTGCCCCCGGGCAATGCCGTCAGACGCGCACCTCCCCCTCCCCCACCGCTGTGTGAACCGACTGCCGCCACTCCTAAGCCTCGGGAACGTCCCGATACTCCAGCAGATGCTGGCCCGCGATCTGCTCCAGCAGATCCCTGACCTCCGCGGGCGTGGCACGGAAGAACTCCCGCCGCAGATTGACCCTATTGACCCGCCGATCGTTCAACGCGGCGTGCAGCCGCCCCTCCAGCCCGACCGCGTCGTCGCTGAAGATCAGTGCGTGCGTGTCGAACCTGAACGGCACCAAGGCATCCCCCAGCTCCCGCACCCGGTCCTCCGGCTCCAAGCGCCGGGTCATGCCGATCTTGACGACGTCCTTGCCGAACGCGCCGACGTTGGATGCTCATCGTCTTACCGAGCTTGACGATCATCTCCACGGCCTTCTCCAGCCGGTCGACGGCCGACTGCAGCTTGTACGGACGCAGCGTGCGCACGCAGTTGTCGGCCTCGGCGTTGTAGGCGCGCAGCATCAGCTTGGAGAAGTCGCGCACCATCCGGCGCCCCTCGGCCGCCGACCCGTTGACCTGCCAGTTCGTGGAGCCCAGCACCGCCTTGCCGTCCCTAGACATCGCCTTGATCCGTGCCTTGACCTCCGCCAGCCGCTCTTTGTACGCCACCACGTCGCTCAGCGGGTGCTGGTAGTCGTAGACCCCGACCTCCTGCAACAGCACGGTCTCCTCGGTCTGCACGACCCGCTGCTCGACCTCGTGCAGCCGCCGTGTGGCGTCCGTGACGGCTACCTGCAACCGCCCCTGCTCGGCACGTAACTCCTCGGTCAGCACGGCGACGCGCATGGCGTCCATCCCACCCAGCCGCTCGATCCACGCGCGTAGTTCGGCGTTCAGGGTTCGCGGCTCATCACCGTCGATGGCACCGCATTCCGCTGGCGCGTCCGTCGTAAGCCCACGTACTGCCAGGGGAACAGCTGGGGCCTGATGACGTTCGCGGTGGGACTGGCTGGCGCTCCGGTTCGCGCATCCGTCATTGGACTCGGCAGGTGTGCTGCTGGATAGTTGGCGGTGCCGCCAACGGCATCGACTTCCATGAAATCCGCATGTAGACGACGCCGACTTATCGGCCTATGCGTTGAACCCGAAGTAGTAGGGCGATCCTTTGCGGGAGTCGATGGCTTCAAGAAAAACAGCTTCGGCATCTTGCAGCACAGACAGGCACGGCTCGTGATCCTCATCTGAATTAGCCGCGGTGAAAATCAGATCAGTCCATCCGCCCAGCCGCTTGGACCAGCCATCGTGGGCAGATCTGCCTCGCTGCCCATCGCAGCCTGACGTCCTCACGCTCATCAATCCTGGGCACCTAACCAGTTACGGCCCATGTAGTATGTGCCGAGTTTAGGGCACCCCTTTCTGCCAATTGCGGTCCACAGGCCCGTCCACGGCAACGGGGTGGGCCACCCCTTCGGTGAAGGGGCGGCCCGTTTCCTTTCTGGTCGGTTCTGGAGGATGCGGCAGATCGGGTCGAGTGGCGTTCCGCCCCCTGGGCTCAGGACTGGTTGAACAGTGAGAGCGTCAGGGTCGAGTGGTACTCGCCGGCGGCGACGTCGACCGGTGTGCGCAGTGCGAGGTCGGCGTTGACCTGGTGGGTGCCGATCTCGTCAGCGGAGTTCGCGGTCGAGACGAGCAGTTCCTGGCCCTGCAGACCCACGGCGGGTGCTCCGGTGCCGTCGGAGACGACGCTGGAGACGGGCTCACCGGGCGCCACCGACCCGGTGGAGGAGCCGGTCAGCAGGTGCGGGGTCCATCCCAGATACTCCGGGCCGATGGTCTTGGCCGGGTCGCCGGTCGCGACCAGCTGGCTGGACTGGCCCACCACCGCCCAGAAGTCTCCCGCGGGGATCTCGTCGGGAAGGCGGGTGTCGGTCACGGTGACCGTCGGCAGGGTGCCGGTGAACTGGCGGGCGGCGGCGTTCGACCCGTTCTCCGCGAGGGTCACACCGTTGTTGTCGGCCACGGTCATCGACACCTGACCGGGAACGCGCAGCGGCTCGATCTTCACCGACACCTCGATCCCGTCGCTGTCAGGGTCGCCGTCCGCCATCGCGGGACCGGCCACACCGGCAAGCGCGAGGCCGAGCACCGACACGGCGAGCATCTGGGCAGTTCTCTTGGTCTTCATTTGATCGCTCCATCTATGGGGGGCGGGGCCGGCCGATCGGCCGGCCGGCCCCTGTTCACTACGGCGGCGTCCCCGGCGCGTACACCGTGGCCACCGCCGGCCCGGTCAGGCGCAGCTGATCGCGGTGTAGGTGGCGTCGTAGGACGAGGTGACCTTCTTGCCATCGATAAACGAGGTTCCCGTGACAGTCACCTTGCCCGCGCCGATCTGTCCGGCCCGCGCGTTGAAGGACTGGTACGCCTGCTTGCCCGGGGCCACGTCGGCCACGGTCTTGGCACCGTACGGGGTCGTCAACGTCACGGTCGCCGGCACGGTGCCGTCGTTGACGGCCGTGACCGCGACGTACGCCGACGTGCCCACGCAGCGGGACGAGGCGGTCACGGTCAGCGGCGTCTTGGCGGCCGGCGGCGCCGCGATGACCGTGAACTTGGCCTCGGCGACGTTGGAGGTGTTGCCGGCCTTGTCGGTGGCCCGGTAGCTCACGGTGTGCGCCCCCGGCTGGTCGATCACGAGCGGCTTGGTGTACAGCGCAAACGGCTGCCCGTCGATCGAGTACTCGATCGTGTCCACGCCGGAGCCGGAGTCGGTCGCGGTGATCGTCAGCGTGGCGGAGCCCACGTAATTCCAGGCCCAGTCCATGCTGCCGGTGAGCTGCGCCGACACCGTCGGCGGGGTGGTGTCGTCCTGCTTCGGCGCCACCACGGTGAAGGTCACCGACCCCGCCTCTGAGGTGTTGCCGGCCTTGTCAGTGGCCCGGTACTGCACCGTGTGCTTGCCGACCTGGTTCACCGACACCGGAGCCGTGTAGGCCTGGAACGCCCCGCCGTTCAGCGAGTACTCCACCTTGTCCACACCGGACTCGGTGTCGCTCGCCGAGACCGTCACCGTGGCGGAGCTCACGTAGTTGCCGTCAGCGTCCTTGGTGCCCGACACCGACGCCGACACCGTCGGCGGGGTGGTGTCCTTCGGCCCCGAGTTCACGACCGTGAAGGTCACCGACCCGACGTTGGAGGTGTTGCCGGCCTTGTCGGTGGCCCGGTAGCTCACGGTGTGCGCCCCCGGCTGGTTCACCTCGAGCGCCTTGGTGTACAGCGCGAACGGCTGGCCGTTCAGCGAGTACTCCACCGTGTCCACCCCGGACTCGGTGTCGGTGGCCGTGATGGTCACCGTGGCGGAGCTCTCGTAGTTGCCGTCAGCGTCCTTGGTGCCCGACACCTGCGCCGACACCGTCGGCGGGGTGGTGTCCTTCTCCTGCGGGGCCACGACCGTGAAGGTCACCGACGCCGCCTCGGAGGTGTTGCCGGCCTTGTCGGTGGCCCGGTACTGCACGGTGTGGTTGCCAACCTGGTTCACCGACACCGGAGCGGCGTAGGCCTGGAACGCCCCGCCGTTCAACGAGTACTCCACCTTGTCCACACCGGACTCGGTGTCGCTCGCCGAGATCGTCACCGTGGCGGCACCGACGTAGTTGCCGTCGGTGTCCTTCTCACCCGACACCGCGGCCGACACCTGCGGCGCCGTGGTGTCCTTGGGCGGGCCGGCGGTGACCACGAACTCGCCGTACATCTGGCCGTGGCCGGGGACGGCGCAGAAGTAGCGGTACTTACCGGGGGTGAGGTTCACCTGAACCTCCCACCGGCCCCCGTTGGCGTCGAAGGGGCTGGCCAGGATGTTGACGTCGACGTCGTGGTTGTAGCCGGGGCTGGAGGTGTCGAAGGTCAGGGTGTGCGACATCCCGAACTGGTTGCCGGTCGCCCTGCTGTTCTCGAAGACGATCGTCGCCGGGCCGGCGGTTGCCGTGGTCGGCGCGGACTTGTACTGGGTGTAGTCGTCGTTGGTGGTCCAGACGAGCACCTGCTCTGCCGCCTGGTTGGCCTGCAGCGCCTGCTGCCCCTGAGACTGCGCGGTGGCCCCGGCCGACGACAGCCACAGCGCCGGCAGCGCAACGCTCAACAGCACCACGGCAAGACCCCGCGCCGCGGCTGGTGATTTGGTTACTTTCCGTAATTTACTGAAGAAGAGGGCGGTAAGAGATCCGATATGCATCTATCGCTGTACCTCTCGTGAGTCTGCGACCTGGGCCGACGGACGTCGCGCCCCGGCTGAGGTCGGCTGGACGGGGTGCCGGGTACGGGGAGTGCGCTCCCCGTACCCGGCACCAACCGGTTACTGACCTAGAGCTCGCGCACCCGGATGTTGCGGAACTCGGCCAGGTCGTTGTTGCCGTGGTTCTGCAACCCGATGAACCCGCTGATGAACTGGCGCAGGTCCGTGTCCGGGTCGCCACTACGGGACGACTTCTTGCCCGGAACGTTGTCGAACTCGTTGATCACCACGCCATTGCGGATGATCGTGTAGTGCTGTCCGACCGCCCGGATCTCGTAGTCGTTCCAGACGCCCTTCGGCGTCGGCTTGGCCTCGTCCAGGTTGATCGGCGCGAAGTTGTAGACCGATCCGGTCTTCTGGACCTCGCCCGTGTCGCCGTCGTAGATCTGGATCTCGTGACCACAGTAGATCGCGACCCATGCGGGGGACGTACGGGCCGAGCCGACCGTGCCGCAGCTTCCGGTGGGACGGTCGGCCAGCGGGGTCCTCAGGTCGGGGAACCGAACGAAGACACCGGTGTTGGCGCGGCCCGTCCCGGGCGCGACGTCACGGAACTTCAGCCTCACCGAGAAGTCGGCGTACGCCTTCTTCGAGTACCACAGCATGCCCAGACCGCCGGACGTACGCAGCGAACCGTCAGGCTGGAGGTTGAACTGCCCGGACGGCGCCATGCTCCAGCCCTGGAAGGACTGCGGGGTCCCGTCGAAGATGGTCTCGTAGCCGTTGACCTTGCCGATGTCGGACTGGCCCGCCGCCTTGCTGATCGCGGAGGACTCCTTGTCGTCGATGATCCCGTCCAGGCGGAGCTGGTTCACCACATCGTTGAGGCTGCTCACGAACTGATCGTGGTTCGGCCACTGGCGCTCGTCGTCGATCAGGTCGTTGATCGTGCAGCCGCCACCGACCACACGGTTCGGCACACCGGTGTCGGTGTCCAGCAGCTGGACCGTCGACCGGGCGTCGGGCGTCGGGCAAGCGATGGTGACGTTGATCTCACCAGTGGCCACCTCACCGTTGGCGTAGGTGACCTTCAGCTTCGCCTTGTAGTCACCGAAGTCGGCGTAGGTGTGCGTCGGGTTGACCTCCGTCGACTTGCTGCCGTCGCCGAAGTCCCACTCCCACTTCACGCCGCCGGCCTTGGTGTTGGAGAACGAAATCGTCTTCGGCGTGGCGTCCCGGACCGGCCGCCAGGCGGCCTGGCTCGGGTTCGGCGTCGCCGGACCACCCTTGTAGGCGATCCGGATCAGCTTCTGGTTGCTGTGGAGCGTGAAGAAGCCGCCGGCGTAGTCGAGCAGGTAGAGCGCGCCGTCCGTGCCGAATTTGGCGTCCATCCAGGCCTGGAGCTGGGTGCCGCCGCTGCCGGGCTGGATGATGCTGCGCACGTCCTCGGCGAAGGCCGGCGGAGCCATGTCCTTGACCGTCTTCGGGTCAACGGTGACGGCGACCCGGTTCTGGGAGTTGGACTCGTCACCGATGAACCACTTGTTCTCCCAGTACGCCGGCCACGCGACACCGCTGTCGGTGTCGACCTCGGAGCGGTGGTAGGTCGGCCCGGACATGACCGCCTGGCCGCCGCCACTGAGGAAGGGCTGGGTGAAGGTCTCGTCGCCCAGCTTGTAGGTCGGCAGACCGCTGCCGTCGTCCCGCTTCGGGTAGACCGGGCCACCGCCCTGGGGCGAGTACCAGATCATGTTGGTGCGGGCCGGCGGGATGTCGACCAGGCCGGTGTTGCGCGGCGAGGTGTTCTTCAGGTTGTCGCAGTCGTACCAGCCGGCGGGCTGGCTGGCGTCGACGTTGCTGCGGTCACGGTAGGGCTGCTTGTTGCCCATGCAGTACGGCCAGCCCTGGTTGCCCGCGGAGGTGATGATCGTCGCGGTCTCGTACTTCGCCGGACCCCAGGTCTCGCTCGGGACACCGGCGTCCGGACCGACCCATGCGGCGTTCAGCCAGTTGTTCACGGGGTCCCACTGGAGCCGCGAGATGTTACGGACGCCCATCACGTAGATCTCGGGGCGGGTCTTGCCGCCGCCCTCTTCGTCACCCGTGAACAGGTTGCCCTTGGGGATCGTGTACGTGCCGTCGGGCTCCGGGTGGATCCGGATGATCTTGCCGCCCAGGTTGTTGGTGTTGCCGGCGGTGCGGCGGGCGTCCTGGAACGACAGGCCCTTGTAGTCCTGGGTCCAGTTGTTCCCGGCGTAACCCGCCCCGGCGCCGCCGGAGGAGTTGTTGTCACCGGAACCGACGTAGAGGTTGCCCTCGTTGTCGAAGGTCATGCCTCCACCCGAGTGGCAGCAGCTGTGGATCTGGGTGTCCCACTGCAGCAGGTCCTTACGGGTCGCCTGGTCGATCGTCTCGGTCTTGAGGTCGTAGGTGAACCGCGAGATCGTCCGCTTGCCGATCCGCAGGTCCCTGTCGATCGACTCGTGCGGCATCCAGTAGACGTAGATCCAGCCGTTCTGCTGGAACTTGGGGTCGGGGACGATGCCGAGGAGGCCTTCCTCGTTCTTGACCAGCTCGTCACCGCTGCCGCGGTTGCCCATCACGGCGAGCGTGGTGAGCAGCTTGACCTGCTTGGTCTTCGGGTCCCACTGGTGGATCGTGCCACAGCCGAGGCCGACCTTGGGGTCGTTCCAGCTGGGGATCGCGCCGGTCGGGCAGGCCGCCCTGCCAACGTAGAAGACCTTGCCGTCGGGGGCGACGGTCAGGCCGTGAGGCTCGCCGATCTGGTCGAGCTGACCCGACTTGTTCGTCGTGGTCAACCGCTCGGTCACATAGTTCGACGCGATGGTCGCCTGGCAGTCACCGCGGACCAGGCCGGCCGCCCACTTGATGGCGCCGCCGAGGTGGCCCTGGAACTGCTTGTCGCTGGTGTAGCTCGCCTCGGTGCCACCCATGCCGGTGTAGAACGACCGGCCGCCGTCGTAGTCACGGCACCACGAGATCGGGTGGAACGGGCCGTTGCCGTTCAGACCCGCCTTGTAGAACCGCTCCTCGAGCTGCGCGACCGTGTGGACCTTGCCGAGCGGGTTGGGCGCCCAGTTCATCCACTGGTCGGACCGCTTGACGGTGAGCGGCATCCCCTCGTTGGCCGGGTGCTGGCGGTCGGTGAAGTCGACCTGAGCCTCCTGCACCTCGGTCTCCGGCGGAGGGCCGGCCTGGGGGCCGAACAGCCGCAGCTCGGCCAGCTGGGTCAGCGGCTCACCGCTGTTCGCGGTGATGTCCAGCTTGTACCACAGGTATGCCGTGCTGTTCTCGAACTTGAATTCCCTGGTCTGGAACCGCTGCGGGAAGGTCTCATTGGACCGCTTGTCCAGGTCGACCCAGGTCTGCCCGTCCTGCGAGCCCTTCAGCGTCCAGTTCTTCGGGTCACGGCCGTCGTAGTCGTTGGCCGAGGTCAGCGCGTAGTGAGCGACCACGACCGGCTTCTCCGGCCGCACCTCGGCCCACCCGGTGTTCACGCGGGTCAGCCACTTGGTGTTGTTGTTGCCGTCGATCAGCTGGGCCTTGCCCTCGCTCGGCGGGTTCTCCCCGCTGACCCTGATCTCGACGACCTTCTCGGCAGGGGGGATGCTGCCGGCGGGGCGGGTGCCGACCAGGTCGGTGAACCAGGCCGAGTCCGGCTGTGCGCGAACCGCATCGTGGACGCCGACGAAACCGCCGCCGTCCCTGATGAACGTCTGGAACGCGGCCTCCTGTGCGGCGTTCAGGGTCACGCCCTTGGCGGACAGGAACACCACGCCGCGGTAGCGCGCCAGGTTCTCGGAGGTGAAGACCGCCGGGTCCTGGGACACGTCGACGCCGAAGCCGCTCGTCTTGCCCAGGTCCTTGACCGCCGCCGCAGCGCGCTCGACTGGGTCGTCCTGCTTTGCCGCCGGACCATGGAACACCAGCACGTTGACCGAGGTGTCGGCGGCCTGCGCCGGGTCGCTGTGCTGGGCGTGCGCCGGGTCGCCGGGTTTGGTCGGCGCCGCCGCGGCGGGCAGCGTCGCCATTCCCAGCGTCAGGGCGGCACTCGACACCATGATCAGTGCGCTGCGCCAGGCGGGTGGTCGGGGCTTTGCGAAGAGGTCTCTTTGACCCATCGTTCGCTCCTTTGTGGGGGGTGCACAACAGCAACCTTCGGATGAGCTATCTGGTCAGCCGCGGCGGGTCACCGGGCTTGCCGATGTCGGACGTGACGCCGGCCTTGTTGATCTCCTTGTTCCTTCACTGATCGATCACTCCCTGTACCGGCAGTGGTGCCGTGACGTCCTGCATCCTTCCGGGGCCGATAGCAGGCTCCTTGGGCGCTTTGGGTGAAAAGTAACAGTCAGGTGCCACTTCGTCCAGACTCGTGACAAAGTTGTGTGCATCGTTACTATTCATAAGGAGAAATCAAGCAAAAGTCCCTTAAGTATCAACAAAAGTGCCCCTTTACCTGCACAAATCCCTCCCGACCGGCATGCCCCATACTCCGCACGCCGCCTCGAGATCCCACCACCACCACCACGTCGTATCCGCCGACTCGCCGTCGGCATCACGGACCAGCCTCAGCTCGCCGCACCCAGGCGGCCGCCGTCACCGATTGGGGAACCATGACCGAGAAAAGCAGTGACGTGGCGCGACGCCTGTTCTCCCGGCGCGCCTTCACCGCCACCGCGGCGACAGTCGCCGCGATCGCGCCGTTCGCCGTGGCGAGCCAGGCCAACGCGGCACCGCCGGAGAAGGTCGCGGGCAACCCGGACAACGGGCAGGGCGGCGTCCGCCGCATGACTCTCTACGCGGAGAGGCTGCCGAACGGTCAGATGGGCTACGGCCTGGAGCCCGGCAAGGCCACGATCCCCGGACCGCTCATCGAAATGATCGAGGGTGAGACCCTCGAGATCGAGCTGGTCAACAACATGGACGTGACCGTCAGCCTGCACGTGCACGGGGTCGACTACGAATGGAACAGCGACGGCACGCGGATGAACGCCAGCGTGGTGAAGCCGGGAGACCGCCACGTCTACACCTGGCGCACCCACACCCAGACCAACCGCCCGGACGGCACCATCGAATCCGGCAGCGCCGGCTACTGGCACTACCACGACCACGTCGTGGGAACCGAGCACGGCACCGGCGGCATCCGGGCGGGCCTCTACGGGCCGCTGATTGTCCGCCGCAAGAACGACGTGCTGCCGGACAAGACGTTCACCGTCGTCTTCAACGACATGAAGACCAACAACCTCCAGAAGGCACCCGACTTCGTCGCCAAGCTCGGCGAGCGGGTGGAGTTCATCGTGATCACCCACGGTGAGTTCTACCACACGTTCCACATGCACGCGCACCGCTGGGCCGACAACCGCACCGGCCTGCTGCAAGGCGCGAACGACCCGAGCCGGATCATCGACACCAAGATCATGGGACCGGCCGAGTCGTTCGGCTTCCAGGTGATCGCCGGCGAGCGCGTCGGCCCCGGAGCATGGATGTACCACTGCCACGTCCAGAGCCACTCCGACATGGGGATGGCCGGGACCTTCTGGGTGACCGACGCGAACGGGAGCGTGCCGGGCCACCCGGGCGCCGTCGAGCCTGAGGTTCCGCTGACCGTTACCGCCTCGTCCCGCTGCGTGGGCACGTCGGCGTACGTGGCGGTGACGGCCGTCAACGACGGCGCTGTGCCGGCAACCGTGACGTTGACGACCCCCTACGGTGCCAAGACCGTGGCCGACGTGGCCCCGGGCAAGCAGGCGTACCAGTCCTTCAACGCGCGGGCCGGACAGATCGGCGCGGGCAAGGTGACTGTCACGGGAACCGCGACGATCGACGGCAAGCAGGTCACCTCGTCCTACGACGCCACCTACAACGCGATCAGCTGCGGCTGACCGGGCCCTTCGACATCGATCACGCTGCGGCCGTCGGGACCGTTGACGTCGGCCCGGCCCGAAATTCCCAACCCCGGTGACCACCGCGGCTGACCGCTGCCGAACAGCTCTTAAAAGATCGCCAACTTCGTTTCGTTCCGCTAGCCCGGCATGACCCACATCGCGCAGGCCGGCATCGAGATCCCGACACCACACCGTTCAAGCCGACCCGCCGTCGGCTCACGGACGCAGAAGCTCGCCTCACGCGGGTGGGGCACCGTCACCGATTGGGGAACCATGACCGAGAACAGCAGTGACGAGACGCGACGCCTCTTCTCCCGGCGCGCCTTCACCGCCACCGCAGCGACAGCAGCCGCGTCAGCCGCCGCGCTCGCATCGTTCGCCTTGACGAGCCAGGCCAACGCGGCACCGCCGGAGAAGGTCGCGGGCAACCCGGACAACGGGCAGGGCGGCGTCCGCCGCATGACTCTCTACGCGGAGAGGCTGCCGAACGGTCAGATGGGCTACGGCCTGGAGCCCGGCAAGGCCACGATCCCCGGACCGCTCATCGAAATGATCGAGGGTGAGACCCTCGAGATCGAGCTGGTCAACAACATGGACGTGACCGTCAGCCTGCACGTGCACGGGGTCGACTACGAATGGAACAGCGACGGCACGCGGATGAACGCCAGCGTGGTGAAGCCGGGAGACCGCCACGTCTACACCTGGCGCACCCACGCCCCGGGCGACCGCCCGGACGGCACCATTCAGCCCGGCAGCGCCGGCTACTGGCACTACCACGACCACGTCGTGGGAACCGAGCACGGCACCGGCGGCATCCGGGCGGGGCTCTACGGGCCGCTGGTGGTCCGCCGGAAGGGCGACGTGCTGCCGGACAAGACGTTCACCGTCGTCTTCAACGACATGAAGACCAACAACCTCCAGAAGGCACCCGACTTCGTCGCCAAGCTCGGCGAGCGGGTGGAGTTCGTCGTGATCACCCACGGTGAGTTCTTCCACACGTGGCACATGCACGCGCACCGCTGGGCCGACAACCGCACCGGCCTGCTGCAAGGCGCGAACGACCCGAGCCGGATCATCGACACCAAGATCATGGGACCGGCCGAGTCGTTCGGCTTCCAGGTGATCGCCGGCGAGCGCGTCGGCCCCGGAGCATGGATGTACCACTGCCACGTCCAGAGCCACTCCGACATGGGGATGGCCGGGACCTTCTGGGTGACCGACGCGAACGGGAACGTGCCGGGCCACCCGGACGGACCGGGCAGCCACTCGATGGGCGGGGGCATGGACCACTCGAACATGGACCACTCCGGCATGTAACGCTGACGTCGTCTCTCCGCCCCCAGAACCACCACAGAACGACCCAACATAACGGGTATCCCCCTGGACGTGGAACAGCCACGACGGCCCTCAGCTGGGCCATTGATGCTCGTCACTGGCCCAGCTGTTCGCGCACGACGGCCCACGCATGTCCTTACCGGTTAGGTCGGTCGCCATCGCGCGGCTGTTCTGTCGCGAGCAGCGCCGCCGCCTGGCTCACGGTCTTCCACAAAGCCGGGTCTTTCCAATAGCCGGTGTGACTGCCGATGTGGGGGAGTGGCTCGCTGGAGTTGCCCCGGTTCAGTAGACACGTCAGGGCTTTCGGCTACGCGGCAGCATAGCCGTCTTCTTGGATGCTCTTGAGAGCGTGTCGGCGTTCGTACTCGGCGGGGCTGAGCTGGCCATTCGCGGAGTGGCGGCGGCGTTGGTTGTAGTTATGCAGGTGATCGAGTCAAGAGCCCGTTGAGTCCGTGGGACGCGATGCCCGGACTCCGCACGGCCAACGTCTGCTGGTGGTACGCCATGGGAGCGTCCAGCGACTTCCTGGTCACCCCGCGCCCGATCTACCACGCCGACGGCCGCAAGTCGCCGGACTGCTACACGAGGCCGCCGTCGCTCCACGACGACCTGGTCGGCGAGTTGGGGGAGTTCCCCCTGTTCTCCTACTGGGGGGCGAATGCGGGGATCGTCTCGTCGAGGTGGATCATCGGGGCCGCCCGCCGGATCCTCGCCAGGGAGCGGCCCGACCTGATGATGGTCTACGTGCCGCACCTCGACTTCGACCTGCAGCGCTTCGGCCCGGACGGCTCGGAGGCGATCGCGGCGACCAAGACGGTCGACGCCGAACTCGCGCCCCTCCTGCGGGAGGATGCCACCTTCGTTGTGCTCTCCGAGTACGGCATCACCTCGGCGTCCCGCCCCGTCGACGTCAACCGCGTGCTGCGCAGGGAGGGACTGCTCGAGGTCTACACCCGGGCCGGGATGGAGTACCTGGACCCCTGGGCCTCGAGGGCTTTCGCGGTGGCCGATCACCAGATCGCCCACGTGTACGTGCGCGACCGGGCCGACCTGCCCCGCGTCCGCGGCCTGCTCGCCGAGCTGCCGGGCGTGGACGAGGTCCTGGACCAGGAGGGCAAAGCGCGGTACGGCCTCGACCACGAGCGGGCCGGCGACCTCGTCGCCGTCGCCGAGCCGGACGCCTGGTTCACGTACTACTACTGGCTTCCGATGACCGGGCTCCGGACTTCGCCAAGCTTGTGGAGATCCACCGCAAGCCCGGATACGACCCGGCCGAGCTGTTCATGGACCCCGCCGATCCGCTCGTGAAGCTCCGCGCCGCCTCCGCGCTGGCCCGCAAGAAGCTGGGCTTCCGCTACACGATGTCGGTGGTCCCGCTCGACCCGGCGCCGGTCCGGGGCAGCCATGGGCGGCTTCCCGATTCGGCCGCTGACGGGCCGGTGCTGCTCGGCCCGTTCGACGGGGACGCATACGCCGCGACGGAGGTCAAGGGCCTGCTGACCGGTCTGCTCAAGGGGGACATCGCCGGGTGAGTCGGCGGGGTTGAGGATGTACCGAATTCCTATGGCCCCCGAAGACCCCCAGCCCTCGAAAACCCCAGCCATCGGCGCCGCACCGTGGTCAGGTCGCGGCGCCGATGGGCCTATGTGCGGACACTGAAAGGCATGTCTGCTCGACGTCGCGATGCCGCCCGTGTCATCATCCTCGATGAAAACGACCGCGTCCTGGACGACGGCGACGCCTTCGGCGGGCACCGTCGCGGACCCCGTGTATTCGGTGCCGTCGAGCACTCCCGTACCGGTCACTCCGTTGACCGTCACCGGCTCGTCCGCGTGGTTGATGAGGAAGAGATGGTCGCCGGGCCGTACGAGTTCCAGCGTGTCGGGAAGGTTCCGCGGTCGTGACATGCCCGCGCGGAAGAGGGCCTGGGAGATAAGCCCGCGTAGATCGGTGTCGTGCCCCGTCCCCGGCGAGAGCCCGCCGTCGGGCCTGGGGTCGAGGGCCGTGAGCAGGGCCGCCGGAAGATCGCGACGATCACCGGCCCGATGGACACGCCCGGGGCATCCAGCGGCTTGAGGGCTTCGCGGACGTGCTCGGCCGCAAGGCGTCGAAGCGGCTGATCGAGCACGGAGACTGGGCCATGGCGCTCGCGGAGGTGGCCGAGGAGACCGTACGGCTCCTGCTGGAACTCGTTGACGGGGCCGACCACGTGGACCCGGCGATCCTCCCCACTCGTCTCATCGTCAGAGAGTCCGCCTGAGAGCTCCGGAAGGTGCCGCCCGGGCACGTCGGGCGGCGGACGAACAGAGACAGACGGGCAGATCAGGCGGCAGGAAGACGTGGTCGCTGATCAGCCGGGTGGCCCCGATGACGCCGGCCGTCCCGCCAAGATCGGACAAGACGATGGGTAGGTTGCCGGTCGCCAGCGGCAGGGACCGCTGGTAGACGAGGCTGCGGATCTCCGCGAGCAGCCTGTGGCCCAGCCCGGCCACCCCACCTGCGATGATGACGAGGCCCGGATTGAAGAAGCTCACGAGCCCGGCGAGCACGGTGCCGACCTGACGGCCCCCTTCACGGATCATCCGCACCGCGAGGGCGTCGCCCATGGCCGCCGCCGCGGCGACGTCCTCCGCCGTGAGCGCGCCTTTTTCGGCGAGCCACTCGGCCAGGAACGCAGAGCGGCCGGACTGCGCCGCCACCAGGGCGTCGCGGGCCAGCGCCGCCCCGCTGAAGTACGCTTCCAGGCAGCCGGTGTTGCCGCAGGCGCAGGTGGGACCGTGATCGTTCACCCGGATGTGGCCTATGTCGCCTGCGCTGCCGGACACCCCGCGGTAGATCTCGCCGTGCACCACGATTCCGCACCCGATGCCGGTGCCGATCTTCACGAGCAGGAAGTCGTCGACCGACCTCGCGAGCCCGGCGTGCAGCTCGCCGAGAGCCATGATGTTCACATCGTTGTCCACGAGCACGGGGCAGCCGAGCTCCTGGCTCGTTGCCTCCCGGACGGGGAAGCGGTCCCAGCCGGGCATGATCGGGGGTGCGATCGGCGTTCCGTCCCGGAAGCTCACCGGCCCGGGGACCCCGATGCCGGCCCCGTGGATCTCGGTGGCCGTTCCGTTGGCCCGCAACTTGCCGACCAGTTCCATGGCCTGGTCAAGCACAGCAGCGGGGCCGTCGCGCACATCCGTCGGCCTCGACAGGCGGGCCAGCACCTCGAGCTCGCCGTTCGTCACCGCCACATCGATCGACGTGGCTCCGATGTCGATGCCGACGAAGCGCAGGTGCGAGGCGATGCGCACGATGCCAGATCGCCGGCCACCCCGTGAGGCGGCGAGGCCGCCGGATTCCACCAGTCCCAGGGTCGCGAGCCGGTCGAGCTCCAGGGCCAGCTTGGAGCGGGAGAGCTGGACCAAATCACCGAGCTCGGCGCGCGAGCGAGCACCGTCTTCGCGCAGCAGGCGCAGCAGCCGTGCTTGGTGCACGTTTTCGGGGCGAGCCATCATTCGCTTCGCGCCGCCCTCCAGGTCAGAAGTCGTTACGTGCCGAGGATATCTCTACTTTTGCTCAGCTGATCCTGGCTTTGTTATTTGAAATAACCACTTTTATCCCTTTATGGACAAAGCCCCATGCTCCATCAGGCGCGGATGCGCAGGCCACGCGGGGTCGGGTGGAACCCCGCCGCCTCCAGGGCCGCCGCCAGCGGCGAGTCCGCGATGGCGGTCCCGTTGGCCCGTTCCACGGTCAGCTTCCCCAGAGCGCCCTGCCGCACGGCCGTCGCCCGCATGGTCCGGCCACGGCAGGGCCGCGCCGTACAGGTTGGCCGGATCCGCCGCGGCCAGGACCACCCGACTACGCGCCGCTGGTCCTCCTGGGGGCCGCGGCTGGCCTCCGGCAAGGGGAAGCGCTCGGCCTGGCCATCGACCGGATCGACTTCACCGAGGGCATGCTGACGGTGGACCAACAGGTCGTGGTGATCGACCGGCGTCCGATGCTGGCCCCGCCGAAGACGAGGGCGTCCATCCGCGACGTCCCGGTACCGGCCGTCCTCGCCGACGCGCTGGCCGAGCACATCGACCGGCACAAGCCCGAGGATGTGCTGTTCCGGACGACCCGCGGCAATCTGATCCGGCGTGACTACTTCAACGCCGACATCTTGAAGCCCGCGATCCTCGCGGCCGGAGTGCCGGCCGACATGACGTTCCACGATCTGCGGCACACCTTCGCCAGTACGGCGCTCGCCGAGGGCGTGCCCATCTCCGAGGTGTCACGGTGGCTCGGGCACGAGTCCATCACCACGACCGTGGACCTGTACGGGCATCTCGTTCCGGAGGCGTCCAATCGGGCTCGCACGGCGTTGGACAACGCCTTCGCCGCGGTGTCCGGGCTCACCTGAATGTGCCCCCAATGTGCCCTCTGGCCGCTTCGATCTTGCCTGGCAGGGGCTTCATCGCAGGTCAGAGGTGGATGGGGCGGACGAGTCGGCCTATAGGCCGGGTTTTGTCCTTTGCTTGCGCAAAGGGGCGACCATCCATCTAGGACCGCCGTTGCCGGCGGCCTCAAGCGGTCTACCCGCGCGACTCGGGCGGGTCACCCTCGAACGCCGCGCGCGAGATCCTCCAGGGGAGGATCCCTTCTTGACCTTGCTCCAGGTGGGGTTTACCGAGCCGCCCACGTCACCGTGGGCGCTGGTGGTCTCTTACACCACCGTTTCACCCTTACCTCCCCCGATCGGGGAGGCGGTCTGTTTTCTGTGGCACTGTCCCGCGGGTCACCCCGGGTCGGCGTTACCGACCACCTTGCCCTGTGGAGCCCGGACCTTCCTCGGCAGGGCTTCGAAAAGCCCCAACGCGGTCGCCCGGCCGACTCGTCCGCTGTGTCTCCAGTTTAACGGATCACAAGTCGCCTTTGATCCAGCGGCAAACCCCACCAGGTCTGATAGGAGGCGTACGGCGGTGGCCCGAGCCCCCGCGGTCACCGCCGTGCACCACGCGAGATCAGCGAAGGTGTGCCGTGTCGTTGAGTGCGGTGACCAGCTCCGGGCCGTCGGGGAAGTAGTCGACCGACGACAGGGACGCCACGTCGAGATGCATGCGGTAGAGCGCGTCCGGGGGCGCCAGCAGCGCGAAGCGCAGCAACAGCTTGATCGGTGTCACGTGCGAGACGACCAGGACGGTCTTGCCGCCGTGTTCGAGCAGGAGCCTGTCTTTGGCCTCCCCGACCCGGAGCGCCGCCTGCTCGAAGCTCTCACCGCCGGGCGGGGCCACGGAGGGGTCGGCGAGCCAGGCGGCCAGCTCGTCCGGCCAATGGCGCTGGATCTCGGTGAACGTGTGGCCTTCCCATGCGCCGAAGTCGACCTCGCGCAGCCCCTCGTCGGCGGTGGTCTTGAGCCCGGCGCGCGAGGCGACGGCCTCACCCGTCTGGCGGGCGCGCCGGAGCGGGGAGGTGACGATCACGTCGATCTCGTACGGCTTGCGGGACAGCCGGGCGGCGGCGGCCTCGGCCTGGGCGATGCCCTTGAGGGTCAGCTCGGGATCGCCGATGCCTGAGAACCGGCGCTCGACGGAGAACGACGTCTCCCCGTGACGGAGCAGCAGCAACGACGTGGCCGTCCTGGCCGCTCCCATCCAACCGCTACCGCGCTGCGGCGCGGTGACGAGCGTCGCCTCGGCGGAGGGCTCCGACGCGGAGTCGAGGGGGGCGACGGAGCTCACGGCCGATGGCTCTGTGGAGGTGGGGCCGAGATCGAAGAGGGGCTCGTGGGCGACCGCGGGAGACGAAGCGACCGTAGAAGTGGAAGGCGCCTCCGGAGATGACGCCGCCCCAGAAGTAGAAGGCGGCCCCAGAGGGGAAGTGGGCAAGGGAAGGGGGGTGCCCTGCCACTTGGTGCCGCGGGCGGCGGCGTCCATGGCCTCGTTGGCGAGGCGGTCGGCGTCGCGGTTGCGCTCTCGCGGGATCCACTTCCAGCTCACGCGAAGGCGCCGCGCGAGGTCGGCCGCCTCCATCGCGAGCGGCCGCAAACCCTCGTTCTTGATCTTCCACCGGCCGGCCATCTGCTCGATGACCAGCTTGGAGTCCATCCGGACCTCGACCATGGCGCCGTCGCCCCCGAGGGCGAGCGCCGACCGAAGGCCGGCGATCAGGCCCTGGTACTCGGCGACGTTGTTGGTCGCGACCCCGAGCGCGTCGGCCGCCTCGGCCAGCACCTGCCCGTCGGGGTCCTTGACGACGGCGCCGTATCCGGCGGGGCCTGGATTGCCCCGGGAGCCGCCGTCGGCCTCGATGACGAGCTTCACAGGCCGGACTCGGGGGTGCGGACGAGGATCCTGCGGCACTCCTCGCAGCGGACCACCTCGTCCGCGGCGGCGGCCCTGATGCGGTTGAGGTCGGCGATCGACAGGGAGACCTTGCAGCCCTGGCACCGCCCGCCCTGCAGCATGGCCGCGCCGACGGTGTACTGCCCGCGCAGCTTCTCGTACAGGGCGAGCAGGTCGGCGGGGATGTCGGCGGTGATGCCTCCGCGCTTCCCCTTGGCCTCCTCGCTCTCCTTGTCGAGGGCGCCGAGCGCGACGTCGCGCTTCTCCTCCAGCGTGGACAGGCCGGAGCCGATCTCGGCGCGCTCGGCCGTGAGCCGGGCGACCTGGGCGTCCGCCGCCTCCTTGCGCTCCATGATCTCCAGCACCACGTCCTCCAGGTCGGCCTGGCGGCGGTGGAGCGAGGCGATCTCGGACTGGAGGTTGGAGAGATCCTTGGGAGAGGAGACCTGGCCGGAGTCGAGGCGCTTCTGATCGCGCTCGGCGCGCACCCGCACCGCGTCGACGTCGGACTCGGCCTTGGTCTGCTCCCTCGCGAGGTCGCCGGTCTCGGTCTCCGCCGCGATCACCTCGGTGGCGAGCCGGGCCAGCTTCGCCGAACGCTCGTCGATCTCGGCGAGCTCGGGCAGCGTGCGGCGGCGATGCGCCAGCCGGTCGAGGACGGCGTCAAGCTCGGCCAGCTCGAGCAGACGCTTCTGTGCTTCCGGGGCTGCTTTCACTTAATTCCTCGCACTGTGCTGTTGTCGTCCAGGCGTCCGTGACCGTCTCGGAGACGCGCGTCTCAACACTAATCCCCCTGGCGGCCAACCCTGACGCGAGAAGCTCCGCGGCCTGGGGCAGCCAGGGCCATTCGGTGGCCCAGTGGGCCGCGTCGATCAGCGCGGGACCGCCCGAGAACGCCCCGGACTCCATGAACTCGCTTGCCGGATGGTGCCTGAGGTCGGCGGTCAGGAAGACGTCGGCGGCACGAGCCGTACCGAGCAGGGAGTCGCCCGCGCCGCCGCTGACCGCGACCGTGCGGACCACGCGGGACGGGTCGCCGGCGACCCGCAGGCCCCACGCGGTGCGCGGCAGCCCCCGGGCGGCCTGGGCGGCGAACTCCTGGAGGGTGAGGGGCTCCTCCAGCTCACCGACGCGGCCGAGGCCCCGGCGCGGGTCGTCCGGTGAGGGACGCAGCGGGCGCAGCTCTCCGGAGAGCCCTACCGCCCTGGCCAGGGCGTCGGAGACGCCGGGATCGGCCACGTCGGCGTTGGTGTGGGCGGTGTAGAGGGCCATGTCGTGCTTGATCAGCCGGTGGATCAGCGCGCCCTTGACCGTGTCGGCCGCGACGGTGGTCGTACCCCGCAGGTAGAGGGGGTGGTGGGTGACGATCAGGTCGGCGCCCCAGGCCACCGCCTCGTCGGCGACGCTCGCCACAGGATCGACCGCAAACAGGATCTTGCCTACGGGTTGCGCCGGATCTCCGCAAACCAGGCCCACAGCGTCCCAGGCCTCCGCCCAAGCCGGGTCATACGCCGATTCAAGTTCCGCGATGATCGCGGACAACGCCGTTGGGGACACGTGCGCAGACTATCGCCACGATCTACCGTAAGTACGTCCTGACACCCGGAGGGCTGGCGAATGGCACCAACGGTAGCGATCATTGGGGCGGGCTTCGGCGGGCTGTGCATGGGGATCCAGCTCCAGAGGGCCGGGATATCCACTTACACCATCTTCGAGAAGGCTGGCCGCGTCGGCGGCACCTGGCGGGACAACACCTACCCGGGAGCCGCCTGCGACGTGCCCTCCCACCTGTACTCCTACTCGTTCGAGCAGCGTCACGACTGGACGCGCCGCTACCCCCGCCAGCGCGAGATCCTCGCCTACCTGGAGCACTGCGCCCGCAAGTACGGCCTGCGCCCCCACCTGCGGCTGAACACCGAGGTGACGGCCGCCGTGTTCGACGCGTCGGTGAACCGCTGGCGGGTGACGACGGCGGACGGGCAGGAGGAGCCGTTCGACGTGGTCGTCTCCGGCGTGGGCCAGCTGAACCGCCCCCGCCTGCCCGACTTTCCGGGTATGTCCTCCTACGAGGGCACCGCCTTCCACTCCGCCCGCTGGGACCACGACCACGACCTCACCGGCCGCCGTGTCGCCGTGATCGGCAACGGCTCCTCGGCCGCGCAGATCATCCCGCGCGTCGCCCGCGTCGCCGGCCACCTGGACGTCTACCAGCGCACGCCCAACTGGGTCATCCCCAAGGCCGACGGGGCGTACAGCCCGCGCGAACGGCTGGCGTTCCAGCGCGTGCCGCTTCTCCTCGCGGCCGACCGCGAGCGGATCTTCCGGTTCATCGAGGGCCTGGTGTTCCCCGTGCTCGTCGGGGGCTGGAGCCGGCGGCTGATCGTCAAGCGCGCCACGGACCACCTGAGGCAGCAGGTCGAGGACCCGGCGCTCCGCGCCAAGCTGACCCCCGCCTACCCGATCGGCTGCAGGCGCATCGTGATCGACAGTGACTTCTACCCGGCGCTCACCCAGCCCAACGTCGACCTCGTCACCGAGCCGATCGCCCGCGTCGTCCCGCACGGCATCGAGACCGCCGGTGGCACCGTCCGCGAGGCCGACACGATCGTCTACGCGACCGGCTTCCAGACGACGGACTTCCTGGCCCCCATCGAGATCACGGGGAGGGAGGGCCGCAGGCTGCACGACGTGTGGAAGGGCGGCGCCGAGGCCTACCTGGGCGTCGCCGTGCCGTACTTCCCGAACCTCTTCCTGCTGTACGGGCCGAACACCAACCTCGGCCACAACTCGATCGTCCTGATGATCGAGTCGCAGGTCCGCTACATCATGGGCTGCCTGCCGCTGCTGTCCGCGCGCGGACCGATGGAGGTGCGCCCGGCCGCCATGGACGCCTGGCGCCGGGCTCTCGACCAGGCCATGGCCCGCACGGTCTGGGAGGCGAGCTGCCACAGCTGGTACAAGAACGCCGCCGGGCGGGTGACCAACAACTGGCCCAGGCCGGCGACGGTGTACCGCAGGATCACGCGGGCTCCCCACCCCGGGGCGTACACCTTCGGCTGACCGGCTCCTGCCGCCCAGGCCCCGGGACCTGGGGCCTGGGGCCTTGGATTTCGATTTGCACCGCGTGCGTATACGGTCGAATGAAACCGGACACTCGGGGTGAACAAGGTGCCCCTTCCGGACGGCCGACTTCCGCGTCGCGGGCCTGACGCGTGGGAAGGACCGCTGGCGAGGTCCGCGGCGAGAGGAGCCCGTACGTGTTCGCAGACCTGCATCAGGACGCGATCGTGGCAGACACCCACAACGACCTCCTGATGGCGGTCTCGGCGAGGCCGCCGGAGATGTGGGCGTCGTTCTTCCGGGAGCGGTGGCTGCCCCAGCTCCGCGAGGGCGGCGTCGACGTGCAGGTCCTGCCGGTCTTCATCGACAGCCAGTACCGCCCGGAGGGCGCGCTCCGCCAGACCCTGCGGATGATCGAGTGCGCCCACGTGCTGGCCGAGGGCAACCCCGGCGAGGTCAGCATCTGCTACGACGGGCAGCAGGTCGACGAGGCGCTCGCCCTCGGCAGGATCGCCCTGGTCATCGCCCTTGAGAGCATGCCTGGCCTGGACGCGAGCGTGGAGCTGCTTCCCACCCTGTTCCGGCTGGGCGTCCGCGTCGCCTCCATCGCCCACTGGGGACGCACCCCGCTCGCCGACGGCAGCGGGGAGGACGCCACCGGCAGCCGTCTCACCGCGTACGGCGTCGCGGCTCTCCAGGAGATGGAACGGCTCGGCATGATCTTCGACATCTCCCACCTGGGAGCGTCGGGCGTGGCGCACGTGCTGGAGATCGCCACGCGGCCGGTCATCGCGACGCACTCCTCGGCGCGGGCCCTGCGCGACCACCACCGCAACCTCACCGACGAGCAGCTGCGCGCGGTCGCCGCGGGCGGCGGCGTCGTCTGCGTGAACTTCCTCGCGGCGTTCCTGTCGGAGAAGCCCGAGGGCTACACCGTGGAACGGCTGGCCGACCACATCCTGCACATCGCGGACGTCGCCGGCCTCGACCACGTCGGCCTCGGGCCGGACTTCATGAGGGAGGTCATGGTCGACCTCACCCCGCCCTGCTGCGAGGGGTTCGGCCCCAGCGGCATCGACTCCCGGGCGGCGATTCCCGGGCTCGACGGGCCGGGCGGCATGCCCCTGGTCACCGAGCAGCTGCTCAAGCGCGGCCTGGACGAGCAGGACATCCGCAAGGTCCTCGGCGGCAACGTGATGCGGCTGTTCCGCTCGGAACTGGGACGGCCCGCGCCGGAGATCGCCGAGCCAGGGCTCGTCAGGTGATGCCCGGCGACCTTCCGGTCATGCTGGACGACCTGGAGGAGCTCGTCCTGCGCGAGTCCTTCTCCTCCGACCACGACGCGGTCGCCGCCAGCGCCTCGGTGGTCGCCGCCCTCGGCGCCCGGCATCTCGGCGTGCCGCCCGAGCCGATCGTGCTCGGCGGGGTCACGCACCTGCGCTGGAGCTTCGGCACGCCACGCGTCCTGCTCCTCGGCCACCACGACACCGTCTGGCCGATCGGGTCGCTGCGCGCGCACCCGTGGGCGGTCACCGGCGGTGTCGCCCGGGGACCGGGGGTGTTCGACATGAAGGCCGGCCTGGTCCAGATGTTCCACGCCCTGCGCTCGCTCGCGTCGGTGGACGGGGTGTGCGTGCTGGTGACGGGCGACGAGGAGCTGGGCTCGCCCACCTCGCGAGCGCTCATCGAGCAGAGCGCCCGGGACTGCGCGGCCGCGCTCGTCCTTGAGGCGAGCGCCGACGGCGGCGCGCTGAAGACCGCGCGCAAGGGCGTCTCCCGGTACGAGGTGGCCGTGCACGGCATGGCGGCCCACGCGGGCCTGGAACCCGAGAAGGGGGCGAACGCCGGGGTCGAGCTGGCCCACCAGGTGCTCGCCATCGCGGCGATGTCCGGCCCGGACGGCTCGACGACCGTGACCCCGACCGTGATGAGCGCGGGCACCAGCACCAACACCGTGCCGGCGGAGGCGGCCGTCGCCGTGGACGTGCGCGCGGCCGAGCAGGCGGCGCAGGCCCGCGTGGACGAGCGGATGCGCGCGCTGGCGCCGAGGCTGCCCGGCACGCGCCTCACGGTGACGGGCGGGCCGAACCGGCCGCCGATGGACGCCGCCTCCTCGTCCGCCCTGTTCAAGCTGGCCGAGCAGGCCGCCGCCGAGCTGGGGATCGGCCCGCTGCGCGGTGTGGCCGTGGGCGGCGGCTCGGACGGCAACTTCACGGCCGGCGTCGGGTGCCCCACGCTGGACGGCCTCGGCGCGGTGGGCGGCGGGGCCCACGCGGCGCACGAGCACGTGATCGTCGAGGAGATGCCCCGCCGGGCGGCCCTGCTGGCCAGGCTGGTCCATTTGATCCTGGAAGGCCGGCGGTGACAGGCCGGCGCGGGAGCGGGCCGTGACCCCGCCGGCCCCGGCGTCGCTCGCGGAGGCGGCCGACGGGCAGTGGCGGGCCGCCGCCCGGCACTGCGGGGTGGAGGTGCGCGAGCTTCACGAGATCCCCGAGTTCGAGCTGGTCTACCGGCTGTACGACGAGATCTGGCATCCGGAGCCGGTGAACGTCCCGATGAGCGTGGAGCTGATGCGCGCGCTGTCCCACAGCGGCAACTACGTGGCGGGGGCCTTCGAGGGCGCCACGCTGGTCGGCGCGAGCGTCGGCTTCCTCGCCGGTCCCCCCGGCACCGCCCTGCACTCCCATGTCACCGGCAGCCTGATGGGACGCGGCATCGGGTTCGCCCTGAAACTCCACCAGCGCGCCTGGGCGCTGTCGCGGGGGCTCGGCCAGATCTCCTGGACCTATGATCCACTGGTGCGCCGCAACGCCTACTTCAACATCGCCAAGCTCGGCGCCCGCCCCGAGCAGTACCTTCCGTGCTTCTACGGGGCCATGGAGGACGTGATCAACGCCGGTGACGAGTCCGACCGGCTGCTGGCGGTGTGGCGGCTGACCGAGCCGCACGTGCTGGCGGCGTGCGCGCGCACGGCACGTCCGGCGCGGCCCCCGGAGGGGGCCGTGGTCGCGCTGTCCGCCAGAGGCGATCGTCCCGCGGTCGGGCGCGAGGACGGCCAGGTGCTCCTGGTCGGCACGCCCGAGGACATCGAGGGGCTCCGGCCGGCCGACCCGGCCGCCGCCAAGGCGTGGCGCCACGCGATGCGCGACGTGCTCGGGGGTCTGATCGACGGCGGGGCGCGCGTCACCGGTTTCACCACCGACGGCCACTACATCCTGGAGCGAGCGTGAAGATCACCGGAGTCGAGCTGCGCAGGATCGCGATGCCGCTGGTCGCGCCGTTCCGTACCTCGTTCGGCACCGAGACCGAGCGGGACGTGCTGCTGGTCAGGGTGGTCACCCCCGAGGCCGAGGGGTGGGGCGAGTGTGTGGCGATGTCCGAGCCGCTGTACTCCTCGGAGTACGTCGACGGCGCCGCCGAGGTGATGCGCCGCTTCCTGATCCCCGCGCTGACCGCCCTGCCGAGCCTGGACGCGTACGCCGTGGGGCGGGCGCTCGAGCCCTTCAAGGGCCACCGGATGGCCAAGGCGGCGCTGGAGACCGCCGTGCTCGACGCCGAGCTGCGCGCGGCCGGCAGGTCGTTCGGCGGCTTCCTCGGCGCCTCCCGCGACCGGGTGCCCTGCGGGGTGTCGGTCGGCATCATGGACTCGATCCCGCAGCTGCTCGACGCGGTGGCCGGCTACCTGGACGAGGGCTACATCCGGGTGAAGATCAAGATCCAGCCGGGGTGGGACGTGGCGCCCGTGCGCGCGGTGCGGGAGCGCTTCGGCGACGACCTGCCGCTGCAGGTGGACGCCAACGCGGCCTACACCCTGGTGGACGCCCCGCACCTGGCGAAGCTCGACGACTACGGCCTGCTGCTGATCGAGCAGCCGCTGGCCGACGACGACCTGGTGCAGCACGCGGCCCTCGCCAAGCGGCTGAGGACTCCGGTGTGCCTGGACGAGTCGATCGAGTCGGCCGCGCACGCCGCCGCCGCGATCTCGCTCGGGTCGTGCTCCATCATCAACGTCAAGCCCGGCCGGGTGGGCGGGTACATCGAGGCGCGGCGCATCCACGACCTGTGCCGGGCGCACGGGGTCTCGGTGTGGTGCGGCGGCATGCTGGAGACCGGCCTCGGCCGGGCCGCCAACGTCGCGCTGGCCGCGCTGCCGGGCTTCACCCTGCCGGGCGACACCTCGGGGTCGAGCCGGTACTACGCCACCGACATCACCGAGCCGTTCGTCCTGCGGGACGGCCACCTGCCCGTGCCCACCGGCCCGGGCCTCGGCGTGGAACCCGTGCCGGACATCCTGGACAAGGTCACCACCTCCAGGGAGTGGATCGCCGCCTGAGCCCCGGACCATGCCGCCCGAACCCCGGACTATTCGGATATGAACAGGCAGAACGGGTGCCCGGCGGGATCGAGGTAGACCCGCACGTCGTCCTGAGGCTGAAACTCCGCGAGGACCGCGCCCGAGGCCACCGCGTGGGCTCCCGCGACGTCGAGGTCGTCGACGAGGATGTCGAGGTGGACCATCATCTGCTGGTCGCCGGGGCCGGCCGGCCAGGCGGGCCTGGCATACGCCGTCTCGGTCTGGAACGACAGCCCCGGCCCGCCGTCGGGCGCGCGCAGCTTCACCCAGTCGGGCTCATCGCTCTGCACCTGCCAGCCGAGCAGCCGGCGGTAGAACGCCGCCAGCTCCTGTGCGTCGGGTGAGTCGAGCACGACGCCCGACAGAGTCATTCGTGGCCGCTGGATCACATCGCCTCCCTGGTCGCTCCGACGGCCAACCCTAGGCAACGGGTCCGACAGATTTCCTCCAGCACTCCCCTGAGGCCACCGCGCGGCCCCCGTCCCGTGGTGGGCCGCCGGAAACGGAGCACGCTCGCACGGCGGCGGGGGCTCCAGATATCGCATAGAGAAATCGCATGGTCAGAGCGTCGGTCACCGTTCTGAGCGGGTGGGCGCGGGAGGCTGTAGTTCGCTCATCGTCATACGTGATCGGGGGATTCACTTGCGACGTATTGCCACTGGTCTGAGCTGTCTGGCCTTGGTCCTCGGCGCGGCCGTCGCCGCGGGTCCGGCGGCCGGCGCCTCTTCGGCCTGGGATCCGCCACCCGGCGCTCCCGCCCTGGGAGACCAGCCCTGGAATGGGCCGACACCGCCACCGGCACCCCACATCTGGCCGATACCGACACCGCCCCCGGGACCCGACCCCGGGCCACCACCGGCGCCGCACATCAAGCCACCGCCGGAACCCCACATCGGTCCAGGCCCGGGCCCGGGTGGGTCGCCTGATCGGCGCGCCAGGACGCTGGTCCTGACCAGGCACCGCGGTGCCACGCCGCTTCCGGCCGACCGCGTCGTGACCCTGCGATGCTCGCCTCCCGGAGGGACGCACCCCTCGGCGGCGAGCGCCTGCCGCGCGCTCATCGGGGTCGGAGGCGATCCGAGCAGGCTGGACCTGTCGCCGGGGATCCACTGCCCGAGGATCTACAATCCCGTGACGGTCACCGCCGTCGGCAGCTGGGACGGCCGCCGCATCACGGTGCGCCACACCTACGGCAACCCGTGCACCCTGCGAGCTCACACAGGCCCGGTTTACGACTTCTGACACATCCACAAGCAGAGGAGGAGGGCCCCGGCCGGCCGCCGGGGCCCTCCTCGTCCGAGGGGACGAGTGAGATCGGGCGTACAGGTCATCCCTCTGTTCCGCCGGTGGCCGAAGACGGATCACCACGCCACTCCGGCAGTCGTGAGCGAAACGTCCAGCCGGGTCGGCACGGGGGCGCGGGAATGGGCACGATGCGGAGACGTGAGCGACAGGAACCTTCTCAGCGGCCGCAGTTTCGTCATGATCAGCTCGACGGCGAGCGAGGTGAGCGCCGATGATCCCACCCGGTTCGCCTATGAGGAGACGGACGGTCTCATCTGGGGCAGCTACACCGGCGACACCGTGACCAACGGCCGGTTCGTGGGCACCAGGGACGGCGACCGGATCGAGATCATGTACGTGCACGCGCTCAAGGCGGGCGGCCGCGCCTCCGGGCGAGGCGACAGCCGCATCGAGGCACTCCCCGACGGCCGCCTGCGCCTGGTGGAGGAGTTCACCTTCGACGGCGACGACACCCCCCAGACCAGCGTGTGCGAAGAGGTCTGACCCCGAAGGGGTCAGGTGTCCTTGTGCATGTCGGCGCGCCCTTCGGCGGCGCCGACGAAGCGCATCTTGCCGAGGGGGACGTTCGGCGGGGGCGTGGGTTCGGCGGCGGGCGGTCTGCGGGGCGCCTGCCGGGGGCGGCGGTCGGAGGGCAGCACGTACGGCCGCTTGAGCACCTCGTCCAGGATGAAGACCGTCTCGGTGGCCTTGACGGCGGGGATGCTCGCCAGGCGCTCGGTCACCAGCGCGTGCACCGCCGCGACGTCGGCCATCCTGACCTGGATCATCGCGTCGTGCTGCCCGGTGGTGATCGCGCAGTACTCCACCTCGGGCATCTGCGCGAGCTGGGCGCGGAACTGCTTCCACATCTGCTGCCGCACGGTCACGAACACCAGCGCGGTGATCCCGAGACCGGCCCGCAGGTGGTCGACCTCGGCGGTGAACCTCTTGATCACACCGTCCGCGCGCAGCGCCTCGAACCTGGTGTAGGCGCTCGCCCGGGAGATCCCGACCCGCTCGGCCAGCGCCGCGACCGAGATGCGGCCGTTCTCCCGCAGGACCTCCAGGATCTTCATGTGCGTCGCGTCGAGCTGGAGGCCGATGCCGATCCGTCCAGGGACCGCGGTCCCGGGCGACGGCGAGCCTGACATTTCGGTCATACCTTGTTCCTAAGCGTCATATCCGTCTCGGCTTCCCGCCATGAGCTGGACGTTCCATCGGACAATCCTGGACGACACGCTAACAATCGTCTACATAGCACCAATTCCGGAGGACACAGAATGGCGACCCGTCCGCGGCGCCGTACGGCATGGCAGGCGAAGGCGGCTCTGCTGCCGGTACTGCTCACCGGCGCGCTCTCCCTCGCCGCCTGCTCCGGTGGCAGCACGCCCACCACGTCGTCGCAGAGCGGCGGCGCGAGCAAGACCCTGGTGATGGACGCCTCCTTCACCCTCAAGACCGCGGACCCCGGCCGCAACTACGAGCCGACCGGGCTGCTCATCGGCAAGGCGCTCTACGACACCCTGCTGACCTTCGAGGGCTCCGACGTCACCAAGCCGGTGCCCTCCCTCGCCGAGTCGTACGAGCAGTCCGCCGACGGCAAGACGCTCACGCTGAAGCTCAAGCAGGGCGCCACCTTCTCCGACGGCTCCCCGGTCACCGCCGACGACGTCGTCTTCTCGCTCGACCGGGTGCGCGACCTGAAGGGCAACCCGTCCTTCCTGCTCGACGGGGTCGAGGTGGCCAAGACCGACGAGACGACCGTCACGCTGACCTCCAAGACCGCCAACCCGGCGCTGCCGTTCATCCTCCCGAACCCCGCCCTCGGCATCGTGAACTCCAAGGTCGTCAAGGAGCACGGCGGCACGGCCGACACCTCCGACAAGGCCGAGCAGTACCTCAACGGCGCCTCCGCCGGCTCCGGGCCGTACGAGCTGGAGTCCTTCAACGCCCAGTCGCAGGTGGTGCTGAAGGCCAACGCCAAGTACTGGGGCGCGAAGAAGCCCGTGTACACCAAGGTCGTGCTGCGCAACGTCGAGTCCGCCACCCAGAAGCTGAACGTGCAGCGGGGTGACAGCCAGGTGGCCCTGGACCTGTCCGGTGACCAGATCAAGGGCGTCGCCGGAGACATGCAGACCACCAAGACCGCCTCGGCGAACGTGGTCTTCATGCTCGCCAACCAGGACCCGGGCGTCAGCAAGGTGACGAACAACCCCAAGGTCGTCGAGGCCATCCGCAAGGGCGTCGACTACCAGGGCCTGCTGGAGCTCGCCGGCGAGGGCTCGGTCCAGGCGCCGGGCGTGATCCCGACGATGCTGCTGGGCGCGCTGCCCGCCGACCAGGCCGTCAAGCGGGACGTGGAGGGCGCCAAGGCGGCCCTCGCGGCCAGCGGCGTGAGCAACCCGAGCGTCAAGCTGGAGTACCCGAGCGACATCACGCTCCAGGGCCTGTCGTTCCAGCCCTTCGCCGAGCGCATCCAGGCCAACCTCAAGGAGGTCGGCATCACCGTCGAGCTGGCCCCCGCCCCGGTGGCGACCGCGCTCGACAACTACCGCAACGGCAAGGAGGAGCTCGGCCTGTGGTACTGGGGCCCGGACTACCCGGACCCGACCGACTACCTGGCCTTCCTCCCCGGCAAGACGGTCGGCCTGCGCGCCGGCTGGAAGGCGGGCGCCGACAAGGAGCTGGAGGCCGCGGGCGACAAGGCCGCGACGACCATCGGCGACGACGCGCGCAAGCAGATGTACGTCGACATCCAGAACACGCTCAACGCGTCGGGGCCGTTCGTCCCGCTGGTCCAGCCCAGCCAGAACATCGTGACGGCCGCCTCCGTCACCGGCCTCGCGTTCCACCCGGTGTGGACGGTCGATGTCGCAGCCCTCGGCACCAAGTGACGCCTCGGCGGGCGGTACGGCTCCGCGCCGTGCCGCCCGCACGGGTGTAAGGGGGCTGCGGCATCCGCTGGCGCGGTTCCTGCTCCGCAGGATCGCCGCCGCGGTGCTGCTCGGCTTCGGGATGACGCTGGTCACGTTCGTCCTGACCAACCTCGTGCCGGGCGACCCCGTGACGGCCAACCTCGGCCAGCGCGCGCTGGGCGACCCGGCGATCGTGGCGCAGTTCCGCGCCGAGCACGGCCTGGACAAGCCGCTGCCCGCGCAGTACCTGACGTACCTCGGCGGGCTCGTCCAGGGCGACCTCGGCATGAGCCAGCAGAGCCATCGGGCCGTCCTGACCGACCTGGCGGAGTTCGTCCCCTCCACGATCGAGCTGGCCGGCGGGGCGATCGTGATCTCCCTGATCGCGGGCGTCGCGTTCGGCGTCGTCGCCGCGCTGCGCCGCGACCGGCTGTCGGACCAGATCCTGCGCGTGACGAGCCTCATCGGCATCTCCGTGCCGACGTTCTGGCTCGCGCTGGTGGCGTTCTACGTGTTCTTCTTCCGCCTCCAGATCACCCCGGGCAGCGGGCGCATCGCCCCCGACATGAGCCCCCCGCCGGACGTCACCGGCCTGTACACGGTCGACGCCGCGCTCGCGGGGCAGTGGGACGTGTTCTCCTCGGCCGTGGGCCACCTGATCACCCCCGCGCTCGTGCTCGCCGCGTACACCATCGGGCTTTTGACCCGGTTCACGCGCTCGGCGGTGCTGGAGGTGCTCGGGCAGGACTATGTGCGCGCCGCGCGGGCCAAGGGCCTGCCGGGCCGCGTCATCCTGTTCCGGTACGTGCTGCGCTCGGCGCTGGTGCCGATCATCACGGTCGCCGGCCTGGCGTTCGGCAGCCTGCTATCGGGCACCGTGCTGGTCGAGTCCGTGTTCGCCAGGCCCGGCATCGGCCAGTACGCCTACAAGAGCGCCACGACCCTCGACCTGCCCGCCGTCATGGGCGTCGGCCTGGTGGTCGGCGGCGTGTACGTCCTGATCAACCTGGTGGTCGACATCCTGTACGGGATCATCGACCCGAGAGTGAGACTGTCGTGACTCCGTGCACGGGCATCGACCCGAGAGTGAGACCGTCGTGAGCCCGCGCATCGGCCTCGGCCCGAAAGTGAGCCCGCGCATGGGCATCGGCCTGAAAGTGAGCCCGCGCATGGGCATCGGCCTGAAAGTGAGCCCGCGCATCGGCCTCGGCCCGTGGGCCGGCGCCCGCCCGGGAGTGAGGCCCGCGTGAGGATCCTTTCGCGCCTGCCCGAGGCATGGCGGCAGCCGCTCGCCGTCATGGGGGCCGTGGTGGCCCTCGCCTGGCTGGTGATCGCCGCCGCCGCTCCCCTGCTCGCGCCGCACGACCCGCTGGCCCAGGACCTGCCCCGGCTGGCCTCCCCCGGCCCCGGGCACTGGTTCGGCACCGACCAGCTCGGCCGCGACATCCTGTCCCGGATCATGTACGGCGCCCGGGTGTCCATCCCGCTGACGCTGCTGCTGGTCGCGCTGTCCCTGCTGATCGGCGGCGCCCTCGGCGCCAGCGCCGGATATTTCGGTAGATGGGTGGGGGAAGGGATCATGCGGCTGGCCGACCTGGTCTTCGCGTTCCCCACCGTGATCCTCGCGATGGTCGTCGCCGCGGCGCTCGGGGCGAGCCTGACCAACGCGGTGCTGGCGGTCCTGGTCGTGGCGTGGCCCGCCTACGCCCGCGTGACCCGCGGGCTGGTCCTCGGCATGCGGGAACGCGAGTTCGTGCTCAGCGGCCGGCTGCTCGGCTTCTCCGCCTGGCGCTCACTGCGGGTGGACGTGCTCCCCAACGTGACAGGACCCATCCTGGTGCTCGCCACGCTCGACATCGGCACGGCGCTGCTCCTGCTGTCCGGGCTCTCCTTCCTCGGGCTCGGGGCCAAGCCGCCGTCCCCCGAGTGGGGCGCGATGGTCGCCTCCGGCGTGGAGGTGTTCGACAGCTGGTGGGTCGCGACCTTCCCCGGCCTCGCCATCCTGACCGTCGTGCTGGCGTTCAACTTCCTCGGCGACACGCTGCGCGACGCCCTGGACCCCCGTACGGCCCGCGCGATCAAGGAGCGTGCGCTGTGAGCTCACCGGACACCGCCACCGTGCTGAGCGTCGAGGGGCTGAAGGTCTCCATCGGCGGGCACGAGATCCTGCGCGGGGTCGACATCGGCCTGCGGCCCGGCCGCGTCCACGGCCTTGCCGGCGAGAGCGGCTCCGGCAAGACCATGACGGGTCTGGCCGCGCTCGGCCTGCTCCCCCACGGCGCCCGCACGTCCGGCCGCGTCGTCCTCGACGGCGGCCGGAACCTGCTCGAACTGCCCCAGCGCGACCTGAACAGGGTCAGGGGACGCGAGATCGCGATGGTCTTCCAGGACCCGGCGACCAGCCTGCACCCGATGCTGTCGATCGGCCGCCAGATCACCGAGCACATGCGCCACCACCTGGGGCTCGGCAGGGCCGAGGCGCGGGCGCGGGCGGTCGATCTGCTCGGCCAGGTGCGGATCCCGGGGGCCGCGGCGGCGGTCGACCGCTACCCGCACCAGTTCTCCGGCGGGATGCGCCAGCGCATCGCCATCGCCATCGCGCTGGCGTGCGGCCCGAAGGTCCTGATCGCCGACGAGCCGACCACCGCGCTGGACGTCACCGTCCAGGCCGGGGTCCTGCGGCTGCTCAGGAGCCTGTGCGACGACCTCGGGCTCGCCGTGCTGCTGGTGACGCACGACCTCGGCGTCATGTCGGCGGTGGCGGACGAGGTCAGCGTCATGAGGGAGGGGCTCGTGCTGGAGACGGGCCCGCGCGCCCAGGTCCTGCGCACGCCGGAACATCCCTACACCCGCGCCCTTCTGGACGCACTTCCGAGGGAGGGCTCGTGAGCCTGCTGACCGTGGACGACCTGGTCGTCGACCACCGGACGCCGGGCCGTCCGGCCGTACGGGCGGTGGCGGGGGCCAGCCTGAGCGTGGCGGCCGGCGAGGTCGTCGGCCTGGTCGGCGAGTCGGGCTGCGGCAAGTCCACGCTGGCGCGGGCGGTCTGCGGGCTCACCGCCGCCGCCGGCGGGACGATCGCGTTCGAGGGCGGGCAGGTGGCCCCCCTCGGCCTGCGCCGCAGGGACCGGGCACTGACCAAGATCCAGATGGTCTTCCAGGACCCCTACGCCTCCCTCAACCCCCGGCGGCGGATCGGCGCGCAGATCGCCGACGGCCTGGAGACCGCGCGCGACCGCGAGACGACCCCCGGCGGCATGCTGGAGCGGGTGGGGCTGCCCGCCCAGATGGCCGGGCGCTACCCGCACGAGTTCTCCGGCGGGCAGCGCCAGCGCATCGCGATCGCCCGCGCGCTGGCGGCGCGTCCCTCGCTGCTCATCGGGGACGAGCCGATCTCCGCGCTCGACGCCTCCGCCCAGGCGCAGGTGGCGACGCTGATGCGCAACCTCGCCGTCGAGTCGGGCGCCGGGCTGCTGTTCATCAGCCACGACCTGTCCGTCGTACGGCTGATCGCGGACCGCATCGCCGTGATGTACCTCGGGAAGATCGTCGAGACCGGCCCGACGGCCGAGATCTGGGCGAACCCCCGCCACCCGTACACCCAGGCGCTGCTGCGGGCGATCCCGGAGCCGGACGGGCTGGGCAGGCTGCCCCAGGAGCTGCCGGGCGACGTGCCCGACCCCGCGGACCCGCCCGCGGGGTGCCGTTTCCATCCGCGCTGCCCCATGGCGATGGACGTCTGCGCGGAGAAGGAGCCCGCCCCCGGGCCGGTGTCCTGCTGGCTGTATCCGCGGGCATGACCGGGGAGGTCATGGCGGACGTGCTCGCACGGATGTCCGCGGCCGGGCTGGACGCGCTGGTGCTGCGCCCCTCACCCGACCTGCGGTACGTCGCCGGCCGGGACGTCTCCGGGTTCCTCGTGCTCGTCCCCGGGCTGCCGCCGGGGTTCGCGGCCGACGCCGCCGAGGCCGCGGCCCTGATCCCAGCCTCGGTGTCGCGGGTGGGGGTCGACGCGCAGATGCGGGCGCACGAGCTGTTCGTGCTCCGCGTCGACGCCGACCTGGTGCTGGCCTCGGCGGTGCTCGACCCGCTGCGGATCAACAAGCGCCCGGACGAGATCGCCGCGATCGCGCGGGCGGCGGCGGCGACCGACGGTGTGCTCGCCCTGGCACGCGAGCTGTCCTGGTTCGGCGCCACGGAGCGGGTCATGGCGCGGCGGCTCGCCACCGAGTCGGGCGCCGAGGGCGTGCTCTCGGTCGTCGTGGCGGCGGGCGAGAACACCGCGAGACCGCGCCACACGCCGGCCGCCCGGGTGATCAACCCGGGCGACGCCGTGTCGATCAGGGTGACGGCCGAGTCGGACGGGTACCACGCGCACGCCAGCCGGGGATTCGTCGTGGCCGAGCCGCCCGAGGACTTCGACGCGGTCTACGCGGTCCTGCTGTCCGCGCGCGACGCGGCGGCCGAGGCCGTACGGTCGGGGGTGACGGCCGCGGAGGTCGACGCCGCCGCCTGGAGCGTGCTCGACGAGAGCGGGTACGGCGCCTACGTCACGCGCGGGACGGGTTACGGCGTCGGGCTGGACCGCCGTGAGGCGCCGTGGCTCACCGCCGCGGATCGCACCGTGCTCGCCCCGGGCATGACCATGACGATCGAGCCGGGGATCCACGTGCCCGATCTTTACGGGGCCCGGGTCGGCGATGTGGTGGAATGCGCGGACACCGGAGCCCGGACGATGAACCAGGTGCCCCGCGCGCTGCATGTCCTTGATCCATAGTTTCTGCCATCTTGCCCTTTCGCTGCCCTGACCTCGAATGATCCGGTTTTAGGGTGATCATGAGGCGGACAGGGGGGCGCGGTGAGGCTCTGGCGCGACTGGTCCGTACGGACTCGGCTGACGTGGGTCGCCAGCGTCGTGATGGCCTTGGCGTGCGCGGGCGTGAGCGTGCTCGTCTTCCTGGGCGTGCGCGACCTGGCCATGAGCGAGAGGCGCCAGCAGATCGTTCTGGCCGATCTCCACGTGGGCCGCCTCATCAGGCTGGGCAGGCTTCCCCCGGTCCTGCCCCCGCAGAAGGTCGCGGCCGTCCAGGTGGTGGACGACACCGGGCGGATCGTCTCGTCGACCAGGCAACTGGTCGGCAAGCCGCTGATGGCCGACATCGCACCTCCGGACGCGGAGAGTGAGGCCCACGGGGTGACCTGCTCGGTGCCGGGGCACAAGGGCACCTGCATGAACGTGGTCGTCACGCGGTACTACCGCAACGAGGGCGACTGGCTCATCCACGGCGCCGATCCGGTGGTCCCCTGGTACGTCAACTCCGCGCTGGTCGCGATCCTCGGGATCGGCTCGCTGCTCGTGGTCACGGCCACGGCGCTCGGCATGTACCGCATCGTCGGCAGGGCCCTCGCCCCCGTGGACAGCGTGCGCAGGGAGCTGACCGAGATCACCGCGTCGGACCTGAGCCGCCGGGTGCCGCTGTCCCTGCACCGCGACGAGATCAGGAACCTGGCGGAGACCGTGAACGAGACCCTCGACCGGCTGCAGCAGGCGGTGGAGCGGCAGCGCCGCTTCGCCTCCGACGCCGGCCACGACCTGCGCAGCCCGATCACCGCGATGCGCGCGCAGGTGGAGGACGCGCTGATGCACCCCGAGGACACCGACTGGGTCAAGACCTCCGAGTCCCTGGTCGTGAGCCTCGACCGGCTCCAGGCCATCGTCACCGACCTGCTGGTGATCGCGCGGCTCGACTCCGGCGAGAAGGTCACCCGTGACTACGTCAACGTCGCCGAGCTGGTGCGCACCGAGGTCGGCCGCCGCTTCCGGGGCAAGCGGATCGCACTGGACCTCCAGCACGGCGTGGTCGTCAGCGGCGACCGGCTCCAGCTCGTACGCCTGCTCACCAACCTGCTCGACAACGCCGAGCGGCACGCCATGTCCACGGTGACCATCTCGGTGCGCCGCGACGTCCACCACGCCGTGCTGGAGGTCGTCGACGACGGCGAGGGGATCGCGCCCGAGCAGCGGGAGATCGTGTTCCAGCGCTTCACCCGGCTGGCCGCCGGCCGCGAGAAGGACAAGCAGGGCACCGGGCTCGGCCTCGCGATCGCCAGGGACATCGCCGAGCAGCACGGCGGGTCGCTCACCATCGAGGACTCCCCCAAGGGCACCCGCTTCGTCCTGAGGGCGCCCCTCCTCGCCGTGCGCAGTCCCGGCTGATGGCCTCTCCCGGCGACCCACCCGGACCGGACGGGACCCCCGGCGCGCACAGGGAGGAGAGCACGGCCGGCGCGCACGGTCAGGAGGGCGCGGACCCGCGCCGGTGGAAGGCGCTGACCGTCTGCCTGGTCTCCGGCTTCATGACGTTGCTGGACGTGAGCATCGTCAACGTGGCCCTGCCCTCCATCCGCGCCGGGCTGCACGCCCCGCCGAGCGACCTGCAGTGGGTGGTCTCGGGGTACGCGCTCGCCTTCGGGCTGGTGCTCGTCCCCTCCGGCCGGTTCGGCGACACCCACGGGCGGCGGAGCGCGTTCGTCTCCGGCGTCATCCTGTTCACCCTCGCGAGCATGGCCGCCGGGGCCTCTCCGGGGTCGACCTGGCTGGTCGTCGCGCGGATCGTCCAGGGGGCCGCGGGCGGGTTGATCAACCCGCAGGTCAGCGGCCTGATCCAGCAGCTCTTCCGCGGCGCGGAGCGGGGCCGGGCGTTCGGGCTGCTGGGCGCCACGATCGGCATCTCCACCGCGATCGGCCCCCTGCTCGGCGGCCTGCTCATCCAGCTCGGCGGCCGGCAGGACGGGTGGCGCTACGTCTTCTACGTCAACATCCCGATCGGCATCCTCGCCATAGTGCTGGCGTACCACTACATCCCCGGCGGCGGGGCCAGGAGGCGGCGGGAGGACATGGATCCCGTGGGCGTGCTCCTGCTGGCCACCGCCATCTTCCTGGTGCTCCTGCCGCTGGTGGAGGGGCAGCGGTGGCACGGCACCGGGAGGTGGCTGCTCATACCGGCGGGGCTGCTGGTGCTGGCCTCGTACGCGGGCTGGGAGCGGTGGTACGGGCGGCGGCACGAGCCGATGGTCGACCTCTCGCTGTTCCGGAGGCGCTCGTACGCCCTCGGCGCGCTGATCGGGATGCTCTACTTCGGCGGATTCACCGCGATCTTCTTCATCCTCACCCAGTACCTCCAGGAGGGCCTCGGATACTCGGCCCTGCACGCCGGGCTGGCCAGCACGGCGTTCGCGGTGGGGGCCGCGCCGAGTGCCGCGCTGGGCGGGCGGATCGTCACCCGGATCGGCCGCCGGCTGGTCGCGCTGGGCCTGGTGCTGGTCACGGTGGGGCTGACCGCCCTGGACCTCGTGGTGCGGCTGATGCCCACGCCGAAGGTGGGCTGGGCGATAGCGGTGCCGCTGTTCGTCGCGGGCCTCGGCAGCGGCCTGGTCGTCTCGCCGAACCAGACGCTGACCCTGTCGGAGGTGCCGATCTCCAGGGCCGGCACCGCGGGCGGGGTCCTCCAGACGGGGCAGCGGATCGGCGCCTCCGTCGGCATCGCGGCGGTGGGCTCCGCGTTCTTCTCCCAGGTGGCCTCGACCCACGGCGACTACGCGCGTGCCTTCAGGCACGCGCTGCTGGTCAACATCGCGTTCCTCCTGGCCGCCCTGGTGGCCGCCCTCATCGACGTCCTCGCCGAACACCGGACCCGCTCAGCCTCACCCCGCACCCCGCCATGACCTCGGGCCAGCCCCACAGGTGCCGACCTAGTCGGTGCCCCCGCGACCCGGCCTTGAGCCCGCAGACCGGTGGCGCCTCAGCCCACCCTGAACCCGCGGACCCGTGGCGCCTCAGCCCACCCTGAACCCGCAGACCAGTAGCGCCTCGACCCAACCTGAACCCGCAGACCAGTAGCGCCTCGACCCAACCTGAACCCGCAGACCCATGGCGCCTCGACCCAACCTGAACCCGCAGACCCATGGCGCCTCGACCCAACCTGAACCCGCAGACCCATGGCGCCTCGACCCAACCTGAACCCGCAGACCCATGGCGCCTCGACCCAACCTGAACCCGCAGACCAGTGGCGCCTCGACCCAACCTGAACCCGCAGACCAGTGGCGCCTCGACCCAACCTGAACCCGCAGACCAGTGGCGCCTCGGCTCACCCCGTGTGCTGGTGGGACCTCAGCTCGTCGAGCATTCCGTGCAGGTGAGCCGCGGCGACCTCGACGTCGGTGTAGTCGAGCCGGGCCGCCCGCACCTCGGCCGCGATGACACCGCACCAATGCACCTTCTCGAAGTCCCCGTACGGGAACTTGTACCTGGACTTGGTCTCCTCACCGGACTCGTCGTCCTCGGCGAGATGCCACTTCGCGTACTCCGCGAACCCGTGCTTCTCGATGAAGTCGTTCTCCTGCCGGGTGGACGGCTGGTGCTCGCTCCAGTCGTCCATCTCGTCCAGGACGTAATGCCCTTCGTCGATCAGCCTCTTCGCGAACTCGAACGACCGTTTACTCAGCCTCACAGTCATGATGTTCTCCAACGTGTACGAACGCCCGCCGCCGCAACGGCCCGGGCACGCGACTTCCACGCTTGGCACTTTCATGCTATTACCTGCGAAAACACGCCAATGATCGCCTGCTGCCCCGCAGATTCACGTATCCCCACACCCCGCTCCGCACCCCGCCACCGCCACCGGCACCGGCACCGGCACCGGCAGGCTCCGACACCGCCTGCCCTGCGGCGGGCCCGGCGACCACCGCTTGTGGCGGGGCATGTGCCGGGTGGGCAGAACGGTGTTCACCCGTCAAGTGCTGGACGGGTGGGTAGAAGAGAACATCACCCAATGGCCCGCGTTCTCATCTGAACAACGCCAAAGGGCCTCGAAACCCGTGTGTCCACGGCTTCGAGGCCCCTTCGTCGTGCTGAACGCGCGCGGTACTAGACCAGGTTGGCCGCGTACACGGACACGTCGATCTCGCTCACCTGATCGGCACCCATCGCAAGTGCCAGTTTGCGGTATCGCCGCGCCTCATCGCCGCGGTTACTCCGTTCGAGAGTCCTGGCCAGCGCCTCGTACGCCCATCCGTTGGCCGGGTCGAGCTCCAACAGCCGCTGGAAGGTGGCCTCCGCGCGGCCAAGCTGGGCGCTGTGGAAGTAGGCCCGGCCCAGCAGCTCGACAGCCGCCCGGTTACCCGGATCCCGCTCCACGATCGGAGCGAGAATGCGCCCCGCCTCCGGGTAGTCCTTCGCGTCGAAGAACATCATTCCCCGCTGGTACTCGTCGTAGGACATCGGCTCGTCCCCTTCCCGGGAGCGTCCGCCGCACCGGCGGACCACCCACCGCCCCCTCAACACCGCCACGTACCACCGTCTTCCCGGGCCCGGAACGTCACGTTCGGGCGCGCCGGGGGCACGGACCTGGACGCGGCTGAGGTGTTTCATCCGTCGTCCGGTGAGGTCAACACTTGGGTGGCAACACACGGCCCACCCGTCAACCCCTTGACGGGTGGGCCGTCGAACATCCCCGCGCTCGCACATGCTGGGCGAGCACGGGCCATCAGCGGTCAGCCCGGCAGGTGCCTTCACCAGCTCCAAGACGGGCGCAGAGGTGGGTCACTTCTTCGCGCAGGTGGTGCCGTTGAGGGTGAAGGTGGCCGGTACGGCGTTGGTGCCGGTGTAGGAGGCCTGGAAGCCGAAGCTCGCCGTGCCGCCGTTCGCGCCGATCGCGCCGTTCCAGTCCGCGTTCTTCACCGTGACCTGGGCTCCGGACTGCGTGGTGACGCCGTTCCAGGTGTTCGTGATCTTCTGGGTGCCGGTGAAGGCGAACGCCAGGGTCCAGCCGTTGATCGCCGCGCTCCCGCCGTTGGTGAGGGTCACGTCGGCGGTGAACCCGCTCCCCCAGTCGTTGAGCTTGTAGACCACCGAGCAACCACCGGGCGAGACGGTCGGCGTGGGAGTGGGGGTGGGGGTCCGTGTCGGAGTGGGCGTGGGTGTCGGGGTGGGCGTAGGCGTCGGGGTCGGAGTGGGAGTCGGGGTGGGCGAAGGGGAGGTGGAGCCGCCGCTCTTGGCCGTCATCCGGGCCGAGTGCGCGCGGAACACCGCCAGCGCCGGGTCGCCGCTCTTCACGCTGTGCGGGTCACCCCCGGCGTTCTTGTCCGGATACCACCAGAAGGCCGAGCCGTCCCCGTCCCTGGCCTCGAAGTCGGCGTAGAGCGCGTTCCACCAGGTCACCCGGTCGGCGTTGCCCTCGGTGTTGAACTCCCCCAGGAAGAACGGCTTGCCGACCACGTCGTGCGAGTCTGAGATCCACCGGCCGATCAGGGTCTTGGTCTGGTCGAGGGTCAGGTTGGCCCAGCTCGCGTTCGGATAGGGGTGCGCGGAGGTGAAGTCGACGTACGGCGACTGGTGGATGTAGACGAACGGGTTGCCCTCGTCGCCGCCGAAGCCGTATCTCGACTCGTGCCCCTCCAGCCCGGTGCCGACCATGTGGTTGGAGTCGATGCCCTTGACATAGGAGGCCATCTCGTCGACCCACTTGCGCAGGGTGGCGCCGCTCTTGTTCTCGTCGGCGCTGACGTCCTGGTAGCGCGGCTCGTTCATGAGCTCCCAGGCGAAGATGCCCGGCTCGTCCTTGTACTTCACGCCGCTGTAGTGGTTGGTCCGGTTGAGCGCGTAGTTGACGTAGTTCTTGTACTGGGTGAAGCAGCCCGGGCACTTGGCCTTGTCGAAGAAGACGGCCCGGCCGGGGTGCCCGCCGTTCAGTCCCTCCCACTTGAGCCGGGTGTCGATGCCGCCGTAGGCCTCCCAGTAGTTCTCGAACACCGGGATGAGCCGGATGTCGTGCGCCTTGGCCGACTGGATGACGTAGTCGAAGAGCGCGAACTGCTGGTCGTTGTAGACGCCCTTGGCGGTCTCGAACCCGTGCCAGCTCTCGTGGCTGAACATCCACAGCCGCAGCACGCTCACCTTGTCGGCCTGCAGTTCGGCCATATGCGCGTCTATGCGGGCCTTGTCCATGTACTGCGTCTCGGTGTCCCCGTAGCTGCCGCCGTAGGTGAACACGTCGTAGGTGTTCGTCCCGGCGAAGTAGTACGGCTTGCCGTTGAGGCAGAAGTGGACGCCGCAGCGCTGCACGAACCCCGAGATCGCCGCGTTGGCGCCGGAGAGGGTGAGCGTGACGGTGCCGGCGGCGATGGCCAGCACCAGTGACAGCAGCAGGTATACCGGTCGGATCCGTCGTCTCATGATGTTCCTTGCCACGGCGGCGAGTGGGAGCGCTCCCATAAACATCACGCCCTCCCCCCCACCGCAACCGCAGGCGCCACGACCCTGTCGGACCACCGGCCCCACCTGCGCACGGCCGGACGGAGCCCGCTGGAACCCGTGAAACGTTCACCACGGAAACCGGCGGGCGCCGCCCGGCGGCGGGTTCAGGACGCCGCTGTCACTCTGCCCGCCTGGATGACCGTGCGGCGCTCGGGGCCCGCCCACAGGACCGACGGGTCGCCGAACGGGTCGCCGTCCAGGATCACCAGGTCCGCGACGGCGCCCGGCTCGATGCGGCCGAGGTCCGGGCGGCCGATGAGATCGGCGTTCACGGACGTGGCCGACCGCAGCGCCTCCAGGGCGCCCTCGACCTCGACCTGGAGCCGGAGCCCGTTGAGCTGCTCGTCGTCGAGCGCGCCCATGAGGTCGGTGCCGAAGCCGATGCGCACCCCCTCGGCCCTCGCGATCTCGACCGCCCGGCGCCCGGCCTCCAGCACCTCGGCGTTCTTGGCCCGGGGGATCGGGCCGAGCCCGAGGTCCGCGCCTCGCCTGTCCATCGCGTCGTACGTCGCGAGGGTGGGCACCAGGAAGGCGCCGTGCCCGGCCATCAGCTTCGCGGCCGGCCGGTCGAGGAGGTTGCCGTGCTCGATCGAGCGCACGCCGTTCTCGACCGAGTGCGCGATCGCCTCGGGCGAGTAGGCGTGGGCCGCCACGTAACTGCCCCGGCGCGACGCCTCTCCGGTGACCGCGCGAACCTCCTCGGGCGAGTACTGCGGAACCCGGATCGGGTCGGTCAGCGAGACCACCCCGCCAGAAGTCATGATCTTGATGGCGTGGGCGCCCCGCCGGAAGCGGTCGCGTACGGCCCGGCGCAGCGGGTCCACGCCGTCCACGATCTCTCCGGTGTGGCTCCCGCAGGCACACAGGTCCTGGTCACCCGGGCGGGGATCGCCGTGCCCGCCGGTCTGGGTCAGGGCCGGCCCCGTGTACAGGTAGCGGGGCGAACGGATCAGGCCCTGGGCGATGGCCTTCGCCAGTCCAGGGTCACCTCCGGCGACGTCTCGCACGGTCGTGAACCCCCGGCCGAGCGCGGCGCCGAGCCTGCGGGCCCCGGCCAGCGCGAGGTAGCTCAGCGGGGCCGACTCGATCTCCAGCAGGCTCAGCGAGACGCCGTAGGCGTGGAAGTGGGCGTCGATGAGACCGGGGATGACCGTGCCGCCCCGCGCGTCGACCACCCGCTGCGCGGCCGGCGCGGCGCCGCCGACCTGGACGACGATGCCGCCGGAGATGTGCACAGGGCCGTCCGAGAGCTCGGCCGACCGGCCGTCGAAGACGGCGGCGTTGACGATGGTCAGGTCTCCCGCGAGCGAGGAATCCATTTCAGCACCCCTTTCCGGCGGCGCCACGAGGGCTCACCGCGACGATCACGGCCTGGATCATACGGTCGCCCCGCCCCGGAGCCCCGCGGTGGCGTCGAGGTCGACCTGGAAGGTGTCCGGATCCACCACGACACCGTAGTCGCGGGCGGCCGCGGCAGCGGTCACGAAGCCGTTGCGCACGTCCTTGGCGACCCGCTCCGGCTCGCGCTCGAACGGGTCGCCGTACCCGCCGCCACCGCCGGTGTTGTTGACCAGCACGTCGCCGGCCGCCAGGCGGTTGTAGCTGCCGCCCTGCGTCACCTCGCGGTCGGTGCCGGGGTTGAGCACGATGTGGTTGTTCTCCCCCGGCCGCCCATCCCCGATCGGCCACGGCTTGGTCCTGGTCTTGTAGACCAGGCAGATGCCGGTGGACGGCGCGGTGAACCGGTACGTCCGCCCGACGCCGACGCCGCCGCGGTGCCGGCCCGCGCCTCCGGTGTCCGGCCGGTAGCCGTAGGACTCGATGAACATCGGCGACTTGGTCTCGAGGATCTCGACGGGGTTGTTGCGGCATCCGGGCTCGGACAGGTGCATGATCCCGTCCTCGCCGTCGCCCCGGGCGTGCCCGCCGAACCCGACCGCCTCGTTGGTCGCCTCCAGCCACGCCTCGCCGTTGCGGGGGTTGACCCCGAGGCCCATCATCGAGCTGACGTCACCGCCGGAGCACGCGGGCACCCGGTCCGGCATGCCCTGCGCGAGCGCCTTCAGCACGACCTCGCCGCCGAGCAGCCCGGTCCACAGGGTGAAGGTCGGCATGGGCGGCACCGCGTGCATCACGGATCCGGGTTCGGTGACGACGCGCATCGGCCGGAAGTTCCCGGCCACCACCGAGGTGTCGGGGGTCGTCAGCGCCTTGAAGATGAGGCTGCAGAAGGCCTCGGTCTGGCCCACGGGAAGGTTGATGGGCCCCTTCACGTCACGGTCGCTGCCGGTCCAGTCGATGACCATCTCGTCGTCGGTGATCGTGACCGTCACCTGCATCTTGATCAGGCGGTCGAGGTCGACACCATCGTTGTCGACGAAGTCGTGGGCGGTCCAGGTTCCCTTGGGGAGCTTGGCCAGGGCCAGGCGGGCGAGCTTCTCCCCGTGGTCGTTGATCGCGTCCATCGCGCCGAGGAGGGTCTCGGCGCCGTACTTGGCCGCGATCTCCTGGGTGCGGCGGACGCCGGTGACGCAGGCGGAGACCTGCGCCTGGATGTCGCCGATGGTCCGCTCCGGCATCCGGCTGTTGAAGCGGATGATGTTGAAGATGTCGTCGTTCTGGACCCCGCCCCGGTAGAGCTTGGTGGCCGGGAAGAAGAGCCCCTCCTGCGACATGTCCGTGGAGTCCAGGACGTATCCCGGGTCCTTCTGCTTCAGGTCGAGCACGTGGATCCGGCAGGAGGCGAAGCCGATGAGCTCGTCCTGGTGATGGATGGGGGCGAAGACCAGCGGGTCCAGCGTGTGGGCGGAGGACCAGTACGGGTAGTTGAGGATGACGACGTCGCCGGGCCGCAGGCCGTCCTCGCCGAGGAACTCCACGGCCTTCTTGATGCCGTGGTCGTTCCCCCGGGTGAACACCGCGATGCCGGGCGCGTCCGCGACGACGTCCCCCTTGGCGTCGTGGATGCCGATGCCGTAGTCGTGGATCTCGTACACCACGGTGTTGTACGCCGTGCGGCACAGGTTGCGGGCCATCTCCTCCGCCGCGGCGAGCAGCCCGTGCCGGATGATCTCTGTGGTGATGGAGTCGTTCATCGGTTGAACTCCTTGGTTCCGGAGGCGACGGTTCCAGAGGCGACGGTTCCCGGGGCGACGGTTCCCGGGGCGACGGTTCCCGGGGCGACGGAGATGACCAGTTCGCCGTACGGCCCGACCGTGAGTCCGTCCCCTGCGTGGATGACGGAGGTGGCCGTGTGCTCGGCGATCACCGCGGGGCCCTCGATCGCGTCGCCGGCCAGCAGCGACTCGCGGGTGTAGAGGGCGTAACCGGCGGCCGGCCGGTCCGCCGACAGATGGACGGCGCGGGTGCCCTCGGCCGAAAGCGAGCCGGACTCCCGCCGCGCCACCAGTGGCAGCGCGGGTTTGTCCACCGATCCCGTGGCCCGAAGGCGTAGCGTCGTGACCTCGACCGGGTCGCCCATCGTGTGCCCGTACTGCCGCTCGTGCAGCCTGGCGAAGCTCTCCGCGACCCTGCTGACCATGTCGTCGGCGCTCGCGGGGAAGGCCACGGTCACCGAGTGCTCCTGGCCCGCGTACCGGACGTCCAGCGACCGGGCGAGGGTCACGCTCCGCTCGCCGAACCCCTCTCCCGCCAGTTGCGCCAGGGCCTCGCGCTCCATCTCACCGTAGGAGGCCTCCACGGCCGAGGGGTCCAGCCCGTCCAGCGGAGATACCGAGGTGCGGGCGAAGTCGTGCTGCACGTCCGCCATCAGCATCCCGAAGGCGGAGAAGGCGCCCTGGCCCGGCGGGACGATGACGGTGGGAATGCCCAGCTCGCGCGCCACCTCGACGGCCACCAGCCCTCCGCCGCCGCCGAAGGACAGCAGGGCGAAGTCCTTCGGGTCACGGCCCAGCTCGACGGTGATCGCCCGCACCGCGCCCATGATCTTGGTGTTGGAGATGCGGACGATGCCCCGGGCGAGCGCCTTGACGGTCATGCCCAGCTCGCCGGCGATCGGCTGGAGCGCCTTGTCGGCCAAGGCGGCGTCCAGGGTGAGCTTGCCGCCCAGCGGCGTGCCGCCGCCGAGGTATCCCAGCGCCAGGGCGGCGTCGGTGAAGGTGGGCGCCGTACCGCCCCGGCCGTAGCACGCCGGCCCGGGCACGGCGCCCGCGCTCTGCGGCCCGACCTGCAGCGCGCCGGCCTCGTCCAGCCACGCGATCGAGCCGCCGCCCGCGCCGATGGTGTGGATGTACAGGGACGGGGTGTTGATGGGCATCTGCTCGAACTCGGCCCCCTGGTACAGGACGGGCTCGTAGTCGAGGATCAAGGACGCGTCGAGGCTGGTCCCGCCCATGTCGATCGTGATCAGATTCGGCCGGTCCAGGATCTTCGCCAGGGCCGCCGCGCCGATGACGCCGCCGGCCGGGCCGGAGAGGATCAGGCTCACCGGCTGCTCCCGCGCCGAGCTCGCGGTCATCGCCCCGCCGCCGGAGCGCGTCATGAGGAAGCGCCCGCCGAACCCGCCCGAGGCGAGCTCTCCCTCCAGCGTGTGCAGGTAGTGGCGCACGATGGGCTTGACGTACGCGTCCAGGACGGCGGTGCTGGTGCGCTCGTACTCCCGGTACTCGCGCGACAGTTCGTGCGACAGCGTGACCGCCACGCCGGGCGCGACCTCGGCGAGCACCTCCCGCATCCGCAGCTCGTGGCCGGGGTTGGCGTAGGAGTGCAGGAAGGCGACGGCCACCGACTGGTACCCGCGCGCGGCGACGACGGCCGCCACGCGCCGCGCGTCGTCGACGTCGAAGGGGGTGTGCACGGTGCCGTCGAAGCGGCTCCGCTCGGTCACCTCGAAGGTGTCGTGACGTTCGAGGAGCGCCGGGGGCTTGCGGTAGGTGATGTCGTAGTTGGTCCTGCGGTCGGTCCGCCCGAGAAGGTAGACGTCGCGGAAGCCCCTGGTGCCGATCACCGCGGTACGCGCGCCGGTGCGCGTCAGCAGCGCGTTCAGCCCGAGGGTCGTCCCGTGGGTGAACATCCCGATGTCAGTCATGGGCGCCCGTGCCACTCCGAAGGCGCTCATCACGCCCTTCGTCGGCGCTTCGGGCGTCGTGGGCACCTTGTCGAAGCGGAGCTCACCCGTCTCGGGGATCAGCTCGACGACATCGGTGAACGTCCCTCCGACGTCGATCGCCAGCCTGCTCGCCTTGTCCATCGTTGGCTTCCTTCCTGTCCGGGACGCCCGTGTCCGGCGCGGCCTCGGCGGACCTCGGGATGACCTGCGGGGTTTCCCGGGTGTCATGGGCCGCGGTGGCCGCGAACGACCACGCACAGCCTGACTTCGCCTGTTCAGGAGGGGTGCGGCGAGCCGCACAGCGGCGGCGTCCCGCACTGTGCGGGGCGCCCAGGGGAGGGCTGGACCGGTTTCTACAGTTTCTGCCACGTCGTCGGGCATCGACGGGCGGCCACCGTCCAATCCGTTCGGAGGAACACATGATCCGCAGTGTTCTCTACCTCAGACCGCTCCCCGGCAAGGAGGGCGACCTGGAGGAGTTCTTCGCCCGCCACGGTGTGCTGAACCGGGCGCTGTCCCTGCCGGGCTGTCACGGGGCCGCGTTGCATCGCCCCGCCGAGCCGGGCGGGCCGTACCTGGTCACCGCCACGTGGACCGGCGAGTCCGACTACCAGCAGTGGCTCGGCGACCCCTGGCGCCAGCGGACCACCGGAGAGCTGGGCGACCTGCTCGACGACGGTCCCCGCGCCGACCAGGGCGGCGGGCTCTACACGATCGTGGCGGCGGCCGGCGACGAGACCGGCGACGAGGAAGCGGCTCAATGAGAAGCGGGATGCACATGCACATCAAGAAAAAGGGACTCGCCCTCGGTGTCGTGGCCGGGGTGCTCGCGCTGAGCACCGCCTGCGTCGCGCCGGAATCGGACACCACGGCGACGGGCACGGCTTCCGCGGACTCATCGGCCGCTTCGAACGCCGGGCACAAGCGCATCGCCTTCTTCGGGTTCGCGCGTGCCAACTCGTTCGCCGCGGCCACCTGGGCGGGCATCGAGGAGTACGCCAAGGCCAACGACGCGGAGGCCGAGTTCTTCGACCCCAACTTCGACGCCCAGGCCCAGGTGCAGCAGATCCAGGACGCGGTGACGTCCAAGCGCTTCGACGTGTTCGTCGTGCAGGCCAACGACGGCGCGGCCGTGGTGCCCGCGGTCAAGCAGGCGGTGGCGGCCGGGATCACCGTGGTGGCCGAGTTCACCCCGGTGGGCACCCGCTACGACACCGCCGAGTCGCAGGTGCCCGGCGTGATCACGCTACTGGACGTTCCGGTGGACAACGGCCGCAAGCTCGGCGAGCTCGGCGTGGCCGCCTGCGAGAGCAAGAAGCTCGACCCGTGCGAGGTCGCGTACCTGGAGGGCTTCAAGTCGCTCCCGCTGGACAACGCGCGCACCGACGCCGCCGTCAAGGCCCTCGAGGCCGGCGCCGGCGTGAAGCTGGTCGCCCGGGTCGAGGGCGGCTACACCAAGGAGAGCGGACGCAAGGCGACGCAGGACGTGCTCCAGTCGCACCCGGGCGTCGACGTCGTCATCGGCTCCTCCCAGGCCGTCGCGGGCGCCGAGGCCGTGCTCAAGGGCAAGGACGTGCTGCTGATCGGCAACGGCGGCTCCCGCCAGGCGGTGCGGGCCGTGCAGGACGGCCGCTGGTTCGCGATCTACTACCTGCCGGAGAAGTCCGCCGGCGCCAAGGCCGCCGAGCTCGGTCTCGCCAAGGCGCGCGGCCAGGAAGTGCCGACGACCAACAGCTCGACCGACCTGGCCCCCGGTGAGGGCAAGGGCACCAAGGACGTGCTCGCCGGCGTCCAGGGCGAGTACGACGAATAGCCGGAGCGGCGCGGAAAGGGGTCACCCGATGTCCCAGCCGGTCAGGATCGACCTGGAAGGGTTCGGCAAGGCTTACGGCGGCGTGCCCGTGCTGCGCGATGTGTCGTTCACCCTGTACGGGGGACGGGTGCACGGGCTGCTCGGCGAGAACGGCGCCGGCAAGTCGACGTTGCTCAAGGCGGTGTGCGGAGCGGTGGCTCCGGACACCGGGCGCATCTTGCTGGACGGCGAGCCGATCTCGGTCGGCTCCCCCCGGGACGCGCTGCGGCACGGGTTCGCGCTGATCTCCCAGGAGCTCGCCCTGGTGCCGGCAATGACCGTTCTGGACAACGTCCACCTCGGCCGGTGGCACAACCGGCTCGGCTGGCGGGCCGGCCGCGAGGACGGCAGGACGCTGGCCCGGCTGATCGAGCGCACCGGGTTCGATCTCAACCCCTCGGCCCTGGTGCGTGACCTGCCGCTCGCCGCGCAGCAACAGGTGGAGATCCTCCGGGCGCTGGCGTCCGGAGCCTCGGTGATCGGCATGGACGAGCCCACGGCGCTGCTCACCCAGACCGAGACCGACCGGCTGATGGCCGTCATCAGGCAGCTCGCGGCCGACGGCACCGCCGTGGTGCTGATCTCGCACTTCCTGGAGGAGGTGCTGTCGGTCTGCGACGACGTCACCGTGCTGCGCGACGGCCGCCATGTGGTCACCGGACCGGCCGCCGCGCAGACGCCCGGCAGCCTGGTACGGCACATGGTCGGCCGGCCGCTCGAACTGTTCTACCCCGAGCCGGCCCCGGTGAAGGACGCCGCCCCGGTGGTGCTCAGCGTCCGCGACCTGCGACGCGGTACGGCGGTGCGCGGCGTGTCGATGGAGATAAGGGCCGGGGAGATCGTGGGGGTGGCGGGGCTGGTCGGCAGCGGCAGGTCGGAGACGCTGCGCGCGATCTTCGGCGCCGACCCGCGCGACGGCGGCGCCGTCGAGGTGGACGGCGACGCGGTGCCTCCCGGCTCGCCGTCGCGGGCCATGCGCGCCGGCCTGGCGATGGTCCCGGAGTCCCGCAAGGAGCAGGGGCTGGTGCTGGACCGCTCGGTCCGCGAGAACATCGCGCTGGCCAGCCTGAGCTCCAGGCAGCTCGCCGGTTTCGTCAGGGGCGGGTCCGAGAGGCCGGCGGCCGGGTCCATGCTCCGTGACCTGGACGTGCGGGGCTCGGACCTCGGCGGGCCCGTCTGGACGCTGTCGGGCGGCAACCAGCAGAAGGTGCTCTTCGGCAAGTGGCTGCTGGAGAAGCCCGCGGTGCTGCTGGTGGACGAGCCGACCCGCGGCGTGGACGTGGCGGCCAAGAGCCAGATCCACCGGCTCCTCGTCGACCTCGCCGCCGAGGGAATGGCGGTCCTCATGGTGTCCTCGGAGGTCGAGGAGGTCATGGGGCTGTCACACCGGGTGCTGGTGATGCGGCACGGCCGGCTCGTCGCCGAGTTCGCCCGGGGCGAGGCGACCCGCGAGCAGGTGCTCTCGATGGCCTTCGCCGACGACCTCCCCACCGGAGCCGCCCCCGGGCCGGCCCGCTCAACTGACCCGACGAACTACCCGGAATCCAGCCGTAACAGCACGGAGGAGCACGAATGACCACCATGGCTGACACGGAGGCCCCGCCCGAGGCGGCCGCACGGGCCACGGCCAGCAGGTTCGCCAGGCTGCACGACTTCGGCATCGTGCTGACCGTGGTGGTGATCGTGGTCGCGCTGTCGCTGACCACCCAGACCTTCATGACCACCGGCAACCTGGTCAACCTGCTCGACCAGGCGGCGGTGATCGGGCTGCTGGCCTGCGCCGCCACCCTCGTCATCATCTCGGGCGCCTTCGACCTGTCGATCACCGCCGTGCTCGCCGTCTCGGCGATCGTCGCCGTGGTGGTCACCACGCACGCCGGGGTGCCGGCGGGCATGGCCGCCGGGGTGCTGACCGGCGGCCTGCTCGGCGCGATCAACGGCCTGGTCGTGATCACCGTCAAGGTCCACTCGTTCATCGCCACGCTCGCCCTCAGCATCATGTACCGGGGGCTGGCCGTGATCCTGACGGCCGGCGCCATCGTGTACCCGCAGGAGAGCAGGCTCGCGTCCTTCCAGGCGCTCGGCTGGCCGACCGTGCTCGGCGGGATCACCGCGGCCTCGCTGCTGTTCCTGCTGGTCGCGGCGGTCTGCTGGGTGGTGCTCGCGCGCACCACCTTCGGCCGGCGCATCTACGCCGTCGGCGGCAACGAGGAGGCCGCGCGCCTGTCCGGCATCCGGGTCGGCGCGGTGCGGGTGGCGGTCTTCGCGATCAGTGGCGTGTGCGCGGCGCTGGCGGGACTCATCCTGGCCTCCCGCGGCGGGTCGGCGCAGGCGGGCATGGCCACGGGCATGGAGCTCACCGCGATCGCGGCGGCGGTGGTGGGCGGCACCAGCGTGCTCGGCGGCGAGGGCGCGATCTGGCGCGGGCTGATCGGCGTGCTCCTCATCACCTTGATCGGCAACGGATTCAACCTGCTGGGCTGGGATACCATATATCAGCAGGTCGTGCAGGGTGCGCTGATCCTCGGAGCGGTCAGCTTCGACCGGCTGCTGCGAGGCCGAAGGAGTTAGGTGGCTGGCGCGCGCATCGGGGTCCGGCTGGGCGCCGGCCAAGCTCGGGCCGCTCTTGTCGGCGCCGGTGACATCCGCCATGCCGCGTGCGACTCCGGCGACGACCGCACGCTCTCGCGCATGCTCCGGGGCCTCGCGGAGGGCACGCCGGTCCGGTCGGTGACCTGGGACGTCTCCGCCGAGCTCGACCCGGCCACCGCCGGCTCGCCGGTGGCGTCCCTGCGGGTCATGCCGCGCGCGCCGGTCGGCAGCGGGCATCCCTCTCCCCTGCTCCTGGCACTGGCCGGGCGCCGGGCCGCGGTGGTCGGAGGGCACGACCTGTTCGGGGTCGAGCTCGCCACGCTGGACATCTACGAGGTGCTCCGCACCGCGGCGGCGGCGCAGGCGGAGGGGATGAGCGCGCTGGCGCTGACGGCCACGGGGGCTCTCGGATGCCCCGACCACGAGCTCGCCGCGGCCGAGCTGGTCCGCGAGGCCTTTCCCCAGCTCAGGGTCTCGCTCTCGCACCAGGTCGGAGGCCTTGGCCTGCTGGAGCGCGAGGCCGCGACCGTGATCAACGCCGCGCTGCTGAGCCGCGCCGAGCAGGTGGTAGAGCGCTGCGTCGTGATCTCGGGCCGGCTCGGGGGCTCTACGTCGGCCTGGTTCGTGGCCGGGGACGGCGGCAGGATCTCCGCCGAGCGCCTGCGGCTGCTGCCAGTGCTGGGGCTGTCGGCCACCGGCGCCGCCGCCCTGACCGGCGCCGCGCGGCTGGCCGGAGTGGACGACGCGGTCGTGGGGCTGGCCGGGCCGGACGGGCTCGCCGTGGGCCACGTCCGCGACGGCCTTCCGGACGTGGCGACCGACCGGCCCGGTCCGGGTGGGGTGCGGATGGCCGTTCCCCAGGCGTCGCTGACCCCGATCCGCGGCTCGTACACGGCCACGGCGTCGGCCTTCGCCCTGCTGGCCGAGCACGACCAGCACACCGCGGTCATCGCCGTCGCCGACGCGGGCCCGGACGGGGGCCCCCGCGACGGGGACGCCACCGACCGGGCGCGGGCCGCCGCGGCCCGGCTGCCGTCGGCGTCGGTGCTGGTGGAGCCGTCGGCCGAGCTGGCCGCCATCGGCGCGGCGGGCACGGAGCCGAGCGCCTGGCTCGACACCGTGCTGTACGCCGAGACCTCCGAGGTGCTGGCCCGCAAGCAGGCCGCCGCGGAGCAGCGGGCGCTCACCCTGGTGGCCGAGAGCGGCGCGCGGCTCGGCAGCGAGCGCGTGGTCAGCTCCCGCGCCCTGTCGCTGTCGTTCCTGCGCAGCGGCTCCTACCGGCTGGTGGTACGCGCGGGCGGCCGGGCGGAGGACGACGCGTGACCGGCCGCTCCATCACCGTGGCGGACGTCCCGGCCCTGCTGGCGGGGGCGGAGTTCTTCTCGACCAGCGCCGCGGGCGAGGGCATCGAGTTCGCGGGCTTCTGGCTGGAGGACATCCTCGCGCGGACGGGGCCCGTGGAGCTGGTCACGGCCGGCGAGCTCGACCCGGGCACGCCGTGCGCGGCGGTCGGCGCGATGGGCTCGACCGTCGCCATGGCCGAGCTGCCGCCCTCCGGGGAGGAACCCGTGGCCCTGGCACGCAGCCTGGCCGGGCGGTTCGGCGCTCCGCTGGGCGCGATCATGCCGCTCAACGCGGCCAGCGTGAACGCGCTGCACCCGGTGGCCGCCGCCGCGGTGCTCGGCCTGCCGCTGATCGACTGCGACGGCATGGGCCGGGTGTTCCCGCTGATCCACCAGACCACCTACGAGCTGGCGGGCCTCTCGCTCAGCCCGCTCGCGGTCGTCAGCGCCGGCAACGACTCGCTGCTGCTGGACACCGGCTCGGCCCGCGCCGAGCGGATCGCCAGGTCGATCGCCCAGTCCGCCGGCGGGTGGCTGCTGTGCGGAATGTACCCCACCCAGGTGGGACGGTTGCACGAGGCCGCCATCCACGGCTCGGTGAGCCGCACGCTGGAGGTCGGCCGGCTGCTGCGCGAGCACACCTCCGACGGCAGGACGGCGCGGGAGTCCGCCGGTGGCGGCGGCTCCGCACTGCCCCGGTACGGGCGCCCCGGCGACGGCGGGTGGCCGGCGAGCGGCACCGCGCCGCACGAGCGCCTGCTCCGTGACCTCGCGGCGGCGACCGGCGCGACGGTCCTGGGCGGCGGCCGGGTGGTGGAGCTCGGCCCTTCGGTGCGGCAGGCCGGAACCGTCTATCCGGGCAACCCGATGAGCATGGTGGTCCACGACCACGACAGTGGCCGCCTGATCCGGCTGGAGGCGCACAACGAGCTGGTACTCGCCCTCGCCGACGGCGCGCTCACCGCGGCCGTTCCCGACCTGCTCTGCCTGCTCGACCGGGGCACGCTGCGGATGACCGGGCCGGAACGGCTCACCGTCGGCGACCAGGTGGACGTGCTGTGTGTGCCGGCCGCGCCCGTATGGCACACCGTCCACGGGCTCGGCCTCGGCGGGCCGGGAGCCTTCGGCTTCCCCCTGCGCCACCCGCGCCAGGAGGGCCGATGAAGCGCGCCGGACGCCCCGCCGAGCAGCTGACCGTGGACGAGCTCGTCAGGTACGGGCCGCTCGGCCACGCCGAGATGCTGGTCGGGGAGAACCTCGCCCGGCCGGTGTCACGGGTGGCGCTCATCTCCGATCTCGACCAGGTCCGCCACTGCGGCCCCGGTACCGCCGTGGTCCTCTCCTGCGGGCTGGCGCAGGGGGCGTGGGCGGTCGAGTCGGCGCTGCGCCTGGCCTGGGAGCGCAGTGCCGCCTGCCTGGTCAGCCCCGCCGTCGTCGGGCTGGACCAGGCCACCGCCCAGCTCGCCCGGCGGATGCGGCTGCCGGTGTTCGTCGTGACCGGGGACACCGCCGCCTGCGCCCTGGACCTGGCCGCGGCCATCGCCAGCCCCGAGGCCGCCCGCGCCCGCCTCGCGGCGCGCTGCGCGGAGCTGTTCGCCGAGCGGAGCAACGCCCGGGGCATCGTCGGGGTGATCAACTCGGAGGTTCCCGGCGTGACGGCCGCGCTGGTGGCTCCGGACGGTCACGTGCTCGCGGGCCAGGCGTCCGCCGACCGGGCCGAGCACCGCGTCCAGGTGGACGTGCCGGGCCCGGACGGGCGCCGCTGGGCCGAGCTGGTCGCCGCCACGGCCGGCCCTTCCTCGCCCACCTGGGCCGAAACCGTGCTCCTCATCCTGCGCCTGGCCCGGGGGCCGCTGGCCGCCTCGGTCGCCAGAGAGCGGGTCGACGCGGTGCACGACGCCGAGCGAGGCCGGGCGGCTCTCCGCGCCCTCTTCGCCTCGGCCGGGCGTGATCCCGCACCGACGGCGCAGGAGGAGCCGGGCACCCGTGACCGGGAACGGACCGTCCCGGGGGAGGCGCTCGGATGGCGCGTCGGCGGGCGGCACGTCGCGGTCTTCCTGCGGTCGAGCACCCCGCTGGACACCGCCGCCACCGGTCCGGGCGTGATCTCGGCCTGGCAGGAGGTCATCGACGACCTGCCTCTGGTGCCGTGGGACGCCGGCTGGGCCAGCTGGTGGACCGGCGAGGAGATCGAGGTGGAGCAGGTGGCGTCGGCGCTGCGGCGGCACCTCGCCCGGATGCGCTCGCCGATCCCGCTGAGCGCGGGCGTGGGCCGCGTCGCCGAGGGGGCCGAAGGGCTGCGGGAGTCGCTGTCGCAGGCGATGCTCGCGGCCGGGGTGACGGTGCGGGACGGCCACGGGACGGTGCGCTCGTTCGACGAGCTGGGCTTCCGGGTGCTGCTCGCCTCGCTGTCACAGCCGGAGCTGGTCGGATCCGCCCGGATGGTGCTCGCCGACCTGCTCTCGGCGCCGGACGGGCCGGTGCTGGTGACCACGCTGGCCGCGCTGCTCGACTGCGCGAACTCCACCAGCCAGGCCGCCGCCCGGCTCGGCGTGCACCGCAACACGGTGCTCGGCCGGGTCGAGCGCATCAGGGCGCGCGGCATCGATCCCGATCGCCCCGATCAGCGGCTCGCGCTCCACCTCGCCTGCTACGCGCTGCTGCCCGAGCTGAGCTGAGCCATCCGGACATGCCGTTGAGACCGGTACGGCGGCGCGGGTCAGGCCCCGCGCCGCCGTACCGGGATCGGATGCCGGGCTCAGACGGAGACCGCGTAGAGCTCGGCCGCCCGCGCGGCGGAGACGTGGCCGTCGAGCACGTCGGTACGTACGGCCTCGGCGTCGCGCTCGGCCGGGTCGCCGAAGCCGCCGCCGCCACCGGTCATGCAGCGGATCACGTCACCGGCGGCCAGGCGCAGGCCGTTGCACTTGAGGATGCGCCGCTCGTCGGGACGGCCGGGGTTGATGACGATCTCCGGGGGGACCGCGTCGTGCCCGCCGAACAGGCCCCACGCCGGGGTGGACGACCGTTCGAACCACAGTGAGACCGTGCAGTCGTGTAGCACGGTGTACTCCCGGAGCACGCCGTTGCCCCCGCGGAAGCGGCCGGAGCCGCCGGAGTCCGGCCGGATCTCGTACCTGCTGATGCGGAACGGGTAGCGGGTCTCGAACACCTCCACCGGGATGTCCTTGAGCGAGCCGTTCACGTTGTTGATCAGGGCGGTCTCGCCGTCCGAGCCGTCCCAGGCGCCCCAGCCACCGAGGGTGGCCTCCAGGCTGACGTAGTCGCGCCTGGTCCGGGGGTCGGTGCCGGCCAGCAGCACGATCATCGAGTCGCCGTGGCTGGCGCCCGCCACCTTGCCCGGCATCGCCGGAGCGAGCGCCTTGGCCACCATGTCGATGAGCAGCCCCAGGTGGGAGAAGTACCACTGGCAGGCGGCCGGGGCCACCGCGCCGAAGACCGATCCCTCCCGCACCTGGACCGTCATCGGGCGGAAGGACCCGCCGTTGCCGGGCACGTCCGGGCTGACGAGCAGCTTGTACCCGACCCGGCAGGCGGACACCGTCTGGGACGTGCCGCAGTTGATCGGCCCCGTGGTCTGGTCGGCCGACTCGGTGACGTCGAAGTCGATGTCCGAACCGCTGACCGTGATCCTGAGCTTGATCGGGATGGTGGTCCCGAGGTCGATGCCGTCGTTGTCGAGGCAGCCCTCCGCGGTGTAGACCCCGTCCGGGATCGCCGCGATGACCTCGCGCTCCAGCGCCTCGGTCTGGGCGAAGATCTCGTCGCGGGCGGCGCGCAGCGTTTCGAGGCCGAAGCGCCGGACGATCTCCTCCAGGCGTGCCTGGCCCATCTTGATGGTGGCGATCATCGCGTGCATGTCGCCGCTGGTCTGGTAGGGGAAGCGCACGTTCGTGGCGATCGTGCTCATCACCCCGGGGACGTCGCGGCCTCCCTCGACCAGCTTCTGCGCGCCGAGCCGCAGGCCCTCCTGGTAGATGTTCACCGAGTCCATCGACCCGCCCGGGTCCTTGGAGCCCACGTCGATCCAGTGCGCCCGGGTGGCGGTGAAGCCGACCAGCTCCTCGTCGACGAAGACCGGCCCGAAGATGGTGACGTCGTTGAGGTGGGTGCCGCCGAGATAGCTGTCGTTGAGGATCCACACGTCGCCCGGCTGCCACACCTCGCGGCCGAACTGCTCCTCGGTCGCCTTGGTGCAGGTCTCCAGGTTGCCCAGGAAGATCGGCAGGCCGGCGGACTGGCCCAGCACCTGGTGCCGGTCGTCCAGCAGCGCGACGACGCAGTCGCCGCACTCGTAGATGATCGGGGTGTAGGCCGATCGGATGAGGGTGGCGTTCATGTCGTCGGCGGCGGCGGAGAGCGCGTTGCGGATGATCTCTACCACGACCGGGTCGACGGTCCTGTTGTCGGTCACGATTCCTCCTGTCTCACAGCGTTTCTCACAGCGTGCCGTCCGTGCTGGTCCGGATCACCAGGGAGCCGATGGGGTCCACCGACACCGAGAAGCCGGGGGGCACCACGGTGGTGGCCGTGCCCTCCACGATGATCGCCGGGCCCTCGAACGCGTGCCCGGCCGCCAGGTCCGCACGGCGGATGAGCGGGGTCGAGCGGCTCTGGCCGTCGAACACGACCTCGCGGAGCCGGTGCGGGAACGCCGTCTCCGTGGCCGCCTCCACCTGCTCGGCGGCGCCCCGGCCGAGGTCGCCGAACGCGGTGGTGCGCAGCGTGACGAACTCGATCGGCGCGCCCAGGTTCGCGTGGCCGTAACGGGACTCGTGCTGCTGCCCGAACCGCTTGGCGATGATCTCCACGAAGTCGTCGCGGGCCGGCTCGCTCGCGTCGAGGAGCGGCACGGTCAGGGTGTACTCCTGAGCGGCGTAACGGATGTCGACCGCGTACTCCACCCGGCGGTTCGGCTCGGGCACCCCCTCGTCGGCCAGCGAGCTCAGGGCGGCCTCGGCCATCGCCGCGAGCCTGGCCGCCATGTCGGCGGTGTCCAGGTCGGCGTCGAGGTGGAAGTAGGTGTCCGAGGCGTCCTTGCGGATGTCGGTCTGCAGCATGCCCCACGCGGAGAACGCGCCCGGGAAGCGCGGCACCACGACCTCGCCGATGCCGAGCTCCCTGGCGAGGAAGACCGCGTGCATCGGACCGGCGCCGCCGAAGGCGACCAGGGTGAAGTCGCGCGGTTCGATGCCCCGCGAGACGGTGATGGTCCTGATCGCCTGGGCCATCTTGGCGTTGGCGACGTCGCAGACGCCCTCGGCCATGGCCACGGTGTCCAGGCCGAGGCCCTGCGCCAGGCCTTCCAGAGCGGTACGGGCCGCGCCGGTGTCCAGCGTGAGCGAGCCGCCGGCGAACCACTCCGGGTCGATGCGGCCCAGGACGAGGTTGGCGTCCGTCACGGTCGGCTCGGTGCCGCCGCGGCCGTAGCAGGCGGGGCCGGGGGTCGCGCCCGCCGAGCGGGGGCCCACCCGCAGGCCGCCGGCCTCCAGCCAGGCGACGGAGCCGCCGCCGGCTCCGATGGTGTGGATGTTCACCACGCTCATCAGCATCGGGAGGCCCTCGATCTTGGCCTCCGGTGAGATGTCCGGCTGCCCGTCGATGACCAGCGACACGTCGAAGGACGTGCCGCCCATGTCCACGCAGATGAGGTTCGGCCGGCCGATCGCGCGGGCCAGCTCGACCCCGCCCATGGTGCCGCCGACCGGGCCGGACAGCAGCGTCTGCAACGGGCGGCGGCGGGCCGACTCGGCGGTGAGGATGCCCCCGGAGGACTGCATGACGTGCAGCGGTACGGCGAGCCCCCGCTCCGTCAGGTTCGTCTCCAGGCGCTCCAGGTAACGTCGCACCACCGGGCCGGTGTACGCCTCGACGACCGCCGAGGAGGTGCGCTCGTACTCCCGCCACTCCTTCGCGGCCTCGTGCGACAGCGAGATCGTGAGGTCCTCGCCGAGCTCCTCGCTCAGGATCTCGCGGGTGCGCAGCTCGTGCGCCGGATCCAGGTAGCTGAAGAGATAGGCGACCGCGATCGCGCCGAACCCGCCGTCGCGGTAGCGCTGGGCCGCCTGCCGCACGGCCTGCTCGTCCAGAGGTTCGAGTTCCGTGCCGCCGGCGTCGAACCGGCCGCCGACCTCGACGATGTCGCGCAGCGGGACCAGTGGCGCCGGCTTGCGGAAGTGCAGGTCGTACAGCCGGGTGCGCGGGCCGCGCGCGATGTGGTAGGTGTCCCCCGCGCCCTTGGTGGACAGCAGCAGCACCTTCACGCCGCGCCGCTCAAGGAAGGCGTTGAGCCCCTGCGTGGTGCCGTGCACCGTGAACGAGATGTCGGCTGGGGAGTCCACCAGGGACTCCAGCGCTGTCAGCACTCCCTCAGTCAGGTCTTCCGGCGTTGTGGACGATTTGCCCACCTGATAACGGCCGGTGGCTTCGTCGTAGCCGATGACGTCGGTGAATGTGCCGCCGATGTCCATGGAGACCCGGAAACGGCTCATCTAGGAGCTCCTCTCTGCAAGGCGTAGCGGTGACCGTAGCTCCGGCGCGGCCACCCGGGATGTGCACGGCGACCACCACATCGCCGGGTCACCGTGCGAGGCGCCCTGCGAGGGTTTGATGTCCGGCGGGAAACTGGGCGCGCCGTAACAGGGAGAGGTAGGGCGATGGACGTCGCGGTCGGACCGGGTCGGGCGGATGTGCCGGAGGTGCGAGGGATCTTCACCGAGGAGGTGGAGAGCCTTCGCGCGGCGGGCCTGCTCAGGTGGGAGGGGTTCACGGCCGAGCCGGGCTCCACCGCGCCGGTCGAGGACGGGGGTCCGGTGCTGCTGGCCGGTCTCGGGCCGCTGGACGGATGCGACGCCGAGCGGCTGCGCGCCGCCGCGGCGGCCGCGGCGGCACTGCTGCCCGGCGATGCCGTGCGGGTCGACCTGGCGGGCCGCGGCGCGGGCGCGCTCGGCGCCGGGGAATCCGTCCGCGCGGTCGTGACCGGGCTGGCCCTCACGGCCGCGCGACCGCTCAGCGTGACGCTCACCGGCCTGGATGGACCCGACGGTGACCACGTCACCGCAGGGCTGCTGGACGCGGAGGCCGTGCTGCTGGCCCGGGAACTGACCAACCGCCCGCCGAGCGAGCTCGTCCCGGATGACCTGGCGTGCCTCGCGCGGGACGTCGCCGTCCGGGAAGGCCTGGCCGTACGGGTCCTGGACGAGCATGACCTGCGGGAACTCGGGATGGGGGCCCTGCTCGGCATGGGCGCCGGATCTCCGCACCCGCCTCGGCTGGTGGACCTGCGCCACGAGCCCCCGGGCGCGCGGTGTTCGATCACGCTGGTGGGCAAGGGCATCACCTTCGACTCCGGCGGCCTGTCCCTGAAGTCACCCGCGGCCATGATGGGCATGCGGGGCGACATGGCGGGCGCCGCGGTCGTACTCGCCGTGATGTCGGTGCTGGCCAGGCGGGGGCTCCCTGTCGCGGTCCGCGGCCTGCTCCCGCTCGCCGAGAACATGATCGGCCCTGCCGGCGTACGGCCCGGCGACGTGCTGCGCGCCTGTGACGGCCGGCGGATCCAGGTGCTGGACACCGACTTCGAGGGCCGGGTGACGCTGGCCGACGCGCTCGCCCTCGCCGCGCGGGAACGCCCCGGCGCGATCGTGGACGTCGCCACGCTGACCTACCAGGTGGTGACGGCGCTCGGACCGGAGATCGGCGGGGTGCTCGGCCGCGACCGGGGCCTGACGCGGCAGGTGCTCCGGGCGGGCGCGCTCGCCGGCGAGCCGCTGTGGGCGCTGCCCTGGGCGCGTCGCTACCGGGACCAGATCGCGTCCGGCTACGCCGAGGTGCGGAACTTCCCCGAGGCCGACACGGGCCGTGCCATCACGGCGGCCCTGCTGCTCGGCGAGTTCGTCCCGGAGGAGATCCCGTTCGCCCACCTGGACATCAGCGGGCCGGCCTGGCGCGGTCCCGCCTCCGGCCACGGCGCCACCGGCTTCGGCGTGCTCACCCTCACCCGGCTGCTGGAGTCGCTCGCGACCGCGGCGGTTCCACGGGACCGCTCATGACGGCGGCGTCGAGGGGGTCCTGGCCACGGCATCTCGGTCGGGGGGCGGACGACCAGCCCCCGCAGTACATCACGGGTGAGCAGATCGGTCGGGGGGCGGACGACCAGCCCCCACAGTACGTCACGGGTGAGCAGATCGGTCGGGGGGCGGACGACCAGCCCCCACAGTACGTCACGGGTGAGCAGATCGGTCGGGGGGCGGACAACGAGCCCCCGCCGTACGTCACGGGTGAGCAGATCCGGCGCGTCCTGCCGATGGAGCACGCGGTGATGGCGCTGGAGCAGGCGTTCCGCGCCCGCGCGGGCGAGGACGACCCGCCCCGCATGGCCGTTCCGTGGAGCCACGGCGAGCTGCTGGTGATGCCCAGCGAGCACGCCGAGTGGGCGGGCACCAAGCTCGTCACCGTCGCCCCCGGCAACCCCGCGCTCTCGGTGGACCGGATCAACGGCACCTACGTCCTCTTCGACGCCGCGACCCTGGTCCCGAGGCTGCTCCTGGACGCGTCCGAACTGACCGCGCTGCGGACCGCCGCCGTCAGCGCGCTGGCGACCCGCTATCTGGCCCACACCGACGCGCGGACCCTGGTGGTCTTCGGCACCGGCCCGCAGGCCCGGTCGCACGTGCGGGCGATGCTCGGCGTCCGGCAACTGGCCGAGGTGCGCGTCGTCTCCCGCGATCCGGCGCGGGCCGCGAAACTGGCCGACGAGCTCGCCGTGGAACACGGGCTGCCGGTGACTCCCGGCACCCCCGCTGACGTGGCGACGGCCGACATCGTCTGCACCTGCACCGGTTCGGCCACTCCCCTGTTCGACGGCCGCCTTCTGGCCGACGTGGCACATGTCAACGCCATCGGCGGCCACCACCCCGAGGTGCGAGAGGTCGACGGCGAGACCGTGCGGCGGGCCTTCGTCGTGGTCGAGCAGCCCGGCCCGGCCCGCCGCGAGGCCGGAGACCTGATCATGGCCGTGAAGTCCGGCGCTGCGGACGACTCCGTCTTCGACGTCGACCTGCACCGCGTCGTCACCGAACCGTGGACCCGCCCGGAGCGTCCCACCCTCTTCAAGTCGGTCGGCCTCGCCATGGAGGACCTCGTCGTCGCGGCGGAGATCGCCACCAAAGTGCTGACGCCGTGACGCGGGGCGGCTTCGGAGGCGTCGAGCGACCCGCTTGCGACTCCCCCTTGGATCGCGAGCGGCGCCGCTGTCAGGGGTGGGCCTTGCGGTAACTCTCGTACAGGGCGGCGAGGTTGTCGGTGTAGAGCTCCGTGTAGCCGCAGGACGCGCAGATCCAGGCGCGCACGGTGCCCGTCGAGGAGCCCTGCTTCCAGACGAACCCGTGGTCCGGCGGCTCGGGCTCCTCGACGCGGACGCTCAGCGGCAGCGGGCCGTTCCTCGCATGATCGCGCACCTCCACCCCGGCCATGACATGGGGCGAACCGCATTTCGAGCAGAGATCACTTCTCACGGTCTTCCCTGTTCCTCGTCGAACCCAATCCGCAGCGGCAGCGTATCGGGATGCCAGGCCAGGTGGCGGGCAGAGGGAGGTATTCGGAACGGTCGAAATACGCCGAACCGCCCACGGGGATCGGTCCGGTACAGGCGGACGAAAACCTATCCGCGGACGAGCGTCACAGGGGATCGCTGCCTCGGCGCGTGAGCGTCAGGGCCGCAGGCGGGGCAGCCGGGTCAGGAGGGCGACGGCGAAGAGCACGGGGATCAGCGCGAACAGCGCCCAGGCCAGTCCCACCAGTTCGGCGGCCCAGCCGATCGCGGCAGGACCGAGCAGGATGCCCGCGTACGTGAACGTCGTGAACCGGGAGACGATGGCCGCTGCGGCGGGGCCGGTGGCATCCGCCTGCCCGACTGCGCTGAAGGTCAGCGGGAGCAGGACCGACGCGCCGAGACCCATCACGGCGAACCCGGCGATCGCGGCGGCCGGTTGAGGAGCGAGCACGGCCATCGCGAGGCCGCAGGCCGCGACGAGCCCGCCGGTGCGGAAGACGGGCGGAGCGCCGTACCGCATGGTCAGGCGGTCGCCGACCAGCCGGCCGCCCGTCTGACCGGCCGTGTACGCCGTGACCGCCGTCACGGCGAGGCCGAGTGACGCGCCCCTGCTGTCGTGCAGGAAGATCGCGCTCCAGCTGAGGGCGGCGCCCTCGCAGACCATCAGAGTCATGCCGGTCAGGCCGAGTGCGACGACCGGGCGGGTCCAGCCACCGCGCCACCCGAGGTGACGGCGTGCTGGAGCCTTGGCGTTACGGAGATCCGTCGTTGCGGGCAGCAGGAGCGGCCCGAGCACGAGCCCACCGGCGAGGAGCACGGTCGCGGCTCCTACGAGGTGCGTGGTGGACGAGACGCCGGCGTGCGCCAGGGCGGCCATCGCGAGGGAGGCGACGACCGCGCTGACGCTCCAGGCGGCGTGGCAGCCGTTGAGGATGGGACGTCGATTGAGCCGCTCGACGGTGACGGCGTGTGCGTTCATTGCGGCGTCCGTGATGCCGTGAACGGCGCCGAGCGCCGTTGCGACCAAGGCGAACTGGACCGGGCCGCCGGCCAGGCCGACGAAGGCCAGCAGCAGCGGCATGATGACAAGCGAGGCGCGCAGGACGGGCCGGCTTCCGATCCGGGCCACCAGCGGCCCGACGAACTGCATCGAGGCAAGGGCCGCCAGGGCGAAGAGCACCCCGACGACCCCGAGCTGACCGTCGGCGAGGTGGTGCTCACCCTTCAGGGAGGGTAGTCGCACGATGTACGTCGACAGCGCGAGCCCGTTGAGGAAGAAGACGGCCGTGGCGGGCCATCGGCCGGTCCCGCCGCCCCGCGCGGCCGGCCGAGCCGGTGTGGTCTGGTCCTTTATCGTCATCGTGTGACCTCCGGTCGTGGATTGCCCCGGGAATCGGGTCCGCACGGACGACGAACGCGGCATGGCCCTCCTCGACAGCAGGAGGCGCCGGATCAGCCGCGGACCTCGGCGATGCGTCGACGTAGGTAGCGCCGCTCGGGCTCGGTGGGCGCCAGGGTGAGCGCCTGCTCGTACGCGGCGGCGGCCTCCGCCCGTCGGCGTAGCCGGCGCAGCAGGTCCGCGCGGGTGGCCGGGAGCAGGTGGTAACCGTCGAGCCTGCCCAAGGATTCGAGGGTGTCGACGAGTGCCAGCCCGGCTTCCGGCCCGTCGGCCATCGCGACCGCGACCGCCCAGTTGAGCTTGACGAATGGCGATGGCGTGAGACTGGCCAGCTGCTCGTACAGGACAGCGATCCGCCGCCAATCGGTGTCCTCAGCGGTGGTCGCGGTGGCGTGGCACGCCGCGATGGCGGCTTGGAGCTGGTACGGGGTGGTGGTGCCGGTGAGGAGGCGGACGCCTTGGTCGATCAGCTCGCGGTGCCACCGGGTCCGGTCCTGCTTCTCCAGCGGGACCAGGTCGCCGGCGCTGTCCGTACGCGCGTCGGCGCGCGCGTGGTGGAGCAGCATCAGCCCGAGCAGACCGCGTACCTCTGTCTCGGTGGGCATCAGTTGCTCCAGGAGCCGGCCCAGCCGGATCGCCTCTTCGGCCAGCTCTCGCCGTCCCGAATAGCCCTCGTTGAAGAGCAAGTAGACCACGCCCAGCACGCCGATGAGCCGCTCAGGCAGGAGCTCCGGCGGAGGGACGCGGTACGGGATGCCCGCCTCTCGGATCTTCCGCTTGGCGCGGGACAGCCGCTGCGCCATCGTCGCGGTCGGCGTCACGAACGCCCGGGCGATCTCCCCGGTGGTGAGGCCGGCGACCGTTCGCAGCGTGAGGGCGACCCGGGCGTCGAGCGGGAGCGCGGGATGGCAACACGTGAAGATCAGTCGCAGCCGGTCGTCGCCCGCCTCGTCGTCCTCGGTGTCCTGCGCCTCGGCCACCTCCCTCAGCTTCGTCTCCTCGACGTTGCCACGGCGCAGCCGGTCGACGGCGCGGTTGCGCGCGGTGGTGGTCAACCACGCCCCGGGTCGCAGGGGAACACCGTCGTCGGGCCAGTGCAGCAGAGCCGCCTCGAAGGCGTCCTGGACGCACTCCTCAGCCAGTTCCCAGTCGCGAGTGAGGTGGATGAGCGTCGCCAGCACCCTGGCCCGCTCCTCGCGGAAGGCGACGGTGACGGCGTCTCGGGCGCTCACCGTTCCCAGAACGGCCGCAGTTCGAGGGTCCCGAATGCCGCTGCCGGGTGCTTCGACGCCACCTCGATCGCCTCGTCGAGGTCGGCGCACTCGAGGATGTCGAAGCCGCCGATCTGCTCCTTGGTCTCCGCGAACGGCCCGTCCGCGACGAGCACCTCACCGCCCCTCACCCGTACCGTCGTCGAGTCACGGACAGGGCATAGCCGGTTGCCCATTAGCCGCACACCGTGACCCTCCATCTCGTCGATCCAGGGCTCGGGGTCCGCGTTGGGCTCCACGTCCTCATCAACGCAGACCAGCATCAGGTACCTCACACTTCCTCCTTCTACCGCATCGTCCAGCATGACGACGAACGGCGAAGCGCCATTCTCGACATGCCATGCACCCCCTCTCCGCCGGGCGGCACCGCTCCTGGCTGCCAGGCGGTGTGGTCGCCGCCGTGCCACAGCCGACCTACGGCTACCGAGGCGAGGACGCCGATGACTCGTCCCTTGAGCTCGCAGGAGCCAGTCCATCTGCCGCGTTACGAGGGCAACATGGCCGTATATCGCGCCAAATGCGGAATTGGGCAGATCACGGACAAGGCGCCCACGTGCGGCTCACCTTTACCGCCTCGCCTTCCCTCCCCCGAGCCATCCGTCTTTCACTCCACAGACGAAGACACGCCATTGGACCGAGGTGAAGGCGAGGATTGGGCCGGACGGGTTCTTGCTGTCACGTAGCAGGACCGAAGGGGCCTGTACTCCTGCGTCTGAGGCGGTGCCCATCGTGGCTACCTCTACGCACTCCGATCCGTTGGCACTGCGCGTGCTCTTACGCCAATGGAGCTTCGACGCGTCCATCATGGATCCCGCCCCTTCCCGTCTCGGTCACCTGATCGCCTTCATCGCTGCGGCGAGGACAGCCACTGATTCATCCGGTGGCAGCGCAGCAGCGCGCAGATGGTCGAAAACCAGCGTATAGCGACGCACCTCCCTCGGTTTCTCTACGTACAGGTTTCCTGCGGGACTTTCCGCATAGACGACATCGGGGTCGCTTACGTCAGGGAATTCGATGATCGAGAACGGGCCGATAAGCCCGACGTGTGCACCCTTCGCGAATGGCAGGATTTGGATGGTGACAGCGGGCGAGCCGGCGGCCTCTATGAGTCGCTCCAACTGGGCCCGCATGACGGCGGAACCACCGATGGGACGGCACAGGACAGCCTCGTCAAGCACAGCCCACAGCTCAAGCGGGTGATCACGTCCGAGAGCTGCCTGACGTCTCATCCGGAGTGCGACGAGGCGGTCCACGCTGTCCTGGCGGTCCATGAGCCGGACAGCGCGAAGAAGGGCACGAGCATAGTCCTCGGTCTGCAGCAGCCCATGGACAAGGTTGGTTTGGTAGGTGCGCAATGATGCGGCCTCGGCTTCAAGACCCACGTACGTCTCAAACCCGGCGGGCAAGACGTCTTCGTAGTCCGTCCACCACCCCTTCTGCTGAGCGTCTCGCACCATGGCGAGAAGCAACTCCCGCTGATCTCCGTCAACGACTCCGTACATGTCAAGCATGTCCCGCACATCACGAAGCCGCGGCACGGTCTTCCCGGTCTCAATGCGGCTGATGGTCGACGCCGAGCGCTCCAGATGACGTCCAACCTCATCGATCGTCTTGTCCACGGCCTCTCGTAGGCGCCGCAGCTCGATTCCCAGTCGACGGCGACGGACCGTCGGCCCTTGACTCGCGGACACAGTTCACCTCGAAAGCTGTTGGGACGTCACCGGTGAACCCTAGCGTCACCAATCGTCACTTCACCCATACATTCCGCTACGGAAATTCAAGAGATTTGCCTGATGCACTTGCATGGAGCACATGCGCTCCGCAACACTCCCCTAAACAGTGAGTAATCATCTAGTTGCTCACAGTTCTCGATACTCAGGGCGGCGACAACAGCCGCAGGAGCCAGTGGAGGTCGATGGTGGGGCGAGAGGCTGGGCGGTCAGAGCTGCTGGGCGGCGGGGCGCGGGTGCTTCAGGTGCTGGAACGGGAGGTGTCGTGCATCGGCGTCTCGCAGAGGAAAGGGACGGTCGCGCAGCCCGTCCCACCGACGAGCAGCCGCGAGACGGTACGGCCCAGTGCGGCCGTACCAGGCCCAGGAACGGACCCACAGGGTGTGATCGCCGTGGACAGCCCCATCGGTCACGACGATGAGCATCGGAACGGCGCGGCACCGGGCGCGTGGACCGTCGCCGGGTACCTCACCCTCGCCGGCCACGTCGAACAGGTGAGCGCGGCACGCGCGTTCGTCCGCAAGCTCCTCGCCGGGGATCCGCTCCTGGACGCCGCCCTGCTGGTGGTCTCCGAACTGGTTTCTAACAGTGTCCAGCACTCCCGATCGTCGCTGCCGGGTGGCACCGTCACGCTGTACGTCCTGCACGTCGGCGCCCGCGTACGCATCGAAGTGGCCGACGACGGCGCGGACGGTGTCCCCTGCATGCGACCGGCCGGCATCGCGGAGTTCCCCGACTGGGCCGGAGCGCTGGACGAGGTGGACCTTCGAGGCCGGGGCCTGCGACTGGTGCACGTGGTGGCGGCGTGCTGGGACTTCACCATCGGCCATCGGAGGACCACGACATGGGCGGAGCTCACCCCGACCGAAGACCCCGGAACACCCGCATGACGCCGACCTCCACACAGGCCGACGCCACCCGCCAAGACGTCGTACGGGCACTGACGCAGCGGTTCAACGGCTGGTGCCTCTGGTACGGCACCGCCACTGGACACTGGTGGGCGCTGCCACCGGCCCGGAACCGCGAACACCTCGGCCTGATCGAGGCACGAGACCCCGACGAACTAGCCGAACGTCTATGGCGGATCGAAAGAGCCGAACGCCACCTCGACCCCACGACCGACCAGCGCGTATGGCCGCGCCACCCCACCCCCCGGCCACACCCGACCCCCACAAACCGGCCTCCGCCCTGACCGAGCAAGCAATCATGAACCACTGAGACAGGTGGTTCCTCTCCGGTGACGCCGCAGGGGCTGGAGCGGCTCAACACCGAGCAGCCGATGTAGGCGCCGATGAAGCCTCCGGCGAGGGAGGTGCTGAGGACACGGCCGTCCACCGGGTCGCCCAGCGGCTGCCACTCCCCAGGCGAGGTGGCGTACGACATCTGGTACTCCTGCTCGTGGGCCTCCACGCCGAGCCAGAGCCGCCCGCCAGGCACATCCGCCTGCGCCAGCGTGCGGTCGGCGCCGCCCTCCCTCCTGATCACGACAAGCCCCCCGGTGGTCATGACCAGCAGGATGTGAAAGTCGTCGTTCTGCACCAGCGCCAGCCCTGCACGCTCCCCACCTGATGGGGTGAACTCCATGGCGGCGCGCACAGCGAAGTGGGCATGCCGCTGCCGCCGGGCGACGAGGCTCGGATTGGGAAAGGGTTTGGGTGGGCAGAACGGCGTTCACCCGTCACGCGCTACACGGGCGGGTCCAATAGAGGTCGCGCAATGGCCCGCGTTCTCTCCTGAACAACGCGAAGGGGCCTCGAAGCCTGTGTTTCCAGGGCTTGTCGACGTACTTGAGTACGCGACGTTGCCGGGGGATCTTGATTAAGCGGGTGAGCCAGAAAAGCATGCCCACACCGGGAAGGCCGAGTATCAGATAGGGGATCGTTGGCCGTCGATGCACTTGGCGTAGACGCTGAGCATCACATCAACGCCGTGACCCGCCCGTTTCGCGGCTTCGGGTGCGTGTCCGGGGACGTCTGCGCGGGACGGCCCCGGACGGTCCTACCAGTGCTACTGCGTTGTGCAGACATTTCCGTTGAGGGTGAAGACGGCGGGGAGGATGTTCGGGCCGCTGTAGTTGCCGACGAAGCCGATCGTGGTCGACGCGCCGGTGGACAGCGAGCCGTTGTTGGGCTCGTTGACGACCTTGACGTTCGAGCCGTTCTGCGTCCAGACGGCGCTCCAGCCGCTGCCCAGGCTCTGCCACGTCCTGGGCCAGCTGAAGTTCAGGGTCCAGCCGTTGATCGGGGCGCCGTTGTTGGTGATGTCGATGGCGCCGACGTAGCCGTTGCCCCAGTCGGACTGGTCGGTCAGCCGTACCGTGCAGGAACTGGAGGCGGGCGTGCCGGTCGTGAACGTGAGAGGCGGGGAGGCCGACGAGACGCCGCCGCCGCTGTCCCGCGCGACCACGTTGACCGTGTAGCGCGTGCCCGGCTTGAGGTTGTTGACGGTGAAGGAGTTACCGGCGGTCTCACCGAGCTGCTCGCCGACGGCTCCGTCGTGGCGGTAGACCTCGTACTTCACGATCGGACGCGTCCCGGCGGAGGCGGCGGGCCAGGAGATCGTGGCGGTCTTGTCCGTCACGTTCGAGACCGTCGGCTGCCCCGGCGCGCCCGGCAGTCCGGTCTGCGCAGAGCTGGGATGCACAACGATCGTGGTCAGCGACAGCGGCGGCAGCGTCCGGCTGGTCGCGCTCCCCGAGGTCGAGCCGGTGATGTCGGTGGCGCCGTTGGTGTGGGTCAGCACGGTCGGCGCCCCGGAGGCCGGGCTGAAGCCGGAATAACCGATCGTGACCGGGAAGGACGTGTCGGGCGAGGTGTTGATCAACAGGACCGCCAGATCGCCGTTGGGGCGGCGGACGGCGTGCGCGCTGACCTTCGCCTGGTCGGTGGCGGCCCGGATGAACTGGTCGCCGGGACGGGCGAACCTGCTCGTCATCTGCAGCGCGTAGTACGGCGCGAAGGGTGTGTTCAAGGCCGGCTCGCACACGCTGCCGTCGGAGGTGCAGGTCGCGCTCGACAGCAGGCCGAAGTCGCCGTAGTCGGTGTGCCCCGCGACCTGCGTGACACTGCCGATGCCGTTGTGCACGTTCCACCAGTCGACCGTGAACACGCCGTTCGCGAGCAGCGTCGCGTAGGCGTCGGCGGCGGCGAGCGCACCGGGCTGAGTGTTCGTGCCGTTGCTACTGGTCCCGGTGTTGAACTCGGTCATCGAAATGCCGATCCGCTCCGACCCGGGCCCCGCGTACTCGGCGATCTGCCGGCGGGTGAGATAGATCATGTCGGGCACGCGGCCGGCCTTGTCGAAGGCGCCGGGGTACCAGTGCAGGATCACATAGTCGATCTTCGGTCCGGCGATCGACAGGACGACCTTGTTCCAGGTTCCGTCGTCGCCGCCGGCGACCAGCCCGTCGGGCCAGTCGCCCGCTGTGGTCAGCACAGCGCCGATCTTGATGGTCGGATCCACCGCCTTCATCGCATCGGCGTAGGCGACGACGTTGCGCGCGTACTCGGCCGGGCTCTTGTCGGCGTGGTCGTCGGCCTCCCAGGCGGAGCCGTAGTGGCCGTTGCCGTAGTTCTCGTTGCCGATCTCCCAGTACATGACGCCGTACTTCTTGGTGACGTTGGCGTAGCGGACCCAGCCGGCGGCCTCGTTGGCGGTGCCGGTGCCGTAGTTGGCGGTCACCATCGCCTGCGCTCCGGTGCGCCGCACGCCACGCATGAAGGTGTCGAAATCGGTGTTGGGAGCGACGTAGCCGCCGGGAGCGGTGTGGTCGGCCCAGTGATAGATGTCGGAGTAGGAGCCGCCGGGATAGCGCAGCAGCTTCACGCCCGCGTCCTTGAGCCGGTCCGAGGTCTCGTCGGTGCCCAGATTGCTGTCCCAGATCGCATGGTTGGTGCCGATGCCGGTTTCGGGGACGGTGGCGAGTGCGGCGCGCGCGTTGACGGTCACCGCGACCGGGGTGACGTCGTCGGCGTACGCGGTGGGAACGTTCAGGGCGACCACGGTCAGCAGGAGGGCGGACGCGATCCGTGAGGGGACATTGAGCATGGGCACACCTCGTCATGGGTAGCGGCAATTCAGTTGACGCTCCCTCCTGACCAGGGAGGCCCCATGATCCTGCGGGCTGGCGCCACGGGCGTCAACCGTCGGTGAAAGTTTCACTCTGTACGGTTGCCGTGCCGGGCGGATTCAGATCGCCCCGGCGTACATCCAGGCTCCGCCGTACCGGGTGAAACGCCTGTGCTCGATGCAGCGGGAATAGTGCCGGCCTGCCCAGTTGCTCTCCGATTTCGGGATCAGAGGTCGGTGAGGAGGGCGAGGGCGCCCCGTGAACGGCTCTTGGCCAACAGAGGTGTCTCCTGTCTCATCGTGAAGGTCCGGGACGTGGGCCAGACTTGCACATGTCCCGGACGGATCCAGCGGCAGGGGGCGTTCCGCCCCCTGGGCTCAGGACTGGTTGAACAGCGAGAGCGTCAGGGTCGAGTGGTACTCCCCGGCGGCGACGTCGACCGGAGTGCGCAGTGCGAGGTCGGCGTTGACCTGGTGGGTGCCGATCTCGTCAGCGGAGTTCGCGGTCGAGACGAGCAGTTCCTGGCCCTGCAGACCCACGGCGGGTGCTCCGGTGCCGTCGGAGACGACACTGGAGACGGGCTCACCGGGCGCCACCGACCCGGTGGAGGAGCCGGTCAGCAGGTGCGGGGTCCATCCCAGATACTCCGGGCCGATGGTCTTGGCCGGGTCGCCGGTCGCGACCAACTGGCTGGACTGGCCCACCACCGCCCAGAAGTCTCCCGCGGGGATCTCGTCGGGAAGACGGGTGTCGGCCACCGTGACCGTCGGCAGGGTGCCGGTGAACTGGCGGGCGGCGGCATTCGACCCGTTCTCCGCGAGGGTCACACCGCTGTTGTCGGCCACGGTCATCGACACCTGACCGGGAACGCGCAGCGGCTCGATCTTCACCGACACCTCGATCCCGCTGTTGTCAGGGTCGCCGTCCGCCATCGCGGGACCGGCCACACCGGCAAGCGCGAGGCCGAGCACCGACACGGCCAGTATCTGGGCAGTTCTCTTGGTCTTCATTTGATCGCTCCATCTATGGGTGCGGGGCCGGGGCCGGCCGAATCGACCGGCCCCGGGTTCACTGAAGGCGGCGCCCCCGGGCACCTACGGCATTTACCGTGGCCACCGCCGGTCCGGTCAGGCGCAGCTGATCGAGGTGTAGGAGGCGTCGTAGGACGAGGTGACCTGCTTGCCACCGATCGTCGCGGTACCCGTCACAGCCGCCGTGCCCGCGGCGAGCTGCCCGGTCCTGGTGTTGAAGGACTGGTACGCCTGCTTGCCCGTGGCCACGTCCGCCACGGTCTTGGCACCGTAGGCGGTCGACAGCGTCACGTTCACCGGCACGGTGCCGTCGTTGACGGCCGTGACCGCCACGTACGCCGATGTGCCCACGCAGCGGGCCTGGGCGGTCACGGTCAGCGGAACACCGAGTGCGGTTCCGCTGAGTGCCACCGTGGTCGGGCTGTTGGCGGCGGTGCTTCGGACGACCAGGTTTCCGGTGTAGGTCGTGCCAGCGGTCGGCTTGAACGCCACGGACACGCTGCAGGAGGCACCCGAGGCAAGCTGCCGGCCCTGGCACGTGTCATCGGAGACGACGAAGCCCGAGGGCACTTCGACAGAGTTGACGGTGATCGTGGACTGGCTGGTGTTGGTGAACCGCACCGCCATCGGGTCGCTCTGCTCCCCGGTCCCCTGGTTTCCGAAGCTGAGTTCGGTGGAGCTGGGGGTCAGAGTGGCGACGGTGTCCAGGACCAGGGCCGGCTCGCCCTTGTACACCAGACGCCAGTCCACACGCGCGAACGCGGCCGGGTCGATGGTCTTGTGTTCCATCATCCAGTCGATGATCTCGTCCCTCACCTCGGTGAGGGGGTTGAAGACGATCGGCGCGGTGGCGATGTGGGGCGCGTTGCCGCCGCCGTTCTGGCGGTAGTTGTTGGTCGCGACCACGAACTCCTGGGCGGGGTCCAGGGGCGCCCCGTTGAAGGAGAGGTTGATGATCCGCTCCCCAGCGGGTTTGGAGACGTCGATGTCGTAGGTCAGTCCCCGTGCGACGTCGTAGTTGTACGCCGGGCCGTTACCGGTCACGGTGCCCGGCTTGTACGGGCCGGGAACCGACACCTGCTTCATGAACTTCGCCGACCACTCCAGGAAGTCCTTCATCTGGGCGCCGTTCATCTTCACGCCGATCAGCGTGTTGTCGTAGATGTACGCTCCCGCCATGTCACGGATCGTGACGTTGCCCTTCGGGATGACGGCCTTGGCGTCGAAAGGCGCAGCCAGGGAGAGGACCGGAAGGGATGCTTCGGGCGTGCCCGCCAGGCCCTTCTTCACGACCTCCGCCTGGACGTAGTTGATGAAGTCCAGTGCGGCGACGTCCTTGTAGTGGGCCTCCCGCATCGGCATGGTCTCGAGAGACGTGCCGATGACACCGTTGACGTGATCGACCACCTTCTGGTGCGCCGCGCCGGTCAACGCGTTGATCTTCGGGTCGTCGGTCACCGTGCTCGCCTGCAGCAGCTTGGACGACTTCGAGGCGACGCTCCACTGACCGTCGACCTTCGCGAGATCGATGTCGACCACACCGAGAACCTTGCCCCAGGAGCCCGCCTGGGTGACAAGCACCTGCTTACCGGTGGCCTTGTTGGTGACCAACTGCTGCGGGATCTCGCTGTGAGAATGCCCGGCGACGATCACATCGATGCCGGGGACCTCCTGGGCGAGCAGCGTGGAGGCATTCTCGGGGAACGGGATCTGGTCGCCGTACGACGAGCCCGTGCTGGTGCCGGAGTGGACCGAGGCGACGAGGACGTCCACACCCTGGTCGCGGATGATCGGTACGTACTTCTTCGCTTCTTCGACGATCCCGTTGAAGCGAAGCCGCCCTTCAACGCTGGACTTGTCCCAGATGGCGGAGCCAGGTGTGGTCAGACCGAGGATGCCGACGCGGATCGGATCGTGCCCCTCGATCGACATCGTCTTGATGATGTAGGGGGTGAAAGCGGGCTCGCCGCTGTTCCAGTCGTGAACGTTGGCGCCGAGTATCGGGAAGTCGACCTGCTTTTCGAACGCTCGCAGAGTCTCGACCCCGTAGTTGAACTCGTGGTTGCCCAAGGTCATGACGTCGTAGCCGATCGCGTTCATCGCCTCGGCCATCGGGTGGATCGTGCCCTTGGTGATTGGCTCGGTCCTGGCGTAATAGGTACCCAGCGGCGTGCCCTGGATCGTGTCGCCGTTGTCGAGCAGCAGAGTGTGGTCTCGGCCCTTCTCGACCCGGACCTTTTCGATGAGGCTGGAGACCCTGGCCAGGCCACGCCCCGTGTCCGGTTTATCCGCGTAGTAGTCCCAGTTGAAGAGGTGGGTATGTAGATCGGTCGTGTTCATGACCGTGACGGAGACGCTGTCGTCAGAGCTCGGCTCGGCATGGGCGACCGGCAGTCCGATCGCGGCGAGGCACGCGAGCGAAAGGGCGACGATGCCTACTCGTCTCTGGTAGGCGGTCGAGGCTCTTACCACGTGTGACGGTCCTTCCTATGGGGTTGATCAGAGTTCGCAAGTCTGGGAGAAAAGTACAAATCATGTCAAGCAGGCATATTGACGCACTAACGTGAACAATTTTGGACAATTATTCAGCGGGGAGATGGCCGGGGCGTGCACCGGGTTCATGCCTGCACCTGCGACTTTCCAGGTCGGCCCGGCCGGGGGATCGACGATGAGTCCGCGGTTCGCCCCTTCCCGCTCGCGGTCACGGACCCACCGGCCGACGCGTCGCATATGCGGTCCTGCTAGATTTCGGCAGTCGTCGCCGCCGCGGGTGTCGCACTGCTCGTCACCTGGCTCGCCGGAGGGTTCGCGAGCACGACGAAGGCGACAGCCGCCGGACGGACGCCCCGGCACACGGACACTCGCAGTCGACGGCTGCCGCTATTTCGGCGGACGGCACGGTTTTCCCGCCGCCCTATTCCGATGGAGAGGAGTTCGACGCGTCCTGGCATCAGCAATCCCCGTTCACCTTTGTGTTGGGGGCGGGCCAGGTCATCGAGGGCTGGGACAAGGGTCTGCGTGGCATAAAGGTCGGTGGCCGGCGCGAATTCGCCATCCCGGCCGCGCAGGCCTACGGCGCAGCCGGAAAACGCGCGATCCCGCCGAATGAGCCGCTTGTCTTTCTGGTTGACCTACTCGCGGTTAAGGCCGCTCACTGACCATCAATTACCGACTCGTAACCGATGACCAGAGACCTTCTGACGGAGCATGATCATCCTGATCTCGCGCTCCGCGGATCCGCCCGATGTGGGAGGGGGAGATGCCCACATCGGCCAACTGCTGCGCGATCAAGGTGTGGGTCCAGGTCGCTTCCCCTTCCGAGGGCACCCTGGTGGCACAGGCGACCACGCGCAGGCGCACCTCGGGCCCGTAGATCTCCGGCCTGCCCGGGCGCGGCAGGTCAACCAGGCCCTGGCCTCGCCCGTGGCGCCGAGGGCCGCCGGCTTACCTTCGGCCACAACCGCTTCGTAGATCTCGACCGGCTCCCGGGCGGCGGCGACCTCCGCCTCGGTCGGCGTGAAGATGTCATGGACGATCTGGACGTGCGGAGGATAGAAGGTCGACAATGCGGTGCAACCCTGCATACGGCTGACCTCGGCGCGACGGCGGATCTCGGGCAGATCACGGTAGTCCGGCGCAGAGGGGTCCCGCAGGTAGTGAACGGCGCGCTCGCGGGCCTCTTCCTTACGGGCCGACGCCACCGAGTCTTCCAGGTCGAGGAACATCATGCCGGCCGGGATATCAGGCACCTTGGCCCACTTGTAGTCGTCCAGGATGGGCGTTTCGAATACGCTGCGGATGGAGCGGTAACGGAATTTACGATCGGTGCTGTGGCGGTTCACACCACGATTGACGCGATCGTTGTCCGTGTCCCCGGCACTTCTGGTCCGACCTTGCCGAAGCCGAGATCGTTGTAGGCCGATGCCGTCGCACCGTTACGGTGACCCGCGTTAGACCCCCGGCAGGGGGAGGTATTCGAACCAGTCGAAGTCGGCGACGTTGTCGCTCGGGTGGCCCTCGCCGGAGAGGTACATGCCGATGTAGGCGCCGATGAAGCCTCCGGCGAGGGAGGTGCTGAGGACACGGCCGTCCACCGGGTCGCCCAGCGGGTGCCACTCCCCCGGCGAGGTGGCGTACGACATCTGGTACTCCTGCTCGTGGGCCTCCACGCCGAGCCAGAGCCGCCCGCCAGGCACGTCCGCCTGCGCCAGCGTGCGGTCGGCGCCGCCCTCCCTCCTGATCACGACAAGCCCCCCGGTGGTCATGACCAGCAGGATGTGGAAGTCGTCGTTCTGCACCAGCGCCAGACCTGCACGCTCCCCACCTGAGGGGGTGAACTCCATGGCGGCGCGCACGGCGAAGTGGGCATGCCGCTGCCGCCGGGCGACGAGGCTCGGATTGGTCCATTCGGTGAGCGACTCCGGCCGTCCCCGCAGCCGCAGGTACCCGGGGCGCTCGGTGAGCGTCCAGTACGGCTCGCGCGGCGTGCGCAGGTGGTTCCAGTCGGGCGCCAGCCGTACGGCGTCGAAGTTGTCGCAGGCGGGCGCGGCCGGCCACCGGTGCACGGGAAGGCCGGGCGCCTCGGCGTCGAGCTCGACCGGGCCGGGGACGGGCCAGCCGTCCTCCCACCGCACCGGCGTCAGGAACGTCTCGCGGCCGAGGTTGTAGTGGTAGCCGCCGTACGGCCGCATGGCGAGGAGCACCATCCACCACTCGCCGCCCGGTGTCTGGACCAGGTCCCCGTGGCCGGTGCCCACGATGGGGTGGTCGCGGCCGAGGTTGCGGTGGGTGAGGACCGGGTTGCGCGGGTTCCCGGTGTACGGCCCGGTCACCGTGTCAGCGCGGGCGACGCTCAGGGCGTGGTCGTGCTCGGTGCCGCCCTCGGAGGCCAACAGGTAGTAGGTGCCGTCGACCTTGTAGATATGCGGCCCCTCGGCCCAGATCGCGCCCTTGACCGCGCCCTCCCAGAGCACGTGCTCCTCGCCGACGAGCTTCATGCCGTCGAGGTCCAGCTCGCGGAGCCAGACCTCGGTGTGTCCCTCGTACCGCTGTGGCCGGGCGGGGCGGGTGCCGTGCGCCCACGCCCGGCCGTCGTCGTCGAAGAACAGGGACGGGTCGAACCCCTCGGTGTCGGACAGCCAGTAGGGCTCGCTCCACGGCCCGGCGGGGTCGGTGGCGGTGACGAGGAGGTTGCCCGACTCCATCAGCCCGTCCACCAGGGTGGTGACCAGGTAGAACACGCCGTCGTGGTGCCTCAGCGTCGGCGCGTAGATGCCTCCGCTCGGCCGTATGCCGTCCACGGGAAGCTGGGACGCCCGGTCGAGCGCGTGCCCGATCTGCCGCCAGTGCACCAGATCCCTGCTGTGGAAGACCGGCACGCCGGGGAACCACTCGAAGGTCGAGGTCACCAGGTAGTAGTCCTCGCCCACCCGGCAGATCGAGGGGTCCGGGTGGCACCCCGGCAGGATCGGGTTGCTGAAGCGCACCGCACGCGGCCTTTCGTCTCGCTTATCTGGTCAGTTCGAGCACTCCCCAGCCCGCCGTGCTGAGGTAGGACTGGCCGGAGGCGTCGTTCCAGGTCACGGCCCCTGTACGGGCGGCGGCGGTCGCGTCGTTGACCTGGATGTCGAAGCCCAGGAGGCTTCCGGCGGCCAGCGTGACCGTCGGCAGCCTGATCGACGCCTCGACGACGTAGCCGCCGGGCACGATCTTCGCCGCGCTCGTCAGGTTGTCCTTGACGGCGAAGGCGTCGAAGGTGCCGCCGACGGTCTGCTTCCCGGAGAAGGACACGCGGTACTGCCCGTCGTCATCGTCGTACCCCTTGGTCTTGCCGTTCCCGGGGTCGGCGAAGATCTCGACGGAGTCCTGCTCCCACGGGTTGGGCGAGACCTCGCTGAGCGCGGGGTCGGTGACGCGCGCGAGCACGTACAGGTGCCCGGCGTCCCACATCGCGCGGACGGTGGCGGTGGCACCGGTGGTGCCCTGGATCCAGGTGGCGGTGCGGATCTCCGGGGCCTTGGCCCAGGCGGCGTCGGCGACCCCGTCGATGACCGGCGTGCCCCTGCGCGCCGTGGCCAGGCTCACCGCCGGGGTGAGGGTGAGCTCGCCCTTCCAGGAGACCTCCCCCCTGACGTCGTGCACGACCAGCTCGAAGGGGACCTTCCCGCCGAGCGCCGCCCCGGCGGGAAGGAGTGCCTCCACGCGGTAGCCGCCCTTGACGGCCCGCGTGTCGTACCATCGGGCACCGCCGTCACGCTTCATGACGTGGGCGGTGCCACCGGCCCGCACGGTCACCGTGTCCGCCTTGTCGCGCGACGGGTCGCGCACCTCGGCCAGCACGGCGAGGCCGGCGGGAGACCAGCGGGCCTGGAACCCGGCGGCGAGGTCGCCCACCCGGGCGACCGGCGCGTCGGGCAGCAGGTCCCACTGCCGCTCGCGCTCACCGTCGATCTTGACGGTGCCCTTCGGCGCGTCGAGCCTCCGCGTCAGCGGCGGCAGCCGCGACGGGTCGGCCACGCCCCAGTACGCCGGCTTGGCCTGGAGTTCGTCGTCGAACAGCACCGGCGGGTTGAGCCGGGTGATCGGGAAGGAGGACAGCCAGGTGGCGTCGTCGGCGAGGCCCCACACCGTCACCGAGGACAGGTGGGAGGCCTGCCGGCGTAGGACGTCGAAGATCTCCTTGTAGCGGTACCCCTGCTGGGCCAGCACTTCGGCGGGCACGGTGGCGTAGGAGGAGGCGAAGTCGGTGTAGACGCTGACGTCCAGCTCGGTGACCTGCTGGTCCACCCCGAGCCCCGCGAACAGCTCGATGGTCTTCTCGATCTCGGCTGCCGGGGCCTGCTCGATGTTCACGTGGAGCTGGTGGCCGACGGCGTCGACCGGCACTCCCTCGCCCCTGAGCTTCCTGACCAGGTTGTAGACGGCCTCGCGCTTGCGCGGCAGCTCGGTGTTGTAGTCGTTCAGCACGAGCTCGGCGGCCGGGTCCACCTGGTGGGCGACGCGGAACGCCGTGCGGATGAAGTCGTAGCCGGTGATCAGGAACCACGGGCTTCGGCGCATGCCGTCGGGCTGGTTCTCGTCCACGACCTCGTTGACGACGTCCCAGGTCTGGATCCTGCCCTTGTAGCGGCCGACGACCGCTCTGATGTGGTTCTCCAGCCGCTTCAGCAGCAGGGCCTTGTCGGCCGGGGTGGCCGTCAGGTCGCGGTCGCCGTCCTTGAACACCCAGCCGGGGGTCTGGCTGTGCCAGGCCAGCGTGTGGCCGCGGAACTTCAGGCCGTGCTCGGTGGCGTAGTCCACCAGGTGGTCGCCGTCGCCGAAGGTGAACTCGCCCTCGCGCGGCTCGGTGGCGTCCCACTTCAGCGCGTTGCCCGGGGTCACGCTGTCGAAGTGCTTGGTGAGCAGTCGCCCGTGCTCGCCGAGGGTCTGGGCCCGCGCGACCGCCGCTCCCACGTCGAACGGCAGCCCGTCCTTGAGCGAGGGGAGGTCGGTCTGGATCGGCTTCGGCGGCACGTACGCCAGTGTGAAGTCGTCGATCGAGAACGGGAAGGTGCCGCTTCCGGACTCCACGTAGACGCTGAGGAAGTCCACGTCGTAGGCCAACGTGTATGAACCTTTCAGCTGGACCCACTGCCCGGCCGTGATCGCGGTGGGGGCCACCACGCGGTCGTAGCTCGCCGTGCCGGCGAGGCGGCGCTCCACCGACAGGCCCAGCTCGCCGGCCGCCGTGTCCGGCCCGAGCCGCACCCAGATCGACAGCGTGTACTTCGACCCCTTGGTCATCTTGCCGAGGACCTTGAGGGAGGGCCCGTCCCAGGAGGCCGACCTGCCCGTGGCCAGCAGGCTCGCGGTGCCGCCGTGGGCCTCCGCCGTGCTGACCGTCAGCGAGGCCGAGCCGCGTGACGTCCATCCCTGCGCGGTGCCGCTCTCGAAGTCGGTGGTCACGCCGGACTGCCCGGGGTCGGCGTCGGCGGTGATCGTGATGTCGTCCAGGAAGTACTCGCCGGTGGCCTCCGAGCTCTCGGCGTAGAGCTGCAGCTCGGTGGAGTCCTCCGCGTAGGTGTACGTGCCGGCGATCTCGGTCCAGGCCGCGTCGGTGACCGTGGCGGCGCCGACCCGCTCGTACGTGGTCGTCCCGCCGGCGGATGTGCGCTGCACGGTGAGCGCGACCGTGCTGGACGGCTGCCCGGCGGCCAGGCGCGCGTAGGCGGTGACTGAGTACGCCACCCCCTTCTCCAGCGGCGGGCTGATGGACGCTCCGTGCCAGGTCTCGGTCCTGCCGGTGGTCAGCAGGGAGCCGCTTCCCGTGTGGGCCACGTCCGGGGCCACCCTGACCGCGACCCCGGAACCTCGTGGCCCCCATCCCTGCGTGGTGCCGTCTTCGAAGTCATATTTCGCGATCTGTACGGCCTGCGCGGATACCGCCTGCGCCGCAGGGAGCGACAGGACGGATAAGGGCAGGCATAACAGGACAGCCGCCACCCAGGAACGGGGCAACCGCATGCTGGTCTCCTCAAGGTCAGGTAGCTGAGCCAGGTCGAGCGAGGGGTCAGGTCAGGTTGGAGGTCAGGAGGTCGATCAGCGGGCCGCGCCGCACGCAGTTCCCGAGCGCGAAGGAGTCGGCCAGCGCGACCAGCTCACCGTCGTCCAGCCCGCCGAACAGGGAGGCGTACTCGGGCACGAGCGCCTGCGCGATGAGGATGTGCCGGATCAGGTCGTCCACCTGGTAGCGGGCCCCCCACGGGTACGGTTCCCAGAGGGGGAACTCGCCCTCCATGAACCGGTGGAGCGGGGTGAGCACGTCGCCCGACTCCTCCATCGTCGAGCCCCACCGGTCGGCCCCGAGCCGCTTCTTCTTGGCCACGAAGTCGCCGAAGCGGCTCAGGTACGGCCCGGCGGGGTCGGCGTGCACCAGGCCCTGGAGCCCCACATCCTTGTACGTCCACAGCGACCAGCCGGCCTCGTACCCGTCGAAGATCTCCAGCTGGTCGGCGAGTATCCGGTAGCGCTGCTCGTCCACGGCCGGGTCCCCGGTGTAGACCGGGCCGAACTCCCCCACCCACAGCGGCGTGCCGGTCTCGCGCTGGAAGGTCGTGCGCTTCTCGAAGGCCCGCTCCAGTTGCTCCCGGTCCACCCACTCCCCCCGCGTGTACCCCGGGTACGGCCCGCCGTGGGCGAACCCGGCCAGCGCGTAGTCGTGGCAGACGAACACCGTGTTCTCGTACACCTCGCGGAAGATCGAGAAGTCGGTGGAGTAGGTGTTGCCGTCCAGGAAGAGCACGTGGGACGGGTCCACCGCGCGCAGCGCCTTGACCAGGCGGTCGTAGAAGGGCCCGATCACCCGCCCGGCGGCGTCGCCCGGCTCGTTGACCGGGTTGTACCCGGCCACCCAGGGGTGGTCCTTGTAGTGGTCGGCGATCGCCTCCCACAGGTGGACGGCGCGGTCCTGGAAGTGCCTGTGCTGCCAGAACGACGCCACGTGGGTGGGGTTGTCGGAGTGCCAGTGCTGGTTCTGCGCGCCCGGCAGCGCGTGCAGGTCGATCACGCTGTAGATCCGGTGCTCCGCCAGCAGGCCGATGACGCGGTCGAGGTGGCGGAAGCCGTCCTCGACGATCTCCATCGGCCGGTCGTCGGACTCGAGGTGCCGGTAGTTCACCGGGATTCGCACGCAGTTGACGCCCATGCCCGCGAGCAGGGCGGCGTCCTCGGGGCCGAAGAAGGAGGTCAGCAGCCGGTCGAAGAACAGCTCCTGCCGATCCTGGCCCAGCACGCTCCGCACGGCGTCGCGCATGGACGCCTCGTTGGCCGGGTAGCCGGTGATGAAGTTCTCCATGTTCATCCAGCCGCCGAGGCCCACCCCCCGCAGCCGCACGGAGCTTCCGTCGGCCGCGACGAGGCGGGATCCGGACACACGCAGGGTCATTCGGCACTCCTTGGTGAGAAGCCGTGAAGCTCGATGGACCGGGAGAGGAGCGAGGTCATCCCTTCGTCGCTCCCGCCGTGAGGCCGCCGATGAGCTGGCGCTCGGCGACGGCGTAGAACGCCAGGGCGGGCACCATCGCGAGCACGACGTAGGCGAGGATGCGCGCCGTGTCCGAGGAGTACTGGCCGTAGAACTGCTGGACGCCGAGCGGGATGGTGGACCAGTTCGGATCGTTGAAGATGACCAGCGGCAGGAAGAAGTTGTTCCAGCTCGCCACGATCGCGAGGACCGACACCGTGGCCAGGGCGGGCCGTGCCATCGGCAGCAGGATCCGCCAGAAGAACCCGAAGGTCGTGCAGCCGTCGATCGTCGCGGCCTCCTCGACCTCGCGCGGGATCGTCCTGAAGAACGACCGAAGGACGATGATCGTCACCGGCAGGCCGAAGGCGGCCTGGGGCAGGATCACCCCGAACGGGTTGTCCAGCAGCCCGAGGGTCCGCAGCAGGATGAACAGCGGCAGGATCGCCACCGCGAAGGGGAACATCAGCCCCATCGTGAACAGCGTGAACAGGAACTCCCTGCCCCTGAACGCGAAGCGGGCGAACACGAAGGCCGCCATGGCCGACAGGCCGACCACGATGACCATCGTCGCCAGCGCGATGAACGTGCTGTTGACGAGCTGGCGCCAGAACGTGCCCGAGGTCAGCACGTCGGTGTAGTTCTCCGGCACCCAGGGCGAGGGCGGGCCGAAGGGGTTGGTCGAGAGCTGGCTGGTGTCCTTGAAGCCCCCGACCAGCCCGAACACGAACGGCACGACGATGAACGCGCCGAGCACGAGCACGATCGCGTGCAGCGAGACGGACCTGAGCCACGAGAGCCGCAGGGGGGCGGGCGTGCGTGCGTGCCCGGGCGCCTGGGCGGGCGCGCTCATCGCTGGTCTCGCATGGTGGTGATCGCTCCTTCGGTGTCGCGGCGCAGGACGAACCGCTGGTAGCCCAGCGCGAAGACGAGGCTGATGAGGAACATCACGACGCTGATCGCGCTGGCGTAGCCGACCTGGGACCGCTTGAAGCCGAACTGGAACATCGTCACGGCCATCGTCTCGGAGGAGTGGATCGGCCCTCCGCTCGTGAGCACCCACACCAGGTCGAACAACTGGATCGCGCCGATGATGGACAGGAAGACGCTGATCCTGATCGTCGGCCCGAGCAGCGGCAGGGTCACGTAGCGGAACTGCGTCCAGCTCCCGGCCCCGTCGATCGCGGCGGCCTCGCCCAGCTCCCTCGGGATGCCCTGCCGGCCCGCGAGGTAAAGGATCATGTGGAAGCCGAAGTACTTCCATGTCATGACCAGGAACAGCGACATCATGACGGTGGAGGGCTCGGCGAGCCAGCTGGACTGCAGGGCGTCCAGGCCGATGGCGCCCAGTATCTGGTTGGCCAGGCCCGCTTCCGGGGAGAGGATCATGGTGAACAGGACCCCGGTGATCACCTCGGACAGCACGTACGGGGCGAAGAACAGCAACCGGTAGAACGCCCGCCCGCGCATCTTCTGGTTGAGCAGCATGGCGATGGCCAGCGCCAGCGGAAGCTGGACGGTGATCGACAGGACGATCAGCACCAGGCCGCGCCACAGGTCCCCGACGAACACCTCGTCGTCGAACATCCGGGTGAAGTTGTCGAGCCCGACGAAGTCGGACGGCAGGCCACCGAGGCCGTTCCACTTGAACACGCTGGTGTACATGGCGACGGCGATCGGCGCGAGTACGAGCAGGCCGAAAAGCACCAGCGCGGGGAGCAGGAACAGCGTGATCGTCACCAGGCCCCCGAACCGGCGGCGGCGGGCCGACCGGGCGGCCACCGGACCGGCTCCTCGCGGCGCTCCCGCCGTGGTCGCCGGTCGTACATCCGTCAGCGCCGGACGTGTCATCTCACTCCATTCCCCCTGCGGGCCGGACGTCCCGTCCGGCCCGCCCGTCGTCGTCTCCTACTCGGACTTGGCCGTCTGGGTGATGGCCTGCGCGACCTGCTCGGGGCTCTTGGAACCCGCGATGAGCGCCGCCACGCTGTCGTTGACCTCCTGGCCCACGGCCGGCGGGTAGGCCTGGTCGAGGTAGAGCTGGAACCCGGTCGCGGCCGCGAGCGCCTTGGCCACCACCGCGAGGTTCGGGTCCTTGACCGCCTCCTCCTCGCCCTTGAGCACCGGGAGGAGCGCGCCGGTCTCCACCGCCTGGCGGTGGATGTCGCTCTGAGAGATGAACTTCAGGAAGTCGACGGCCGCGGGCGGCGCGTTGACGCCCACCGCGTACCCGCCGCCGCCGCCGAAGGCGTCCGTCGCCGAGCCCTTGCCGCCCTCGACCGAGGGGAAGCCGAAGAACCCGAGGTTGTCACCGAGGCCCTTGCCGGAGTCCTTCTCGACGGTCGGAGCCCACTGGCCCATCAGCTCCATGGCGGCCTTGCCGTTCCCCATGGTCGCCGCCTGGCCGTCGGGCGTGGAGTACCCGGCGCCGAGGAAGCCCTTCTGGAACGGCTGGAGGTCGACCAGTTCCTTCAGCCGCGTGCCGGCCGCCACGAAGTCGGGCTTGGTGAAGTCGTCGTCGATCGCGGCCTGCTTGAGCGCGTCGAGCCCGGCGATGCGCATGGCCAGGTAGGCCCAGTAGTAGTGGCCGGGCCACTTCTCCTTGCCCGCCAGGGCGATCGGGGTGATCCCGCCGGCCTTGAGCTTCTTGACGGTGTCGAGGTACTCGGTCCACGTGGCCGGCGGCGTGGTGACGCCCACCTTGGCGAACAGCGCCTTGTTGTACCAGAAGCCCACCATGCCGATGTCGCTGGGAATCGCGTAGGTCTTCTGGTCGAACTGGTAGGCCTGCATCGCGGCCGGGGTGAAGTCGGCGATCCAGGTGGCCGCCTCGGACGAGAGGTCCTTGACCAGCCCGGCGTCGACCTGCTGCTTGAGCACGCCGCCGCCCCAGGTGGAGTAGATGTCCGGCGTCTTGCCCGACTGGGTGACCGTCGAGAGCTTCGCCTTGAACGCCTCGTTCTCGATGGGTACGTTCTTGATCGTGACGTTCGGGTGCGCGGCCTGGTACTCCTTGACCTTCTGCGCCCAGAACGACTTCAGCGGTTCCGTCGTGGAGATGTTCCACCACTCGACGGTGACCTTCCCGGCGGAGGAGGACCCGCTGCCCGTGCTCTCCGCGTCACCCGTGCTCGCCTGGCCGCCGCACCCCCCGAGAAACAGCGCGGCCGCCGCCAGTAACACCACACCTCGCCGACTCAACGACATCTCCGTGGTTCCTTCCTCTATCTACGGACCCGCTGCGAGAGCCGGGAGACCCGCGCTCTGAAACTTTCTTTGATCCCCCCGAATATTTCGTGACCCGGAGAGTACGTAAAGCGCTCGTAACACGTCAATAGCCGCGCATGTCTCGTTAGGGAGACCCAGGGCAGCGCGGACGGGTGGATCGGATCGGCGAGAGGGACCCACTGAGGGATATTCCGAAAGCTTTCGGATACACTCCGTCGCATGTCAGCGAAGAGGCGGGTCACGATCGCTCTGATCGCCGAGGAGGCCGGGGTTTCGGTCCCGACGGTCTCCAAAGTCGTCAACGGGCGCCCGGAAGTCGCACCAGAGACGCGCCGGCGGGTCGAGCGTCTGCTTCACGAACACGGCTACAAGCGGCGCACCGGCCAGGGCGACGGCCCGGTGGGCCTGATCGACCTGGTCTTCGCCGAGATCGAGAGCCCCTGGGCGATGGAGATCATCCGAGGGGCCGAGACCGCCGCCCGCGAGGCCGAGGCGGCCGTGGTCGTCTCGGTCCTGCACACCCACTCGGGGCCCGGCCGCGACTGGCTCGACCGCATCGCGGCCCGCCGTACGGACGGGGTGGTGCTGGTGGCCTCGCGGCTGACCCGCCGGCAGCACGGCCAGCTCCTCGCCCGTTCCATCCCCTTCGTCATCGTCGACCCCGAGGGCGAGCCCGCCGCGGACGTGGCCTCGGTCGGGGCGACCAACTGGCACGGCGGGCTGGCGGCCACCCGCCACCTGCTGGAGCTCGGCCACCGCCGCATCGGCATGATCGGCGGGCCGCCCGAGATGCTGTGCAGCCGGGCGCGCATCGACGGCTACCGCGCGGCGCTGGAGACCGCCGGGGTGACGGTCGACCCTGAGCTGATCCGCTACGGCGACTTCCTGGTGGACTCCGGCCACGTGCACGGCAAGGCGTTCCTTGAGCTGCCCGAGCCGCCCACGGCCATCTTCGCGGGCAGCGACATGCAGGCGTTCGGCGTGTTCGAGGCCGCCCGGCGGGCCGGGCTGCGCGTCCCCGACGACCTGAGCGTGGTCGGGTTCGACGACCTGCCGCTCGCGCGCTCGGCGTGGCCGCCGCTGACCACGGTGCGCCAGCCGCTGGAGGAGATGGCCGCGCTGGCGACCCGCATGGCGCTGGAGATCTCCCGCGGGGACTCCCCCGAGACCCGGCGGGTCGAGCTGGCGACCGACCTGCTGGTCAGGGACAGCACCGCCCCGCCGCCTTCCCGCTAACGCCTTCGAAAGTTTCGGCACCTCCTCAGCGATTGCAACGGGAGGTCTTGACGTATGCCCCGAACCCGCTTAGGTTTCAGGGCGCGAAAAGTCTCGTAAATCTTCTGAAACTTTCGGAAGGAATCCGAGTGCCCAGACGAGCGCACGGCGCCATCGCCGCCGGGCTTGCGTTGGCCATGCTGACGAACACCCACGCGTACGCCGCGACCGGAGCCGAGGAAAACGCTTCCCCTCAGATCGTGGTGGACGGGCGGACCCGTCACCAGCCGATCGACGGGTTCGGCTTCTCCCAGGCGTTCCAGCGCGCGGCCGTCCTGCACGGCGCCCAGGGCCTGTCGGCCGAGCACCAGAAGGAGGTGCTCGACCTGCTGCTCAGCCGTACCAAGGGCGCGGGCCTGAGCATCCTGCGGCTCGGCATCGGCTCCTCGGTGGACAACGTCTACGACCACATGCGCACGATCGCGCCCAGCGACCCCGGCGGCCCGGACGCGACCCCGGCGTACCAGTGGGACGGGGACGACGGCGGCCAGGTGTGGCTCGCACGGCAGGCCAAGGCGTACGGGGTCAAGAGGTTCTACGCCGACGCCTGGAGCGCCCCCGGCTACATGAAGGACAACGGCGGCGACGTCAACGGCGGTACGCTGTGCGGCCTGGCCGGCACGAGCTGCGCGAGCGGCGACTGGCGCCGGGCGTACGCCGAGTACCTGGTGAAGTACACGAAGTTCTACGCGCGTGAGGGCATCAGGATCACCGACCTGGGCTTCACCAACGAGCCCGATCTGACCGTCTCCTACGCCTCCATGCGCTTCACCCCCGAGCAGGCGGCCGAGTTCGTCAAGGTGCTCGGCCCGGTGGCGGCGCGGGCGGGGCTCAAGGTCGCCTGCTGCGACGGCGCCGGCTGGACCGTGCAGGAGGGGTACACCAAGGCGATCGAGGCCGACCCCGCCGCCGCGCGCTGGGTGACCACCCACACCGGCCATCCCTACATCGACCCGATCGACCACCCGCTGCCCACCCGCAGGAACACCTGGATGTCAGAGTGGTCGCCCAACGGCACCACCTGGAACGAGAACTGGGACGACGGCAGCGGGTACGACGGCTTCGCGGTGGCCTCCAACATCCACGAGTCGCTGGCCACCGCGGGCGTCAGCGGCTACGTCTACTGGTTCGGCACCTCTCAGGGGGCGACGCGCGGGCTCATCCAGCTCGACGGCGACGCCTACCACGTGTCCAAGCGCCTGTGGGCGCTCGCCGCGTACAGCCGCTTCGTCCGGCCGGGCGCGGTGCGCATCGGGGCGCGCGCCACCGAGGACGGGCTCAAGGTCACGGCCTTCCGCAACGCGGACGGCGGCCAGGTGGTCGAGATCCTCAACACCGGCACCTCGGCCGTCACGACCGACCTGCTCACCGGAGGCGACGGCCGCGCCACCGCCTACCTCACCGACGCGACCCACTCGGTGACGCCCGTCGCCGCCGTCCACGGGCGCGGAGGACGGCTGCGGGCCGATCTGGCCCCGCGCTCGCTCACCACCATCGTCCTCGGCGGCGGGGGGCACGCAGGATGATCCGCGTCGCCATCGTCGGCACGGGCGGCATAGCGGGCGCGTGCCACATGCCCGCCCTCGCGGGGGAGCGCCACCGGGCCGAGGTCGTGGCCGCCGTCGACGTCGACGGCTCGCGGGCCAAGTCGTTCTGCGCCGAGCACGGCATCCCCGAGGCGTACACCGACCTCGGCGAGATGCTGGCCCGCGAGCGGCCGGACCTCGTCCACATCTGCACACCGCCGTACGTCCACGCGCGCCAGGTCGTGGAGTGCCTGCGCGCCGGGACATGGGTGTGGTGTGAGAAACCGCCGTGCCTGTCACTGGCGGAACACGATCGGATCACGGCGGCGGAGCGCGGCACCTTCGCCGCCGTGGTCTTCCAGCACCGCTTCGGCTCGGGGGCCCGCCATCTGCGCCGCCTGGCCGAGAGCGGTGAGCTCGGGCGCCCGATGGTCGCCCTGTGCGTCACGGCGTGGTACCGCGACAGCAGGTACTACTCGGTGCCCTGGCGCGGCACGTGGGAGACCGAGGGCGGTGGCCCGACGATGGGGCACGGCATCCACCAGATGGACCTGATGCTGTCGGTGCTCGGCGACTGGGAGGAGATCCGCGCCATGGCACGCCGGATCGACCGTCCCGTGGAGACCGAGGACGTGTCCATGGCGTCGGTCAGGTTCGAGAGCGGCGCCATGGCCTCGGTGGTCAACAGCGTGCTCTCCCGCCGCGAGGAGAGCTACCTGCGCTTCGACTTCGCCGAGGCGACCGTGGAGCTCAGGCACCTGTACGGATACGGCAACCACGACTGGGCGTGCACTCCCCCGGCTCTGTGGAACCCACCGGACGACGTGCCCAGCTCCCACGCCGCCCAGCTCTCCGCCCTGCTGGACGCCTACGAGCGGGGCGAACGGCCGCCCATGAGCGGCGCGGAGGGCCGGCAGGCGCTGGAGCTCGTCACCGGCCTGTACGCCTCGGCGTTCACCGGCCGGCCCGTACGGCGGTCGGAGCTGACCGTCGAGAACCCCTTCTACCACCGCCTCGACGGAGGGGTCAGCCTGTGATCGTCAAGGACACCGCTGCCGAGCTGGTCGCCGAGGCGGGCGGCGTCGAGCTGATGCGGTACGTCTACCGGCCCGAGATGCCCGCCTTCGAGGGGCCCAAGCCGTACTTCCACCCGTTGCGCACGCTCGCGGGCGACGTCGTCACCGCCTACCGGCCGCACGACCACCGCTGGCACAAGGGCCTGCAGATGACGGTCTCCCATCTGTCGGGCCAGAACTTCTGGGGCGGCGGCAGCTACGTGCGCGAGCGGCGGGGCTACGCCGACCTGCCGAACGTCGGCACCATGCGCCACGAGGAGTTCACCTCCCCCGGCCGCGAGCGCCTGACCTGGCACACGCAGGCGGGAGAGCACTGGGTGGACGAGGAGCGGGAGCTGGCCGTGCGGGACGTCGAGGACGGCTCCTGGGCGCTCGACTTCTCGACCTCGATCACCAACGTGCGCGGGGCGCCGCTGCGCTTCGGCAGCCCGACCACCGAGGGCAGGCCCATGGCCGGGTACAGCGGGCTGTTCTGGCGGGGCCCGAGGTCCTTCACCGACGGCCGGGTGATCGCGGCGGACGGGCAGGGCGGCCCCGAGATGATGGGGCGCACCGCGTCCTGGCTCGCCTACACCGGCGAGCACGACGAGGTGGACCGCGCCTCGACCCTGCTCTTCCTCGCCGAGCCGGGCACCACCTGGTTCGTGCGCACCACCCCCTTCGCCGCCGTGAACCCCTCGCTGGCGTTCTTCGAGGAGGTCGAGCTGCCCCCCGGCGGGACGGCGCGCCACCGCTACCGCGTGGTGGTCGCGGACGGCGCCTGGGACCGCGACCGGCTTTCGGCGTACGTGCGCGCCCACCCGCTGGAGGGACGTCCATGAGCTTCCCCGGGGGCGTCGGCGTGTCGGGGCTGCGGGTCTACGACTGGGCCTCGGCCGACGGCGTCTGCGGCGGCTCCCCGCACATGCACCTGCTCTGCTCGGAGGCCTACATCGTGGTCGAGGGCACCGGAGCGGTGCAGACGCTGACCTGGGACGGGTACGCCGAGACGCCGCTGGAGCCCGGGGCCGTCGTGTGGTTCACCCCCGGGACCGTACACCGGCTGGTCAACGACGACGGGCGGCTGAGGATCGTGGTCGTCATGCAGAACAGCGGCCTGCCCGAGGCCGGGGACGCGGTCTTCACCTTCCCGCCCGCCGTGCTGGCCGACCCGGTCATGTACGGCGAGATCTCCGCGATCACCGGGCCGAAGGACGCGCGGCGCCGCCGTGACGTGGCGATCGAGGGCTTCCTGGAGCTGCGCGACCACGGGCGCGACGCCCTCGCGGCGTTCCACCGCGAGGCGGCGCGCATCGTCTCGGGCAAGCTGGACGCCTTCGAGAAGCGGTGGAGGGAGGGGGCCCTCCAGGCCGCCGAGGTCACCGGCGTCCACCTCCAGGCGCTGCGCGAGGGGGACGCGGACCACCTCAGGGAGGCCCGGATCATGACGTCGTTCCCCGAGACCAGGCTGGGCATGTGCGGCAGGCTCGACACCTACCTGCTCGACGGCTGACCGGGCTCCAACAATGGACAGGCGGGGTCTCGGTGAAGTATGCCGCTGTTTGGTGGGTTCAGGGCGGGATAAGGCGTGCACGCGCGCCGTCATGGTCCGGACGCGAGGCTTACGCGGCCGTCAGGGGACGGAACGGATCTTCCATACGAGGCTCGCGCCGAGCAGCGCCAGCACGGCCGAGGTGAGGTAGAGCACGGGGTAGCCGCCGAGGCTCGCGACGATCGGGCCCGCGATCACCGGGCCGAGCACCTGCGGGCCGGAGTTGGCGATGTTGATGACCCCGAGGTCCTTCGCCCGGCCGGCCGCGGCCGGGAGCACCTGGGTGACCAGGGCGTTGTCCACCGACAGGTAGATGCCGAAGCCGACGCCCATGATCACCGCGGCCACCATGACCATCGTCCACTCGGGCCAGAAGGCCATGATGACCGCGGGCACCGCGCTGATGAAGCCCGACACCGTGACGAGGGTCTTGCGGCGGCCCAGGCGGTCGGAGACGACCCCGCTGACCACCGTGGTGAGCACGACCGCGGCCGTGTAGATGAGGATGAGCACGAGCAGGCCGTCCTCGGCCTTCTGACCGGGGAACCGCCGCTCGTAGTGGACGGCGTCGGTGAGGAAGTAGAGCAGGTAGAGCAGGGCGACGGCGTTGCCGAGCTGCATCAGGAACCGCGTCAGCCAGGCCCAGGCGAAGTCCGGGTGCCGGCGCGGGCTGATCCAGAAGCCGCGCAGGAACTCCCTGGCGTCGAACGGGGCCCGATGCCCGGCGGGCAGCCGCGCGTCCGGAGTGCTGAGCACGAACGGGAGCACGCACAGCGGCACCAGCGCGCCGATCAGCAGATATCCCGACCTGGTGGTCGTGGCGACCATCGTCACGAGCACGACCGCCAGCACCACCCCCAGCGTCTGCGGGATGCCGATCCACCCGGACACCTGACCGCGCTGGCTCACCGGCACGTGGTCGGGCACGCCCGCCGTGAGCGAGGCCTGCATGGCGTTGAGCCCGGCCTGCGCGAGGCACCATCCGATCGCCACGCCCGCGACCGTGCCCTGGAACGCGAGGAAGACCAGGCCGAGGCCGCCCGCGACCGCGCCCGCCAGCGTCCAAGGGTGGCGCCTGCCGAAGCGCCCGGCCGTACGGTCGGACAGGGCTCCGGCCACCGGGTTGAGGATCATGGCCACGGCGGCGCCGATGCCGGTCACCCACGCGAGGGCGGCTTCCTTGCCCAGAGGGTCCGCGGCCGCGATCTGCTGGGGCAGCAGCACCTGCAGCGGACCGAAGTAGGCCATCCACAGGGCGAGGTTCGCCAGCGAGATGAACGTGATCCAGCGGGGGCCCACCCGCCGTACGGGCTCGGCGAGGGCGAGGGGGACGTCAGGGCGCGGCGTGACCGGGGGGACAGCACTCACCAGCGTGACTCCAGGTATTGAGACGTGCTGGGATCGTAGTGGCAGCGCCCCCACGGAGAAAGGGCCCACTTCCGACCGGCACGGCTCCAACGCCCCGGCGGGTCGCGGCCTTTTCAGGGCCGGCGAGCCACGACCACCTCGGTGACGATCTCCTCCTCCCAGACGCCGCTCGGACGCGCCTCCGCCAGCGCCTGGCCGAGCGCCTCGACGAACTCCGGCAGCCGATCGCCGAGACGGGCGGGCGTGGAGTAGGAGTACGAGAGCTGGAGCCCGATCACGGCCTCGGCGTCGCGGCGTGCCGTACGGCGGAACGAGGCGAACGACAGGCGGCGGAAGGTGGAATCGGCCAGCAACTCCGGATGGTGGCGTCCGGACTTCTGGAAGGAGTCCGTGCTGGCTCGCCACTCCACGCCGAAGCTCTGCCGCACGGCCTGCGCCACGGGCTCCCAGGGTGGATCGACCGGATCGCGGCCCGGCCCGACGAGCACGACGGCCCCTTCGGGCGGAAGCATGGTGTCCAGGTCGGCGAGCACCCGTGCCCGGTCCATCCAGTGAAACGACCGCCCCATGACGGCGTGGTCGACGCGGCCGAGCGGCAGTGACGTCAGGCGGCTGGAATCGCCCTTCACCCACCTGACATTGGCGGGCGAGTGGCGCGCCCCCTCGGCCAGCATGTCGTCGCTCGGATCGACGGCCACGATCGTGCCGGCGAGCCGGGACAGGGGGATCGCGAGCGTGCCGGGACCGGAGCCGAGGTCGAGCACCCGGGACCGCTTGCCAAGGGCCAGCTCGCGCGCGATGTGACCGATCACCTCGTCGCCGTACCCATGGCGATATCTGCTGTAGTGCGCGGCGGCACCGTCGAACAACAGTCCAGGTTCCACGCCGCCAAGCCTACGACCAGGCCCTAACCACCCACGCCCGTACCTGTCCGGTGCCCGCCCAAGGTGCGCCGGGGCTGCTTGGTGCCTGGCCGGGGAGGCTATATGCGCGTATAGGTGGCACCATGGCTGCGTCCGATGAACGCGAAGGAAAGGTCATGTCCCGGTGAGGCGATTCCTTACGGTCCTCGTGGTGGCCTGCGCGGCGCTGGCCGTGGCCGTCGCGCCCGCCCAGGCGCACAACGTGCTGACGGGCAGCGATCCGAAGGAAGGCGCCAGGCTCGCCTCCGTGCCCGGCCGGGTGACGCTGACCTTCGACCAGCCGGTCAGGGCCGACTTCGCCCAGGTGGCGCTGACCGGCCCGGACGGCGCGGTCTCCAAGGCCCAGGTGGAGGTCGTGGACAACGAGGTGACGGCCACGCTTCCTGCCACGGCCGCGACCGGGGACTACGTCGTCGGCTACCAGATCGTCTCCAACGACGGCCACCCCGTCAGCGGGAAGGTCGGCTTCACCGTCGCGGGCGGCGCCGCGCCGGCCCCCGCCCCCGCTCCTGCCGTGAAGGACCTGTCCACCTCGGCGGTTCCCCCGGCGAGCGGCGGAGGCTGGGTCTGGGGGCTGCTGGTCGTCGCGGTCCTGCTCTCCGGCCTCGGCATCCTCGTCGTCGCCCGCCAGGGCCGCCAGGCGAAGGGACAGGGCGCGTGAGCGCCAAGGGCGACACCCGCGGCACAGACAGGGTGGCACCTCCCCCCGAGCCGTCCACCGCCGAGCCCCGCTTCGAGCCGTCCGCCGAACCTCCCATCCGGCCGTCCGCCGGCTCGTTCGTGGCGGGTGGGGTGGTGCGGTGGCCGGTGGTCTGGGGAGGTGTGGGGGCGGCGCTTCTGGCCGTGGTGGTGGCCAGTTGGTGGACCTCCCCGGAGGCCGTCCCGGGGATCGCGGTTCCCGGGCCGGTCGTCGAGTACGGCCTGCCGGTCGTCCGCCTGATCCTCGACCTGTGCGCCCTCGCGGTCGTCGGGCTCAGCCTGCTGCCCAGGTTCCTCGGCTTCGACGACCCAGAGCGTACCGAGCCGGTCCTCAGCAGGGCCCGGAGCTGGGCGGTGCTCGCGGCGTTCGGGTGGGCCGTCGCGGCGCTGGTGGCCATGGTGCTCAGCGCCGCGGAGGTCACCCCCGGCCGGATGCCCGACCCCGCCGGGTACGTCAGCGTGATCGGCTCGGGCCAGGGACTGGTGATCAGCGCCGCGTGCGCCCTCATCTACACGTGCTTCGGGCTGCTCGCCGTGCGTTTCGGGGAGAAGGTGCCCGCGGAGCTGCGCGTCGTCGTCGCCGTGTTCGGCCTGCTGCCGCTGCCGGTCAGCGGCCACGCCTCGAACTGGTACTGGCACGACCTCAGCATGGTCTCGATGGAGCTGCACGTCGTCGGGGCGTCGGCGTGGACGGGCGGCCTCGTGGCGCTGGCCGTGCTCCTGACGAGGGACCGCGACCTGCTGGCCCGCGCCCTTCCGAGGTTCTCGCGGCTGGCCACCCTCGCGCTGGTCGTGGTGGCGCTCTCGGGGCTGTTCAACGGGCTGGTCGAGCTGGGGCTGTCACCGACGACGCGGCTGCCCTGGTCGCTGTTCACCACCCACTACGGGCAGCTCGTGGTCGCCAAGATCATCCTGGTGTGCGGGGCCGCGGCGCTCGGGGCCCACATCCGCTGGCGGCTGCTTCCGGGCATCGCACAGCGGCGGGCCACGGCGTTCGCCGCCTGGGCGGCGCTCGAAGTCGGCGTTATGGCCGTGGCGTACGGTGTCGCCGTCGCCCTGACCCGCGCCCCGGTCGCCTGACCGGGGCGCGAGGGAGTCGGTTACGGGGTGGCGGGGGCGCTCATCGGGAGGGGGCCTGAAGTCTTGGACTCGCCCGAGCGCCTGCGGCCGTACCACTCGACGCCGAACCACGCCGCGCCGAGCACGACGGCCGCGACCGGCCACGAGGCGAGCATGTAGGGCGGGGCCTCCAGCAGGCGGTCCTGCACGGCGAGGCCGCCGTAGATCGCCGCCGTGACCAGCACGGCACCCAGTGCCGCCCGGACGGCCGGAAGCCGGATCATGAACGCCAGGTCCACGCCCAAGGCGGCGGCGACCAGGAAGAACGGCACGGCCGACGGCGGGAAGTGGAAGACGACGAGCAGCGGCCAGATGGCGGCGCGGAAGCCGACGTAGACGGCGGCCACCGCCGTGGCGGTCCACCTGCGGCCGACGAGCCTGCGCGCCAGGACGAGCACGAGCACCGCCGCGATGCCGAACCACAGGGGATACACCCAGTCGGGGACGGGCAGCGAGAACTTCTCGACCATGCCACGGTCCATCGGGCGGCCCATCTGCTTGGCGGCGAACTCCAGCAGGCTCGGCTCGGCGTACACGTGCTCGGGCCCGCGGTCCCAGGACGCCAGCTCAAGCACGCCGTACTCCTGGTGCTCGCTCGGGAAGAGCGTGTTCTCCAGGAAGAAGACGAAGAACGCCCCGAGGAGGATCGGGCGCAGCCTGCCCTCGGGGGCGTAGAGGTACCACCCGCGGATGACTCCGGCGATCATGAACGCCGTGCCGATGTAGAGCAGCATGTGGGAGGGGCTCCACGAGGTGATGTCGACGCCGTTCACCCTGTGGTTGATCAGGTCGATCGGCACCGCGATCAGGAACGCCCCGGTGCCCCACTGGATCAGCCGCTGCGCCGTGCGGTCCACTCCGTAGCCGGTGTAGCTGTGCACGATCATCAGGGCGACCACGATGGCCGTGCCCGCGCTGTTGAGCAGGTGCGGAGGCGCGAGGTCGTCGCGCAGCCACTTGAAGTGCCAGGAGACGTCCCAGGAGGCGCCGAAGACCTTCAGCACGAATGCCGCGATCCAGCTGAGATAGAGGAAGCGGAAGAGGTCCGGCGGGGTCTCCCTGCCCGCCTCTCCCCTGGTCCAGTAGGGGAGGGCCCACTCGACCCAGCGAGTGGCCTTGTCCTTGATAGCCGTGCCTGCCTTCACGCGATGAATGATGCCGGTCCTCGACATGCTCCGCAATCGGGGACTTCCCCGAGATAACCCGCATTCACCTCGGGCGAGGCGTCTCAGCGATCTCTCAGCGGCACTCAGTAGGCTCTCGGCATGAAGCTTGCGGGGAGGCGGCCGGCGGCGTTGATCGTTGCGACGCTACTGGTGCTCGGCGCGGCGGTGTGGGCCCTGTGGCCCTCGCCCCCGCCGGTGAAGGGGTTCGACCAGAGGATCCCGGTCGTCGACGGCCCGCGTGACGACCAGCGCGTGACGCTGGACACCACGTTCTTCCCCCCGGCCGGGGGCGGGAAGGCCCCCGCGGTGCTCCTCGCCCACGGGTTCGGCGGCAGCAAGCAGAGCGTGCGCGAGGAGGCCGTACGGCTGGCGCAGGCGGGATACGCCGTGCTGACCTGGTCGGCGCGCGGCTTCGGCGCCTCCACGGGGCAGATCGCGCTGAACTCCCCGGACTACGAGGTCAAGGACGTCAAGCAGCTGATCGACTGGATCGCCCGGCGCCCGGAGGTGCAGCTCGACTCCGCGGGCGACCCCCGCCTCGGCATGGCCGGAGGCTCGTACGGCGGGGCGATCACCCTGATGGCCGCCGCCTACGACGCCCGCATCGACGCGATCGTCCCGCAGATCACCTGGTACGACCTGGCGGACGCGCTCTTCCCCGACGCCACGGGCGAGGGTCCCGAGAAGGGCGTGTTCAAGCGCATGTGGGCCGGGCTGTTCTTCAGCAGGGCCGTCGACTCCCCCCTGGCGCCGGGGGCCGGCGCGCTCGGCGGCCTCACCGGCGCCCCGGGAGGCACGGGCTCGCGGGACGGCACGGGCACGCCCGCCGATGGACGGCCCGCGACCGGCTCGCCCGATCCCGCCGAGCAGGCGCGGGAGGTGCAGTGCGGGCGGTTCCTGCCGGAGATCTGCCAGATGTACCAGCAGGTCGCGGAGACCGGCCGCGCCACCCCCGGCGCCGTCGAGACCCTCCGCAGGTCGAGCCCGGTCTCGGTGCCCGGGAAGATCCGCGTGCCGTCCCTGCTGATCCAGGGCAAGCACGACTCGCTGTTCCCGCTCGGCCACGCCGACGCCAACGCCAGGGCCATCGCCGCCACCGGCGCCCCCGTGGAGGTCGCCTGGTTCGATGGAGGGCACGACGGCGGCGACGCCGAGCCCGACTGGGTGGCCGACCGCACGATCGGCTGGTTCGGCCACTGGCTCAAGAAGGACGGCACGCCCCTCGGGGACGCCTTCACCGTCACCCGCGACGGCGGGCGCGACCCGGGCACGCGCCGCCCCGTCCTGGTCCACGCCGGCACCGGGCGCTATTCCGGGCTGTCCGGCACCGCGCAGTCGCCGGTCCAGATCGCGGGCCCCGACCAGCAGGTGGCCAGCCCGCCGGGCGGCTCCCCCGCCTCGATCTCCACGGTGCCGGGCGTGGGCGGGCTGCTGGGCAACCTCGGCGGGGCCGGTCTCTCGATCGACATGCCGGGGCAGAGCGCCGTCTTCGAGTCCGCGCCGCTCACCGCGCCCCTGGAGGTGACCGGCGCCCCCGTGGTGAAGGTCCGGGTGCACGGCGAGGGCGAGGTCACCCTGTTCGCCAAGCTCTACGACGTCGGCGGGCAGCGTCCCGCGCTGCCGCAGGGCCTGGTCGCCCCGCTGCGGGTCACCGCCACCCAGGCCGGCACACCCGTGTCGGTCACGCTTCCGGCGATCGACTACCGGTTCGACGCGGGGCACCGGCTGCGGGTCGTGCTGAGCACCACCGACATGGGGTACGCCTCTCCCTCGGCTCCTGCGGTGCACCGCGTCGGGCTGGCCTCGCAGACCCTGACCGTGCCGACGGACGCGTCGCTGACCGCCGTCGCCGCCGGCCTCGCCTGGTGGGTCTGGGCGCTCCCGCTCGCCGCGCTCGCCCTGGCCGCCGTCCTGCTGCTCCTCGGGCGCGGCCGGCGGGCCGGTGAGCCCGACCCCGAGCTGGCCGGGGTGCCGCTGCAGATCACCGGCCTGGCCAAGAAGTACCGCAACGGCGAGCTCGCCGTGGACGACCTGTCGTTCCGCGTCGAGCAGGGCCAGGTCCTCGGCCTGCTCGGGCCGAACGGCGCGGGCAAGACGACGACGATGCGCATGCTGATGGGCCTGATCCATCCCGACGCGGGCGAGATCCGCATCTTCGGGCACCGGGTGACGCCGGGCGCGCCGGTCCTGTCGCGGCTCGGGTCTTTCGTGGAGGGCCCGGGGTTCCTGCCCCACCTGACCGGCAGGGAGAACCTCGACCTGTACTGGCGGGCGACCGGCCGTCCGGGGGACGACGCCCACATGGACGAGGCGCTGAAGATCGCCGCCCTCGGCTCCGCCCTCGACCGGGCGGTGCGCACCTACTCCCAGGGCATGCGCCAGCGCCTCGCCATCGCCCAGGCCATGCTCGGCCTGCCCGACCTGCTCGTCCTGGACGAGCCCACCAACGGCCTCGACCCGCCGCAGATCGCCGAGATGCGCAAGGTACTGATCCGCTACGCCGCGACCGGCCGCACGGTGATCGTGTCGAGCCACATGCTGGCCGAGGTGGAGCAGACCTGCGACCACGTGGTCGTGATGCACCGGGGCCGCCTGGTGACGGCGGGCCGGGTCAGCGCCCTGCTCGGCGGCGCGGTTCCGTCCAACGGCTCGAAGGGGCGTCTCGAAGACGTCTTCCTGGACCTGATCGGGGACAGAGCATGACCTCCGTACAGACGAACGCGCCGCGCGGGGCGAGCACCGCGTACGCGCCGGGGCGCACGCTGCCGTTGCGGGTGGAGGTCGTCAGGCAGTTCAAGCGGCGCCGCACGCTGGTGATGTTCGGCCTGCTGCTGGCGCTGCCGTGGATCCTCGTGGTGGCGTTCTCCCTGGGCCCCGCGCCCACGCAGCAGAACTCCCTCAGGCTCTCCGACCTCGCCACGCAGGGCGGCCTCAACTTCGCCGCGTTCACGCTCTCGGTGTCGGCCACGCTGCTGCTGGTGGTCGCCGTGGCGCTGTTCTGCGGGGACACCGTGGCGAGCGAGGCGAGCTGGTCGTCGCTGCGCTACCTGCTGGCCGCCCCGGTGCCGCGCGACCGGCTGCTGCGGCAGAAGCTGACCGTCTCCCTCGGATACTCGGCGGCGGCGGTGATCGCGCTGCCGGTCATGGCGCTGCTGGCGGGCACCGTCGCCTTCGGCTGGAACGACATCCGCCTGCCCGGCACCGGTGAGACGATCGCGGCCACCACGGTGCTGCCCCGGTTCGGCATCGTCATCGGGTACGCCCTGGTGAACCAGCTCGTGGTCGCGGCGCTGGCGTTCCTGCTCTCGGTGAGCACCGACTCGCCGCTGGGGGCGGTCGGCGGGGCGGTGGGGCTCGTCATCGTGAGCAACATCCTCCAGGCGGTGGAGGCGCTGGGGGTGGTGCGCGAGTTCCTGCCGACCTTCTGGAGCACGGCCTGGCTGGATGCCCTGGTGCCCCAGCTCGACTGGAGCGGCATGATCAAGGGGGCGTCCCTGTCGGTCGCCTACGCCGTGGTCCTCGCGGCGCTGGCCTTCCGCCGCTTCCGCCGCAAGGACGTCGTCTCCTGACCACTCCCGCCGCACGGACGTCCGTCACTCAGCGACCCAGCGCCTCTTGACAACCCAACGCCTCTCAGCGACCCGCCGGCCAGCTAGCCCGACAAATCCCCCAAAAGCCCTAAAGGAGCATTTATCGCTTAATACCCGGCAAGTCCAGACGGGCGGGCAAGACGCCCCTCCGCCCGCGAACGGGAACGCCGGGTATTCGTACCCCTGGGGCGGGTGCGCAAGGTGACTTTCGGGAGACGAATGTCCGTTTCTGCAAACATGTTCGGCGATATTCTGGAATGATCCTCTCGGTAATCCTGTCGGACATCGAGAATGACGGACAGAGACTGATGCCCCCCTTCGATCAGATAACGACTTTCACCTCCGAACACCGGGTTGAAACGGCCATCATCTGCGTGTCCGCCCTGGTGCTGCTCGTCCTTGCGTACTTCGCCCTTCGCGCCGCCTACCGCGCGGCGGCCCAGGCCTTCCGCAGGTTCGCCGTGAACCGCCCGGCGGAGGACATCCTCACCATCGTCGCGGCCAGCATCGCCACCGGGGTGTCGGCGCAGGGCATGTGGCGCTTCTCCGGCGACGTGCTCGGCTTCGACGGGCCGCTGAGGTTTCTGCTCTTCGCCTTCATCGAAGTCGCCGTGATCACCAGCGCCGTGCGGGCCCGCCGCAACATGCGGGAGAACTACTCCGCCGGCATCGACGGCATGGCCGTGTGGGCGCTCACGAGCCTGTCCGCGGTGCTGTCCAGCCTGGACGCCCGCAGCCTCGCCGAGGCGATCTTCCGGCTCGCCGCCCCGCTGGTCGCCGCGTGGCTGTGGGAGCGTGGCATGGCGATCGAGCGCCACCGCATCACCGGGCGTTCCCGCATCAAGTGGCGGCTGACGCCCGAGCGCGCCATGGTCCGGCTCGGGCTCGCCGAGGTGAGCGACCGCACCGCCAGCGAGGTGGACGCCCACCGCAGGCTCACCCGCGTGGCCCTGGCCGCCAAGCGCGCCCGCGCGCTCCGCGAGGCGGGGGCCTCCGACCGCAAGATGCGCGCGGCGCTCGGCAGGCTCGACCGCATGATGGACCAGGCCGTCGAGCACACCGGGCTCGCGGTCGACAGCGACCGCCAGGGGGCGCTGCTGTCGCAGATCGGCGCGCTGTACAACACCAGCGCCCTGATCGACCTGCGCCCGCCGGTGCCGTGGGGTCCCGAGCCCGAGGAGCCGCCGAGGCCGCACGCGCTGCCCGTGGCCTCCTCCCCCGTCGCGGCCTACATCGCCGACGACGACGAGGACGCCGAGATGGTCGACCCGGCCCCGGCCGTGGTGGACACCGCACAGCGGGCGGCCCTGATGCGCGCGGCCCGCGCGTACTGGGACAAGCAGATCGACCGCAAGTTCGTCCCGCGCGCCGCCGACATCGCCAGGGAGACCGGCATCTCGCTGGTCACCGCCCGCGAGTACCGCGCGCTGTGGAAGCTCGAACCACGGGCCCACGCGCTGATCGAGATCGCGTACAACGAGCACGGCATCGTCGACACCGGCACGTTCCCCGCGATCGTGGTGCCGGACGGGCCCGAGGGGGCCGAGCGACCGGAGCGGGTGCTCACGGTGAACGGCTCCACTCCCTCGGCGGGCATGGCCGGCGCCTGACCGCCGGGGCCCGAAGTGGAAGATGCGGCCCGGAGGCGGATGTCCGTCTCCGGGCCGAAACGCCGCTCCCCCCGACCTCAGTCCCAGTGCGGGGGGCGCTCCTCCAGCAGCCAGGACACGTCGTCGTCGGACGGGGAGCGCCACTCGCCCCAGCCCGTGTCGGTGTCGTCGCTCGTCTGGTCGGGCAGAACCGGCAGCCCCTCGTCGGAGAGGTCCACCGGACGCAGGTCATCCGGCTCTCGCACAGTCACGGCACAATGCTACGTGGCCGCCGGGGCGGCCGATCATTCCACGCACCAAGATCTCCCCTGTCACCCCTCAAAAGTGATGTCAGGTGTGGTCCCCGGAGCAGTCACCCCAGGAGCCCACATCTCAGGCGTACATCGGCGGCACAGGGACAGGTAACGCCCCGCACAGGTACGATGCGGAGGCAGGTAGCACGCCGGAACGACCCCCGTGAGGCGGCCCATGGCAACGCCGGCAGGATGGCGCAGAGAGGGAAATCTCCCCGCGGAGCTCACCAGCTTCGTCGGTAGAGACCGGCTGCTCGCGACCATCAGGCAGCGCCTCCACGGCTCCCGCCTGGTCACCGTGACGGGCATCGGCGGGGTCGGCAAGTCCCGCACCGCCCTGCGCGTCGCCCACCAGGTCGGCTCGCACTTCCCCGACGGCGTCTGGTACGTCGACCTGTCCCGGCTGCAAGATCCCACCATGGTCCAGCACGCCGTCAGCGCGGCGCTCGGCATCGCCGACCAGTCGGCGAGGCCCGAGGCCGAGGCCCTCACCGAGTGGCTGGGCCGGCGCGACGCCCTCCTTGTGATCGACTCGTGCGAGCACCTGCGCGGGGCGTGCGCCGAGCTCGTCGACCAGCTCCTGCGCAGCGCCGAGCGCGTGCGGGTGCTGGCGACCAGCAGGCAGTCCCTCGGCGTGCAGGGCGAGCAGTCGATCCCCATCGCGCCCCTGCAGGTGCCGGGCGACGACGACGTGGAGAGCCCGTTCGTCAACGAGTCCGTCCAGCTCTTCGCCGAGCGCGCGTCCGCCGTCGTCCCCTCCTTCTCGGTGGACGAGGACAACATCACGGCGGTCTCCGAGCTGTGCCGGCGGCTCGACGGCATCCCGCTGGCGATCGAGCTCGCCTCCGTCCGCCTGCGGGCGCTGTCGGTGGAGCAGATCCTGGCGCTGCTGACCGACCGCTTCAGCCTGCTCGCGGGCGCGAGCCGCACGGCGCTGCCCCGCCACCAGACCCTGCGCGCGGCCATCGGGTGGAGCCACGAGCTCTGCGAGCCCGCCGAGCGGCTGCTGTGGGCCCGCCTGTCGATCTTCTCGGGCGACTTCGAGCTGGAGGCCGCCCGCTATGTCTGCGCCAGCGAGAACCTCCCCGCCGAGAACATCATGGAGCTCATCACCGGCCTGGTGGAGAAGTCCATCCTGCTGAGCGGCAACGAGCGCGCCGGCGTGCGCTACCGGCTCATCGACACCCTGCGCGGCTACGGCAAGGAGTGGCTGGACAAGCTGGAGGAGACCGAGTGGGTCCGGCGCCGCCACCGCGACTACTACCTCCAGCTCGCCGAGCGGGGTGAGCACGCCTGGTCGGGGCCACGGCAGGTCTACTGGTTCGGCCGCATGCGCCAGGAGCACGACAACATCCGCGCGGCGCTCGACTACTGCCTCCACGACCCCCGCGAGGCGCGCACGGGCCTCGAGCTGCTGTCCTCGCTGTGGTTCATGTGGGTCGCCTGCGGGTTCGCCCGCGAAGGCCGCCTCTACCTGGAGCGGGCCCTGCACAACTGCCCCCAGCCGAGCAAGGAGCGCTGCAAGGCGCTGTGGGTGCTCGCGTACGTCCGCAGCGCCCAGGGCGACACCGAGGGCGCGCTGGACGCGGCCGAGAAGTGCGCCACCGACGCGGTCCGCGTGGGCGACTCGATCGCGGTGATCCTGGCGACCAAGATGCAGGGCACCGCCGCCTTCCTCCAGGGCGACCTGCACAAGGCGACGGCCCTGCTCGGTGTGGCGATCGAGTTCCACCGCAGCGGGCGCGAGCTGAACCCTGGGCTGCTGCCCGCGATCGTCGAGCTCGCGGTCGTGCTCACCCAGCAGGACGAGCTGACCGAGGCCGAGTCGCTGCTCCGCGACTGCCGCCAGTTGTGCGCCGAGCGCGGGGAGCTCTGGCTGCGCTCCTACGCCGTCTGGGCGACGTCCGACATCGAGCGCATGACCGGCCGCACCGACGACGCCGTGCTGAGCGCGCAGGAGTCCCTGCGGATCAAGCGCCACTTCCACGACGTGCTGGGCGCCGTGCTGGCGATGGAGACGCTGTCCCAGCTCGCCGTCGACAAGGGCGACCCCGCGCGGGCGGCGCGCATCCTCGGCGCGGCGCAGGCCAACTGGCAGCTCTTCGGGCTGCCGCAGTTCGGCTCGCCGTTCTTCAGCACCGAGCACGAGCAGTGCGTCAAGGAGTGCAAGCGCGTTCTGGGGGAGGATTCCTACCTCGACGTCTACCAGCAGGGCTCCAAGATGAGCTTCGAGGAGGCCGTCAGCTACGCCATGGGCGAGATCGACCCGAGCGACGCGCCCGTCGCCTAGCCGGGCGGCCCCTGGCCGGGGCCGGTCCGGCCAGGTGACCGGGGCGCCGGGTCAGCCGCCCTGGTGGCGCATGACACGCTGCGCCGACGCGCCCTGCCAGGCCCTGGTGTACCTGCTGCTCGTCAGCGAGTAGGCGATGCTGCCGCTGATCCAGTGCTCCAGGCCCCTGATGTACGCCGCCACGGCCTCGGAGTCGAGCCCTTCGAGCGCCGAGCGCAGGTCCACCATCCGCTGGACCGCGTCGTCGCGCATCCTGCCGATCTGGTTCATCGCGTGCTGGATCGACCGGTGCCGGTGTCTGGCCAGCACGCTGACGAGGTTGTTGCCGGAGTTCACCCCGGTGCGCTCCTTGGGATACGAGAGGAGGTCGTTGTCCCACACCACCACGTCGTTGGCGCTCTCGGTGATCGCCCGTACGTCCGGGTGGCGCCACTCGCCGGGGGTCAGCGGACACCCGGTGGCGACGTCGATCAGCGCGAAGACCGTCAGCATGGCTCCGGTCCTGCGCCGCATGAAGATGTAGTCGCCGTAGGTCGGGACCACGGCGTCCTCGCGGTTGGCCGCCTCCCACACCTGGGCGAACAGGTAGTCCTTGGTGACCGACCGCCAGCGGTCGAGCTGGTCGGCGTCCGCCGCCGCACTGACGCGGGCCTTGATGTCGAGCATCGCGCGCGCGAACGGGTTCTCCACGTACGCGGCGTCCGCGGGGTCGAGGTCGTCGAGCACGGCGAGCAGCTGCGGCAGCGCGCGGGCGATCTCGGCTGCCCGGCGGTCGGACTCGCAGAACGCGTCGTCGAAGGCGAACAGCCACACGCACCAGTCGGTGACCAGCCGGAGCATGTCGTTGCCCGCGTAGGGGTAGGTGCGGGCGCCCAGCCTGCCGTAGCAGGCCTCGCGGTAGCGGTCCAGCTCCGCCGGGTCGTCGATCATGTGGCTGGCGACCAGCCAGGAGAAGGTCTCCTCGTTGACCTGGTCGGCGTACGGGCTGATAAGGCTGGGGAACGGACACGACAAAGGAGGAAGAAGAAGCCTGGACGGCGCTAAATCAGCCATCTCCACATCATGGCAACAAAAACTCCGTATAACTACAACGCAACATCCCCGGTTGCGGGTGCTATTTAAGTTTGTGCTCGAACCATTTCAGGAATTCGGCGTGTCCGAACATCTGGGCGGTGTCGACCGCGGAGGGCGTGCCCGCGGCGGGGTCGGCCCCGGCGTCGAGCAGTGCCCGCACCACCTCGGGCTCCTTCTTGAAGACCGCGCCCGCGAGCGGGGTCTGCCCGCGGTCGTTGACGCGCCCGGGATCGGCCCCCCGCGACGCCAGCGCCCGCACCGTCTCGGCGTGGCCGTGGTAGGCGGCCAGCATCAGCAGGGTGTCACCCTTGTCGTTGGTGAGGTTCGACGGCACCCCCGCGTCGACATAGGCGCACAGCTGCTCGGTGCGCCCCGCCCTGGCCAGCTGGAACAGCCGGGTGGCGAGCTCCTCGACCTCCGCGTCCTCCCGCACGCCCTCCATTGTGCACCGCCTGGGTGCCCGGGGCCGAACCCCGGGTAGCGGGCGACTCGCGCGGCGGAATCCCCAGGACATCCCATAGGTTCTCTCTTGAGAGACGAAAGAAAGGCTGGGACCCAAGGTGTTCGACCCGACGGATCTCTACCGGCTCAGCGGTGATGTCCCTGAGCTGACCGATCCGGTGCTGCTCTACCACTTTGAGGGTTTCGTGGACGCCGGAGGAGCCGGAAGGCTCGCCATCGGCCACCTGCTCGCCGAACTGGAGCACCGGGTCGTGGCGACGTTCGACGTCGACCGCCTCCTCGACTACCGGTCGCGGCGGCCTCTGATGACCTTCGACACCGACCGCTGGGTCGACTGCGAGGCCCCCGAGCTCGCCGTCCACCTCGCCAACGACGCGACGGGCACGCCGTTCCTGGTGATGAGCGGCCCGGAGCCCGACCGCGAGTGGGAGCTGTTCACCGAGGCGATCGGCACGCTGGTCACCCGGCTGAACATCGGCAAGCTGGTGACCATGCACGGCATCCCCATGGCCGCGCCGCACACCCGCCCGCTCGGCGTGACCGCCCACGGCACGAGGCCCGAGCTCGTGAGCGGGCCCGGCAGCCCGTTCGGCAAGATCCAGGTGCCGGGCAGCGCCGCCGCCCTGATCGAGCTGCGGCTCGGAGCGCGGGGCCACGACGCGCTGGGCTACGCCGTGCACGTTCCCCACTACCTCGCCCAGGCGGAGTACCCAAGGGCGGCGGTGACGGCGCTCGAGGCGGTCACGCGCAGCACCGGGCTGGTGTTCCCCCTGGCGGCGCTGAAGGACGCCGCCGAGAAGACCACGGCCGAGATAGAGGAGCAGATCATCGCCTCGGCCGAGCTGTCCACGGCGATCCAGGGCCTTGAGCAGCAGTACGACGCGTTCACTGCGGGCGCCGAGCGCGAGAACCTCATGGCCGAGACCACTCCCATGCCGACGGGCGACGAGCTCGCCGCGCAGTTCGAGCGCTTCCTCGCCGAGCGCGACGAGCGCGACTCATGATCAAGGTAGGCCTGGCCGGGTACGGCCCGGCCGGGGAGTTCTTCCACGCCCCGCTGATCGCCGCCACACCCGGCCTGCGGCTCGTCGCCGTCGTGACGCGGGATCCGGAGCGGGCGGCCCGCGTCGGCCGCGATCACCCGGGCGCCCGGGTGGTCCCCTCGGCCGAGAGCCTGCTCGGGCTCGATCTCGACCTCGTGGTGGTCGCCTCGCCGAACCGCACGCACGTCCCGCTCGCCACGCAGGCGCTGTCGGCGGGGCTGCCCGTCGTGGTGGACAAGCCCCTGGCCGCCACCGCCGCCGAGGCCCTCGACCTCGTACGGCTGGCGCGCGAGCGCGGCCTGATGCTGACGGTGTTCCAGAACCGCCGCTGGGACGGCGACTTCCGCACGCTGTGCAAGCTCGACCTCGGCGAGGTCCACCGCTTCGAGTCGCGGTTCGAGCGCTGGCGGCCCGTGCCCAAGGGCGGCTGGCGGGAGAACGGCGGCCCGGACGAGCTGGGCGGCCTGCTGTACGACCTGGGAAGCCACCTGGTCGACCAGGCCCTGCGGTACCTCGGCCCGGTGACCGACGTGTACGCGGAGACCGACGTCCGGCGGGCCGGGGTGGAGGCGGACGACGACGCGTTCATCGCGCTGACCCACGCGAGCGGCGCCCGGTCGCATCTGTGGATGAGCGCGGTGGCCGCCCAGCTCGGGCCGAGGTTCCGCGTGCTCGGGTCCCGGGCGGCGTACGTCAAGTGGGGCCTGGACCCCCAGGAGGAGCGGCTGCGGGCGGGCGAGCGCCCGGGCGGTCCCGGGTGGGGCGCCGAGGAGCCCGAGCGGTGGGGCGTGCTGGGCGCCGACGGCGACGGCCGTCCTGTGGAGACCGAGCCCGGGGCCTACCAGGAGTTCTACGCCGGCGTGGTGGCCGCGCTCAGGGACGGCGCCCCGCCGCCGGTCGATCCGGTGGAGGTGTCGGCCGCGCTGGCCGTGCTGCACGCCGCGCGCACCTCGGCGGCCGAGCGGCGGGTCGTCCCGCTCGCGCGGGACTCCGGCTCACCCGGCCCGGCGTAGCGCCAGGGCTCCGGCCCGCACTGTCGTGAGCCGTGGCCCGGCCTGATCGGCCCGATCAGGCCGGGCTGGGTTCAGCCGAGCAGGCGGGAGCGGAGCGCGGCCGCGTCCTCGGCCGTCCAGCCCTGCTCGGCGAGCCAGCCGAGCGGCCCTCCGTGCCTCTCGTCGAGCGCGCGCAGGAAGTTCTCCATGAACTCCCGGCGCGGCAGGTGGTTCTCGGCGGGCTGCGCGTCGAGATCGTCCCGGTAGGTGTCGCTGGCGCGCAGCCGGGCGAGGATCCGCTCCAGCCGGTCGCCCGTCGCGGTGTAGTCGGCCACGATCGCCTCGCGCTCGACTCCGGCCACCGAGAGCGCCAGGGCGCACACCACCCCGGTGCGGTCCTTGCCCGCGGCGCAGTGCACGACGCACGCGCCGTCGCCGTACGCCAGCACCCGCAGCGCGGCGAGCACCGAGTCGGGGCGGTCGCGGAGGTAGGCGTAGTAGAAGCCGAGGACCCTGACCTCGGCGGCGTCGCTCTCGCGCCTGCCCTGCCAGGGCAGCACCCGGTCGGCGTCGATGCGGGTCGCGGGGGCGTTCCCGGTGTCGGCCTCGACGTCGGTGTGCCGGCCGCCCTCCGCGAACAGGGTCAGGTGATGGATGCCGACCTCCGGCACCCTGGTGAGCGGGCCCGGGCCTTCGAGGGAGACCTCGGCGTTGGAGCGCAGGTCGACCACGTCGCGCAGTTTCAGCTCACCGACGAGCCTCTCCACGTCGGCGTCCGTCAGGCCCTGGAGGTTGTCCGAGCGCAGCACCCGCCCGAATGTCGTCGTCTCGCCGTCGACCGTGGGAAGACCGCCGAGGTCTCGCACGTTCACGGCGCCGTCAAGAGTTATCCACCTCGTTAGTTCATTCATCACTTCCAACCCTATATGCGCTATATGTCCGCGCGAAGAAGGCGGTAAGGGCACAGTGGCAAAAGAACATGTCCATCGCGTGGCGTCTGCCACCGTGACGCCCGCCCATACGTGATGTAAAGGACCGAGCCCTCATCGGCTCCGGCCGCCCGGCCGCCTTCCCCCAAGGAGGTCATGTGGACCCACGGACGCCCGTCCCGACGCTCGTTCTCGACCCCTCGCTGCCGCCCGGCGTCGCGCGGACCCTCCGCACCAGCCCCGGGGCGCTCCAAGCCGTACGCGCCGGAGCCGTCCCGCCGTCCGCGGGTCCAAGCCCGGCCGCCGTCGTCGCCGTCACGGTCTCCCTGATCGCCGCCTGGGTGCTGACCGGTCCCTGGGGCATGTTCACGCTGGCGGCCGTAGCCACGGGACTGGCCGGCGCCCGGGCGCTGGCCGCCGACCCGGAGCGGCGGGACGCGCGCAGGCGCCTGCGGGTGGCAGCCGAGCACTCCGCCCGGTTCATCCTTCCCGAGGACCTCGACGAGGGCTGCCGCGACCTGCTGGCCCGCGCCCAGGCGGCGACCGGCGACGTGCTGGAGTCCGAGGTCCACGCCGCCGGCCTGCTGGACTCGATCGACAACGCGGTCACCCTCCCGGCCGAGGTCTGGCGGCTCGGCGAGCGACTGGCCGACCTCACCCGCACGCGGGCGGAGCACGAGAAGATCGTGCCGCGCGACCTGCCCGACGACGTGGCCGCGATCTTCACCCCCTACGACGACGCGCTCGACCGGGCGCTCCGGTCGCTCGCGGCACGCGTCGCGACCCTTGAGGAGTACGCCCGCGAGGTGCGGCGCGCCGACGCCGTCTACCGGGCCCATCGGCGGCTGGAGGTGCTACGGGAGCGCACCCCCGACTACGAGCGGCTGCTCGCCGGCACCGCGGAGGACCGGCTGGCGGCTCCGCACATCGACGGGCTTGGCGGGCAGGCGCGGGAGGTGGAGCGCGTCTTCCACCGGAGCCTCGACGAGGCCAGGCGAGCCGGGGACCACCTGATCTCCCACACCCCGCTCACCGCCGCCTAGCGCCCTCCGGGGCGCGGTGCCGGGTCAGGCCCTGGTCACCCGCTCCAGCACGTTCTGGGCACGGGTCATCCCCGCCTCGTTGCCCAGGCTGCGGTACAGCTCCAGCGCCCGGGTGATCGGCTCGACCGCCTCGCCCGGGCGGCCCGCGTCGGCCAGCGTCTCCGCGAGCGTGCGGAGGCTCCTCGCCTGCCACCAGCGGTCGGCCAGGCCCTCGAAGCCGCTCACGGCCCGGCGCAGCGCCGCCACGGCACGGTCGGTCCTGCCGAGGCGGGCCAGCGCCCTGCCCTCGGAGACCTCGCTGCGCGCCACCCCCCAGGAGTCGCCGAGCCGGTCGAGCGTCTCCTTGGCCTCGACGACCGACGCGTACTCCCGCAGGCCGTTCTGGGGGTCGCCGATCTCCCCCGCCGTGCGCAGGCAGCGGGCCTCCTCCCACTCCTCGTTCCTGTCGTGGAAGGCCTTGGTCGCGAACCTCAGGGCGTTGCCCGCCAGGATGTACTTGCGCTCGGCGTCCTCCGAGGCCCCCTCGGCGTCCAGGGCACGGGCCTCGGCCGCCAGCACCTCACCGAGCACCCGCTGGGTCTGCGCCTCCGAGTAGCGGTTGCCCTCCGCCTGGAAGACGGCGAGCGCCTCCTCCAGCAGGACCCTGGCCTCGCGCGGCCGGCGCTGCGACAGCCACAGCTCGGCCAGGTTGCGCTGCGTGCGCGCCGACCACCAGGGGTCGCCCTCGGCCTTGAACGCCGCGATCGCGTCGATCAGGTACGTCTCGCTCCGGTCGAGACCGCCCTCGCTGAACAGGGTCATGCCCACCGAGCGCAGCGCGCGGGCCATCCACCACATCTCCTCCAGCTCGGTGAAGATCGACAGGGCCCGTTCGGCGTCGCGCAGCGCGCCGGAGCGGTTCCCCTGGCCGCCGAGGACCGCCGCCCGTTCCAGCAGGGCGATGCCGAGCGCACGGGCGTCGCCCATCTGGACGGCGGCCTCGTACCCCGTCTCCGCGACCACCCGCCAGTCGGGCCAGTAGGCGCGCAGCGAGTGGCACAGGGAGCAGAAGGCCCGGCCGAGCCCCCAGGCGGGCTCCCACATCTCCAGCGTGCGGGCCTGGTGGACGGCGGCGAGCAGGGCGAGCCGCTCGGTGTTGAACCACTCGGCGGGGGGCGCCTGGCCGCCGGGCAGGGCGGGCGGCCCCGCCTGGCGATGGCTGCCCCGCCGCCGCCAGTCCTGGGGCCAGCGGGCCATCGCCGCCGCCTCCGCCCCCCGGCGGTAGCCGGCCAGCACGCGCTCGACGGCCGCGCGCCGCGCCTCGTCGCTCTCCTCGATCATGGCGCGCTCGCGGGCGTAGAGGCGCACGAGGTCATGGAGCCGGTAACGGGTCGGCGTGCCCGCGCCGGGGCCGCCCTCCTGAGGGATGAACTCGACGAGCTGGGCGTCGACGAGCGCCTCAAGCTGGTCCTCGCCGTCCATGGCCGAGACCCCGAGAAGGTCGCCCGCCACCCAGCCGGGCATGTCAGGGGCGGTCAGCACCCCGAGCAGGCGGAGCAGGCGCCGCTGGATGTCGGTGCAGGTGTCGTACCCGAGCTGGAGGGACGCCCGCACGCTGAGGTCGATCTTGGGGGCGACCTCCAGCTGGTCGAGCCTGCGGCGCTCGTCGCTCAGGCGCTCGGCGAAGCCGGCCAGCGTCCAGCTGTCCCTGGTGCGCAGGCGGCCGCCGCAGATGCTGATCGCCAGGGGGAGGAGGCCGGACATGCGGACGATCTGCTGGGCCGATTCGAGGTCGGCGGCGACGCGGTCGTCGCCCGAGAGCCGCGCGAGCAGCTCCACCCCCTGGGCCTCGGTGAAGACCGAGAGCTGGCGGTCGTAGGCGTTGAGCAGGAAGAGCGGCTGGCGGGAGGTGATGATCACCGCGCATCCGGACTCGGGAGGGATCAGGTCCCTGACCTGGTCCCCCCGCTCCGCGTTGTCCAGAAATATCAGGATCCGGCAGCCCCGGGTCCAGGTCCACCAGAGCTTCTGCAGCTCGCGCATGCCGCCGAGTCCGTGGTGAGCCGCACCCCGAGCGCCCGCAGGAACCCCAGCAGCACCTCCTCGGGCCGTACGGGCAGGTCCGTGCCGCGCAGGTCGAAGTACAGCTGGCCGTCGGGGTAGGCGTCCTTGATCTCGTGCGCGAAGCGGGTCGCCAGCGCCGACTTGCCCACACCGCCGGGACCGTAGATCGACATCGTGAGCGGCGCGGCCGGCACGCCCTTGCGGACCGTACGGCGCTCGGCGAACGCGCGGCGCAGCCCCGCGAGCGAGTCGCCGCGCCCGGTGAAGTGCTCGATCACCGGGGGAAGCTGCGCCGGCGCCTCCGTCCCCGCGGCGTCCTGGCCGGGCGCCGTCCCCTGCGAGGGCGAGCCGGTGGTGGCCCAGGTCAGCAGCCCCACGAGCAGCGCCGCCAGCACGGTGACGGCGATCTTCGCCTGGACGGGCAGGTCCCACACGTCGAGCGAGGTGGCCAGCACACTGGCGACCGCCGCGCCGATCCCGGCCATCGGCGGCGCCAGGCGGACGAGCAGGCCTCGCCGGGGCCCGGGGGCTCCGCTCCTCCGGCCTGACCCGTGCCCGGGCCTGCGGGCGGCGTTCGGATGGCTTCGCCGATCGAGCGACCGCGGTGGCCGGGACATGGGCGTCCTCCGAGGGCATGGCGCGTCATCTGACCCGATTCAAGCAGACAAGCGGTGATCGCGCGCTCGGCCGGCGCGATGGGTGCCACCGCTCGGCCACCGTTCGCGGGAAATTCACGTTCGCGGTCCGAAACACCCGCGTAACCGCGCACCCCAACCGGCTTCATCTGACCGTAATTGAGCTAACCGAAAGCACATAATTCGGCCAGACCGCTCAAAACACAGCCTTTCACCAGCAATTGCGCTTAGGCAAAGATCTACCCTTTAATCTCCTCTGGACAAAGATCCGGTACGAGCTCCCATCCGCGCCACGTCGGACAGCTCCGCGCCGCCCGCGACACGTCGGAAAGGAGAAGGGTGATCCCGTCATGACCGCGCTCATCGAGGTCCGTGACGCGAGCGTCCGCTACCTTTCCACCGGGCAGGCCGCACTCGGCGCGACCTCCCTCACCGTGAACCCAGGCGACCTCACACTGGTGAGCGGGCCGTCCGGATGCGGCAAGAGCACGCTGCTGCGCCTGGTCAACGGCCTGATCCCGCACGCCTACCGCGCCGAGGTGACCGGCGAGGTGCTGGTGGGCGGGCGGCCGGTCACCGGACGGACGATCCGCGACATCTCCACGGTCGTCGGCACGATGCTGCAGGACCCGCGCAAACAGATCGTCGGCACCACCGTGGCGGCCGAGATCGCCTTCGGCCCCGAGAACCTCGGCCTGCCCCGAGAGGAGATCAGGCGGCGCACGGCCGAGGTGGCGGACCGCGTCGGGATCACCCACCTGCTCGACCGCGCCACCGCCGGGCTCAGCGGCGGGGAGCTGCAGATGGTCGCCTTCGCCGGGGTGCTGGTGATGCGCCCGAAGGTCGTCGTCGTGGACGAGCCGCTGGCCAACCTGGACCCGGCGGCGAGCCTGCGCCTCATGCGCGAGGTCCGCAGGTTCGTCGACGACGGGGGCGCCGCCGTCGTGGTCGAGCACCGGGTCGAGGAGATCCTGGAGTTCGAGCCGGCCGAGGTGCTCTACCTGGAGGAGGGCGCGACCCGCTACCAGGGGCCGGTCGAGGGGTTCCTCCAGGTCGCGCCGGTCGGGCACGTCAAGCTGCCGTTCGCCACCCTGGTGGCCCGCGCCGCCGAGCTGCCCGCCGTCACCGCGCCGGCCCGCCGCGTGGCCGCCGGCGATGTCCCGAGGCTGGAGTACCGGGACGTCAGCCTCGGGTACGGCAAGCGCACGGTGCTCGCGGGCACCGACCTCGCCCTCGGTCCGTCCGAGCGGGTGGCGGTGCTCGGGCCCAACGGGGCGGGCAAGTCCACGCTGCTGCGCGCCGCCGTGCTGCTGATCGCCGCCTCGCGGGGCGAGGTCCTGGTGGACGGCTCCCCCGTCGCCGACCGGTCGATCGCGAGCCTGGCGACCACCTTCGGCTACGTCTTCCAGAACCCCGGGCAGGCGCTCTTCAGCGCCACCGTCGGCCAGGAGCTGGCGTTCGGCCCGCGCAACCTCGGGTGGAGCCCCGGCGAGATCGCCGAGGAGTCGGAGAAGGTCCTGCGGGCGGTGCTCCTCGACGGCGAGAAGGACATCATGGACCGGCCGCCGCGCACGCTGTCGTACGGCCAGCAGCGCCGCCTCACCGTGGCGCTCGCCCTGGCCATGCGCCCCCGCACGCTGATCCTCGACGAGCCCACCGCCGGGCAGGACCTCCACACGACCACCGCGTTCATCGGCCACGCCCTGGCCGCCGAAACCGTGGAGAGCGTCTACTTCATCACCCACGACGTCGACCTCGCCCTCACCTACGCCGACCGCGTCGTCGTCGTGGACGAGGGCCGCGTGGTCGCCGACGCCTCCCCCGCCGAGCTGGCCCGCGCCGAGGGCGTGTGGTCGCGCGCGGGGCTCCAGGCCACCAGCCTGGTCCGGGCGGTGCGCGAGCACCTGCCCGACGCGAGCTCGATCCCCCACCCGTTCGACCTCGCCCGCGGCCTTTCGCACCACCCACGTTCCAACCCATCCCCCCAGGAAGGAACCACCCCCTCATGAGCACAGACGCAACCGCCCCGCGAGAGCCCGTCTTAGCCATCTCGTCGCGCACGGTCGTGTTCGGCGCGGTCGGCGCGGCGCTCTACGCCGTACTCGGCCTGTTCAGCTTCCTCATCCCCGGCACGCAGAGCGTCACCGTCCGCCCCGCCTTCGCGCTGGTGCCGTTCTTCGGCAAGCGCTTCGGCGTGATCGCGGGATTCTTCGTCGGCTTGGTCGGTAACGCCATCATCGACCTGATCTCCGGCTATGGCCTGCAGTACTGGAACTGGAGCGTCGCCAACGGCCTCGTCGGCGCCGTCGCCGGGCTCATCTTCGCCTACCTGCCGCCGATCGCCAACGAGGCCGTGCGCCTGGTGGTGACCGCTCTCGGAGCCCTGGTCGCCACCGCCATCGGCCTGCTCTTCGTGATCACGGACATCTGGGTGCAGGGCATCGGCTTCAACACCTTCTTCACCGTCAATTACATCCCCGCGCTCATCGCCGACGGCATCGCCGTCGTCATCCTGACCCCCGCCCTGGACGCCATCTGGGAGCCGCTGTCCAAGCGGACCGGACGGTAACCGGGTGGACGTCACGCCGCGCTACCTGGGCGCGGGTTCGTTCCTGAGCCGTCGCGATCCGCGCGTGCTCCTGCTCGTTCCCGTGCTCTATCTCGTGGCCGTGGCGGGGATCGACGACCTCAGGCCCGTGCTGCTGTGCACCGCGGCCGCCCTCGCGTACTACCGCGCCGCGGGGATCCCGTGGCGCGAGGTGCGGGCCAACTGGGCGTTCATGCTGACCTTCACCACGGCTCTGGTCGTGGCGAACAGCATCCTGACCTCGGCGGACACCCGTTCCGGCGGGAACGCCGAGGTCCTTTTCACCGTCCCCGTCACCCACACCGCCGTCACCTGGGCGACCCTGTCGTACGCGGCCACCCTGCTCGTGCGCTACATCTCCCTGGCCATGGTCGGGTTCCCCGTGGCGTTCAACATCGCGCCCTCGGACCTCGGGGTGGCGTTCGCGCGGCTCGGGCTGTCCCAGCGGCTCGCCTACGGCATCGACCTGACCTTCCGGTTCCTGCCCTCGACGTGGGCGAGCCTGCAGGAGACCGTGGACGCGCAACGGCTCAGGGGGTACGAGCACAGCCGCACCCGCAACCCCGTGAAGAGGCTGATCACGCTGAAGCCCGTCGTCGTGCCCGTGACGGTGAACGCACTGATCGACGCGGAGGACACCGTGAACGCCATGGACCTGCGGGGGTTCGGCGGCAGGCACCGCACCTGGATGCGGGAGCTGGCCTTCGACCGCGCCGACTACCTGGTGCTCGGCGGCTTCGCCGCCATGGCCGCCGTGCTGGTCGCCGCCAAGATCCTCGGGCTGACGGAGACCGTATGGGTGCCGTGATCCACTCGGCGCCGCTGGTCATGCCGGTGTCCCGCCCGCCGATCCGCGACGGCGCGATGGCCGTGCTGCGCGGCAGGGTGCTGGAGGTCGGGCCCCGCAGGGAGATCCTCGCCGCCCACCCCGGCGCGGAGGAGCTCCGCTGGCCCGGGGTCGTCGTGGCGGGGCTGGTCAACGCCCACACCCACCTGCAGTTCACGGGCATGGCGGAGGTCGGCAGGCGGGTCTACGACACGTTCGAGGAGTGGTCGAACGCCTTCGACGCGGTCTACTTCTCGTCCGCGGGGGCGGACTGGGCGGGGAGCGCGCGGGAGGGGGCGCTCCTGGCGCTGCGCCACGGCACCACGGCGGTGGCCGACGTGGTGACCGACGTGGAGGCGATGCCCGTACTCGCCCAGGCGGGCCTCGCCGGCATCTCCTACCTGGAGGTGCTCGGCGACACCGACGCGAGCTGGGCGGAGACCGGGCGCCACCACCTGACCTCGACGGTCCGCGAGCTGGGCGCCGCGGGCACGGGCGCCGTCGGGCTCTCGCCGCACGCCCCGTACACCCTGGACACCGGCGTGCTCGCCGACCTCGCGGTGCTGGCCCGCGGGTTCGGGCTGCGCCAGCACATCCACCTGCTGGAGTCGGCGCACGAGCGGGAGTACACGGTCTCCGGCACAGGGCCGATCGCTCATCTGGTCCGCGAGCTGGGGTTCGACTTCGAGATCCTGCGCGCGGGCGGCACCGGTCAGGGGCCGGTCGCCTTCCTCGACGCGCTCGGCCTGCTCGGGCCGCACTGCCACATCGCCCACGGCGTCCACCTGGACGCGGAGGAACGGGCGCTGCTGCGCGAGCGCGGGGTGAGCGTCGCGCTGTGCCCGAGGTCGAACCGCACCCTCGGCCTCGACGGGCCACCGGTGGCGGCGCTGCTGGAGGAGGGCGGCGCGATCGCCGTCGGCACCGACTCGCTGGCCTCCTCGCCGTCGCTCGACCTGCTCGAGGACGTACGCCTGCTCCGCGCGCTGGCTCTGGAGCAGGGGTACCGGGCACCGGACCTGTCCCGCAGGCTCGTCGAGGCGGCCACCGTCGGCGGGGCCCGCGCGCTCGGCCTGGACACCGGGCCCGGCCGCATCGGCTCCCTCGCCGCGGGGACGCGGTGCGACTTCGCCGTGTTCGACGTCGACCCCGGCGAGCGGGACCCGTATCTGTGCCTGATCGAGGACGGGCCGGGGCGCTGCGTGGCCACGGTCACGGGCGATGACCACGCGGGTCGCGTGCACCTCGTGAACTCGGTCCCGGAGGGTCACCGTGGGTGCTAGCCTCGCAGCGATCTTCACGAAATCAAGCGCGATATTACGATTTTATAGGCCTCACGCTAGGCGCGGAGACATGGCCCTTCAGAACCGCACTATTCGCTTTAAGTTATATTCACTGCTCAGCCTGCCGATTGTCGCGCTTATCGTGCTCTGGATGTTTATCACCGGGCACATCGTGGGCGACTTCTTCGACCTCCGCCGGGCCGTGACGGTGTTCGAGCAGGTGGCGAGCCCCGCCGCCGTCGTCGCCGGCCACGTGCAGCACGAGCGCCAGCTGTCGGCCATCTACCTGAGCGGCACCGCCCCCGACGGCGGGCGCCTGTCCGCCGCGCGCGACGAGACCGACCGGGCCGTGGTGCTGTTCCACCAGCGCGCCACCTCGCTGGAGGGACGGTCGGCCACCGGCCCCGAGGTGGTCCAGAGCCTCACGGAGCTGGAGCGCCGGCTCGACAGGCTCAACGTGATCCGCGAGGACGTCGACGCCCGCGCGACCAGCAGGCTCCAGGCGATCGTGGAGTACACCGAGATCCAGGACTCGCTCTACCAGATGTACGACCAGCTCGTCACAGTGCCCGAGCTGACGCTCTACCGCAAGGCGGCGGGCCTGCAGACGGTCGTGCGCTCCCGCGAGCTGCTGTCCCAGGAGGACGCCCTGCTCTCCGGGGCCATCCTGCAGGGCTCGCTGAACGCCGAGGAGCAGCGCGCGTTCGCCGAGATGGTCGCGGGACGCAGGCTGCTGCTCGGCAGGGGCCTGCAGGCGCTCGACGCGGAGCTGCGGCGGCCGTACGACGAGCTGCTCTCCTCGGCCGACTACAAGCGGTTCACCACCATGGAGAACCAGGTGATCGCGCGGGGCGGGCGCCCGGAGCAGTCCGCCGCCTGGCAGCCGCTCGCCGACCAGCTCGGGTCGCGGGTCGACCAGCTCGGCGTCAGCCGCGCCAACCTGCTCAACGCCCGCACCGACGCCGCCGCCTCGGGAATCATCGCGCAGATCGTCATCGCGGGCGGCCTCGGCCTCATCGCGATCCTGCTGGCCGTGATCCTGTCCGCGCGCCTCGGCCGCGGGCTCGCCCAGGAGCTGACCGACCTGCGCAGCTCGGCCCTGGACCTGGCCGACGTGCGGCTCCCGAGGGTGGTGGCCAAGCTGCGCGACAGCGAGGCCGTGGACGTCGAGAGCGAGGCGCCGCCGATCCCCGTCACCGGCACCACGCTGGAGGTGCAGGACCTCGCCCAGGCGTTCTCGACCGTGCGGCGGACCGCCGTCGAGGCCGCGGTCGGCCAGGCGGACCTCCGCAAGGGCGTCAGCCTGGTCTTCCGCAACCTGGCCAGGCGCAACCAGTCGCTGCTCCACCGCCAGCTCACCCAGCTCGACTCCATGCAGCGCAAGACCAGCGCGCCCGACGCCCTCGCGGACCTGTTCAGGCTCGACCACCTCACCACGCGCATGCGCCGCCAGGCCGAGGGCCTGATCATCCTGTCCGGCGCGCCCGCCGGCCGGGCCTGGCGCAGGCCCGTGCCGATGCACGACGTCGTACGGGGGGCCGTGGCCGAGGTCGAGGACTACACGCGCGTCACCGTGCCCCCGATGACCGACGCCTCGCTGGTGGGCACGGCCGTGGCCGACGTGATCCACATGCTGGCCGAGCTGGTCGAGAACGCCACGGTCTTCTCCCCGCCGAGCACGCGGGTCATGATCAGGGGCGAGCTGGTGGGCCGGGGCTTCGCCGTCGAGATCGAGGACCGCGGCCTCGGGATGACCGACGAGGACCGCGCGGAGGTCAACCGCCGCCTGGCCAACCCGCCGGAGTTCGACCTGGCCGACAGCGACCGGCTCGGCCTGTTCGTGGTGAGCCAGCTGGCCGACCGGCACGACGTCAAGGTCACGCTGCGCCGCTCGCCGTACGGCGGCACCACCGCCGTGGTGCTCCTCCCGCACACCCTGATCATCTCCACGGGCGAGGACGAGGCGCAGGAGCTGAAGGGCATCGAGGCCGTCACCATGGAATCGGTCTCCGAGCCGGACAAACGGATCTGACATTTCGACGCCGTCAGCGGCACGCCGCCCAGCAGCGGAGGGTGGCGACCTATCACTTAAGGCCAGACGACTCGAGAGGGTGCGGGCAGCGTTCGACGCGTGCCCATCGGTGAGGCCCCGCTGCGCGAGATACAGGCCCACCACGAGGGCCTGGCCGCCGCCCGCGCCAGCGGCCGGCAACTCGGCCGGCCCCCCGCGATGACCGCCGAACAGATCCGGCACGCCCGCGCCCTGCTCACCCAGCCCGACGCGACCATCGCCTCCATCGCCCGCCTGTTCGGCGTCAGCCGCTCCACCATCTACAAGTACATCCCCGAGCTCAAGACCGGCAGCGACCACCAAGCCATCGAGGTCCCCACCACGCGCCCAGAACTTGAGCTGGCCCCGGCCGAGGACCCGATCAAGTAGGTGGCGGCTCCCTGGAGCTAGTTCCAGGCCGACCCGGGGCGACGTCCATACTTCGCATCCCGTCGCGCGAACCCGGGCCCGGAACTAGCTCCGGGGGTGGAGTCGGACTCGGGCGCTACCTTCCCGGGTTGAGCGGAAGGTCGTGCCGGCGACCGAGGCCGCGGCCGGTCGTGGCCGACATCGTGAAAGGTATGAAACGAGCTCTCCTTCTGGCGTTCGCGCTGGTCCTGCCGATCTCCTCCTGTGGCGCCCCGACGGCCGTACAGGCGCAGCGCCTGATGATCCCCTCACCGACGGGGCCGCATCCCGTGGGAACCGTGTCCGTACACCTGGTCGACCAGTCGCGCCAGAACCCCTGGACCAAGGCGGGCGGCAAGCGTGAGCTGATGGTCAGCCTGTGGTATCCGGCGAAGGATGTGCGGAACCACAAGGTCGCTCCTTGGCTGCCCAAGGCGGCCGCCGACCGGTACCTGGAGGACAACGGGCTGGAGCAGGGTTCCGTTCTGCTGGACACGACCGACGGTCACGAGGGCGCCCCCATCGACCAGGGCCTCGGCAGATTGCCGGTGATCCTTTACTCCCCCGGCGCCAACGCCTCACGCGCGTACGGCACCGGCGTCGTGGAGGAACTGGCCAGCCGAGGCTACGTGGTGGTCACCATCGACCACACCTACGACGCGGCGGTGGTCGAGTTCCCCGATGGCAGGGTGGAGACCGGGCCCGAGGTGACCGACTTCGCCAAGGCGGTCGAGGTCCGGGTGGCGGACGTGCGGTTCGTCCTGGACCAGCTGCCTACGCTGGACAGGGCACACGTCTTCGATCTCCAGCGGATCGGCATGTTCGGCCACTCGCTCGGCGGTGCGGCGACCTCCTCGGCGATGTACGCCGACAAACGCATCAGGGCCGGGCTGGGCCTGGACGGCGCCGTGTTCGGCAAGGTGGCGCAGTCGGGGCTCGACCGGCCCTACCTGATGGTCGACACCGAAGGAAAGGGCGGAATGTCGACCAATCCGGCGTTGCGCACGTTCTGGGACGGCCTGCGCGGCTGGCGGCTCAACCTCACACTCAAGGGGGCGGCCCACAACTCCTTCGGCGACGACGTCCTCCTGATCCCGATGGCGGCCAAACTGCTGGGCCTCAGCAAGGCCGAGGTGGAGGAGGTCGTCGGCACGATCCCGGCCGAGCGGGCGCTGGCCTTCCAGAAAGCGTACCCGCTGGCCTTCTTCGACCTGCACCTGCGCGAGCAGAAGGAGCCGCTGCTGGACGGGCCGTCACCCGCCTTCCCCGAGGTCGGCTACCGGCGCTGAACCGGCCGTGACCACTCCGCTCTCATAGGCGGCGATGACCAACTGGGCCCGGTCGTGGACGTCGAGCTTGGCCAGCAGGCTGCGGATGTGCGTCTTGACGGTGGCCAGGCCAAGGCCGAGCCGCTCGGCGATCCGCGGGTTGGTCAGCCCCCTGGCCACCAGCACGAGCACCTCCCGCTCCCGGGCGGAGACCTGGGCGAGCCTGGCCGCCAACGCCCCGGGGACACCGGCCGGCTCGCGCCTGGCGAACTCCTCGATGAGCCGCATGGTGATGGAGGGAGCCAGCAGGGCTTGGCCATCCGCCACCACCCGCAACGCCGTCAGCAGGTCGCCCGGCCTGGTGTCCTTCAGCAGGAATCCGCTGGCGCCCGCGCGCAACGCGGCGTAGACGTACTCGTCGAGGTCGAAGGTGGTGAGCATCACCACCTTGACCGCGGCGGTGGCCGGGTCGGTCCTTATCAGCTCGGTGGCCTTGATCCCGTCGAGGTCGGGCATCCGTACGTCCATGAGCACGAGGTCGGGGCGGAGGCGGCCGGCGAGCTCCACCGCCTCCCGCCCGGTAGCCGCCTCGCCCACGGCCGCCAGGTCGGGCGCCGAGTCGATGAGCATGCGCAGCCCGGCCCGCAGGAGCGCCTGGTCGTCGGCGACCAGCACCGTGGACACGCTCACCGCTCGCCTTTCCAGGGCAACCGAGCACGCACGGCGAAGCCGCCGCCGGGCTCCGGGCCCGCTGAGAAGGTTCCGCCGTACATGGTCACCCGCTCTCTCATTCCGGCCAAGCCGTGACCGTCGCTCCAGCCGGGCGCCTCTCCCCTACCGTTGTCGATCACCTCGACCACGAGTTCCCGTCGGCCGTACGTGCTGACGGCGACGCGGCAGCGCGTGGGGCCCGCGTGCTTGATCACGTTGGTGAGCGACTCCTGGACCAGGCGGTAGACGACGAAGGCGAGCCCGTCGGTGATGGTCAGGCCAGGCTCGACGTACAGGTCCACGTCCACCTCGGCCGAGGCGGCTCCGGCGACGAGCCCGGGTAGCGCGGCCAGCCCGTAGGACGTCTCGCGGTCGGCCGGGTCGTCGCGGAGCAGGCCGAGCAGCCGCCGTAGGTCGGCCTGTGCGTTCCTGCTGGTGTCCTCGATGAGCGTGAGCGCTTCGCGCGCCTCGGCCGGGTGGGTGTCGGCGACATGGTTGGCGATGCCGGCGCGCATGGAGATCAGGCTCATGCTGTGCGCGACGATGTCGTGCACCTCGCGAGCCATCCGCAGCCGCTCCGCCGTGGCCGCGGCCTGGGCGGACTGGACGACCGCACGCGCCGCGTGCGCGCGCTGCTCCCGGACCGCGACGCCGACGGTCCAGGCGAGACCGAGCACCAACCAGGCGAAACCGCACGCCGACAGCGCCGAGGCCCACGAGGCCGAGGCGACGGCCTGACCCGCCGCGGTGAGCGTCAGGGCGGCTGACAACGCGACCGCCGCGGGCCGCCGCGGTTCGAGGAGAGCGACGGCGTGCAAGGCCACCGCCAGCACCGGGTACGCCTCCGCCCACCCGGTGAGCGGCGCGACCGCCGTCGCCGCCAGGACCACCAGGAACACCGGCACCGGCCACAGCCGCCGCACCGCGAGCGGCAGGCAGGCGACGGCGATCAGCGGGATCGTGGCGTACTGCGCCGCCAGCCAGGCCGCCGCGCCGAAGGCGGTGGCGAGCACGACGGCGGCGACCGCGTCGACGGCCACCCAGTGGCCTGGCCGGAGCCTGCGCACGATCAAGGGACGCCGCTCGACCATGGGCTCAACATTAGCCCCGCTGGTCATCACTCATCTCCGCCCCAGGAATGAGGCCATGGACCGGTCTTCGAGCAGTAATGCCCGCCAGGACCTCTTCCAGCGTGGCCGGCGGGAGCTGGGTGTGGCCGCCCGTCGTGGGCAGCTGGTCCAGCCACTCGTCCCGGGTGTAGGACCGCTCCCAGTCGAATCGCCACTGTTCCGGCTCGCTGAACGCGCCCACCTCCCGGATGCCGTCGGCTGCCCTGGTGCACAGCACCGAGTAACCGTCCGAGCCTGCCCTTCCGTCGCCGGCCCGCTCCCGCTACGCGGTGGGTCGACAGCACACGAGAGATCAGGACGCAAGCGGTTCCGCGCGGGGTCGGATAGGTGGATCACGGTGTGGGGATTGCGCCCACCCGAAGCTCTACCTGATATTCCTCTCGCCACTCCACGTGATCTCGGGGCGGAGGGAGTTACCTCCGGCGAGCTTCGAGCGCATCCAGAATCAGGTCCAGGCCGTAGCTGAACTCGCTCGTGTGGTCGTAGCCCGGCCGCAGGGCGTGGTCGACGATCATCTCTGTGAGGTACGGCAACTCGTCCGCCGGCAGGTGCTCGAGGATGCTGCCGGCCACTTCCTCGACATCGTCCGGCGTCGTCACCGGCAGGTTCGCCTCCTGGAGGACGAACCCGCCGATGTAGCTGTCGATGAGCGAGACAGCGTGCGCGGCCATCGGCAGCGTGAACCCCGCTTCCCGGAGGACACCGAGGGCGGCGTCGTGGTGGCGTAGCGTCGCCGGCCCCGGGTTGCGACGGGAGTCCATGAGGCCGAGAGCCCAGCTGTGCTGCGACAGGACCGCACGTGCAGAGGAAGCGCGCGCACGGATCGCGTCGCGCCAATCGTCGCACTCGACACTGGGTAGCTTGATCGCCGCGAACACCATGTCGACCACGCCGTCGAGAATCGCCTCCTTGTTCGGTACGTGGTGGTAGAGCGACATCGCCTCCACGCCCAGTTCCTGCGCCACCCGTCGCATTGTGATCGCCTCCACGCCGCCGCGATCCGCGACTCGGATCGCGGCTTCCAACACGAGACCTCTGCTGAGCGGTTGTGGTGGTGGTGGTGGTGACACGACGGCTCCGGAGGTATGGGCGAGTTGACAACCTTACAAGCGTAAGCCTACCTTACAGACGTAAGCCGCCTTACTAATGTAAGTCCTCCCGGGTTGGCATCAGCTGGGGGCTCGGCGAACGTCTGACCTACGACGCGCCCCGCCGGGGCGAGAGAAGGAGATCCCGATGCCGATGCCGAGGTGGTGGGGGCACGTGAACAAGAGGGTGTTCAACCCTCGCGCGATCGCGGGCGGGACGTGGCCGGTGCTGATTCACGTCGGTCGCATTTCTGGCGCGACGTACCGCACACCGCTCGATGCGCATCCTGTCGACGGCGGCTACCTGTTCGTTCTGGTGTATGGATCGCGCTCGGACTGGGTGCAGAACGTCCTGGCAGCCGACGGTGCGCGGCTCCGGGTCGACGGGAGGGAGGTGGAACTCGCCGCCCCACGCCTCGTCGGGGAAGGCGAGGCGTTCCAGGCCCTCCCCGATGAGGTGGCACGCCCACCGAGGCTGCTCCGCATCACCGAATTCCTCCGTATGGACCTGGTCGCAGGCTGACGATCGACGTCCAGCGCGGAGCCTCGGCCACCGTTACGAACAACTCGCTGAGGAGGCGCGCTCGTTCGTGGACCGCGCATGATCGGACGCCTCGTCCGGCCTCCTGCGTGTTCAACTGCGTGACAACACCCATGGATACCCATGGATACCCATGGACACTGGCGAAGCGGCGGTGGACGGTGGTGCGTGCTACGCCGGCGGCTTCGGCGATCGTCGCGGCGGGGTTTCTGCTCAGGACCCGCTCGGCCGCCTCCAGGATCACCGGCCCGCTCGGCGTCCGCCCGCCGTGACTCGTCACTTCACCCCTGGACGCGGTTCGCTCCTTGGTCGCGACTGGACACTACGTCAGAGACGCTCTTGCGCCCCTAGCCGCGCCACTCATGTAGCACCTAACATGATCAATCGCATCTTTGACTTCGACACCGTCAGCGGTACGCGCCGGCCTGCGTATCGTCTCGTAGCGACTCAACGCTCGTTGTCGGGTGACGCCGCCGAAGCATCGCTCCGGAGACGGCCGGCGGCGAGTGCGACGGCGAGTTCCGGGATGCCGTCGACGATCGCGTCGGCACGCCGGGCCTCCGGCCGCTCCGCGTGCAGGTATCCCCACGGGCCGCGGCGCAGCAGCGCCGTGCGCATCCCGGCCTCGCGGGCGGGGAGCACGTCGTTGTCGAGCCGGTCGCCGACGTAGAGGATCTCGCCGGGCTCCCGGCCGGCGACGGCGGCCACCTTGGCGAAGAACTCCGGCCGGGGCTTGCTGACGCCCCACCCGGCCGAGGTGTGCACGGAGTCGACGGGCAGGTCCATCGCGACCAGCGCGTCATAGGCCTGCGGGGGCTGGTTGCCCGCGATGATCAGCTCGTAGCCCGCCTCGCGCAGCGCCGTCAGGCCGGGCCGCACGTCGGGGTAGAGATCGCCGGCGTCGAAGTTCTCCCGGAGGCCCTCGGGCTCGTCGCGGCGCCACGCCTCCATCTCGGCGTGGACGTCGAGGCCGGGCCGCACCACCTCGAAGGCGTCCCTGTGCGACCGGTCGAGCGCGGCCATGCCGCCGAGCACCCCCAGCATGACGAACCGCGAGACGCCCAGCCGGTCGGCCCACCGCGACCAGATGCGCGTCTCGTCGATGAGCGTCTCGCCGACGTCGAACACCACCGCCCGGACCACGGGACCTCCTCCTCGCAGGCGCCCTACGACCCTACCCGGCCGCCGGAGGCGCCCGAATCCCCCCATACGGCGGGCTTTCGCCTTAAGCGGACCACAAGCCAGTTCCAAGAGCGCCCGGCGAGCCTGGGTCAGCGCCGGCACACCGGCGCCCGCGTCGATTGGATCGATCAGACGACGGCAAGGGTGAAGTGATCCACATCTCGTACGGCACGCCAGGCGCAGTCCGGGGGAGAGCAGATGATGGGCAGGACCTTCGCCGGCTTCGACGGCACCCTCACCGTCGAGCACGAGGCACTCGTCGCCGCCGTCGGTGACCAGTGGCTGCGGGTGGGCATTTCCACCGCACCCGTCGACAGGGACCGGGCGGAGGAGGCCGTGCGCGGGGTCTACCGCGCGGTCGGGCTGGAGCCGCCCCGTCGCATGGTGTGGGCGGGGTCGCCGCTCGGCGCCTTCTCCGCCGCCGCCCCCTCGCGGCCGATCGACCCCGACAGGTTCCCCTTCGAGGACCGGCTCAGGGCCGACGTCGAGCAGCGGCTCCTCGCGAGGCTCGGCGCGGGGCTGTGGGACCGGCTGCGCGGCCAGCTCAGGAGCCTCCTTTGGGACCAGCTCTGGAACCGGCTCAGGGGCCAGCTGCGCGGCCAGGTCCTCGGCCGGCTCCGCGACCGGATCAGCTCCGAGCCCTGCTTCTACGTGTGGGGCGCCCTCGGGGTGTGGGGCGACGCCTACTGGATCGCGCTGTACACCTGCGCCCTGCGGGTGGCCCTCCTGGACGCCGACGAGCGGCTTGACGCGCTGGCGGAGGTCACCCGGCTGGTGGGCTGGTGGTTCCCGCTGGACGGCACCGCCGTGCTGTGCGAGCGGCCCCTACTCGTGCGGCGGGACAGGGACCACCGGCTCCACTGCGCGACCGGGCCCGCCCTCGCCTGGCCCGACGGGGACGCGCTCTACGCCTGGCACGGCACGCGCGTCCCCGCGTGGGTCGTCACCGCCCCCACCGCCGACGCGGTGCACGCCGAGGACGATCCGGAGGTCCGCAGGTGCGCCATCGAGTCGCTCGGCTGGGACCGCTACGTCGCCGACGCCGGGCTGGCCCTGGTCGCCGAGGCCGAGGAGCCCCGCGACCCGGGGCGGGTGCTGGCGCTTTACGAGGTCCCCGAGCGGATCCTCGGCGAGCCCGCCAGGGTCCTGCTGCACACCGCCGCGCCCGACGGGAGCCGCCGGGCGTCCGCGCTGGTCGTCCCCGCCGAGGTCGCCACGCCCTACGACGCCGCGGGCTGGGCGCACGGGCTCACCGGAGAACAGTACGCGTCGGCGTGCCCCGAGGGGGATCCGCCGTAGAGGTCGACCGCCGATCGACTTGCGGGGCCGCTCGGGAGACTCGGTAGGATGCCCGACGTGAGCGGTCGCGAGGGGAGGCAGTCGTACCACCATGGTGACCTGCGCCGTGTCCTGCTCGACACCGCCCTTGTGGCCGTCACGAAGGACGGCCCGGCGGCGCTGAGCCTTCGCGACGTCGCGCGCCAGGCCGACGTCTCCCACGCCGCGCCCACCCACCACTTCCGCAACAAGGCCGGCCTGCTGACCGCGCTGGCCGTCGAGGGCTACCACCTGCTGGCCGACGAGCTCGAGCGGGCGCAGGTCGCGGGCGGCCTCACCGAGCAGGGCGTGGCGTACGTGCTGTTCGCCGTCGCCCACCCGGGCCACTTCGCGGTCATCCGCGCGCCCGACCTGCTCAACACCCGCGACCCCGACTTCGTCGCGGCCCGCGAGCGCGCGGGCCACCAGCTCCTGCACGGCACGGCCCAGCAGCTCGGCTCCACCGACCGCACGAGCGCCATCGCCGTCTGGGCGCTGATGCACGGCCTGGCGAGCCTGATCCTGGAGGGCAACATCCGGCCGGGCGACGACGTCGAGGCCTTCGCCCGCGCCCTCAGCCACCACCTCACCCCGCGCTGACCAGCGTGACCGAGCCGTCCCCCCGGTTCCGGGGCGTCGCAGGACCGGTGTAGGCGGGGCGGCGGTCGATCCGCGCGCGCACCTCATCGGTTCCGAAGTGGTGGTCGATACGCCGGGTCGCCTCGGCCCACTGCGCCATCGATCGCACCGGGGTCAGCGCCTCGACCACGAACGGATCGCTCCACCGGGCGACGGCCCGCTGCCAGAGCAGCGCGGGGTCCTCCTTGAGGATGTTGCCCACGATGCCCTCGTAGATGGGCATGGCCCGCACCTCGCCGTCGGGCTCGATCTGCATCAGGGGCAGCGCCGATCCGTCCTCGACCATCATCGGATGCATCATGAGGACGAAGTTGTCCGACGGCCGCACCGACACCGAGGCCGGCGCCGCGGCCCGCAGGCGCCTCTCGGTCTCGGGGCTCGTGAGGGCGCGGATCTGGTCGTTGATGAGCAGCTCCAGCTCGCCGAACCCGGGCCTGCTGGCCAGGCCGGAGGGCACCGCGGCGGCGAAGGTGAGGAAGCTCATCCCGGGGAACCTCGGGGCGATCTCCGAGCAGAACTCCTCAAGCTGGTGCAGGTTCGACCGGATGACCGCGCAGTCGATCCCGAACTCCAGGGTGGGAGCGCCGGAGGCGACGCGCCGCCGGGAGACGGCGTCGAGGACGGCCAGCGTGTCCATGGCCCGGCCGAAGGAGCCGGCCCGGCCGCGCACGCGGTCGTGCACCTCGGCGGTGGCCCCGTCGACGCTCACGGTGATCCGGGAGAACGCGCGGGTGATCTCGCCGGCCATCTCGCGGGTGAAGGTCCACCCGCTGGTGTAGAGGTTGACCTCGATGCCGGCCCGCGCGATGCGCTCGGCGACCTCGTGGATCCCCTTGACCAGCAGCGGTTCGCCTCCCGCGAACTCCACCGAGCGCGGGCCGAGGGAGACGATCGCGTCGGCGACCTCCAGCATCTCGCCGTGGCCGAGCTGCCGGGCGGCCCGCCTGCCCGACTCCGAGTAGCAGTGCGAGCACCGCAGGGGGCAGGCGTAGGTGACGTCCCAGATGACGTCGGTGGGCCCCGCGAGGGCATCCATCTCATGTTCCTTTCGTCGCGGCGTTGTTCCAGTGGCCGACCATCTCGGCGTACAGCGGCGATCGGCCGGGCAGGTCGGCGTGCGTCCCGGTGATCGCGGTGGCGCCGTCCATGAGCAGGACGCGCCCGGCCCTGGCGGCGGAGCTGACGCGGTGCGCGATGACGACGAGCGTGCCTCCCCGGGCGGCGAAGGCCGTCTCCGCGTGCCGCTCGGCGGCCGGGTCCAGGTGGCAGGTCGCCTCGTCGAGGACGACGACCCGAGCCGGGGAGGCGTACACGCGGGCCAGGGCGATGAGCTGCCTCTCTCCCGCCGACAGCGCGGAGGGGTCCTCGATCACGGCGTCCAGCCCGCCGAGCCGTTCGACGAGCGCGCCGGCGCCCACGGCCTCCACGGCCTCGCGCAGCCAGGCGTCGCTGGAGCGCGTCCCCTCCGGGCGGAGGTAGCCGAGGTTCTCGCCCACGGTGCCGGTGAAGACGTACGCCTCCTGCGGCACCAGCGCCGTGACGGTGCGCAGGTGGGGTTCAGGTACGGCCGCGAGGGGCAGCCCTCCGAGGCGCACCCCGCCCGCGGTGGGGCGCCGGAGGCCGGTCAGCAGCAGCGACAGGGTGGACTTGCCGATGCCGCTCGGCCCGACCACGGCGAGGTGCTCGCCTTCCGACACCGTGAGGTCGAGGTCGTGGACGACGGGCGCGGCCTCGGGCGCGTACGCGAAGCTCACGCCCTCCATCCGCAGCTCGTACCCCACGGGCGCGACGGCGAGGGTGGCGGGCTCCGGGAGGTTCCGCGCGGCCTCGACCGCGCCGGTGACCGGGCACGCGACCGCGCCGGCGACTGGGCCGGCGGCCGGGTCGGCGACGGTCTCGGCGATCCTGCGGAGGGTGACGGCCAGGGCCACGCCCCAGCCGCCGGCGGTGCCGAGAAGGGTGCGCAGGGCCGGATCGAGGCCGGTGGCCAGATAGGTCACCACCCCCACCACCTCGCCTGTGCTCAGCCGGCCGTCGCCGATCAGCAGGGGGGCGGCGAGGAGCAGGCCGACCAGCGGCAGGTGCGCGCCGAGCGTCACGACGAGCCGGCGGCTCGTGCCCGCCCAGGCCAGGGAACGGGTGGCCGCCGCCTGCGCCTCCACCAGGTGGCGCACGGTCTCGCGGGCCTGGCCGCGCGCTCCGCACGCGGCCACGTCGCGCAGTCCGGCGAGGATCGGGGTGGCCCCGGCCGTGAGGGCCTCGCCGGCGAGGACGAGCGTGCGCTCGCGCGCTACCAGCACGCGCAGCAGCCGGGCGAACACGGCCAGCGCGAGGACGAGCGGGACGGCGACCACGGCGGCGGCGGGCGGTGACAGCACCAGCAGTCCCATCAGGGCCGCGAACAGCGACATGCCGAGCTGGCGGCTGCTCCTCAGCAGCACGGACACGAGGTTGCGCACCGTCTCCACCTGCTCGGTGAGGCGGCTGACCGAGGCGGTGTCCGGCGGGTCCGCGGAACCGGCCGCGCGGGTCATGGTGGCGGTGACGACGGCCCGGACCAGGTCGTCGCGCAACGGCTCCACCACGGCGGCCAGGTAGGGGAACATCAGCCGCGTGGCGACGGCCTTGACGAGCATCGTGACGCCGAAGAGGCCGAGCCAGGCCAGGCCTGCGCCCGGCCGCCCCGCCAGGAAGCCCCGGTCGACGGCCGCGGCGATGAGGAGCCCGGACAGCAGGTCAGGGACCGCCTCGACGAGGGACCAGGCCAGGGCCTTGGCGAGAGGACCGCGGTGGGGACGCAGCAACGCCGCCAGCAGCCGCCGCGCCCCGGTTCCCGCCGGGAACGCGTCCGCCGCCGGCCTGGCGCGCGGGACGTCAAGAGCAGGGCGTGTAGGACGGGTCAGAGCCGGACGGGACACGCGTCCTCCTCCCGAGGCGCACCGCCTGCGACCCGCGCCGTGTCGCGGCCGGCCTGACACGCGCCGCCGGCGGCGTCCGGCGGCGGCACGGTGTCGGGCGGGTCGGTGGCGGCGAAGAGGGACCGGTACGCCGGGTCGCTCCACAGCTCGCGGTGGAGGCCACAGGCTCGCACCCGGCCGGCGTCCAGCCAGATCACCAGGTCGGCGCGGGCGGCGGTGGTGGCGCGGTGCGCGACGACCAGCCTCGTACGGCCGCGCATGCCCTCGGTCAGCGTGCGGGTGACCTGGGCCTCGGTGGCGGTGTCCAGGCTGGAGGTGGCGTCGTCGAGAACGGTCAACCGTGCCCGGGCGGCGAGCGCGCGGGCCAGCCCCAGCCGCTGGAACTCGCCGCCGGACAGCGGAGCACCGTCGGCGGGGGTGTCGTATCCCCGAGGCAGGCGGGTGACCACGTCGTGGATGTGCGCGGCACGCGCCGCCTCGCGGACGGCGCCCCGGCCGGCCGACGGCCGGCCGTACGCGATGGCCGAGGCGATGTCACCGCCGAGGAGCACGGGGCGTTCGAAGGCGTAGGCGACGGCGTCGCGCAGCGAGCCGGGGTCGGTCTCGCGCAGGCACTGGCCGTCGAGGAGCACCTGCCCCCGGTCGGGGTCCGCCAGCCGCCCCGCCAGCAGGGCCAGCGTGCTCTTGCCCGCGCCGGAAGGCCCGACGACGGCGGCCAGCGACCCGGCCGGGATGTCCAGGTCGACCCCGTCCAGGACGGGAACGCCCTCGCGCGTGACGGTAACGCCGCGGAACGACAGCGCCCCCGGGCCGTCGGCCAAGGGGCGGGTGCCGGGGGGCGGCGCGGGCAGGGCGAGCACCTCCCCCACGCGGCGGGCCGCCGAGCGGGCGTGGGCCAGGCCCATCAGCGTGTCGATCTGGTCGGCGAAGCCAAGGCCGAGCGCGGTGTACCCGACCGCCGCCAGGAGCTGCCCCGGCTGCAGACGGCCGCCGGCGACGCCGAGCCCGGCGACGCCGAGCACCAGCACCTCGATGAGCGGCAGCATCAGCGCGATCCGCCACACGCCGCGGGACTGGGCCCGCCAGAGCGCGTGCCCGGCGCTCGAGAGGTCCGCCAGCGGGGCGAGCACCCGGGTGACCTCCCGGCCGGCGGTTCCCGAGGCGCGCACCGTGCGGATGCCCGCCAGAGCGTCGGTCAGCCGTGCGGCCAGGCGGCCCTGCGCTTCCTGGTAGCGGTCGTAGAGGCCGGAGACCCGGCCGACGAACACCCGGATGACGACGACGGCGACGGGCAGGCCGGCCAGGAAGGCGAGCCCCACCCGCCAGTCGATGACGAAAAGGGCGACGACGCCGCCGAGGGAGACGACCAGCCCGGTCGCGGCGTCCAGCAGCGTCGCCGGGACGTACCCGGCGGTCACGGTGTTGCTCACCAGGCGGTTGGCCAGCTCCCCTGTGGGGAGGCCGCGGGTGCCCGTGGCGCCGAGCGCGAGGATGTGACCGGTGAACCGCAGGCGCAGGCCCGCCGTGGCGGACGCGGTGGCGGTGGCGCCCGCGATGCCGCCCGCGATCTCCGCGCACGTGGCGACGACCAGGACGAGCGCGAGCCGGGCCGCGGCGCCGCCCGTGCCCTGACCGGCGAAGACCGCGTCGACGGCGGCGGCCAGGGCGGCGGGCGCGGCCAGCGTGGCGACGGCCGCGGCGGCGGCCGACACGGCGGCCACCGCCAGCGGCGCCCGGGCCCCGCGCGCCAAGGAGGCCAGCAGCCGGTCACCGTGCTTGTGCGTCACCCGCTCCGGCGTCCGATCAGGCACAGGATCTGACATCGCTTTCCCTCTCTAGGACTGATCTCCCCGGCGGCGGCCTCCCCCAGGTGGCCGGGCCCCACGTCCGGCTCCGCCGGGCACGTGGCCGGCGGACGGACCGGCGCCCGCCTACCCGATCGTGATGTCCGTGCGGACGGAGCAGGTCTTGAGCAAACAGGTGGGCTGGCAGGGGTACAGCTGCTCCTCCTCCGAGGAGGGCAGCATCTCCAGGGCGTTGACGTCGATCTCCATGGCGTTTCCTTTCGTTGCGGGCTTTCTTCGCGTACTTCTTCGCGGACCGCTCCCGGCGGCTCCTACTCCGTTCGCACCGGGGCCAAGCCGCCGGGAGCGGGGCTGTCTAGGCCGTGCCGGAACACGGCCCTTTCTCAGCCCTGAGTGCGGTAGCAGGTGTCGCTGGTCCTGCAGGTGACGGCACAGGTGAACGTGCAGCCCATCAACCGGGTGTCCTCGGGGGCGGGCAGCAGGTCCAGAGCGTTGATGTCGAGTTCCACGACGTTTCCCTTCTCGGCGACGGCGGACCGGCGGTGTTTCGCGGTGGGATGTCCGCGGTGCGGGCCGGGCAGGTGCGGGGTCCGGCCCGCACCGCGGGGTCTACCTGGCGCTCAGCCGGTTCCGCCGGAACCGGGCGCGAGCGTTTCTCAGACCTGGGTGATGGTGCAGGTGTTGCCGACCCTGCAGGTCACCGCGCAGGTCAGCGTGCAGTACATCAGCCGCGCCTCCTCGGGGGCGGGCAGCATGTCGAGGGTGTTGACGTCGAGTTCCACGGTGTTCCTCTCCTGTTCTTTGGGGTGACTCGTGACCGCGAGCCGCGGAGCGCCTCCGGCCTCGGTGGCCGGCGGGCCGTCTTACTGGGTGATGAAGCAGGTCCGGCCACCGCAGGTGCCGCCCGGGGGGCAGGTGACCTGGCAGGGGTAGAGCTGCGGCTCCTCGGAGGCGGGGAGCATGTCCAGGGCGTTGACGTCGAGTTCCATTGGTTTGCCTTTCTTCTTTCTCTTCTCGGCGTGACACGGTGGTGCCACGCCTCTCACCCGGCGCCCGTCCATCACATGGAGGCGGGCGTCAGGAAGTCCGTGTGCTCTTGTCCCTGGCCCGGCGCCGGGGAGGAGGAATTCAGGAGCTGAGGAAGGCGACGATCCGGTCGCGCGTGACGTGGCCGTCGTTCTCGGACAGCGGGTCGTGACCGGCGCCTGCGACCTCCAGGTAAACCGGCTCCGCGTCAGCGCGGTCACGGGTCCCGAGCAGGCGCTCGTACAGGCGCCGGGAGTGGGTCACCGGGATGATCGGGTCTAGCTCGCCGTGGACGAGGAGGATCGGGATCCGCATGCGACCGGCCAGCCGGAGCAGGTCGCGCGGCCCGAGCTCGTCGCGTGCCTCCTCGCGCCCGCCGAGCCGGTCGAGCATGGCGCGCACCGAGGGCGGCCCGTCCTCGTACAGTTCGCGCCCCGACAGGAACGGCGCGACGGCGGCGGCGCGCGCCCACAGGTCCGGCCGCGCGGCGGTGGCCAGCAGCGCCAGGTAGGCGCCGTAGCTCGCGCCGTACAGCGCCGGGGGTCGCGCGCCGGGCCCGCGCCCGGCGGTGAGGACCTCTCCGAGGTGGACGACGTCGGCCAGGTCGGGCACGCCCCAGGCGCCGTGGACGGCGTCGCGGTGGGCGGCGCCGTATCCCGTGCTTCCGCGCTGGTTGGGCGCGACCACGGCGACGCCGGACGCCGCCAGGCACTGGAACAGCGGGTCGAAGGCGAGCTGCCAGGCCGCCTCGGGGCCGCCGTGCAGGGCGACCACGAGCTGGGGGCTGGTGGCGGGGTCGCCGTAGACGATCGCCTCGATGCCTCCGGCGGGCCCGTCGTAGACCCATGTCCGGGCGGGGGCCCACCGGTTCCGCTCGTATTCGACGGGGGCGAGGAGGCGTCGCGGGGACTGCTCGGGCACCGCCCCTGGGGGGTGGTCCGGCACCCTGGCAACATGTGGCGAGTGGTCCGGCACCGTCACCACGCGTGGCGGGTGGTCTGGGGCGAGGTGGACCAGATGCAGGCCGCCGGTCGTCCAGTGGGCCACTGGGTGGAGCGTTCCGGGCGGAAGGCCGACCTCCTCGGTGGTGTCCTCGCCGAGATCGTGGATCAGCAGGTGGGATCGGGCACCCCGGGTGACCGACAGTGCCAGCCGGCGTCCGGCGGGATCCAGGGCGAGCGGCGTCACCGTGCCCTCGACCGCGTTCAGCCGGGCGGGGAAGGCGGTGGGCCGGTCGTCGTCACGGTGGCGGACGCCCAGCCGGTAGGCGCCGTCCTGCTGCGCGGCGGTGAGCAGCACTCCCGTACGAGGCTCGGCCAGCAGCAGGTGCTCGCCGGCCGCCAGCGCGCCGAGAGGCCCGAGCGTCCCGCTCCTGAGATGCAGGACGGCGGTGGCCCCGCGCTCCCGGGACGCCACGGCGAGGCGCGTGCCGTCCTCGTCCAGCCAGATGCCTCCGCTGACCGGCTCGGGCAGCTCGGCGACCGGCTCGGGCGGCTCGGGCAGCCCGGACAGGCACCACACCTCGGTGCGCCCGCCCTCTCTCGTGCGGAACGCCAGGGCGGCCGCCCCTCTGCGCGAGCCCGCCACCAGGCCGAGGCCGCCGTCGCGGACGTTGGCGAGCTCATGCTCATCGGCCTCCTCACCTCCCGTGGCGGGGACGGCGAGCAGGATGCGGCGTTCGCCGTCGAGGCCGAGGCGGCACACCAGGACGTTGCCGTCGTCGGTGGGGATCGGCACGCTCCACGGGGTCTCGCCCTCGCGGGTGCGCACCGGCCGGGGCCTGGGCGCCGGCCCGTTGAGATCCCACACCTCCGGGGAGAGGCGACCGGAGTCATGGCCGGCCAGGCAGGCGGCGTGCCCTCCCTGGCCGGAGAACCGGAAGTTGATCCGCTGCACGGCCGGGAGGCGCTCGTGCCCAATCGCGGGAAGGACCGCGCTCACGATGCCCGCTCTCTCGCGGACACGGCCGGCACCCCGGACGACATGCCGGAGGCGGACGGCACCAGGGCGGGGGTGTCGGCCATCCAGGGGCGGGGGCCGCCATGCCGCAGGCGGTGCAGGAAGTCCAGCACCCCGGCCAGGCCGGTGTTCCAGCCGACGGTCACGTCCGTGAGGTTCTCGTCGGGCACCACCAGCAGCCCGTCGCGGATCACGGCGCGCAGCCAGAGGCACGCGGCCAGCTCCTCGGCCAGCTCGTGGTAGACCGGCTCGCCGAGGACGGCGGCCATGTCCAGGAGGAACTGCCCGTCGCCGGCCAGGCCGTGGCAGGCCGACGTCCCCGAGGACGTGCGGTGGGCGTGCACGCTGACGGCGGCGGCCCTGGCCGCGTCGCGGAAGCGCGGATCGCCGGTGGCCGCGTACAGACGGATCAGGAAGGTGCCCACGCCGGAGGCGCCATTGCACCAGTGGGGCAGCTTGCCGACGCCGTCGGGGCCGTCCTTCCACCCGGCGGCGTCACCCTGGTAGTCGGCCGCGGCCAGCAGCGTCTCCCCCGCCGCGAGCGCGGTCTCGCGGCAGTCGTCGCGGTCGAGCGCGGTGCCCGCCGCCAGGAGGAAGGCGCCGATCCCGGCGACGCCGTGGGCGAAGCCGTAGTGCGTCACGCCCGCCAGTCCGGAATCGAAGTCCACGGGAATCTGCCACAGCACCGTCCCGGGGGTGCGCCGCGCGGCCTTGAGCAGTTCGTCGGCGCAGTCACCGGCCCGGTCCCCGAACCGGGCGTCGCCGGTCGCCTGCCAGAAGTGCAGCATCGCGAGGCCCGTACCTGCGAGGCCATGGCACACGTCCGGGTTCGGCCAGCTCGACGGCAGCCCCATCGCCAGGTCGGCGCCCGCCTCGCGCAGGCTCTCGTCGCCGAGCGCCCGGCCGGCCTCGTACAGGCTCCAGGCGATGCCCGCCCGGCCGAAATACAGCCCCGGAGATGGCCGGTGCTCCCCCGCCAGGCGCCGTACCGTCCAGCCGGCGGCGTCCCGCAGCGCGGCCACGAGCTTCTCCCGCGAGCCCGCGTCCGGCGTGGCGGCCGAACCATCGGCCGCTGACAGGGAGGCGAACAGGGCGAGCACCCCGGCGGAGCCGTACTGCACGGCACACGGATCGGAGGTCGCGCCGAACCCCGACACGGGCCACAGCGGGCCACGCGCCTCGGGGTCGGCGGTGTGCGGCGACATCGTGCGGAGGATGTGCGCGAGCCCGTCCCGCAGGAGCCGGTCCTGCTCGGACGTGGCGAGCCGATGTCCACCCTCGGTCGCGGGGGACGGCGCGGGGACCGACACCGTCTCGGAGAGGAACGCCTTCACCCGTTCCAGGTCCCAGCGCCGGGCGGGGTCCTCCCGCATCAGCCCGAGAACGAGCGGGGCCAGCGCCGTCGCCACCGCGTCGCCTTCGGTGGTCACCCTGACCAGGTCGGCCGCCCGGGAGTCCGGCGAACGGGCCCCGGCGGGCTCGTCCGGCGGCAGCAGCATCTGGCAGCCGGTGGACAGGAACAGGATGGAGGCTCCCAGCGCGAACAGGTCGGCCGCCGCCTCCGGCGCCGGCCCGTAGGAGGCGGCGCCGAGCTGCTCGGGGGCGGCGAAGCCGGGGGTGAACGCGGAGCCCACGGGCTCGCCCAGCCTCGCCGCCATCTCCAGGTCGATCAGCCGGCACTCGTCGCCGCCGATGACCATGACGTTGCTCGGCGTCAGGTCCCGCAAGACGAGGCCCTGGCCGTGCACGACGGCGACCAGATCGGCCACGCGCCGCGCGAGCCGCACGATCCTGTCGAGCCGCTCGCCCGGGGTGGACGCCCGCAGCTCGCCGGCCAGCTCCCCCAGCGTCTGACCGGTGAGGCGTTCCTGCGCCAGGAAGAGGTTCCCGCTGTGCTCGAACAGGGCCACCTTGCGCGCGGTGACGCCGAGCGGGTTCAGCAGGTCGAGCATGCGCGCCTCGTTGCGCAGCTGGTCGCGCTCGTCGTGGCCGCTCAGGGACGCGCCGAGATACGGGCGGGCCTGCTTGACCACCACCTCGCCGCCGCCGGCCCGGTCGTCGGCGAGGAACACCCCGCCCCTGGCGCTGTGCCGGATGGCATGGCGCACCACGAACCGGTCGGCGAGCAGCACCGCCTCCGGTGCGGCCGTGCGGGCCGGCGCCTGTCCCGACGGAAACGGGCACACCGCCCACGGCGGCGGTGCGTACCAGGCCTTGCGCTCGTCCTTGGCGCGGGTGCCGTCGGGCGCGGTCAGCAGCGAGGCGTACGTGCCGTCGTTGTCCAGCCGGCTGGCAGCGGAGAACACCCCGAAGCGGTAGTGGACCAGGCTGCCGGGCCGCAGGACGCGGTCGGACAGGATCGGCGGGCCCGGCAGGCCGAAGGTGGCCGCGTGCAGCTCCTCCGCGATCTCCACGGCGGTCTCGTCGTCCGGCGGGTAGACCGTGATGAACTTCCCCAGCGACCCCCGGTCGGCCTGGCGCGAGACCAGGCCGCTCAGCTCGTCGAGCGTGGAGGCGAACTTGAAGGCGCACCCGCGGGCGCCCAGCGCCTCCGTCACCCGCGCCAGCACCACCGGGGCCGACAGCGGCGTGGCGGAGACATGCAGCTTCCAGCCCTGGGCGCGGGTTCCCTCGCGCGGCGGGGTCACGTACGTCCACGGCTCACCGATCTGGACGCGCCAGCCCGCGAGGGAGCCGTCACCCTGTGGGATGCCCGCCTCCCCGCCGTCACCCTGTGGGGCACCCGCCTCCCCGCCGTCGCCTGGCTCGGCCTTACCGCGCACCGCGCGTGCGAGAGCCGCCCGGGCGACGTCCGCGAGCAGGTGCCGGTCCGCGCCGGGGCGCGAACCCCCGTTCATGTCTTGCATGTGCCTTGTCCCCCATTGCTTTCGTTCGGTGCCGGTTCCACTGGCCTGGCGCGCCGCAGCGCACCGGCAGCGCGCGCCGGCCGTTGAAGATGACGGACGGAGTCCGTTCGACCTGGTCGTCCGGGACGGCCGTTGCGAGGCCGGGGAACCGGGCGAACAGGGCGGGGAGCGCGACCGCCGCCTCCAGCCGGGACGGGTGCGCACCGATGCGGGCGTGGGCGCCGTACCCGCGGGAGGTGTGGCCCCCGCCCGTGTGAGGGCGAACAGGTGGGCGGTGTCCGCGGCGCCGTCCACCAGCGCGCTGATGTGGTCGACTCCGGTTTCCGCGCGCGATTCCGCGCGGCCGTTTCCAATTCGTGGTCGGATATAGGCCGCCTGGTTCCCCGTCGGCGGATCGGGTGCCCCGCACCAATCTTGCCATTGAAAAGATGCGCTATTGGGAACCTTCTTGTCAATAGGCGTCCTATATGTCCGACGCCCTGAGGGGACTCCACCCAGGCAGTCATCAGCCCGCCACACGGTCCCGGGAGTGCCTGCCACCGGGCGTGGGCGGATAGCTTCTGGGGGTGCGCACCCGGACCGCCCTTACGGCTCTCACCCGGAGTCCGCCGCTCTTCCTGCGGTCCCAGTGGCCGTGGAGGTCGCTGGCGTACCTGCTGTCGAGCGCCCTCATCGGCCTCACCGCGGTGCTCGCCGCCGTGATCGTCTCCCTTCTGGACGCCGTCCCGCTCCGGGTGCTCGCCGGCCTGGTCGCGGCCGGTCTGGTGGTGCCGCTGGTCGCCGGGTTCGAGCGGCGGCGGCTGCCGCTGGTCGACCTCAATCCGTTGGCGGGCGGGCCGTGGCGGGGGGCCGGCCTGGCGCTCGTGTCGCTTCTCGCGCTCTGGTGGATCGACCTGGTGGTGGCCTGCGTCACCGTCGGCGGGCCCGTCGTGCTGATCCTGTCCCCCGTCCTCCAGCCGGTCGATGACGGCACCCTGGTCGCGGCCGTGCTCGCCTCCGCCGCCGGGGTGCTCCTGCTTCCGGTGGCCGCGTACGCCTTCACCGCCTGGGCGGGCGCTCGGGCGGCCGTGACCAGGGCGCTGCTCACCTCCCGCGAGAGCGAGCTGAGCGAGGTCCTTCGCTCGCGCGCCCGGCTGGTGGACGCGTTCGAGGCCGAGCGCCGCAGGATCGAGCGGGACCTGCACGACGGCGCCCAGCAGCGGCTCGTCGCACTCAGCATGAGGCTGGGCCTGGCCAGGCTCGACCTGCCGCCGGACTCGCCGGCCGCCGGGCAGCTCGCCCAGGCGCACGAGGAGGCCAAGCAGGCTCTGGCCGAGCTGCGGGAGCTGATCAGGGGCGTGCACCCCCAGGTGCTCACCGACCGGGGCCTCGCCGCGGCCGTGCGCGACGCGGCGAGGCGCTCCCCTGTGCCGGTGGACCTGGACATCGCCCTGCCGCACCGGCCGCCCGAGGCCGCCGAGGTGACCGCCTACTATGTCGTCTCCGAGGCCTTGGCGAACATCGCCAGGCACAGCCGGGCGAGGGGCGCCCGGGTGCGCGGCCGCCTGGCCGGTGACCTGCTGGTCCTGGAGATCGAGGACGACGGCGTGGGCGGGGCCGACCCGTCCCGCGGCACCGGCCTGACGGGGCTGGCCGACAGGGTCGCCGCGGTGGACGGCAGGCTGTCGCTGTCCAGCCCGGCGGGCGGGCCGACGTCGCTGCGAGTGGAGATCCCGTGCGCGTAGTGATCGCCGAGGACGCCGTCCTGCTGCGTGAGGGCCTGGCGAGCCTGCTGGAGCGCTTCGGCCACACGGTCGTCGCCTCGGTCGGGGACGCCCCCTCGCTCATCGCCGCGGTGGACGAGCTGATCCCGGACATCGTGGTCGCCGACGTGCGGATGCCGCCCGGCTACAGCGACGAGGGCCTGCGCGCCGCCCTGGCGTTGCGCGCGTCGCATTCGGGGCTCGCCGTGCTGGTGCTCAGCCAGTACGTCGAGCAGACCTACGCCGCCGAGCTGGTCGAGTCGGGCCGAGGCGCCGGCGTCGGCTACCTGCTCAAGGACCGCGTCGGGGACGTCGGCGAGTTCATCGGCGCGCTCGTGCGGGTGGCGGAGGGCGGCACGGTCATCGACCCCGAGGTGGTGCGGCAGCTGCTGAGCTGGCGGCGCGACCCGCTGCGGCGCCTGACCCCGAGGGAGCTGGAGGTGCTGTCCCTGATCGCCGAGGGACGGTCCAACGCCTCGATAGCCCGCGGCCTCGTCGTCACCGACGCGGCCGTGGCCAAGCACATCGCGAGCGTCTTCGCCAAGCTCGGCCTTCCCCCCGCCACCGACGGGCACCGCCGCGTGCTCGCGGTGCTGGCCTACCTGCGGGCGGAGCCGAGGTAGTGCCAGGTCTACCCCCGCGATCTCGTCCGCGCGCCAATGCGCGGCGGGTGCCGCGCCGGTTGGATCGAGGACGTGACAACGACCTCCTTCGAATTCCCCGGCCGCTGGGTGGAGGGCGCCGGGCTCGTCCTCGGACCGATCCTGACGCTCACCGGTGTGCTGCTCCGCGTCGGCTTCGATCCCTTCTTCCCTGGGCAGCTCGCCGCCTTCGCGAGCGACCCCGGCCGGATGACCGCCTCCTACAGCGCCTTCGCCATCGGAAACGTCCTGCTGTGGCCCGCCGTCCTCGCGCTGGTCCGGCGCGTGTGGCCCGCCCAGCCGCGATGGGCGCTGTGGGGCGGCGTGATGGTCATGCTCGGGCTCTTCGCGCGCACCTTCCACGCGGGGGTCAACCACCTGGCCTTCCAGCTCGTGGACGTCCAGGGGCCGGACTCGGCGCGGACGACGGTCGCCGCGTCGTACGGCGTGTTCCATGTGTTCCACTCGCTGTCCGGCGCGATCTTCTTCGGCTGGATCGTGCTGGCCATCGGGACGTGGCGGTCCGGCGTGCTGGGGATCGTCCGATCCATCGCCCTCGCGTCGGTGTGCGCGCTGCCGATCGGCGTGCTCAAGGGCACCTGGCCGATGTCGGTCGTCTCCACCGCGTGCCTGTGCGTGGCCCTGGTGCCCCTGGGCCTGCGCGTCCTGCGGGACGGCCCAGCGCCGAGGTGGTGGGCCTACCCGCTCGCGCTGGCACTGGGCTCGGCGGCCGTACTCCTCGGCATGGCGGGCTGACCGTCCCGCGGGCGGACGGTCAGCCGGTGAGCTGGGCCAGGGCCTTGTGGACGCGCTTGTCGGAGATGGGGTACGGGGTGCCGAGGGTCTGGGCGAAGTAGCTGACGCGCAGCTCTTCGAGCATCCAGCGGATCTCCGTGACGGCGTCCTCCGACCTGCGGGCCGGGGGGAGCCTCTCCACCGTCTCGTCGTACGCGTCGCGCACCCGGTCGAGCTGGAGCATGCGCTCGCGGTCGCGGTAGGGGTCGTCGGGGAGCTTCTCCAGCCGCCGCTCCACCCCGCGCAGGTAACGCTGCAGGTCGGGCAGGCGCCGGTAGCCGGTGGCGGTGACGAAGCCCGGGAAGACGAGCGACGACAGGTGCTCCTCGATCTCCTCCAGGGTGTCCGCCGGGCTCCTCATCGCGCTGAGGGTGTTCCGCACCGTCTGCCAGATCGCGAGGACCCGCTCGACCCTCGCCACGACCTCCGACACGGTGTCGAAGAGCTCGGCGCGCACGTGGTCGTGGATGCGCTGGAAGTCGGCGGGGTTCCACGCCGGGCCGCCCGACTCGGCGATGAGCTTGTCCGCCGCGCAGGTGACGCAGTCCTCGAACAGCTCGGCGGCGTCCCGGTGGGGGCTGTGGCTGAGTGCCAGCTTCTGCGAGGTGGTGAGGCCGCGCAGGATCGCCTTCGCCGGAGAGGTGACGTTGAGCAGGACGAGCCGCCGCATGCCCGCCCACATCGCGGACCGCTGCTCGGCCTCGGTCTCGAAGACCCGGATCGCGACGCTGCCGCCCTCGTCCACGAGCGCCGGGTATGCCTTGACCCGTCCCTGCTCGAACAGCTTGGGCAGCTCGCCGAAGGTCCAGGCGCGCAGCCCCGTGCGTTCGAGCTCCTCCCCCGCGCGGGCGAGCGTGGCGCGCATCTTCGGCGCGAGCCGCCGCTTCAGCGCGGCGAGGTCCTTGTCCTCGGCGACCGTTCTCCTGCGCTCGTCGACGACGCGGTAGGTGACCCTCAGGTGGTCGGGCAGGCGGGCGGGGTCCCAGGCGTCGGGCGGCACCCGCACGCCGGTCAGCTGGAACAGCTCTCGGGCCACCGCCTCGACGAGCGGCTCGCCGTCCGGCGTGACGCGCTCCAGCACCGCCTTGGCGTAGTTGGGCGCGGGCACGAAGTTGCGCCGGATCGGCTTGGGCAACGACCGGATCAGCTCGACGACCAGCTCCTCGCGGAGCCCGGGGATCTGCCAGTCGAACCCGTCGCCCTCGACCTGGTTGAGCACCTGGAGCGGGACGTGCACGGTCACGCCGTCGGCGTCCGCCCCGGGCTCGAACTGGTAGGTGAGCCGCATCCGCTGGCCGCCCTGCCGCCAGGCGTCGGGGTAGGCCTCCTGCAGGCCTCCGGCGTCCGCGCCCTGGTTGATCAGCATGTCGGCCGAGAAGGTCAGCAGGTCGGGCTCGGCCTGCCGCTGCCGCTTCCACCAGGTGTCGAAGTGGGCGGCGGACAGGACGCTCTCGGGCACCCGCTTGTCGTAGAAGTCGAAGAGCGTCTCGTCGTCGACCATGATGTCGCGGCGGCGGGCGCGGTTCTCCAGCTCCTCCACCTCCGAGAGCAGCCGGCGGTTCTCCTTGAGGAAGCCGTGGTGGGTGTCCCAGTCGCCCTCGACCAGGCCGTGGCGGATGAACAGCTCGCGCGACAGCTCGGGGTCCACGCGCCCGTAGTTGACCTTGCGGTCGACCACGATCGGGACGCCGTACAGGGTGACCTTCTCGTACGCCATGACCGCGCCCTGGTTCTTCTCCCAGTGCGGCTCGCTGTAGGTGCGCTTGACGAGGTGCTGGGCGAGCGGCTCGACCCACTCGGGCTCGATCTTGGCCACCACCCGCGCCCACAGGCGTGAGGTCTCGACCAGCTCGCCGGCCATGACCCAGCGGGGCTGCTTCCTGAACAGCGCCGAGCCCGGGAAGATCGCGAACCGGGCGTTGCGTGCCCCGATGTACTCGCGGGACGGCCTGCGGCGCGGGCCCGCGTCGTTCTTGTCGGCCTTCTCGACGTCCATCAGCCCGATGTGGGAGAGCATCCCGGCGAGCAGCGAGACGTGGATCTGGTACGGCGCCGGGCGCGTGGTGTTGAGCGTGACGCCCATGCCCTTGGCGACCTGCTTGAGCTGGCTGTAGATGTCCTGCCACTCGCGGACGCGCAGGTAGTTGAGGAAGTCGGCCTTGCACATGCGCCGGAACTGGCTGGAGGACAGCTCCCTCTGCTGCTCGCGGAGGTACTCCCAGAGGTTCAGGTAGGACAGGAAGTCGGACTCCTTGTCGGCGAACCGCGCGTGCTTCTGGTCCGCCTGGGCCTGCTTGTCCGAGGGCCGCTCGCGGGGGTCCTGGATGGACAGCGCCGCCGCGATGACCATGACCTCGGTGGCGCAGCCGTTGCCGTCGGCGGCCAGCACCATGCGGGCGAGCCGGGGGTCCACGGGAAGCTGGGCGAGCTTCCCGCCGATCGCCGTGAGCTTGCGGTGCTCGTCGAAGGCGCCCAGCTCCTGCAGGAGGTTGACGCCGTCCTTCACCTGCCGCTGGTCCGGCGGCTCGACGAACGGGAACGCCGCGATGTCGCCCAGGCCGAGGGAGGTCATCTGCAGGATGACCGACGCGAGGTTGGTGCGCAGGATCTCGGGGTCGGTGAACTCCGGCCGGCCGAGGAAGTCCTCCTCGGCGTACAGGCGGATGCAGATGCCGTCGGAGGTGCGCCCGCAGCGGCCCTTGCGCTGGTTGGCGGACGCCTGCGAGACGGGCTCGATCGGCAGGCGCTGCACCTTGAGCCGGTGGCTGTACCTGGAGATGCGCGCGAAGCCGGGGTCGACGACGTACTTGATGCCCGGGACCGTCAGCGAGGTCTCGGCGACGTTGGTCGCGAGGACGATGCGGCGCCCCCGGTGCGGCTGGAACACGCGGTGCTGCTCGCCCGACGAGAGCCGCGCGTACAGCGGGAGGACCTCCTCGCTGCGGCCCTTGAGCGCCTCGGCGGTGTCCCTGATCTCACGCTCGCCGCTGAGGAACACCAGGATGTCGCCGGGGCCCTCGGCGCACAGCTCGTCGACCGCGTCGACGATCGCCTGCGCCTGGTCCTCCTGGTCCTCGCTGATCGGCCGGTGGCGGACCTCGACGGGATAGGTGCGCCCGGAGACCTCCACGATCGGGGCGTCGCCGAAGTGCCGGGAGAACCGCTCGGGGTCGATGGTCGCCGAGGTGATGATCAGCTTGAGGTCGGGGCGCTTGGGGAGCAGCTGCTTCAGATAGCCGAGGATGAAGTCGATGTTGAGGCTGCGCTCGTGCGCCTCGTCGATGATCAGCGTGTCGTACCGGGACAGGAGCCGGTCGCGCTGCATCTCGGCCAGCAGGATGCCGTCGGTCATGAGCTTGACGAGCGTGCCCTCGCCGGACTGGTCGGTGAACCGCACCTTGTAGCCGATGGCGTCGCCGAGCGGGGTGTCCAGCTCCTCGGCGATGCGCTCGGCCACCGTGCGCGCCGCGATGCGGCGCGGCTGCGTGTGGCCGATCTGGCCCCTGACCCCCCGGCCGAGCTCCAGGCAGATCTTCGGGATCTGCGTGGTCTTGCCCGAGCCCGTCTCGCCCGCGACGATGACCACCTGGTGGTCGCGCACGGCGTCGAGGATGTCGTCCCTGCGCTGGCTGACCGGCAGGCTCGCCGGATAGGTGATCTCCGGCACCAGCGCCCGCCGGGCGCCGACGCGGGCCTCTGCGGCCTCGATCTCGGTGGCCACCTGGTCGGTGATCGCCCGCAGTGCCTTGCCGTCGCGCACCCGGCGCGCGCCGTCGAGACGACGGCGCAGCCTGATCTCGTCGCGCAGCATCAGCGCGGGCAGGCGTTCGCGCAGGTCGGTGAGGGGCGATTTCAACGAAGACGTTCCCATGGTCGCTTTCCCGGCCGTCTCGTCAGACAGCCGCCACCGGCAAGGATAAGCAACCCGCCCCCCGTCTTCGCCAACGGTTTACCGGTGGCCCCGTATCCCCCGCCCGCCTGGACGGGGGAGGAGCCGGCTCAGTGAGCGGTGAGTAGTTCGCCAGGAGAGTCGCGGATGTACCGCAACGCCTTCTCCAGGCAGACGATCGCGCCGTGTTTCGGACGGTTCATGAAGCGCACGTCGTCGGCGAGTGCCCGCATGATCTGGAGCCCCCGCCCGTGCTCGGCCAGCGGGGATCTCGCCCCCACCTTGTCGGGATCGAACCCGCTGCCCGTGTCGACCACGGTGATCACGAATTTGTCGGCGACGAGCTTTGCGCTCACCGTGTACTCGTCGGTCTCGGAAGCGTGCCTGATCACATTGGAGCACGCCTCGGTGAGCATCAGCTGGATGTCCTCCTTGATGTGCCGTTCGACGCCGAGCACCTCCAGTTCCGCCCCAAGGATCTGCCTGGTGACGGATACGCTCGCTGCATCGCGCGGCAAGCGCAATGCGATGGTCACCTCCACGGTGCCTCCTTCCGGCCCACCTTGATAAAGGTGCCCTCAGGGCCCGGTACAAACACAGAAGCCACCAGGAAATGCGATCGCCGCCGTGGCCGTCTCCGGCCACGGCGAGCGTGCCCTCCGGTCAGGTGATCTCGTGGCCGGCCGGCCGCGCGGCCAGGGCGGCCCCAATGATGCCCGCCTCGTTCTGCAGGAGCGCGGGCACGAGCGGGGTCCCCGTGAGCTCGATGTGGGGCAGGAACTTGTCGGCCTTCCTGCTCACTCCCCCGCCGATGACGATCAGCGAGGGGGACAGCAGCGCCTGGATCTGCTCCAGGTACTCCTGCACCCGGTGCGCCCATTTGTCCCAGCTCAGGTCGTGGGCCTCGCGGGCGTGGTCGGAGGCGCGGTGCTCGGCCTCGTGGCCCTTGATCTCGATGTGCCCGAACTCGGTGTTCGGGACGAGGACGCCGTCCATGATGAGGGCGCTGCCGATGCCCGTCCCGAAGGTCAGCATCACCACGAGGCCCCTGCGGTCCCTGCCGGCCCCGAACGTCGCCTCGGCCACGCCCGCGGCGTCGGCGTCGTTCAGGACCGTGACGTCGAGGCCGGTAGTGTCCGCGAACAGCTTCCTGGCGTCCAGGCCGATCCAGGCGCGGTCGACGTTCGCCGCGGTCCTGGTCACGCCGTCCACCACGACCCCGGGGTAGGTGATGCCGACGGGCCCGGTCCAGGAGAAGTGCTCCGCGATCTCCCGGACGACCTCGGCCACGGGACCGGGAGCCGACGGGCTCGGGGTCGGTATCCGCAGGCGCTCCTCCAGCAGCGTTCCCGCCACCGTGTCCACCGGGGCGCCCTTGATCCCCGATCCGCCGATGTCGATCCCCAGTACGTTCATCCCACTCCTCATGATGCCCACAGTGCTCGCAACGCCCGTGCAGCCCTTATTGCCGGGATACGACCGGTGATGCGTTCCGGCGCGACCGTGTCGCCGGAACCGACACCCTACGGAAGATCCGGGCCGCGGGCGGGGTCGCCCGATCGGGAGCGCCGGAGATGTCCGCTCTGGTAGGCATGGAGAATGATGTGGCTAATGCGCCGTGCGCCGCTGGTGATCGCCCTCACCGCCGCCCTCACGGCGGCCTGCGGGGCCGTACGGCCGGCGGCGGACACAGCGGCCGACACAGCGGCGGCGGGCGCCTCGGCGGCGGGCGGCGGCGCCCGGCAGTCCACCGCCAAGGCGGCGCCGGAGACGGGCACCCCCGCGGCCGTACGTCCGCCCAGGGTGCCGCCCGGCACGGCGGCGGGCTACATGGTCTTCGACCGCACCACGGGCAGGGCGACGCTCGGGTACAAGGTGCACACCAGGTTCAGGTCGGCGTCGGTCGTCAAGATCCTCATCGCGCTCGACTACCTGGAGTCGCGCGGGCCGGGCACGGCCGTCCCCGCCCGCGACCGCGACCTGCTCAGGCGGATGCTCCGCTCCAGCGACGACGACGCCGCGACGGCCTTCTGGAAGCGCGGCGGCCAGGGCGCGATCGTCGACCGGATGGTCCGCCGCGCGGGCCTGACCGACACCGGCCGCCCGCCCGCGTCCAAGCCGGGCTTCTGGGGCTACACCGCGCTCAGCGCGGCGGACGTCGTGCGGACGTACCGCTACCTGCTGGAACGGGCGGATCCCCAGGTGCGCGACCTGGTGCTCGGCCACCTGCGGAACGCCACACGGTGCGCCGCCGACGACTTCGACCAGTATTTCGGCATCCCGAGCGCCCTCCCCCGGCCGTGGGCGGTCAAGCAGGGCTGGTCGGGGTACGGATCCACCCCCGCCGTGCGGTGCGCGGGCACGCGAGCGACCAGCGTCTCGGAGGCGGCGGCCAGGCCCCCGGTGAACTTCAGCCGTCCAGTGCTCCACACCACCGGCCTGATCGGCAAGGGAGACCGCCTGATCGTCGCCGTGCTCACCCTCCAGCCGGCCGGGGCCTCGTTCAAGGACTCCTCCGCCCGCCTCACCGCGCTCACCAAGGCCGTCTACCGCGCCGGCCGCCCGGGCGGCTGACCTCGGCCGGCGTGCCGGGCGATCAGGGCCGGCCCCCGTCGTACCTGGGCCGCACGGCGCTGAAGGGGGAGGTATTGGCGTCGAACGTCCAGCGGGAGGTGGTGTCCAGCGGGTCCAGGCGCCCGTGCCGGGGGTCGTCGCTCCCCACCACGAACGGGTCCCCCTGGTAGGACGGCGCCGCGGGAAGCTCCCTCTGGTACGAGGACGGCGCGGTGGGGTCGCGGTAGTACGGGGTGGCGGCGTAGGAGTCCATGACGTACGCGGTGCCGGCCTGAGGGGAGGGTGCGGCGCCGATGGCGGCGGCCCTGCCGTTCCCCACGGAGAACAGCGAGGAGTGCAGCGCGTCGACCAGGCGCTCCGCGTCCTGCCTCGGCGCCACCGCCAGGCGCAGGAACCTGCCGCTCGACCCCAGCTTGTCGCCGCAGTCGCGCACGAGCACGTCGTGCGCCGAGCGGAGGTGGTCGGACAGCGCCGCGGCGCCGTCCTTGCCCTCAGGCAGCCTGGCCAGCAGGAAGTTCGCCTGAGACGGGTACACCGTGAGCCCCGGCAGCGCGGACAGCCGCTGGAGCATCGACCGGCGGTCCGCCGCCACCAGCCGCAGGCTGTCCTGGTACTCGCGCGCGTGCTCCCTGAGCAGGTGGACGACCGGCTCGGCGAAGGAGCTCAGGCTCCCCCTGGGCAGCATGCGGCGGACCTTGCCCGCCAGGGCCGGGTTCGCCACCAGGTAGGCGAGGCGGATGCCGTGCAGGCCGAAGTTCCCGGTCAGGCTCCTCAGCACGATCACGTTGGGCCTGATGGCGGCCTCGCCGGCCACGCTCGGGCTCCGCTCGGCGTCCACGAAGTCGATGGACGACTCGTCCACGATCACGAGGTCCAGGTCGGAGAGCCTGTCGAGCAGGTCGCCGACCTGGGCGCGCGGGAGGTAGCCGCCGTCGGGGTCGCCGGGGTTGCAGACGACCGCGACCCGCGACCCCCGCTTCCGTACGAACCGCACGTAGGCGTCCACGTCCAGCGTGAAGCCCTCGGCCTCCTGCAGGGGGAACATGTCGACGCGCTTGCCGGTCTCCAGCGGACGGCCGGTCCAGCGGCCGGAGGCCGGGATCGGGACGGCGAGGCTCTCGCGGACGAGCAGGTGGTCGATCCAGGCGATCAGCTCGGCGGACCCGTTGCCCATGACGACCGTCCGGGCGTTGAGCCCGAGCACCGCGCTCAGCTCGGCGGCGACGGTGCCGGTGTCGCCCGGGTAGCTCGTCAGGGCGGCCGCGACCTTCCTCCCGAGCAGCTCCGACATCTCCGGGGTGGGGAAGTACGGGTTGCGGGGGACGCGGAAGTCCGCCGGAGCACCGTGCGGCCCGGAGCCTCCCCGCGCGAGCGAGGAGTACGAGGGGCTCTCCGAGCGCAGCGGGTTGAGATCGGTGGAACCGGCCAACGGTGGCCTCCTCCATGACGGTGGGCGTCCGCGGGGTGTGACACCTGGAGGTACGCGGCCCGGCCGTCGCCGGTTCATCCCACTTGCGAGGGGGCCCGCGGCGGGCCCCCTCGCGTGGACGGCCTCAGCGGCCGGCGTCGGGCGACATCGCGGGGACGCGCTCCTCGGAGGCCGGTGGGGGCGGCGCGCCGCCGTCCTGCTCGTCCACGAACGTGGCCTCGTCGAACGGGATCCGCCCGGAGAGCACCTCCTCGGCGCGCTCCCTGTCGAAGTCCCGCACCCAGGTGCCGATCAGCACGGTGGCGACCGCGTTGCCGGCGAAGTTGGTCAGCGCGCGGGCCTCGGACATGAACCGGTCGATGCCCACGATGAGGCCGACGCCGTCCACCAGCTCGGGCCGGTGCGACTGGAGTCCTCCCGCCAGCGTCGCGAGCCCCGCGCCGGTGACGCCCGCGGCGCCCTTCGACGCGATGATCATGAAGACCAGCAGCGACACCTGCTCCCCGACCGAGAGAGGCGCGCCCGTCGCGCGCGCCACGAACAGCGTGGCCATCGTGAGGTAGATGGCGGTGCCGTCGAGGTTGAAGGAGTACCCCGTCGGCACGGTGATGCCCGCGACCGCGCGGCTCACCCCGAGGTGCTCCATCTTGGCGATCAGGCGCGGCAGAGCGGACTCCGAGGAGGAGGTCGACAGGATGAGCAGGAACTCCCTGCCGAGGTAGCGCAGCAGCGACAGCAGGTTCATCCCGGCCCCGAACCACAGCATCGGCCCGAGGATGAGACCGACGAACAGCAGGCAGGTGACGTAGAAGGCGATCATGAGCAGGGCCAGGCTCTGCAGCGCGCCGAACCCGCCCGCGCCGACCACCGCCGCCATCGCGCCGAACGCGCCCACCGGGGCGGCCCACATGATCATCGCCAGGACGCGGAAGACGAGCCGCTGGATGTGCGCCAGCCCGTTGAGCATCGGCGCCGCCCGCTCCCCCATCGCCTGGAGCGCGAAGCCGGTGAGCAGGGCCACCAGCAGCGTCTGCAGCACCTGGCCCTCGGTGAAGGCCGAGACGAAGGTCGCCGGGATGATGCCGAGCAGGAACGAGGTGGTGTCGCTCTCGCCGCCCTTGGCCGCCTGGTCCTCCGCGGCCTTGCGCAGCTCGTCGGTCAGCTGCAGGCCCTCGCCCGGGTGCACCAGGTTGCCGACCACCAGGCCGATCACGAGCGCGACCGTGGACATGAGGAGGAAGTAGCCGATGGCGAGGCCGCCGACCTTGCCGACCTTGGCGGCCTGGGCCACCGATCCGACGCCGAGGACGATGGTGCAGAAGATGATGGGGCTGATCATCATCTTGATGAGGGCCACGAAGGCCGTCCCAAGAGGCTTGAGCGCCACGCCGGCGTCGGGGGCCAGGAGCCCGACCACGATCCCGGCCAGCACCGCCACGATTACCGCCAGGTAGAGATAGCGGGTACGGTCCCGGTGCGCCGGGGATACGGGTGTGGTCACGCGACCCTCCTTATGTCTTTTCGTACGCGGGTACGGAGGAAGTGAGGCTTCGGTCGAGTGACTATGCGCCCTGGTAGTGACCTGGGTCACTATTGCGTACATTTCGTTCATCGCCGTTCTCACCGGCGCCACCCCGGCACAGTGCGAGATCCATGACCCCGCGAACCCCCTGAACTGGTGAAAGTGGAAACCCTGACGACGATCACCGCGAGACTCGGGCGATGGAGCCTCGCGCGGCAGATGCTCGTGCTCCAGATCGTCGTCGTCGGGATCACGGTTGCGGGCGGCACCCTGCTCGCCTTCTTCCACGTGCGCCAGCTGCTGGACGACGAGGCGGGCAGGACCACCAGCGCCGTGGCGATCAGCGTGGCCGCCTCCCCCGCCGTGCTCGCCGCCCTGGACGACCCCGACCCCTCGGTGGCGCTCCAGCCGTACGCGGAGCGGGTCCGCCTTTCCGCCGGGCTCGACTTCATCACGATCATGAGCAGGGAGGGCCGCAGGTACACCCACCCGAACCGGCTGCAGATCGGCAAGCGCTTCCTCGGCAACACCGCCCCCGCCCTCGCGGGGCACACCTTCACCGAGACCTACACCGGCACGCTCGGCCCCTCGGTGCGCGCGGTCACGCCCGTACTCGACGCGGCCGGCGACGTGCGGGCGCTGGTCAGCGCGGGCATCACCATCGACAAGATAAGCGCGCAGCTACGGGAGCAGATCGCGGCGGCCGTGCTCACCGGGCTGCTCGGCCTGACGGCGGGCACCGCGGGCACGTACCTGGTGGGCACGCGCCTGCGCCGCCAGACGCACGGCCTGCGCTCGGCCGAGCTGAGCCGCATCTACGAGCACCACAACGCGATCCTGCACGCGGTCCGCGAGGGGCTGCTCCTCGTGGACGGCGAGCACCGGCTGACGCTCGCCAACGACGGCGCGCGCGAGCTGCTCGGCCTGCCCGGCGACGCGGAGGGGCGGCACGTCACCGAGCTCGGGCTCCCGTCCTCGCTGGCCGGGCTGCTCTCCTCCGGCGAGGACCGCGCCGACGAGATCCACCTGACCCACGACCGGGTGCTGGTGGTGAGCGCCTCCGCGGTGCGTTCCGGCGCCCGGCCGCTCGGCACCGTGGTGACGCTGCGCGACCACACCGAGCTGCAGGCGCTCACCGGCCAGCTCGACGCCGAGCGCGGCTTCGCCGAGTCGCTGCGCTCCGCCGCGCACGAGGCGGCCAACCGGCTGCACACGGTCGTCACGCTGGTCGAGCTGGGCCGCGCCGAGCAGGCGGTGTCCTTCGCCACGGCCGAGTTGAGGGCCGCCCAGCAGCTGACCGACCGGGTGGTCGGCGCGGTGCGCGAGCCTGTGATCGCGGCACTGCTCCTCGGCAAGACCGCCGACGCCGCCGAGCGTGGCGTCGAGCTCTCCCTCAGCCCGGACAGCGAGCTGGACGACGTCCCCCTCGACGGCCGCGACCTGGTGACCATCCTCGGCAACCTCATCGACAACGCGGCCGAGGCCGCCATGACCGCCCCGCCGCCCGCCCGCGTGCGCGTCCACCTGCGCGCGGAGGACGGCACGTTCCTGATCCGCGTCGCCGACAGCGGGCCGGGCGTCGGCGCGGAGACCGCCAAGGACGTCTTCCGGCGGGGATGGACGACCAAGGGCGACGGCCGGGGTCTCGGGCTGGCCATGACCGGCCAGGCGGTGCGCCGCCTCGGCGGCACGATCGAGGTCACGCACGGCGGCGAGGGGGCGGTGTTCACCGTGCGGCTCCCGCTCCCGGACGGCCGCGCGCCCTCGGCGCCGCCGGAGGATGAGGGGGCGCGGCCGTGATCTCGGTTCTGATCGTCGAGGACGAGGAGCTCACCGCCGAGGCCAACCGCCTCTACGTGGAGCGGATGGAGGGCTTCGAGGTCGCCGGGGTGGCGCGCTCGGGCGGCGAGGCCCTGCGCTTCCTCCGGCGCAGGCCGGCCGACCTGGTGCTCCTGGACCTCTACCTGCCGGACATGCACGGGCTGGACGTGTGCCGGGCGCTGCGGGCGGCGGGCGTCTTCTGCGACGTCATCGCCGTCACCTCCGCGCGCGACCTGTCGGTGGTGCGGTCGGCGGTGTCGGTGGGGGTCGTGCAGTACCTGCTCAAGCCGTTCACCTTCGCCGTGCTGAGCGAGAAGCTCAGGCGGTACGCGGAGTTCCGGTCGTCCGTCGGCGGGTCAGGGGAGGTCAGCGGCCAGGGAGAGGTGGACCGGGCGCTGTCCGCCCTCAGGGGCACCACCCTCGGCCCCCTGCCCAAGGGGATGACGGGGCCCACCCTGGAGGCCGTGGCGGGCGAGCTGCGCAAGTCCCCCGGCGGGGTGTCGGCCCAGGCCGTCGGCTCGGCGATCGGCGTCTCGCGCGTGACGGCCCGGCGCTACCTGGAGCATCTCGTCGACACCGGGGGCGTGCGCAGGGTGCCGCAGTACGGCGGGCTCGGGCGTCCCGAACTGCTCTACCAGATCGTCTGAGCCGGGCCGCGCTCCTGGACGTCGCCGCCGGGCCGACAGGTGGCACGGCGGCGACGATGCGCGTGAAGGACGACCCAGGCCTTCGGTCAGGAGCCGGCGAGCGCCTTGCTCACCGCGTTCGGACCGTCGTACTCCTTCTCGGGGAGCCGCTTCAGGGCTTCCATCGCCTGCTTGTCGGCACCCTGCCGCTTGCCGTGCTCCAGAATCTGATCCTTCGTCGCGGGGTAGTCAACCCCGGACAGAAACTTCTGAACGTGGATGAAGTCCACCTGCGTCATGTTTCCTCCTTTGTCGCAAGGTGGTTCCTGTCCCACCTCAGACGCGGAGAAACCGGTCATTCCACCTCAGAGAAGCCGGACGCGCGAGTCTTTGCATCCCGATCACGATCACTCCAGGGGACTTCACAGCCAGGCTTACTCCCGACCGGAATCCGAGTTCGGGACAAACCAGGCCAAATACGAGACGCTACGAGGAACGCCGGCTGGAAGCGGACGGAGGCTCGGCAGGCGGCACCCCGAACGATTCCCGAGCAATGTTCTGTAGCAGGCCAGGGGGCATGTCCCCTCCATCCGTCGCCAAACCAGGTCATCCAAGGAATTTTCCTGAACTCCCCGTCATGTAGCTCTTCCTGGAGAATCACAGGTCAATCACATCGACTGTGACAGTCATCATGAAAGCAATAGTGACACTGGCATATGACACCAATGGATACCGTCACTAGGCACGGCGGGGGTTATCCGTAATTCTCCTCCTAGCGATCGAGCGCTGAGAGGGGTGTGGGACATGATCGACAGATATGAGATCTATTGCCTAGCCGATCCGCTGTTTTACGACACCCTTGACAACCAGCGCACGAAGCACCCTGACTTTCCCCTGGCGAGCAGGGACGTGCCGGCCGGGTGGGAGCACCGGGCGACCGACACCTGGCTGCACTACGGCCCGAAGGACCGTTCGCTGCCCCTCCAGGGCTGGAAGATTCACGTCTCCTCCTGCCTGGAGGACGCCGAGAAGGCGCTGGACGCGGTCTGGGACTACTGCGTGGACCGCCGGCTGAGCTTCAAGTTCCTCCGGGGCCCGCGCGTCGTCATGATGCTCAACTCCAAGTACGCCGACCGGGGTAGCAGCGGCAAGCTGGTCACGATCTACCCGGGCGACGAGGACGAGCTGGAGCTCGTGGTCAAGGAGCTGGATGAGCTGCTGCACGGCGTCCGGGGCCCGTACATCCTCAGCGACCTGCGCATCGGGGACGGCCCCCTCTTCGTGCGGTACGGCGGCTTCGCCGAGCGTTACTGCCTGACGGGCAGCCGCGAGCGGGTCCTCGCCATCGCGGACGCCGACGGCGTCCTGGTGCCCGACCGGCGGGGGCCGGCGTTCTCGCCCCCGTCGTGGGTCACCCTGCCGGCCTTCCTCGCGCCCCACTTGGCCGCACGCAACGCGGTCACCACCACGGACCTGCCGTACAAGATCGAGGAAGTGCTGCACTTCTCCAACGGCGGCGGCGTCTACAAGGCGCGGGACACCCGTACCGGCGGCCAGGTCGTGCTCAAGGAGGCCAGGCCGCACGCCGGGCTCGACGCGGCCGGCCGCGACGCGGTCACCCGCCTGCGGCACGAGGCCGAGATCCTGCGGCGGCTCGAAGGCCTGGACGTCGTCCCCGCCCTGCACGACTACTTCACCCTCGGCGACCACGAGTTCCTCGTCCAGGAGTTCGTGGACGGGACCACGCTGAGCCAGGAGTCGGTCCACAGGCACCCGCTGACCCGCGCGGTCATCACCCCCGAGGACGCCGCCGAGTACACCGAGTGGACGCTCGGCATGCTGGCCCGCGTCGAGCGGGCGGTGGACGCGCTGCACGGGCGCGGGGTCGTCTTCGGAGACCTGCACCCCTTCAACGTGCTGGTCGAGGGCGAGCGCGTCGTGCTGATCGACTTCGAGGTCGCGAGCCTGGCCGAGAACAGGGCGCGCCCGACCCTGGCCCACCCCGGCTTCTGCCCGCCCGCCGACCGGCTCGGCGTGGAGGCGGACCGTTACGCCCTGGCCTGCATGCGGCTCAACCTGTTCGCCCCGATGTCGACGGTGCTGATCCCCCTGCACCGGGCCAAGGTGACCCACCTCGCCAAGCTGGTGCGCGACACCTTCCCGGTGCCGCCCGCCTACGTGGACGAGGCCGTACGGACCATCCTGGGCAAGGACACCGAGACGGAGCGGGGAGCGGCGGGCCTGCGGGCGATGCGCGAGCTCCCCCTGCCGGGAACGGCCCCCTGGACCTCGGTCAGGGACGCGGCGTGCCGGGCCATCCTGGCCTCCGCGACCCCGGAGCGGCCCGACCGCCTGTTCCCCGGCGACGCGGCGCAGTTCCAGCCCGGCGGCGGGCTCAACCTGGCCGGCGGCGCGGCGGGCGTGCTGTACGCGCTGGCCGCGACCGATGCCGGGCGGTTCCCCGAGCACGAGGCGTGGCTCCGCGAGCGCGCCATGGCCCCCGAGCCCGGCACCGGCCTGGGCTTCTACGACGGCCTGCACGGCGTGGCCTACGCCTTCGAGGCGCTCGGCCGCCGGCAGGACGCCCTGGACCTGGCCGCCCTGTGCCTGCGGGAGAAGTGGGACCAGCTCGGCCAGAGCCTGTACGCGGGCCTCGCCGGCATCGGGCTCAACCTGCTCCACCTGGCCCGGGTGACCGGGGAGCGCGACCTCGAACGGACGGCGCTCACCGTCGCCGACATGGTGGCCGGCCGGCTCGGCGCCGTCGACAGCGTGCCCGAGGTCAGCGGAGGGACCAACCCGCACGCCGGGCTGATGCGCGGCTCGTCCGGTCCCGCGCTGCTGTTCCTGCGGGCGTACGAGGCCACGGGCGACGCCGCGCTGCTGGAGCACGCGAGCGTCGCGCTGCGGCAGGACCTGCGCCGCTGCACCCGCCGCGAGGACGGGCAGCTCCAGGTCCAGCAGGGCTGGCGGACCAATCCGTACCTGGACGAGGGCTCGGCCGGCATCGGGCTGGTCCTGCGCCAGTACCTCGCGCACCGCGAGGACGAGGACTTCCGGCGGGCTCTTGAGGACATCGGCCCGGTCGCGACCCTGGACTACTACGTGCAGTCGGGCCTGTTCGCGGGCCGGGGCGGCATGATCGCGGCTCTCGGCACGGGCCTGCGGCCCGGCATCGGCCGCGACGCGCCCGAGGTGGCCGACCAGATCGCCCGCCTCGGCTGGCACGCCATGCCGTACGGCGGCGGGGTCGCCTTCCCCGGCAACCAGCTTCTCCGGCTCTCGATGGACCTCGCCACCGGCACCGCCGGAGTGGTCCTCGCGCTGGGCACCGTGCTGCACGACCGGCCGGTGGCCCTGCCCCTGATCTCCCCGCCCGGCATTCCCGCCGGGACGGCGGACCCGACGAGCGACGGAAGGAGGTGACTTACATGGCGCTTCTGGACCTTCAGGAGATGGAGATCCCGGGTGGCGGCCACGGCGGCGGCGGTGGCAGCAGCCTCAGCCTCTTGGGGTGCACCCCCCACGAGAACAGCAGCCTCAGCATCCTCTGCGGCAACTGATCACCCGGCGACTCCAAACGAAAGGGCGTAACCGAAATGGCGCTTCTCGACCTGCAGGAGATGGAACTCCCCGGCGGCGGCCACGGCGGCGGCGGTGGCAGCAACCTCAGCCTCCTGGGGTGCACCCCCCACGAGAACAGCAGCCTCAGCCTGCTCTGCGGCAACTGACACATCGCCTGGAGCGGCCCTGTCCGGCCGCTCCAGGCCTGTTCATTCCCGGATCCCTCGGAAGGAAAACCTGCGATGTCGGACGCCCAGGCGCCAGGCGGCCAGGTGGACCGGACGGCGGACCGGCTTCTGTTCGAAGTGCTGCGCCGCAGTGGCCGCTGGCCCGCGGTGTACGCCGTGACCGCGCTGGCCGGCGCCGTGGTCGAGCTTCTGCTCCCCAGCGCGCTGGGCCGCGCGGTCGACCTGCTCGTCACTCCCGGCGCCGGCATCGCCGACGCCCTCCTGGTCTGCGTGGCGCTCGTCGTCACGGTGGTCGCGTGCGACGCCGTGGCGGTCCTCGCGGCAGGATCCGGCGGCGCGCAGGCCGCCCGCTGGCTTCGGGAGCGCGTCGTGCGGCACGTGCTGGCCGCCGGTCCCGCGATCTCGCGGCGCCTCCCGGCCGGCGACCTGGTCACCAGGGCGGGAGCCAACACCGAGGAGGTGGGGGCCGCCCCCGAGGCGCTGATCACGGCCGTGGCCCTGCTCGTGCCGGCGGCCGGGTCCCTCGTCGCCCTCGCGCTCATCGACCCCTGGCTCGCCGTGGCGTTCTCCGTCGGGCTCGCCCTCATCGGGGTGGTCCTGCGCGCGTTCCTGCGGGAGGCGACGGCCGTCTCGACGGGCTACCAGGAGGCGCAGAGCGACATCGCCTCCCGGCTGATCGACGCGCTGTCCGGCGCGCGCACCATCGCCGCCGCGGGGACCGAGGACCTGGAGACCGAGCGCGTGCTGAGGCCGCTGCCGCGCCTGCGCGCCCACGGCCTCGCCCTGTGGCGCGTCAACGCCCGCGCCGGCGTCCAGGCGGCCATCGTCGTCCCGCTGCTGGAGACGGCGGTGATCGGGGTGGGCGGTCTCAGGCTGGCAGCGGGCGAGCTGAGCGTCGGGGAGCTGTTCGCGGCGGCGCGGTACGCGGTGCTCGGCGCGGGCATCGGCTCCGCGCTCGGCTACCTCAACAGGCTCGGACGCGCCCGCTCGGCGGCCCGGCGCGTCCGTCACGTGCTCGACCAGCCCGCCATGGCGTACGGCCCCGACGACCTGCCCGGTGACCACCACCTCTCCGAGCCGGGCGACGGGCACAGGGACAGGCACGGCGACGGGGACGGCGCGCCGGATCCGGACGTGCCGCGGGCCGGACGCGGGCACGGGCCGTGCGGGCGGCTGGAGCTGCGGGATGTCACCGTGAGCGTGGACGGCAGGCCCGTGCTGCGCGGCATCGACCTCGTGGTGCCCGGGGGCGCGGCGATGGCCGTGGTCGGCAGGTCGGGAAGCGGCAAGTCCCTTCTCGCCGCCGTCGCCGGACGGCTGGCCGACCCCGACGGCGGCGAGGTGCTGCTGGACGGGGTGCCGCTGCCCCGCCTCGGCCGCGCGGCGCTGCGCCGCGCCGTCGGGTACGCGTTCGAGCGGCCGGTCCTCTTCGGTGCCACGCTGGCCGAGGCGATCGCGGTCGGACGCGCGCCGCACGTGGCGAGGAGCGCCGCCGTGGCCGCGGCGGCCGACCCGTTCATCCGCAAGCTCCCCCGCTCGTACGACACGCTGGTCGGCGAGGCCCCCATGTCGGGAGGCGAGAGGCAGCGCGTCGGGCTGGCCAGGGCGTTCGCGCACGGCGGGCGGCTGCTCATCCTCGACGACGCCACTTCCAGCCTGGACACCGTCACCGAGTACCAGGTGGCCAGGGCGCTCACCGAGGAGTTGCGTGACCGCACGCGGCTGATCGTCGCCCACCGGGCCGCGACGGCGGCGCGCGCCGACCTGGTCGTCTGGCTGGAGGACGGGCGGATCCGGGGACGGGGCCCGCACGAGGTCCTGTGGCGGGACCCCGCCTACCGCGCGGTCTTCCAGGTCGCGGAGCGGTGATGGCGGTCCGCGACCTGCTGTGGGAGGCGCTGCGGCGGCGGCCACGCCACCTGGTCCGGCTGCTGGCGTGGTCGTTCGCCGAGGCGGCGCCGTCGTTCGCCTCCGGCCAGGCCATCGCGCACGCGCTGGACGACGGGTTCGCCGCGGGCCGTCCGATGACCGGCCTCGGCTGGCTGGCGATGCTGGCCGCCGCCTGGCTGGCGGCGGCGGTCGGCGCGCGGCAGGTGCTCCTGTCGATCGCCGCCGTCGTCGAGCCGTTCCGCGACACGCTGCTGCGGCGGGTGGTCGGGGGCACGCTGCACCGGGCGGCCACCTCGGGCGCGGGGCCGGACAGCGCCGCCGTGGCACGGCTCAACCGCCAGGTGGAGCTCGCCAGGGACTCCTTCGGCGCCGTGATCGCCGTGGTGAGGTCGTTCCTGTTCTCGGTGGTGGGGGTGGTGCTCGGGGTGCTGACGTTGATGGGCGCCGTGCTGCCCCTGGTGATCCTGCCCCTGGTGGCCGGGCTGGCGCTCTTCCTGATGTCCCTGCCTGCCATGGCGAGGCTCCAGCGGGAGCTCATCCTGGCCGAGGAGCGCACCTCGGCGTCGGTGGCCGCCATGGTGGACGGCCTGCGTGACGTCACCGCCTGCGGGGCCGAGGAGCGCGTGGCCGCCGGCGTCGGCCGGGATGTGGACCACCAGGCCCGCACGAGCCGGTCGCTCGCCCGGCTCACCGCCGCCCGGACGCTCTCGCTGGCCGTGGGCGGGTGGCTGCCCATCCTGATGGTGCTGGCGGCCACGCCCTCCCTGGTCCGCGACGGCGCGACGGCCGGCGTCATCCTCGGCACGCTGACGTACGTGGCGCAGTCGCTGACGCCCGCGCTCGGCAGCCTCGTGCAGGGCGTCGGGGTCAACGGCGTGCGCCTGGTGGTGGCGCTCGAACGCATCGTCCAGACCAGCGCGCGGCCCGCGGCGGCGGCGCCGGGCTCCGCGGAGCTGCCGAGGGGCGTGCTGCTGCGGCTGCGCGGGGTGACGTTCGCGTACGGCCCGCGCGCCGACCCGGTGATCTCCGACCTGGACCTCGCCGTGCGGGACGGCGACCATCTAGCCGTCGTCGGCCCGAGCGGCATCGGCAAGTCCACGGTGGCCGCGCTGGTCGCCGGGATCCTCCGGCCGCGCGGCGGGCGGATCCTCATCGGCGGGGTCCCCGTCGGGAACCTCGACCGGGCCGACCTGTGCCGGGCCCGCGTCCTCATCCCGCAGGAGGCGTACGTCTTCCGCGGCACGCTGGGCGAGAACCTGACGTACCTGGCGGACGAGCCCTCGGTGTCGGAGATCGACAAGGCGGTGGACGCGGTCGGCATGACCGATCTGGCGCGCAGGCTGGGCGGCTACGCGGCCGAGGTCGACCCGTCCGAGCTGTCGTCGGGGGAACGCCAGCTCATCGCCCTGACCAGGGCCTACCTGTCCCCCGCCAGGCTGGTCCTGCTCGACGAGGCGACCTGCCACCTGGACCCGGCCGCCGAGGCCAGGGCCGAGGAGGCGTTCGCGGGCCGCGACGGGACGCTCATCGTCATCGCCCACCGCCTCACCTCGGCGCTGCGCGCGCGGCGGGTGCTGGTCATGGACGGCACGCGGGCCCAGGTGGGCACGCACGAGGAGATGGTCGCGGCCTCGCCGCTCTACCGGGACCTGATGGGCCGCTGGGAATCCCCGGTCACCACCGAGGCCTGACCGGAAGCCACACCCATCCGGAGAGCAAAAATCGGACATTCGGCCTAAAATAGCCTTATATCACCTTACGTAGGGGTACGTGGGTAATAACGCCGGTTGTGCCTTCCTATTCGGCGACGCAGGCGAGCCCTGCTGGAACGGAGGACAACAAGGTGAGCACACAGAGGAACGAGACGCCGGGGCGCCCGTCCGACGTCGGAGCCGTACGCACCGGATCGCAGCGCGGTAACGCTGAACTCGTGAGCGAGCGGGGCAGGACGACGATCGCCGACACCGTGGTGGCGAAGATCGCCGGGATGGCGGCCCGGGAGGTGTCCGGGGTGTACGCGCTGGGCGCCGGGATGTCACGGGCGCTGGGCGTCGTGCGCGAGCGCCTGACCGGGGGAAGCGTGGGTGTCGCCCAGGGGGTCGCGGTCGAGGTGGGCGAGCGCCAGGCGGCGATCGACCTCGACGTGATCGTGGAGTACGGGGTGTCGATCCCGGACCTGGCGGCGGGCATCCGGCACAACGTGATCGACGCGGTGGAGGGCATGTGCGGCCTGGAGGTCACCGAGGTCAACATCAACGTCGACGACCTCCACCTGCCCGGCGAAGAGGCGGCCGAGCCGGAGGAGGCCCGCGTCCGATGACCCCGCAGGCCGGTGCCGGGGACGCGCCCGGGACGGCGCGTCCGGAGACGGGCGCCCAGCGGACGCCGGGAGCCGGCGGGGGCCGCGAGACGCCCGAGGAGCGGCTGGCGGACCGCGTCGCCCGGGCGGTGACGAGCTGCCCGGACGTCGCCTCCCTCGCAGGGGGCCGGGTGGCCACCTACCTCTCCGGCCGCACCGTGCCCGGGGTGGCCGTCCGCGAGACCGAGGTGGAGGTCGCCGTGGTCGTCCGGTACGGGCGCCCACTCGCCGAGATCGCCGACGAGGTGCGCGACGCCGTCGGGCCGCTGGCGCCCGGGCTGCCCATCCACGTGCGCATCACCGACATCGGCGAGCCCGGCACACCCGGAGAGGACCCGCGACCCGGCGCCCGGGAGGACACCGGAGAACGCGAGAACATCGGCCCGACCGCGCACGACGCGGCCTCCCCCGGGGGGCCGGGAGACACCCCGGAGTCCCCGTGAGCGGCGCCGCCGGACCCGGCGAGTGCCTCTGCGCAGTGGAAGGTGAGCGATATGGATGAGACCCGCTTCTGGCCGGCGATCGGCCTGCTGTTCGGCACCGCGCTCGGGTTCGCCGTGGTGGTCGGCGGCCTGACCGCGTTCCTCATCGTGCTGGTCCTCGGCGTGATCGGGTTCCTGGTCGGCCGCGCGCTGACCGGCGAGCTCGACATGAGCGGACTGCTGGGCCGGAGACGTCAGTGAACACCGGAACCCACGCTCCCGGCGAGCCGCCGGCGGAGGCCCGCGGGCGCACCGCGATCTCCGACCGGGTGCTGGAGCGCGTCGCCGCCCTCGCGGTGACCGAGGTGGACCAGGTCGGCGGGACCGCGCCCCGGCTGCTCAACGTGCCTCTCGGACGCGGCACGACCGGCGCGGCCCCGAAGGTCAGCGCCCACGCCGACGGGCGTCTCGCGATCGTGAAGGTGACGCTGTCGGTGACCTACCCCGCGCCGATCCTGCAGGTCGTCCACCGCGTCCGCGACCACGTGATGGCGCGTGTCCGCGAGCTGACCGGTCTGGACGCCCGGCAGGTCGACATCGACGTCGCCCGGCTCGTCCACCCGCCGGAGCAGGAAAGGCACGTGCTGTGACCTCGCCAGAGCTCCACCACGACGCCGGCCAGGGTCCCGGAACCGCTCCGCTGACCCCGCCGCCGGACGAGCGGGCCCAGCGGCGGGCCGCGACCCGCGAGTTCCGTCCCCGCCGGACGGTGGCGGCGGCCGTGACCGCGCTGCTGCTGGCCGCCGCCGCCCTGGTGACCTTCGTCGGAGCGGTGGCGGCGCTGGCGCGCGGGCGTGCCCAGGTGCCGCCCCTGACCTGGCTCGGCCCGATCGGCCGGGCCCACTGGAGTGACCCGGCGGCCCTCACCACGGCGGCGGTCGCCTGCGTGCTCGGGATCTGGCTCCTGGTCCTGGCACTGACCCCCGGACGTCCCCGGGCGATCCCGATCGCGTCGGAGGATCCGCGGACGGTCACCGGCATCACCCGTACCGGGCTGAGCCGCCACCTCGCGACCGTCGCGGCGAAGGTGGACGGCGTGTCGCGCGCGCGGGTGCGCCTGCGCCGTAACCGCGTGCACGTGACGGCCTCGACCCCGCTCCGCGACGCGAGCGGGCTTCCCGACCAGGTCACGCAGGCCGTGGTGGAGCGCCTGGAGGAGCTGCGACCGCTGAGGCCGGTGCGCGTCCGCGTCACCGTGCGCCAGAGAGGGGACTGAGCCCGTGAGCCACCACCACCACACCGCCCGCGTCAACCACGTTGGCCTGTTCATCGTGGGCCTCGTCCTCCTGCTGGCCGGGGCCGCCGCGCTCGCACGAGGTCTCGGCGTGCGCCTTCTCGGGCCGCGCCACGATCAGGTGGTGTCCCCGCCGGTCGCCGCGTACGCCGCCGGGCACGGGTGGTTCTGGCCCGCTCTGGCCGTGCTCGCGCTGGTGGTCGAGCTGCTGGCCCTGCGCTGGTTCCTGCTCCAGGGTCGCTTGGACGGCATCCGGTACCTCAGCCTGGAACCCGACCCCGGTCACGGTGCCACGCACCTGTCCGCGCGGGCCGCCGCGAGCGCGCTGGAGGACGACATAGAGGAGAGCATGCGCGAGGCGCGGCCGGCGCGGGAGCAGGGCGCGGCGCGCGGCCAGAGGGTGCGCGCCACCCTCGGAGGCGCCCCCGCCGAGCCGAGGCTCGCGCTGGCCGTCGTCCTTCCCGACGAGGCCGATCCCGCCGTCGCGCGGCACGGCGTCCACCAGGCGGTGACCCGGCTGCGTGAGTCGCTGGAGACCGAGCGCCTTCCCGCCACCGTGCGAATGCACGCGATCCGCACCCATTTCTAGCTTTTCCTCAAGCGCCATGCCCGGCCGGGGACCTTTGGCCGCGTGTACGGCCTGACCAGCCAGGAAATGCGGATAAATACGACATATCGTCGAATTGGATGGAGGGGTGTCATGGGCGCGCACGCGCGTGAAATGACGCGAACGCCGCTGCAAATGGCCGCGTTCGTCTTGGGAATCGTCTTCCTCCTGATAGGAATCCTCGGCTTCATTCCCGGCATCACGACCGACTACGGCGCCATGAGGTTCGCCGGGCACTCCTCGAACGCGCATCTCCTCGGCCTGTTCCAGGTGTCGGTCCTGCACAACATCATCCACCTGCTCTTCGGCGTCGCCGGCGTCACGCTCGCGCGCACGTGGAACGGGGCCCGCAACTTCCTCATCTGGGGCGGCGTCATCTACCTGCTGCTGTGGATCTACGGCCTGCTGGTGGGCCGCAGCAGCGCCGCCAACTTCATCCCGCTCAACACCGCCGACGACTGGCTGCACTTCCTGCTGGGCATCGTCATGATCGGCCTCGGCGTCGTGCTGTCGCGCCGCGCATCCCGCCCCGGCAGGGGCTCGTTCCCCATCTAGCACGCGCCGCCTGGTCTTCCTCGTCGCCCTCTGCGCCCTCTCGGCCCCCCAGGCGTCCCCCATCCTGTCGTGGATGGTGCTCTGAACCACCAGCTTGCTCCCCCTTTGCCGGTTTTCTGGTGATATGGAGGGCGGGGGGACGCGATGCTACAGATCATCGGAGCCGGTTTCGGCCGGACGGGGACGATGTCGCTGCGGGCCGCGCTGCGGAGGCTCGGCATCACGCCGTGCTACCACTTCACGGAGCTGCTCACCCATCCCGAGCATCTCCCCCACTGGATCTCCGCGGCGGGTGGCACACCGGGCGCGTGGCGCTCACCGCTGGAGGGGTACGCGGCGACCACGGACTGGCCGTGCGTGGCGTTCTGGCGTGAGCTGTTCGAGGCGAACCCCCAGGCGAAGGTGATCCTCACCAGCAGGAACGCCGACACCTGGTACGAGTCCATGGCGACGACCATCTTCAGGGTCCTCACCGAGAGCGTCCCCGAACCCCCGGAGAGGTTCCGATCGCTCCCGGACGGCGAGCGCCTGGCCGAGTTCGCCCGCGCGATCGTGACCGGCCGCTCCTTCGGGGGCGACATAGCGGACCGGGAGCATGTCATGGCCTGCTTCGAGCGGCACAACGCGGAGGTCAGGGAGGTCGTCCCGCGCGAACGGCTGCTGGACTACCAGGTGAGCCGGGGCTGGGAGCCGCTCTGCGACTTCCTCGAAGTGCCCGTGCCCGCCGAGCCCTTCCCGCGCCTCAACGACCGCGCCGCCTTCCCCCCGGACTTCCCCGCCCGCTGACCGGTCGCGCTTCGTACCATTTGACCTGCGTCAACGTCCGGCCATGATCGATGCCGCCCTCTTGCCGAGGCGCACCGAAGTCTGATGTCGTGGCGATCGGGGGGATTGCCATGCTTCGCATCATCGGGGCCGGCCTCGGCCGTACGGGGACGATGACACTCAAGACGGCCCTGTGCCGGCTCGGGTTCGGGCCGTGCTACCACTTCACCGAGGTGTTCGCCCATCCTCGGCACCTGCACGACTGGGCCGCGGCGGCGGAAGGGACTCCGGACGCCTGGCGAAGGCCGCTCAAGGGATACGTCGCGACCACCGACTGGCCGGGCGTGGCGTTCTGGCGCGAGCTGGTGGAGGCCTACCCGGAGGCCAAGGTGATCCTCACCACCCGGGACGCCGCCAGGTGGTACGAATCGGTGAACCGCACCGTCTTCGCGGCCATGGCCGGGAAGTTCCCCGAGGCCGTGGAGAGGCACAAGACGTTCGAGGCCGCCGACCAGCTGACCGCCTTCGGCCGCGCGGGGGTCGTCGGCCGCAGCTTCCAGGGAAGCATCGACGACCGCGACCACGTCATCGCCTGCTACGAGCGCCACAACGCGGAGGTCCGCGAGAAGGTCGCCCCCGGACGCCTGCTGGACTACACGGTGAGCCAGGGCTGGGAACCGCTGTGCGACTTCCTCGAAGTGCCCGTGCCCGCCGAGCCCTTCCCCCACCTCAACGAGCAGGAGACCTTCGCCGCCACCCTCCTCGAACCCCCACGATAGGGCCGGCCGCACGGGCCAACCGTCAGCGACGGCTCTTCCGTTCAAAGGACGACTACCGGCGGCTCGTCGAACAACTGATGGACCTGAGGCCGCACATGACCGTTTCCGCGGACTGATCCATGAACCGGATGACCCGAGTGGCCGCGACCGGTGAGCCGGATGGCAGGGATTCAGCCGGCGCTCGGCAGGGGCCGGGCTGCTCGTCTGCTGACCAGCAGCAACGAGCCGACGGCGGCGAGCATCCCGACGGCGATGACCGGCACGAGGGCCTGGAAGCCGAACCCGCCGGCCACCAGACCGAACAGCGGGGGGCCGAGCAGCGATCCGAGGCTGCCCGACTGGGCGACCACGCCGTTGCCGACGTCGGCGTGGTCGAGGCGCTCCAGCACCAGAGGGAGGGCGGCGAAGACGAGGGCCCCCAGGAACCCGTTCCCCATAGAGATGACCCCCGCGCCGGCCAGCGCGGCGGCCAGCGAACCGCCGCCGGCATACGTGAGCCAGGCGGCCGGCACGACGAGGAGTCCGAACAGCGCCAAGACGCCGACCGGCGCGCCTCGGCGGAGCAGAACTCCCACGGCCAGCCCGCCGAGCACGCCGAGCAGCGAGATCACCGAGGTCATGGTGCCTGCGGCGGCGGCCGAACGTCCGTGCTGCTCGATGAGGAGCGTGGGCAGGAGCACGATCACCGGAATGGTCACCGACGCGGTCAGGCAGAAGGACGCGCCGAGCACCGCCGGCCACGTCAGCTCCCTCGCCCGGGGAACGGGCCCGGCCGCCGCCTGCCACCCGGACCTGCGCGGCAGCCGCACCCAGACGGCCAGCGCCATCACGAACGTCAGGCCGGCGATCAGCCCGATCCAGCCGCGCCAGCCCAGAACGGAGCCGACCGCGCCTCCAGCCAGCGTGCTCGCCCCGATGCCCACCGGGACGAACGTGGCCCAGATCGACAGGGCCGCGCCGCGGTCCCGCTCGTGGGCGAGACGGAGGATCAGCGCCGGACAGGAGATGGTGACCAGGAGGTATCCGATGCCTTCGAGGCCCCGGACGGCCAGCAACCAGGCGAAGTCACCCGCCGTCACACTCACCGCGCTCGCCGCCGCGATCAGGGTCAGCCCGACGACCAGTGATCTCTCCGCGCCGAAGCGGCGGACCAGGTACCCGGCGGGCAGACCGGCGACGGCTCCCACACCGACGACCGCCGAGATCACCCAACCCAGTTGCGACAGCGACAGCCCGAACTGAGCCGCCACCACCGGCCCGACCGAGGCGAACTTGCCGAAGCTCATCGCCGCGACGACCCCGCCGAGGTAGACGATGAAGATCGTCATCCACTGCGAGCGCTGCCGGAACTCCTTGCCCGGCTCCGATGTGCTCAACGTTGGCCGGGGGTCCATGAGCTCTCCTTCGCACGATGTCGCGACGGCCGGGCGGGTTGACCGGGCACGCGTTTCCGACTTTGAGAAGCGGTCGACGCCTCGGGGCGCCGGGTGCCTGCGTGTCGTCCACTCGATCAGTGCCGACGCATCGTGCCGGGCACTCCCAGACTCGATCATCGTCGCGCCGGCGGCGCCGTTCAACCCGTTCCCGATACCGGCGGGTCCGAGTGCCTGGGCACTTAGGGGGCGCGGTGCCGGTGCGGGCCACCTGTGACGCGAAGAAGGTCGAGCTTCCCGCGTCGCTGCTTCCTTTCCGCGCTTCGCTGTTCGCCGGCAGGCCCGCGAGCGAGAGACGAGCGTGAGACGCTCAGAGAGAGTCCAGCCAGCCGATCAGCCGGGCTCCTTCCCGCGCCATGATCTCCGGATCCCGCAGCGCGTTGGTCAGCAGCGACATCCCCTGGTACGCCCCCACCAGCGTCAGCGCGAGCCCGTCCGGCTCGGGCAGGCCCATCTCCCGGAACTGGCGTTCCACCCAGTCCAGCAGCAGGCGGATGACGTTGCCGGCCTCCGCGTCCAGCCCGCCTTCCGCGCGCTTGTCCAGCTCCGCGGCAAGCGTCCCGGTGGGGCAGCCGAAGCGTGCCGCGAGGTCACGCTGCCCAACCCAGCCGTCCACGAGGCTCTTGAGGCGCTCACGCGGGTCCGGGCGCCGGTCCAGCTCGCCGGTGATGACCGCCAGTTGGCGCGCGTGCTCGGCGAGCGCGGCCGCGATCAGGTCGTCCTTGGTCTTGAAGTAGTAGTAGACGTTGCCCGCCGGAACGTCGGCTGTGTGCGCGATGTCGGCGATGGTGGTGCGCTCGACCCCCTGCTGGTGCACCACCTGCGCGGCGGCGGCCATCAGGCGCTGTCGCTTGGCGCCGGCGGTCTTCATCCTCTGTGAGTTAGTCACCCAACTAACTATAGGCGGCGAGACGTGCTACCGTTCTTCTCAGTCAGTCAACTCACTAACTCGTAGGAGATCACCATGTTCGTCGTCACGGGCGCCACGGGCAACGTCGGCCGGACCCTGGTGCGGCTGCTCGCCGGAGCGGGCGAGCGGGTGACCGCCGTCGCCCGCCGCATCACCGAGGCCGACGTCCCGGCGGGTGTGCGCGTGGTCGCCGCCGACCTGGGCGACGCCGAGAGCCTGCGCCCGGCCCTGGAGGGGGCGGAGGCGGTGTTCCTCCTGGTCGCCGGGGAGGATCCGCAGGGGATCGTGGGAGCGGCCAAGGTGGCTGGCGTCCGAAGGCTCGTCCTGCTGTCCAGCCAGGGCGCCGGGACCCGGCCGCAGGCCTACCGGCACGCCGGCCAGTTCGAGGCGGCCGTGCGCGAGTCGGGCCTGGAGTGGACCGTCCTGCGCTCCGGCGGCCTGGCCACCAACACCTATGCCTGGGCCGAGCCCATCCGCCTCCACCGCACCGCCGCCGCCCCCTTCGGCGACGTCGGCCTGCCCTTCGTCGACCCCGACGACGTCGCCGCCGTCGGCGCCGCCGTCCTGCGCGAGGACGGGCACCAGGGCGCCACCTACACCCTGACCGGACCCGCGGCGACCACCCCACGTGCGCGCGCGGCGGCGATCGCCGAGGCGCTCGGGGAGCCCGTCCGCTTCGTCGAGCAAACCCGGCAGGAGGCCCACGCGCAGATGGCACAGTTCATGCCGCTGCCCGTGGTCGAGGGAACCCTGGCCATCCTGGGCGAGCCCACCCCCGAGGAGCAGCGCGTCAGCTCCGACGTGGAGCGAGTCCTGGGCCGCGCCCCGCACGCCTTCGGCGAGTGGGCCGCACGCAACATCGCGGCCTTCCGGTGAGCACGGCCTTCCTGTCCGAGCCGCGCGTGGCCTCCCTGACCACTCTGCGGCCGGATGGCTCGCCGCACGTCGTGGCCGTCCGCTTCACCTGGGACGGCCGGGCGGCCCTGGCCCGCGTCCTGACCGTCGCCAGGGCGAGGGCGAGTCCTGACCTCATGATCGCTTCTCGGCGTACAGGAGGATCCCCTTGCCGAGCTTGACGTTGAGCGGAAGGGAGAGTGACGCCTTGTTCTGCGCCACCGGAAAGCCGCGCACGCTCCAGGTGATGCTCGCCGTGCAGTCGCCCGCGCCGAGGCTCATGAGACGGCCGTCGCGGACGCTCGCCTGCATGAGCGTGATGTCGAAGGCCAGGTCGATGCCGAAGTCGACCCGGGTGACCCGCCGGCCGTCCACGTACACGTCGACGTAGGGGGCGTGGCTGGAGGTGATCCTGTGTTCGGCCAGGCGGACCAGTTCGGTGCTCGACGGTTGTTCGACCGTCTTGCGGGCGGCGATCCGCAGATCACGGTATCTCTGCCAGCCGCCGAGCAGGACCGCGCCCAGGTCCAGTCCCCTCAGCAACTCGCCGCCGGCCTCGGCGACCTTGCCGTTGAGCGCGTTCCGGAAGACGGTGTCCGCTCTCCGGGCTTCGTCTCCGACGGCTTCGAGCATGCGCCGCGCGTCGAGCGCCTGGGACAGGGCCGCCGCCGCGTTCTGGGGATTCGCGAAAAGCAGGAGGTCGGCCGTGCTCGGCCTTGTCTCGATGAGGACTGTCACGGTACGACCTCTCTCAGTTCCTGTCGGCCGGGGTCCGCGTACGGCTCAACCCATATGTCCGGCAAGCCCGCGGACGCGGTGGACCGAGCCGGATGGATCTCCAGGTTCGGCGCGGGGTCCGGGTAGGCGACGCAGTGGATCGAATTCGCGGGCGAAGGGGCTTTGCGGCGCCGAGGGGCCTTGCGCCCTCTGGGGCGGACGAGGAACACGAGGCCGAGCGACAGCGCCGCGAGCACCGCCACGACAAGGGCCACCGGAACCAGCTCCGAACCGGCTCCGGCTTCGGTGACCGGGTCGTCCGTGGGGCCGGTGTCGCCGCCTTCTCCGTCCGGTTTCGGCGCTCTCGTCAGCCATACCGTCACCGTGGTGCGCTTGGCGACCTCGGTGCCGGCCGCGGGATTCTGCCGGCTGATCTTCCCTGTTCGCGGCGAGCCGGGATCCAGGCTTATCCGCAGGCCCGCCTTGCTGAGCCGCTGTTCGGCCTTTTTCGTGTCGAGGCCTTTCAGCTTCGGCACCTTCACCAGAGATGGCCGCGAGCTGTCAGGCGGCGACGGGGTGCCCTTGGGAGTAGGGCTGGACGGTGAGACCAGGTTGAAGCGGACGGGAGAGTCGTAGCGCACGAGGGTGCCGGGGGGTGGGTTCTGGTCCGTGACCGTCCAGTCGGCGCCCGCGTCCGCCGGCTGGGGGTCCGCGCCGAATCCGGCGCCGGCGAGGGCGGTCTCGGCGTCGCCACGGGGAAGCCCCTTGAGATCCGGGACCTTCGTTCCGAGCTCAAGCGTGATCGTGTATTTCTGGTACGGGTAGTCGGTGTGGCACTCGCTGAGCTGGTAGCCGACGACGTAGGACGGCGGCTCCGCCGGGTAGTCCTCAGGATCGAACTGGATCGTGATCTTGTTCCTGGGCAGGTCCGTGAGCATCAGTCTCGCCTGCTCGAGAGGCTGACCCGGTAAGCCGTCGGGCGCCACGCACTGGTTGACCCCGTCAGGCACGGGGACCGAGGGCACCGGGCTCAGGAACAACGTCGAAGACACGGCGAGCATCGAGAAGTGGCGGAACATCGTCGACTCCTCAGACAGTCCGTTCGGCACCCCTGGTGAGTCGCACTGTAGGAAACCCGCACGCTCCCGGCATGAGTAATCCCATACTCATCCAGCACGGGAGCGCGGTCTACGGGCAATTTCCCAGCCCTGAAGGCCCCGCCGTACCGAACCCGTCCCGGCCCCTCCGCAGCGGATCGGTTCGGAATAAGCCACTTGCCGAACTCGCGGTTCGACCAGGTCCCCGGCGCCGCCCTCCTGGAACCCCGCCTCACCATCCGAGGCAGCACCAAAGGACGCTGACGCCCATCCCAGACGGGGGCGAACACGCATGTCAAACCGGTGAGATCATCCCGCTGTCCCACGTCCGCCCCAAGGGCTTGCCCGCCGGTCCGCCTCTGGCCAAAGTGTGGTGCCCAGGAGGCCCGACAGGCGGCCGACTGACGGCGTCAACGGGAAGGTGCCGGCTTCCACACGGTCCGGCACCGTCTCCGCGCTGACGGCGTGGCACGCACACTGAAGTGAAGGTGACCATGAAAACGGGATCACAGCGCAAGATCTTCCGTGCCCTCGGGGCGTCGGTGCTTCTGGCCGGCTCCACCCTGGTCCTGACCGGGGTCACCGCAGGCCCGGCGCAGGCCGGCACCTGCAACACGCCGAGGTGCGGCGGAGAGGTGGTCAACAACTCCAACAGCTCAATCCGCGTGGCGAACCAATGGTGCTGGGGCACGTTCGGGCAGACCGAAGCGGTCGGCCAGACACTGAAATGCGTTAAGAATCCGGGGCGGTCCGACACCTACGAGGCCGACTTCGAGCTCCCGGCGCACAACGAAACCGCCAACTATTACTACTACTACGACACCGACTCCGTCCGTTTCTTCGCCGGCTGCGTGACGAAGTACCACTGGTGGGGAGGCAGCCAGCAAACCGTCAACCGCAGCGGCAAGGACAGCCTGTGGATCAAGATCACGGACATCGACAAGATCTTCATCGACAGCCAGTCGTGCCCCTGATGAGAACGGGCCGCCGCCGGCCGACCCGGAGTTCCGGGCCACCAAGGGGGCCCGGCATCGGGTCGCCGGGTCGGTGAACAGCAGCGCCAGGCTGCACACGCCGAACGGCCCGCCGGGTCAGCGGCCGGCGGCGCTGGAGATGAGGGCGCGGGGGTCGGCCGCGCCGGCCAGCACCCCGTCCGGCCGTACGTCGATCAGGTGCGCGTATCCGAAGGCCCCGCCGTACGGAAGCCCCCGGACGGGGTGGCCGCGCTCCTGGAGCCCCTCGGTCCACCCCGCGCCCTGCTCGACGTCCAGGGAGGCCTCGTCGGGCTCGCTCCAGGCGTCGAAGCCGGTGAGGCCGGGGCCGACCCGCCACCGGGGCGCGCCGATCGCCTGGCCCGGCGACTCCCCCGAGGCCAGCAGGCGGGCGACCACCTGCAGCAGGATCTGCGGCTGGGAGTCCCCGCCCATCGTCCCGAGCACGGCGCGCAGCGATCCGTCCGGCCGGGTCACCAGGGCGGGGGCGAGGGTGTGCGGCGGTCGGCGGCCCGGCCCGTACTCGGCGGGGTGGCCGGGGACGAGCGAGAAGCCGATGCCCCGGTTGTGGAGGTTGATCCCCGTGGCCGGTTCGAACAGCATGCTGCCGAACCCCGCGGCGTTCGACTGGATGAGCGACACGCCCATCCCCTCGGAGTCGACGGCGCACAGGTAGGTCGTGTCGCCGGAGGAGGTCAGATCGCGGAGCCTGGCCCTGCGCGACGGGTCGATCGTCGCCCGCCGCTCGGCGGCGGAGGCGAGCACGCCGTCCGCCGAGGCGCCCTCGAACAGGACGTCAGGGCGGTCGTGCCCGGCGGCCCTCGCGGCCTCGGCCAGCAGGTGGGCCCAGAGCGGGTCGGACGGGTCGCGGGGCAGGTCGAGCCGGTCGGCGATCTCCAGTGCCAGCAGCAGCAGGTAGCCCTGGGAGTTCGGCGGGATGGTCCAGACGTCGTGGCCGAAGGCGCGGGCCCGGAGCGGCTCCACCCAGTCGGCGTTCACGCGCTCCAGGTCGGCCTCGGTGTACTCGCCCACGCCCGAACCTCCCGCCGCGCCGTCGCGGCCGAGCGCGAGCAGGCCCTTGCCGAACTCGCCGAGGTAGAAGCCGTCACGCCCATCGGCGGCCAGCGTCGCAAGGGTGCGGGCGACGCCTGGACGGCGGATGAGGTCGCCGGGGGCGAGCGCGGCGTCCACCCCGGGCAGCACCGCGGCGGCCGGAGCCAGCAGCGGGGAGGCCGGGAACCCCTCGTCCGCGTAACGGATGGCGGGCGCGAACAGCTCCGCGAGCGGCAGCCGCCCGTACCTGGCGTGCAGGGCCATCCAGCCGTCGGCGCAGCCGGGCACCGGCACCGACCGGATGTCCCGCTGGAACGGCATGCGGTCGTGCCCCTCGGCGCGCAGCCGGCCGGGGTCCGCGCCGGAGCCGGAGCGTCCCGAGGCGTTCAGAGCCTGAGGCGCCCCGCCGCCCTCGTGGACCAGGGCGAACAGATCTCCCCCCAGGCCGCAGGCGTGCGGAGCGGTCACCGCCAGTACGGCGTTGGCGGCGATCGCCGCGTCGGCCGCCGAGCCCCCCTGGTCGAGCATGGACAACCCGGCCGTGGAGGCCAGGTGATCGACCGTGCAAACCATGCCGAACCTGGCAAACCTCGTGTGCTCCATGGCGAAACCTTACGACGCCACTGAGATCCACCGGTCGTTCGACCAGGTGGACACGTACCCGCATACGGTGCGGTGTCCCGAAGTCGACGGCCTCTGGCGGCGGACTCCCAGGAGGAAGCGTTTCAGTGGCGGTGGGTGGCGTCGGCGTGGCTGGGGTCGGCGGGGTGCTCGAAGCCGGGCCGCAGCCGCACCTTCTCCGCGTACCGGCGCTCCATCCAGCCGGCGAAGGCCCGCTCGGCCGCGACCGAGGTCAGCTCGGACGCGATGTCCTCCCTGACCGCCTCGTACGGCCGCACGCCCCCGGGCTCGACGGCGTCCACGCGCACGGTCCACGGCCCGCCCGGCCCCTCGACGGGCCCGACGACCTCGCCCTCCGCCGCGGAGAAGACGGCCGCCTCCAGCGGTCCTGCCAGCTCGCCGCGCCGCACGCGGCCGAGGGACGCTCCCCCGGCCCGGCTCACGTCGCGGGCCTCCGGGCAGGTGAACCGGTCGAGGTTGCGGTCGTAGTACGCGCGGACCTCCTCTTCCGGCACGCGCACCCCGGCCGTCACCACGGCGCGCAGTTCCCGGGCCAGCGGCATCGACACCGTCACGGCGGCGAGGACGCCTCCCGTGCGCAGCGCGGCGGGCAGGGTCAGCGGGCCGGAGCGTGGCCGGTCGCCCGCGGCGACGAGGCCGAGCGCGGCGGCCTCCTCCTCCACCAGCGCCTCGGTGACCAGCACCTGGACCAGCCAACGGCGGAGGTTCCTGCCCTCGGCGGCGCGGGGATGCGGCAACCGCGCCGCGAGCGGTCCCGCGCGCAGCTCCGCCTCCCGCGCGTCGACGTCGGAGACCGCGACGACCCGATCGCCCACCTCGGCGGCGACCTGCGCGACCGGGTCCGGCGCGACCTGCGCGACCGGCGCGACCTGCACGACCTGCACGACCTGCACGACCTGCACGTCCGGCGCGACCTGCGGGGCCACGCTCATGCGAGCACCTCGATCTCGACGGCCTCGGTGTAGTGCAGCCACCCGGCGCAGGCCAGCTTGACCACCGCCCACCAGCGGCCCGGCCGGGTGCCGGGCGGCGCCTGCACCTCGAAGCGGAGCCTGGCCTCCCCCCGGGCGGGCACGACGACCCCGGTGTTCCATTCGGGGATCAGCTCGAAGGTGTGCCAGGGGCTGATCAGCTGCGCCCGCACGGAGACGTCCGTGAGCGCCGGGGACCGCAGCAGCACCTCCACCGCCCCGGAGGCGGCCTCGGAGCCGCCCGGCGTCAGCCGCACCGCGGGCGTCTCCACCGTGACGCCGAGGCCCTCGTCGTGCCCCGCGCCCACGCGCAGCCGGGTCACGTCCTCGTACGTCTGACCCCCGTGGGACGTGCCGGCGCGCAGCCAGTACACGCCGGGCTCGGCGCCGTCCACGGGGACGACCCGGACGGGGAACGAGGCGTGCCCGCCGGGCGCCAGCGCGTACGGCCGCTCGGCCGGCTCGCACGTCCACCCCTCGGGAGCCTGGACGGTGACGAGGCCGGACGCCTCGCCCTCGGTGAGCCCGGAGGCGACGGACACCTCCAGTTCGACGGGCCCGGGGCCCACGGTGAGGTCGGTCTCGGACAGGTGGACCGCCACCGGCAGGTTGCCCGCGGGGGCGGGCCCGGTGTTGTCCAGCCAGTAGCGCGTGTAGACCGGCTGGTACGGCTCGCCCTCCGGCCCGAGCGCCACCCCCTGGCCCCGCTGAGCGGGCCTGCCCGTCAGCGTCGCGGTGACGGTGGCGATCTCCATGCCGGACAGTTCGAGCCCGTCGCCGGGAAGCGGGAACAGCGGCCGTTCGAGCAGGTCGGCGCGGTGGGCTCCGGTGATCGGCAGGCCGGTGCGGATCCGGGCGGTGACCCGCTCGCCCGCCGCCTCGTACAGCCGCAGGGTGACGCCCTCGACCTCCCCCGCCTCCCGGCCCGAGGCGAGCGGGTTGCCCGTGGCCTTCAGCGCGGCGAGCACGACCTTGCCCTCGGGCTCCACGGACAGGAACGAGGTGGTGGCGGCCAGCTCGCCCTCGTGCGCGGGCGCGGCCACGGCGGCCAGCGGGTGGTTGACGTCGTGCCCGTGGCCGACCAGCCCGGCCGCACGCCAGTCGCCGGCCCCGGTGATCAGCGAGTACTCGAAGGAGTGAGTCCAGTGCTGAAGCTGGAAGTTGGACCCGTCGGGCGCGGTGCGGCGGGGCGCGTCGATCCACACACCGGACGGCCAGCCGGTGCAGGAGCGCAGCAGCGACAGGTGAAGGGCGCCGCCCGCGTCCACGGCGAACCCCGGGACGCCCCGGTTGACCACGCCGATCGTGTAGTCGTCCAGCGCGGGCTCGGTGAGCGCGGCGAGCTCGGCCGGCTGGGTCACCTCGATGACCGCGTCGTCGAGGTCGGCGACCAGCTCCTCGGTGGCCCCCTCTCCCGCCACGATGAGGACGGGGAGCGCGCGGGGCCCGGTGAGGTCGGCGCTCGGCACCCACACCTTCTCCAGCGGCTCCGCGGCCGGCACCCAGACCCGGGCCCGTCCGCCGGACGCCAGGCGCTCGCGCAGCAGCTCGGCGTACTCCGGCTCGGCCGCCCGCAGGACCTCGGCCACGAACGGGTTCTCCTCCGGGGTGCCGAGCGCGACCCGCACGTCCGGCAGGTTGGAGTCCACGGCGAGGTCGCCGTACCGGGGGCCGGGGGCGCTGGAGCAGGTGGCGGTCACACCCTTGCGCACCAGGGCGACGGCCAGGTCACGCGGCTCGCCCCCGATGATCTCGGCGATGCCGATGGCCCGGGCGCCGACCGGCGTGCCGTCCTGGGCGCGCAGCGCGACCCTCGCGGTGGAGGACAGGGCGAACCAGTTGCCCGCCGGGTTGTCGAGCGTCCAGGGGTGCTCGCCGGAGTCCACGTCGATGAGGCCGAAGCCCCGGCCGACGACGGCGTCGCCGACCTCGCTGACCGGCAGCGCGCCCGGGACGCGGGCGGGCCAGCGCAGCCGTACGAGCTGGTCCGCGCCGTCGAACTCGTCGATGTGGGTGACGCAGTCGACCCGGTCGAGGCCGTGCCACAGGGTGATCCGCTGGGTGTAGGCGACGGGGCCGACCCGGCCGGTGACCGTGACCCGCTCGGCGAAGGCGCACGTCTCGGTGGTGACCGACGTGGCGGGCCGCGCGGCCGAGCCGGTGGCGGTCCCCTTCGGCACCAGGTGCCAGGGGCCCTCGTGGTACTCGGGGTGCTCGAAGTACTCGTCGTAGACCACCAGCTCGTTGCCGACCCTGCCGGGCTGGAGCAGCTCACGGTCGCGGGCGACGTCGCGGAACCGGGACACGCAGCCGCCCCGCGCGGGGTCGACCTCGACGAGGTGGGTGGCCGTGGCGATGGCGGTGCCCTCACGGGAGGTCCAGCCGAGCGGCGCCGCCTCGGCGACCGGCTCGGCCCGCAGCGTCCTGCAGCCCAGTGCCGGCACGGCGGGGGCCAGCACCACGACGTCGACGGCCGACAGGCCGCCGTCCTCGTCGTACTCGGGGTTCTCCAGCAGCACGGGAAGCTCGCCGGCGGCGGGATCGGTCACCCGCACGCCGTTCGCGCCCGGCCGGGGCAGCGCGAGCCGTACGCGCACCAGGTCGGTGCGCTCCCACGAGGAGGGGTTCCACACCACCACGGCGATGCCCTCGCCCCGCGTGTCGACGTGGGCGGTCAGCTCGCCGAGCGACGCCTTGAGCACCTGCTCGCCGAGATCGTGGGCCTCGCGCCAGCCGGTGAGCAGGTCGAGGTAGACCTGGTCGGACTCCGAGCCGGTGATGGCGTCGTGGTGCGCGCCGAACACGAGCTGCCGCCAGGCCTTGTCGAGCGCCGCGTGCGGGTAGCGGGCGCCGGTGGTCACCGCGGCGAGCGTGGCGAACTTCTCGGCGTCGCCGACCAGCGACTCCGCCGACCGCTGGGCCTGCTTGGTGTCTACGAAGGAGACGTCCTTGCCGGTGTAGACGGGGTTCATGTCGCGGGTCTGCGGGGACGGCGCCGCCAGCGAGGAGCGCACGGCCGCGAAGAACTCCTTCGGCAGCGCGCACACGAACCTGGGCGAGATGTAGCGGGCGTTCCAGTCGCGGTGGATCTCGGTGACCCACTTGTTGGGCGGCGTGTAGTCGGTGCCGACGGGCAGCAGCAGGTTGCGCGTGGCCGCGACCTTCTTGAGCTGGATGAACAGCTCGTACACGGCCTCCTCCGCGCTCGCGAGGTCGGCGCGGGAGTCCATCCACCATCCGGCGCTGTAGTGCGCGGGCATGTAGTGCGTGAGGACGCCCTTGCCCGACGGCGACAGCCACTCGAACTCGGCGGGGAACTGCATGGTCGACGGGTCGCCCCAGCCGTCGCGTTCGAGGTCGCGGTCGGTGAGCATCGGCCCCCACTGGTGGTGGGGACCCCGCGCCCAGGAGCTGGAGGTCAGGCCGGCCTCGGCGATCAGCCCGGGGAACTGCGGGTCGTGGCCGAACACGTCGAGCTGCCAGGCGGTCGCCGGGTCACCGCCCATCACGTCGCGCTGGAAGCCGACCCCGTAGACGATGTTGCGTATCGTCGACTCGGCCGAGGTGAGGTTGGTGTTGGGCTCGTTGTACGTGCCGCCCATCAGCTCGACCCTGTCCTCCGCGAGCAGCCGCCGCAGCAGGTCGCGGTGCTCGGGGTGGGCGTCCCAGTAGGGCTTGAGGTAGTCGACCTCGGCGAGCACGAACTTGTAGTCGGGGTCGCGGCGCGCGGTCGCAAGGTGCTCACGCATCAGGTCGAACCCGGCGTTCTGCCGCTCGCCCCGGTACCGCTGGGCGACCTCGCCCGCGTCGTCCCAGGTGGTGGTGTAGGCGGACTGGGTGTTCCACCACACCGGGTCGTAGTGGAAGTGGGGCACCATCCAGACCGTCCAGCCGGGCTCCGCCACCACCAGTTCGGCCGTCGCCACGGCGTCCCCGCACCTCACCTCGATGGGGACGCGCGTGCCGGGCGCGGCGTCCGCCGAGACGCCCACCTCCACCGGGCGCCGTGCCGTACGGCTCGCGCCGCCGACGCCGGAGCCGGTGACCCGGACCTCGATCTCGCCCGGAGGGCCGTCGACGTGCACCCGGACGACCTGCCCGGCTTCGACGAAGAGCTCTGTGGATTCGACGCTGGTGATACGCAAGGGTCAACCCTTCACTGATCCGGCGAAGCTGAAGGAACCGGCGAGGTACTTGTTCACGGCGACATAGAGCGCCACGGCCGGGGCCGTGTAAATGATCGAGAAGGCGGCCAGCTCTCCGTAGGCGACCTGGCCGTACTGCGAGAAGAAGGTGTAGATGGTGACCGCCGCCGGCTGCTTCTCCGGCGTGTCGAGCAGGACGAACGGGACGAAGAAGTTGCCCCACTGGCCGACGAAGACGAAGATCGAGACGACGGCGACGCCGGGGGCCATCAGCGGCATGACCACTCGCGTGAGCGACCGCACCCAACCGGCCCCGTCGACCCAGGCCGCCTCCTCCAGGCTCACCGGCACGCCGTCCATGAAGTTCTTCATCATCCAGATGGCGAACGGCAGCGCGCTGGCCGCGAGGAACAGCACCATCGCCGGGATCGACCCGTACAGGTTGAACCGGAAGAACATCGAGTAGACCGGCACCATGATGGCCGTGACGGGAAGGCCCGTGGTGAACAGCAGCGTCAGCATGAAGTGCCGCCTGAAGCGCAGCTTGTAGCGGGAGAGCGGGTAGGCCGCGAGCCCGGCGACGACCACGGTGAGGACGGCGGTGGTCCCTGAGATGACGAGCGAGTTGATGACCGGCTGGTAGACGGTCTCCCAGTTGAGCACCGCCGCGAAGTTCTCGAGGGAGAACCGGAAGGTCGGCTTCGCGGTGAGGTTGGCCTGGGGTTGCAGCGAGGCCAGCACCACCCACAGGAACGGGCCGACGAAGGCGAGCGTGATCACCAGGAGCGACAGGAGCGCCGCGCCGCGGGCGGCCGTGCGGGTCATCGGCGAACCCCCTTGCCGGGCGGGCGGGCCATCAGGCGTCCACCTTGATCAGTCGCAGGTAGACCAGGGAGAACGCCGCGCCGATGACGAGCATCACCAGCGCCATGGCGCTGCCGTACCCGATCTCGAAGTAGCGGAACGCCTGCTCGTACATGTAGAGCGGCGTGGTCTGGCTCGCCGTGCCGGGACCGCCGCCCGTCAGGGCGTAGATCAGGCCGAAGCTCGCCAGGGTCTGCAGCGTGATGAGCATGAGGTTCGACAGGATCGAGCGGCGGATCAACGGCAGCGTGATGTGGGTGAAGCGCCGCCAGGCGCTCGCCCCGTCCACCGACGCCGCCTCCAGCAGGTCGCCGGGAACGTCGGACAGCGCGGCCGAGTAGACCAGCATCGAGAACGCGGTGCCGCGCCAGACGTTGGCCAGGATGATCGCGATCATCGGGGCGGTGAACAGCCAGTCCTGGGAGAGGCCGACGGCGCCCAGCACCTCGTTGAGCGTGCCCTCCTCCGAGAGGAACGAGAACCAGCACGCCGCCGCGACGACCTCGGGCACCACCCAGGCCGCGATGACGACGCCGTTCACCACGCTCCTGACCACCCGGCCCCGCCCGCGCTGGAGCAGCGCGATGAGCAGGCCGAGGGTGTTCTGGCCGATGACCGCCGACCCGATCACGAAGACGAACGTGAGGAGGAACGAGTTGCGGAAGTCCTCGTCGCCCAGCAGCTTGACGAAGTTGTCCACGCCGACGAACCGCGAGTTCACCGACGCCGAGCCGGTCAGCGTCTCGTTGGTGAAGGCGATGTAGACGCTCCACAGGATCGGCCCCGCCAGGAAGATCACGAGCAGGACCAGCGCCGGCGCGAGCGGCAGGAGCCACCGCAGGGTCCGGCGGGCCCGGCGGCGCGGCTCCCCCCGGCGGGGGGAGCCGGCCAGCCTCGGCGGCGTCGCCGTCGTAACCGTCATGAGCCGGAGGTCACCTTGTCAGGGCCGCCGACGACGCCGGGCAGCGCGTCGGCGTAATCCTTGGCCGCCGCGTCGGGGGCCTTGGAGCCGGTCGTCATGGCCTCCATGGCCTTCTGCACCTCGGCGGAGACCTTGGGATAGACCTCGTAGGCGGGCCGGTAGTGCGTCACGGAGGCGAGGTCGGTCCAGAACTTCACGGCGGGGTTGTCGGCGGTGTACGTCGGGTCGGCGGCCACGTCCTTGCGGGGCGTGAGGTCTCCGGAGCTGACGGAGTAGGTCAGCGTGTTGCGCTTGTTGGTCACCACGCTGATGAAGTCGAACGCCTCCTTCTTGTCCTTGGCGTAGGAGCTCATCGCCATGACCCAGCCGCCCGACATGCTGACGGCGCCGGGGGCCTCGCCGTTCTGGGTCGGCATGGGGGCCCAGCCGATCTTCTCGGTCCACTGCGGCCACGGTTTGGTGCCGGTGGGCTTCCACGCCGAGGAGAGCCAGGCCCCGTCGAGGTCGATGCCCAGCTTGCCGCTGGGGAACCAGTCGTACTGCACCTTCTCGCCCAGCTTGGTGTTGAACGCGTCGGCCTGCTTCGGGCCGAGGTTCTCGCGGTAGATCGTGTTGATGAAGCCGAGCGAGTCGGTGATGCCCTTGCTGGAGGCCACCCACTTCTTGGAGGCGTCGTCGTACAGGGTGCCTCCGGGCGTCCCGTACAGGAGCATCTCGAAGCCCTGCATGGTGGCGGCCTCGCCGTGCGGCTTGGTGGAGTACATGCTGAAGGGGATGGCCTCGGGCGCCTTCTGCTTGATCGCGCGGGCGGCGGTCAGCACGTCCGCCCAGGTCTTCGGCTCCCAGGGCACCTGGATGCCGGCCTTGGTGAGCACGTCCTTGCTGTACCAGAGGCCTCGGGTGTCGGTGCTGATCGGGACGCCGTAGATCTTGCCGTCGGGGCCCTTGGCGGCCTGCTTGACCGAGTCGGCGTACTGCGTCGCCCAGTCGGGCCACGAGCTCAGGTAGGTGTCGAGCGGGGCGAGCTTCCCGGCGGCGACGTCGGCGTTGACCTGGAAGGTGTCGTGGAGGTACACGTCGGGAGCGGAGTCGGCCGAGCGGTTGAGCAGCGCGAGCTTGGTGTAGTAGACCTCGTTGTTGCCCTGCACCGGCGTGAGCTTGATCGTCACGCCCTTGTGCGCGGTCTCGTATTCGGTCTTGGCTTGTTTGAGCACCTTGTCCATGTAGGGCCAGCCGGGCTCGGTCTTGTAGAGCACCTCGATCTCCTTGGCCCCGTTGGTGCTCTTGTCGGCTGTGTCCCCACCGCATGCGCCGGCCGTGGCGGCCGTCGCGACCGCCAGTATCGAGGCCACCATCGCTCGTCTCATCGGACTCCTTCTCCGGCCTTGCGGCGACCACGAGCACAGCCCTGGGGCCCCCGACCCCCGCGCTGGAGTGGTCCGCCGGCCGTGTTTCGGCCGTGTTACTTGGGTGACGAGAACGTAAGTCTTTTTGATTTACTAAGTCAACGGGTTGTGCGATATTGCCTGGAGACCTCAAGGCGCCAGGAGCTAGGCATGCAGATGGGCACAAACCTGCCGAAAGTCGGCAGCTACAACCGTGCCGTCGTCCTCGACGCGATCCAGGTCTCGGACGGCATCAGCCGCGTCCAGATCGCCGAGCGTGCCGGCCTCACCGCCCAGACCGTCTCCGTCATCGTCCGCAGGCTGCTGGAGGAGGGCCTGGTCATCGAGGACGGTTCGCTCCCCTCCAGCGGCGGCAAGCCCCGCACGATCCTGCGGGTCGACCCCACCGCCGGGCACGCCGTCGGCATCCACTTCGACCCCGGCGAGATCTCGTACGTCCTCGCCGACCTCGCGGGGCAGCCGGTCGCCAGGCTGCGCACCGACGTGCGCCCCGGCCTCGCGCCCGAGGAGGTCATCCGCCAGATGGCGGTTACGGCCCGGCGCATGCTGGGCGAGGCGGGCGTGCCCGACGGCAAGGTGCTCGGCATCGGCCTGGCCTGCCCCGGCCCCCTCGACGCCGACGGCGCCATGCGCTCCCCGCCGCGCCTGACCGGGTGGGACCACGTGCCCATCAAGCGCCTGCTGGAGCAGCACACCGGCTTCCCCGTGACCCTCGACAACGACGCGGCGGCGGCGGCCATCGGCGAGCGCTGGGCCGGCCTCGCCCGCTCCACGCCGAGCTTCGCCTACCTGTATCTCGGCACCGGCATCGGCGGCGGGCTGTTCCTCGACAACCGCATCTACCGGGGCCGCTCGCTGAACGCCGGGGAGTTCGGCCACATCACCGTCGTGCCCGACGGACCCGAGTGCTACTGCGGCAACCGCGGGTGCGTCGAGGCGGTCTGCTGCCCGAGCGCCATCGAGGCGACCGTACGGGCGCGCCTGGCCGGGGGCGCGCGCAGCACGCTCGCCGGCGTCCCCGCCGGCCACGCGGCCATCTGCGCGGCGGCCTCGGCAGGCGACCCGCTCGCGCGCGAGGTCGTCGGCGAGGTCGCGGCCCGGCTCGCCGACGCCGCCGTGGGCATCGTCAACATGCTCGACATCGACCTGCTGGTGATCGGCGGGCCCGCCATGCGCGAGGTCGCCGGCCTCTACCGGGACGTCATCGCGCACGCCGTGGCCACCCGGCCCCTGGCCCGCCGCCTGCACACCGTGCGGGTCGAGGTCTCCCCCATCGCCGCCGACGCCGCCGCTATCGGCGCGGCCTCGCTGGTCTTCCACGCCACCTACGCGCCTCGGCTCGACGCCCTGCTGACATCCTGATCCCCTTGCCCGCGACCCCCGATCCCCGCCCCTCACCGGTCACCCCCGTGCCCGCTGATCCGCCCATCTCCCGAGCGACGAGAAACCCATGACCCCCTACGTGCTCGCCGCCGACATCGGCGGCACCAAACTGGCCGCCGCGATGATCGGCGAGGACGGCACGGTGCTCCGCCGCGGCGAGGTGCCCACCCCCGCCGCGCTCCCCGGCGAGGCCGCCGTGGTGAGCCGCGCCCTGACGAGCCTCATCCACGAGGTGGCCGGGGGCGCCCCGCCGCTGGCGGTGAGCGTCGCCTCGGCCGGGCCCCTCGACCTCCTCGCCGGCACGGTCAGCCCGGTCAACATCCCGGCCTGGCGGGAGTTCCCGATCCTCGCGCAGGTGGCCGAGGTGGTGCCCGGCGTGCCCTCCTGCCTGGTGGGCGACGCCGTCGCCGCGGCGGCAGGGGAGGCCTGGCGGGGCGCGGGGCGCGGCGCGGCCGCCATGCTCGGCATCGTGGTCTCCACCGGCATCGGCGGCGGCCTGGTGCTCGACGGCGTCCCGTACGCCGGGCCCACCGGCAACGCCGGGCACATCGGGCACATGGTGGTGGACCCCGGCGGCTCCCTCTGCCCCTGCGGCGCCGCCGGATGCGTCGAGACCATCGCGAGCGGCCCCTCGATGGTCCGCTGGGCCAGGAAGCAGGGATGGGGAGGCGCCGACGCGCGCGAACTGTCCCTCGCGGCCCGCGACGGCGAGGCGGTGGCCCTGGCCGCCTTCGAGCGTGCCGCCGACGCCCTCGCGAGCGCGATCCTGTCGGTGGCCACCATCTGCGACCTCGACCAGGTGGTGATCGGCGGCGGGGTCGCCGGGGCGGGCGAGGTGCTGTTCGCCCCGCTGCGCCGTGCCGTCGCCGGCCGCGCGCGCCTGGGATTCGTCCGGCGGTTGCGCGTCACACCGGCGGCCCTCGGCCGGGACGGGGGGCTGGTCGGCGCGGCCCGCATGGCACTGCTCTGAGGTCCACGGTACGGGGGCTCGCCCAGGCCCGATTCATGGAGTTCTCAAGCTTCTTTAACGGCGCCGGTAGACGTGCCGTCCTAGCTTTACGGTGCTGATCCCGTAACCGGCAAAGGACGGTCGTGTGACTACCACCCTCGGCGAAACGGCCTCGCGGGGCCCGACGGCGGCGCGGCGCGCGTCGCGGGCATGGCGCACGTGGGCGAGGGGCGGGCCGGGCGACGCGTGGTGGGCGCGGCCGGCGCTGGCCGGGCTGCTGGCCGGCACGGCGATCCTCTACCTGTGGGGGCTCGGGGCCTCCGGCTGGGCGAACCAGTTCTACTCCGCGGCGGCCCAGGCGGGCACCGAGAGCTGGAAGGCGTTCTTCTTCGGCTCCTCCGACGCCTCGAACTTCATCACCGTGGACAAGGCGCCCGCGGCGCTCTGGCCGATGGCGCTGTCGGCCCGGATCTTCGGGGTGAACTCCTGGAGCATCCTGGCGCCCCAGGCCCTGATGGGCGTCGCCACCGTCGGCGTCCTGTACGCGGCGGTGCGCCGCCGCTTCGGCCCGGGCGCGGGGCTGATGGCGGGGGTGGTGCTCGCGCTGACCCCGGTCGCCGCGCTGATGTTCCGGTTCGACAACCCCGACGCGCTGCTGGTGCTGCTGCTCACGCTCGGGGCCTACGGCATGGTCAGGGCGCAGGAGCGCGAGCGCACGGGCTGGCTGGTGTTCGCCGCCGCGTGTGTGGGCTCGGCGTTCCTCGCCAAGATGCTCCAGGCCTTCCTCGTCGTCCCGGGATTCGCGCTGACGTACCTGTTCACCGCGCCCGTGCCGGTGGGACGGCGGATCCGGCAGCTGCTCGCGGCGGGCGCGGCCCTGGTCGCGGGCGCCGGGTGGTGGGTGGCGGTGGTCGCGCTCGTGCCCTCGGGATCGCGCCCGTACATCGGCGGGTCGCAGACCGACAGCGTGCTGGAGCTGGCCCTCGGCTACAACGGCCTCGGCCGGCTCACCGGCGAGGAGACCGGCGGCCTCGGCAACCTGAACCAGGAGGCCGGATGGGCACGGCTGCTCGACAGCGAGATGGGCTCCCAGATCTCCTGGCTGCTGCCCGCCGCGTTGATCATGCTGGTCGCGGGCCTGTGGCTGAGCCGGCGGGCACCGCGCGCCGACCCCACCCGGGCGGCGTTCGCGCTGTGGGGCGGCTGGCTGCTTGTGACCGGCGTGGTGTTCAGCCTGAGCCAGGGCATCATCCACGCGTACTACACGGTGGCCCTCGCGCCGGCCGTCGCCGCCCTCATCGGCATGGGCGCGTCCCTGCTGTGGCGGCGCAGGCGCGCGCCGGCCGCCACCCGGATCCTCGCGGCGGCGGTGGCCGTGACGGCGTGCTGGTCGTACGTCCTGCTGAACCGCACCCCTGACTGGTACCCCGGGCTGGCGATCATCGTCCTGGCCGGGGGCCTGGTCGCCGCCGCCTCGCTGCTCGCCACCCAGCGGCGGGTGGGCCCCGCCGTCACGGCCGTGCTGGCGCTCGCCATCGTGACCTCGATCGCCGGACCGGCCGCGTACGCCGCCCAGACCGCGAGCACCCCGCACACCGGCGCGATCCCCACGGCCGGACCCGCCACGGGGGGTTTCGCCGGAGGCGGCGGCCGTCCCGGCGGGACGCGCGGCGGGCCCCCGGGCGGATGGCAGCGGCCGCCCGCGAACGGCACCCAGCAGGGCCGGCGGGGGCAGGCCGGCAGCGCGCCTCGCGGCGGTGGCGGCGGGATGAGCCTGCTGTTCGGCAGCACTCCGGCGCCGGAGCTCACCGCCCTCCTCCAGGCCGGCGCCGCGTCCTACACCTGGGTCGCCGCCGCCGTCGGGTCCAACAGCGCGGCCGGCTACCAGCTCGCCACCGGGCGGCCCGTGATGGCCGTGGGCGGCTTCAACGGCACCGACCCGGCCCCCACCCTCGCGCAGTTCCAGCGCTACGTCGGCGAGGGACGGATTCACTACTTCATCGGCGGTGCCATGATGCGCGGCGGGGCCGGCACGGGAGGCAGCGACTACGCCCAGCGGATCACCTCCTGGGTGGAGTCCACCTTCACGCCGGTCACCGTCGGCGGCACGGTCGTCTACGACCTGACGGGCTCGTAGCGCCTCTCGGGGGGTCAGTACGCCGGTGGGCCATTTTCAGGTTTTTACGACCTGTTTGGTTGGTTATAGTCGGAGACGACGTGCCCGGCCCACCGCCGTACGGACACCTGAGGAAGGATCATGGCGCAGATCATCACGAGCGACGCGGAAGCGGTCGCGACCGCCGCGAGGCTGTCGGAGAGGTTCGCCACCGGTGCCGCCGAGCGCGACAGGGAGCGCCGCCTGCCGGCCGCCGAACTGGACGAGCTCTCGGAGAGCGGCCTGCTCGCCATAACCGTCCCCCGCGACCACGGCGGGGCCGACGTGAGCGCCCGTACCCTGGCCGAGGTGGTGCGGCTCCTCGCGACCGGAGACCCCAACATCGCGCAGATCCCGCAGAGCCACTTCGTCTACGTGAACGTGCTGCGCCGCCAGGGCACCCCCGAGCAGCGGAAGTTCTTCTTCGCCGAGATCCTCGACGGCAGGCGGCTCGGCAACGCCCAGTCCGAGGCGGGGACCAAGCACGTTCAGGAATACCGCACGCGCCTGCTCCCCCACCCTGGCGGCGGCTGGGTGCTGGAGGGCGACAAGCACTACAGCACGGGGGCGCTGTTCGCCGACTGGATCCCGGTCCTGGCGCGCGACCCGGAGGATCGGCTCCAGGTGGCGTACGTGCCACGCGACGCCGAGGGCGTCGAGGTCGTGGACGACTGGGCGGGGATGGGCCAGCGGCTCACCGCCAGCGGCACCGTCCACCTGCGCGGGGTGCGGGTGCCGGCCGACCGCGTGGTGCCCCACCACCTGACGTTCACCGGGCCACAGCTCCACGGGGCCGTGGCCCAGCTGTTGCACGCGGCCATCGACGTGGGCATCGCGGGCGCCGCGCTGGCTGAGGCGGCCGAGTTCGTCCGCACCAAGAGCCGGCCGTGGTTCGAGAGCGGGTACGAGAGCGCGGCCGAGGACCCGCTGCTGATCCAGCGCTTCGGCGAGCTCGCGATCACGCTGAGGGCGGCCGAGGCGCTGCTGCGCGAGGCGGGCGAGGCGGTGGACGCCGCCGCGCCCGATCTCGACGACGACAGCGCCGCCTCCGCCTCCATCGCGGTGGCCACCGCCAAGGCCTACGCCGACCGGGCCTCGGTCGAGCTGGCCGGCGCCGTCTTCGAGGTCTCGGGCACCAGGTCCGCGCTGGAGCACCTCAACCTGAACCGGCACTGGCGCAACGCCCGCACCCACACGCTGCACGACCCGGTGCGCTGGAAGATCCAGCACATCGGCCGCCACACCCTGAACGGCACCCCGCCGCCCCGCCATGGCCTGCTCTAAGGAATCCCCATGAATCTGGCGTTTCATTGGTTCTTGCCGACCTACGGCGACAGCCGGTACATCGTCGGCGGCGGGCACGGGCTGGCGGCCGGGGCCGCCTCGGGAGACCGGCCCGCGACCCTGAGCTACCTCGGGCAGATCGCCCGGGCCGCCGAGGACCTCGGCTTCGTCGGCGCGCTCACCCCGGCGGGCGCGTGGTGCGAGGACGCGTGGCTGACCACGGCGATGCTGGTGGAGTCCACCGAGCGCCTGAAGTTCCTGGTCGCGTTCCGGCCGGGGCTCATCAGCCCGACGCTCGCGGCGCAGATGTCGGCCACCTACCAGTGGCACTCGGCCGGACGGCTCCTGCTCAACGTGGTCACCGGCGGGGAGCCGCACGAGCAGCGCGGGTACGGCGACTTCCTCGACAAGGCCGCCCGATACGAGCGGACCGACGAGTTCCTGCACGTCGTACGCTCCCTGTGGACCGGCGAGCCGGTGGACTTCGACGGAAGGCACATCAAGGTCGAGGGCGCCCGCGTCCCGCGCGTCCCCGACCCGCTGCCGCCGATCTACTTCGGCGGCTCCTCAGGCCCCGCGGGCCCGGTGGCGGCCCGTCACGCCGACGTCTACCTCACCTGGGGAGAGCCGCCCGCCGCGGTGGCCGCCAAGCTTTCGTGGATCGCCGCGCTGGCCGCCGAGCGCGAGCGCACCCTGAAGTACGGCATCCGCCTGCACATCATCACCCGCGACACCGCGGAGGAGGCCTGGGCGGTGGCCGGGCGGCTGCTCCAGGGCATCGACCCCGAGACGATACGCCGCGTGCAGGAGGGCCTGCGGCGCAGCGAGTCCGAGGGCCAGCGCCGGATGCTCGACCTGCACGGCGGCGACACCGCGGACCTGCTGGTGGCCCCCAACCTGTGGGCCGGGGTCGGGCTGGTGCGGGGCGGGGCCGGCACCGCGCTGGTCGGCAGCCACCAGGAGGTGGCCGACCGCATCGCGGAGTACCACGAGCTCGGCCTCTCCGAGTTCGTGCTCTCGGGGTACCCGCACCTGGAGGAGGCCTACTGGTTCGGCGAGGGGGTCCTGCCGATCCTCGAACGGCGCGGGCTGTGGACCCATCCGAGCCGGGAGGGCACGGCCGCCCCGGTCGCCGTCCCGTTCGCGGGGGTCTGACCCCACCGATCGGTGCGCGGCCCAGGGGACGGCCCCGCCGATCGGCATGAGGTCTGATGGACCGCCCCCGCCGATCAGCGGGATCTCCCGTTGGCGGCGGGCCGATCGCCGGGAATGACGGGACCTTCGGCCCTGATCGACGCCTCCCCCGTCGGGCAATCTGGACCCATGACACTGGATTCGGCCGGGTTGCAGGTGCTGACGCGCGAGGAATGCCTCGTGCTGCTGGCCTCCGTCCCCGTCGGGCGCATCGTGTTCACCGACCGCGCCCTCCCCGCCGTCCAGCCCGTCGGCTTCGTCCTCGACGGCGAGCACGTCGTGATCAGGACCACCGCCGGCTCCCGGCTGGCGGCCGCCGCCCGGAACGCCGTCGTGGCCTTCGAGGCGGACGAGTTCGACGCGCGGGCGCACCGGGGATGGTCGGTGACCATGGTCGGGCACGCGCGAGCCGTCCATGATCTCGCGGAGATCGAGCGGCTGGCCCTGCTCCCCCTGACCCCGTGGGCGCGGGGCGGCGACCATTTCATCGTGATGTTCCCCCAGCAGATCTCCGGGCGGCGGATCCACGGGGAGGCCGCGCTCACGTGAGCGCCTTGAGCTCCTCCAGCGCCTCGCGGAGGTAGCCGGTGACGCTCCACACGTCGGGCACCATCTCGCGGCAGGCGACGACCCCCACGGCGATCTGCCCGTCGTAGGAGAAGGCCGTGATGTTGAGGCCTCCGCTGGCGTCGGTGACGACCGACACGGGGTACTGCGCGAGCAGCCGCCGCCCGCACACGTACAGCGGGATCTGCGGGCCGGGGATGTTCGAGATGATCAGGTTGACCGGCGGCGACGTCTGGGCGACGAGCCCGAAGGCGGCGCGGTCCGCGAGCCCGGTGAGCGCGGCGGGCATGCTCTCGCTCAGGTGCCGCAGCCAGCGGGCCGGGGAGAGGTCGAAGCGGTCCTTGATCCGCCGCATGGCCTGGTGGACGGCCTCCAGCCGCTCGCGCGGGTCGCCGATCTGGGTGTCCAGCGAGGTGATCATGAGCGTCACCTGGTTGCCCGGCCCGTCGTCCACGCCCCTGAGCGAGAACGGGATGCCCGCCACGAGCGGCTCGTCAGGGAGCGCCTCGTGCGCGATCAGCCAGCGCCGCACGGCCGTGGCCGCCAGGGTCATCACCACGTCGTTGACGGTGATGCCGAAGGCGTTCTTGACCTGCTTGACCTCGTCGAGCGGGAGCTCCACGAACGCGAACCTGCGGTGCGCGGACACCGGGCCGTTGAAGGGGGTGCGCGGCGCGGTGAGCTTGGGCAGCTCGGGCACGTCCTGCCCGAGGCCCACCTGCCGGGCCAGCCAGCGGGTGGCCCGGGACACCGGCACCGCGCCGGGCAGCCGGGAGATGATCGGGATCTCGTCCAGGTAGGGCATCGCCTCGGCGATGAACCTCAGCAGATGCGCGGGGTTGGCGACCAGCCGGGCGGCGGTCCTGAGCAGCATCTCCCCCGGCTCCGGCACCCGCTCGGGCTCCGCGGGGCGCACGGCCGGACGGCGCTCCGGCCGGGGCTCGGTGTCCATGAACGCGGCCAGCACGTCGGCCCCGCCGATGCCGTCGATCGCGGCGTGGTGGAGCTTGGTGTAGAGCGCGGTACGGCCGCCCTCCAGCCCGTGGATGAGGTACATCTCCCACAGCGGGTGGCGCCGGTCGAGCCGCCGCGCGTGCAGCCTGGCCACCTGCACGGCGAGCTGCCGGTCGGTGCCCGGGGCCGGGAGCGCCAGCTCGCGCACGTGGTAGTCGAGGTCCAGCGACTCGTCCTGCACCCAGTAGGGATGGTCGAGGCCGAGCGGCACCCGCACCGCCCGCTGCCGGAGCGGCGCGACCAGCGCCGACCGCTCCTCGACGAGCTTGACCAGGTCGTCACGGGACACCTGGCCCGCAAGGATGGAGAGCCCGGCGACGTTCGCGACGTTGGTATCGGTCTCGAAGTTGAGGAACTGCGCGTCGAGCGCGCTGAGCTGCCGCACGGGCCCGGCCCCTCGATCTCGGTCCGGCACGCCTGCCCCCTCCCCGCGCACGTCTGTTCCCTCCCTACCTGCCCCTTCCCGCCCGTACGATACCGGTCACGGGCGGGCGAACCGGTGGACGGAGACCAGGCCCGCGTACGGGCCGAGGGGGCCGGCCGCCAGGCGGGAGGCGCCGTCGAGGGCGGACCCCGCCGGGGGGCGCAGCCGGGCGCGCGGCACGCGGGCGGCCAGCCGCGTCCTGAGCGGGCCGAGCAGCTGCTCGCCGGCGGCGAAGAGCCCTCCGGTGCAGGCGACGGGCACCTCGTCCTTCCCCCTCAGGGAGGCGACGGCCGCCCCGATCGTCTCCGCCAGGTCCCCGGCCGCGCTCTCCACGATGGCGCGGGCGACGCCGTCGCCGCCGGCCGCGCAGGCGAACACCCGGGGAGCGAGCCCGGCGACGTCCCGCGTCAGGGTGGGCGAGGTGTAGAGCCGGATGAGGTCCAGGTCGAGCGCGCCGGTGAGCGCGGTGGCCGGGCCACGGCCGTCCCTGGCCCGCAGTGCCGCCGCGAGCCCGGCCCTGCCCACGGCGAAGGCGCCGCCCGCGTCGCCGAACAGGTAGCCCCACCCGTCGACCCTGTGCCAGGAGCCGCCCGCGCCGAGCGCCAGGCAGACCACCCCGGTGCCCGCCGCGAGGACCACCCCGTAGCCGTCCGGCAGCGCCCCGGCGTGCGAGGTCACCATGTCCCCGCACAGCCGGACCTCCTCGGCCCCCAGCACCTTCGCCGCGCCCTCGGCCAGCACGGGGGAGCTCTCCTCGTCCAGCACTATGCCCGAGAGCCCGAGGCAGGCCACCGCCACCCGTTCCCCCGCGTTCCCGCCCGCGGCGCGCGCCGCCAGCCGCACGGACTCGATCACGGCCCCGACCCCGTCCGCGACGTGCACGTACCCGGGGCCGGTGCCCGTACGGGCGTCCGGCGCCCACCTGATCCGCAGGCCGGACTGCCCGCCGTCGACCGCCGCCCATCGCGTCACGCGACCCACCTCGCTTCCTGTCCGCCCTGCGTGCCGGTACGGCTCGCGCCTCCCGAGTGGGCGCGAGCCGTACCGCGATCATCCGTCAGGAGGCGGGGACGGTGTCCACCCACTTGGTGGAGGCGGAGCGGTACCCGTTGACGCGGCTCACCACGTCGGCGGGGGCCACCACCTCGTTCTTGGCGTGTTGACGCGCTCGCCATCCTGACTGAAGGGTGGCGATTCTCGCCCGTGCCGCGCGGGTTCATGCGGCACCTCGATGGCTTCCTGCTTCGTCGGCTGGTACCACCGCGAGCGGTGGTCTTACCCGGCCTCCACCGGCACGGTCTGGACCGTGCCGCCCACGGGTGTGGGAGGCGTTTAGCCTCTCCGCCCGTCCGGCGGCGAGGATGTTCACGGCGGCGTTGACGTCCCGGTCATGCACCGCGCCACAGACGCAGACCCATTCGCGCACCTGCAAGGGCATCGACGTGGCGATCGCCCCGCACCCCGAGCACAACTTGGAGGAGGGGAACCAGCGGTCGATCCGCGCGAATGTCCGCCCGTACAGCTTTGCCTTGTACTCCAGCATGGCCACAAACGAGCTCCACCCGGCGTCGTGCACGCTCTTGGCCAGCCTGGTGCGCGCCAGTCCCTTGACCGCCAGGTCTTCCACGTAGATCGCTTGGTTCTCGCGAACTATCCGAGTGGATTGCTGGTGGTGGAACTCGCGGCGCGCATCAGCGACCCTCGCATGCGCCCGGGCGACCTTCGTGCGAACTTTGGCCCGGTTGTTCGACCCCTTCTGCGTGCGTGACAGCGCCTTTTGGAGCTTGTTGAGATTCTTCTCGGCCCGGCGCAGGAACCTCGGAGAGTCGATCTTCCGGCCGTCCGCCAGGACGGCGAAATGCCCCAGCCCCAGATCGATCCCCGTCTCAGCATCGACCGCCGGGAGCGGCTCAGCGGTGACCTCGACCACGAACGACGCGTGATACCTGCCCGCCGCATCCTTGATCACCGTCACGCTGGACGGGGCAGCGGGCAGTTCCCGCGACCAGCGAACCGGGACATCACCGATCTTCGGCAGCCGCAACCGCCCCGCCCTGGTGACCGCAAAGCCGGCGTTGCGGGTGAACCGGATCGCCTGCCGGTGATCCTTGCGCGACCGGAACCGGGGAGCGCCCACCCTGGGGCCCTTGCGCTTGCCGCTGATCGAGGAGAAGAAGGTGCGAAACGCCAGGGTGCAGTCGGCCAGCGCCTGCTGGAGCACCACCGCCGACACCTCACCCAACCACGCCCGCTGCGGCGTTTTCTTCGCCACCGTGATCACCCGGACCGACAGCTCGGCATCGGTCACGAACGGCAACCCCTGCTCGTAAGCCTGGTTACGGATCGCCAACGCGTCGTTGAACACCACCCGCGCACACCCGAACGCCCGCGCCAGCGCGACGCGCTGACCCGGCGTCGGATCGATGCGAAAGGAGTAACGAAGCAGCACGGCAACAGTGTGCCAGCCGGCCCACGAGTATTCGCATGAGTGTGCGAAAACAGCCGAGAAACCTGGAGACCAAATCGGCGCCGTCCGCTCCCGGCGCGAGGCTCCCGAGGTGAAGCCCGCCTCCAGGTAGCGGTCGGCGGTGGCCGTACCACCTTGATTTCTTTCCTGATCTCACGTGCGGTTCCGCGCCGCAGGGGTATGAGCGCCTCTTCGGGTCTCGCGGGAAGATCGGGCTAAGGGATGAGCGGGCCCACGTGGACGCCCTGGGCGCTCAGCCGGGCGAGGTGCGGGTCGAGCCGCCGGAGGAAGTCCGGGTAGTCGCGGGGCGACCCCCAGGCCACCTCGGCGAACGCGCACAGCCGGGGGAAGGCCATGTACTCGACCTGCTCCGGCGTCGGCATGTACTCGGTCCAGATCTGGCACTGCACCCCGCGCACGCCGGGGTCGGGAGTGAAGGCGTAGGCGTCGGCGAGCGTGACGACGCCCGGCTGCGCGGGCGGCTGCCCCGGGGCGTCCGAGGGGTAGTAGTCGAGGTAGGTTCGCGTGTGGGGGGCCAGGATGATGTCGGTCCTGTCCCCTCCGGCGTGCTCGTCGAGCCAGACCATGACGGTCGTGCCGGGCGGGGACTCCCGGTCGGGCTCGTCCCAGCAGATGAGCCTGCGCCCGTGCCCCGACAGGTGCTCGGCCATCCGCCCGACGAACCACCCGCACGCCTGCGAGGGGCCGGACAGCCCGAGCTCCGCGAGCCGCCGCAGCGCCCTCGGGCTACGCTCCCACTCGACCGGCGGGCACTCGTCGCCGCCGACGTGGATGTACGGGCCGGGGAACAGCTCCACGACCTCGTCCAGCACGTCCTGGCAGAACCGGATGGTGGACTCCTCCAGGTTGAACACGTGCTCGCTGATCCCCCACTCCGACCAGACCGGAAGCCGCCGTGACGGCTCGTTGCCCAGCTCGGGGTAGGCGGCTATCGCGGCCTGGGCGTGGCCGGGCATCTCGATCTCGGGGACCACGGTGACGAACCGCTCGGCGGCGTAGGCGACGATCTCGCGGACGTCCTCGCGGGTGTAGAACTCCCGCGCCTCCCCCGGTGCGGGGGAGCCGCCGCGGCGGGCGCCGATCTCGGTCAGCCGGGGGTAGCGCTCGATCTCCAGCCGCCAGCCCTGGTCGTCGGTCAGGTGCAGGTGCAGGATGTTGAGCTTGTGCTCGGCCAGCAGGTCGATCAGGCGCAGCACGAACGCCTTGGGCATGAAGTGGCGGGCCACGTCGAGCATGACGCCCCGCCAGCCGAACCGGGGCCGGTCCTCGATCGTCCCGTACGGCACGGCGGCGCCGTACTGCGCCAGGGTCTGGAGCCCGTAGAACCGGCCCGCCCGGCCTCCGGCGATGAGCTCTATCCCGGACGGGCCGACCTCCAGGCGGTATCCCTCCTCTCCCAAGGCCACGTCCTGCGGCGCGAGCCGTACAAGATCTGGGTGGAAAGCGACGGAGCCCCCGAGGACGGCCAGCTCCCGCGGCCGCGGAATGATCACGTTGTCTCTTCCTTTCGCAGCTTCACGAGTCCTGTTCAGAGCGCGCTGATGGACGGCTCGGCGCCGGTGCCGGCGCCGAGAGAAGGTGGAGGCGGGGGTCAGCCCTTGACGGCGCCGGCGATCATGCCGGAGGTGACCCTGCGCTGGAGCACGAGGAAGATCAGCAGCACGGGGAGCATGAAGAGGCCGGCGGCGGCCATCGTGGCGCCCCAGTCGGTGCCGAAGATGTTGCTGAAGGACGACAGCCACACCGGCAGGGTGCGGTCGTCCTGGTTCTTGATGATCAGCGCGTTGGCGAAGGCGAACTCGTTCCACGCGGTGATGAAGCCGAACAGCGAGGTGGACATCAGCCCGGGCGCCAGCAGCGGCAGCACCACCCGGCGGAACGCGACCGCGCGGCTGGCGCCGTCCATCATGGCGGCCTCCTCCAGCTCAGGCGGGATCGCCGCCAGGAAGCCGCGCAGGGTCACGATGGTGAACGGCAGCGTGGCCATGAAGTACAGGAGCGTCAGCATCGACAGCCGGTCGAGCATGCCGGTGTCGCGGGCGATGACGAACATCGAGATCAGCAGCGCCTCCCAGGGCGCCATCTGGGCGATGAAGACCATCAGGATGAACGCCCGCCTGCCGCGCCACCGCATCCGCGCGACCGCGAAAGCCGCCAGCAGCGCCACCACGAGCGAGAGCAGGACCGCGGAGACGGTGACGACGACGCTGTTGCGCCAGAACATCCCGAAGCCGTCCGCGCCGACGGCGGTGACGAAGTGCTCCACCGTCGGATGGGCCGGCCAGAAGGTCGGCGTCTCGGACTGGATGTCGGCGGTCGGCGTGAACGCGGTGACGACCATCCAGTACACGGGGAAGACCGAGACGACGAGGACCGCGAGCGCCGCGAGGTTGAGCGGGACGCGACGGGCGAGCCGGGACCTGGTCACGGGGCCTCTCCTTCGTGCTTGAGCATCCGCCGCAGGTGGGTGATCAGGACGGCCAGCAGGATCAGCACCGTCAGCGTGGAGATCGCCGAGCCGAGGTCGTACTTGTGCAGCGACTGGGCCACCTGGAAGGCGTAGATCGGCAGGGTCGTGGTGGCCCCTTCCGGGCCGCCCTTGCTGATCGCCCAGATCTGGGCGAAGCACTTGAACACCCAGATCACCTCCAGCGAGGTGATCAGCCCGAAGAGGGGACGGAGGATGGGGAAGGTGACGTGGCGGAAGATCTGCGGTCCTGTCGCCCCGTCGATCCTGGCGGACTCGTCCAGCTCGCCGGGGATCGTGGTGAGGCCCGCGTAGAGGGTGAGCGCGGCGAACGGCACGGACTGCCAGACCACCAGCATGACGAGGATGGCGAACGTCGAGGAGCCTCCCGCGAACCAGGTGTAGTCCCTGAACGACTCGAACCCGAGCGTGACCAGCAGCCAGTTGACCACGCCCAGCCGCGACTGGAACAGCCACTGGAAGATCGTGGTCGCGGCCAGGACCGGCGTCGCCCAGGTGAGCACCAGGCCGCCCATGACGGCCAGCCGCATGCGCCTGCCCAGCCGGGCGACCATCAGCGCCGTCAGCGTGGAGATCACCATGATCAGGACGACGTTGACGGCCGTCCAGACCAGGGTGCGGCGCACCACCGCCCAGAATTCGGCGCTGCCCAGCGCCTCCTGGTAGTTCTCCAGGCCGACGAACGCCGCCCCACCTCTAATCAGCTCACCCGTCCTGAAGTGCTGGAACGAGATCACCACACTGCGCAGCAGGGGGTAGAGCAGCAGGAACGCGGCCCCGGCGACGGTGGGCGCGACCAGGAGGTACGGCCACAGGCCGGCCATGCGCGGGGCGCGCGGCCCCCTCCGTGGCGCGCCTTCCTCCCCGAGACCGCTCGGACGACCGGCGGACGGCCCGGGGACTCCCTCGGGCGCCCCGGGGAACTCCCTGCCGCGCCCCCGCCGCGGGGTGGGGGTCAGGGGTGAGACGGACACGGCACTCCTCGGTCAGTGGGGGGACCGCCCGAGGGAAGCCCCGATCCGGGTGCTCAGGACTTGGTGTTGAGGATCGTGGTGATCGTCTGCGACGCGGTGGCGGCCTCCGCCGCCGGGTCCCCGCCGGTCAGGGTCTTCGTCATGAACTCCTTGATGACGTTCTTGGCCTCGACCGCCGCCCAGTTGGGCGAGTTCGGGGTCGCGTGGCCGTTCGCGGCTCCGGCGGCCATCGCGGCGGTGCCCTCGTTGCCGTCCAGCGCGCTCCCCAGCGAGACGCGGTTCGGCACGTAGCTCATCTCCTTGGCCATGTCGACCTGGAACGTCTCCCCGGCCAGCGCCTTGATCACCTCGTACGCGGCGTCCTGGTTCTTCGACGCCTCGGGGATGATCAGGTCGGAGCCCCCGGTGAACACCGCGCCCGGCTTGTCCGCCGTCTTGCCCGGGATCGGGAAGAAGCCGAGCTTGCCCGCCAGCTTGGGATTGGCCTTCTCGATGGCGACCGCGCCGCCGGGGGTGGAGATGAGCTGCGCGACGTCGCCCTTGGCGAACACGTCGGCCTGCGGCGGCCGGCTCTCGTCGGAGTCCTTCGGGCCCTTGCCGAGGGCCTGGAGCCGCTTGTAGAAGTCCATGCCGGCCAGCGCCTGCGGGGTGCCGAGCGCGCCCTTCCACCCGGCGCCGTCCTTGACCGCGAGGTCGCCGCCCTCGTCCCAGATGAATCCCGCGAGGGTGTACCAGTTCTGTCCTGCCAGGTAGATGCCCTGGTCACCACCCTTGTTGAGCTTCTCGGTCGCGGCGAGCCACTCCTCGCGCGTCTTCGGCGGCGCGGTGATCCCGGCCTTCGCGAACAGGTCCTTGTTGTAGATCACCACGCGGTTGGCCGCGTACCACGGGATGCCGTACTGGTGACCGTCGATCTTGCCAGGCTCGGCGAGGCCGGGGAGCCAGTCGGTGCCGCCGAGGTCGGCGATCTTGTCGGTGAGGTCCTTCACCCCGCCGCTCGCCGCGTACTCGGCGACCTGGGTGTTGCCCACCTCGATCACGTCGGGGGCGTCGTTGCTGGCCAGGCCGCTGGTCACCTTCTGGCCGATGCCGTCCCATTCCTGGATCTGGATGTCGAGGGTCACCTTGGGGTGGGTACGCCGGAACTCGGTGGTGAAACGGTCGAGGACCGCGTCGGAGAAGCTGTCGCGCATCACCCAGACCGTGAGCTTGGCAGGGGCCTCGCCCGCTCCTGAGGAGCCGGGAGAGCCGGTGGACGGGGAGGGGGAACCGCACGCGGTCAGGCCGGCGGCGAGCGCCAGCAGTCCTGTCGCGGCGAGAAGGCGATACCTCACGGGATCTCCCATTGGTCAGATATTGGTAAGCAATCCGCCCGATGTGGATAGAGTGGTCTTAACCAGTTGGTGCGTCAAGCCCCCTTCTGACGGCAATCTCCACCGGGGACGCGCGAGATTGGTAATACGCTGGTAACGTCACTGGTGTGACTCTGAACATGCGGGCCGGGCTCAAGCGTGATCGGGTGCGTGACTTCCTGCTCGACTTCATCGCCGACAAGCAACCGGGCGAGGCCATCCCGTCCGAGCGCGACCTGTGCAAGGAGCTCGGGGTGTCCCGCCCCACCCTCCGGGCGGCGATAGACGATCTGGTCAGGTCGGGCCTGCTGGTCCGCGAACACGGCCGGGGCACCTTCACCGGGCCGCACCGGGTCACCCAGGCGCTGTCGGCCACGCCCAGCGGCTCCTTCTACGCCCCTCCCGCCGAAGGCCGGTGGCTCAGCCGCATCCTTTCGTTCGGTCTCGTCCCCGCCGGCCCGCAGCTCGCCACCCGGCTCCAGCTCTCCCCCGCCGCCCCCGTCCTGCGCGTCGTACGGCTGCGCATCGTGGACGACGAGCCGATGGCGATCGAGCGCATCCAGCTCCCTGACGCCCTGGTCGAGGGCCTGGTGCCCGCCGACATGGAGTCGGGGTCGTTCTACCGCCTGCTGCGCGAGAGGTTCGGCGTCGACGTGCGCAGCGCCGTGCAGACCATCGAGGCGACCGTCACCGACGAGACCGAGGCCGAGCTGCTGCACGTTCCCCAGCACTTCCCCGCGCTCGGAGTGGAACGCACCACTCGCGACGCCGACGGCAGGATCGTAGAGTTCGTCCGCTCCATCTACCGCGGCGACCGCTACCGCGTCACCTCCGAACTCCACTTCGACGCCAACTCCGGCTGAGGACGCCCCCTCGCCGGACGGCACGTACGCCCGGGGTGTTGCCGGGCGGGGCCGAATATGCGCCAATGGCGAGTGGGTGCGGTCCTTCCAGGAGGTGCCGGGCACGTGAAGGGGCGGCGAATGGGAGTGGTCGCGTGGGCGACATAGGTTCTCCGGCAATGGAGAAGCGGGTCGGGGAAATATGGAAAGACGTGCTCGGCGTCTCGCCCGGCGAGACGAATGCCACGTTCTCCGAGCTGGGCGGGCGGGGAATGTCCGCGCTGCGAATCGTCGCCCGTATCCAGGACGAGCTCGGGGTGCGGGTCGAGGTGGGCGACCTGTTCGAGCACCAGCGCCTGGACTCCTTCGTGCGCCACGTCATGACCAGGGTGCGGAGCGTCCCGCCCGCTGACGAGCGGGCCGAGTAGGCCCAGCCGCCCTGGCACCACCCTCCCGGACCGCGGGCCTCCCCTGCGCCGTGCCCGCCGGCACGCCCTGAACGAGGCCCTGTCCGGATGTGGCCATGCCCGGTTCCGCGCGGGTCGCGCGGGCCGTCCACCTGGCGTTGTTCCCCTTCTTCCGCCGTGCGCGCGCGAGTCCCGCCGGCCGTTGGCAGGAAGCTGCTACCGCCCTGCAACTTGCTGACTCCCGATCGCCTGGTTCGCGGGCCCTGAATCGCCGAGAGTTGGTTGTGCGAGAACGAATACCGCAGCCACAGAAAAGGGATCAGGAAATGAACCGCTCGAACCGCACCCCGCTCGGTGAGAAAGTCGCCGCCGGCACCACGTGGGATTCCGCGAACGCCATGCCCGGAACGACCTGGGACTGAGGAATAAATCAGATGCTGGTCGAACTCACAATCCGCCGTACCGCCGGAGAACCATCACCGAATTCACCGGTGGACGGAATCCGGATACTGGCCCTGCTGCCGAAAGAATGGCGTAAGGACCTCAAGCACGTCACCGGCGACATCGCCATCCGCGTGCACACCGACGAGGAGGTCACCAGCGCGCAGATCCGCGCCGAGGTGACCGCCATCCTCACCAACCCCGAAGTCAGCGACTGGGAACTCGTCACCTGCCACGCCCTGACCAACCGCCGCCACGAGACGAAGGAAGACACACCATGAACGCCCTCGCCCTGAAGACCGCCGAATGCCGCGTGTGGTGGGCGGACCCGCGGGACCAGCCGATCGAGACGCTGCTCGGCGTGCTCAACGAGACCGAGCTGAAGCGTGCCGCGACCTACCGCCGCGAGCAGGACCGGCGCCGCTACCTCACCGCCTCCTGGCTGCTGCGCACCGCCGCCGCCATCCAGCTGGACATGGCGCCCGAGAACGTGTCCGTCGAGCGGCGCTGCGGGGACTGCGACAAGCCGCACGGCAGGCCGTACATCCTCACGGACGACTCCCTGCACGCCTCGATCTCGCACTCGGGGAACCGCGTCGCGGTGGCCCTGACCACCGCGGGCCCGGTGGGCGTCGACGTCGAGGAGGTGCCGACGGCGCCGGTCAGCGAGCTGGTACGGTGCGCGCTGTCCCCCGCGGAGCAGGCGGTGCTCGGCTCGCTCCCCGAGCGCGACCAGCAGGCCGGCTTCGCCCGGATGTGGGTGTGCAAGGAGGCCGTGCTCAAGGCGACCGGCCACGGGCTGCGGATCCCCCCGGACAAGGTGGAGGTCAGCGGTCCCCTGGAGGCGCCGGAACTGCTCGCCTGGCCTCTTGAGATCTCCCCGCAAAGCGTGCGAATCACCACCCTTTACCCCGGTGACGGGTACGCCGGCGTGGTCGCGGTGCTCACGGAGGACAGCCCGATCACGGTCTCCGAATGGGATGTCGCCACCGTTCGCCACAACTCGTTCACTTCCGCGGCGCCCATAGCCGCCTGACCACCATTGACGCGATCCGGCACGAGACTGTTGAATAACTACGGGAATTCATCTTCGGCAGGGCCCCCGGCCACGCCGATAAACTAACCGCCAGGTCCGATTTCCGTATTGTTGAGAGGCAGTCTAGCTGTAAAGGAGAGGAAGCTGACCTGCCGTGAAAAATCATTTCATCCTGATTCCCGGCCCATGGATGGGCGCCTGGGCCTGGGAGCCGGTGACCCGAGGGCTGCGTAACCTCGGCCACCAGGTCCGCCCGATCACCCTGTCGGGACTGTCCAGCCCCGACGCCGACGTCTCGACCGTCGGCCTGGCCACCCATGTGGACGACGTGCTGTCGATCCTGGAGAAGGACGACCTGCGCGACGTGATCGTCGTCGGGCACAGCTATTCGGGCATCGTCGCCGGCCTGGTGGCCGACCGGGCGCCCGACCGCGTGACGCACACCGTTTTCGTCGAGGGATTCCTGCCGCACGACGGCAAGTCGATGCTCCACGCCTTCCCCGAGCGCCTGCGGGCCGGCGAGCTGGCGCTGATCGCGGAGAACAGCGGGCGCTGGCCGATCCCCGACGTCACGATCGTCGCCGAGGGGCAGGATCTCTCGACCCAGCAGGCCCAGTGGCTGGTGGAGCGCTTCGTCGGGCATCCGGGGCACACCCTGTCCGAGCCCGCCGTCCTGACGCGGCCACTGGCGCAGCAGCGGGCGAGCTACATCGTCTGCTCCAAGGAGCACTTCGGCGGCCGGGTCTCCGACGACGTCGCCGCCATGCGCGCCGAGCCGAACTGGACCTTCCACACCATCAACACCGGGCACTGGCCGATGGTCTCGGCCCCCGACCAGCTCGTCACGCTCCTGACCTCGATCGCCTCGCAGGAGAACCCCCCGTACGCCCCGGCCCGCCACGCGTAGCCGGCCGGAAGCGACACGACGGCCCCCGCAGCGGGCCGATCCGGCAGCCCCGCCCCCGGCCGTTCAGGCGAGCGCGGAGACCGGGGCGACAAGCCCCGCCCGCCCGTAGTCGAAGGCCGAGGAGAAGACCCGCTCGAAGGCGAGCGCGATCTTGATCTCGCCGCCGCTGTTCGGATGGACGCCGTCGTAGGCGTCGCCGTACGGATCGTAGACGCCGTCCAGGTCGACCAGGACGGCCCTCGAACGAGGTGTGGACATCGCCGCCACGAGGGAGGACAGCTCCCGGTTGTAGGACGTGATGTCGCGAGCCAGGTTCGGATGGTCGCGCAGCGGCGTGCGGTGCACGACGTTGGCGAACAGGATCCGGACCTCCGGGTTGGCCTCACGTGCTCGCAGGACGAAGGTCTCGGCGTCCGCCAGGAGCCCCGCGGGACCCGAGACGCCCCAGGCCAGGTCGTTGAATCCGAGCGCGACCATGAGGTGGTCGGCGTCGTGGACGGCGACGGCGTCCCCGATGTTGTCCTTGGCCTCGCGCAGCCGGCGCCCCCAGCTCGCGTAGTGCCTGCTCTCGGAGAACACGATCCCCGGCCGGTAGCGGCCCGCGTGGACGGGGTCGCCGGGGCGGGCCGGGCGGTCGCCGGGCTGGACCGCGGAGGACACCCAGGTGCCCGCCCACGGCCCGACGAAGCGCGCCGGGACGCCCAGCGCATTGAGGTTCCGCCAGAAGCGGTAGCGCCAGGTGTAGTCGCCCTCGCGCCCCTGGCTGATGGAGTCGCCGACGATCATGATGTTCGGCGTCGCGCCCCCGCCGGCACACCGCTCACCGGCGGGCGGCGCGCTCACCCGTGCGACACGCTTCGCACCGCCGCCTCCTCCGGCGCGGAAGCACTGAGCAGACGGCGCACCGGGCCCGCGTACGCGAACACCAGGACGCCGAGACCGGCGAGGAGCACCAGCGCCATGAAGACCCACTCGCGCGAGCCGCCGGGACCGTACACCAGGTTGGGGCGGCCGACGTCGATGGCCTCGGTCCCCATCCCGGGGCGGAGCGAGTCCCGGTCACTGCCGTACAGCGCGACCTCGGCGCGGTCGATCCTGCCGTCGTCCGACCGGAACTCCCCGAGCCACGAGCAGCTCTCGTGGCCGGGGTGCTGGATGCAGCTGACGCTCCGGGCGGTGAAGACGCCGGGGTCCCCGTCGCCCCGCGCCGCGCGCAGGACCGGGCCGGCGTTCGGCACGACGAGGTACAGCAGGAAGGCGCCGATGAGGGTCAGGACCGCGGTGAAGAACGGCGAGCGCCCGTGCCTCGCGTGTTCCGCCGTCATCCCTTACCAGCCGTGCGCGTGCGCGGGACGGGCGCAGCTGCACACCATCGCGGCACGCTCGGACTCCCGGGGCCGCAGGTGGCGGACCATCGCGATCACCATGGGGATGAAGACGATCGTGTTGTAGAACAGGTGCAGCTCAACCCGGGGCACCAGGAGCTGGATGATGCTGGTCGGCACGGGACGGCCCAGCAGGTTGGACCCGCTGAGCGCCTGGCTCAGCAGGAGCAGGTGCTCGAAGTGGTGCCAGATCTGGATGACCAGAGCCGTGTTCCACCACGTGCGCGAGCCGCCGGTGAAGCCCTTCCTGAAAATGATCAAGCCGATCAGCATCAGCAGGGCGTAGCCATAGTGCATCCATTCGGACTTGACCAGCCACGGGAACGGCACGCCGAGCACGCCGCGCGCCTCGGGGATCGGCCAGCCGAGGACCCAGATCTGGATCGCCTGGGCGATGTGCTCGGCCCAGTGCGCCAGGACTATCACCGCGAACACCCCCAGACCGGCCTTGTGATAGCGGCTGTTGAGGGCGGACACCTTGACTGGACTGGCCGTTACTGCCTCGGTCGCCATGCGCAAACCTCGATCCCAGGAATCTTGACCGCGAGCCCGGCGCGCGGGTCATCGCACGGGGAACGCTCCCTGGCGCCGCGTGCTCGCGAACGCTGTCACGACGACGCCGGGAACCTGCGTCCAATTGTTCCGGGCCCCTCCAGGCACGGTCTTCTCGTGGCTTGCTCACTTACCGGCATCGGACGGCGACCGCTCAGCGCGTCGCGTGCTCGGCCGGCACTTCGGGCGGGTCGAACGGGCCCCAGGCGAAGGCGGGCAGCCACGGCCCGGGGTCCTCGCTCCAGGAGAGCTCCGCGATCTGCGCGCGCGTGCGCCGCCCGGCGAGTGAGCGCACCAGGTCGTGCCGGGGTGCGCTCAGCGTCGCAACCGGCCGCCCCGCCCCGCCGGCCACCCACCGCGCGTCACCGCTCTCGATGCGCAGCGGGGGAAGGCCGCGCCTGTCCACCTCGGCGGAGAAGCCGGCGACGACGACGTCGAGCGAGCCGGGGTAGGCCGGGTGCACGGCGGGCGGTGGCACGCCGAGCGCGTGGCGGATGTCCAGTTCGTGGGTGAACGCGTCCATCACCAGGATCGGGGCGCGCCGGACGGTGCCGGCGGCGACGAGCCGCTCCACCTGCTCGCCCGCGACGGCCCACACGTCGAGCAGGCCGGCGAGGCCGGCGTCCGCGGCGGGCGGGGGCTCCACCGGCCGGCCTCCCGACCGGCTCGTCACCCGCGCGCAGATCTCGACCAGGTGCGCGATGACGTCGCGGACCGTCCACTCCGGGCACGCGGCGACCGGCAGGGCGCCCGCGTCCGGGCGGCCGGCGAGCAGCCGCGAGAGGTTCTCCCTGACGTGCCGGTAGGCCACGTCCTGGGGGATCCGCTCCCAGCCGGGAGCGGAGGTCACGTCCTCGTACGGGCCGGTCGTCATGCGCCACTCTCCCCTGATTCGCCGGACATGCGGATACGGGTCACAAAGGCACGTTGCCGTGCTTGCGCTGCGGCGACGGCTTGCGCTTGTTGCGCAGCATCGCCAGCCCGCGCGCGACCGCCGAGCGGGTCTGCACCGGATCGATGACATCGTCGACCAGCCCCCGTTCGGCGGCGTAGTGGGGGTGCATGAGTTGTTCCGCGTACTCGGTCACCAGCTCGGAGCGCAGCGTGGCGGGGTCCGAGGCGGCGGCCAGCTCCTTGCGGAAGATGACGTTCACGGCGCCCTCGGCGCCCATCACGGCGATCTCGTTCGTCGGCCAGGCCAGCGAGAGGTCCGTGCCGATGGTGCGCGAGTCCATCACGATGTACGCGCCGCCGTAGGCCTTGCGCACGACGACGTGGATGCGCGGCACCGTGGCCTCGCAGTAGGCGTACAGCAGCTTGGCGCCGTGCCTGATGATCCCCGCGTGCTCCTGGTCGGCGCCCGGGAGGAAGCCCGGCACGTCGATCAGCGTCACCAGCGGGATGCTGAAGGCATCGCAGAAGCGTACGAACCGCGCGGCCTTCTGGGCGGCGTTGACGTCGAGGACGCCGGCGAGCACCATCGGCTGGTTGCCGACCACGCCGACCACCTCGCCGTCGATGCGGGCCAGCACGCAGATCACGTTCTGCGCCCAGTCCTCGTGCATCTCCAGGAACTCGCCGTCGTCCACCACCTCGGCGACGACCGCTCGCATGTCGTACGGCTTGTTCGGCTCGACCGGGACTATCTCGGCCAGCCTCGGCCGCACGTCCGTGGTGGCGTCGCAGGACGGCGTGCTGGGCGGGAACTCCAGGTTGTTGCCGGGCAGCATCGAGACGAGGTAGCGCACGTCCTGCAGGCAGCTCTCCTCGTCGTCGTGCACGAACGTGGCCACGCCGGAGCGTTTGCCGTGGACGTCCGCGCCGCCGAGATCCGCGTGGGTGATCCGCTGCCCGCTCACCGCCTCGACGACGTCGGGCCCGGTGAGGTACAGCTGCGCGGTGTCGCGGACCATGAACGCGAAGTCGGCCAGCGCCACCGTGTACGCCGCTCCCCCGGCGCACGGCCCGAGCACGACGCTGATCTGCGGTATCACGCCCGACGCCTGCACGCTGCGCTGGAAGATCCCGCCGTACCCGCTGAGCGCGACGACGCCCTCCTGGATCCGCGCGCCGCCGCTGTCGATCAGGCCGATGAGCGGGGCGCCGGTGGAGATCGCCAGGTCCATCACCTTGTGGATCTTGGACGCGTGCCCCGCGCCGAGCGACCCGCCGAAGATGGTGAAGTCCTGGGCGTAGACGAACACCCGGCGGCCGTCGATCGTGCCGGACCCGGTGACCACGCCGTCGGTGTGCGGCCGGTTGTCCTCCATGCGCAGGCCGTGGGCCTGGTGGCGGCGGTACATGTCGAGCTCGATGAACGAGCCCTCGTCCAGCAGCATGTCGATCCGCTCGCGCGCCGTGCGCTTGCCGAGGGCGTGCTGCCGTTCCACCCCCTGTGGACGGCCCGAGACGATGCCGTCGCGCAGGACCTTGTGCCGCTCGCGGAGCGATGCCATCGACCGGGGCGGCGGCGCCTCCTCGTGGCGGTCCCCGTTGGCGTGCTCGTCCGGACGGGCGCGGGCGCCGTCCTTGGTCCGCCTCGGCACGGAGACCGGCACGAAGTCGAGCTCCACGGTGCTCCCCGGCGCCCCCGTCGCGGGGTAGTCCAGGGTCGGGCTGGTCGCGATCCGCTCGCTCATGGCGGCATCTCCCCTCATTGCGCTCCTACGGACGTCAGGCTCGGCCGTATCGACGACCCCGCCTGGCGCGCGGACAGGTGGCCGCTTTCGTACAGCCAGCGCACCGTGTCGCCGACGGTCTCGGCGACGGGCCGGGGCGCGATGCCGAACGTGCCGGCGTTCTCGGCCACCCGCGTGGCGCAGGCGCACGTGTAGATGGCCCCGTACTCGGCGGGGATGTGCCACGGCCACACCCGCTGGACCAGATCGGTGAGCAGCCCGATCGGGATCATCCCCCGGGCCGGCAGGAACAGCGTCGGGAGCGCGCGCCCGGTGACCTCGCGCAGCGCGTTCACGTACTCCCGCGTCGAGAGGTAGCGGCCGGGCCCGAAGTGCCGGCCCGGCCCGCCGGACGGCGAGGCGAGCACCTTGGCGTGCAGCGCGGCGGTGTCCCGCACGTCGCCGACGGGGAAGCCGCCGAGCGGCCAGATCGGGGTGAGCCCGCGCAGCACGCCCCGCACGCGCGCGTTCTGGTCGCCCAGGTTCGGGTCGTGCGGGCCGAGCAGGGCGGGCGGATACGTGATGACCACCGGCGCCCCCTCCTCCTGGTGCCGGCGCGCGATCACCTCGGCCTCGGCCTTGCTCGCCATGTACGTCTCGCGGGGCCGGCCGACCGGCGAGCCCGCGTCGATCACCCCGCCCGGCGCCGGGAACATCGCGACGATGCTGGACACGTGGACGATCGTGCCCGCCCCCGCCCGCCGGGCGGCGCCGAGCACGAGCTCGGTGCCCCGGGCGTTCACCTCGCGCATCCGCGCGCGGAGCCTGCTGTCGAAGGAGTACACCGACGCCGCGTGCAACACGGCGTCGGCGCCGCGCATCGCGCGGGCCACGCTCGCCTCGTCGGTGACGTCGCCGGGAACGGCCTCGACGTCGTCGCGGCCGAGGCCGAACGGCGCGAGGGCGCGGCCGACCTTCGAGGGGTCGCGGACGAGCATGCGAACCCGGTGGCCCAGCTGTGCGATCGCCGCGACCGAATGGGCCCCGACGAATCCAGTACCGCCGGTAACGCTCACCAGCATCAGACCATCTCCTCTGATCCACACCAGTCAAATGCCTGCCCCTCCCGCCTGTCATCTCCGAGTGTGCTTTGACCCGCTGTAAGGAGGCACGTCGATCACGATTATCGATCTCAGGGGGTGCGAAGACGTTGGCAGGATGCTGTTAGGGGCGTGCAACTTGCTGACGCCGAATTGTCTGGCCAGGGCGCCGCGGATATCGGAGAGTTTGTGGTGCGAGAACGAATATGGCGGCCCGCGAGAAGAGGTCAGAAATGAAAAACCCGGAATTCACCGGCCAGCCGATCGAAACGACGGTGCACGGGAATCCGGCGCCGGGTTCACCGGCCGGCGGCATCCGGATACGGGCGGCCGGCGGCCGTCACGGGCCACCGGGGCCGCGAGGCGACGCCGGCGGGCCGTACGCGGGCCGTCAGATCCAGTTCTCCTCCTTGGCCCGCAGAGCGGCCTGGAAGCGGTTGACCGCGCCGAGCCTGGCCATGAGGTCGGCGACGTAGCGGCGGTAGGTGCGGACGGAGACGTCGATCTCGCGCGCGGCGATCTCGTCCTTGTCCGCCCTCGCCATCACCTCGAGCACCTTTCTCTCCAGCTCGGACAGAAGCGGCGCGTCCGTACTGGGCTCGGTGAACTCGCGGAAATCGGTGGCGGCGTCCCACACGCCGTCGAAATAGGTGACCAGCTGTGAGACCAGGCCGGGTTCCTTCACGAGCAACGCGCCCCGGGAGCTTTCCTTCGGATGGATGGGAACGACCGCCACACTGCGGTCGAAAATCAACATCCGGTCCATCGGGTCTTCCGTGATGTGAATCTGGCCGCCGAGGCTGACGACCTCACGCAGATATGCCGACATGTTCTGATCGTCAAGCGCTTTGGGATGGTAAACCGCCTTGACGGCGAGCCCGCGGCGCAACGAGCGAGTATCCAAAGGCAGCGCCGTTTCGATGGCGCCGAGTGAAAGGGGTCCCCCCGGATGCAGGCACAGGGTTTCCTTGTACGAGAAGAATCCAAGGTCGTCGAGCCGCTGGCGGACGCGGTCGAGGCCTTCCACCCGTTCGATGTCGAGCGCCGACGTCGCGTTCTCGCCATGCCGCTGATCCTCTACGAACGACGCGATGGCGTCGCGTGTCGTCAGAACGCGGCGTATCTCCGTGTTGAGCTCGCTCAGGCGCTGCTCTATGAGGCGTTCGATGCCGATTCTCGGCTCGGTCGCCACCACCCGGTGGCGGTCGGTGAGGTCGAGCAGGGACAGTCTTCCCAGCGTCTCGATGGCACCCTCGATCGTGTCGGGGTCCATGTCGAGCGCCTGGCGGATCGAGCCGATGCCGTCGCCACGGTGTCGAAGGAAGTACCGGTAGATCTCTACTGCTTCAGTGGGAACACCGATGACGGAAATGTCCATGGCTCGCCTCCTGGCCATGTACCTCACCCAGGGGGGACCTCGGGGTCCTCGACCCTTGCCCGGCTCCATGGATATGTATGATTAGAAACTATCAGAGATTAGATGGTTCGTAAACTCTCACATTGCTGGCCGGGTCAGGCACCGCCGGCCAGCTGGGCGAGGATCCGGTTGAGGTGGGCGCGGTCCTCGTCGGCGAGCACGCCGATCACCCGGCTGTGGACCTCCGCCGTCAGCGGATGGAGCACCTCCACCAGCAGCGCCCGGCCGGGGTCGGTCAGCTCGATCGAGTAGGCGCGCCGGTCGGCGCGGTCGCGACTGCGCACGACCAGCCCGCGCTCCTCCAGCACATCGATGATGTGCACCATCGTCGACCGGTCGACCGCGAGCCGCCGCCCGATCTCCTGCTGCGACAGCGGCCCGGCCGCCTCCAGCACTACCAGCACTCCGTAGTCGCGCCAGCGAAGATCGTCGCCCTTCAGCGCCTCTTCGAGCCTGAGCGTGACCTCGCGAGCGGCGTCGTTGAGCAGCCAGCCGGTGGACTCGGCCAAGAGCCGCGCGGTCGGCGCGGACTCGTATCCGTTCGCCCCCATAACCCCACCCTCCTCGGCGGATCAGACTTCCCGATCATCAGCCACCAGCGAGTCGGCCCATGTCGTCACGATCTCACGGACCTCCTCCCAGATCTCGGTGACCTCATCCCACGTCGTCCCGGTGTCAGGGCCGACTCGTCCTGCGGACATGGGCTCCTCCTCCACCATGAGCGCCCGTGCACCCCAGTCGACGCCGTCCTTCGCCCCTACGCTATAAGTAGCTTCGCAGATCATCAGCAAACCTGTCAATCAGCAAAGCTGATGGTTTGCAATCAGTTGTTGCGCTGCCCATGCCCGCATGTGACACTCGTGCCATATACAGGCGTGCTTGATAGGGACATGCCGCGCGTTACGGGACAGGTGACTACGGAAGGCACGTATGTGAGCGGTGATTCTCCGAGTACCGACGTACCCCTGCCGGGCTTCCTGTCCAGCTCCACCAGCCTCCTGCTGGGCAAGGCCAACGATCTTTTCAACGAGATCCTGGAGTCGGCGGTAGAGCCCTTCGGGCTGCGGTCGAAGGATTTCATCGTGCTCACGGCCATCGACTCGATGGGCCCGCAGTCACAGCAGCAGCTCGCCCGCACTCACGGCATCGACAGGACCACCATGGTCAGCGTCGTCGACGGGCTGGAGCGGCTCGGCCTGGTGCAGCGCGCGCGCAATCCGGACGACCGGCGCAAGTACGCGATAGGCCTGACCAGCGAGGGTCAGGCCCTGCTCAGGCACAAGCTCGGCCCGGCCATGCTCAACGCGCTCGACGCCTTCCTGGCGCCGTTCACCCCCGACGAGCGCGAGGTGTTCAACAAGTTCCTCTGGCGCCTGGTGCACGAGCGTGGCCGGCCGGCGCCCGAAGGCGCCGGCGGCTCGTAGGGGTCCCTGGGGTTCTAGGGCACCGGGCAGGGAAGCGTCGTGCCGGGCGGCACCGTGCGGTAGCAGGCGGCGCCGGGGCAGACCACCTTCACCGGATCGCCGAACGCCCCGAGCCCGACCAGGATCGGCTCGTGCCCGAACCGGCGGCAGGCGATGTCGGCCCAGCCGAGGGCGCCGTCCCACACGCCGGGCTGGTCGATCACCGACGCGTCGGCGTCCAGGGCGGACCACTCCAGGTAGGCGAGGTAGTCGACCTCGCGATGCCACACCGTCAGCCGGCGCAGGGAGTCGGCGGTCGACAGCGTGTTCCAGGGTTGCGCCCGCGCCGCGACCGCGCGCAGGAACGCCTCGCTGACCGCCTCCCGCACCGACCTGGCGGCGGCCGTGGCTATCGTGGTGCCCTCCCCGCTGACCCCGACGACCGCGATCTGGAAGTCGGGCCCGGGGAGCACGAACGCCGACATCCGCAGGCCGAGGGCCGGTATCGCGTCAGCGGCCCCCGGGGGGATCAGCAGGCCGAGATGCTGGGACACCCGCAGGAGCGGCATCCGCGGGCTCGCCCACCAGCGCGTGACCATGTCGTGGGCGAGCAGGTCGGCGATCGCGCCGGAGACGCCGTCCGGGGCGTCGTCCTCGATCACGCCGACGGCGGTGGGCTCGACCCGGCAGTCCCGCTCGCCCATCCACACGACCTCGGCGGGGAGCATGTACTGCTCCTGGCTCAGCAGGCCCACGCCGGCGACGCGCGCGTGGTGGTCCGGCGGGGGGTCGGGCATGAAGTCGGAAAGACACAGCTCTCTGCCGTCGCCGCCCGCGCAGGGCTCGGTGCCGCCGTCCGGGAGCAGGTGCAGCGCGTCAAGGGCCGAGGCCCGGACCCGCGCCCTGCCGCGCGCGACCTCCGGTGCGAAGCCCGCCGCGACGGTGACGACCCCCGACTCCCGCCGGTGCGCGTACGCCAGGTAGACCTCTCCGCCGAGACATTCGGCGATCTCTTCCATGTGGACCGGCGACCGCGACGCCGAAATCGCTGAGATGTCAGGTGTGGGCGCCATCAGTCACTCCTCGCGACGGATCCCGGACTTACCGAGGGTTCCCGGGTGAGGGCCCTCGGCTCGCGGCCGACTGCCGCCGCCGGAAGGGTCTTGCCACTGGCCAGGCCGCGAGCCGAGCTTCCCCGGCATCCAGCACCCCGATTCGTGTCGCGGATCGTGCAAGGTGCTGACACAACACCAGTAGAACACGTCTCGTGAAGGACGCGTCAACACGAAATGAGTGATGTAGCAATACGGAAGAAGAGAAACCCGGGCCGCCCGGGGGACGGCGTCTCGCACCCTGGCTGGAATGTCTTCTAGGCTCGATTGTCCAATAAGTTCGACAGTGCTTCCACAATACACGTGGAACCGGCGCCCATCAGCTGTCGCAACCCCGCCCTCCGGTATGGGAATCCGATAGCGCCACGGCTTCGCATTCAACGATAAAGGGGAACCCCTGTGTGAAACAAGACCCCGGAAAGGGGGAATACACGACGGCCCGCACGAATTCCGGGAAATCGGGAATCCGGGCCGGACGGGAAATGGCGGCGGCCTGGCGATCGCGCCGGTTTCCCGGTCATCCGGGATTCCGGTGCGATCGCCAGGCCGCGAGATGTCACGGTGTTCGCGAAGGCCTTCGTGTGCCGCCCGGGATCAGGCTCCCGGGCCGGTGTGTCAGGCGGCGCCGCGGGGGCTGTTCTGGTAGGCGGCGAGCTTCCACTCACCCTCGTGCCGGGCGACGACCCACGTCGCCCGGATGGCGCTCTCGTCGGAGAGCTCGGTCTGGCCGGCGCCGATGACGCCGCCCACGGTGATCACCAGGGCGGAGTCGTCGCTGATGAACCGCACGTCGATGGGCTGCCCGGTCACCTGGGTGCCCTTGTAGGGGCCCTGGAAGGCACCGGCCATGAACGCCTCGATCTCGTCCGCGCCCTTGCGGTAGAACCCGGGCAGGATCATGGTGCCGTCCGGCGTGAAGACGTCGGCGAAGGCCTTGGCGTCCTGGCGCGCCCACGCGGCGACGATGCGCCCGGGGACGGAGACCACGGCGGCCTTGTCCGCCTCGGTGACGCCGGCGTCGATGGTCGCTGAGGAACTGGATGTGGCCATGGTCAATCCTTCTCCGTGAGAGGCGATGCTGAGGAAAGATCGCGACCGGGCATCGGCCCGCCGATCAGATGTAGAGGGTGTTGGGCTCGAGACCGCACAGGATCCGGCCGTACAGCTCGGCGTTGGTGTCGGGGTGCATCAGGGCGTGCAGGTTGACCGCCTGGATGTCACGGGCGATGCGCTGGATCGGCACGTGGCTGTAGATCGACGACCCGCCGCTGGCCGTGTTGAAGATGTCCACGGCCTCCTTCGCCAGGCGGCACACCGCGCCCATGTCGGCGCGTGCCCTGGCCCGCTCCTCCAGCGTCCACGAGGCGCCCTCGACGCCCTTGGTGTCGACCAGGGACGCCAGCCGGTGGGCGTGGAACTCCGCCTGGTCGATCTTCATCGACGCCTCCGCCACCTGCAGGTGGGTCAGCGGGGCCTCGCTCTGGCTGGCGTAGGCGGTGTAGCTGATCTTGCGCTCGGGGAGCCGCTCGAAGAACGCCTCCTTGGCGCCCTTGGCCATACCGACCACGGTGCCGACCGAGGAGGCCGAGGCGACCGGGAGCAGCGGGGTCCGGTAGATCGGGCGGCCGGCGTTGGCCGGGGAGGCGGACTGGCCCTGCAGCACCGCGGGCAGGGGAAGCCAGCGCTCGGCCGGGATGAACACGTCCTGCGCGATGGTGCTGACGCTGCCGGTGCCCTTCAGGCCCGCCGTGTACCAGTCGTCGGCGATCTGCAGGTCGGAGATCGGGACCAGCGCCATGATCGGCATGGGCTCGCCCTCGCCTCCGACCAGGATCGCGACGACCACCTGCCACTGGCTGTGCAGGGCGCCGCTGATGAAGCCCCACTTGCCGTTGACGACGATGCCGCCGTCGACCGGAGCGGCCATCGCGGTCGGGCTCAGGGTCCCGCACACCCGCACGTCGGGGGTCGAGAAGACCTCGTCCTGGACCTGGTCGGGGAACAGGCACGCCATCCAGGTCGGGATCCAGTACACCGAGGCCACCCAGGAGGTCGACCCGTCGGCCCGGCCGAGCTCCGACGCCACGTCGACCAGCGTGCGGGTGTCGGCCTCGTAGCCGCCATAGCGGATGGGCACCCTCAGCTTGAAGACGCCGGCGTCGGCGAGGGCCTCGATGGACTCCTCGTGAACGCGCCGGTTCTCCTCCGCCCAGGCCGCGTTCTTACGCAGCAGCGGCACCAGTTCGGACGCACGACGGACAAGCTGTTCCCGCGTCGGAACATCGGTCGTCAGCACCATATCCTCCTAAAAGAATCCGACGAGAATCCGCGGAGCCGGCGAGATCCGCCGGATGGCGGGAAACCAGTCGTGGCCGGATGGCCGTCCGCCGATGCTCACCATTCGAAGGTCGCATTTCACGCCCCGCAGACGCATCTTCTGGATTGCGGGTCTCGTGGCGGAGGGCACCGGCACCGCAACGTGAAAGATGCCCGCCGGGATCTCCGGATGTGACGATTAGGGTCCGCAACTGGCTTGCGGGGTGCCCGCCCATCACCGCCGGCGAGCGGGAGGTAATCCGGCTCCCGCCGTTTCCCCCACACCCTTTCCGCCGGCGCGCGCGTGCGATCGCGGACTTTCTTCGGGCGCGTCCCATGGACGGCGACGCTCGACGGCTACCGATTCATCAAGGAGTTGAGGTGCTAGAAGAGGGAAGCAGTCCGATGGAAGGCGACCAGGCCCCCGCCGACGTCACGACCGAGGCGCGGCGGAAGACCCGCCCGCTGACCGGCGACGAGTACATCGAGAGCCTGCGCGACGACCGTGAGATCTACCTCTACGGCGAGCGGATCAAGGACGTCACCTCGCATCCGGCGTTCCACAATCCCATCCGCATGACGGCGCGGCTGTACGACGCGCTGCACGACCCGGCGAAGCGCGACATCCTCACCAAGCCGACCGACACCGGCAGCGACGGCTACACCCACAGGTTCTTCACCACGCCGCACAGCGTCGAGGACCTCGTGGGAGACCAGCAGGCCATCGCCGAGTGGTCGCGCATGAGCTACGGCTGGATGGGGCGAAGCCCCGACTACAAGGCCTCGTTCCTCGGCACGCTGGGCGCGAACGCCGACTTCTACGAGCCCTTCTCCGACAACGCCCGGCGCTGGTACCGGGAGTCCCAGGAGAAGGTCCTGTTCTGGAACCACGCCATCGTGCACCCGCCGGTCGACCGCAACCGCCCGCCGGACGAGGTCGCGGACGTCTTCGTCCACGTGGAGAAGGAGACCGACGCCGGCCTCATCGTCAGCGGGGCGAAGGTCGTGGCGACCGGCTCGGCGCTGACCCACTACAACTTCATCGCCCACTACGGACTGCCCATCAAGGACAAGCGGTTCGCGCTGGTGGCCACGATCCCCATGGACGCCAAGGGCATGAAGCTGATCTGCCGGCCGTCCTACTCCGCCGCCTCCACGGTGATGGGGAGCCCGTTCGACTACCCGCTCTCCTCGCGGATGGACGAGAACGACACCATCCTGGTGCTGGACAAGGTGCTCATCCCCTGGGAGAACGTCTTCGTCTACGGCCACCTGGGCAAGGCCCTGCTGTTCACCGGCCGCTCGGGCTTCTTCGAGCGCTTCACCTTCCACGGCTGCACCCGCATGGCGGTCAAGCTGGAGTTCATCGCCGGCCTGCTCATCAAGGCGACGGAGATGACCGGCTCCAAGGACTTCCGCGGCGTGCAGACCCGCATCGGCGAGGTGCTGGCCTGGCGCAACCTGTTCTGGGCGTTCTCCGACGCGGCGGCGCGCAACCCGGTCGAGTGGAAGGACGGCGCGCTGCTGCCCAACCCCGCGTACGGGCTGGCCTACCGGTGGTTCATGCAGATCGGCTACCCGCGCGTCAAGGAGATCATCCAGCAGGACATCGCCAGCGGGCTGATCTACATCAACTCCAGCTCGGAGGACTTCAAGAACCCCGACATCCGCCCCTACCTGGACAAGTACATCCGGGGCTCGGACGGCAGCGACGCCGTCGAGCGGATCAAGGTCATGAAGCTCCTCTGGGACGCCGTGGGCACCGAGTTCGGCGGGCGCCACGAGCTCTACGAGCGCAACTACGCCGGCAACCACGAGAACACGCGCGTGGAGCTGCTCGGAGCGCAGATCACCAACGGCCAGGTCGACGGGTACAAGGCCTTCGTCGACCAGTGCCTCTCCGAGTACGACCTGGACGGCTGGACCGTCCCCGACCTGTCCTCCTTCGACCACCTGCGCCGCATCGGGAACGGCACGCTCAACGGCTGACCCACCGACGGCACCACTGACCGGGACCACCGATGCGCCGCGCATCGGTGGTCCCGTCGTCTTTCCCCCTTTCCCCGTCACCGGGGTCCGCGTACGGGAAGCACGGCAGGCTCAGGGAACGCGAGAACGGCGGAGGTGGGTCACCTCCGCCGTTCCTTGAACGCCCTGCCAGGGGCGCCCGCTACGCCGGGGCCGCCGCGGCGGGGATCCGGTCGTCGCCGCCTTCGAGCACGACGTACGGGTCCTCCATCTCGTACCAGCCGAGGCCGGGCGGGCAGCGGTCGTAGCCGAGGAGCCGGCGCACCTCCTCGGGGTAGGCGAGCACGGCCTCCTTCGGCACCGCCAGGTACTGGTTCTCCTCCTGGCGGAGGTTGCCGAGGTCCAGCGCGAGGGTCATGCCGGTGCGCGGGTCCTCGGTGGTGTTGCGCCCCCCGCCGTGGTAGACGCCGCCGAGCCAGATCAGGCCGGATCCGGCGGGCATCTCGGTGGGGTAGGCCTCGGAGGCCTCGGGGGCGCGCTCGTCGTCCCAGTGATGGCTGCCGGGGATGACCAGCGTGCCGCCGTTCGCCGCGGTGAACTCGCTCATGGCGACCATCAGCTGCACCCGGCTGGTCGGGCCGGGGTGGCGGCGCAGGTGCAGCGCGTCGTCCCGGTGCAGGGGCTGCTTGCCCTGGCCCGAGTGGATCTGGATGAGCTGCGTGCCGCTGATCTGGATGGTCGGGGTCATCTCGACCCGCGACTTGCCGATCCACATGGGCACGGGCTTCTGCATGATCGCGCGCGCGGCCCCGAGGTAGAGGCGCTGCGTCACCACGGGCGTCAGATGGGTCGTACGGGCGAACAGCGACGACACCCGACGGGTCCGCTTGCCGTTGTACCAGTCCTCGCCATAGGCGCAGGCGTCGAGGGCCGGCGCGAAGTCGTCCCACAGCGCGGCCAGCGTTCGGTCGTCGACGAAGTTCTCGACGATCACGCCTCCGTCGCGCTCCAGGATCTCAACGACCTCACCGAGGTCGGCATCGGGCTGCACCCGGATAAGGCCCGCCATCGGGACCACCTTTCCTCACCAGAGTTGTTCGTACGGCCGCGCGGAGCCCAGGCTCGCGCGCGGCCGTCACGGATGACGCGCGGGCGGGTCACGCCCTCGGCTTGCCGGCCCTCGCGACGACGGTGCGGATGAAGCCCGCGAGGTCCGGGTCCTCCTCGAAGATGTCGCCGACCTCGATCCAGATGCCGAGCTCACCCTCGACCCGCGAGGCGAGCCGGTTCGCCGAGATCGACTCGCCGTTCAGCTCGAAGAACGTCTCGTCCTCGTGGCCGGCCGGCACCTGGAGCACGTCCCTCCAGATGGCCTCGACCTTCGCCTCGATCGTGGCGACGCTGAGCTCCGTGCCCTGGTCTGTAGTCATTTCGCTGTCCTCTCGCTTGCCGGGCAAGCCTTCTCGATCGTTCAACGGTGTGTCGCGGTTGCTCAGGCCCATCGCACCGGCGCGTCCGGGGCGGTCGCCGTGCTGTCCAGAACCCGGTGGAAGTCCGCGGCCATCTGGATGATCGTGCTCTCGTCGAAGAGGTTGCTGTTGTAGCCGAGGGTGCCGACGATGTCGCCGGTGGAGTCGATCTCCAGGTGCCACATCGCGCCGTCCGGGATGTCGCCGCCCACGGCCTGCGACAGCAGGCGCCGGTGGATCTCGGTGTAGGTGATGCCCCCGGCCGACTCGGAGGTGGCGAGGGGGGAGCGGAAGACCTGGAAGGCGCACACGGCGGCGTCGTCGGCGAAGGAAGGAAGCATGAGCTCGGGGGCCACCCCGAAGACCTCGGCGAAGGGGATGTCGTTGCTGTAGGCCTCGATGCAGGTGGCCCGGGTCCGCTCGACGACCTCCCGGAAGGTGCCGCACCCCGCGAGGTCGACCCGCAGGGGGACGAAGTTGAAGAAGGACCCGACCGTGTCGTGGAACCGCGTGTGGCCGCGACCGGAGGTGAACGTCGGGACCGCGATGTCGGTGGTCCCCGTCGTCTGACGGAGCATCGTGGCGTAGGTGGCGAGCAGCACCATGAAGGGCGAGCTGCGCGTGCTCTTGGAGATCTCCAGGACCTTGGCCGTCAGCTCGGCGGGCAGCCAGAAGCGGTGCCATGCCGTCGTCTTCGGAAGCCCTTCCGAGCGCAGGTGGTCGGTGGGGGTCGCGAGGATGCGCCCGCCCGCCAGCTTGTCCCGCCAGTACTCGCGCTTCTTGCTCGCGGACGCGCCGGCCTCGCTGGTCTGCCAGCGGGCGAACTCCTGGTACTGGGACACCTCGGGAAGCTCCACCGGGTGCCCCGTACGGGCCGCGTAGAAGCCGACGAGGTCGCGCATGATCAGGCGCATGGACCACTCGTCGGCGGCCGTGTGGTGGGCGATCAGCACGAGCATCGAGTCGTCGTCGTCGAACGTGCCGAGCACGGCGCGCAGGAGGGGCAGCTCACGGATGCCGTAGGCGCCGAGCTCGATCTCGACGAGCAGCTCCTCCGCGCGCAGCTCGCGCCCGCCGGGGGCGACATCGGTGAAGTCGTGGGTGACCAGGATGGGAGGAGTGGGCGGGAGGACCTTCTGGTACCTGTCGTCCTCCTCCCTGACTATCAGGGTGCGGAGTGCCTCGTGGCGGACCACCACGTCATTCAGGGCGTCCTGCAGGATGGCGGGCTCGACCTTCCCGCTGAGGCGCCAGCCGCACACGATGTTGTACTTGGGGCCGAACGGCCCCTCGTCCTCGCCCCTGTCGAAATTGAAGAGGAATTGCTGATTGAAGGAGAGCGGAATTCGCTCCGCCACGTCGCTCGGTGTGTGCGGTGCCTCAGAAATGGTCATGATGCGCCACGTCCTCCTTCAGGTCGTGCGAGATCGGCACCGCCGGGCTCGGTGCGTAAAGTCGATTCCCGGGGAAATCGGCCGGCTCGGGGATATCGCGTCCAGCCCATATTGACTAACTGTACGAACCCCGAGCCGGAATACGGTTCTTCTGGAATGCCGAGTGACGCCGGCGGGTCAGCGCAGTTCGACGTCCTTGCTCACGGGCGCCTGGAGGAACTCGCCGCGGGACACCGCGGCGGCCACGACCTCGATGTCGTCCGACATGTAGCGGTCACGGTCCAGGGTCGGCACCAGCGACCTGACGAGGTCGTAGGTGGCCTTGCCGACCGGGCTGAGCCGGTCGTACCGGCCGGACACGTCCACCGCCTGCGCCGCGGCGAGGAACTCCACGGCGAGGATGCGGTTGTTGTTCGACAGCACCCTGCGGGCGTTGCGGGCCGCGATGAGTCCCATGCTGACGACGTCCTGGTTGTCGCCGTTGGACGGGACGCTCTGGGTGCTGGCGGGGCCGATGGTCCGGTTCTCGGCGACCAGGGCCGTCGCCGGGTACTGCGCTCCGGCGAAGCCGCTGTTCAGGCCGGGGTCCCCCGCCACCAGGAACTCGGGGAGCCCGTCGCTGAGGTGACGGTTCAGCAGGCGGTTGGTGCGGCGCTCGGAGAACACCCCGAGCTGGGTGAGCGCGATGGTGACGTAGTCCATCGCGAACGCGATGGGCTGGCCGTGGAAGTTCGCGCCGTGGAAGATCTCCTTGCCGGCGAAGAACAGCGGGTTGTCGTTGGAGGAGTTCAGCTCGATCTCGAGCTTCTCCACGGCGTGGTAGAGGGTGTCGCGCACGGCGCCGACGACCTGGGGGATGGCGCGCAGGGTGTAGGCCTTCTGGATGTAGACCTCGGTCCTGTGCACGCCCTCCCCCGACTTCGCCTCCTGCGCCTGGCGGCGCAGCTCGGCGTGCTCCAGGGTGAGACCGCTCCCCCGGATCAGCGCGCGCATGTTGGCGGCCGTGTCGATCTGCCCCTTGTGCGGGCGGGCGATGTCGTGGCCCTCGGCGAGGAACGGGCTGGTGGAGCCGCGCAGGGTCTCCACGACCAGCGCCGTGACGATCTCGGCCTGCCGCACCTGGTTGAGGGCCCTGCCCACGACCAGGGCGCCGAGGCCGGTCATCCCGGACGTGCCGTTGATCAGCGACAGGCCCTCCTTGAACCTGAGCTGCAGCGGCTCGATGCCGTTCTCACGCAGGACCGTGGCGGTCTCGACCCGCTTGCCGTCACGCAGCACGTAGCCCTCGCCGATGAGCGTGCTGGCGATGTGCGCCAGCGTCGCGAGGTCGCCGCTGGCGCCGAGCGAGCCGATCTCCGGGATCGCCGGGGTGATCCCGAGGTTGAGGTACAACGCGAGGCGTTCCAGCAGCTCGGGCCGGACCGCGGAGTAGCCCCTGGCGAGGGCGTTCAACCGGGCCGCGACGATCGCCCTGGCCTCGTCCTCGGCGAACAGCGGGCCGACGCCGGCGCTGTGGCTGCGGACCAGGTTGGTCTGGAGCTCCACCTCCTTGGAGGTGTCGACGAGCATGTAGATCATCTCGCCATAGCCCGTCGTCACACCGTAGACCGGGATGTTCTGCCGCACGGTGTCCTCGAACATCGCCCGGCTGGTGGCGGCCCTGGCCAGAGCCGCCGGGGCCACGCTGCAGGTCGCCCAGTCCTCTGCGACCCTCCGGACATCGGCGATTTCCAGGCTCTCACCATCGAAATCAACTGAGAGCTCGGTTTCGACCAGAGTCACGATTCTCACCCCATCATGGTTTGGGTAATTGCTTCTGTCGTTACGGCTTGCGACTCGAGAAGAGCGGAGAGGCCGGCCGGCGTCGGATCGGCGAAGAACTGCGCGAGCGACACCGCCACGCCGAAGCGCCCGTGAATCCGATCAAGCAACACGGGGACGAGCAGGGAATGCCCGCCCGCCGCGAAGAAGGTGACGTCCGCCTCCGCCGGTCCGGTGCCGAGCAGCTCGGACCAGATGGCGGCCAGGTCCCGCTCCACCGGCGTACGCGGCGACGCGGGCGCGCGGGCGAGGGAGGAGGCCGGACGCGGCAGCGCGGCCCGGTCCACCTTGCCGCCGGCGTTGCGCGGAAGGCGGTCCAGGGTCTTGAACGACACCGGCGGCATGGACTTGCCGAACCGCCGGCGCAGGGCGGCGCGCCAGGAGTCCGCGGCGGCGCCGGGCGTGCGGGGGACGACGTAGCCCACCAGGCGTCTGACCAGCCCGTCGGCGTCGGCGATCGCGACCACGGCGCACTCGGCCACCGACTCGTGCGCGGCGAGCGCCGCCTCGATGTCGGTCAGCTCCATGCGCGCGCCGTTGAACTTCACCTGGAAGTCCTTGCGCCCGCCGAACTCCAGGGAGCCGTCCCACCGCCGGCGGCCGAGGTCGCCGGTCCGGTAGGACCTCCGCCCGTCGTCGAAGCCGTTCAGCGGCAGGAAGGCGGACCGCTCCCCCGACGCCGCGCCGACGTACCCCGGCGTGATGTGCGGGCCGCGGATGACGATCTGGCCGGCGACGCCCGCCGGGCAGGGCCGGTCGTGCTCGTCCAGCACCAGGATCTGCCGCCCGGGGATCGGCCTGCCGATCGGCACCACGCCGTACACCGGGCCGGTGACCTCGTGCCAGGTCGCCAGGACCGACTCGGTGGGGCCGTACAGGTTGACCAGCCGCAGATCGGGCAGGGCCGCGCGCAGCCGGTTGGCCAGCTCTCCGGCCAGCGGCTCCCCCGCCAGCAGGAGATGACCGAGTGCCGGAAGCCCGCCCGGCCGGCCGTCGGCGGTGATCGCGCCGAGGAGCTGGCGCGCGAAGCTGGGGACCGTCTGGTAGACGGTGATCCCCTCGGCCGCGAGCCAGCCGGCCATCCTCTCGGGGTTCGCCCGGGTGCGCTCGGGCACCGGGTACAGCGTCGCACCCGCGACGAGCGCCGAGAATATCTCCACCAGGCTCGCGTCGTACGCCGGCGCCGCCCACTGGGCGACGCGGGAGCCGGGGCCCATGCCGAACTCCCCGGCGAACCACGTGACGAACTGCGCGAAGCTGCCGTGAGTCTGCGCGATGCCCTTGGGCCTGCCGGTCGAGCCGGAGGTGTAGGCGACGTACGCCCGCCCGGCCATGACACCGGACCGCACGGGGTCGATGGCCGCCGGGCGGGTGCCGGGAAGGTCGGTGTCCGGAACGGCGGTGTCCAGAGCGGTGTCGAGCACGGCGAGGTCCAGGATCCGCCCGTCCAGCTCGTCGCGGTACCACCGGGCAAGCTCGTCGTCCGCGGGCTCCTCGTCGAGCACCAGCACGGCCGGCCGGATGTCGCCGAGCACGGCCCTGCCCCGCTCACCGGCGTCCCCGGTGCCGAGGCACACCAGGTGCGCCCCGGCGTCGAGCACTCCGAGCAGCGTCGCGACCTGGCGCGGGCCCTGTGACATCCGCACCGCCACCGGCAGACCTTCGACGCCGCCGAGCGCCGCCAGCGCGCGGGTGACGGCCGCCGCCCGCTCCTCCAGCTCCCGGTAGGTCAGGCCGTTCCCGTCCCACACCACCGCGAGGGCGTCCGGGTCCGTACGGGCGCGCAGGTGCACCAGTTCGTGGACCGGCCGGTCCACGGGGGCGGCGGCCTCGATCAGGTCCGCCTCGCGCACCGCGGCCTGGAGGCGGTCCGCCCCCTCCAGCGGGAGGGCGTCGACCGGCAGCCCGGGCTCCCGCAGCGCCGCGGCCAGCAGGGTGTGGAGCTGCCCGAGGATCAGCCGCGCGGACTCCGGGTCGAACAGGCTGCCCCGGTACTCCAGGGATCCGGTCACGGAGGAATCGACCCGCTCGATGACGAGGGTGAGGTCGGTCCTGGCCGAGCCGCCGTGGTCCCGCAGGCGCCGGGCCGTCGCGCCGGGCAGCCTCAGCCCAGACTCGGGTGCGTCCTCGAACACGAACATCACGTCGGCCAAGGGGATCCGGTAGGGGTCGCGCTCCACGTTGAGCGCCCGTACCAGCTCGTCGAAGGGCAGCTCCCGGTGCTCGAAGGCCTCCCGCACCACCCGCGCCGTCCTGCCGAGCAGCTCGCGGAACGCCGGGCGTCCCGACAGGTCGGCGCGCAGCACCAGCAGGTTGGCGAAGGGCCCGACGACGTCGTCGGCCTCGGGCCCGGGGCGCACCGTCGCGGGCACCCCGACCACCGGCCGCTCCTCGCCGCCGTACCTGCCCAGCAGGCACTGGAACGCCGCCAGCAGGGCGACCATCGGGGTGGTCCCCTCCGCCCGGCACAGCTCCGCGAGGGCGTCGCCCAGCTCCTCGCCCCACGAGAAGCGCACGACGCCGCCGTGGGACGACGGGCCCAAGGGCCGTGCCCGGTCCACCGGCAGGGCCTGCGGCGCCGGGGCCGGTGACAGCGCTTCGGTCCACCAGTCGAGCAGGCGCCGCGACTCCGGCGTGGACGCCCGGTCGCGCTCGCGGCCGGCGTGGCCGGCGTACTGGCGCGGCGGGCCCGGCAGCGCGTCGCCGGCCGGGCGACCGGCGACGGCGGCGGCGTAACAGGCGGAGATCTCGTCCACCAGGATCGACATCGACCGCTCGTCGGCCACCGCCTGGTGGCACACGAGCACCACGGCGTGCACCGGACCGCCCGGCCGCTGCTCCGAGGAGGCGTGCCGATGCTCTGCGGCCGGCCGATGCTCCGTGGGAGCCGGCCGATGCTCCGCGGGGGCCTGCCGCGCGACGGCCAGCCGGGCGAGCGGCCCGTTGGCCAGGTCGAACGGCATGGCCGCCTGCTCGGCGCACCACCGAGGGCCGGCGGGCGGATCGAGCGTGCCGAGATCGGTCACCGGGACGGCGGCCCCGCCCACGGCGGCGATCTCCTGCGCGGGCCGCCCGCCGGCCTCGACCAGGGTGGTCCTGAGGATCTCGTGGCGGCGGGTCACCTCGCGCCACGCGGCGCTCAGGGCCTCGACGTCCAGCTCGCCGGTCACCAGGTAGGCCCTGGACAGGTTGTGCGCCGGCGAGCCGGGGACCAGCCTGTCCAGGAACCACGCGCGGTCCTGCGCGCGCGATGTCACGGCCCGCCGAGCGTGGGACCCACGGGTACGAGATGCCTCAGTCACTCATGTTCCCTTCGAGGTTCGGCGACCTGAGACGACCTTCAGAGGGAGGGGACCTTCGCCTTCTCCCCGGTCCAGGTCCAGTGGCCCTTCGCCTCCCTGACCTTGGACAGGCCCGCCGCCGCCAGCAGCACGCGCAGGAGGAACTTCGGCTTCATCAGCGTCTCGGGCCGCTCCACCTGGCCGGCGACGCGGAAGTAGGCCGCGGTGACCCTGCTGTCGCGGGCGCCCGCCCGGTAGATGAGGTTGGTCATCACCTGCCGCATGCGGACCGAGAAGGTGCGCTCGCCCTCGACGCCGGGGAAGCCGAGGTCGACGGCGTGGGTGACCTCCCACGGCGGGTCGATGACGTCGCGCGCGAGGTCGCGGAAGTACTGGAGCGGCTGCGGGGCGGCGCCGCTGTGCAGGTGGCCGCGCATGACGAGGGCCGACATCGCCGCCACCGTCATCCCACCGGCGTAGATCGGGTTGAAGCAGGTCACGGCGTCGCCGACCACCAGCAGGCCGTCGGGGAAGCGGTCCATGTCCTCGTACCGGCGCCGCAGGGTGGTCGGGAAGCGGAACGCGGTCGGCTCGTCCAGCGGCTCGGCGGCGATGACGGCCTCGTAGATCTCGGGGATGCCGAGCGACTTGACGAAGTCGTAGTAGCCCTGCTGGTCGGTCGGCGGGTGGTCACCGAGGATGCCGTAGACCGTGAGCTCGACGCGGTCGCCGTCCGTCTTGGTGAAGATCGCGCCGCGCGGCAGCTTGGGGTGGGCGATGGTGTTGATCGACAGGTCGCCCTCGTAGGGGTCGGTGCGCAGCCGGTAGTGCTGGGTGCCGTAGCCGAGACCGATCTTCTTGCGGTCCTCCACGACCCGCTGGTAGCCGAGGTCCTCCAGCCAGATCGGGGTGCGGGAGCCGCGGCCGGTGGCGTCGACGACGAGGTCGGCGTCGAGGACCTCCTCGACGCCCTCACCCTCGAGGTTCTGCACGCGGACACCGGTGATCTTGCTGCGCTCCGGCGTGGCGACCAGGCCGAGGATGTCGTGCCGCTCCAGGAAGATCACGTTGCCGAGGGCCTGCGTCCTCCGGCGGACGTGCTTCTCCAGCATCGGCCGGCTGGCGGCGACGCAGATCATGCCGGCGGGCTGCTGCCTGAGGTGCTTGCCGAGGGCGTACCAACGGACGGTGCCGGCCAGGTCGCCCTGGGGCGTGCCGTCCTCGAAGATCTCGGTGGTGATCCCCGGGTACATCTCCTCCATGGCCATCTGGCCGCGGGTCATCAGGCCGTTGATGTGCTTTCCCTGCGGGCAGCCGCGTCGCGCTTCCGCCACGTCGATCAGCTCGTCGCGGTCGACGATGACCACCTCGTCGTAGGCATCGGCGAGCACTCTGGCCGCGAACAGTCCGGCAAGGCTTCCACCGAGCACCACCGCGCGGGTATTTGCGTCGTTGCCCATCGTGTCATCTCCTCGAAATTCCGTATTCTTCAGGCATCGTCTATGCGGTGGTCGTTAACCGGTGCCGGTTCTTTTCCTGATGACCACCAGCGTCGTATGGATTTCACGCCGGCCTTGGTCGGTAACTGATCTGACGACGGCGGAGCGTGCCGGCCGGAATATCCCGGCGAGGGCGCCGGAATCGTCTGCGGCCCGGGTCGGCCGGTACATGGGACGACGACCCGCGGGCGGGGGTCGCATGGTTTTAAGAGCTCGCCGTGGTCGCGAAGCATGAGGGTCGATCCGCAGGTCGGCGGGGTTGATGACGGCCCGCCGTCGTACCCCTCCGGCTCATAACGGTTCGCCGGCGACGACGCTAGCCACGGTTACGAGACACGGAAGGCTCCTTCCTTCACCTGTTCAGCGAGAAACAGTCGATCCGCCGATCAGCACCGCTACATCGTCACGTCCTGCGACGCCGTGTCGCATCTTTCGGAATGCTGTGCTGAGCGCCCTCACGCCGCGGGAAGGGATATAAGGGGGGCCTGAAACCAGAGCGCAATTCAGGAGATGTGCGCGCGAGGCCGCGAATGTGACGCTGACCGCATGACCGAGTTTGAGGGTAAGACCGTACTGATCACCGGTGGCGGCAGCGGCATGGGCCTGGCCACCGCACGACGCCTCGTGGCCGACGGAGCGAACGTCGTCCTCGCCGGACGCGACAAGGACCGCCTCGACGCGGCGGCCAAGGACCTCGACGCCGGAGACCGGGTGCTGACCGTCGCCGCCGACGTCTCCAGCACCGAGGACCTCGACCGGCTCATGGCCGAGATCGAGCAGCGCTTCGGGCGCCTGCACGGTGTCTTCGCCAACGCGGGCATCGCCCTGTTCGGGATGAGCGCGCAGGCCACCGAGGCCGACTTCGACCACATCACCGGCATCAACTTCAAGGGGGTGTACTTCACCATCCAGAAGGCGCTGCCGCTCCTGGGGGAGGGCTCCTCCGTCGTGATCAACGGGTCCTGGCTCGCCCACCGCGGCCTGGCCTTCACCTCGATCTACGCCGCCACCAAGGCCGCCGTGATCAACCTCACCCGCACCCTCGCGCCGGACCTCGGCAGCCGTGGCATCAGGGTCAACGCCGTCAGCCCGGGCTATGTCGTCACCGACATGTTCACCGCCATCTCCAGCACGGAAGAGGCGCAGGAGCAGTGCCGCAGCCAGGTCGCGCTCGGCCGGCTCGGCAGCGCCGACGACGTGGCCGACGCCGCCGCCTTCCTGCTCTCCTCCCGCTCGTCGTACATCACCGGCCAGGAGCTCGCCGTCGACGGCGGCCTGACCACCTCCGTCGCACTCTGATCCCCTTCGAACCGGGCCTCCGGCGAGCGCCATGTGCTGACCGACCATCGCCCGCCGGCCCGGCCTCTCCCCGGCGACACCCCGGCCGCTGACACGCGCCGCGGCCCCTACGCCTCGAACACGGCGTCTTCCCCATCCCGAGCCCCGATACATCGGAGGTATCGCAGCGGCTCGCATGGCGATTGTGGCTGGTAGCAGGCCGTTTATCCGCCCAGCTGCATGATTTTGGGCTGCTATGGGGGATTTTGTTGATCCTGCAGCCCATCTTCTAGGTATTGACGTTGGAAGACATCCAATGTTAACTGCGCCTGACAGTCTGGAAACGGAACTGTGCGGCGTCCCGGCGGGAGACACCGCCGTTCCGTATCGGGTCTGCGCCATCAGACACCCCCTCGGCACTGCTCCGCGCGGCGACGGCCGCAGTGACGGCGAGGGCGGCCCGCCGCGGGAGAGGAAGACCATGCTGAAGAGGCTGTTACGTAGCCTGCCACCGTTGACGCTCGCCGTAGGCCTGCTGGCCGTGGGGGTGGCCACGCCGACCCTGGCCTCGGCGACCGACGCGGCGTTCGACCAGGCCGCAGGCACGCTCAACGTGGACTACCAGGGATACCTGTCCAAGCACGACATCGTCTACAACAGGCCCAACACCAATCCGAACTACGGCCTCACCGTCGGCAACGGCCGCACCGGCGCCATGGTGTGGAACCAGAACGGCCTGACGATGCAGGTGTCGGGCGTCGACCTGTCACAGCAGTCCGCGTTCGCCGCCGGCCTGGTGAACCTGTACTCCAACCCGGGGATGGACACCGGGTACACGAACTACCAGCAGCGGCTGTCGCTGTACGACGGGACCCTGACCACCAAGTACGACTCCAACAGGACCGTCACCATCCTCGGGTCGCCCAACTCCGAGGTCATGGGCATCCACGTCGACGACACCCGCGGCGGGGTGTCGAGCGTGGCCATGGACCTGAGCATGTGGGACCCCGCGACCGTCACCAACAGCGGCGACGTACCCGACCTGAACACCTGGAAGACGATCTCCACCTACGCCGACTCGGCGAGCGCCGGGCTGAGCCGAGGGCAGACCGACGCCAACGGGTTCGGCTACACCCTGGCCGCCACTGTGGAGGGCGCGGGCTTCACCACCCAGGTCGTGGACGGCAGGAAGGTGCGGCTGAACATCACGCCCACCTCCAGCTACACGATCTGGATCACCGCCTCCAGCCGGATCAACGCCCCCAACCGCGACTCGGTGACCCAGGCGCGCAACCAGCTCTCCTCGGTCAAGAGCACCGGGTACGCCACGACGTACACGAACTACCGCAACTGGTGGCACGCGTTCTGGAACAAGTCGTTCGTCCAGTACTCCAACGGCTCGCGCGACGCGGACTACATGGAGAACGTCTACTACCTGAGCACCTACATGATCGCGGCCGGGGGCTACGGCAACTACCCGCTGCACTTCATCAACGGGGTGTTCCGCGCGACCCAGGACGCCACCAAGTGGAGCAACGCCTACTGGTACTGGAACCAGCGCGACGTCTACAACTCGTTCCTGGCCTCCAACCACAGCGACCTGATGGACGGCTTCAACAAGCTCTACAGCCGTAACTACAACGCGCTGAAGGCGTACACGCAGACCAGGTACGGCGTGGACGGCCTGTGGGTGCCGGAGACGATGGGCTGGGACGGCAACGCGCGCGGCACCGTCGGCAGCGACTACACCAAGAACATCCTGTCGACCGGCTACGAGGCCGCGTACAACATGTACCTGCGCTACCGGTACACCGACGACGCCAACTACCTGCGCGACGTCGCCTACCCGTACATGCGTGAGACGGCGAAGTTCTACTCGGCCATGCTGTCGTACGACAGTGCGAGCAACACCTACTACATGGCCAACTCCAACTCCCACGAGACGTACTGGAACGTCCGCAACGCCATCACCGACCTCGCGGCCGTGCGGAGCATCTTCCCGCTCACCATCCAGGTCAGCCAGCAGCTCGGACTGGACAGCGGCCTGCGCGCCGGCTGGCAGAACGTGCTGGACCGCCTGGTGCCGTACCAGGTCGCCAACGGCGCCTACCAGCCGCACCAGCCGCCGATCTCGCAGACCAGGAACAACGAGAACGTCTCGGCCGAGCTGATCTGGCCGTACAACATCACCGGCATCGGCTACCCCGACTACCAGACCGCGGTCAACACCTGGAACCAGCGGCCGTTCCCCTACGGCAACGTGTGGTCCAACGACGCGGTGCAGGCGGCCCGCCTCGGCCTGGGCGACCAGGCGTACCAGGGCATGAAGACGATGCTGCAGAAGTACCAGAACTACCCCAACGGCATGACCAACAACACCAACGGCGTCTTCGAGTACCTCGGCGTGCACCTGTCGGCGCTCAACGAGTCGCTCATGCAGAGCTACAACGACAAGATCCGGGTGTTCCCGGCGGTGCCGGCCGACTCCTCCTTCGTCGGGAAGTTCACCCTCCTGGCCAAGGACGGCTTCCTCGTGAGCTCCGAGCGCGAGGCGGGCGAGGTCAAGTACGTCGGCCTCAAGAGCCTGTACGGCAAGCAGGCCACGGTGGTCAATCCCTGGGGCACCCAGCAGGTGCGCGTGCGCCGCGCCTCTGACAACGCCATCCTGGCCACCTCCTCCAGCGCCGAGGTCTCCTTCGCCACCGCGGCGAACACGGTCTACGTCGTGGAGCGCACGGCCAAGCCGCTCAGCTCGTACTCCTCGGCCCGGCTCACCGGCACCGCCAACCAGAGCGTGAAGACGCTCAGCGGCACCGCCTCGGCCCTCGGCATCGGGACGACGGGGAACGCGCTGGTCAACGACACCGAGCTCACCTACGACGCCAACTGGTACCACACGACGGCCAGGGGCTACGGCGACTACAACGACGACACCCACCACACCAACACGGTGGGGGCGACGGCCCAGTACACCTTCACCGGCACCGGCATCGAGTACCTCTCGGAGCGCAACGGTGACATGGGCAACGTGGACGTCTATATCGACAACGCCCTGCAGGCCAACGTGAACCTGTACGTCTCGGGCGCCAGGCAGGCCCAGCAGGTGGTCTTCAGCAAGTCGGGACTGTCCAGCGGCCAGCACACGATCAAGATCGTCAACAAGGCCACCGCCGTCGGCATGGTGGACGCCCTGCGCGTCCTCACCGGGACGTCGGGGACCCCGACGATCAGCCTGCGCTCCAAGGCCAACAACCTGTACGTCACGGCGCCCAACGGCTCGCCGCTGATCGCCAGCAAGTCCAGTGTGGGGACCGGCGAGCAGTTCGAGCGCGTGGACCTCGGCAACGGCAACATCGCGCTGAAGGCCAGGAGCAACAGCCAGTTCGTGAGCGCGGAGAACGCCGGCGCCGACGCGCTGATCGCCAACCGGCCCTCGGCCGGCTCCTGGGAGACCTTCCAGCTGATCAACAACCCCGACGGGACGGTCAGCCTGAAGGCGCAGGTCAACGGCAAGTACGTCTGCGCCGACGGCGGCGGTTCCCAGCCGCTCATCGCCAACCGCACCGCCATCGGCCCCTGGGAGTCGTTCGACCTGATCAGCAACTGAACCTCGCGGGCCTCTGAGCCTTATCACCGAGTGAACCCCGGCGACGCGCCCGGCGGGCCTGTCAAGCCCCCCGGGCGCGTTCCGGCACGACTTCCACAGGAGAACCCGTGAGACGAGCAGCCGTTCCCCGTCTATCCCTGGTGGTAGCTTTCTTGACCGCTTTGCTCTCGACGCTGGCCGCCGCCGTGGCGGCCGGCCCGCCCGCCGCCGCGGCGGCCGCGTGGACCGGCACGTGGGCGGCCTCGCCGCAGCGCGGTGACACGACCTTCAACCGGCAGACCATCCGCCAGGTGGTGCGCACCAGCATCGGCGGCACCTCCGCCCGCATCCAGCTCTCGAACGCCTTCGGCACGCAGCCGGTGACCTTCGACGACGTGCACCTGGCACGCCGTACCTCCGACTCCGGCGTCGATCTCTCCACCGACCGGGTGGTGACCTTCGGCGGCCAGCGGTCCGTCACCGTCCCCGCCGGATCGCTGGCGGTCAGCGACGCGATCGGCTTCACGGTCCCCGCGCAGTCGGACCTCGTGGTCAGCGTCTACCTTCCCCAGCCGACCGGCCCCGCGACCTACCACCAGACCTCGACCCAGACCAACTACATCGCCTCGGGCGACGTCAGCGGCAACGCCTCCCTCTCGGGCGCCCAGCAGGCCGGCAGCTACTACTTCCTGGCGAACGTCGACGTGCAGAACGCCTCCTCGCAGGGCGCCGTCGTCACGCTGGGGGCCTCGATCACCGACGGGGTGGGCTCCAGCTTCAACGCCAACCGGCGCTGGCCCAACCGGCTTGCCTCCCGGATCATCGACTCCGGCCGCGTGGCCGGGGTGCTCAACCAGGGCATCAGCGGCAACAAACTGCTGGCCGACGGCGCGGGACAGAGCGCGCCCAACCGGTTCGACCGCGACGTGCTCAACCAGCCGGACGTCCGCTGGGTGATCTTCTCGGACGACCCGATCAACGACCTGGGCTCGTCCTCGCCGCCGCCCCAGGCGTCGCGGCTGATCGACGCGGCCAAGCAGCTGATCGACCGCGCCCACCAGCGGAACATCAAGTTCATCTGCTCGACGCTGACCCCCTTCCGCGGCTCGGGCGGCTGGTCGCAGGCGGCCGAGGACCAGCGCGTGGCCTACAACAACTTCGTCCGCGGCGCGGGCAGCGGCTGTGACGCGGTGCTCGACCAGGACGCGGCGACCAGGGACCCGGCCAACCCGACCATGTTCCTGCCCGCCTACGACACCGGCGACCACCTGCACCCCAACGAGGCGGGCCTGCAGGCCATCGCGAACGCCGTCGACCTGAGCTGGTTCGGCGCCCCGGTCACGCCGGTCTCCTCGGTGGTCAGCCTGCGCTCCCGGGCCAACAACCTGTACGTCACGGCGCCCAACGGCTCGCCGCTGATCGCGAGCAAGTCCAGCGCCGGCGCGAGCGAGCAGTTCGAGCGCGTCGACCTCGGCAACGGCAACATAGCGCTGAAGGCGAGGAGCAACGGCCAGTTCGTCGCGGCCGAGAACGCCGGCGCCCAGGCGCTCATCGCCAACCGGGCGTCCGCGGGCTCGTGGGAGACCTTCCAGCTCATCAACAACCCCGACGGTACGGTCAGCCTGAAGGCCCAGGTCAACGGCAAGTACGTCTGCGCCGACGGCGGCGGTTCCCAGCCGCTCATCGCCAACCGCACCGCCATCGGCCCCTGGGAGTCGTTCGACCTCGTCAGGAGCTGACACGACCACGCTCCGGGGCGCACGCCGAGCACCCCGGAGCGTGTCTCACGGGCGGCGCGTCCGCCGGGTCAGGTCCGTACGGCCGTGATGAAGGCGAAGCTGCCGGGACCGGAGGCGTCGCGCACGGTCATCCCCGCGTCGGCCAGCCACCGCCTGATCTCGTCCATCTCGAAGAGCAGCATCCCCTCGACCCGGCTCGGGAAGTAGTGCGAGGTCTGGAAGTACCGGACGATCGGGTCGGAGTCGAACAGGAAGGTCATCATCGTGAAGGTGCCGCCCGGCCGCAGGACCCGGCCCACCTCGGCGATGGCCCTGGCCGCGTCGTCGGGGAAGGCGTGCAGGGCGTTCCAGCAGTTCACCGCGCCCAGGCTGGCGTCGTCGAACGGGAGGTCGAGCGCGCTGGCGCGGACCGCGGGCACCTCGGGCAGCGTGTCGCGCAGCACCGTCAGCATCGGAAGGCCCATGTCCAGGGCGATCAGCCGGTCGTGGCCGACGGTCCCGGCGACCACGCGCGTCCACCTGCCGGCGCCCGCCGCGAGGTCGAGCACCGGGCCGTCCACCGGGCTTATGTGCCGCACCATGTAGGCGTCCTCGTCCGCGAGGGTGACGGCGCCGCCCCAGTTCGCACCGGCGATCCGCAGGAACGCCGGCCGCAGCACGGACTCGTAGTAGATGCCCATGGTGGGCATCTCCGCCAGCTTCGACAGCAGGTTCGCGGTCGCGTCGTCCTCGACGTCCGCCGCCGACTCGCTCACGCCCTCCGACAGGTCGAGGATGCCGCGCGCGATGGGGTACCGGGTCGAGCAGGCGCCGCACCGGACGATGTCGCCCTCGAAGTCGAGCGAATCGCCGCAGGATGGGCAGCGGAAGGCCTCCGCGTGGCGGGCGAAGATGCCGGTCCCCGCACCCGCCGCGGGGGCCGCGTACGTGGCGGCGGGCCAGGCGGCGTCCGCGGACCAGGCCGCTTCGCCGGCGACCACCGGAGCGCCGAACCGCACCGCCCAGTACGCCTTCGCACCCGAGTAGCCGAGCAGGGTCCGGGTGTCGTTCTCCCAGTTGGTGGTGATCTGCCCGGGGGTGAGGGTCTGGATCCACTGCTCGTGGAACTCGCGCTCGTCGTCGGTCAGCACCCACACCGACGGCGAGGGCCACAGGGTGCCGAGGTCGGGGGCGTCGAGGTCCAGCGTGCTCAGAGCCCGGTCGAGCCTGCTCAGGTCGTCCGGGTCCAGCTCCAGGTGCTCGACGGCGTCGAGGATCCTGTCGCGGTCGCCGGGGAAGTGCGACAGGAGGTACAGCAGGGCGAGCGTCAGCGGCCGGCCCGCCACGGCGTCGCCGACGAGGTCGAGGTACCGGTCGAGGCCTCCGCGCACCGCGGTGGCGACCTCGCCGTCGACGGCGGGGTACTCGGACTCGGCGAGCAGGGCCAGCAGGATGATCACGTAGCCCCTGCGGTCGTCGCCCGCCTCGTCCAGGTAGGCCACGAGAGCGGGCACCGCCGCCGCCGCCTCGTCCGTCGGCTCGCCGTCGTGCCACAGCGCGCCGACCAGACGCCGGTACTCCGTGTGGAGGTCGTCGGGGCCTGCGGTGGTGAGGCCTGCCAGCAGCTCCGCGACGGTCAGCCGCATGGTGGGAACACTCATGTGCGCGTCCTTTCACGAAAGGTGAGGACGGGCTGGTCCGCGCAGCCTGACCGGCTGCCGTGCGTCGACCGCGCCCGTTGTGCACTGTCATCTGGCCGCTTCGGCGGCCCAGCTCACTCCGCACAACCGGCGAGATACGAGATATCCGTTCATACGAGCTTCCCACCGGCGGTTCCGTGAGTCTTCTCCGAGCGTGCTGTTCCGGCCGGCGCGGCGGCCCACCGGCCGGAACAGCAACCATAGAGATGCGGCGGGGTCCCGGCGGCGCCGACGATTGGCGTCAGTGAACGGTTCCGCGTCTTCGCGCCCGGCCGCCTTGGGGCGCCCGGGCCGCCGGTCGGCACGCCTCCTGTCCGTTTTCGCCGGCTCCCCTCGGCCCGGTACGGCGTGTGAGGCCCCTCGATGGGAGTGACGGACTAATGACCAGGGAATTGATCGATCCGGCCGACATCGGCACGCACTACGACGAGCGCTCTCCCATCGGGGACGAGTTCCGCAACGGCCAGCTCCACATGTGGTACTGGTACGACAACGAGGACGACACCCCGCTGAAGGACGCCGTTCACCGGATCAGCCGCAAGGTGACCGACACGCTCGGCCTGCGCCCCGGCGAGCGTCTGCTGGACGCGGGATGCGGGCCGGGCGAGACGGCGGTGTACCTCGCCAAGAACCTCGGCGTGCACGTCACCGGCATCACGGTGAGCGCCTTCGAGATCGACAAGGCCAACGAGCGGGCCGCGGCCACGGGCGTGAGCGACCGGGTGCGCTTCGAGTACGGCGACTACATGGACCTCGCCTACCCGGACGACTCGTTCGACGCGGTGCTCGCGCTGGAGTCGCTCCAGAACGCCCAGGACCTCGGCCAGGTGCTGAGGGAGCTGTACAGGGTGCTGCGCCCCGGGGGGCGGATCTCCTTCTCCGACTTCAGCCTGGAGTCGGCGGCCGATCCGGACAGGGTGGCGAAGTTCATGGACACCCTCAAACTGCGCGAGCTGCCCACGCTCGCGGAGTGGATCGAGCACGCGCGGAGCGCGGGTTTCGAGGTCGAGGAGTACACCCAGTGCGGCCCGAGGGTCTTCGGCAAGAAGTCGAAGTACATCAGGTCCGCCATGGACCAGCGGGACACGATCGCCGCGAAGTTCGGCGAGGAGGCGCTCGCGGAGTTCTCACGCAGGCACCTCGGCTTCTTCGCCCCGCGAAAGGACCAGATCGGCTACGTGATCCTCTCCGCCCGCAAGCCGCGGCGCTAGGACGCGTCTCACCAGCCCTTTCCGAGCCGTTTCTCCGACCCCTAATCCCGGGGTGCCGCCCCGGGTAAGGGGTGACCGTGGGTACGGGCGCGCGCATGATGGTAATGCGCGTCGCGATCGACGCCTCCCGGCATCTTCGCCGGGTGAGCGGGCGACCTGCACCGGTACGCCCGGTGTGCGCCCCCAGAGCCGGCGGTCCGAATCGATGGCGACCGGAGCACCACGGTCCTCCGGTGACGTCCCTCGACGGCCCGTGGTCCGCCGGCGTTCTCCGGTAATCGACCGACCAGCGGAGCTGAGATGACCACAGAGCACGCTTTGCACCAGCCCGAAGGCACCTCTGAGTTCTACGACATGTCCAACCTGATCCTGCTCGAGGTGTGGGACGAGAACTTCCACCAGGGATACTGGCTCTCGGCGGACGACGAGAGCTCCAACAAGGTGGCCACCGACCGCCTGACCGACCTGCTCATCGAGAAGTCGGATCTCGAGCAGGGAGGCAGGGTGCTGGACGTGGGTTGCGGCGTCGGCACCTCCGCCTTCCGCCTGGCGGAGAAGACCCCGGCCGAGATCATCGGCATCTCCAACAACCAGGCCCAGATCGACGAGGCGGGCCGCCGCGCCGCGGCCAAGGGCCTGGCCGACCGGGTCACCTTCGCGTACGCCGACGTGCTCGCGCTGCCCTACCCTGACGGTTCGTTCGACGTCGTGTGGGTCTTCGAGGCCCTCATGCACATGGACCGCACGGCGACGCTGCGCGAGCTCCTCCGCGTGCTGCGGCCGGGCGGGCGGGTCGTCCTCACCGACTTCCTGCTGCATGGCCCGCTGAGCGACGAGGACCGGGCCAGGGTGGCAGGCCACATGGAGGAGATCCAGGCCAGCCCCGTGCTCGACGAGGACTCCTACCGCGCCCTGGTCGCCGGTACGGGGCTGGAGCTGGTCGAGCTGCTCGACATCAGCGAGCACACCGCCAAGACCGCCTGGCGGGTGTACGACGCGGTGAACGAGCGGTTCGACGAGCTGGTCGAGCGCTACGGCCCGGAGGCCGCCGACGTGCTGAACGCCTTCCGCAACCCCATCGGGTTGCGTCCGGAGATGGGCTACCTCATCGCGGTCGCCCGCAAGCCCGCCTGACGCGAAAAGGCTCTGCCGGCCGTGTCCAGCTTCTTCGGTGGACACGGCCGGCAGGGACTGGGGGGCGAAACGCGCTCAGCGCTGGTCTCTCTGTGCTGCTCTTTCTGTACTGGTCCGTCTGTACTGGTCTGTCGGTGCTCGTCTCAGTGCTCGTCGGCGATGCCGAAGTGCGCCTTGGCGAGCTCGCGCTTGGCGATGGTGGACAGGAAGACGGCGAATCCGGCGTGGCTGTGGAACATGGACATGTCACGCCACACCCGCTCGATGCGCTGCCCCTGGCGGACCGCGCTGGAGCCCGCGGTGGGGAACAGGTAGTTCTCGACCGCGTGCCAGCAGAGCTTCACGACCTCGTGGCAGATGGCGGCGATCCGCATCTCCCGCTCCTTGGTGACCGCCGGCGCGCCCTTGGCCGTGGTCTCGGCCCACTGCTGGACGGCGTTCATGATGGCCGCCTCCCCCGTGGCGATCATCCCGGCGGCCTCGCCGTACCAGAACTGGTAGTCGGGGGCCTCGGCGCGGGTCATGGTCGGCGGGAACGCGGTGGTCCGCGTGCGCATCAGCTCCTCGTAGGCGTCGAGCGCCCCGAGCGCCATGCCGACGGCGAGCACGGCGTCCTCGATGACCATGAAGCTGAGCTGGCCGCCGCCGTACAGGGGGTTGTCGTGCAGGTCGCGTCCGGGTGTGCCCTCGTTGACGGTGACCTGGCTGACGTGCGTGGGGAGGGTGTAGCGGGCCGGGACCAGCCCGTTCTCCATGACGATGCTGTGCGATCCGCTGCCCTTGAGGCCGAGCTGCCCGCCCCAGTCGTTCAGGCGCCTCCACTGGCTACGCGGGGCGACGAACAGCATCGGCGCCGGCGGCTCGCCCTCGGCGGGCGACACCAGCGTGTGGCCGATGAAGTGGGTGGCGTACGGCGAGCCAGAGCAGTAGTTCCAGGTGCCGTTGAGCAGCCAGTCACCGTCGGGCGTGCGCTCGACGGTGCCGCTCGGCATCACCGTGGCGGGGCAGATGAAGTCGCCGGCCTCGAAGAACTCGGCCTGTGCCCGCTCGTCGAACAGCGAGGCGGCCATCAGCGCGTGGGCGTGTCCCAGGCAGTACATCCAGCCGGTCGAGGGGCACCCCCTGGTGAGGGCCATCACCACTCGCAGGAAGGTGTCGATGCCGAACTCGTAGCCGCCGTAGCGCCGCGGGACGAGGATCCGGTAGAAGCCGGCCTTAAGAAACTCCTCGTGGGTGTCGGGCGCGTAGAAGGTGCGTTCCTCGGTATCGGCCTGGCGGGCGACCAGCGTCGGTGCGATGGCCTCGGCCCGCGCGATGATCTCTGCGGGCGTGAGCCCGGGCTCGGGCGGGAAGACGACTCCGTACTCGGAAACATTCGTGGCTACTGCCATCGCTGCGCAGGTCCTTATCTCGAATGGGTGGCGGGGGACGGTGGCGTACGCGGCGACGGCGTGTACGTGCCGCGGCTCACCGTCCATGACGCGTCCGTCGCCACCGGCTCGCCGTCCCCGAGAGGCGGCGATTCCTTCCGGACGGGGAAGACGCACCCCCGAAACGGTGGCGATCATCCGGTCGCACGGCCTTTCCTCACATCCGGCCTTGTCATCAAGCGTCACTCGCGCCGGTGGAGCGGGGCATCTCCTGGAATGCGATGTGCCCGTTCACCGTGCGCCGCCCGGGAAACACCGCATTTTGGGAAATGCGCGGGGTTCGCCGGGATGCAAAGGTCAAGACCTGCTGGTCGATGCACGGTGGTCTCAGGACCACGTTCGGGGCGTCCGTCGACCGGCCTGAGCCGGCCAGAACGTAAGAAGGTGCGTCAAATTGGTGGAGTTGTCGAAACCCGTCGGGTCCCGTCCCGTACCCCTGCCATCCCGGCTTCCGTCACTGACCGGAATGCGGTTCATCTCCGCGGCGATGGTGTTCCTGACCCACGCCCTCGGCGCCGGCCTGTTCGCCACGGCGTGGCTGAACGCGAGCACCACGACACTGGTCGTCCAGGGCGGCTGGGCGGCGGTCGTCTACTTCTTCGTCCTCAGCGGCTTCGTCCTCACCTACGCCCAGCGCTCCTCGGACACCACGGGAATGTTCCTGCGGCGCCGCATCCTGAAGATCTACCCGAACTACGCGATCACCCTCATCGCCGCGCTCATCCTGGTGAGCGTGGTGGCCAAGACGGCCATCGACGGCAAGACCGCGCTGGTGCACTTCCTGCTGCTGCAGTCGTACTTCCCCACGATGGACGTCAGGATCGCCTTCAACTCCCCGGCCTGGTCGCTGTCGTGCGAGGCGCTGTTCTACCTCTGCTTCCCGCTGCTGGCGCGCTACATCCGCCGGATCAGGCCCGAGCGGCTCTGGGCGTGGGCGGGCGTCATCGTGGCCGTGACCGTCGCCATCCCGTCGCTGTCCAAGCTGCTGCCGGAACAACCGCTGATCCCCGGCTTCCCCATGACGGAATCGCAGATGTGGTTCGTCATGCAGTTCCCGCCGGTGCGGATGCTGGAGTTCGTCTTCGGCATGATCCTCGCCAGGATCGTCATGACCGGCAGGAGGCTCCCGCTGGGCCTCGGCGGCTCGCTGGCGCTGGGCATCGCGCTGTACGCCCTCGCGCCGTTGCTCCCGCTGAGCTACACCGTCGTCGCCATCTGGATCGTCCCGCTCGGCCTCATCATCGCCGCGGGAGCCGCCGGGGACGCCAAGGGCAGGACCAGCTGGATCGGCAGCCGCCCCATGGTCAAGCTCGGTGAGTGGTCGTACGCCTTCTACATGTGGCACTACCTGATCCTGATCTACGCCCGCCAGTGGTTCGGCTCCCCCAAGGGCTGGAGCACCCCGGTCGGGTTCCTCATGCTGGGCGTGCTGTTCGCGATCACCCTGGGGCTTTCGTGGCTGCTGTTCACGCTGGTCGAGGACCCGATCATGAAGCGCTTCGCCACGCCCAAGCGGCGCCGCCGCAGCGGCACGCCTCCCCCGCCCCCGATCGAGGGCCCGCCCGCCGGAACCCACGCCGCCGAGGCGCCCGCGCCGGTCGCGTCGACCGCGCCGTCCGTCGCGCCCTAGTCACCGCCCGCCACGGGCGACGCCCGGCCGCCGGTTCTCCTGACCGGCGGCCGGGCCTCGGCCTGAGGGGTGAGACAAATGATCCGCCCGCCGTCCCCGGCGGGCGGATCTCTCGCGTGGGACGACCCTTCGGAGACTCGCGGCGACGCCGTCGAGGAGGCGGCCCAGGCCGTACGCGAACCAGCCCTCCAGGGCGGTGTACGTCCGGCCGCCTTCGACCGCCATCCACGGCATGTACGCGGGCCTCGGCCGGCGTTCCAGCATCGTCAGCGGATGTCCGGCAGAGCACCCCGGCCGCCGCGGGCGGCGCCCGCAGGTGTGGCCGTCCGGCCAGGTGCGGTGTGCCGGAAGAACGACGATGCCCGACCGCCGAAGCGATCGGGCATCTCTGGCCGGGTCAGGGATGAAGCCGGACAGTCCATCCGTTTCCCGTGGAAGGTCTATCTCCTAGGCGTCGGCGACGGCGGGGATGACGCGCTTGCCGATGAGCTCCACCTGGCGCACCGGGTCAGGGCCGGCCAGGATGCCGATCGCCGTCTGCACCCCGAGCCCGCCGAGCCCGCCGAGCATCTCGACCAGCGAATCCGCGTTGACACCCTCGCCCATGTCGAACGGGAAGATGCAGGTCTTCTCGATCGCGTCGTAGTCGCGGCCCTCGGCCTCGCAGTGCCCGCGAAGGACGTCCAGCTTGGCGGGCAGCTCGGGGCCCGGGTAGAGGTTGCAGGCGTCCGCGTAGCGGGCCACCAGGCGCAGGGTCTTCTTCTCACCGCCACCGGCGATCATGATGGGCGGGCGGGGCCTGGTGATGCTCTGCGGGAGGTTGAGCGCCCGCTCCAGCCGGTAGTGCTTCCCGTCGAAGGGCTGCTCGTCGCCCCGCTCGCCCTCCCACATGCGAAGGCAGATCTGGACCGTCTCCTCGAGCCTCTCGAACCGCTCGGTCAGTGAGGGGTACGGAATGCCGAGGCCCTGGGCCTCGGTCTCGTCCCAGCCGACGCCGATGCCGAGCATCGCCCGGCCGCCGGACAGGACGTCCAGGGACGTCACCATCTTGGCGAGGAGGGACGGGTGCCGGAAGTTGACCCCGGCCATCACCGGCGCGACCCGGCAGCGCCGCGTGTTGGCGGCGATCATGGTGAGCGCGGTGAAGGACTCCAGGAACGGCGCCTCCGGGCCGCCGTAGTGCGCGCCCTGCCAGAGGTGGTCGCCGACGCCGACGATCGAGAAACCGGTGTCGTCGGCGGTCTGTGCGATCTCTACGAGCGTGTCCGCCATTCTGGCGGGCCCGCCGTCCCAGGTGTAGTCCCCGATTACCAAGCCAACCTTCATGCCGGCCTCCCATCCTTGCTTTCGATGACGTGTGTTGTCAGCGGCCGGCGGCCTTGTAGCGCAGGACGCAGACCCCGGTGTCGAACAGCCGGGTGTCCACCAGCGTGAGCTTGATCCGCTCCTTGACGTCCGCGAACAGGGGCTTGCCCTGACCGAGGACGACGGGGTGGACCCACAGCCGGTACTCGTCGATGAGGTCCTGCCGCATCAGGCTCTGGGCGAACCGGGCGCTGCCGTAGATCAGCATGTTCCCGCCCGGCCGCGCCTTGAGCCTCGCGATCTCCTCGGCGGCGTCGTCGCCGGCCAGCCGCGCGTTGTTCCAGTCGAGCTTCTTCAGCGTGCGGGAGAAGACGACCTTCTCCATGCCGTTCATCTTGTCGGCGAACTCGCCGGTCTCCTTCGGCCAGGCTCCGGCGAAGATCTCGTAGGTCCTGCGGCCGAGCAGCAGGGTGTCCACCCCGGTGATCTGCTCGTCGGCGTAGCGCTCCATGTCGTCGTCGAAGACCTCCATGTCCCAGTCCATCTCACCGGCCGGACCTTCGATGAAGCCGTCGAGCGTCAGGAACTCCGCCAGGATCACTTTCCGCATGGCGCCTCCTCTGATCGGTGCCGTTCGCCGGAGCTTCAGCTCACCTCGGCGGGCACCCGGGCGCTGAGCAGCACCGGGAGGCTGCGGTGGCCGTTCATGATGAAGGTCGGCAGCGGCTCAAGCGCGTCGCCCGGCACCGCCAGGGTGAGCTCGGGGAAGCGCTCGAACAGTGTGGACAGGCCGATCGACCCGATCAGGCGGGCGATGCCGGCGCCCAGGCAGTAGTGGGGGCCGTAGCCGAACGACAGGTGCTCCTTGTCGGGGCGGGTGATGTCGAAGCTGCCCGCGTCCTGCCCGTGGAGGGAGGGGTCGCGCCCGACCGCGCTGTAGTTGATGAGGATCGGGTCGCCCTTGGGGATGGTGACGCCGTCGAGCTCGATGTCGGCCGCGGCGAAGCGCAGCGGCAGGCTGGCGAGCGGCGCCTGGCAGCGCAACGTCTCCTCCATGACGCTGTCCCAGGAGATCTGCCCGCTGGAGACGAGGTCGCGCTGCTCGGGGTGGGTGAGCAGGCCGGTGGTGGCGTTGTCCAGGAAGTTGATGGTCGTCTCCGAGCCCGCGCCGAGGATCGCGAAGATCGTGTCGGTGAGCTCGTCCTCGCTGAGGCGCGAGCCGTCCTCGTCGCGCGCGGCGATGAGGTCGCTGGTGATGTCCTCACCGGGGTTGGCGCGCTTCTCCGCGATGAGCTGGGCCATCGCGTCCCGCCAGCCGGCGAGGATGGAGCCGGCCTGCTCGGGGCTGACGGTGGTGTCGACCATCATGTCGATGACCACGGCCGTCTTGGCGAGGGCGGTCTCGTCCATGCCGATCAGGTCGGCGACGAGCCGGGCCGGCAGCGGGAAGCAGAACCGCTCGCGCAGGTCCACCACCTGGCCGGGCTCGGTGGCGGCGAGCCCGTCGAGGAGCTGGTTGGTCAGCTCCACGATGCGCGGCCGGATGGCCTCGACCCGGCGCGGGGTGAACGCCTTGCCGATCAGCCTCCGCAGGCGCATGTGGTCCTTGCCGTAGGAGGTCGAGATGTTGTTCATCGCGACCCAGCTGATCAGCTCCCAGTCCGGCGGGATCTCGCCGTTGAGGAACGCCGTCCAGTGGGCGCGGGCGCTCTTGGTCACCCGGGGGTCGGTCAGCAGCCGGCGGATGACGTCGTGCCGGCTGATGTACCAGGCGAGGACGCCACCGGGCAGCTCCACCTGGGTGGCGACGCCCTGCGCCCGCAGCTGGTCGGCCTCGGCGTGGATGTCGGCGCCGGTGATGTCGAGGACGGGGCAGCGTTGTTCCATGAATGTCTCCAAGATCTGGCGCTGGCCGGGCTCCCGGCACACCAGCGACGTGAGGTCGGCCTCCCCGGAGCACCGGGGAGGCCGGGGAACGCGGGGCTATTCGGGCAGTCGGATCGACAAAGAGTGGCGGAACCGGTTCCGCGGGTCGTACTTCTTCTTGACCTGCTGCAGGCGGGGGTAGTTGTCCTTGTAGTACAGGGTGTGCCAGGGCACCCCGGAGGTGTTCAGCGCGGGGTCGGCCAGGTCGGCGTCGGGGTAGTTGATGTAGGCGCCATCGCTGTACTCGTCCGGCCCGGGGACGCCGCCGCTGTCGGCGTACACGTCGGCGAACATCTGGCGCATCAGCGAGAGGTTGGTGTCGTCCTCGGCCGGGCTCCCCCAGGCGCCGAGGAAGGCGGCCTTGAGGATGGAGTCGCGCTGGGCGGTCGCGGTGGCGTCGGGGGCGACGGTGTTGACCTGGCCGCCGTACCCGACGAGCAGGAGCTGGGTCGGGTTGTACACCTCAGCGGTGAAGTGCCGGTAGATCGCCGCGATCTGGCGGTCGGTGTACCCCTTGCGCAGGTACGCGGCCTTGATCTTGAAGCGGCGCACGCCCGGGTTGCCGGGGTCGCCGTAGCCGGGGTAGGCCGCGGCGTACAACCAGGGCTGCACGTCCTGGAACTTCATCATCGGCTCGACGCCCACCCCGGCGCCGACCTCGTCCAGGAACGCGGCCATGAGGGCCTCCGCGTCGGGCACCCCGTCGTCGATGAGAGCCCCCAGCATCAGCCCCGGCTGGGTGGAGCTGTGGGTGCCGTGGAAGTAGGGGAACAGGTTCGCCTGCGGTGTGCCGGCGGCGCTGTTGTTCTCGCACCAGGTGCCGAAGTTGCGCAGGAGCGTGGAGAAGCTCTCCTCGCTCATGCCCTCCCACGACCAGAAGGCGACCCCGCTGCGCGTCGCGGACGGCGCCTTGGGGAGCAGCTCGGCCGGGTTCGACGAGGTCGCGCCGGGGGTGCGCATCCAGTAGCGCGTCACCACGCCGAAGTTGCCGCCGCCGCCGCCGGTGTGCGCCCACCACAGCTCGCGGTGCGGGTCGCCGGGCTCGCGGGTCGCCACGATGGCCCGCGCCTCGCCGTCCTCGCCGGCGACCACGACCTCCACCGCGTACAGGTAGTCGACGACCGCGCCGAGGCTGCGTGACAGCGGGCCGAACCCGCCGCCCGCGAAGTGCCCGCCCACGCCGACGTCGGGGCACATGCCGGCGGGGACGGTCACGCCCCAGCCCTTGAACAGCACCCGGAAGACGTGGCTCAGCATCGCGCCGGACTCGATGGCGAACGCCCGCATCGCGCTGTCGTAGTAGACGTCCTGCATCTCCGAGATGTCGAGGAGGATCTTGACCTCGGGGTTGGTGATGAAGTCCTCAAGGCCGTGCCCGCCGCTGCGCACCGCGAGCCGGCGCCCGGTGGACACGGCCTCGTTGACCGTGTCGATGACCTGCTGCGTCGTGGTGACCACGCGCACGAAGTCGGGGCTGCCGACGAACCGGTGGTTGGTCCCGCGCAGCATGCTCTGGTAGCGCGGGTCGTCGGGGGTGATGGTCGTCGCCTGGAACGTCCCGCCCGCCGCGCCCGCGAGACCGGCGGCGCCGTTCGGAAAGGCGCGGCTCTGTAGATCGGTCATATTCGTTCCTCCAGTGGCGGCCCGGCGGTCGGCATCACCGCGCGGCCGTTCATGGGTCAAACTCGGCTACCTCCAGCGTGCGGTCCGCCACGACACGGGTGCATCTCCCGATGTGCTCTTTATAAGGCGGCGCGATGAAATGCGCTGCCATTACCGGCGCCGCGGAGAACACCGCACTCGCAAAGATGCGGCACCCAGGACGGTGACAAAGCATGAGCCTCAGGAATCAAGGAGTCCCGCGTGTTCCATGAGCCCGGCCGCAGACCGCGACCAGGCCGTTCATGCTGCGCGGGCTCCTGTCTCGCGTCACTTGGAGAAAGGACCCGCACGTGGGTGAGGCGAACCAGCAGGACAGAATCACCATCGACGCGCTGTTCACGGGATACCCGTTTCCCAATTTCCTGGAGCCTATCGAGGAACGGGCCAGGGAATTCGAGGAGCTGCATCCCCGGTACCGGATCAAGGTGGGCAGTTTCTATTTCCAGAACCTCGGCGAGGAGATCTCCAAGGCCACTCTGGAGGGCCGCCCCCCGACGATGGCGTCGTACTACACCGGCGCCACCCAGATCGCCCGCGACACGCTGAAGGCGGACGGCACCCCGCTGTTCACCTCGGTGGAGAAGGCGATCGGCGGCCGGACCGAGATCCTCGGCCACCCGGTCGTGCTCGACGACATCATCACCGCGTGCCGCGACTTCTACACCATCGACGGCACGGTGGCCGCGATGCCGCTCAGCGTCTCCACCATGCACCTCTACACCAACGTGACCCTGCTGAAGGCGGCCGGCGTCACCGAGATCCCGCGCACCTGGGGCGAGATCGAAGCGGCGTGCCGGGCGGTCGCCGAGCTGGAGGACGGCCCGTCCCACGGCATCAGCTGGGCCAACGACGGCAAGTTCTTCCAGCAGGCGATGGCCCAGCTCGGCGCCCGGCTCGTCGACCACGACAACGGCCGCGACGGCCGGGCCACGACCGTGGACCTGACCTCCCCCGAGATGCTGGCGTACGTCACCTGGTGGCACCGCATGCACCAGGACGGCCACTACCTGTACACCGGCAAGGTGGAGGACTGGGAGGGCTCGTTCAAGGCGTTCGCCGACCAGCAGGTGGTGTTCCGGCTCAGCTCGTCCTTCGACGGGCCGTACATGGTCAAGGCCGGGCAGGACGGCGGCTTCGAGGTGGCCGTGACCCCGACGCCGTACAGCGACGACTTCCCGCGGGCCGGGAACTGGATCGGCGGCGACGGCATCTGGCTGGCGGACGGCCTGGACAAGGAGACCGAGGACGGGGCGCTGGCGTTCATGCAGTACCTCAACACCCCGGCCAACGTCGGCAAGTGGCACAAGTCCTTCGGCACCTCCCCGGTCACCAACGGGGCGATCGCGCTGCTGGAGAGCGAGGGCTGGTTCGACGGCGAGCACGCCTACCACCGGGCGACGGTCGAGCAGCTCAAGGCGACCGACGGCACCCCGGGCGCCAGCGCCGCGCTGCTCGGGCACTTCGCCCAGATCCAGCACGCGATGATGAACGCGATGGAGGACGTCATGGGCCGTGGCGCCGACCCGGTCGCGCGCTTCACCCAGGCCTCCGCCGAGGCCACGAGGCTGCTGGACGACTACGGCGCCCATTGCCTGGCGACCGGCCCGCGCCCGGCGCACTGCCTGGTGGTGGACAGCTGATCGCACGGCGAAGGGCCGGCGGGGAGACTCCCCGCCGGCCCTTTTCGTATGGGGACCGAGGTCAGACCCGGACCTTCTTCTTGGGCCTGGGGATGTCGAGCGGACGTCCGGCCGTGTGGTACAGCCACCACTGCACGAGCATGAGGTTGACGACCCAGCCGATCCACCGGGCCCCCTCCAGCATGTAGGTGAAGCCCACCTCGAACGGGAGCCGCATCAGCACGTTGACGATGAGCACGCCCCAGATGTTGTTCATGACGATCGCGAAGCTGTAGAGCATGAAGCGGCGGTGCAGGTCGTACCGCTTCCGCACGGCCATCACATACGCGGCCGCGGTCGTCGCGATCCACAGGGTCGTCGACGCGGCCACGCCGATCTGGCCGACCGGCGGGGCGAACCGCACGATGATGAGGCCGATGACGCCGCCGACCAGCGCCGACACCACGTACACCCGGCCGAGGGCCCGGTGGACGGCCGGGTGCCGCTTGCGCAGCCACGGCCACACCTGGAACACGGCGGTCACCATGGCCAGCGTGCCAGTGATCATGTGGACGACCAGCAGGGGGTAGTACGCCGGGAAGCCGTCGTGCGGGGGCGTCGGCGCGGTGCGCTCGGGCACGTACGGCGTGACCTGGTAGACGATGAAGCCCACGACGACCAGCAGCAGCGGGATGATCCAGGGCCGCCGCCAGAAGCGCGGAGACGTGCTGGAGGTGGGGGCCGGCGGGCGTTCCGGCTCGGCCGGGCGCGCGGGCGCGCCGGAGTGCGTGTCAAGGGTCACGGTTCTTTCCTCCTGCTCGACGGGCTCCGTCAGGGACGGAACACGTAGCTCACATCCGGGGGCTGTTGTCCTGCCAGCAGGGAGCCGAAGACATCGGCCACGGCGCCCGGTCCTTTCGCGTGCCGGATGGTGAGCCACGTCGCCGTACTGTCGACGAACCCGTCCTCGGCCTCGGTGTAGCGGGCGTGGTAGCGGTCCGCGCCCTCCTGCTCGATGGTCTGCGCCTCGACCAGCGGGGTGAAGAAGAACTCCGGCTCGGGCCCGGGCAGCGCCGGCGGCTCGATGCTGGAGTCCGGGTGGGTGAAGCCGACCATCGCGGTGTGGCGCAGTTCGGCCGCCAGGCGCTCGCAGACGGCCGACTGCCTGCCGGCCTCACCGGTGAGGTCGACGAACACCACCGGGCCGGTGGGGGGCAACGACGACAGCGCGTCGTAGGAGACGACCGTGTCGTAGAGGCCGAGGCCCTCGACGAAGGCGGCGTTGCCCGCCGAGGTGACGCCGATGGCCGCGAGGCCGGCCCGCCGGGACGACAGGCGCTCGGCCAGGCCGATGGCCACCTTGCTGGACGCGCTGGTGACCACCACGGACCGGACGCCCGCCGCGGCCTGCCTCTCCAGCATGTCGGCGAGGTTGAGTACCGCGGGGTAGACGGCACGGACGATCGCCCTGCGGTCGTCCCGCTCGCCGGGCTCCCCCACCCGCTGGAAGTTCCAGTACCAGGGCGGCAGGTAGTGAAGCGCCGGCGTGGTGTCGGCGAACCCCCTGGGCGTGGGCTCCGGGGCGGCGACGTGGTGGCTGGACATCGGCATGAGGCCGTAGAAGCGGCTTCCGACCGCGATGTCGGGGTGGCGGGACTCCTCGACGCGCGCGAAGCCCCAGACCGGCACCCGCCCGTAGCCGTCGGGGCCGGGGAAGGCGTCCCAGTAGGAGAAGCCGGGCTCGGAGAAGCGCGCGTAGGTGGCGTTGTTGGTCGTGAGGCCGAACCTCTCGACGGCGAGGCTCACCTCGCCGGGCTGAAGGCGGGGGGACGGCGCCTCCCTGACCTCACTGACCGCGAGATCGTCGAGCTTGAACACCAGATCCCATCTGTCCGGCTGAGGCACTGGCATCTCCTAGGTACGTCGCGCGGTGAGTGACGCCGAATCACATCGTGATCCGCCGCCCTCGCGCGCGGCATCTCCTGGATTGCGCGGTCGCGGACCGGCGGGGCACGACCGCCGACTCCGCACTCTGGAAGACGCCGCACGGGGCGCGGCGGCTTCCGCCGGACACGGAAGACGCCGCCGCGGCGAGCGGTGAAGCTCGCCGTGACGGCGTCCGTTGTCGCTTGCGGCCCGCCGGCCACGGCCGGGACGGGCGGGGGGTCACCCGAGGAGTTGGCGCACCTCGATGCCGCCACGCCAGGTGCCCGGGCTCTGCTGGGCGATCTCGACCGCGTGGTCGATGTCCCGCGCCTCGATGATGGTGACGCCGCCCAGCACCTCCTTGGAGTCGACGAACGGGCCGTCGGTGACGCCGTCGGCGCGCACGGCCTTGGCGCCCGTGCTGGAGTGCAGCGCGCAGCCGCTGACGATGCTGCCGCCGAGCTCACCGATCTTGTCCGCGTAGGCGCCGTGCGCCTCCAGCTCCTCCGGCGGGGCCTCCGACCAGTCGGCGGGGGCGGGCGCGTAGAGGAGAAGGGCGAACTGAGCCATAAGGGTTTCCTTCCGTTGTCGATGTGTGTCTTCAACGAACCGGCCACCACCGCGGCGGCGATCACCGGAGAGGATGGTACGGTCCGTGCCGTCCCGCGTCCTGACGTCGGACGCGTTCGGCCGGCATCTCGGGCGGGCCCGTCGGCCAGGCCCGCCCTCGACGCCGGCGTCAGACCTCCTGGGTGGCACGCTCCTCGCTGGGCGCGGGATCGGCGTCCGCCTGGCCCGCGGGGCCGCCCTGGGCGGCCTGCCCGAATGGGGGCAGGTCCTTCAGCACGACCGCGTTGAGGATGGCGACTCCCAGGATGATGAGGGCGCTCAGGGCCGCGACGACGTGCAGCCCGCTGGTGAACGCCTCGCGTGCGGGGACGAGGATCGCCGAGGCGACCTGCTCGGGAAGCGTGGCGGCCGCCGAGGTGGCGCCGGCGACGCTGTCACGGGCGGCGTCGGCGGCCCCCGCCGGGACCCCGGCGGGAATGGCGCCGGCGATCTGCGAACGGTAGACCAGGGTGCCGATCGTGCCGACGGTGGCGATGCCCACCGCGTAGCCGAACTCGATCGCGATCTGCGACAGCGACGAGGCGGAGCCGGCCTTCTCCGGCGGGACGGACCCCACGACCAGGCCGATGCCCAGGGTCAGCAGCGGGCCGCCGCCGAGACACCAGATGGCGTAGCCGATGATCAGGCCGGCCGGGTCGCCGTTCGATCCGGCCTGCGTGAGCACCACCAGGCCGGCGACCACGATCACCAGGCCGCCCGCGATGAGGACGCTCGGACGGAACCGGCCGGCGAGCTGCGGGCCCACCGTCAGGCTGATGATGCCGAGGACCAGACCTGGCAGCAGGCCGAGGCCCGCCTGCAGCGGCGTCATGCCCGCCACCGTCTGGAAGTACTGCGCGATGAACAGCATCGTCGTGCCGGTGAGCGCGTTGTAGAACAGCATGCTCATCAGCTCGGTGTTGAAGATGCGGTTGTTGAACAGGCGCAGGTCGAGCAGGGGGTCGCTCAGCGCGCGCTGCCGGCGCACGAACACCACGGCGAAGATGGCGCCGACGACGAGGGACACGACCGGCGCCGCCGCCCAGCCCTCCCTGGCCAGTTCCTTGATGCCGTAGATCATCGGCAGGACCGCCACCAGCGACAGGGCCACGCTGACGATGTCCAGCCGCCCGGCCTGCGGGTTTTTGTACTCGGGGATGAGCTTCGGGCCCACCGCGAGCAGCAGCACCATCGGCGGCACGCCCACCAGGAACACCGAGCCCCACCAGAAGTGGTCCAGCAGCACTCCGCCGATGATCGGGCCGAAGATGGCGCCGATCGAGAAGGCTCCCGCCACGACGCCGATGGCGGTGGCGCGCTGCTTCGCGTCGCGGAACATGTTGCTGACCAGCGAGAGCGTGGAGGGGCCGAGCGTGGCGCCCGCGACGCCGAGCACCGCCCTGGCCAGGATCAGGGTGATCGGGCTGCTGGAGTAGGCGGCGATCACGGAGGCGGTTCCGAACGCCGCCGCGCCGATCAGGAGCAGTTTGCGGCGGCCGATACGGTCACCGAGGTTTCCCATGGTGACCAGGAAGCCCGCCACCATGAAGCCGTAGATGTCGACGATCCACAGTTGCTCGACGCTGTTGGCGTGGATCGAGTCGGCCAGGTGGGGCAGCGCCAGGAGGACCACGAAGATGTCGATGGACACGAGCAGGGCTGGGAGGGCCAGCACGGCCAAACCCACCCATTCGCGTTTCCCCGCTTTGGGTTGAGCAGCGTCTGTCACGTTCCTGTTCCTCTCTTCGTCGGCCGCCATCAATGCAAGGCCGCACTTGGTGAGATAGGGCGATTTACACGGATGTGCTCACGTCAAGCCGGATTCCCCGGGACAAGCGAGAGGGGGCGAACCGGCCAGCGACTCCTGACAGCGGCGCCCCCTTTCATCGGGATCCCGGATCTTGACGGTCACTCGGGCGGCGCCCACCGGACGGGTTGTGCCCGGACGAACGGAGCGCCCAAGGATCGCCGCGAGAGGATCCGGCGGGAGACAGAGCAGTAATCCCGCACACCCCGCGTCACGAAAGGCAGGAAAGCGGGGAAATTCGCGAGCCGCGCCGAATAGGCCGGGACTCGGTCCGAGCGAGCGGGCGGGGAACACGCCGGCGCCGTCAGGCCCGCCGCACTCACGGGCCGGTCACCGAGAAGCGGACCCGCCGGTGGGAGCAGGTCAAGCCGTCCACCTGTCATGCCGGCCGGCACGCTCCTTCCGCTTTGCGCGCGGGCGGCCGTCGCCCGCGAAGACTCTTCCAGCATTATCTCCTCGGCCACCCGGGGCGGCTTCTTTCAAAGTGCTCTGGTACTCGCCCGGAAAATGCTGATTAAAGGTAAATAGCCGTATTCGCGGGTGGCCATTCGGGACGTGCCGAGCCCGTACGGCCCGTCCAGGGCGGGGGCCCGCCCGCTAGGCCCGCAGGCCCGCCTTCTCCACCCGGCGGGCCGGCCACGTGCCGACGATGCGGTCGCGGCCACGGTTGCCCCGCGCCAGCAGGTCGGCGAGGGCGCCCGCACCGGCGTGGTCCAGGCTTCGCAGCGCGTGCGCCGCCTGCGACAGCTCCCGCACCACCGTCTCCAGCACCACGGCCACCGCGTCGGCGTTCTGCTCGAGGATGTCGCACCACAGCTCCGGGTCTCCGGTGGCGATCCGCGTCGCGTCCTGCAGGCCCCTGCCCACCAGCGACAGCATGGTCTCGTCCGCGCCCGCGAACCCGGCCGCGAGCGCCGCCGCCACCACGTGCGGCGCGTGCGACACCGCGGCGACGACCCGGTCATGGGTGCTCGGAGCGAGCACCTCGGGCTCTCCCCCGCACACGGCCACCAGCTCGGCCACCAGGTGAAGGTGCCCCGGCGGCGTCGCGGCGTGCGGGCACAGCGCCCAGGGGCGGCCGGTGAACAGGTCGGCGCGGGCCGCGAACGGACCCGACAGCTCGCGGCCCCCCATCGGGTGCCCGGGCACGTAGGTGGTGAGATCGCAGCCCGCGCGCTCGGCCTCGGCGACGATGCGGGCCTTGGTGCTGGCGACGTCGGTGTACACCGCGCCGAGACCCCGCGCCTGGGCGTCGCGGAGCACCGGGACGACGGTGGACGGCGGCGTGGCGATGACCACCACGTCGGCGGGGGGATCGTCGGGGGCCAGCGCGACCCCCGCCCCCATCAGCACCGCCTTGGCGACCACGTCGCCGTCGCGGTCGGACAGCGCGACGCGGATGCCGGAGCGCCGCAGCGCGAGCGCGATCGAGGTGCCGATCACGCCGCTGCCGAGGATCGAGACGCGGCGAAGTGTGGACGGATACATCAGCCCTCCCGAAGTGCCCTGACCGTGCTCTCAGCCGGCCAGAAGCTCCCGCTGTGTGGACAGCTGACGGCCCATGAACCCGCTCAGGTCCTCCATCGCGTGCGCCAGCGCCGCGAGGTCCTCCCCGACCAGCGCCTGCGGCCCGTCGCACAGCGCGATGTCGGGGTCGGGGTGCACGTCGACGATGAGGCCGTCGGCGCCCGCCACGATGGCCGCGCGGCTGAGCGGCAGCACCAGGTCGCGGCGGCCGCCGGAGTGCGAGGGGTCGACGACGACCGGCAGGTGCGACAGCCGCTGCACCACCGGCACCGCGGAAATGTCGAGCGTGTTGCGGGTGGCGGTCTCGAACGTGCGGATGCCGCGCTCGCACAGGACGATGTCGAGGTTGCCGCGCTGCGCGATGTACTCGGCGGCCATCAGCCACTCCTCGATCGTGGCGTTCATCCCCCGCTTCAGCATGACGGGCCTGCCCGCCGACCCGACGGCCTGGAGCAGCGGGAAGTTCTGCATGTTGCGGGTGCCGACCTGCAGCATGTCGGCGTAGGAGGCGACCATGTCGACGTCGTGCGCGCCCACGACCTCGGTGACGATCGGCAGGCCGGTCTCCTCGCGCACGTCGGCGAGGATGCGCAGCCCGCGCTCGCCCAGGCCCTGGAAGGCGTACGGCGAGGTGCGCGGCTTGAACGCTCCGCCGCGCAGCAGCGTCGCGCCGGCCGCCTGCGCCATCCGGGCGGAGGCGAGCGTCTGGTCCGGCGTCTCGACGGCGCACGGCCCGGCGATCAGCGTGACGGTGCGGGGGCCGATGGAGACTCCCCCGACCTCGACGACCGAGCGGTCAGGATGGTGCTCGCGGCTGACCAGCTTGTACTTCGCCGAGATGCGCGTGACCTGGCCGACCCCCCGCATGCCCCGCAGGTTCAGCGTGGCGAACTGGTCGATGTCACCAACCAGGCCGATGATTATGCGGCTGACCCCACGGCTGACGAACGCCTCACCTCCCGCCGACTGGACCAGTGACACGACGGCCTGAATGTCCGGCGGGGTGGCGTCCGCGGTCATCACGATTACCATGTATTTGCGGCCTTTCTTCGCTCATTCCGATACCAGGCCGTCTTCGTGACGCCGATCTCGGTGGCGCACAGCAGGGAAAGCGATACCGGAAGGCGCGTCGTCACACCTGGGCGGTCGCGAACTGGCCGGGGGTGCGGCCGGCCCCGGCGGGCCCCCGGTAGCACTGCGCGATGTCCAGCCAGTGATCGGCCTCGCTGCCGGTGGCGACGACCTCCAGGTCGTCACGGTGGCGCCGCCTGGTCACCAGGAGGCAGAAGTCGGCGGCGGGCCCGGTGACCTTCTGCGGCGAGTCCTCGGGGCCGAACGCCCACAGCTTGCCCGAGGGCGCGGTGAGCTCGAAGCGGAACTCGGTCGCGGGCGGGGTCTCGCCACGCGACAGGTAGCCGAAGTCCCTGGTCAGCACCGCGAACACGACCAGATGCTCGATGCGGTCGGTCAGCTCGCGCCGCTCCCCGAGCGCGTCGAAGATGTCCTGGCCGTGCGCGAACTGCTCCATGATGCCCGCGCAGGCGAGGATGATGGGCGGCAGCGGGTTGACCAGCCACGGCACGACCTGTCCGGCCGGCACGGCGGCGAGCGCCCCGACCACCCTCTCGCGCTCGGCGCGCCAGCGGCCGAGCAGCACCTCGGGGGTGTCGTCGGCGTAGAGGGCGAGGGCGGCGTTCACCGCGCCGTTGAAGTCGTGCTCGGCTCCCGCGATCATGGCCTTGAACGCCTCGGCGTCGGACGCCGCGGTCCCGGCGAGCCGGAAGATGAAGGCCAGGTGGGCGATCTGGTTCGCGATCGTCCATCCGGGCGCGGGGGTGGGCAGCTCCCACTGCGACGCATCGAGGCCGGCCACCAGGCGGTCGAGCTCTTCGCCCTCCGCGGTCAGGGCCTCAAGCACGTTGTCCAGCTCGGTCACGCGTCTCTCCTCTCACTGGAATGGAATGTCTGATCGACTCGAAAAGGCGGAACACTTATATTCAAGAAGTTATGCGGCCGAATTCAATTGACGTTCTTGAAACAAGCATGCATCAATTGAATTACCGGTGTCTTCTCCGTGTGTGCTTTTCGCGAATGGGCGGCCGGATCTCCCCCGCGGACCGCGCTCGGCGGGCCGCGGGGGTGGGCCTCAGGTGAGCGACGGGCCGCCGTCGCGGTGCTCCGCCGTACGGGCGAGCGGGGCGGGGCTGATCCAGCTCCCCGCCCGCCGTGCCGCCGCCATGCTCGCCCACGAGGTGAGCTCGACCAGCGCCCGGTCTCCCGGCGTGCCGGCGCGGAACTCCTCGATGACCGTCTGGTCGACCTGGTAGGAGGCGATGGCCGTGAGCAGCGCGAGCCGGCCCGCCGGGCGCTGGGCGGGCGGCAGGCCCGACACCGCGCCGGTCACCCAGGCACGTCCGAGACCGGGCGGCTCGCCGTTCCACACCGCCAGCTCGGCGGTGACCATCTCGCGCACCGGGGCCGGCACCGAGCGGCGGCCCACGGCGTCGATGGCGGCGGCGGCCTGGGCGAACGCCTCGGCGAGGTGGGGCGTGCCGTCCGCCCAGGACAGGTCCCCGGGCAGCGGGGCGGCCGGCAGCAGGTCGAGCGAGGCGCCGGGCATACCGAGCCTGCGCGCCGCCGGGCGCATGATCAGGCCGAACAGCCGCATGAGGCCGCCGCGCGCCCTGTCCGGCACTTCGGGCGGCAGCGGGGAGTCGCCGAGGAAGACGTTGACCATGCGGTTCAGGTACTGGAAGGTGACCGCCACCCCGGCCAGCTCCCTGGTCTGCTCGGCCGGCAGCGGGGCCTGGTGGAGGGCGGCGGTCTCCCGCGTGCCGCTCGCCCGCGCCCAGGCGGCGACGCCCCGCACGACGGGGTCGCCGATCGCCTCTGCGCGGCCGCCCACGATCTCGGCGGCGTGGCGTCCCGGCACGAGGCCGTCCATCGTGGCGCTGTGCACGTCGACGCAGTACGGGCACGCGTTGCCGAGCGAGACCGCGGTGGCGACCGCCTCCTTGACCGCCCTGCCGACGAGCCCTCCGGCGAGCAGCGACTCGCGCAGGATCGACCAGGAGGCCGCGAGGGCCTCCGGAGCCGGCGAGTGCAGGAGCATGGGGGGCGCGAGCATCCCGAAGTCCCGCTCGACCTGCGCGTAGACCCTGGTGACGAGGCCGGTCGCCTCGCGCGGCCGTACCGGGGTGACGTGGCGCACCTGAGACAGCGTGCCGGGCAGTGTCGCCCGGCTGAGCACCTTGCCCATGGCCTGCTCCTCTCCTACTGGCGCAGCAGGCTGGGCACCAGGGGCAGTGCTCCGCGCCGGCCGGCGGTGGAACCGTCGGGGGCCGGCGCCCCGTACGTCACGTCGACGCCGCGGCTCTGCGCGGCCTGGACGATGCCGGGGATGGCGCGCTCGGCGAGGGCGGCGATGGTCATCGCGGGGTTGACGTTCAGCGCGCCGGGGACGGCGGAGCCGTCGGTGACGAAGATGCCCGGGTGGCCGCGCAGCTCGTTGCGGTCGTCGAGCGCCGAGGTCGCCGGGTCGTCGCCGATGCGGCAGGACGCCAGCGGGTGCACGGTGTAGGCGCCCACCACGTCGTTGGTCCACGCCGCCACCTCGGCCAGCCCGTCGCGCTCCAGGATGTCCTTGACCTCGGCGTCCGCCTCGGCCCAGCCGCGCAGCGTGTTGGGGGTCGGGTCGTACTTGAGACGCCCGACGCCGAGCATCTGCTGCGACAGCCGGTCGGCGTTGCCGTGGGCGGGAGGCGGGCCGAAGACCCCTTCGTTGTCGTCCTCGGTCATCTGGAAGATGATCAGCCAGGAGCGCCAGCGCTTGAGGATCTCCTTCTTGTCCACGCCGAACCAGCTCGGGCCGGTGGCGCCGGGGACCTGCGCGAGGATGGTGCCGAGGCCGGGCGGGAAGTAGAGCTGCTCCAGCGAGAACCGCGAGTACTCCGGCAGCGAGCCGTCCAGGCGGTCCCAGCTCGCCACGACCGGGCCCTTGCCGATCTGGTTGGCCTCGTACGCCAGGCCGTCGCCGCGCTCCAGGCCGAGCACCTCACGGACCTTGTCCTCGTTGAGGATGGCGGTGTTGAGCCGCTCGCCGTTGCCCGAGAAGTACCTGCCGACGGCGTGCGGCATCGTGCCGAGCGTCTCCTCGCTGCGCTGGAGGATGACGGGGGTGGCGCCGGCGCCGGCCGCCAGCACGATGACCTTGGCGTCGATCGTGCCGCTCTCGCCGCGGATCCGGTAGTCCTCGTCGTCGATGAGGTCGTAGTGGACCCGGTAGCCGCCGTCGTCGGTCCGCGAGATCTTCTGCACCTCGTGCAGCGGCCGGATCTCCGCACCGTGCGCGATGGCCGCGGGCAGGTAGTTGAACAGCAGCGACTGCTTGGCGTCGAAGTTGCACCCGGCCATCATCCAGTTGCAGTTGGTGCACTTGGTGGTGTCGATGGCGACCGGCACGGGGTTGGCCGTACGGCCGGCGTGGTTACAGGCCGCGGCCCACAGCCCCCCGGCGTACGAGACGTCGTTCCAGTCCTGCTGGGTGATCTTGATCGACTCCGCCACCCGGTCGTACCAGGGGTCGAGGGTGTCGCGGCTGACGGCGGCCGGCCACATGCGCCTGCCGATGCTGCCGTGGCGCTCGAAGGTGTAGCGCGGCGCGCGGGGCATCGCGGCGAAGTAGACGACGCTGCCGCCGCCCACGCAGTTGCCGCCGAGGATGCTCATGCCGTCGCCGACGACGAAGTCGAAGGCCCGCGTGTACGAGGATCCGAGCTTGAAGTCGTGGTCGAAGTCCTGGCCCGTCAGCCATGGGCCGCGTTCGAGCACCACGACCCGCGCGCCGCCGGCCGCGAGGTGGTACGCCGCGATCGCGCCGCCGAAGCCACTTCCGACCACGAGGACGTCGGTGCTCTCGGTGCTGGTCATGCGGGGCTCCCTGTAGGGGTCGTGTCCGGGTGCAGGCGGGCCAGCGGCCGGCCGTAGGAGTAGTTCGGGAACCGCCACCGGCCGTCGGGGTCGGGCTTCTCGATGCCCATCGCGATCAGCCCGGGGTGCCCGGCGGCGATGGCGTCGGCGGTGTGGAGGTGGGCCGCCGAGTCGAAGGCCATGTTGCAGAACAGCGCGAGGCTGACCCAGAGCGGCTTCTCGGGGTGGCCCGGCGTGGTCAGCCGGTTCACCATGGCGGTCCTGTGCTCGAACGACAGCGCCACGAACGGCGGCACCGACTCGTCGAGCGCCAGCTCCTGCTCGGCGGCGTACGCCAGAGTGTGCTCGTTCAGCGCGCCGGCGAGGTCGCCGAGCGCGCCGCTCAGCCCCGTCGCGTCCCACTCCAGCAGGTCGAGGGCGCCCGCGGCCACCGCCCCGCCGCCCGTGGTGGCTCCCGCGATGGCCCTGTCGTCGGAGGACCGCTTCTCGCCAGGGACGATCGTGTCGGCGAACGCCTCGATCGTCATCGTCCTGGTCTGCTCTTCGTCTTGAGTTCGCGGCCGCATAGGCGTGTTCCTCGTCCGTCTAGGTCGACTGCTGACAGTTCATCGTTCGTCCACGGCCGCCTCCGATGCATCTTCTGAGTTGCTTTCACCTCCGCCCCCGGCGCCATTCCCGGCCCCCGCCGGAACGGGATATCAGCAGGCTGGGGGCTGGTAGGGGTTGTCGCGGGAGGTGGGGCGGCCAATTCTGATGGCATGGCGAAGTGCCGTCGATGTGGCGTCGTCGAGCGTCGTTTTTTCCGGATTTCGCGCCATATGTGGGTGGGAAAAATTCGCTGCCATGGAGTGAGAGCAGATAACGGAGGCTCGCTGTGACGAGTTCTCCCGTGTCAATCCGGGGTCAATTATCGCCACACCTCCAACGCACGGGAGGAGCAATGGAAAACGCAATCGAACAAGCCGTGATGCGTGTCGTGAAGAGTATGCACGAGAATCTCGGCGAGCAGCTCACAATCAATGACATGGCTCGCACGGCGATGTTCAGCAAGTTTCACTTCTCCCGCGTCTTCCAGCGGGTCACCGGGCTTTCCCCCGGGCGATTCCTGTCGGCGGTACGGCTCCAGGAGGCCAAGCGGCTCCTCGCGTCGACCTCGCTGACCGTCACCGACATCAGCCACAGGGTCGGGTACTCCAGCGTCGGCACCTTCAGTTCGAGGTTCACCAGCAGCGTGGGGCTCTCCCCCACCAAGTACCGCCAGCTCAAGAGCATCACGCCGCAGATGTCCGCGGCAGGCTCCGAGGACGGCACGGGGAACGGGCCCGTGACGACGGTCCGCGGGGACATCTCGTCACCGCTGAAGGACCAGCCCATCTTCGCCGGGCTCTTCCCCGACAGGATCCTCGAAGGCCGGCCCGTCAGGTACGTCGTCCTGCGCAAGCCGGGCCCGTACGTGCTTGAGGACGTCCCCCAGGGCGAGTGGCACCTGATGGCGCAGTCCGTGGCCCCTGGCCGGGAGGACGCCGTCAACCACGCGCCCGGAGGCGACGAGGCGCTGTGCATCGGGCGCCACGGGCCGATCACCGTACGGCCCGGCACGCACACGAAGGTCGCCGACCTCCACCTGCGGCCGATGCGCCCCCTCGACCCCCCTGTACTGCTCGCCATGCGTGACCTGCTGTCCGTGAACGTCCCCCAGCTCACCCACTGAGCCGAAGCCGCCGGCGCGCCGTACCGCGAACGGCGCCCCACGTGGCGGCGTCCGATCCCCCAGCGGCGGGTAGCCGCCACCGACGCGAGACCGGCTCCCCTTCTCCCCCGCCGAGCCGGGCGCGTCCCTTCTTTCCCGATGCGGACCCCCTTGCCGAGCAGGGCGCATCCCCCGTCTTCCCGATCCGGGCCCCCTCGCCGAGCCGGGCGCGTCCCTTCCTTCCCGATGCGGACCCCTCGCCGAGCTCCGTTCCCCTCGTCCCGGCTGGGCACCACCACAGAAGGCGGGCAGCCCGTGCAGATGGGCGCCCGCCATATCCGTGTATATCCGTCTATTTCCGTCGGGACGGCCTGCGCCGCCGCGGGCCTGCTCGGGCCCGCGGCGGCGCGGGTGTCACGCGGAGTGCACGGTCATCGGCAGCCCACCGCGTACGCGGAGGGACAGCATGGGCTCGGCGACCACGTTGTGGCCGGGAACCTTGGTGAGCCGCAGGTCACGCGCGACCATGGCGATCACGAACGTCGCCTCCATCATCCCGAGGTGGTTGCCGACGCAGAACCTCGGCCCCGCCCCGAACGGGATGTAGGCGTACCTGGGCCGGCTCGTGGGACGGTCCGGGTCGAACCTGTCGGGGTCGAACTTGTCGGGCGCGTCCCAGAAGGCCGGGTGCCGGTGGAGGGTGTACGGGCTGATCAGCACGTCGGAACCGGCCGGCACGTGGTAGCCGCCGACCTCGTCGTCCCCCTGGGCCTCCCTGGGGAGCATCCAGACGGGCGGGTAGAGGCGCATGACCTCCTCCACGACCATCGCGGTGTACCGCAGGCGGTGCAGGTCCTCGTAGACCGGCAGCCGGTCGCCGAGCACCTCGACCGCCTCGGCGCGCAGCCGCTCGCGGACCTCCGGATGCCCGTCGATGAGGTGGAACGTCCACGACAGCGTGCTCGCCGTCGTCTCGTGCCCCGCCAGCAGCAGGGTGACCAGCTCGTCGCGCATGCGCTGCCGGCCGACCCGGGGATCGGCCTCCTGCCGGGTCGAGCCGATCAGGCGGGACACGACGTCGTCACCTCCCTCGCCGGTCCGCGCCAGGCGGTCGGCCACGAGGTGGTCGACGATGCGCTGGAGCTCCTTGCGGGCCCGGCGGAACCGGATCTGCTTGGGCAGGGGCACCCACATGGGGACCTTGCTCAGCGTCACCAGCTCGAACATCGCCTGGTCCTGCACGGCCTCGAACGAGTGCCCGATCGAGCTGAAGGCGCCGAGGTCGGCGTCGAGCAGGGTGCGCCCGAGCACGCCTAGGCTGAGCGAGGTCATCTCCTGGACGACGTCGACCGGCTCACCGCCCGTGTGGGACCGCAGCCGCTCGACCAGGTTCGCCGCCTCCTTGGCGATGATCCCGTCCTGCTGGGAGATCCGCTTGTTCTGGAAGACGGGCTGGATCATCCTGCGCTGCTTGCGCCACAGGTCGCCCTCGCTGGTCAGCAGCCCGTCACCGATGGCGCGCCGTGCCTGCACGAGGCCGACGCCCTTGTGGTAGTTGCCGCTGTTGTCGGCCAGCACGTGCTTCGCGTGGTCGGGGTGGTTGAAGAAGTAGAGGGTCTTGGGGCCGATCGACAGCCGGGCCGCGTCGCCGTACGTCGCGGCGAGCGACATCAGCGCGATCCGGTCCGTCGCCAGCTTCTTGAACAGGCTCGGCGCCGCCCAGGGCGGCGGCCCGGGAGGCACCCGGCGGCCGGCCGGTGACGCGGACGGCCGCTCGGGTGCCTTCTGGGTCTGGGGTCCGGTGACGGTCACGCCGGTACCTCGCTCCAATCAGGACTTATCTGCCGGAACTTGCCCTTGAAGACCAGCAGGGCGTCCCGATCCGTCTGCTGGTGCAGAGAGACCACTTTTCCGATGAAGATCGTGTGGTCACCGCCGTCATAGGTGCGCCACAGCTCGCACTCGAAGCTGGCGAGCGTGCCCTCGATCATCGGCACACCGGTCACCTCGCCGGGCATCCAGTCGACGTGGTCGAACTGGGCCGCGCCCAGGGTCCGCCAGCGGTCGGCGAAGTGCAGAGCCGCCGCCTCCTGGTGCGCGGCCAGCACCGACACCCCGAAGAAGCCCGTGTCCGTGAGGCACTGGTGCATCACCGCGCCGCGATCGACGCAGATCAGCACCAGCGGCGGCTCCAGCGAGACCGAGGTGAAGGAGTTGGCGGTCATGGCATGCGGGGTGGGGCCGCCCGTCGTCACCACCGTGACACCGGTGGCGAACGTCCCGAAGGCGCGCCGCAGCGACTTCGCGTCCGGCATCGGGCGGGTTGTCGTGGAGTTGTCGACGTTCACGCTGTCCTCCTGGCTTGTCCGGGTCCGCGCCTACGAGGCATACGGTTCGAGCGCCCGCGCCAAAGCGTCGGGGACCCTGGCGGGGACCGTGCGGGTGTTCGGCCCGCGCATGCACGCCACTCGCTGCCGGCCGCGGGCGACGAGGGTCTCGCCCTCTCCCGGATCGAGGCGGACGTAGTCGAAGCTGAACTCGACCTGGGTCTGCGCCAGCTCCTGCAGCCGCATCCTGATCGACAGCTCGTCGAAGGCCGTGATCTCGGCGAAGAACTCGCAGTCCACCTTCAACGTGAAGAGCTTCAGGTCGTCCTGGAGGTCGGCGAGCACCTCGGGCGCCCGCTGCTTCAGGAACATCTCCCTGCAGCGTCCCTGCCACCGCAGGTAGTTGACGTAGTAGACGTTGCCGACGATGTTGGTCTCTTCGAAGCCGACCGTGTGCTGGTATTCGTAGTACTTGCCCATGGCCTACGACCGCCCTTCCGTGAGGACTGCGAACACGACTGGGGACTGGGCGTCCCTGAGCGTCGTGGCGAGCGTCGAGACGCGCACACCGCCCGACGCGAAGACCGCCCACGCGTCCCGTCCCGCCGGGGCGAGGGTCAGGGGAGCGTCCAGCGGGAGGCCGGCGCCGCGAAGGCACTCGACCGCGGTCAGCACCCGCGTCGCCGCGGTGCCGAGGCCCTCACCGGTCTCCGCGGAGACCAGCCCGGCCAGCGGCGCGTGCGCGCCGAGCAGCTCAAGCCACTCGGCCTCCGGCCGCTCGGTCACCGGCGCGACGCCGGAGCCAAGCGTGCCCTCGGCGGCGACGCACAGGGTCACGCCCGCCCCGTGGGACGCCGAGACCGCCGGGCCGCCGTCGATCTCAAGCCCGCCGCCGGGAAGGTGCCGGACCTCGACCTGCCGGCCGAGCGCGCGCCCGGCCGCCACGGCCGCACGGGCCAGGCGCTCGGCGTCGCCGTCCGGGCCGTCCGGATGGCGCGGTTCCACCGCGACCGCCACCCGGGCGCCGACCAGGTCCTCCAGCGTGCGCTCCAGGTAGGAGCCGAGGAGCGGGGTCACCCACGGGCCGCGCCCGTCCTTCTTGCGCACCGCCTGAAGGCGCAGGCCCTCCCACCGCTCGACGACCTCGCCCTCCGCCGTGCGCACGGCGATGTCGTAGATGTAGGTGTCACCGACGCGCTCCCGCTCGGTGGCGCAGTAGCGCAGCTCGCCCGCCGCCGCCAGCGCGGCGCCGCCGGGGTGGATCCTGTCGATGCCGACCGGCAGCAACGTGGCGTCCGGCACGCAGACCTGGTTGCCGTGCATCAGCGCGTCGCGCATGCCCGGGTCGCCGAGCAGCAGCTCTCCGGACAGGAAGCCGGCGAACCAGTCCCTGGCCGAAAGCGCCGCCACGTCGGCGTCGACGTGGCGTGCGGCGGCCCTGTGGTAGCGGCGCAGGCGGTGGAACCGCCCGCCCTGGAACAGCACGTCGCCGTACAGCTCGGTCGCCGGGTCCAGCGGCACGACCGGCAGGCCCTCGCCGACCTGGCTCGGCGGGCCCTCCGGCGCCGCCTCGCCGGTGAACCGCAGCCGCGCGCGGAAGTGGTCCACCTCGAAGCCGGTCTCCGCGCTGCGGATGGCCACCTCGAGCGTGTCGTCGTCCTCGGTGACGGTGGCGGCGATCCGGATCGTGGTGCTGCCCTCCGGCGGCACGATGATCGGCCGCAGGAACTCGGCCCGCTCGATCACCGGGACCGCTTCACGGCCGATGGTGGCCGAGGCCACCTGCGTCATGGCCTCCATGCCGAACACGGCCGGGAACAGCAGGTTGCCGTCCAGGAGGTGGTCGGCCAGGTAGAGGTCGGTGCCGGCGTTCATCTCGGCCTCGGTGACGAGCTCGACACCGTGGTAGCGGATCAGCGGCTTGTCGACGAAGCGCAGCAGCGGCAGCGACGGCAGGTCGTAGCGGACGGTGTCGATGCCCTCGGTGCGCCCGCTGATCACCACGACGGTGGGGGCGTCGGGGTCGGCGACCAGCCGCCGCATGATCTGCACCCCCTGCTCGGGGGAGATCGGCGCGATGCCCTTGGCGGCGAGACCCTCGACGACCGAGAGCCGCTCGCCCATGCCGACGTCGGACCAGACGGACCACTCCATGCAGATCGCGCGGCACTGCGGGTGCCGCTCGGCCACCTCACGGGTGAGGTCAGCCAGCCAGTCGTTGGCCGTGGAGTAGTGCGCCTCGCCGTGCAGACCGGCCCGGCCGATAATGCTGCCGAACGACACCAGCAGGCGGAGCCGGCCGGGGTCGACGACGTCGAGCACGTTGCGCAGGCCGTCGACCTTCGGGGCGAAGGTGCGGCGGAAGGCGGCCATGTCGAGGGTCGTCAGGCCTCCGGGCTCGTTGCGCCCCGCGCCGTGCAGCACGGCGGTGACCGGCCCGAGCGCCGCCTCCAGCTCGGCGATCCCGCCGCGCACCGCGGCCGCGTCGGTGACGTCGGCTCGTGCGTAGTGGACCGTCACGCCGGAGTCGGCCATCCTGCGGAGGTTGTCGGCCAGCTCCTGGTCGGCGGCCGGGTCGGAACGGCCCAGCACGGCCAGCTTGGCGCCGGTGTCGGTCGCCACCGCCAGCGCGCACTCGGCCGTGATGCCCTTGCCGCCACCGGTCACCAGCAGCACGTCGCCGCCGTCCAGCGGCAGCTCCGTACGGGCCGGACGTACCGGCATCGCGCGCATCGTCGGCACCCGGCGCACGCCATCGGCGTCGTAGAACGCCTCGGCGAACCTGGTGGTCGACCCCACCTCGGCCACGACCCAGGCGACCGCCTCGGGCGTCGCCGGCACGTGGACGATGGTGGTGCGCAGGTGGGGGGCCTCCAGCTGGAGCGTCTTGGCGAGACCCGCCGCGCCGCGGTCGTGCTGCACCACGACGAACCGGGTGCCGGCCGCGCTCGCGATGGCCGCCTTCGCGCCCAGCAGCGCCTGCTCCAGGTGCTCCTCGGCGCAGTCCTGCGGAAGGACGACCAGCACGCCGGAGCCGACCTTGCCGCCTTCGAGCGCCTGCCGCAGCGGCGCGGCGAGCGGGGAGTCGCCTGCCGCGTAGAGCTGCCACTGGCCGTTCTCCTGGGGCGAGGTCCGCGCCGGGAGGCGCAGCTCGTCCAGGTCGACGGCGAAGGGCCGAGCCCACGACGCGGCGCCCGCCACCAGCGAAGCCGGGGCGGCCTCGGCGGAACCGGCGTTGGCCGCCAGCGCGTCGAGCGCCTCCGACAGCTCGCGCAGGCTCGCCGTGGCGAGGTTGGTCGGCGCCTGGGAGGCGGGCACGCCCAGCTTCTGGGTGGCCTGGTCGATGATGTGCATCACCGTGACCGAGCTGAGGTGCAGCTCGTCCAGCGGCCTGCTGTCCTCGCTCACCATCTCCAGCGGCAGCTCCGCGCGCTCGGCGGCCAGGCGCCGCAGCAGGTCGATGCTCGACTCCGCCGCGTCCCCAACGCCCTGCGCCGCCGTGTCGCCGGCGACGGCGGGGGCCGCCTTCAGCGGCTCCTCGGCCCGCCGGGCGGTGGCCGCGATGGTCACCTGCGGCGCCTTCTCGACGGGGCTCTGGAAGTAGCTGAACTCGGTGCCGACCTCCAGCGGCCGGACCAGCCGGCCGTGGAACAGCTCCTCGTGCACGATCGGGACACCGGCGACATAAGCCGCGCCGGCCACCCGGAGCAGCCCGGTCAGCGACTCGTCGTCGGTGTCCAGCGCGACGGCCGGGACGTCCGTGACGGACGCCGCCAGCCCGCTGAGCACCCGGCCTGGACCGACCTCGATGAGCAGGTCCATGTCCTTGGCGGCGGCCTCCACGGCCTGGGTGAACAGGACCGGGTCGGTGATCTGGCCGCGCAGCAGCGCCGGGATGTCGGTGTCCGGAGTAAGCGTCACCCCGGTCACCGTGGAGACGATCGGCCGGTCGATCGGACCGAAGTCCTCCCCGGCCAGGTGCTCGCCGAACTCCTCGGCCGCCGGTGCGACGAGCGGGGAGTGGAAGGCGTGCGACACCGGCAGCTTGGTCCACTTCAGGCCCGCGCCGGCGGCCTTGCGGCCGAACTCCTCGATCGCGTCGACCGGTCCGGCGACGACGGTCTGGTCGGGACCGTTGTACCCGGCGATGACGACGGGCAGCTCGCCCGCCAGCTCGGTGACCGTGTCGGGGGTGGCGCGGACGCTGGCCATGGTGCCCGAGGCGCTGTGCTCGGTCATGGCCTTGCCGCGGACGCCCGCGACCCGCAGCAGGGTCTCCTCGTCCATCGCGCCGGCCCAGTGCAGGGCGGAGATCTCGCCCAGGCTGTGCCCGACCGCGACGTCCGCCTCCACACCGATCGCGGCCAGCGCGCGCAGGCCGGCCATGGAGCCGGTCACGATGCGCGGCTGGGCGACCGCCGTGGCGACCATGTCGCCGGTGGTGGGCAGGTTCGCCTTGACGTAGATCTCCTCGACCTCGGCGAAGCGCCGGCGCAGCGCGCCGCCGCTGGTGCCGCGGCCCGAGCCCTGTCCCGGGAAGAGGAAGCCCACCCGGCCCGGCCCGTCGGCCTGGCCGAAGAAGGCGCGGCCGTCGGGGGCGAACAGGCTGGTCTCGCCCTCGTCGAGCGCGGTCAGCACCCGCTTGAGCTGCCGCTCGGCGTCCTCGGGCGAGGACACCACGACGGCGGCCCGGTACGGCGACTCGCGCAGGTCGCGCTGCAGGGTGGCGGCGAGGTCGGAGAGCTGGCCGTACGACACCTTGATCACGAAGTCAGCCAGCTCGGCGACCCGCTCGCGAAGCGCCTGCGGCGAGGCGGCGTCGGCGAGGAGCAGTTCCGCGTCCTGCAGGGAGGAGGCCAGGCTCTTGGTGCGCGTCGAGAGCGGCGCGCGCTTGCGTGGCCCGGACTTCTCCAGCACGACGTGGGTGTTGATGCCGCCGAAGCCCATGGCGGTGATGCCGGCGCGCACGGGCGCCCCGGCCGGCCAGGGCTCGGCCTTGCGAAGGACGCGCAGCGTCGCCGACTCGCTGGTCAGGATGTCGTGCGGGTCGACGCAGCCGATGGCCGGCGGGAGCACCTGCTCGTGCACCGCCATGGCGGCCTTGATCAGGCCGGCGACGCCGGCCGCGGCCTTGGCGTGCCCGATCATTCCCTTGATGGAGGTGACCGCCGCGCGCGTGGCGCCGGGGTCGGCCTCGGCCCGGGCCTCGGACAGCGCCGTGAGCTCGGTGGCGTCCCCGACGGGGGTGCCGGTGCCGTGGCCCTCGAACAGCTCCACGGTCTCGACGCCGAAGCCGGCGCGCTCGTAGGCCCGGCGCATGGCGAGCTTGTAGCCGCTGACCTCGGGCCGGGTGATGCCACCCTTGCCGTCGGAGGAGATGCCCCACCCGGCGATGGTCGCGTAGATGCGGTGACGGGCCTTGACGGCCTCCTCCTCGCGCATCAGCACGATCATGCCGCAGCCCTCGCCCGGCCAGAAACCGTTGGAGTGCCGGTCGTACAGGCGCATCTCGCTCTTGGCGAGGGCTCCGGTCTTGGCGAAGCCCACGATCTCGAACGGGTCGATCGAGAGGTCGACGCCGCCGACGATGGCCACGTCGATCTCGTTGTCGATCAGCGCCTTGCACCCGGTCGTCACCGACAGCAGCGACGAGGAGCAGGCGCCGTCGACGGTGTAGCCGCCGCCGTTGAGGTCGAAGTAGTTGCAGATGCGCCCGGCGATGGTGTTGGACAGGCCGCCGGCCAGGGTGTCCTCGTCGATGGAGGGGAACGGGCTCTTGTAGGTGGTCTCAAGGTCGGCCAGGAAGGTGGCCAGCCGCTCGTCGTCCCAGCCCTGCTCCTTGAGCACCGCGGCCACCGTGCGGCGCACGTACGGCCAGCGCAGGCGCATCACGTTGGCGCGGGTGAACTCGCCGGTGAGGGTGTTGCCCACGATGACGCCGGTGCGCTCCCGGGGCAGGCCCTCCGCCCCGGGGAAGCCCGCGTCGGCCAGGGCGAGGCCCGCCATGTCGAGCGCGAGCCAGTGGGTGAGGTCGGTGGAGCGGTACGTGCTGCCGCCGATCTTGTAACCGACACGGTCGAACTCGTAGCCCTCGATGACCGCCGCGGTGCGCGCGTAGAAGGTGTCCGGGTGCGCCGGGTCGGCGTCCCAGTAGTCCTCCAGGCGCATGCGCACGTCGGGCAGTCTCCGGAACGCGCGGCGACCGGCGAGAGCGTTTTCCCACAGCTCTCTCGGCGATGTGGCGTCCGGGTACCGGCACGCCATGCCGACGATCGCGATCCTGGTCATACGGTCGCGACCTCTTTCCCTGTGGCCGGGACCCGCTCTACGGGCACCTCGGAGACGGCCTGGCGGGCCTGGGCCTCACGCTGCTCGCGCGCCTTGTTGACGAAGTGCAGCGCCCAGAAGAACCCGCCGCGGATGGCGCAGACGCCGGCCGTGGCGAAGAAGAGCGCGTAGGAGATGTGCACCGCGGTCAGCAGGCCGTAGAGCAGGGCGATGCCGCCGCCGAAGGCGACCTGGGAGGCCGGTTTCGACGGGCTGGTGCCCGGGTCGGTGACCATGTAGTTGCTGAAGAGCACGAACGCGACGCCGGTCATCATCCCGAGTGCCGCCGGTATCGAGGTTCCGAAGAAGAGGCCTCGCACGATGGCCTGGAGGGCGAAGACGCCCACCCAGCCGAGGATCAGCGGCATGCGGTTCGTCAGCTTCCCGTTCAGCATCGTGCCGCCGACGATGATGATCCCGGGGATGATCCAGTCGAACCAGGTGTCGGTGTGCTCGGTGAAGTGGTACGGCGGTGCGATGCTGGCCCAGGGCAGGAGCAGCAGGATGACCGCGATGCCGAAGTTCGACGGGTTCATGAAGTGCCGCATGCGGCCCTTGACCGGAGCTCGCAGCACCCACTTGGCGCCGACCGCGACGACGACTCCGAAGAGCAGCACCAGGATCTGGTCGTTGACGTAGATCAGCATGTTCATCGCGAGGGATGTGATGTGCGCCGGGTACAGGAACTGCATCAGGCCGCGGAACCCCAGCCCCGTGTAGCGCGGAGCGCGCTTCTCGACCTTGGCTCCGATGTACTCCAGCCCGATCTCGGTGGCGTAGCCCGTGGCGAGGGCGAAGAACGGCCACAGCCAGGGCTGCTCGAACCCGAGGACGGTGTATCCGAAGATGTTGAAGACGGAGATCGAGATCGCGAAGTTGCGCAGCGCGATGATCACCTTGGGGTCGTGACGCGGCGCGGCGGCCTTCGTTTCAGCGGGGGCCTTCGTTTCAGCCATGTCGATCACTTCTCCTTGGCCTGCTGGCCGAGCACGAGCGAGTGCCAGCCCGTGGTCAGCTGAAGATCCTGGTCGTGTACCTGTCCTGTGCGGTCGCGCCAGCGGAGGTGCACCTGCACCGGCCCGGTGACGTTCTGGCCCAGTCCGATGTGGACGTCGGTGGAGCGCCGGCCGGAGTGGCCGCTGCTGCCGTCGACGCGGCCGATGAACGAGCGGCCGTCCGCCGTCTTCACCGTGACCTGGGCGCCGGTGGCCGGTGAGCCGGGAGCCGGGAGCGTCCCCGCGACCGGAGCCTGGTCCCGGGTGAGCCGCAGCCCGAGGTACGCGCCGGAGGAGGGGCTCTGGTTCTGGTAGAAGACCGGCTCGCCCCACTGCCTGGCGACGGCGAAGTCGACGAGGCCGTCACCGTCGGAGTCGCCGGTGGCGATGCCGCGGGTGGGCACCGGGATGGCGAGGCCGAGCTGGGGGGCGAGGTCGACGTAGCGTCCCGTCGGGCCCTTGGCGAAGAAGTGCAGCGTCTGGTTCCCGCCGATGTCGTCGCCCGCCTGCGCGTTCGGCCACCAGAAGGGGTTCTGCAGCAGCTGGTCGTTGGCCGTGGCCAGCTCCTGGAGCTGCGGCCACCGGTCGGTCTGGCCCTTCACGAACCCGGTCGCCTGGGCGATCGCCAGCTCACCGGCGTTGTTGAAGTCCTCCATCTTGACGTCCCAGCCCCAGCCCGACCACGCGGTGCCGGAGGGGGCGCTCTCGTCCACCCACGGCGCCTCGCCGGCGCGCAGCTTGGCGCGCAGGTCGGCCTGGTTCTTGGCCGTGGACATGAACTGGAAGTTGCTCTCCTCGATGCCCCACGACGTCGTGATGTTGCTGACGAACATGTCGAAGATGCCGTCGTGGTTGAGGTCGCCGAAGTCCACGCCCATGCCCTTGAAGGAGTCGTGGCCGATCGTCTTGGACTTGGGGATCAGCGGCGTGCGGACGCCCTCGACGGGCGAGAGCTTGATGTGCCCCGGGGTGGACTGGTTGTAGAACATCCGGTCCGGGCCGAAGTCGTTCGCGAGGTAGAGCTCGGGAAGCTGGTCGCCGTCCAGGTCGGCCGCGGCGGCTCCGAGCTCCCAGCCCTTCGACGCCTCCTTCGACAGGACGTTGTCCAGGCGCTCGTAGGTGACCGAGGGATTGTCGCCCGTGGTCGCCCCGGTCCAGCGGAAGAAGTAGTCCTCGCCGCCGTTGTGGCCGTCCGACATCGAGTGGTTCATGTGGACGCCGCCGGCCACGGTGGAGTCGAGAACCGGGCTGTCGGCGAAGTAGTTGCCGATGAAGATGTCGTCGTGGCCGTCCCCGTCGAAGTCGGCGACGGTGGCGGTGTTGCTGTTCCACTGCGGGCCGGTGTACTGGCCGTTGGTGGAGTTCGCGCCCGGCACCAGCTCGGTCGGCTGGTAAGCGTCGGCGCTCAGCTTGGTCGCGTTCGGCTTCGCCAGGTACAGGATCGGGGTGCGGCCCCACATGTAGACCAGCAGGTCGAGGCGGCCGTCCTCGTTGTAGTCGCCGGGGACGCAGCCCATGGGCGCCATGTGGTCGTTCATCGGCAGCGCGCCGGGGTTCAGGGCGAACGGCGCGTACCGGTCGGAGCGGGCACCCGGGGTCGGCGTCACGACGACCTGGTCGGTGCGCGTGTCGACGAGGCAGAGGTCGTTGGAAAGCCCGTCACCGTCGAGGTCGTTCATCGCGATCGCCGCACCGACCGAGGAGATCCACGCGTCGATGTGCTTGTAGTCCTGGTTCACCTTGCGGATCGTCCGCTCGGTGTATCCACTGGGCAGGGCGATCGACAACGGCTTGAACGCGAACTTGCTCGCGATGGCCGAGGTCTCGGCCGCGGAGTACGAGGGCAGGCGGGCGATCAAGAAGACGCTCGTGACCAGCACGAGGGCGACGATTCCCGGTAGCTGCCTGCGCAGCCAGCCAAGGGTCGCAGTCACGGGCTAACACCTCCAAGAGAGACAAATTGGTCGGCAATCCGCCGGCGCCACACTTCATAGGCCGGCACATCACCCTGGATCCGCTGGTCGGGGCGGGATTCGTTGCTGATCCGCGCCGCCTGCTCCGGCGTCACGCCGCAGAACACCCGGGTGGCGATCTCCGTGGCGGGCACCACCAGTCCCGGCTTCACCCGGGCCTCGGCCGCGAAGGCGGAGCCCTGGGCGAGCTGCGGGCGGTACACGCCCGCCCGGTCCCTGAACGCCCGCAGCTCGTCCTCTTCGGCGCCGCAGGCATAGGTGGCCGCCAGCCCGGCGCCCGCGTAGAGGTCGCCTCGCCGGTGCTCGGGGAACCGGTTGATCATCGTGGTGACCACGTCGACGTCGGTGCCCCCGACGAACCACATGGCCCGCCCGATGCCCTGGTCGATGACGCGGTTGGCGTACCCCTGCGGGGCGTCGGCCGGCCACGGGAAGCCCGGGTCCTGGTACTGCCCGTGCACGTACTGGTCGGTGCGGAAGTAGGCCTGGTGGAACCCGTATCCGTCGAGCGCCAGGTACCGCAGCAGCGGGTCGGGCGCGTAGAGCTTGGACCACAGGAACCTCGGCAGCCGCGCCATCGCCCAGCCGACGCCGACGTAGACCAGGTAGATCTGGGCGTCACCCCGCCGCCCGGCGAGGAAGCCGGCGACCTTCGGCCCGCGCGAGAGCGGCGTCGCGTCGAGGATGGCGAACCCCATGCCCGCGCCCTCGTAGGCGAAGCCCCGGAACCGCTCCGGAATCTCCTCCAGACGCTCCTCGGCCTCGGCGGGCGTACGGGCCTCCGCCGCGTAGGCGTAACCGGTGAGGAACGTCTCGCCGACCTTCTCCAACAGGTCTCGGGCTTCCGGGCTCTTCACGTGGAAACCACGTGTCGAGAGCTTCGTCTCCGAGACGTTGGGTGTCAGAATACGGCTTCTCAATGACCGTAGAATGCTGGCCAATTGCCTCTCCCTCCCCTCGGGGGTTTCCCCTTCACCGTGGGGTCATCTTTACCTAAATGTAGCCATATAGGCTGACTTCGGGTCCACTTCAAACGTGCTCAGCAGAAAGCGGGAACCGTTTTCCGGGCATGCTCGAATGAGCCGCCGGGCCAAAAGGATCCCGCCCCACGCGAGAATCGCCGTACGCCGTCAAGCGGCGGCCGTGTCAGCTCGGGACACGGTCTCCCGACGAAATGAAATGCGCGCTTATCGCGCGCCGCCACAATTCATATGCTGGAACCGATTCGGTTCCGCCGGACTCCACGGCGGTGCTGTCGGCGAGCGCCACGGCGCCCTCCATCGACAGGTCGGCCAGGATGGCGGCGGCCATCTCGGTGTGCTGCGGCACGAAGCCGGCGAAGTCGCGCGCCTTGGCCGCGAAGACCACACCCTGGGCCAGCTCGGGATGGTGGTCGCCTGCCGCGCGGCGCAGCGCGGTGAGCCCCTCGGCCACGGAACCGCCGGCGAACGTCGCCGCCAGACCGACCCCGCTCCACAGGTCGGCCTGCCGGTGAGCCGCGAAACCCCCCACCCTGGCGGCGATGTCGGGGACCCGCCCCGCGTGGATGAACCACAGCGCGCGGCCGATGCCCTGGTCGACGGCCCGCAGGAAGTAGTCGGGAGACCCTTCCCAGGCGTAGGGGGTGGGGACGCGCTGCTCGTCGACCCAGCGCCGGGTGTCGAAGTAGGCGCGGTCGAAGCCGTACCCGTCCACCGCCAGCCAGCTCATGGTCGGGTAGTACGCCGACCCGCTCAGGTCCGGCATGATCTTCTTCCACAGCGGCCTGGGCAGCCGTGCCATGGCGAAGCCGATGCCGATGTAGGTGAGGAAGATGTGCGGCTGCCCGGGGCCGAGGAGCAGATCGCGGGTGCGGGTGCCCCGGCCGCCGCCCATCGAGTCGACGATCGTGAAAGCCATCGTCGCGCCCTCGTAGGCGAATCCGCGCAATTCCTGGTCGACCATGCTCAGCCGGCGCTCGACCTCCCACTGGTCACGCGCGTCGATTCCCCATTCGAATCCACAGATCACCGCCTGGGGAATGGCCTCCAGCTTGCGCGTTGCGGGCGACGGCGTGGAAGGGAAACCGCGCACGCTGAAAGTCACGTCGGCCAGCGACGGAGTCAGCACGAGCCTGCGCAGGGAACCTAACAGGGTTGGCATAATGCTCCTCGTCTTTTCGCCGCCAGCCGATGACGGTTACTCACACCAGCGTGACCATTTAATGGTCATATGCCGATCGTTGCGGCACATCTCCCTGATTGCGGTGCTAAGTAATGATCTGTAGTGAATCGTGTTACCGGTACTCAGAAAGAAAGAAGCCCCCGCGGAAGCAGGGGCTTCGATGGAACAGAGCGGGGTCCCCCCTAGCCGGTCCACCCGCTGACGCGCCACGCGGCGGGGCTGGAGCTCGGCGCGGCCGGCCGGCGCGCGGAGCGGGCGCCGTCGACCCACGCGGAGGCCGCGGACGCCGCCGCCGCGCGAGCGGCGGAGGCGGCGCGGGCGTTCAGGACGGTGATGAGCGCCGCCAGTTCCTCCGGTGTCGGATTGCCGCGGATCACCCTCAGGTACAAGCTCTGCGCCATGTCGTACCTCCGGTCGGGACCCGCCCTCTTCAGCGCTCTTATGAGGGTCGCCCCCGGGCCGGGAGGGCCGCAACTTCTCGAATGCGCAGTTGGAACCTGATTCCCGGCGCGCGCCAAGCGGCGGCGTGTCAAGCGCCGGGCGTGGCAGGAAGCGGCGGCGGCGGGGCAGCTTGCTGACTCGGCGAGCCCTGTCCCGCCGGTAGCGAAAAGCGCAGAGTTGGTGGTGCGAGAACGAATGACAGCCGAGAAGAGGGGTCAAGACAATGACGAACGCAGTGGCCTTTCCCACCCGCGGGAACATCGCCCTCGAATTGCCCGCCGTCGCCGAGCCCGCCGACCACACATGTGGGCTCGAATGGCCCGAACGCCCCCCGCTGGTTCCCATGGGCCCCGCGGGCGCCGCGTCGCCGCACATCGAACTGAACACCGACGAGCCGGGAATTCGCGGCCTGTTCCGTTTCCGCCCGGAGACGGCTCTTCCTTTGAACGCGCTTTCCGAGGTGCTGCTGTGCGGGGAGAGCACGCTGACCCGCGGTGAACGCGAATTGATCGCGGCCTATGTCTCCGCGCTGAACCAGTGCAGGTTCTGCTTCTACACCCACGCGGCATTCGCGGCCGTACGGGCTCCCGAGGGCATGACATTGGTGGAGCAGGTATGCGCCGACCTCGAGTCGGCGCCGGTCTCCGACAAGCTCAAGGCCCTGCTGGCCATCGCAGGGGCGGTCCAGGAGGGCGGGAAGCGGGTCTCCAGGCAGCACGTGGCCGAGGCGAGGGCGGCGGGCGCGTCGGACACCGAGATCCACGACACCGTGCTCATCGCCGCGGCGTTCTGCATGTACAACCGCTACGTCGACGGCCTGTCCACCTTCGCCCCCGACGACCCCGCCGTCTACGCCGCACGGGCCAAGATGACGGGCGGATACCTCGCCGTACTGGCCGAATCGCAGCGTCAGGCGTCATGACAGGGCCACCCGGCTCGCCGCGACCTCCGACCTCTGGGTCCGCGTGAGCCGGGTGGCCGTGCGCCGCGCGCGTTTACGAGAAGAAGTCGTCGATCACATAGGAATCGTACGGGAAGCTCCAGCGCTCCGCGATTTTGCCGTCGACGATGCGGAATACGTGAACACCCCGCCCGTCGAGGATCTTGCCGTCACGATTTCCCCGGATACGGAGCAGGACCGCCACGTGCTCGTCATCGGCGAGAAACGCGTCGGGGTCGTACCGCAGGGAACTGCCGGTCTGGTCCCCGAGCTTTCCGAGATAAGTTAATACGTCCGCCTTGCCGGTGTGGTCGCCTGCCAGTGAACCCTGGCCGGGCACGTGGAATACCACGTCTTCCGCGAGCAGGTTGTCGCGAATGTAGTCCAGGTCACCCTTGGCGATCGCGTCGTAACTCTCGCGAGCGGGGTTGACGTTGGGATGTTCGGACATGAACGGCCTCCTGGAGATGGTGCGGATCTTTTGGGGGGCGACGGTGACGCTACGCCTGGCCGTGAGAGCAAACAAGAGAGTTAGGACAGACTTACCATATGGTCACGTCCCGGTAACGACGCCGGGAAAGACCCCGGCCACCATTGAGGAGGCGCGGAGAGACCGCCCGTTGACATCGGGGCCATCCGGTAGCGAACATGAGCGTCTGTCGGATGGATCTGTTCGCCCACGACTGCGAGTGAGGAGTCCCCTCCTCGCCGGTGAGGAATCGACCATGCCCCACATCAGCCTCAACTCAGATGAACCGGGGATCCGTGGCCTGTTCCGTTTCCGTCCGGAGACGGCCCGCCCGCTCAACGAGCTGGTGGAGGTGCTGCTCCGTCAGGAGAGCACCCTTTCCCGGGGCGAGCGGGAGCTGATCGCGGCGTATGTGTCCGCGCTGAACCAGTGCCGCTACTGCTACTCCTCCCACGCCGCCTACGCGGCGGCGCAGCTCCCCGAGGGCATGGAACTGGTGGAGCAGGTCCGCGCCGACCTCGACGCCGCGCCCGTGTCCGACAAGCTGAGGGCCCTGCTCGCCATCGCCGGCGCGGTCCAGCGGAGCGGGCGTGAGGTCGGCGACAAGGACGTCGCCGAGGCCCGCGCGGCGGGAGCCACTGACCTGGAGATCCACGACACCGTGCTGATCGCCGCGGCGTTCTGCATGTACAACCGCTACGTCGACGGCCTCGCGACCATCGCCCCCGATGATCCCGCAGGCTACGCCGCCCGGGCGAGACGGATCGTCTCGGACGGCTATCTGGGGCTGCTCGCCGAGTCACAGCGCCAGGCCTGACACCATCCGACGTCAGTCGACGCCCGCCCCACCCCCCGAAAGAGCGCCGAGCAGACGCGTACGCCCGACCGACGTCCGTGGAGGAGACCCATGGCCAGCCACTCAAGCGCGTTACCCCCCAGAGCGGACCTGCTGACGTCGCTGAACACCGACTACCACCGCGCCGGGCTGAACGTCTTCCTGGTGATCGTGCTGGCGCACTGGGCCGAGCACGTGGCGCAGGCGATCCAGATCTACGCCCTGGGCTGGCCGGTGCCCGAGGCGCGCGGCGTGCTCGGACGGCCGTTCCCGTGGCTGGTGACCTCCGAGTGGATGCACTACGGATACGCGCTGGTCATGCTCGTCGGGCTGATCGTGCTCCGCAAGGGCTTCACCGGCCGCTCCCGCACCTGGTGGAACATCTCGCTGGGCATCCAGGTGTGGCACCACCTGGAGCACCTGCTGCTGCTCCTCCAGGCGCTCACCGGCTACCACCTGCTGGGCAGGCCGGTGCCGACCAGCATGATCCAGCTGCTGGTGCCCCGCGTCGAGCTGCACCTGTTCTACAACGCGATCGTGTTCGCGCCCATGGTGGTGGCCATGTGGCTGCACCGCAGGCCCACCCCCTCGGAGCGGGCGTCGATGAACTGCCGCTGCGCGACCGCCGCGGCCTGAACGACGCGAGCCCCGGAAGATCCCTGTCCTCGACGCACATGGAGTGCTCATGCCCTTTGTCGCATCGGCCGCCGGCTCACCCGGCACCGCGGCTCCGCCCCGCCACCGCCCGCAGGCCGCCCGGCCGCTGAGCAGGCCGGCCCGGGCGGAGCGTGAGGTCCGATGACGACATCAGGCGAGCACGTCCACCGTTACCTGATCATCGGTGCCGGCCCGGGCGGGCTGCAGCTCAGCTATTTCCTGCGGCGCGCCGGGGCCGACTACCTCACCCTGGAACGCGAGGAATCCCCCGGCGGCTTCTTCCGCCGCTACCCGCGCCACCGCAGGCTCATCTCGCTGAACAAGGTGCACACCGGCGAGAAGGACCCGGAGATCGCCCTGCGCTGGGACTGGAACTCCCTGCTCAACGACTCACCCGACCTGATGTTCCCCCGCTACTCGCAGGAGTACTTCCCGAAGGCGGACGACCTGGTGCGCTACCTCGCCGACTTCCAGCGGGAGCACGCGCTCAACGTCCGGTACTCCACATGCGTCGACCGCGTCGAGAAGGTCGACGGGCGCTTCGTCGTGCACGCGGGGGACGAGGTGTTCCGCGCCGAATGCCTGATCATGGCCACCGGCTGGGGCGGCCCGCACATCCCCGACATCCCCGGCATCGAGCTGGCCGTGGGATACGAGGACATCTCGGTGTCCGCGGAGGACTTCACCGACAAGCGCGTGCTGATCATCGGCAAGGGCAACTCGGCGTTCGAGACCGCCCAGGCCATACTCGGTCAGGCCGCCATCATCCACCTGGCCAGCCCCAGCCCCGTACGGCTCGCGTGGACGAGCAAGCACCCCGGTCACGTGCGTGGCCAGTACGGCGCGCTGCTCGACAGCTACTGGTTCAAGACCCTGCACGGCGTGCTCGAATGCCAGGTCGACCGCATCTGGCGCGAGGGCGACCGCTACAAGGCCGCGATCACCTACACCCTCGCCGAAGGAGAGCAGGCGGTCCTGGAATACGACGCGGTGCTGCGCTGCACGGGCTTCACCATGGACACCGGCCTGTTCGACGCCTCCTGCATGCCCGAGCTCGCCCCGAACGGGCGGATGCCGGCGATCCACCCGGACTTCCAGTCGGCGAACGTCGAGGGACTGTACTTCGCCGGCACCCTGATGCAGGCCCGCGACTTCAAGCGCGCCTCCTCCGCCTTCATCGACGGGTTCCGCTACAACCTGCGCACGCTGGCCGCCCTCCTCGCCGAGCGCTACGACGAGGCGCCGCTGCGCCAGGAGGTGCTGCCGGTCGACCCCGGCCGGCTCACCGCGACCATGCTGGACCGGGTCAACTACAGCTCGGCGCTGTGGACGCAGTTCGAGTACCTGTGCGACGTGTACGTCGTCGACGAGGCGGCCGGGCAGATCCTGCACTACGAGGACCTGCCCGAGGACTACGCGGTCGAGCGGTTCGCCGGCCACCCGCTATACTTCACCGTCACCCTGCGATGGGGACGGCAGGACTACGGCGACGTGTTCGCGATCCAGCGGCACCCGACCCCGGAGCGGGCGCACGAGAGCGCCTTCCTGCACCCGGTCGTCCGGGCTTGGCGGCATCGCGAGCAGGTCGGCGAGCGGCACCTGCTCGAGGACCTGCTGGCCCAGTGGCGCGACCCGGTCAGGCACGTACAGCCGCTGCGCGCGTTCCTCGCCGCCCGACTCGGCGCGCGGGAAGACCTGTCGGACGACCCCGCCTGAGCCGGCGGGAGCCCGTCGGACAAGCCCGCCTGAGCTCGCTGGAGCGCGTCGGACGAGCCCGCCTGAGCTCGCGGGAGCGCGTCAGACGACCTCGCCCGAACCGTCCGGGGCGACCAGGTGCGCCACCAGGTGGTCGACGACGTCGGCGGCCCGCCCGCGCCGGTCGTGGGCGGCGCGCTGGCGTGCCGCCCCGGTGCCGGCGACGCGGAGCCGCCGCAGCCGCCGCGTCACCATGTCGAGGTCGCCGGCCTCCTCCAGGGCGGGACGGATGTGCCGAAGCAGCCCCGAGAGCAGGTCACCGGCCGGCCGCAGCTCGCCGGCCACCGGGTCGACGCCGTGCCCGTCCAGGCCGTCGCGGGCCGCCCGCCAGTACGCCACCCGCAGCCGCTCGGCCGACACGGGCGTACCCGGATCGCCGCGCTCGACCCGCTCCAGCGACACCACCACCAGGGCGCGCACGACGGCCGCGAGCAGCGCGGACTCCTCGGCGGTGGCGGGCACGTCGGTCACCCGGACCTCCAGCGTGGGCAGCCGCGCCGACGGCCGTACGTCCCAGAAGATCGTCCCGGGATCCACCAGGGCCCCCGAGTCGGTGAGCACGCCGACCAGCTCGTCGTACTCGCTCAGCGAGCCGAAGTACGGCGGCGGCCCCGCCACCGGCCACTTGCCCCAGCACAGCGTGCGCCAGCTCGCGTATCCGGTGTCGCGACCGGCCCAGTACGGCGAGTTGGCCATCATCGCGATCAGCACCGGCAGCCACGGGCGCAGGTGGTTGCTCACCAGCACGGCCCGCTCCCGGTCCGGCAGGTGCACGTGGACGTGGCCGGCGCAGATGCTCTGCTCGTCGTGCAGCCCGCGGTAGTTGGCGATGCCGACCCCGTAACGGGGATGGTCGGTGATCGGCGGCGGGACCACGTCGCCCAGCACGGGAGTGCCTGAGGCGACCACGGCGAGCCCTTCCGCGCGGGCCGCGGCGGCCACCACCGACCGCATCCGCCGAAGCTGGCCCTCCAGCTCCGAGACGTCGGCGCACGGCGTCGTCTTGGCCTCCACCTGGAAGCGGGTGATCTCGGTGCAGACCTGGTCGCCCAGCTCCGCCTCCGCGCGCCGCACGATCGAGGCCGCCCTCGGCGCGACCTCCCGCGTGGCCGGGTTCACGACCAGGTACTCCTCTTCCACCCCCATCAGCGGGCAGACCGCATCGAAAGGTAGCGGCTGTGCTTCGTCCACGATCGCCGTCATCCCGACTCCCACCTTGGAAAGATCGCCCCTTGTCAGCGTCCGCGTCATGGACGACACTTGGCGGCCCGCTTCTCAACCACGCCACGTTACCCAGGCGCATCCGCGATTCGCAGGCGTGAAACGGCATTTCACCCGGAAGAGCATCCTGGAAGAAGCCCAACTACCGGATATTCCACCATGAGTGCCCGATTCGTAATAAGCGGTGCATAAGCTCCACGATCATGCGCCGTCTCCTCCCGCTGCTGCTGGTCTGCGCCTTCACGGCCGCGTGCACGACGGAGCCCCAGCCCGACCCGATCCCCATGGCGGTGCCACAGTGGTCCGCGACGCCGCTGGTCTCGCCGTCGACCTCACCGTCGCCGTCGCCGTCGAGGTCCGCCTCGAAGACGCTGCCGCTGCCGTACGACCGCACCGCCGCGGTGAAGAGCCGGCTCTACACCGCGCCGCGGGCGAAGGCGAGCTGCCGGATCCCCGCCATCAGGGCCGGCGACTGGGCGTCCATGAAGCGCTACCTCGGGGCGGTCTCGTCCTGCCTCGACCGGATCTGGGCGCGCGAGTTCGAGCGCACGCGCATCTACTTCACCCCGCCCAAGCGCAAGTTCGTGCGCCACCGCGTGAAGGATCGCGACTGCGGGCTCATGCCCTCCAAGGGGGCCGGCGGCACGTACTGCGACGAGACCAGGACGTACTACGTCCTCGTCGAGCGCGCCGAGCTCCAGCCGAGCGGCGCGTCCTGGGTGGCGGAGGTGACCGCCCACGAGTACGGCCACCACCTCCAGAACATGACGAACATCAGCGACTACATGTGGGACGAGGTGATCGGAACCAAGTCGAAGGGCAAGAAGGACCTCCTGAGCAGGCGGCTCGAACTCCAGGCCGAGTGCTTCGCGGGTGTCGCGATCAAGGCGATGGGCGATGAGATGCCCGCCTGGTGGGAGTTCCGCTCCTGGTACTACGGGACGCTCCCGGCGAGCTGGGTACGCGACCACGGCCGGCTCTCGACCCAGCTCAAATGGCTCGAACGAGGCTACAGGTCCGCCAATCCCCGCACCTGCAACACCTGGACGGCCCACCCACAAGCCGTCACCTGACCCGCCACCGCTACATCAGCGGGCATTGACCCTTTCCCCGTCCGGCCGCCCCCGCCTCATCGTCCGCGCCGCTGACGGGCGGCCTCCAGTCAGGAGAGCTCTTTCCCGACGCTGTTCACACCGGGGAGCTCACCGACTGCGCGCCTGACGCGGTCGACGGCCTCGGGAGCGTCGAGGACCAGATGAAAGGACTCCGAGATGTACGCGAGGGGCTTTGTGGTGTCCGACGACTTGGCGAACGTCGTCCAGTAGGCGTCCTTCGTGGCGTGCCCACGATCCTCCAGGTAGATCGCCCCGACACCGTCCAGGGCGCGAAGGACCCGGTAGACGGCGGCCTTCTCGGCCGCGCCGGCCGCGCCGCGCCCGACGCACCGCGAGTCCCTCTCCTGAGGGTCCTGCGGGCAGAGCCGGATGACCACATCGGTCTTGCCGGCCCAGAAGCTCGTCCCGCCCATGTAGACGCCCGAGACTCCGGGCAGCGCCTCCACCTTCCGCTGGAAGTCGCCCGTCGCGGTCAGGTCCACCACGAACGATTCCGGCATATCGGATTCGCGGATCCCAGTGGGGAGCGGGGCGCTCAGGCCCGGGTCCTCCTTGAAGTCTTTGAGCGCCTCCGCACGCGACCGGAACCGCACGGCGGACACCTCGGGCAGGCCCCGGAGGGTGCGTTCGACCGTCAGGCGCTGCGCGGCCGTGATCGCACGCTCGCCGCAGTTGTCCTGCACGCTGTCACTCCCGCACAGAAACACCGACGCTTCCCCCGTCGTCGGCCACGGGACGTCGGGCGGCGGCAAAGGCTCGGCCGGTGGGCGGCGGAGGACCCACACCCCAGCGCCGAGCCCGGCAAGCAGGATCACCACGACCGCCACGATGGCCAGCACCGCCGGCCGCTTCCAGCGCGCACCGGGATTCTCTGGGCCTTCTTCGAGGGGCATGCGCACGACTGTGTCCGGCGAACGGCGCCAAGGTCAACTCACCCAAGGCCGGCGCACGGCCAAGCCAGCCGCCGCGGTCACACAGCCATGCATCATTGCAGGTCCGCAGGTGTTTCCATGGAAGCGAGACGACCCGCGGGCCGTCCTCGGCGACGGCCTCGAACAGCACGCCGGCGTTCTCGGCGAGCGGGCCTTGAGGCGGCACGGATATGTGAACGGACACCGGCGGATCTGATTCAACGAGATAACCGATGTCCTTCGATCCGTACCCACTCCCGGCCCGCCGAACTAAACGCAACGCTACAGATCAATGCGAGCCGGCACACCCGAATTTCCGGCGGGTCAGATTGGTCCAGCGAAATACCACCGCCTCCGCTCCGAGCCATGCGATCGCGCGGCTCCGCGACAGCGCCAGGCCCACCCGGTGAGGCTTGCACGAGGGCGTTGTCACTCGGCTGGTCATTCAGGCCTCCAACCTGGGGTGCCCATCGGATACCTTAAGATCAACAGAACGCATGTAAGGGTGGGCGGATGGACATGGAACAGGTATCGCCGGGGATCGACCCGACGGTTCCGAGCGTTGCCCGGATCTACGACTATCTTCTCGGCGGCAAGGACAACTTCGCCTCCGACCGGGCGGCGGCCGAGAAGATCTCCGAGCTGACGCCCAATGTCAGGGAAGGCGTCCGCTCCAACCGGCGGTTCCTCAGCCGCGCCGTCCGCTTCATGGCCGAGACGGGAATCCGCCAGTTCCTCGACATCGGGGCGGGCCTGCCCACCCAGGAGAACGTCCACCAGGTGGCGCTGCGCGTCGCCCCCGAATCCCGGATCGTCTACATCGACAACGATCCCATCGTGCTCACCCACGGGCGTGCCCTGCTCGCGGACAACCGGCAGACCATCGTGCTGGACGGCGACCTGAGGCAGCCCGAGGCCGTCCTCGACGATCCGCGCGTCAGCGCGCACATCGACTTCGACCGGCCGGTCGGCCTGCTCCTGCTCGCCGTACTCCACTTCATCCCCGAGGACGACGTCGCCGAGCGGATCGTCAAGACGCTGGGCGACCGGCTCGCCCCCGGAAGCGCGATGGCGATCAGCCACCTGTCCTTCGGCGACCTCGAGGAGGACAAGATCCGCGCCGGCCGTGAGCTCTACACCCGGACCTCCGCAGGCTCGGCGACCCCCCGGTCACGCGCGCAGATCCAGCGTTTCTTCGACGACTTCGAGCTCGTCGAGCCCGGCCTGGTGTCCACCGACGACTGGCGTCCGGAGGCGGACGAGCCCAGCCTTCCCGCGCTCCCCGGCGTCGACGGTTTCAGCGGAGTCGGCCTCATCCGCTGACCTCCATCGGTGCCCCGGGATCTCCGCATCTGACGGGGGCGTAGCCGCTCGCGAAAATCCACGACCGTCTGAGGTCACCTTCGTCTCCCGTGGTCGGTGGCCTCGTACAGAGCGGGCGAGACGGTCACCGTCGCCGAGGGTAGCCTCCGGTCAGCGCGGCCCTGGGGCGGGTGTCGCTGATCCATGCGGAGACCCACGAGTTCGTGGGACAAGGGGTGACGGTGGCGTTCGGGCCGACCAGCGTCTACACCGGTTGGAACATCCAATGCGCCGATCCCAAGGATTGGCTGCTAATGCGGTACGGCCCGGACTTCTCGGCGGCCGACTTCTCCCTTGCGGCCCGGCGCACTATCCGGCGGCACCGCCAGGTCGGCAGCGTTGGCAAGTCGGCCCGCTCACAGAGCGGTGGTTTCAGCGGGCCAGAGCTTGCCG